>NZ_CAKTVX010000005.1 GCF_934630525.1 uncultured Slackia sp.
CGCCTTCGCCGAAAGTACTGCAGCGCCAGGCTGCGGGAGGACAGGGCGTCGCGCTCATGCAGGGCGCTTCCGCATATCCAGGGCCTTCGGGCCCTTTTTCCTTTTCTGGGGCCGCAAGGCCCCTTTCTGTATCGGGGGCGGCAGGGCCTCTCCCGTATCGCGGGCCGGACCCGAAGCGAGCCTCCGGCCCGTTGCGATTCGTCAAATGCTCGCAGCATTCAACAGGTGGCATTGCGCATGGGCTTCGGCACCTTCTCGAGGTCCTGTCCATTCTGGTCCTTGCCCGCCTTCCTTGGAACCTGCTGAACGCTACGAGCATTTAAGACGGTCGCTACCTCACGAGCTTATGGGCGCCGGTCCAGTTTTCGTGACTTGGAGCCATCTTGCTATGGCCTGTTTGGGCCGCTGGGAGCCTTGCTTGCGTGCTTTATGAGCCGCAGAGTGCTTCGAAAATGATTCTTTATCGCTCACAATTACAGTACGAAGCAAAGAGTGAGTTCTTTGCTCAAGCGAATTGCGCATCGTAATCGCGACGTGAAGGGGAGTGATGTAGATGATGAAATCCATGACGAAGAGAGTAGTGCTCGGCGTGCCGACGGTGGCATTGTCTGCGGCACTCGCGTGCACGTTGGCCGGTTGCGGCGGCGGCACAAATGACGCTGCGAAAAACGAGGCAAACGATACCGCTCCCGCTGCTCAAGAGGCGGAAAATTCCTCAAAAGGCGAGCCTGAGGCGGCTCCTGAGGCCGCGCCCGAAAAGGAAACGTCGATCGATTGCGAGTCGTTCAGCGCAACGGCCGCCGATGGGTGGGAGCTCGTAGACCCCGATAAGTTTGGTCAGGAAGCTAAGTTCTATCCAGAGGGGTCGCAGCACGTTCTGTCGGTTCGTACCGAGAATCGCGATATTCCGACTACGCTTGAATCGCTGCAAAGCGTTTTCGACAACAAGGGCGTTGTTGACGAGGTTGAGACCAATGGCACGACGTGGACCCGTTTCACCATGCCCGACAATAGCGTGCGCCTGCTTGGCGCGTCTTCGAACGGTCGAACGGTCAATGTGACGATTGCTTGGCAAATTGGGTGGGACGCCGCCGTTCCTATGGTTGAAAACATCGTTGTGAAGTAAGCAAACGCACAACCGAGGCTCTATCTGCCCGCGTCGAAAACGTTCGAAACGCGTTGGACGTCCAGGTGCCAAGGCTCTTTCCCATTATGAATTCAGGGTTGGATGGGTTGAGTTTAAGGGTGCCATTCTAGGCTGCAAAGCGAAGGGGAGTGATGGAAATGGTGAAGCCCATAACGAAGAAGGTACTGTTTGGCATGCCCGCGGTTGCGCTGTCTGCTGCGCTCGCATGCACAATGGTCGGATGCGGTGGGGGGCCGACCGACGGCACGCAGGGCGAGCCGGGCGGCGAGGCTCCTGCAGAGCAAAAGGCCTACGAATCTCAGCAGGTCGAGGTGATGGGGTTCACGATTGAATCCCTCGCAGATGGCACGTACTACCGCGGCGATGTTTACAAGCAGGATGGTTTCTATCTGCGCGTAAAGATCACGAACAATAACGAGAAGGCTAAGCAGAGGACTACCGTCGGGCCAATCGCCGCTTTCGGCGAGCTCGAGGCGACCGATCCTACGTTCCATGGCTCGGCTAAAGGCCTGCTTTCTTTCGAGCTCAATAAGCCCGAGGGACTGAGCGAGGGTGCCCAAATTGAGGGCAACCCGTATATCGAGCCTGGTGAAAGCATCGAGTGGGTCTATTTCTGGGAGACTAAAGACAATTATTACGGACCCATTTCTGTTGGATTCTTTGGCAATGTCGCTCCCAGCGAGAACTGTGGCGTGATGCATTTCGATACCACCGACGGCATGACCGACGAGATGAAGGCCGCAAACGCTGAAGCCGAAGCCATCGCGGCAAAGGGCGGCGTCGATTACAGCGCATATAGCGTGACGGCTGCCAAGGGTTGGGCGCTTGTCGAGACCAATGACGATCGCGGCTCCGCTGTATTCAATCCTGACGGGTCGACCAAGCGCTTCCAGACCAAGATTATGTCGCGCGAGCCTTTGGCTGAAGCCGAAGCCATTCAGGGCAACTACAACGGCAAGGGCGTTCTCGACGAAGTCGACGTCAAGGGCGTGACGTGGACGCGTTATACCGCGGAAACCGGTACCGTGTACATGTATGCGAAGGCTCCGTGCGGCAAGACCGTGCATATGTTCTTCGACAATGGCATCACGTGGGACGATGCTCTGCCCATGATGGAAAACGTTGTTCTGAAGTAGGGCGCTTCAGGACGAGTCCCTCGCAATGTTGATAAAGGGCTGGCATCGTGGCGTTTAGCTGGTCCTGACATCGGCCTATGGGGGCCAAAAAAGGAAAACCCGCGAAAGCGGGTTTTCCTTTGTTCTGGGTATTCGTTCGCGCAAAGCGGAAAGGCTAGTTGTCGAACGCGCCTTCGTTCCAAGCTTCGATGTTCTCGATGCGGATGATTGAAGAAACGGCTTTCACGGAATCGAGCGCCTCGAGGTCGGCGCGGGCCTTCTCGATATCGCTTTCCTTGGCAGCGTGCGTCATGTAAATGAGCGTGCAGGTTTCGTCGTCTTCCGATTTCGTCTGGTTGATGTCCGAAATGGAAATGTTGTCATCGGCGAGCACTTTTGTGGTTTCGGCAAGCACGCCGAGCTTGTCAGCCACGGTAAGGCGAATGTAGTAACGCGTCTCCAGGTCGGCGATGTCGCGAATGGCGAGGTTGTGACCGAAAGGCTCGCTTTCGGGAATGATTTCTTTGCCGTGCGCGATGTGGTCGGCAAGCGACATCACGTCGCCCACTACCGCGCTTGCGGTGGGGAAGGAACCAGCGCCCGCGCCGTAGAACATGGTCTCGCCCACGGCGTCGCCGACGATGAACACGGCGTTCATGGCGCCCGAGACGCTCGCGAGTTGATGCGTTGCCGGAATCATGGTGGGGTGCACGCGCACGTCGACGCCGCTTTCGGTGTTGCGCGCAATGGCGAGCAGCTTAATGGCGTAGCCGAATTGGCGCGCCATTTCGATATCGGTGGCGGAAACGTTGCGAATGCCTTGCATGAACACATCGTCGGTGTTCACGCGCGTGCGGAAGCCAATGGAGGCAAGAATCGCGATCTTCGAAGCAGCGTCGAAGCCGTCGACGTCGGCCGTGGGGTCGGCCTCAGCGTAACCCAGGCGCTGCGCGTCGGCGAGCACCTCATCAAAGCCCAGGCCTTCGTTGGCCATGCGCGAAAGAATGTAGTTCGTGGTGCCGTTCATAATGCCGGCAATGGTCAGAATTTCGTTGCCGACCAAGTCGTGCTCGAGCGCGCTCACCACGGGAATGCCGCCAGCTGCGGCCGCTTCGCACTTGATTTGCACGCCGTGGCTGTTCGCGAGTTTAGCCAGGTGCTCAACATGGCGGCCGAGCAGTGCCTTGTTCGCGGAAACCACGTGCTTGCCGTGCGCGAACGAGTCCTCGAAAATTTCCGTCGCGGGATGCTCGCCGCCAATGAGCTCGATCACGATGTCGATATTGGGGTCGCTCGTGACATCTTGCCAGTTGGTGGTGAAGATGTCTGCGATGCCGAGATTCTTCGCTTCTGCATCGTTGCGGCTGCATGCGCGCTTAATTTGAAGGTCGATGCCGTAGTGCTCCACGTAATCGTCGTGGTGGCGCTGAATAAGGCGCACTACGCCTCCACCGACAGTTCCCAAACCAATAATGCCAATGTTGACGCTGCGCATTCGCGCCTCCTTATCTTCGGAGTTCGTGTTCCGCCTATTGTCGCTCATATGCGCGTATTAGCGGCCCGCATTCGGCAAGTGCAAAAAACGAGCAGCTGAATGCATCGCGGTGACGAGTGCCAAAACAGCCGTGGCGTCGAGCACGCGGTCGATGAACGTTGCGATAACGTGCGCGCCTGCCTGGGGCATTCCAATGCCCATGAAATAACTTTCGTAGGCAATTTCGAATGGCGTGGTGATCACTCCGTAGGCGAGCATGTTGGTAAGGACGAGCGAAATCGCCGACTGCAGAACCGCGATGGTAAGTACGGCGCATACTGCCGCACGAAACGTGCCGAGTTTTGCTCGCCAGGCGCGCAGGAAAACGCCGTAGATAAGAACCACCACGGCGCATTCGCCATAGAACAGCAAGTTGCCCGCATTTCCGTTGATGAGCGCCAGAATAAGGCTGTCGATGAAGCCGACAATGAAGCCCGCCGCAGGTTCAAGCGCGAATGCCGCAAGCGCCGTGCCCGTGGTGTCGAGCCATACGGGAAAGCCCAGAAGCGACATCGTGCCATACAGGGCGCAATCGAGCAGAGCGAACGCCGTCATGCATGCGAGGTATTTCCCGACGCGCGGGTTCTTCTGGAAATAGGCTCGAATTGACGCGGGCGTCGCCTTGAGGCTGCTCGGCGCATGCATGCGCGCGAAGGAATTCGTCTCGAAATAGCGCTCGCTGTTCTCGCCAATTTGACGCAACTGGTCGAGGAAGCTGCCCGTGATAATGCCGGCGGGAAGCGCGATTACCAAAATGCCCACAATCGATGCTGCGATAACGATGATTTTGCCCGATTCCGTCGTGGGCGTAAGGTCGCCGTAGCCGATGGTCGTGAGGGTGACGGCTGCCCAATACAGAGCGTCGATGAATGTGTCGAACGTGTCGGGCTCGTTGCAAAACATGAGAAGCGCCACCATGAACACGTACAGGCCCACCAGCACGAGTGCGAGGGTGAGCGTGCGGCGCTCCGATGCGAACGTGTTGACGATAACGGCAAGACGGCGCGAATAGCGCATGATACGCACCACGCGCAGCGCGCGAAGGAACATGAAGCTCGCGGGCAAAACGCCAAGCGAGGGCAGAATGGCGGCGAGGTCGATGAGCGCGGTTACCGTGAACGGGTATTTCACGAAAGCTTTCCAATCGCCCCGGCGACCTTCTTTTATGTCATGGGTGATCCAACGCAGCAGGTAGTCGAAGAACAGGATGTATACCGTGACAAAATCGAGCGCGGTGAACGCGAACTGCCATGCGCTGGGAAGCCGGTCGACGTGGAACATGAGCGGAACGATGCTCGCAAACGCGACGGCGACCAGGAATATGTCGTAAAGACGGCTCGCGCGGTCGTCTTTTTGCGCGATTTGCACGATTTGGAAGATTCTGGTTCTCATAGGGCGCTTTCTTCGAATGGATGATTGAAGTGTAGCCTATGGTGAAGTGTTCGACTGACTTGATTAGGCTGGTCTTCTATAATCCGAGAGGTTTTGATTCTTTTTGCGGAAAGGGTGCGGCAATGGCAAACCATGCGGAATTCGATGCGTTCGTTGAAACGATTGCGAAGCTGCGCGCGCCCGATGGCTGTCCGTGGGATCGCGAGCAGACGCACGCGAGCATTGCGCACAACATGATCGAAGAGGCTTACGAGGCCGTCGACGCCATTGAGGCGCACGATACGGCCCATTTGCGCGAGGAGCTGGGCGACGTGTTGCTGCAGGTGGTGCTGCAAAGCCAAATCGCGGCCGATGCGGGCGAGTTCACGATCGATGACGTGTGCCGCGACATCAACGAGAAAATAGTGCGTCGACATCCTCATATTTTCGGGGAAGTGCAGGCTTCGACGCCTGAAGAGGTGACCGATATTTGGGATGCTGTGAAAATGCGCGAGCGCGAAGCGGCGATGGGCGAGGCGGCTGGTGCGGAAAAGCCCGATGGCCTTCTCGATGGCGTGCCCACGAGCTTTCCGGCGCTCATGCAGGCGCAAAAGATTTCGCGCAAGGCGGTCGCCGTGGGCTTTGAATGGCCCGACGAGGCGGGCGTGTGGGCGAAAGTCGCGGAGGAAATCGAGGAATTCAAGGAAGCCGAAACGTCCGAGGACCGCGAGCTTGAATTCGGCGACATTCTGTTCGCGCTCGTGAATGTGGCGCGCTGGAATGGCGTTGATGCCGAAAACGCGTTGCGCGCGACGTGCGCGAAATTCCGTCGTCGTTGGAGCTTTATGGAAGGTGCGGCATGGGCGCGTGGCGAGCGCCTCGAAGACCTTTCGACCGATGCTCAAGAGGAGTTGTGGCAGCAAGCGAAGGCACGTGAGCGCGAGGTGGCGGAGGCTCGCGAGGCTTAAACGAGTTTTGGGGTCGAGCGTGCCTTCTGACGCGGGGCCGACGGCGGCGCTGTTATGGCCGTGGGCGGTTGCGGAGCGTGGGCTCGCGCGCCGCTTGCGGATAAATAGTCCAGTTCGCACGTTTTCCGCATGTGAAATGGGATGAAGCCTGTAACAATTGCCCATAAGCCGCAATGGCGGCTGATGGGGGTTGCGGGAGAAAGGCTTCCCATGAAGGCGAAAATGATTCATCGGTGCATTCACGTGCTCGATTTGGAAAAATCGCTCGCGTTCTACAAACGCGCATTCGGGCTTGAGGTGGTTCGCGAGATTACTCGCGCAGAAGGCTCTCGCAAGATTGTCTACATAGGAAATGACACCACCGATTTCGAACTGGAGCTCGTGTGGGAAAGCGGCCGCACTGAAGCGTACGACAATGGGAGCAACGATACGCATTTGGCGTTTGCGGTCGACGACGTCGATGCCGCGCGTCTTCTGCATGATGAAATGGATTGCGTGTGCCACGAACTTGGCCGCGACGGCATTTATTTCATCGAAGACCCCGACGGCTGCTGCCTGGAAATCGTGCCCAGCGATTTGTGGGACTAGGCGATTTGCGAGAAGACTGGCCCTATCCGATAATGCATGAAGATAGTTGTTGGAGGGGGATATTCAATGGTTCAGTATCGCGTTCCTCGTGAGGAGCTTCCGTATGATCCCGCTAATCGGGAATCGATTGTCGAGTATGTGCAGAAGCTTGTTGGGCATACGTTGCGCGAATCGTGCGATGTCGATTCGTTTTCGAGCAAGAAGGGGAACAAGGGCAAGCTTGGTCAAGCGATTGAGTATTGCTATTTCGAATATGAACCGAACTCTGCGCAAGAGCCCGATTTCCCCGAAGTTGGTCTTGAATTAAAAACGAACCCAGTTAAACGGAAAAAGGATAAGACGCTTTCGGCGAAGGAGCGTCTTGTTCTGACTTTGATCGATTATTGTACGCTTGTGGATGAGACGTGGGAGAGCTCAACTGTTCGGAGCAAAATGGACGACATGTTGCTCATTACGTTTCTGCATGAGTCCGAAAAGGACGAATTCGATTATGAATTCGAGTTCGTTGGAACGCCGATGATTCCCCTGGAAGACATGGCGGTAATTCACGATGACTGGGAAACCATCGTCGCGAAAGTGAAAGCTGGCCTTGCCCATGAAATATCGGGCGGCGATACGAATTACTTGGAAGCGTGTACAAAAGGCGCAAGCGCTAAAACGGTTCGAAAGCAACCGTATTCGGACATTATGGCGAAACAGCGTGCGTTCGCGCTGAAATCGTCGTATATGACGGCGTTTTATGACAAGAATATTTGCCTCGAATCGATCATGCGTCGTCGCGGCGAAGAATCGATGGGCCTTGAAGACCTGGTGAAAGCTCGAATTGGGGAATATGTTGGTACGACCAATATCGAGCTTGGCAGCCGATTTGGCTTGAATCCTAGGAGCAAGAGCTTCAATGCTCTGCTGACAAAAGCGATGCTTGGAGTTGGTCAGGAAAATGAAATTGCCGAATTTTCGAAGGCGGGTATAACCGTTAGGACAATTCGTCTTGAGCAAAATGGGCGAATTCGCGAGCATATTTCTTTTCCTGCGTTCGAATTCGCCGATTTGCTTGCTGAGACGGAATGGGAAGATTCCGAATTCGGCAAGGTGTGCAACTCAAAATTCCTCTTTGTGGTGTTCAAGAAGAATGAACGGGGTGTCTACGAATTGCGTGGCTGCGAATTCTGGTCGATGCCTGCGGAAATGGTCGATGCTGCTGAGGCGACGTGGAAAGAGACAAGGCACGTGGTTGAAAGAGGCGTCGAGTTTATTCAATGCATGCCTTACTGCAAGGATGGCTATCCAACCATCGAAAATGATCTTCCTGGTTCCGATTTCAACCGCATTGCTCACGTTCGTCCGCACGCCTCTCAACGTGCATACCGTTTTGCGGATGGCACCGTGGTTGGAAACGTCGCAAGGGATGCGAGCGTGTTGCCCGATGGCCGCGCGATGACAAAACAGAGCTTCTGGCTCGATAAAGAAGTCATCGAAAAACTTCTCAAAGACCGTGGGTATTGATTTCGTTGAATGGTGATTTTCGATCTTGCTTCAACTCTGGTGACGCGAGGCTGCCGCTCCGCCTAAAATATTGATTTTTGAATTTGGGCTAAATTTGACCTAGATGCGGGGTTTCGATATGACTATTCGTGTTGCCGAGCTTTTCGCTGGCGTGGGTGGGTTTCGCCTTGCCTTGGATGGCTACGACGACGAGGGCCATGGTTGGCACCTTCCTGCCGCAGGCTCCTATGAAACGATTTGGGCTAATCAATGGGAACCCCCCGGAACCGCCACGAAGCAATTTGCTGCCGACTGCTACAAGCTCCGTTTCGGCGATGACTCAGTGGTAAACGAGGACATCGAAAAGGTTCTTGACCAGGTCGAAGCTGGTGAGATGGTGATTCCCGAGCACGATATGGTCGTGGGCGGTTTTCCGTGCCAGGACTATTCTGTCGCTCGTCCTTTGAGCCAGGCGAACGGAATCGAGGGCAAAAAAGGCGTTCTTTGGTGGCAGATTTATCGTTTTCTGTATCTATGCTCGCCGAAGTATGCCCTGTTCGAGAATGTTGACCGTTTGCTTAAATCGCCCGCCTCGCAGCGTGGCCGCGATTTCGCAATTATGCTTGCTTGTTTGAACGAGCAAGGCTATTCGGTTGAGTGGCGTGTGGTGAATTCAGCCGATTACGGCGCGCCGCAGCGCCGCCGTCGCGTGTACATCTTTGCGCAGAAAAACGCTGAGCCCTGGAACCTTGAAGAACGAGTTTTGCGAAATGGCGTCATGGCGAGCGCTTTGCCCATTGTGCCAGCCGCGACGAAGCAAAATACACTTCATATCGAAGGCGAGCCCTACGAGATTAGCGAGAATTTCGGCAAGGGCCTTAAAGTGTCGCCGTTCTATAAGGCTGGCGCCATGCAAGATGGCGAGGTGTATACGGCTGAGGTAACTGCCGATTATCACGGCCCATTTGAGACTCTGGGCGATGTGCTCGTTGATGATTCCGACGTTCCTGAGTCGTACTTTATTGACGGCAACAAGCTCGAGCGCTGGGAGTATTTCAAGGGCGGAAAGAAGGAAGAGCGCACCCACGCTTCCGGTTTTACCTATATGTACTCGGAAGGTGGAATGGCGTTTCCTGATCCGGTCGATAAACCCTCTCGCACCATTCTGACGAGCGAAGGCGGGGCTGGCGCGTCTCGCACAAAGCACGCGGTGCGCGCACAAGACGGACGCGTCCGCCGATTGGTTCCCGATGAGCTTGACCAGCTGCAGACTTTTCCGAAAGGATGGACGAATAGCGGTATGACCGATGGTCGCCGTGCGTTTTGCATGGGCAACGCCCTGGTGGTGAGCATTGTTCATCGAATCGCTGAGGAGATCGCTCGTCGTGCTGGCGAACAGGCCGTTTCGTAGGAGAGGCATGAAAACAATCAACGTCGTTGCGGCCGTCATTGTGCATGACGGCAAGGTGTTCGCGACTCAGCGCGGGTATGGCGAGTTTGCTGGCGGGTGGGAATTTCCCGGTGGCAAGGTCGAGCCGGGCGAGACCCCCGAGCAGGCGTTGATTCGCGAGATTCGCGAAGAGCTCGAAACGACGGTTTCGGTCGATTCATTCGTGTACCAGGTAGAATACGATTACCCTGCGTTCCATCTGTCCATGGGGTGCTACCTGTGCTCCATCGTGGAGGGGCATTTGCATTTGCTGGAGCATTCGGCGGCGAAGTGGCTCGATGCGGCGAATCTTCGCTCGGTCGATTGGCTGCCCGCCGATATTGAAGTCGTTCATGCCCTCGAGGCTAAAGGAGTGCTTTCCTAAGTTGGCTTTCCCTGGAGAAAAATATCCGCTCGACATGGGCGAGCAAAATTGCCTTATTTCGAACATGCTTGCGTCGGAGAGCCTGCTGCTGCTCATCGGCGTTGTTGGCTCCATGATCGCGAGCGGAATTGCTTCGGGCGATTGGTTCGGTTCGATCATCGGGTTTGGATGGGCGCACGAAATCGCGCTGTCGTGCATGAAACTTTCTGCCATTGACACCATCGTGGCGGCTATTGCCGTGACCGTGATCGCTCTCGCCGTTGCCCACGCCATCGAATTCGTCGCGTTGCACACGACGTCGGGCAGGTTGAGCATCATTGCGAGCCGCCGCGGCCTCAATGGTGAAATTCCGCGCATCGATTCGTACGCTGTGTTCGCGGGCATGGCCGCGGCGGGCTTTGCCGAGGAGCTTTTGTTCCGCTTCGTGCTGGTGGGCGGAGCGGCCGTGCTTTTGGGCCTGTTCATTCCTGCCAAAATCGCCGTTATTGCCTCAATCGTTATTTCCACCGCCGTTTTCGTATATGCGCACGAGGAATATCGCGATTGGTACACGCTGTTGGTGTGCGTGGCGATGTCTCTTGTGATGTGCGTTGCGTTTGCGGTTACCGGCAGCTATATGGTGGTCGCGCTTGCCCATGCGGCGTACGACATCATCGATATCGAAATCGAGGGCTCGCGCATGGTGAATGAGGATGACTACTTCTTTGGCGAGGTTCCGCAAAGCGTGATGCTCGATATGTATGAGGAAATTTGCCGTGAAGAAAACGAGCGCACCAATCGCAAAGAGTAGCGCGCATCGAAATAGGTCGAAAAAAGGAGGAGCCCGCAGAACGATTGTGGGCTCCTCCTCATATAGGGACCGTTTTCCCTTACGCCATAATCTTGCGGAAGAGCTCGACTACCTGGTCGTGGTCGGCTTCGCGCGGATTGCCGGGGAAGCATGCGTCGGCCATGGCGTCGCTGGCC
Organism: uncultured Slackia sp.; assembly: GCF_934630525.1. Lineage (GTDB taxonomy): Bacteria > Actinomycetota > Coriobacteriia > Coriobacteriales > Eggerthellaceae > Slackia. The sequence goes on from NZ_CAKTVX010000005.1 coordinate 10,989, forward strand.
AGCTGCTCGAGGTCGCCTTCGACCAGGCCCGCGCACGTCTTGGGAATTTCGACGTCTTCAGAAAGCTGGCGCACGGCGGCAATGGCGGCGTCGGCGGCTTCTTCGGCGCTCATGCCCGCGGTGTCAACGCCCATCGCGCGAGCTACATCGGCCAAGCGATCGACGACGACAGGCTTGTTGAATTCCATTGCAATAGGCAGAAGCATCGCGCAGGCAACGCCGTGCGGCGTGTCGTAGTGCGCCGAAAGCGTGTGCGCCATGGAGTGGTCGATGCCCAAACCCACGTTGGAGAAGCCCATGCCGGCGACGTATTGGGCGAGCGCCATGCCTTCGCGGCCGCTCGCGGGCACGCCGCTTTTCGCTTCGGCCACCGCGTCGCGCAGGTTTTTCGAGATGAGCTCGATCGCCTTCAGGTGGAACATGTCGGAAAGCTCCCACGCGCCCTTGGTGGTGTAACCCTCGATCGCGTGTGTGAGCGCGTCCATGCCGGTGGCGGCGGTGAGGCTTGCGGGCATGGTCGCCATCATTTCGGGGTCGACAACGGCAACTTCAGGAATGTCATTCACGTCGACGCAGACGAACTTGCGCTCCCTTTCCGTGTCGGTAATCACGTAATTGATGGTGACTTCGGCCGCGGTACCGGCGGTGGTGGGCACGGCAATGGTGAACACGGCATGCTTGGTGGTAGGCGCGACGCCTTCAAGGCTTACCACGTCGGCGAACTCGGGGTTCGTGGCAATGATGCCAATGCCTTTCGCGGTATCCATGGCGCTGCCGCCGCCCACGGCCACGATGCAATCGGCGCCGCTGGCCTTGAAAGCCGCCACGCCCGCCTGCACGTTTTCGATGGTGGGGTTGGGCTTGATGTCGCTGAACATCTCCCACGCGATGCCTGCTTCATCGAGCACGTCGGTTACCTTTTTCGTGACGCCGAAGCGCACCAGGTCGGCGTCGGTTGCTACAAACACTTTCGAGAACTCGCGGCGGGTGATTTCGCCGGGAATTTCCTGAATTGCGCCTGCTCCGTGATAGGAAATGTTGTTTAAAACGAAGCGATTTGCCATAGCTGCCTCCTTGTGTCGACGGGCTGCCGTTGCGCGTTGCGTTTGCGGCGCGTCCCCTTTGGCGTGCCCGATTGCTTGTAAAAACAAGATACTCGTTTGCTCGTTGAGCGAGGCCGAAAATGACGTCGTTTTCGAATTGCCCGCCCGATCGGGAAAGCCTTTTGCAACGAAACATCAACATCGCGTGGCGCTCGCGTGGGCTTGCTTGACACCTGCGTGCGGCGAACTACAATCCTGTTTTAGCACTCAGGCATGTTGAGTGCTAACAATCGCCGCTACCACGCGCGAACGCGGGCCCATCGCCTGCGCCGCCTTGCGCGATACGGCGATTACCAGGGTACAAGCCGCTGGGCGGCAGGAACATAGAAAGGCATGGCCCCAATGAAGAAGTTCAAGACAGAGAGTAAAAAGCTGCTCGACCTCATGATCAATTCGATTTACACGAATAAGGAAATCTTCCTGCGCGAGCTTATCTCCAACGCGTCCGACGCCGTGGACAAGCTCTATTTCAAGAGCCTCACCGACACCGACGTGAAGCTTTCTAAAGATGAGCTGGCTATTCATGTGTCGTTCGACAAAGATGTGCGCACCGTTACCGTGAGCGATTCGGGCATCGGCATGACCAAAGACGAGCTCGAGAAGAACCTGGGCACCATCGCCCATTCCGGCTCCCTCGAGTTCAAGACCGAAAACGACAAGGCCCAGGGCGACGACGTGGATATCATCGGCCAGTTCGGCGTGGGCTTCTATTCCGCATTCATGGTCGCCAAAGAGGTGCGTGTCGTGAGCCGCGCGTTCGGCAGCGATGAGGCGTGGGCATGGGTCAGCGACGGCGTTGAGGGCTACACCATCGAGGAAGCCGAGCGCGCCGGGAACGGCACCGATATCATCCTCACGCTGAAAGACGATACCGACGAGGAAAAATACGACACGTACCTTTCCGAGTGGGGTCTGAAGAACCTTATCAAGAAGTACAGCAACTACGTGCGCTATCCCATTACCATGGATTGCGACAAGACGCGCGAAAAGCCGAAGCCCGAAGACGCCGGCGACGATTACAAGCCCGAATTCGAGCACTACACCGAGCGCGAGACCATCAATTCCATGGTGCCCATTTGGAAGCGCAGCAAGTCCGACGTGACCGATGAGGAATACAACGAGTTCTACAAGTCGAACTTCCACGACTTTGCCGATCCTGCGCGTACGATCAAGGTGCACGCCGAGGGTGCCCTTACCTATGACGCGTTGCTGTTCATTCCGAGCCGCGCGCCGTTCGACCTGTATAGCAAGGACTACAAGAAGGGCTTGGCGCTCTACAGCTCCAACGTGCTCATCATGGATAAGTGCGAAGAGCTTCTGCCCGATTGCTTCAACTTCGTGCGCGGCGTTGTCGATTCGGCCGATCTGCAGCTGAACATTTCGCGCGAGACGCTGCAGCACAACAGCCAGCTGCGTGCCATCGCCAACAAGCTCGAGAAGAAGATTAAGAGCGAGCTCGAGAAAATGCGCGACAACCATCGCGACGATTACGAGAAGTTCTTCGAGCAGTTCGGTCGCGGCCTGAAGTTCGGCATTTACCAGAGCTACGGCATGCAGAAAGGCCTGCTCGGCGACCTGCTGCTGTTCTATTCGGCCAAGCAGCAGAAGATGGTGACGTTCGAGGAATACACCGCCGCCATGCCCACCGACCAGAAGGCGATTTACTATGCCGCCGGCGATTCGACCGACCGCTTGGCGAAGCTGCCTGTGGTGAATTCGGTGCTCGACCGTGGCTACGACGTGCTGTTGTGCACGCAGGACGTTGACGAGTTCACGTTCCAGACCATGCAAACCTGGGGCGAGGGCGAGTCGGCCAAGGAGTTGAAGAACGTCGCTTCGGGCGATTTGGGCCTGGAGACCGAGGACGAAAAGAAGGCCGCCGAAGACGCCACGAAGGAAAACGAAGGCCTGTTCGGCGCTATGAAGGATGCTCTGGGCGACGCCGTGACGAAGGTTGCGGTGTCCACGAAGCTTGCCACGGCCGAGGCCGCGCCGGCATGCATCACCGCCGAGGGCCCTGTGTCGCTCGAGATGGAGAAGATTCTCTCGCAGATGCCTGATATGGGCGAAGCTCCCAAGAGCGATCGCGTGCTCGAGATCAACGCTGCGCACCCCGTGTTCACCACGTTGAAGGCTGCGCAGGAAGCGGGTGACGCCGAAAAGGTGAAGACCTACGCGAGCCTGCTCTACAACCAGGCGCTGCTCGTCGAGGGCATGCCCCTGGAAGACCCGGTTGCCTTCGCGAACGCGGTTGCCTCGCTTATGAAATAGCCTGATCCACAACCTGTTACATGCTCGCAGCGTTTAACAGGTGGAGCGCTATGAGCGCATAACGCCTCTAAAACCCTTGCGATATCGCAAGGGTTTTTGTATTGTGGTGGCATTCTTGTTGGACGAGTTAAAAGGGAAACTCATGCTTTCTGTTTCGGAATGCGCGCAAATTTTGGGAGTGTCGACCGCCCGGGTCAGGCAGCTTATTGCCAACGGCTCGCTTGAAGCTACAAAGGTCGGGCGCTCATGGGTTTTACCGGAAGCTGCGGTCTACGATCGTCTATCGAAGAATCCGTCGTCGGGAAGGCCATCATCTTTGCCGGTCATACCTCACGATGAAGGAATGGCCGACCCCGCCAAAGATCATGCCGATTTGCCGCATCTCTTCGAAGAATGCAAGAAGGCCTTCTCCTTCTGCGTTCCGCTCGACGTTCTTCAGTCGGCCAAAACGCAAGAAGAGGCCGATTTCTACATGGAGCTATCTGATTTCTTTTTGCGTCAAAAACAGCGTGAGCTCGTGAAGCGCGGTGTGTACTGATGACGGACCGACCTACGCTCGTTGTGTTTGCCGGCGTGAATGGCGCAGGGAAATCGACGTTTTATCAATCGAGGCTTTGGTGCGAATGCGATGCCGATTCGCGCATGCCCCGTATCAATCCTGATGAAATAATTGTCGCTGCGGGAAAGGATTGGTCGTCGCCAACCGACCAACTTTGGGCGGGCAAGCAGGCGGTTGGCCGGGTTCGGGATAATTTCGCCCATATGAGGTCATTTAACCAGGAAACGACGCTTGCAGGGAAATCGGCGGTGGCGCGCATTCGGAAAGCGTATTCGCTGGGGTATAGGGTTCGGCTCTTTTATGTCGGCGTGGATTCCCCCGAAGTCGCTTTGGCCAGAATTCGCCATCGCGTGCAAGTTGGGGGTCATGACATTTCGCCTGAAGACGTCGAGCGGCGTTTCTCCGCGAGCATTTCCGCTCTGGGTGAGGTTTTGTCGTACACCCATGAGGCGGTGGTTCTTGACAATACCGACGGCTTCTCCCATCTTGCCGTTTGGAAGCATGGGACACTTTGTTGGTGGTCTTCCGAGAAAGCGAAGGCCCATCCGTGGTTTGCGCGTGCGATTCAACGCGAAGATTGGAGGGAATGAGTCCCCAATTGGAGCTCGCACCTGTCAAACGCTACGAGCGTGTAACAGGTGCGAGCATCGGCGGGCTTTCAGCATCGTTTCAGCATTGGCCGCTTTTCGTAGCGGTGCGTTAACGATTCGGGCTTGCGTGCGCCTTGTCGGGTAGTATGGCAGTTTGTACTGACATATGCGGCGTGTGCCGCATAGGCCGACTCTTGAAGGAGCCCCATGGAATCGTTCGAAATCGTTCTGCTGCTGCTTGGATGCGTTCTTGTTTCAAGCATTTTCGACCAGGTATTTTCCCGCTTGGCCATGCCGCTTGTACAAATCGCCCTTGGCGCGGTGGTCGGTTTCTTCATCGCCGAAGATCCGTCGGTGGTTATTTCCGATCCTGAGCTCTTCCTGCTCATCTTCATCGCACCGCTGCTTTTCGACGAGTCGCGCCACGCCGACAAGGGCGCCCTTTGGAAAAACAAGGGGCACATCATTTCGCTCGCTATTGGCTTGGTGTTCATCACGACGCTCGTGGTCGGCTTCGTGCTGAACCTCATTGTGCCGTCCATTCCTCTTGCTGCCGCCTTCGCGTTGGGTGCCGCGCTCGGTCCCACCGACGCCGCCGCCGTTGCTGCCATGGGCAAAGACGTCAAGCTCACCGATCGCCAAAAGTCGCTGCTTTCGGGCGAGGCCCTGTTCAACGACGCATCGGGCGTCGTGGCGTTCGAGTTCGCCATCGCGGCGGCCATTACGGGAACGTTCTCGCTGTTCAACGCGACGGCTACCTTCCTGTTCGACTTTGTTGGCGGCGTGGTCGTGGGCCTTGCGCTTGCCGCGATCGTCATGTTCGTGCTTGGCCGCGTGCGCGCGCTTGGCCTTGAAACGCCCACGGTGTTCTTGCTGTTTGAAGTGGTCATGCCATTTTTCGCATACCTCACTGCCGAGCACTTCGCCGTGAGCGGCATTTTGGCTGTGGTCGCGGCCGCGCTGTTCATGAAATTCTACCCGAGCTCGCTTACCATCGAGTCGTCTCGCTACGCTGTGGCCAGCGAAAACGTGTGGGAGCTTATCGTATTCGTGATTAATGGCGTCGTGTTCGTGCTGCTGGGCATGAAACTTCCCGAGGTTATTCTGCCTACATGGAACGCATCAGGCAGCCAGGGTGGCGCGTGGCTCCTTGTTCTTATCGTGCTTATCACGGCCATCGTGCTTGGCGTGCGTTTCGCGTGGGTCGTGGTCATGGAGAAGCTCACGCGCAACCGCGAGGGCATCCGTCCGAAAATCAACGCCGATTTCCTGCGCAACGCAGCCGTGGTCACGCTTGCTGGCCCGAAGGGCGCCGTGACGCTTTCGGTCGTTATGTCGCTTCCGTACTTCATTACCGCCACGACGCCGTTCCCCAACCGCGACTTGCTCATCTTCCTTGCGTCGGGCGTTATCGTGCTCACGTTGCTCATCGCGAATTTCGTGGTGCCGCTGCTGGCTCCCGCTGAAGAAAGCGAAGGCGCGTCGCCGCGCTCGAAGGTGGAAGTCGACATCCTGCAGAACGTTATTGACGAACTTCTTGAGAAAGAAACGCCCGAAACAGCGGTGCCTACGCGTGTTACCGTGCAGGCATATCGCGATCGTATGAATTTGGTGCGCGAGCGCGAGGTTTCCGACGACACGCTGCGCGGCATGCGCATTGATGTTCTGGGCGACCAGCTCGAATTCGTGCGCGAAAAAATGGCGTCGGGCGAGGTGAGCCGAGCGGCGGGCGAGCGCTATGCGAGTACGCTCCACCACGGCATTGACGTGCTTAAGCGCGGCTCGTATTCGAAGCTTGCTTCGACGCTTGGCTCGGGCGCTCCTATTGTGGCGGGCGCGGGCGTTGCGCCTGGCGCGGTTATCGCGCGGCCCGATTTGCGCAAGAAAGCCCCGTTCACATGGACGGTTCGCTTCATTGTGGACAAGGTTCGCGGTTCGAATATGACCGATGAATGCAAGCGCGAAATGTCGAAGCTCATCATTGCCGCCGAAGAGCACGCCTTGCAGTATTTGGAAAGCATGGAGCCCGCGCTCGATGCCGAAGGCCGCCATGCCGCGGGGCTCTTGAAGAGCGAATACAACGCTAACCTTGCGGCGTTGCGCTTGCGCGTGGCCCGCGTGGAGGCGGAAGCTGCCGCCGAAGCTCGCGAGGAAGCGCGCGAGGCCGCTGAAGAGAAGTGCGCCGTGGCGCCCGATTCCACGGCGAAGCTCGAGGCCATAACGGGCATCGACATTCCGAAGGTCACTCCCGAAAGCAAGCGCGTGCTCGATGCCGTCGAGGTGCGCAAGGCTCAATTGGAGGCTGTGATGGAGTCGCCTTCCGAAACAGGCACGATTCCGTTCGTCGCGCCCGATTCCGATGATGCCGACCTGGCGACCAAGATGACCTCCGCGGCAAATGCTGTGGCCGATGCGGCATCGGCGGCTTCCGCTGCGCTCGCCGGCGAAGAAACGCATACGGGTCGCAAGGTGCGCGGCACGTTTTTTGGCAAGCGTCGCGTGAAAGCGAAAACGCGCGACATCGAGGCCGAGGCGCTTTCGATGGAGCTCGAACAAATTCGGCTCATGCGCGAGGCCGGCCGCCTTACCAACGCAGATGCACGCGAGCTGCGCGAAGAGGTATATATGTTGCAGATGGGCCTCGAGGCCAGGTAACAAGTGAAGCTTTGCGCGCGCCAGCTGCCTCGCGCTTCGACAGCTCGGGCGCCCGGCAATCCAACGCCCCCCGCTTCGGACGCCGATGCGGGGGGCGTTGGCATTTTGTCGCTCGCGATGCCCGCGCTGTCCAGAGTGCCGCTTTGACCAGCGCCCTTCTGCGAGACGCTAGTTCTCGGTCGCTTCTTCCACCATGCTGATGAGCTCTTGCTGGGAATGCACGTCGAGCTTCGCGTAAATATGGCGCACGTGGGTTTTTACCGTGTTGTGCGACAGCACGAGCTTTTCCTGAATGACGGGGCTCGTGCGTCCGCGCGCAAGCAGCTCGAATACCTCGGTTTCGCGCGCGGTGAGGCGATGCTTCTCGGCAACGGCGGCGCAGGCGGTTTCGAACGCGGTGTCGTCCGATTTTTGCTGAAGGTCTTCCGCAGGTTCAGCTTCTTCAGCGAGCTGCGCTGCGGCTTCTTCGCCGTTCGCGTTCTTCATAAGGCTTTCTGTATGGGCGGGAGTAATGCCCTCGATGGTTTCGGCGAAGCTGTAATTGCGCATGCCGACATAGTTGTATGCGACGAACGCGAACGTAATGGCCATGGTAATCCATGCGGCGACGGTCGCGTTGCTTGCGGATATCCCATTAACGAGCTGCGCGATGGGCGCACCAATGCCAATGCCGAGCCACTGCGTGGCCAGAATCGAGGCGGAAACGGCGACTGCGCCCAGTTTGTTTCGCGCGCCAACGGCGGCGATGAAGCAGTACATGAGCACGTTGAACAGGTCGGACCCCGCGCCGAGAAGCGTGCCGTGAGCTTGCATGTTGAACGGGTCGGCGCCGCCGAAAAGCAGCAGCGGCGTCGTGAGGAAGCCGGCAAATACGAGCAGCATCGACCCCCGATAAAGCGCGTCGGTGGAAATCGAGCCTCGCGCCACAACGGTGATGAGCGCAATCGTCACGGGAACGAATGAGATGAGCGTTCCGGCGGCGGAAAGCTCGTTTTTCGCTCCGCCAAGCGCGAAGCCGCACGCGATGTTGAACAGCAGAATCGAGACGAACGCAAGGCTCGAGAACGACACATAGGAAGAAGGGCTCGTGATATTGAGCACGGTGGGGGCCGTGGAATCGTGGATGCTATTGAGAATTTCACGGGCGCCGCGACGAATGAACAAATAGCTTGCGACGAGCGCCGTGACGAAGGCTACGGTTGCCAGGCCCATGGAAGAGGGAAGTCCGAGCGCCATAAGACCGCAGCGAAACGCGTATTCCAAAACGAACCCTGCAGGAACGGCGATCATGGCGCGCGTCGCTCCTAAGTTGGCAAGCCCGATGCCGGTGAGCACGGCGAGCCATGCGCTGCCAAGGCCGCCAAAGGGAGCGCCAAGAAGGAGCAACGTCGTATTGTTGGTAAGAACGCCTATATAAAGAAGAATCGCCGCGCCGACGGTAGATGCCAGGCATGCTGCCGACCATACGCTCTCTCGCATGAGCGAAGGGCGCACGTAGGCCGCCACGGCAACAGCGATAGAAAATGCCGCACCGCAGTACGTCGATATTTCACGAGCGGGCGGCATAATGAGCGCCACGTTCGGAAAAAGCATCGAGTTGACGATGAATGACGAGAGCAACGCAAGCGTGAGTGCAGCGCATACGCGAAGTGTTGCTGGCGCGGCAACGCGTTCAGTAGTATCCATATCTATTTCCCTCCGCGCAAAAGTGTATAGCAAGACGCTTGATTAGTCTGCTGAAAATCTCACCCTCTGAAGGCTATTTTGAGGTGAGCGATATACGAAATGCCTGTTCAGAGGTGCCTTTATGAACTTCGCGGCCAAGGGGTGACGCAATGCGTCCGCTTCGAGCGTAATCTGCGAGCCACATTCGCAAATCAAACGAGGAGGGCGAAATAATGGAAGAGAAAATCACGAACAAGGGCGTTTCTCGCCGCAACTTCCTTGCGGGCGCTGCGCTGGCTGGCGTTGCTGCCGCAGGCGCGGGTCTTGCTGGTTGTGCTCCGGCGGGCAACTCCGCTAAGGGCGACGCTTCGAAGGGCGCCGCTGCTGCAGAGACCGACGCTCCCGCATGGCTGGGCGTTGAGCCTGAGGTTGCTGAGTCTGATATCAAGAAGACCGAGGAGACCGACTTCCTTATTATTGGCGCTGGCACCGCGGGCATGTGCGCCGCTGGTACGGCTGCCGACCTTGGCATGAAGTTCATCCTTGCCGACAAGAACGACAAGGTCACCGAGACCCGCGAGTACTGGGGCATCGTGAACTCCAAGGCCGCTGTTGCTCAGGGCGGCGAAGTTGACGGCATGAAGCTGCTCAACGAGCTCACCCGTTACGCTTCCGGCAAGTGCAACCAGGACGTTATCAAGATGTGGATCGACGAATCCGCCGAGCTGTTCGACTGGATCGATCCTCTGATGCAGGCAGCTGGCAAGCAGGCTGTTGTCGATATGCCTCCCGCGCACGCAACTGGCGGCACCGACTACATGCTGCCTGTTCTGCAGCACATCTACCTCACCCCGTACTCCGCCCCCATGCGCAACGACGTTCTGCTCTCCCATGTTCAGGAGAAGTCTGCCGACAGCGTTCGCTGGGGTTACGACCTGGTGAAGCTCGTTCACGAAGAGGGCAAAGTTTCCGGCGCTATCTTCAACACCTCTGAGGGCTATGTTCAGGTGAACGCCAAGAACACCCTGCTCGCCACAGGCGGCTACCCGGCCAACCCGACCATGATGAAGGCTCTGCAGCCTGCCGCTGTCGGTTGCTGTACCGCTTCGAGCTTCAACCCTGCCGACACCGGCACCGGCCTGAAGGCTGGCCTGTGGGCTGGCGGCGTCAAGGACCCCGATCCCGCGCCGATGGTCTTCGACCGCGGCGCTGTCGAGGTTGGCGTTGACTGCGGTTACATCGGCAAGGGCGATGAGGCTGCATTCCCTGGTACCATCTTCCAGGAGAACATTGGCAGCCAGCCGTTCATGAAGGTCAACCGCAACGGTGTGCGCTTCGCTAACGAGTCCACCCCGTACGACACGCTCTGCTTCCAGGCTGCTCAGCAGCCCGGCGGCGTGTGGTGCTCCATCTTCGACGCCAATGCGCCTGAGGACATCATCCGCTTCTCGACCATCGGCTGCTCCGCATTCGCCAACCAGATGATGGCCGCCGGCATGCCTCTCGAAGAGTTCGTCGCAACTTCCCGCGACGCTGGCTTCCTGAAGAAGGCCGACACCATCGAAGAGCTCGCTGACAAGCTGGGCTTCGAGGGCGAGTCCAAGAAGGCCTTCCTCGAGCAGGTCGAGCGCTACAACCAGCAGTTCGACGCTCAGGCCGACGACGACTACGGCAAAGAGGCTTATCGTCTGTCCGCCATTCGCACCGCTCCGTTCTACGGCCTGTGGTTCGGCGGCACGCTGCTCACCACCATCGACGGTCTGCGCATTAACTCTGAGTGCCAGGTTCTCGATGAGAAGGGCGCTGCTATCGAAGGCTTCTATGCTGCAGGCGACGTTTCCGGCAGCTTCTTCAGCGGCAACTACCCCGAGTACATCGTGGGCGTTGCTTCGGGCCGTTCTTCGACCCAGGGCCGTCACGTCGCTCGCAAGCTCGGCGGCGACCTGTAAGTCTCGGTATATGCCGGCGGTTTAATCGCCGCCGGCTCCGAGCCCAGATACCAAGCTTCGCTGGCCGCTTCTTTCGCCGACCCCTTCGGCTTAAGGCTCTCCTTGGCCAGCTTGGTTTTTGATATCTGGTTTCCGACGCCTGGCTTCCAATACCCGGTCCTGGCGTCTGGTTCCCTCCCTTTTTCCTCAAATAACTCGGGCGAGCCCCTTTCTTTCTCCCCAAGCTCGCCATTTCAATACCGTTGCCCGCACTCCCTCCCTCCCCGCGGGCAACGGCTTTTCTGTATTGTGCGGCCGTGAAAGCGCCGGTCTAACAACCCCTCACTGAGATTTAGAAAGCCTCATTCGATTACCGTCGAGTGGGGCTTTTGCTGTGTGGGGCGACCCAAAACCACAATATGTAGGTATCACTCGTACATCTTCCCTATATGGGGCATATAAATAATCATTCAAAGTGACAGTTAAGTAACGTGCAAAATAAATTGTCAGATAAGTTGACAATGAGGCACTTAGATTTTATATTGCCAAATGTACCAAGAAGGCTCCAAGGCCGCGGAAAGAAAAAGCCGTGGGCTTCGAGCCAAACAAGCAAGGTAAGAACAGTCGGTGGCAATGCCACCAGCGGGGCTGCTGGATGCGGCTTCGTCAACGAGAAAGGGCTGAATAGATATGGGCAAGATTCTGGGTATCGACCTGGGCACCACGAACTCCGCGATGGCGGTTATGGAGGGCAATGAGCCCACCATTCTGGTGAACGCCGAAGGCGATCGCACCACTCCGTCGGTCGAGGGCTTCCGCAAAGACGGCGAGCGTGTTGTCGGCAAGGCCGCCAAGAACCAGGCTGTCACCAACCCCGAGAACACCGTTGCGTCTGTGAAGCGCTTTATCGGCCGCAGCTATGACGAGACCTCCGAAGAGCGCAAGACCGTCGCCTACAACGTGGTGAAGGGCAAGGATGGCCGTTCCGTCGTCGATATCGATGGCAAGGAATACACCCCCGAGGAAATTTCGGCTATGGTTCTGCAGAAGCTGAAGGCCGACGCCGAGAAGCGCGTGGGCCAGCCGATTACCGAGGCCGTCATTACCGTTCCTGCATACTTCAACGACGCTCAGCGTCAGGCCACCAAAGACGCTGGCAAGATCGCTGGCCTCGACGTGAAGCGTATTATCAACGAGCCTACCGCTGCGGCTTTGGCTTACGGCCTCGACAAGGTGAACAAGGATCAGAAGATCCTCGTGTTTGACCTTGGCGGCGGCACGTTCGACGTTTCCGTGCTTGAGCTCGGCGACGGCGTGTTCGAAGTTCTGTCCACCGCTGGCGACAACCACCTGGGCGGCGACGACTGGGACCACCGCGTCATCGACTGGATGGCCGACAAGTTCGCTGCTGACAACGGCGGCATCGACCTGCGCAAAGACAAGATGGCTCTGCAGCGCCTGAAGGAAGCTGCCGAGAAGGCGAAGATGGAGCTTTCCTCCACCACGCAGGCTTCCATCAACCTGCCGTTCATCACGGCTGACGCTACCGGCCCGAAGCACCTCGACTACACGCTGACCCGCGCTGAGTTCGAGCGCATCACGAAAGACCTGCTCGACCGCTGCAAGCAGCCTGTTGAGCGTGCGCTGAAAGATGCCGATCTTGGCACGGGCGACATCGACGAGGTCATTCTCGTTGGCGGCTCCACCCGTATGCCGGCTGTTCAGCAGCTCGCTGAGACCATGACGGGCAAGAAGCCGAACATGTCGGTGAACCCCGACGAGGTCGTCGCTATTGGCGCAGCTGTTCAGGGCGGCGTGCTTTCCGGCGATGTCGAAGGCATTCTGCTTCTCGATGTCACCCCACTTTCCCTGGGCGTTGAGACCATGGGCGGCGTGATGACCAAGATGATTGACCGCAACACCACCATCCCGACCCGCAAGACCGAGATTTACTCCACGGCTGCCGACAACCAGACGTCCGTCGAAATTCACGTTCTGCAAGGCGAGCGCCAGATGGCCAACGACAACAAGACCCTTGGCCGCTTCCAGCTCACCGGCATTCCTGCGGCTCGCCGCGGCGTGCCCCAGATTGAGGTCACGTTCGACATCGACGCCAACGGCATCGTGAACGTTTCCGCTAAAGACCTGGGCACCGGCAAGGAGCAGCAGATCACCATTTCCGGTTCCACGGCTCTGTCCGACGACGAAGTCGACCGCATGGTGAAAGACGCCGAGGCTCACGCCGACGAGGACGCGAAGCGCAAGGAAGAGATCGAGGCTCGCAACAACTGCGACTCCCTCGTGAACGCTACCGAGACCACGCTCAATGAGCTGGGCGACAAGGTTCCCGCCGACAGCAAGTCCACGGTTGAGGCTGCTATCGCCGAAGCCAAGACTGCGCTTGAGGGCACCGACATCGATGCCATCAAGGCTGCCACCGAGAAGCTGCAGCAGGCAAGCTACAAGCTGGCCGAGGTTGCTTACAGCAACCAGGACGCTGCCGCTGCCGGCGCCGCGGGTGCTGCTCCCCAGCAGGATGACGGCCCCATCGAGGCCGACTACGAGGTCGTCGACGACAAGAACGAAGGGAAATAATCATGGGCAAGGACGGTAAGAACAAAGCCGCCCAGGAGCCTCGTGAGATTCCTATCGACGGCGCAGATGAAGTAACCGAAGGGGCGGCTGAAGCGGCCGCCCCGGCCCCCGAGGCCGAACAGGTTGAAGCTGCCGAGGCCACCGAGGCCGAGGCTGATTCCATCGAGGAAGAGGCTGAAGCGGTTGTGGCCGACGCTGAGCGCGTCGCCAAGGCCGAAGCTGAAGCGGCCGCCATGCGCGATAAGTACCTTCGCCTTCAGGCGGAATGGGACAACTATCGCAAGCGCACGGCCGAAGAGGCTGGCGAGATGCGCGTTCGTGCTGCTGAAAAGCTCATGGGCGATTTGCTTCCCGTGATGGACGACTTCGAGCGCGCTATCGCGCACGCCGAAGCCAATGGCGATGCCGGCCTGCTCGACGGCGTGAAGGCGATTTCGACCAAGCTTTCCGAATCGCTCGGCAAGCATGGCCTTGAGACCATCGACCCCGCGGGTGAGGCGTTCGACGCGCTTGAGCACCAGGCCGTAGGCCAGGTCGAAGACGCGAGCGTGCCCGACGAGACCGTGGCGCAGGTGTACCAGAAGGGCTATCGCCTGGGCAAGAAGGTTATTCGTCCGGCAATGGTCACCATCTCCACTGGCGGCCCGAAGCGCGAAGTCGAAAGCGACGACGCAGAATAGTATGTATTGGAAGGCGGGCACAGTGCTCGCCTTCTTTGTAGAAATTGCACGTCAGAATAAAAGGAGGTGGCGCAGTTGGCAGCCACGCCGGACTACTACAAGACGCTCGGGGTTTCCCGCAGCGCCACGGACGAAGAGATTAAGAAGGCCTATCGCAAGCTTGCACGCACGAACCACCCCGATGCAGGCGGCGATGAGGAAAAGTTCAAGGAAATCAACGAGGCCTACGAGGTCTTGAGCGATAAGAAGAAGCGCAAGCTTTACGACCAATACGGAACCGCCGATGAACAGCGCATTCCCTATGGTTGGGGCGGCGGCGCCGGCGGCGCTGGGGCTTCGGGGTTCGGTGGCTTTGGCAGCTGGGCCGACATTCTGGACAGCATTCGTCGCGGTGAAGGCGTGGCGGGCGCTGGCGGCTTCAACGTTGATGACATTTTCGGCGGAGGCGGCTTCGGCGGCTCGGGCTTCGGCGGGCAATATCAGCCGCAGCCCCAAAAGGGCCGCGATATGAACGTGACGCTCAACGTGAGCTTCGACGAGGCATTCAACGGCTGCACCAAGAAGGTGAGCGTGCGCAACCCCCAGGGCGGCGTCGAAACGCTTGACGTGAAGGTGCCCGCCGGCGCGGTCGATGGTGGCCGCGTGCGCTTCCGCGGCAAGGGTGCTGCGGGTGCAAATGGGGGCCCGGCCGGCGATTTGCTCGTGACTACGAAAATCAGCGAGCATCCGCTGTATTCGCGCCATGGCGCCGACGTGCTCATGACGGTGCCCATCACGGTTTCCGAAGCTGCGCTCGGTGCGAAAATCGTGATTCCCGTGCCCGACGGCACGAAGATCCGCGTAAGCGTTCCCGCCGGTTCCCAAGACGGCACCGAGCTGAAAATCAGCGGCAAGGGTGCCCCGAACGTGAAGGGCTCGGGCAACGGCGCGTTGCGCATTACGTTCCATGTGGAAATCCCCAAGCACATGACCGAGCAGCAAGAGCAGGCCATGATCGATTTCCAGGCGGCTTGCGAGCATGCGGGCCAAAACGTTCGCGAGCATTTAGGCGTGTAGGAGATAGCAATGGCAGACAGGCACACACCTCTCTATATGATCGGCGTCGCGGCCCAGCTGGCGGGCGTGCACCCTCAAACGCTGCGCATTTACGAGCAAAAGGGCCTCGTGAGCCCTCAGCGCACGAGCGGCAACACGCGCATGTATTCGCAAGCCGACATCGAGCGCCTTGAGCTTATCAACGAGCTCACGAGTGAGGGCATCAACCTTGCGGGCGTCATTCGAATTTTGGATTTGAAGGGCCGCCTCGACGAGCGCGATGAGGAAATCGACGACTTGCACAAAAAGGTGCGTCGCCTGGCCGACCGCGTGCATGAGCTCGAAACGCGCGAAAGCGTGTCGCGCCTCATGCTTCCCGCGAGCACGCAAAACATCGAGGTGCGTTAGCGCGCCAACCTGTTAAATGCTCGTAGCGTTTAACAGGTTTTATTCGAAACCAATTCTCTCCATCTAGGAAGGAGATAGTTTTATGAGACTCGACAAACTTGCAGTAACCGCTCAAGAGGCCTTCCAGGCCGCTATGGGCATCGCGAGCGACGCCGACACGTCGTCGGTCGAGCCGATTCATCTGCTGAAAGCCCTACTCGATGCGGGCGAGAACAATATTTCGGCCATCATCAAGCGCGTGGGCGCCGACCCTGCGATGCTTTCGGGCGAAGTCGATAAGGCCATTGCCAATGGTCCCAAGGTCACGGGCGGCGTGATGGGCATGCCCCTTCCGTCGCAGGGTCTCATGAACGCCATCGACAACGCGGTGAAGGCCGCCGAAAAGATGGGCGACTCCTACGCGACGAGCGAGCATCTGCTCATCGCCCTTACCGAGGACAAGGGCCAGGCGGGCAAGATTCTCAACGGCGCGGGCGTGACGCGCAAAAACATCGAGGAAGCCTACGACGACCTTCGCGGTGACACCCGAGTGACCGACCAGCAGAGCAAAGCCGAGCTCGATGCGCTGAACCAGTACGGCCAAAACCTCACTCAGCAGGCGCGCGAGGGCAAGCTCGATCCGGTCATCGGCCGTTCCGACGAGATTCGTCGCACCATTCAGGTGCTTTCGCGCCGCACGAAGAACAACCCTGTGCTCATTGGCGAGCCGGGCGTTGGCAAAACGGCAATCGTCGAGGGCTTGGCCCAGCGAATCGTTGCGGGCGACGTGCCGTCGAGCCTGAAAGACCACGATGTTATCGCGCTTGACCTGGGCGCTATGGTTGCGGGCGCGAAGTACCGCGGCGAGTTCGAGGATCGTTTGAAGGCGGTTCTGCGCGAAGTGAAGCAGAGTAACGGCCGCATCATTCTGTTCATCGACGAGCTGCATACCATCGTGGGCGCTGGTTCCACGGGCGATTCGTCTATGGACGCGGGCAACATGCTCAAGCCCGCATTGGCGCGCGGCGAACTGCATGCCATCGGCGCGACCACGCTCGACGAGTACCGCAAATACATCGAGAAAGATGCCGCGCTTGAGCGCCGTTTCCAAACGGTGCTCGTGGGCGAGCCCACCGTGGAAGACACCATCGCCATTTTGCGCGGCCTGAAGGAGAAGTACGAAATCCACCATGGCGTGCGCATCACTGATTCGGCGATCGTCGCTGCGGCTGAGCTTTCGAACCGCTACATTTCCGACCGCTTCCTTCCCGATAAGGCCATCGACCTTATGGACGAAGCTGCCAGCCGCCTGCGCATCGAGATCGACTCCATGCCGCAGGAAATCGATGCTGCTCAGCGTAAATATACGCAGATGCAAATTGAGGAGCAGGCGCTCATGAAGGAGAGCGACCCGGCGAGCGCCGAGCGCCTGGAAGAGCTGCGCAAGCAAATGGCCACGTCGAAAGAATGGCTTGATGCGCGCAAGGCCGAATGGCGCAACGAGAAGGACGTCATCGAGAAGGTACAAACCTTGAAGGCCGATATCGATGCGGCCCACGTTGACGAGGAGAAGGCTACGCGTGAAGGCGACCTGGTGAAGGCCTCCGAGATTCGCTATGCGAAGATTCCCGAGTTGCAACGCCAGCTGGCCGAGGCCGAAGAAGCCGTGAACGCCAAGCAGGGCGACGGCGCCATTTTGAAGGAAGAGGTTTCCGACGAGGAAATCGCCGAAGTCGTGAGCGCGTGGACGGGCATTCCCGTGTCGAAGATGATGCAGGGCGAAATGGCCAAGCTTGTTGACCTGGAAGACCAGCTGCACAAGCGCGTCGTGGGCCAGGATGAGGCCGTCTCGGCGGTCGCCGGCGCCATTCGCCGCAATCGCGCGGGGCTTTCCGACCCTGACAGGCCCATTGGCAGCTTCCTGTTCCTGGGCCCCACGGGCGTTGGCAAAACCGAGCTCGCGAAGGCGCTCGCTGAATACCTGTTCGACACCGAGCGCGCCATGGTGCGTATCGACATGTCTGAATACATGGAGAAGTTCAGCGTGCAGCGCCTGATCGGTGCCCCTCCGGGATACGTGGGCTATGACGAGGGCGGCCAGCTCACCGAGGCCGTTCGCCGCCGTCCGTATAGCGTGATTCTGCTCGACGAAATCGAGAAGGCGCACCCCGATGTCTTCAATATTTTGCTGCAGGTGCTCGACGATGGCCGCCTGACCGACGGCCAGGGCCGCGTGGTGAGCTTCAAGAACGCGATCATCATTATGACGAGCAACATTGGCTCGCAGACGATTCGCGATTTTGCGGCTGACGCACAGGAGGAGGCCAAGGAGCAGGGCGCCACGATGGGCGACTTGGTCCAGGATATGATGCAGGCCGATGCCGCTGGCTTTGCGAAGAAGATGGCGGAATTCCAGGCCGCAATGCAGGAGAACCTGCGTGCGACCTTCAGGCCCGAGTTCCTGAATCGTATCGACGATGTGATTACGTTCAAGCCGCTTTCGTCCGAGAACATCGAGAGCATTGTTGCTCTGCAGATCAAGGACGTGCAGGCGCGTTTGGCCGATCGTCGCATCGAGCTCGATGTGAAACCTGCCGCCATCGAATCGCTTGCCATCGACGGCTTCGATCCGGTGTATGGCGCGCGTCCGCTGAAGCGTTTGGTGCAGCGTGAGGTCGTTGACCGTGTGGCGAACGAAATCGTCGCCGGCCGCGTGATGGAGGACTCGAAGGTCACCATCGATTCCGATATCGTCGACGGCTACACCTGCAAGGTCGAAAACCCGCAGGCCGCTTCTGGCGAGCAGACCTACGAGGTGCCCTCTGAATAAAACGGTGCTGGTGCAGGCGAGGGCTCACGGCGCAACGGGATTCGGCGCGGCGCCTGGACCGCGAGGCTTGTGGCGCAATGCGTGAAGCACGGTGGTGCTGGGCTTGGGCGTAGCGGTTGGGCTCGAGAGGTTCGGCCGTGGCGCCTGGGTGCAACGAGCGCTCGTGTGATATGCGGAAATGCTCCGTTCGAGAAATCGAGCGGAGCATCTTTTTACGATGAGGCGGGTGCGTTCTTGCTCGAATCCTGCTCAGCTTCTACTCCAAGCATGTCGAACAGCTCCTGGCGCGTATGGATGTCGAGCTTCTGATAGATGTGGCGAACGTGGGCCTTTGCCGTGCCGTTCGCGATGAACAGCTCGCGCTCGATGATGCCGACGGTCTTGCGCTGCCCAAGGAGCAAGAGCACCTCTTCTTCTCGCGTCGACAACTTGTATTCACGCGCGACGGCCGCTACGCGCGTTGCGAGTTCGTGCTTCTTTTCGGCGGGCGATTTCTCTCGCGGTTCCGCTGCGGGGTTTGCTTGCTCTTCGGGCACAACCGGAACGGCGCCCCAATTGCTCGAAAGCTCCTTTTCCGACATGAAAATCATCGTAGCGGCAACGATGGAAATGACCGCAAGCGTGCTCGTAATAACCTCGACGTTCGCGGGAACAACGCCGATTGACCCCAGTGCTTGGCTCGTGTCGCGGCCGAGCAGCATGAAAATCTGCCGAACGCCGCGCTCGATGCCGAAGAGCCAGATGGGCGAGGCACCATAGCGATAGCAGATGCTGGTCATGATGATCATGATGAGTATCGACTGCATGGTGTAGCCGGCGGAGATACAGAATGAGCTCACCGATTCGCTGAACAAATTGAATGCGGGAAGCAGCAGGAATGCCGCCACGGTAATAGGCAGCGCCCCTTGGTAGATGAGCCCAAAATCGAAATGCTTTCCGCGAATGCTTACGCCAAGGAAAATCGCGAGCGCGGCGAAGAGCGTTCCAGGCGACGAGTGCGGGCCGAACCCTCCTGAATAGGAGCGCATTTCAAGGAGGCCGTAGGCGAATGCGTATGCGGCCATAAGGAATACGGCTTTCCAAGGAACGGAAAAGCCAGTCGCTTCGCGATGAGCGGGCCGATCCGATTTCGAGATATGCAGAAGTGCCGAATGGGCGCAGAGCAGGGAGACGAGCGGAAGAAGCGCCGTCATAACGAAGAGCCATTCGAATTTAAAGCCTTCATATATATAAATGACGAGTGCTCCCGCCACGATGGAAAGCGAATAATAGGCCGCAACGCGAAATGGGTTGAGGCTGCCGTAAATTTCGCTCCATATGACGATCATGAGCGCGATGCCCACGCCGCCAATGATTCCCGATGCCGTTCCAAGTTCGGCTGCGATATTCGGCGCGTAGAATGCCGAAAACGAGAGCGTCGTAGACGCAGTGAGTAAAACGCCCGTTATGGTAAGAGCGTTGCGTCGGCCAACGAGTGTCTTGATTTTGTTGGCGAAAATCGCGCATAGCACCACGGTGAACACCATGATCGAGTCGAAAAGGTCGCGAGGTGTCGCCATGTCGAAGGGAAAAGGCACGAACGTGCCCACGAAAGCGATTTCGATCCAAGCTCGATAGACGCCGAGGCCCAAGAAGGCAAGCGGCACCATGGGGATACACCCGAATAGCAACGAGTCTTTGGGCTCTTCGACTAGACTTTCGTCCAGCTCATCACAATTGTCGTTTTTTATAGGTTCAATTTCATGCGTATTGCACGGCGTTTGTTTCGGCACAATCCCTCCCCGATAGTGCGTTCGAGAACTATTTTTGCACGTCGGCCGAGGGTTATATAGGGGGGTTATAGAAAAATAACCCTATAAAATCGACTTCGGTCGATGCTTCGCCTCTTGTTCCAGCCTAGATTTCGGGGGGTTCCGAAGGGGAACGGCGGTGGTCTGTCCGAGTGAGAGCGGGCCGCCAACGAGAAACAACAGGAGGGATATCATGGAACTTTCACGTCGCGATTTGTTTAAATTCGGCGGCATCGCAGCCGTTGGGGCGGCCGGTGCAGGCATGCTCGCGGGCTGTGCTCCGTCGGGCGGGTCGTCGAAGGGCGCTTCGACCACCGCTTCTAAAGATGCCGACGGTTTGCCGAGCTTCTTCCAGGCCCCCGAAGCCATCAAAGACGTCAAAGAAACGAAGGAATTCGACGTGGTCGTAATTGGCGCAGGTGCCGCAGGCGTGCCATGCGCGCTGGCCGCCGCCGACGCGGGCGCGAAGGTTGCGCTCATTCAGAAAGAGAGCCAGGCGGTTTCTCAGGGCAATACGTGCGACTCGCTCGAGGCTTCCACGAGCGCTGCTGGCAAGGCGGCTGTGATGTCGTGGCTCACCGAACAGTGCGCATGGCGTTCGCACCGCGATCAGCTCGAGCTGTGGGCGAACAATTCTGGCGAAGCCCTGCATTGGTTGTGGGACAAGGCAACCGAAGCTGGCTGCCAAGTCGTCGACACCACCAAGAAATGGACGAGCAATATCTCGGTTATTGACGAACAGCCTGTTTCCTACTTCGCATTTGATTTTGGTCCGAAGCCCTACAACACCGGCAACGGCATGCGCGATCTGTGCGATTACTACAACGGAAAAGACGGCCTGGAGATTTTCTATTCCTGCCCCGCAGAGCAGCTCGTGAAAGACGGCGATAAAGTCGTGGGCGTCATCTGCAAAGATGGCAGCGACTACGTGCAATTCAATGCGAAAAACGGCGTCGTTGTCGCAACGGGCGACTACACCAACGACGACGAGATGATGGCCTACTACAATCCTGATATGGCGCACCTCGATCGCAAAGAGACCAACAAGACTGGCGATGGCCAGAAGATGATGGTATGGGCGGGCGGCCGCATGGAAAGCGTGTGCGGATCCAAGGTTCAGCACGACTTCGATGCTGGCCCGGGTTCCATGGCCGACATGCCGTTCCTGACCGTGAAAAATGACGGCACCCGTTTCTGCAATGAGGCGCGCAGCGCCATGGCCTATAACGGCAACTTCCTTACGAGCGAGGAAGACAACGGCTATTACACGCAGGTGTTTGACTCGAACTACATGACCGACTGCGCCGACTGGCCGGGCAAGCTCTATGATCCCGAGGCAATTAAGGCTTACATGCCTGAAGAGCCGGGCGAGAAGACGGGCGTGTATCCCGATTTGGCCGCGACTTTCAAGGCCGACACCATCGAGGAACTCGGCAAGAAGCTTGGCCTCACCGATGTGGACGCGTTTGTGAAGACGGTTGCTCGCTATAACGAACTCGTCGATGCTGGCGTTGACGAGGACATGGGCAAGCCCGCCAAGTGGCTGAAGCCTATCAAGCAGGCCCCCTTCTATGGCATCCATCGCCACATTCGCCTGTCCACCATCGTTCATGGCGTGAACGTCAATGGCGAGATGCAGGTGCTCGACAAGGACGGCAACCCCATCGAGGGCCTGTACTCCATCGGCAACTGCGCCGGCAACTTCTTCGGCAGCCCCGACTATCCCATGGACTTGCCCGGCCTTTCTCTCGGCCGTTGCCATACCCAGGGTTATGTTGTTGGCAAGATGCTCGGCTCCAAGTAATCGCTGCTTGAACAATTCGCATCGCTTTTCATGCGGCACCCCTCCCATACGGTCGCGTGCAAAAGCAATCCAGGCCCCGTTCGGCGTTGTCCGGACGGGGCTTTTCTTGTTTGGGGGGCGTCGGTTTAAGTTGGCAATGGCTCAAAAAGGAATCGAAACCGAGGGTAACTTTTTGCTTGTATATACCCCATGGGGGTATATAATGCGTATCGTGCAATGCAGGACGGGGAGCGAGGCCCTCTTCTTCCTACATTCGTGCCTTTTAAGGAATGGAGCCGCCATGGCCGAAGAGATGAAACAGTGCTGTGCGTGCCGGCATAAGGAAACCGAGCGCGCCGATGAACTGCAACGCGATTTGACCAAGCGCTTGAATCGTGCGATTGGCCAGCTCAATGGCGTGAAAGACATGATTGCCGACAATCGCTACTGCGGAGATGTGCTCGTGCAGCTCGTGGCGGCGGAATCGGCCGTGCATCGTATTGCCGAAATCGTTTTGCAAGACCACATGGAAACATGCGTGGTCGAGCAGGTGCGTGCCGGCAACGTTGAGGTGGTCGATGAGGCCATGCGACTCATCAAGAAATTCATGTAGCCGCAAAGAGCCAACTGATGAAAAACTAAGCGCGGCCTCGTGGTACAGATTGCCCTGAAGACTCCGCCCGCCCGAGAGGAGCGGCCTTGTGGCCGTGACTGAGGGTAGGCGGGTTCTGAAAGGCGGGATGTCCGCGAGGGCGTGCTGGCCGGGAGCAAATATGAAGCAGACGTTCGATATAACGGGAATGACATGCGCCGCATGCAAGGCGCGCGTCGAGAAAGCCACGGCATCGGTCGATGGCGTGGCCGAAGTCGCCGTGAACCTGTTGAAAAATAGCATGGAGGTTGCCTATACCGACGATTCGCCAGATGCGGTTGCCCAGGTGAATGCAGCCATTAGCGCCGCCGTTGACAAGGCGGGCTACGGCGCTGAGCCGCGTGCCGCGGCGGGCGAGGGCGCGCAATCTGTTGCACAGGGCGGCGTTTCTGCGGCAAAGGCCGCGCGAGAGTCCGCAAACAAGAAGGCGGCCGAAGCCGAGGCGGCCATGCGCCATCGCCTGATCGTGTCGTTCGTGTTCGCCATTCCGCTGCTCTATCTTTCTATGGGCCATATGTTCAGCTGGCCGCTTCCCGCGTGCTTTTTGGGCCACGAGAGCATGATCACGTTCGCATTCACGCAGTTCTTGCTGCTCATTCCCGTTATCGCGGTGAACTTCAAGTATTTCAGCGGCGGTTTCAAAAGCCTCGTGCATGGCGCCCCCAACATGGACTCGCTCATTGCGCTTGGCGCAACGGCATCGACCGTGTATGGCATCGCGGCCATTTACCGCATTGGCATCGGAATGGGCGCGGGCGACATCGATGCGGCGCATATGGCCGTGATGGATTTGTATTTCGAATCGGCCGGCATGATTTTGACGCTCATCACGCTGGGCAAATACTTCGAGGCGCGCGCGAAGGGCAAAACGACCGACGCGATTTCGTCTCTTCTCGATCTTTCCCCTAAAGTCGCAACGCGGCGCGAGGGCGAAGCTGAGGTTGAAGTGCCTCTTGAGCAGGTGCAGGTCGGAGACGTGCTCGTGGTGCGCGCGGGCCAGGCGGTGCCGCTCGACGGCACGGTCGTCGAGGGCTCGGCCGCGGTGGACGAATCGGCGCTTACGGGCGAAAGCGTTCCCGTGGAAAAGCAGCCGGGCGATGGCGTGATTGGCGCGACCATTTCGAAAACGGGATGGTTCGCCATGCGCGTCGATCGCGTGGGCGACGACACGGCGCTTGCGGGCATCATTCGCATGGTCGACGAGGCGACTTCGACCAAAGCTCCCATCGAGAAGCTTGCCGATAAAATCAGCGGTATTTTCGTGCCCGCGGTCATCGGCATTGCGCTCGTGACGTTCGTCGTGTGGATGCTCGCGTCGGGCGATGTGTCAACCTCGCTCACCCATGCGGTTTCGGTGCTCGTGATTAGCTGCCCGTGCGCGCTCGGCCTGGCAACGCCGTGTGCCATTATGGTGGGTACGGGCCGTGGCGCGCGTGCCGGCATTTTGGCGAAAACGGCCGAAGCGCTCCAAACTGCCCATGATGTGAAAACCGTAGTGCTCGACAAAACGGGCACTATCACCAAAGGCTCGCCGGAAGTCACCGACATGCTGTGCGCCACGGGCGTGGAAGCGAATGAGCTGCTCCGCGTCGCGGCGGCCCTCGAGAAAAAATCGGAGCATCCGCTTGGCCGCGCGATTGTTTCGCGTGCGGAAAGTATGGCCCTTCGCGTCGCCGAGGCGAGCGAATTCCGCCAAATTCCCGGCGGAGGCGTTGCGGGCGTGTACGACGGAGCGGTGTGCGTAATGGGAAATGCCCAGCTCATGCGGCAGCATGGCGTGTACTTGGGCGAATTCGAGCAC
This sequence comes from uncultured Slackia sp., assembly GCF_934630525.1. Taxonomy (GTDB): domain Bacteria; phylum Actinomycetota; class Coriobacteriia; order Coriobacteriales; family Eggerthellaceae; genus Slackia. The sequence continues at coordinate 35,313 of NZ_CAKTVX010000005.1, forward strand.
GAAGCCGAACGTTTGGCCGACGAGGGCAAAACCCCGCTGTTCTTGGCGGTGGGTGCTGGCGTGGTGGGCGTTATCGCGGTTGCCGATACCATGAAGCCCACGAGCGCCGCCGCCGTGTCGGAGTTTCACGATATGGGCGTGCGCACGGTTATGCTCACGGGCGACAATGAGCGCACGGCGCGGGCCATTCAGCGCGTGTGCGGGGTGGACGAGGTCGTTGCCGGCGTTTTGCCCGAAGGCAAAGAGCGCGAGGTTGCGCGCCTATCGAGCGAGGGCGCCGTAGCGATGGTCGGCGATGGCATTAACGACGCGCCGGCGCTCGCTCGCGCGGATGTTGGCATTGCCATTGGCGCAGGTGCCGACATCGCCATTGAGTCGGCCGACATGGTGCTCATGAAGAGCGACTTGCTCGATGTGCCCGCGGCCATTCAGCTCTCGCGCGCGACCATGCGCACCATTAAGCAGAACCTGTTCTGGGCACTTATCTACAACGCGATTTGCATTCCCGTTGCGGCGGGCGCATTCTCGTGGGCGGGCCTTACGCTCAATCCCATGATCGCGGCCGCGGCCATGAGCCTAAGCTCGGTGTGCGTGGTGAGCAATGCGTTGCGTTTGCGCACATGGAAGCCCCGTTTTTCCAATCATGTGCAGGAAGAGGCATCGCGTCGCTCCCTTCCTGAAGACGAAATCGTCGTTCGCGAAATTGCGTACAGATTGCCGGAAGGCATTCAAAATACCCTCGAAAGAAAGGAACCGTCCATGGAAAAGACTCTGCATGTTGAAGGCATGATGTGCCAGCATTGCGTAGCTCACGTGAAGAAGGCGCTCGAAGGCGTCGCGGGCGTGGCGAGCGTCGACGTCGACCTTGATGGCAAGAAGGCCACCGTGCAGCTCGTCGAAGACGTTGCCGACGCCCAGCTCGTCGACGCCGTGGTCGACGCGGGCTACGAAGCCCACATGGCATAATGGCCCATTAATTCAACGGTTCCGTAACTGCGCGGCCAAGAGTTCGTTTCAAATGCGCGTTTGCGGGGTAGCGTGTGGGTTCGTGCGTATAATGAAGTCAAACATACCTTCTTACGAATCGAGGATCCCATGACCGAATTCGAGAACACCAAGCAGGCCGAAGGCGCCGCTCCCGAAAAACCCGCTGCGCCCGCCCAGCCTGCAACCGTTCCGCCGCTGCAGGGCATGCCGACCCCGCCCCAGGCCGCAGGCCAGGTTCCCCCTTCGGGCAACCCTTATGCGAACGCCTCTCAGAAGCAGCCTTCCGGCCAGGCTCCGTTCTACGGCGCGCCCGCCCAGCAGCCTCAGCAACCCCAGGCCGTTCCGCAGAACATGCCGGGCATGCCGCTGCTCTATCTTACGGGCGGCATGAAATTCGGCTGGGCTGCGTGCGGCTTCTTCCTTGGCCCTATCGCTATTCTGCTCGCGTGGCTCACGAACCAGAGCAATTTCCCCCAGGCGAAATCCGATGCGGTCAAATTCTCGCTCATCGGCTTTTTGGCGACGTTCGCCGTGTGGGTGCTGGTCCTCGTTTTGTTCAGCGTGGCCGCATGCTCTGCGTTTACCTACGGACCTTCGTACTACTCGTACTACTAAATTATTTGGCGCGTGTTTCGCAAGGGACGCTCAAAGGCTCGCCGTTCAGCGCGGCGGGCCTTTTTGTCGCTTGCGACGTTGTGATATCGTGTTTTTCAGTGCGCCGTTACGCTATCGTTGCTGGCGCTTTGTTTATGGATGCTAAACTGCACTTTCAGGTCTCAACCGAAAGAGAGGGTGTCATGGCCGAAATGGCTTCAACCGCTGCATGCTCAAGCGTCACGTTTGGTGACGCCGACGTCGAAGAAATTCTCTATAGCGAACAAGCGATTCACGAGCGAGTGGCGCAAATCGGCCAGCAGATTACTGAAGACTATCGCGACGTGGCATTCGCGGAAACGCCGCACGGCGACCCCGCGATTCTTATGGTGAGCGTGCTTCGCGGCGCTGCCATTTATATGTCCGACCTCGCGCGTCAGATCGACCTTCCTTTCGAGATGGACTATATGGCCGTGTCTTCTTACGGAACGGGCACGAAGAGCTCCGGCGTCGTGCGCATTCTGAAAGACCTCACGTCGAACATCGAAGGCCGCCACGTGATTATCGCGGAAGACATTCTCGATTCGGGCCTCACGCTGAAGTACCTGCTTCGCGTGCTTGAGTCTCGCAATCCCGCATCGATCACCGTTGCGGCGCTTTTGAAGAAGCAAAACCCCGAGCAGGCCGAAATCGACTGCAAGTATGTAGGCTTTGAGTGCCCCGACGCTTTCATCGTGGGATACGGCCTCGACTACGCCGAGCGTTATCGCAACTTGCCTTACATCGGCATTCTGAAGCCGGAAGTGTACCAAGGAAAATAATGAGCGAAACACACCAGCAAAACGACAACCAAACGCAGCAGCCTGCGCCGGCGGCTCCCGAAAGCCAGCCGCAACAGCCGCAGGCGCCGCAGCAGCAGGGCCAGCAGCAAAACCCTTACGGCAATGCGCCGCAGCAGGGCCACGACCCCCAAGGCCAACAGTTCCAGGGCCAGCGCGGCTCTTCTATGTTCAACATCGACCCGAAAGACGCCAAGCAAATGATGTCTCGCCCGCCGCAGCGCGTGAGCATTATTTCGGCCATTCTGTTCTTCGTCGTGGCGATGTTCATCGGCAGCCAAATGATGACGATGATGAATGGCGCCGAAACCGACACGCTCATCACCTCGGAATTCGTACAGGCCGTTGAGCAGGATCGCGTGCAAAACGTGGTCTACGATGCCGGCAGCTATACCGTCACGGGCACCTATTATCCGGCCGCAACCGCCGGCTCCACCGCGTCCGATGCGTACAACAACGCCATTGGTGCGCTGAATGCCCAGGTCCAAGGCGTGCTTGGCACCGATGCTCCCACGGTTGACACCACCAACCTCGATGCGAAGAGCGTTGGCACCCCGCGCAAGTACACGTCTACTTACGTGGGCCAAGACTCGCTCATGCAGCTTCTGAAGAGTCATCCCGATGTTGAGTATCAGGTGAAACTGCCCGACGGCATGGGCGACTTCCTTATGAGCCTGCTGCCCACGCTGCTCCTCATCGGTCTTATGGTCTTCTTCTTCGCCCAAATGAACAAGGCGAACAATTCGCAAATGTCGTTTGGCAAGGCGAAGGCGAAGGAATACACCCAAGAGCACCCCGATGTGCGCTTCGACGACGTTGCTGGCGAAGACGAGGCGGTCGAGGAGCTTCAGGAAATCAAAGACTTCCTCGTGAACCCGAAGAAGTACCAAGACCTCGGCGCGAAAATTCCGCGCGGCTGCCTGCTCGTAGGCCCTCCGGGCACGGGCAAAACGCTGCTTGCGCGCGCCGTCGCGGGCGAGGCCCAGGTGCCGTTCTTCAGCATTTCGGGTTCTGAATTCGTCGAAATGTTCGTGGGCGTTGGCGCAAGCCGCGTGCGCGACCTGTTCAAGCATGCCAAGGAATCGGCTCCCTCGATCATCTTCATCGACGAGATCGACGCCGTTGGCCGCCAGCGTGGCGCTGGTTTGGGCGGCGGCCACGACGAGCGCGAGCAAACCTTGAACCAGCTGCTCGTCGAGATGGACGGCTTCGAGAAGAATGAGGCCGTGGTGCTCATCGCCGCGACGAACCGTGTTGACGTTTTGGACCCGGCTCTGCTTCGTCCGGGCCGTTTCGACCGCCAAATCGTGGTTGACGCGCCCGACGTTCGCGGCCGCGAGAAGATTCTTGCGGTGCACGCGAAGAACAAGCCCATCGGTCCCGATGTCGACCTGCCGCGCATCGCGAAGCTCACGAGCGGCATGACCGGCGCCGACCTCATGAACCTCATGAACGAAGCCGCGCTGCTCACCGCTCGCCGCAACAAGTCGCACATCTCCATGGCCGAGGTCAACGAATCCATGGAACGCCTGATGGCCGGTCCCGAGCGCAAGAACCGCGTGATGAACGAGAAAACTCGTCGCACCATTGCGTTCCACGAATCGGGCCATGCCCTGGTTGGCCACTTGCTGCCAAACGCCGACCCGGTGCATAAGATCACCATCGTGCCGCGCGGCCGCGCGCTGGGCTACACCATGTCGATTCCTGACGAGGATAAATTCCTCGTGAGCCGAAACGAGATGTACGACGAACTCGCCGTGTTCTTGGGCGGTCGCGTTGCCGAGGAAATCTTCTGCGGCGACATCACGACCGGCGCGAGCAACGACCTGGAGCGCGCCACGAAGATGGCCCGCCAGATGGTCGTGAACTACGGCATGTCCGACGCGCTGGGCCAGCAGACGTTCGGCCAGCCGAACCACGAAGTCTTCCTGGGCCGCGATTATGGCAACACCCAGGATTACTCGCCTGAAACCGCTCAGCGAATCGACGAGGAAGTCGCGCGCCTCATGAAGCAGGCGCACGATACCGCCTACGAAATTCTCTCGCAGCGTGCCGACCAAATGCACACGATGGCCGAAGTGCTGCTCGATCGCGAGACGGTCGACGGCGCGGCGTGCGAAGCTTTGCTCAACAACACGTGGGCCGAGTTCTCGAAGAAGGAAGCCGCTGGCGAAATTCCTCCCGACGAGGGCTTCACGCTCGTGGAGCCTGTCGGCAAGCAGGAGGAGCCGCAGCTCGCTTCGCCGCAGCAGGCAGCTGAGCCGCAGGGCGATTCTTCGCAGCAGTAGGCTTTTGCCGCAAGGGGGATTGCGGCGCATGACACAACCAAGGGGCGCGTCCCCTCGCTTTCGGGCGAGGGGACGCGTTTGTGCGTATATAAGAAAGGAAGAAACCGAGCATGATGTGGAAATGCGCGAAGTTCGAATTCGACTCCACGCGCCCCGTCGTTATGGGCATTTTGAACGTGACGCCCGATTCGTTCTCTGACGGTGGCCAGCACAACGGTTTTGCTGAAGCAGTGGCGTATGCGCGCCAAATGGTCGACGAAGGCGCTCAGATTATCGACGTGGGCGGCGAGTCGACGCGCCCGGGTTCGGCGGAAGTGTCCGTCGAAGAGGAGCTCGCGCGCGTGCTCGATGTAGTGCGCCAGCTGGCCGATTTGGGCTTGTGCGTGAGCATCGATACGCGCCATGCCGAAGTTGCTCGCGCGTGCGTAGAAGCTGGCGCGGCGATTATCAACGACGTAACGGGTTTCCGCGACCCCGCCATGGTCGAAGTCGCCAAAAACTGCGATGCGGGCCTTGTTGTCATGCATATGCTCGGCGAGCCCGCCACCATGCAGGACAATCCGCATTACGACGATGTCGTGGCTGAGGTCAAAGAATACCTGGGCAGCCAGGCCGCCATGCTCGAAGCAGCCGGCGTTGCGCGCGAGCGCATCTGCGTCGATCCCGGCCCTGGCTTCGGCAAAACCGCGAGCCAGACCATGGAGCTCATGCGCAACTTCCACGAGTTCAACCGCTTGGGCTATCCCACGATGGTCGCCGTTTCGCGCAAAAGCTACATCGGCTCCGCGTATGGCATAAGCGAGCCTGCGCAGCGCGACGAGGCGTCGGCGCAAGAGGCCCTAATGGCATGCGAGCTGGGCGCTTCGGTAGTGCGCGCCCATAACGTACCCGAAACCATGAAGGCGCTCAAAAACCTGCGTCCTTATGTGATTTTGGGCCTTGGCTCCAATGTGGCCCTCGTGGCGAACCCCGGCGAGGAAACCGAGGGAAAAATCGCGAACCTGGAACAGGCCATCACGGGCCTGTGCTCCATTCCCGATACGCAAATCATCGACATCTCGAGCTACTACGAAAGCGAGCCTGCGTACTACGAAGACCAGGATACCTTCGTGAACGCCGTGGTGCTTGCGCGCACGGGCGTGCCGCCGAAGGAACTTTTGAAGTATTTGCACGCAATCGAGAACAGCCTGGGCCGCACGCGCGAAATCGAAAACGGCCCCCGCACGCTCGATTTGGACATCGTCGATTACCAGATGTACGTGGGGCAAACCGATGAGCTCACGCTGCCGCACCCGCGCGTGTGCGAGCGTGATTTCGTGGTGAAGCCGCTGCTCGAGCTTTTGCCGAACCATGTGCTCGCCGACGGCACGCCCGTCGTCGCCGAAGGCGCGGTGTACGGAAAGGCAACCAAGCTATAAGCTTGCGACCTGTGCAAAGCGCTCATTCATCGGTATTTCTTTCGCAGGTTGCCTTTGGGCGTGAGGTTCACGCGAACCCCATGCCAGCTTGCTACACTTCGAAGACTTTTCCGCTGAATAATGCGCGATTTTGTCCACGCGGACGATGGTGCGCTCGACGATGTAAGGAACTTCATGAACTTCGATATCATTTATAAAGATGTGACTGGCTCGACCAACGATGACGTGTGGGATCTTGCCAATCATGGCGCGCATTCGGGCGTCGCGGTGCGCGCGCTGCGCCAGGAATCGGGCCGCGGTCAATGGAAAACGCGTCCGTGGGTGAGCCCTGAAGGCGGGCTGTATTTCTCGGTGCTGCTTGAACCTCGCATTCCCGAGGAAGAATTCCCTTCGATGAGCCCCCGCCTCGCCGAGGCTGTGGCGCGCATCGTGCGCAGCATTGCGGGCGTGACCGAAAATGAGGTATGGGTTAAGCCTGCCAACGACGTGATGTGTGAAGCGGGCAAACTGTGCGGCATGTCGCTTGACGCGAAAGACGGCAAAGTGGTGCTCGGCGTTGGTTTGAACGTGTTCCATCCGAAGGAGCCCATCGTGACCGACGGCCGCAACGTCGCCGCGTATGTTTGCGACTTGGGCACGGAGGAGTCGCGTTCTTTGCCGTTCGCAAATGCGCTTTCGAACCCGCTTTTGCGCGTGCAATACCTCGACGCCGTGATGCAGGGCTTGCTTGGTGCTATCGACCTGGAGCTTTCTGCCATCGAGTGCGAGCATATCTAAAATAAAACGAACGAATAATCGCAAGAAGGGCGTGTATGACTGAAGAAAAGATGATGGGCGAAGCGCGCGGGGGCAAGCCCCAAGCGGCTGACGAGAAGGAAAACGAGCGCGTCACGCGCATGGGCTCGGGCAATATTCCGGCCCTCGTAGTCGAATTCGCGGTGCCCGCGATTTTGGGCATGCTCGTGAACGGCGCGTACAATATTATCGACTCGGTATTCCTCGGTCATGGCGCAGGCGAAATCGGCCTTTCTGCCGTCAGCGTGGCAACGCCGATCATGACGGTGTTCATGGCGATTTCTATGCTCATCGGCGCAGGCGGCAACGCGTTGTGCGCGCTTCGTTTGGGCGAAGGCAAACACAGCGAGGCCGAGCACGTTTTGGGCAATACGTTCACGCTCGGCGTGCTGGTATCCATTCTGCTCGCGGTGCTCGCTCACATTCCCGCATGCATCGAGCCGCTGCTCTCGCTTTCTTCGGCCACCGATACGGTGCGCCCCTATGCTCGCGACTTCATCCAGATCATCAGCCTGGGCTGCGTCTTCCAAATCGTTGGCATGGGCATCAATAACTTCATTCGTACCTGCGGCGCGCCCAACAGGGCGTTTCTCACGATGCTCATCGGCGCGGTGGGCTGCACCATTTTCAACGCGATTTTCGTCATGGGCATGGGCCTGGGCGTCGTCGGCAGCGCGTGGGCGACCGTGTGCGGCCAATGCGTCAGCTGCATTACCGTGGTGTGGTACTTCACGAAGACTCCTGGCGTGCCGCTGCGCCTGCGCCGCAAGTATCTTGCGATGAATGGTGCGCTTGTGCGCAAGATTCTTGCGCTGGGCACGGCTTCGTTCGTGCTGCAGATTGGAGCCGCTGTATCGCAGGTCGTCACCAACTACGCGCTCGTGAAATATGGCGCCATGAGCCCCATCGGCGCCGACAATGCGCTCGCCGCCGTCGGCGTGGTCGGCCGCGTGGCCATGTTTACCATTCTGCCGCTTATCGGCATGTCGATCGCCGTGCAGCCGCTTTTGGGCTTCAACTACGGCGCGAAGCTATGGCATCGCGTGAAAAAGACGCTTGCCGTGGGCATGCTGGGCGCCACGATCATCGGCACGGTGCTGTGGGTGCTCATCATGGTGTTCGCTGCGCAGATCATCGGATTCTTTGGCATTACCGACGCAGCGCTCGTCGACCTGTCGGCGTTCGCGTTGCGCGTGAACCTTATTTTCCTGCCCATCATCGGATTCCAAATCGTCGGTTCGAATTACTTCCAGGCCACCGGCCAGCCCACGAAGAGCATTATTCTGTCCATGACGCGCCAGATTCTGTTCCTTGTGCCGCTCACGCTCATTTTGCCTGAGGTGCTGCCGGGCATTCTGCCGATGTTCGATGGCCTCGACGCGGTGTATATGGCCGTGCCGTGCTCCGACTTCTTGGCGATTTTCACCGTGGGCGCATTCGTGCTCGTTGAGCTGCATCGTCTGAACAAGCGTATCGCCGAATCGAAGTCGGCGGCTCAGCCCGTCGCAAACGAACAAGGCGCTCAGCAGCAAGAATAGGGGATATTCATGGGGGAGCCGAAACTTCGCCTGCAAGGGGTGTCGCAGGTGTACGAAGGTGCGCGCGGTGAAACGTGCGCGCTTCAGAATATGGATATTGACGTGGTTCCAGGTGAGGCTGTGGCGATTCTGGGGCCTTCTGGCTGCGGAAAATCGACGAGCCTGCTCATTGCGGCGGGCTTGCGCATGCCTACGCAGGGTGCCGCGTTCGTTGATGGCGCGCGCGTTGCGGGGCCGCGTTTGAACACGGCTCTGATTCTGCAAGATTTCGGCCTTCTTCCCTGGAAAACCGTTGCGGAAAATGCGGGCCTCGGCTTGCAGATTCGTAAAATGCCGAAGCGCGAGCGAGCCGAGAGGGTTGCGCGCGCGCTCGAGCAGGTGGGTTTGGCCGATTTCGCCGACGCGTTTCCCGCGGAGCTTTCAGGCGGCATGCGCCAGCGTTTGGCCATGGCGCGCGCCCTTACGTGCGATGCCGATTTGCTGCTCATGGACGAGCCTCTTTCTGCGCTCGACGCGCTTCTGCGCGAAGAAATGCAAGACATGTTGAAGCGGTGCTGGCGCGAGCAAGGCTACGCGCAGGTGCTCGTGACGCATTCCATTGAGGAAGCGGTGTACTTGGGCCAGCGCATCGTGGTTATGTCGCCGCGACCGGGCCGCGTGGTGCACGTGCTGGAAAATGCCGAGATGCAGCAGGAAAACTGGCGCGCTGCCGATTTGTTCTTCGAGCGCTGCCGCACCTTGCGCGAAATGCTGCGCGGCATTGTGGCGAAAGGGGAGGTGGCCCATGCGTAAGCATCCTGTTTTGGGCCGCATTGCGGGCTATGCGTTCGCCATCGTGTTCATTCTTGCTGGTTGGCAGCTTACCGCCATGGCGGTGCACAATCCGGTACTGCCTGGGCCTTTTGACGCGTTTCCCATGGTGGCGCAGTATTTCGATGAGCTGTGGCCGGCGTTTCTTGTGAGCCTTTACCGCGTGGTGGTCGCGATGCTCATCGGCACGGTGCTCGCCATTCCTTTGGGACTCGCGTGCGGTCGCTCTCCGCGCGCCGATGCGATATTCGCGCCCATTTTGTATTTCCTTTATCCGCTGCCGAAGGTCGTGCTGCTGCCCGTGCTCATCGTGCTGCTGGGTTTGGCCGATGCGCCGAAGATCGTGCTCATCGCGATTACCGTGTTCTTCCAAGTGCTCGTAACCGTGCGCGATGCATCGAAGAGCGTGCCCGAGCAGAGTATTCTCTCTATGCGCTCACTTGGCGCGAGCAGGCTCGATATCTATCGCCACGCTATCGTTCCCGCTACATTGCCCGAGCTGTTCACGGCATTGCGCATTTCGAGCGGCACCGCGGTTGCGATTCTATTCTTCGCCGAGGGCATTGCGGGCTCTACGGGGCTGGGCTATTTCATCGTGAATGCCTGGGCGTTGCTTGCCTACCCGAAGATGTTTGCGGGCATTATCGCCATGGCGCTGCTTGGCGTGATTTTGTATGAGCTGTTCGATATCGCGGAACGACGCCTGACGCGTTGGAGGCGCGTGTAGAGGGACGATTCCAATCGTTCTTGGCTTCGGAGCGCTCGACATGCGTGCGCCCAAGACCACAGCCGGCTACCGCTCGCTTCGCTCGCTATGCGCCGCCTTGGCGGTGTTTCACTCGCGATAAAGAGCATAAGTGAATACCGACGGTCTTAGGCGCACGCATTCCGAGCCTTCCGAGGCATATACGTGTGGCCCCCATCGGCTTTGTTTGCTGATGGGGGCCACATTCGTTTACGGGGTTTGGTTGCGCAGCTCTTTGGTGCTTGGTCGCGCTAATGAATATGCTCGTGGACGCTGGGGAGCGAAACGACGAAGCACGCTCCGCCGCCGGCTGCATTGAACGCCTCGATGGTGCCGTCGTGGCCTTCGACGATGCCCTTCACGATGGAAAGGCCCAATCCCGTGCCGCCGGTGTTGCGTGCGCGGGAGTTGTCGCCGCGATAGAAGCGCGTGAACAAGAGTTTCGGGTCGATATCGCCAAAGCCTGGGCCGTCGTCGATGACGCTGATGACCGATTTGTCTGCCAAGCCCGCAAGGCGAATCGTTACGTGCCCGCCCTTACCCACGAAGCGGCTCGCATTGGCGACCAGGTTGTAAATGACCTGCTGAAGGCGGTCGGGGTTGCCAAGCACGTCTGGCGCTTCGCCTTCGATTTTCAGCTCGGCGCCGTTTTCCTCGAAAATCGGATTCATCGCATCGGCCACGCGTTCGGCGACGTCATGCAAATTCACGCGCTTCATAATGACCTGGTCGGTGCCTTCTTCAATATGCTGAAGGGTGAGCAGGTCATTCGAAAGGCGCGTAAGGCGCTCCGACTCGTTGATGATGGTTTGGCAGAAGCGCTCGCGCAGCGCGGGCGGCATGTCGGGGTCCATAAGGGTTTCGGCGTTGCCGCGAATGGCCGTAAGCGGCGTGCGCAGCTCGTGGGCCACGTCGCTAATGAAGCGCGTTTGTCGGTTTTCCTGCACGGAAAGGTCGCTCATCTGGGCTTTTGTTTTTGCGCTCAGGGCAACGAAGTCTTCGGCGAGCTTGTCGGCCTCGTAGAGCTTGCCTTCCGGCTTAATATCGACGCGCGCATCTCCGTGAAGGATCGCCTGCGCGCGCACGTGCAAATCGGTAAGGGGCTCGGCCAGGTAGTGACCGATGACGAGGCTCAGCGTGAATGCGAACGTCGCGCCCGCAAACAGGAACCAGAGCAGCAGGCCTATATCGGGAATGCCGAAAATGCACACCAGGAAAAAGGTGAGTATCGAAGCCGCCACGGCGAAAATAGTGGCCAAAACGGCATAAAACGATTGAAGGCGTCTCATAATGAAACGCCTTTCGTCAGCGGCGCTGTGCGTAATGTGTCATTCATCGTGAAAGGGCGCCTATGCTTTCAGGCGGTAGCCGTAGCCGCGCACGGTCTCGATGATGCTCGGGTCGAAGCCTGCTTGCGAGATTTTGTCGCGCAGGCGCTTGATGTGCGTGTCGACCGTCTTCGTTTCGGTGATGTATTCCCAGCCCCAGGCTTCGCGCAGCAAATCTTCGCGGGTCACGACTTTGCCGGCGTCTTTCATAAGGGCGGCAAGCAGTTCGAACTCGCGCGGGGTCAAATCGATGGGGCCATTGGGGCCAACGGCCGTGTGGCGGTCTTCGTCGAGCGTGATTCCGGCAGCCACGAGCGCGCCGCTATCGGGCGCCTCAAGGGTGCCACGGCGAAGCAGGGCGCGAACGCGGGCGATGAGCTCGCGCACGCCGAAGGGCTTGGCCAGGTAATCGTCGCCGCCGATTTCGAGGCCGACGACCTTGTCGAGCTCGGTGTCGCGCGCCGAAAGGAAGAGCACGGGCGCTGTGGTGCGGCTGCGCAGGCGGCGGCACAGTTCATAGCCGTCCATGCCGGGCAGCATAATGTCGAGTACGAACAGGTCGTAATGCTTGCGCGTCGCCTGCTCGAGCGCGTCTTCGCCGTTGTTGGCGACATCAACTTTGAATCCCTCTTTCATGAGGGAGTAGGAAACGAAGTCGGTAATGGACTGCTCGTCGTCGACGACGAGGATTGAGGCGGCTTCTTCGGTCATGGGTGCCGCTCCTTTCGTGCTGGGGTTGTTTGTGGGCGCAATCGCGCCCGTTCAGCTACTCGAATCATAGCACGCCGCATGCCCCAGCATGCCCGTTCACCATTCGGTTGACGCGCTGTAAGGTTGGTGTTTCGCGTCAGTTGATTTCGTTGCTTGCGCGATTGCGGCGTGTGCCGTTTCGGCCTTGTAGCGAAAACATGGGGTTTCACGCGGTCGCGTTGCCGCGTTGCCGCGCGAAAGTCGCACCTCTCCTGGGTTTTGCGCTTTTGCTCGTTCCTTTCGCCCGAGCTTTCGGCTCGCTCACAGCGGCCTTGTGCCGTTTCCCTGCGAATCTGCGCCGAGTTCGTGGCGCGGGACTTTGCCTGCGCCGCCGTCGTTACAATGGGCTTCGTTGCGATAAGAGAAAGCCGCAGGAAGAAAGGGCCCGACGTGCTGACTGACATTGAAATTGCCCAAGCTGCAACCCCCGAGAAAATCACCGTGATCGCCGAACGTGCTGGCGTGCCCGAGAAGTATCTCGAGCAATACGGCAACTACAAGGCGAAGGTCGACTACAACCTGCTTACCGACGAGGCTCATACTCCCGGCAAGCTCGTGCTGGTTACGGCCATTAACCCCACGCCTGCGGGCGAAGGCAAAACGACCACCACGGTCGGCTTGGCCGACGCCATGCGTCGCATTGGCAAGAACACCCTGGTCGCGCTGCGCGAGCCGTCGCTCGGCCCCGTGTTCGGCATTAAGGGCGGCGCGGCTGGTGGCGGATACGCCCAGGTCGTTCCCATGGAAGACATCAATCTGCACTTCACGGGCGACTTCCACGCCATTGGTGCTGCGAACAACCTGCTTGCCGCTATGATCGACAACCACATTCACCAGGGCAACGCGCTCGGCTTCGATGTGCGCCGTATCACGTGGAAGCGCGTAGTCGACATGAACGATCGCCAGCTGCGCCACATCGTGTGCGGCATGGGCGGCAAGGCTTCGGGCGTGCCCCGCGAGGACGGTTTCGACATTACCGTCGCTTCCGAAATCATGGCGATTTTCTGCCTGGCTACGAGCATTTCCGACCTCAAAGAGCGTCTGGCCCGCATTGTTGTTGGCTACACGCGCGCCGATGAACCCATCACCGCTGGCCAGCTGAACGCCCAAGGCGCCATGTGCGCGCTCCTGAAAGACGCGTTGAAGCCGAACCTCGTGCAAACGCTCGAAGGCACGCCGGCATTCATCCATGGCGGCCCCTTCGCGAATATCGCCCATGGCTGCAACTCGATCATTGCTACGCGCATGGCCATGGCGCTGGGCGATTACACCATTACGGAAGCCGGTTTCGGCGCCGACCTTGGTGCCGAGAAATTCCTCGACATCAAGTGCCGCTTGGCGAACCTGAAGCCCGATGCTGTTGTGATTGTCGCGACCGTTCGCGCGCTCAAGAATCACGGCGGCGTGCCGAAGGCCGAGCTGAATGAAGAAAACCTTGAGGCGCTTGAGGCGGGCCTTCCGAACCTGCTGCAGCACGTGGAAAACATCACCACGGTGTACAAGCTTCCCTGCGTGGTCGCCATCAACGCGTTCCCGACCGACACGAAGGCCGAGCTCGATTTGGTCGAGGCCAAGTGCAAGGAACTCGGCGTGAACGTGGCTCTTTCCGAAGTGTGGGCCAAGGGCGGCGAAGGCGGCGAAGAGCTGGCTCGCGAGGTTGTGCGCCTGTGCGAAAACGGCGACGATGAAGGCCGCAGCGCCGAGACGTTCGAGTTCGCCTATGGCGACGAGGGCGGCATCGCCGAGAAGATCGAGGCCGTTGCGAAGAAGGTGTATCGTGCCGACGGCGTCGACTTCACGCCTGCCGCGAAGAAGCAAATCAAGCACCTGGAGTCCATGGGCTTTGGCGAGTTCCCGGTCTGCATGGCGAAGACCCAGTACAGCTTCAGCGACGACCAAACCCTGCTTGGCGCGCCGCGCGGCTTCCGCATCACGGTGCGCGAGGTGAAGGTGTCGGCTGGCGCCGGCTTCGTGGTGGCGCTCACGGGCAACATCATGACGATGCCCGGCTTGCCGAAGCATCCTGCGGCCGAGAATATCGACGTCGATGAAACCGGTAAAATTACGGGTCTGTTCTAACGAACAGGGCCTATGCCGGCGCGGCATTGGGCTTTGGTGGCATGCTTCGAGGCCAGGCTGCGGCTCGCGTACCGAAGTTGCGCGCCGCCTCGCTTTCGCCTGAATCGCGCTCGCCCAAACCCTGGCTTGCCGACATTTGTTCGACCTGGGTTTTTAATGGGTCAAAGGGACTGCGCCTTTGACCCATTCTTCTTTATTTGGAACTCGTTTGAGAATGGGCCGCGGGGCGGTCTTTTGGCTTATTGAGGATGCTTCTATGGTGAATACTGAATTTGTCGATGCGCTGGCTTCCGATGCTGCTGTGCCCGGCGGTGGCGGCGGCGCGGCGTATGCTGGCGCGCTCGCTGCGGCGCTCGGTGCCATGGTGGGAAACATTACGGCGGGAAAGTCGAAATTCGCCGACATCGCCGACGACATGCGCGCATCGGTTGCGGAGCTTGATGCGGCGAGAGTTCGCTTGTTCGAGCTCATCGACGAAGACGCCGAGGCGTTTTCCCAGCTCGCGGCCACATGGAAGCTTCCGCGTGCGACCGAGGAAGAAAAGGCCGCGCGCCATGCGGCCGAGCAGGCGGCGCTTGTGGGGGCGTGTGAGGTTCCGTTGCGCATCATGCGCGTGTGCGCGGCTGTAATCGAGTCCGACGAACTCCTCGCGAACAATGCGAGCAAGCTTGTGCTTTCCGATGTGGGCGCTTCGGCGATTTTGGCGAAAGGTGCCCTGCAGGCAGCGGCGCTTAATGTGCATATCAACACGAACCTCATGGACGATGCGGCCCAGGCTGCCGCGTTCAACGAGGAATGTGCGCAACTTTTAACGCAGCCGTGCGATGCGGCCCAGGCGATTTACGATAAAGTAGCTGCTGCTATTAAATAATCGCGGACAGCGTATGAACCCACAATGCCCGTCGCGGAAAAGTGACGGGCATTGTTTTTTGGCGAAGCTTGCCCCTGGAGAGCCTTGGGACGTTTTTTAGAGTCGCGCCAGGGAGGGTTCCGCGTTTCGTATGCCGCAAAAGAAGAAAGAACCGTCATGGCGAAATTGCTGCTTGGAAAGCCTGTTATTGACTCGCTGCGAGAGGAATTGAAGGGGCGCATTGCTGCGCTCGAAGAACGCGGCGTGAAGCCCGGTCTTGCGATTGTGCGCGTGGGTGCGCGCCCCGACGATTTGGCCTATGAGCGCACAGCGCTCAAGCGCGCCGCCGGCCTGGGCATTCGTGCTCGCACCATTACGCTTCCAGAAAACGCATCCCAAGAAGAGCTCATGGATGTAATCGCCTGGGTGAACTCCGATCCGTCGATTCACGGCTGCCTCATGTTCCGTCCTCTGCCGGCCCAGTTCGACGAGGAAGCCGTTTGCGATGCGCTCGATCCCGCGAAAGACGTGGACGGCATTGGCCGCGGCTCCATGGCTGCGGTGTTCACGGGCCGAGGTCCCGGATATGCTCCCTGCACGGCTGCCGCCTGCATTGAAATGCTCGATGCGTATGACATTCCCATCGCAGGCAAGCGCGTGGTTGTCGTGGGGCGCAGCTTGGTTGTTGGCAAGCCCGTGAGCGTGCTTCTGCTCGATCGCCACGCGACGGTAACCACGTGCCACTCGCGAACGAGCAATCTGCCCGCTATCGTGCGCAAAGGCGATGTCGTGATTCTTGCCACGGGCCGCGCAAAGGCGTACGGTCGCGATTTCTTCCATCCCGGCCAGACGGTGCTCGATGTGGGCATTAACGTTGACGAGGCGGGCAACCTGTGCGGCGATGCCGATTTCGACGCGATTGAGCCGATTGTCGACGCCATCACTCCCGTCCCGCGTGGCATTGGCGGCGTGACCACGAGCATGCTCATGAAACACGTGGTGGAGGCTGCCGAAAAAACCTGCTAAATGCTCGTAGCGTTTAGCATGTCTTGTCGGCGCGGTAAGCCGGCGGATGAGGCCGAGGGGCGTCCGCCGCAAATGCCCGCTCGGCTACCGCTCGCCTTTGGCTCGCTATGCGCCTCGCTGCGGTTTCCTGTTTTTAAGGGGTATGAGAAACCGAGCATTCGCCGCGGACGCCCCTCGGTCCCATCCGCGGCGATGCGGCACGCGTTGCGGCTGCTCTTCTTCCTTCTTTACACAAATTTTGCATGCGCCTAACGTCGAATGGGCCGCCCGTCCGTAAAGTTTCTTCTCGGTTTTAATTCGGGAAGAAAGGGCGCTCGTGGCCGAGGCTTCAAACGAAACGAAAATCGCGGTTTCAGACCTCGATTTGCACTATGGCGCGTTCCATGCGCTGCACGGTATAACGATGAATATGCCGCGCAATCAAATTACCGCGTTCATTGGCCCGTCGGGCTGCGGAAAGTCGACCTTCCTGCGCTGTCTCAATCGCATGAACGACACGATTGAAGGTTGCCGAGTCGAGGGCTCGGTTAAGCTCGACGGCCAAGAGCTCTACAGCAAAGAAACCGACGTCAACCTGCTCCGCAAGCGCGTTGGCATGGTATTCCAAAAGGCGAACCCGTTCCCTATGAGCGTATACGACAATGTGGCGTTCGGCCCGCGAACCCATGGCATCAAGGG
Organism: uncultured Slackia sp.; assembly: GCF_934630525.1. GTDB lineage: Bacteria > Actinomycetota > Coriobacteriia > Coriobacteriales > Eggerthellaceae > Slackia. The sequence continues at coordinate 52,038 of NZ_CAKTVX010000005.1, forward strand.
GAAGGCCGAGCTCGACGAGATTGTTGAAACCGCGCTTCGCAAGGCGGCGATTTTCGACGAGGTGAAAGACCGTCTGAAGAAAAGCGCCCTCGCGCTTTCGGGCGGCCAGCAACAGCGTTTGTGCATTGCCCGCGCGCTCGCGGTTGAGCCTGAAGTGCTGCTTATGGACGAGGCGACGAGTGCGCTCGACCCCATTTCCACGGGGCGCATCGAAGAGCTCGCCATTGAGCTCAAGCGCGATTACACGGTGGTCATGGTGACCCACAACATGCAGCAGGCCGCGCGCGTGAGCGACAAATGCGCGTTCTTCCTGCTCGGCGACCTGGTTGAATTCGACGACACCAAAACCCTTTTCGATTGCCCCAACGACAAGCGCACGGAAGACTACATCACGGGAAGGTTCGGCTAAGCCATGGCACGCACGGTATTGGATTCTCAACTGCAATTGCTCGATGCCCAGCTGCTGGTTATGGCGTCGTCGACGGAAGACGCCCTGCGCACGAGTATCGCGGCGCTTGCCGCCCGCGACGCCGAAGCGGCGAATGCGGTGGTCGATGGCGATGACGACATCGACCACCAGGAACGCGAGGTCGAGGGCTTGTGCGTGAAGCTGCTGCTCACCCAGCAGCCCGTTGCGACCGATCTGCATCGCGTGTCGGCGGCGCTAAAAATCGCGGGCGATTTGGAGCGCATTGGCGACCAGGCGACCGACATCGCCGAAATTGCGCTCACCCTGCAAGGGGCGCTCGATGAGGAGCTCTCGGCGCATTTGCGCGAAATGGGCGATCGGGCCTGCATTATTCTGCATGATGCTACCGAGGCGTTCGTGGACCGCGACGCCGAACGCGCGCGTGCGACGATTGGGGAAGATGCGCAGATCGATGCGCTCTTCGAAAGTGTGAAGGCCGATGTGGTGCGTGGCATTCAGGGCGAAGGCGGGGTTGCGTCGAACCTCGTCGAGGCGCTTATGCTCGCAAAATACCTTGAACGCGTGGGCGACCACGCCCAAAACATCGCCGAATGGGTAGAATACGCACTGACTGGCCGTTATAAAGGAGAGGTTCTCGGATGATCTATTACCTCGAGGATGACGAACAAATTCGAAATCTGGCGCTTTATACGCTCGAGCAAACGGGCCATGCCACGCGTGGTTTTTCGCGCGCGTCGGAAATGGACATTGCGCTCGCGAGCGAGGTGCCCGATTTGTTCCTTCTCGACGTAATGCTTCCCGACGAAGACGGCATTTCGGTGCTCAAGCGCCTGCGCGCCGATGCACGCACTGCCAACGTGCCCATCATGATGCTCACCGCGAAGTCGACCGAATTCGATACGGTCTGCGGGCTCGATGCGGGCGCCGACGACTATTTGGCGAAGCCCTTCGGCATGATGGAGCTCATTTCGCGCGTGAACGCGTTGCTGCGCCGTCACGAGCGCGATGTTCAGGCCGGCCAGCGCGAACCGGGCTCAGCGACCGACGAAGACGCGCTCGAGGCGGGCCCCATCTGCTTGGATGTTGCTCGCTACCAGGTAACGGCGGCCGGCGCGGAGGTACAGCTCACGCATAAGGAATTCGAGATGCTGCGCTACCTTATGGAGAATCGCGGCATCGTGGTGTCGCGCGACTTGCTGCTCGACCGTGTGTGGGGTTACAGCATCGCGGGCGAAACCCGCACGGTTGACGCCCATGTGCAAACGCTGAGGAAGAAGCTTTCCGAGGCATGCCCCGAGGCGGCGTCGTATATCGAAACGGTGCGCGGCGTTGGCTACCGCCTGAAGGCGTAGGCCGCCTATGGTCGTAACCGCGGTTCCCGACGAGGAAAAAGCGTCCCCTGAAACCGAAAAGTCCGCGAGGCGAAAGCGTCCCTTCACGCACCACTCGCTTGCCCATAACGCGGCGGCGGCCATCATGGTCGCGACAACGGCGGTGGCGCTCGTGTGCGTCGTTGCTTTTGCCGCGGCGTCATACGCCACGCTCGACGCGCGCGCATCCGAGGGAATCACCGACGAATCCCATCGCTATGCTTCTTACATAGAGGCCGCCCAGCTCGATGGCGATGAATTGCTCGACTTTCTTGATGAGCAGTCGGAGCTTATGGGGAGCGACATGCGCGTCACGCTCATCGCGAGCGATGGCACGGTGCTTTTCGACAACGACGTGGCTGATGTGTCGACCCTCGAAAGCCATGCTGGTCGTCCTGAATTCGTTCAGGCGGAGCTCAATGGCGAAAGCAGCGCGGGCCGCTATTCAGAAACCCTGCAAGAGGTCACGCTTTATCATTCCGTTCGCCTCCACAATGACGATGTGCTGCGTTTCGCCACCACGCAATCGAGTGTGTGGGGCATGATGCTGCATATGCTGGGGCCTTGCGCCGTGGTTGTGGCGCTCGCGCTTATCGCGGCGGCCGTAGGGTCGCGCTTTCTGGCGCAGGTCATTTCGACCGATCTTATGCGAATCGATTTGGATCGACCCCTTGAATCGGATGCGCCGATCGAGCTTGCCCCTTTGCTCACGCGGCTCGATGCGCAGCATAAGCGCCTCGAGGCCCAGGCGAGTGAGCGCCGTCAATATACGGCGAACGTGTCGCATGAGCTCAAGACGCCGCTTACGGTTATTTCGGGTTATGCGGAAATCATCGCCGCCGGCATCGCGAAAGACGAAGACGTAAGGTCGTTCGCGCACACCATCCACAGCGAATCGCAGCGCATGCGCAGCATGGTCGACGACATTATTTCGCTCTCGAAGCTCGACGACATGGGAAAAGGCGGCGCATCGGGCGATGATTTGGGCGTCGATATGAACCAGAGCGTTTCGCTCGAATCGCTTGCGAATGATGCGTGCGAGCGCTTGCGTCCTTATGCGGAAGACCATGCGGTGTCTCTCACGTGCGAGATTGAGCGCAGCGGCAACGAGCCCGTGGTTGTGCGCGGAAACACGCAGATTTTGAACGAGATGGTGCGCAACCTGGTCGAAAACGCGATTCGCTACAACGTTGAAGGCGGACGCGCGCAGGTTGCGGTTATCGGAGCGGCCGAAGGATCGGCCATCGTGCGCATGAGCGATACGGGTATCGGCATTCCGCCGGAGCTTCGCGAGCGCGTGTTCGAGCGCTTCTATCGCGTCGACGAAAGCCGCTCGAAAGAAACGGGTGGCAGCGGATTGGGCCTCGCCATCGTCAAACACGCCGCGCAGGTGCATGGCGCGAAAATCACCGTGATGGGCAATGATCCCCAAGGCACGATAATCGAAGTGCACTTTCCGGCGAAATAAGCCGTCAGTCCTGAAAACCTGTTAGATGCTCGCAGCGTTTAACGGGTTTTTTGTTTGCCCATGGATATGAAACGCCGGGCTGAGTGAGCGTGCTAAACGCTGCGAGCATACAACTGGTGCGAGCATTTAACAGGTTCGAGCGTTTAGCGGGCTGGGAATGCTTTACCCGTCTTTGACGTTGCCCTGACGTGAGCATGACGCGTGCCCTTCAAGATGAGAACCCATGGAAGGGAACCATCATCCGAAAGGAACGCACATCATGCAAAACTACTCCATGAGCCGCCGCCGCTTCCTCACCGTCGCGGGCAGCACCGTTATTCTTGCCGGTCTGGGCGGCTTGGTTGGATGCTCGAGCAACTCCAATTCCGGCTCGGGCGATAATGCCGCTGCATCGACCGAGACCAAGGCGCTCGCGGGCTCCATTACCGCGGTTGGCTCCACTGCGCTTCAGCCGCTCGTTGAGGCTGCGGCCGAAAAGTTCCAGGCTGAAAACTCTGGCGTCACCATCACCGTGCAAGGCGGCGGCTCTGGCCAGGGCATTACGCAGATCGTGCAGGGCGCGGTGCAGATCGGCAACTCCGACGTGTTCGCCGAAGAAAAGCTCGACAACAAGTCCGATGCCGAAAAACTCACCGATAACAAGGTGTGCGTTGTGGGCATGGGCCCTGTGGTGAACAGCGAAGTCTCCATCGACGATATCAAGATGGACGACCTGAAGAAAATCTTTACGGGCGAAATCACCAACTGGAAAGAGGTTGGCGGCCAGGACCTCGAGATCACGGTTATCAACCGCGCATCCGGTTCCGGCACGCGCGCGGTGTTCGAGAAGGCTGTGCTCAACGGCACCAAGGTGCCTGACAGCTTCAAGCCCCAGGAGCAGGATTCCTCGGGCACGGCGGCCAAGATGGTCAAAGACACCCCGGGCGCGATTTCCTACCTGGCGTTCTCTTACTACGACAGCAGCATCAAGGCGCTTTCCGTTGACGGCGTGAAGCCCGAAACCTCTACGGTCGAGACCAACGACTGGAAGATCTGGGCTTACGAGCACATGTACACCGCCAAGGATGCCGACGAGGCCACCCAGGCGTTCATCGACTTCATGATGAGCGACGAGGTCCAGGGCAGCCTGGTTTCCGAGAACGGCTACATCTCGGTTTCCGGCATGAAGGTTTCCCGCGACGCCGACGGCAATGTGACCAAGCTTTAATTCGCGAAAATTCAGCCCGGCTGCACGTGGCGCGGTCGGGCTTTTTGCGCGTTCGGCGCAAGCTTGAAGGGCGCGATGCCGAAGCGGCGGCTACTCGCTTCGGCTCGGGCCCGCGTATGTTTGAAAGGCGGGTTTAAAGCAGTGGCATCTCTGTCGAAAAAGAGACTCGACAATGTGGGCCGCGCGCTTTCGGGCGCATGCGTGACGCTCATCGTGTTGCTTGTGGCAACGCTCGTGTTTATGGTTGCCCAGCATGGTTTGGCCACATTTTTCGTCGATGGCGTTTCGCCGGCGGCGTTTTTCACGGGAACCACGTGGAACCCGCATCAGGCCGATGCGTCGGGTGCGCCTACAGTGGGCGCGCTGCCCATGATCGTCGGATCGTTCTCGGTTACGCTGCTTTCCACGCTGCTTGCCTTGCCGTTCGCTCTGGGGTCGGCCATTTTTGTGGTTGAGATTTCGCCGAAGTTCGGCCGAACGGTGTTCCAGCCGGTCGTCGAGTTGCTCGTCGGCATTCCGTCGGTCGTATATGGCCTTATTGGCCTCACGATTGTCGTCGCATGGTGCCGTGGTTGGTCAAATACCACAGGGTTTGGCATCTTCTCGGGATCGATCGTGCTCGCCGTGATGATCCTTCCCACAATTACGTCGCTTTCCATCGATGCGCTCACGGCCGTGCCGAAGGCATATCGCGAAGGCGCCTATGGCGTGGGCGCGAGTCGATGGCAGACCATTTGGCATGTGGTGCTGCGTGCGGCCATGCCCTCGCTGTGCACGGCAGTGGTGCTGGGCATGACCCGCGCGTTCGGCGAGGCGCTTGCCGTTCAGATGGTTATCGGCAACGCGGCGCAAGTGCCCGACGGCCTATTCACCCCTGCGTCAACCCTTACGAGCGTGCTGACCATGGGCATTGGTAATGAGATGATGGGCACGGTGTATTCCGATGTGCTGTGGTCGCTTGCCTTGCTGCTTTTGGCGATGTCGTTCGTGTTCATTTCCATCATTCATTTCATCGAGCGCAAGGGAGGCCTGAACGCCAATGGTCGCTAGTGTTGTCGAAATGGCCGCCGAGGAGGGTGCCACAGGAACGTGCGCGCCCCAAGGTGCGCCGAAGCGAGTGCAAAGCGAGAAGGCGGAAGGCGCCCTTGCTCGCCGTATTGCCCTGCAGGACAAATTCGCCACCGGGGTGCTGTTTGCCATCGTGGCTGCGATTTGCGTGCTGCTGTTTTCTCTTATCGCATACATTTTGGTGAGCGGCGCGGGCAAGCTGTTCGACGTGAGCTTCCTCACGGGCAAGCCCGAGCAGTTCAAGGAAGGCGGCGGCATTGGCCCCGAGCTGTTCAACTCGTTCTATTTATTGGTGCTCACGCTGCTCATTTCGGTGCCTATCGCGCTTGGCGGCGCGATTTACCTTACCGAGTATGCCCCGAAGAACCGTCTGACGCATTTCGTGAAAACTGCTATCGAGGCGCTCTCGTCGTTGCCTTCCATTGTGGTTGGCCTGTTCGGATTCCTGTTCTTCGTGCTGCAAATGGGCTGGGGTTTCAGCATTCTGTCGGGCGCTTTGGCGCTCACGATGTTCAACCTGCCCATTTTGGTGCGCGTTATTCAGCAGGCGCTCGAGGCAATTCCCAACGACCAGCGCGAAGGCGGCTTGGCGCTCGGCGCGAGCCGTTGGGAGACCACCATTCACGTGCTGCTTCCCGCGGCGTTGCCTGCTATTATCACGGGCATCATTTTGTCGGCGGGGCGTGTGTTCGGCGAGGCTGCGGCGCTCATTTACACGGCGGGCCAGTCGGCGCCGATGCTCGATTTCACGAGCCTCGATTTCTCGAGCGCGTCGTGCCCGTGGAACGTGTTCCGCCCGGCAGAAACGCTCGCGGTTCATATTTGGAAGATCAACAGCGAAGGCGTGGTGCCCGACCTTGACGCGGTTTCGAGCGGTGCTGCCGCGGTGCTCATGGTGTGCATCCTGGCATTCAACCTGCTTGCCCGATTTTTCGGTCGCTTGGCCAGCAAGAACACGCGCTAGATTGCGAAAAAACGCACGAAGTGCGTACCCTATTCGGACATGGTGGTATGCAGCAAAAAAGCGTAACCTTTTGACCAGGCGTTTTGCAGCGGGCGCAAGAGATTGCGACATGCATGGGAGAAAAGGCTACGCACATCGTGCATTTTCTTGCGATCGCATTGGCATTGGGGCGTGAAAAGCGGCCGCCCGGGGTGTTGCGCTGATTTTTGGCTCCCGCGATTCATTTCTCCCTCTTTCTCGGTTAGCTGCTAAACTACCTACTTATAACTGCATGAGCTGGTGGCGTGCTGGCTGCCGCAAGAGAAAGGGTAGGGCGTGAAGCTTCTCGAAGATCGCATTCAACGTGACGGCGTGGTGAAGGCCGAGGGCGTTTTGAAGGTTGACGGTTTTTTGAACCATCGCATCGATATCGAGCTGCTTGATGCGATGGGTGCGGAATTCAAGCGCCTGTTCGCCGATGCCCCTGTCAATAAAATCCTTACCATCGAGGCTTCTGGTATCGGAATTGCCTGCATGGCTGCCCGTCATTTCGACAATGCCCCTGTGGTATTTGCGAAAAAGGCCCAGTCTATTAACCTTGATGGCGAAATGTATCGCACGCGCATCCAGAGCTTTACGCATGGCAAGGTGTTCGACGTTATCGTGTCCAAAAAGTTCATTGGTCCTGAAGACCATGTGCTTATCATCGATGACTTTTTGGCGAACGGCTGCGCGCTCAATGGCCTGCTCGAGATCGTCGAAGCGGCTGGCGCTACGGTTGAAGGCATCGGCATTGCGGTTGAGAAGGGTTTCCAGCCCGGCGGCGCGAGCTTGCGTGAGCGCGGCTACCACCTGGAGTCGCTCGCCATTGTCGACGCAATGGACCCCACCACGGGCCAGATCACGTTCCGCCAAGCTGGCGAGCCTGCGCCGAGCCACGAGCTGACCGTGGAAACCTGCGAAGCATAAATAATTTTGAAGAGATGGGCTCGCTGCCGCATGCGGCAGCGAGCCTTTTTTATTTGTCAGAAAACCGAACGCGAATAAAGGACGCCCCATGTCGAAAGTAGAAACCGCAGCTCAAGGTTTCAATCACACCGATCTGTACCGTCTCGATGGCAAAATCCCTTGGTTGCGCGCAATTCCTTATGGCGTGCAGCATATCTTGGCGATGTTCGTTGCCAACCTCGCGCCGATTCTTATTGTCGCGGGCGCTGCCGGTCTTGATTCCGCGACAACGGGCTCGCTCGTGCAAAGCGCCATGCTCATTGCAGGCATTGGCACGCTCGTGCAGCTGTTCCCCCTCGCGGGCCGTATTGGCTCGGGGTTGCCTATTGTTATGGGCATCAGCTTTACATTCGTCACGGTGCTGTGCGGCGTTGCGGCGACGTATGGCTTCAATGCGGCAATTGGCGCCATTATGGTGGGCGGCCTGATTGAGGGCGTGCTGGGCCTGTTCGCGAAGTATTGGCGCTGGCTCATTTCCCCCATCGTGGCGGCTGTGGTGGTAACGTCCATTGGTTTTTCGCTGCTTTCGGTTGGTGCCGCATCGTTTGGCGGCGGCTCGGGCTCGCCCGATTTCGGCTCGCCGCAAAATATCGCGCTCGGCAGCATCGCGCTTATCTCGTGCCTGGTGTTCCAGATTATGGCGAAGGGTAAAACCAAACAGCTTTCGGTTTTGTTTGGCCTGGTCATTGGCTATGTTGCGGCACTCTTCATGGGTATGGTCGATTTTTCGGGGTTCGCTTCCGCAAAGCCCGTTTCTATTCCCGAATTCATGCCTTTTGCCCCCGAGTTCCACCCCTCGGCCATTCTGGCGGTTACGCTCATCTTCTTGGTTTCCGCGACCGAAACCATCGGCGACACCTCAGCGCTTGCCATGGTCGGCCTGGGGCGCGACGTGCGCGAGAAGGAGCTTTCGGGCTCTATTGCGTGCGACGGCTTCGTAAGCTCGGTCTCCGCATGTTTTGGCTGCTTGCCTATCACGAGCTTCTCGCAAAACGTGGGCTTGGTCGCCATGACGAAGGTCGTGAATCGCCGCGCAATCGCCACGGGCGCCATCATTATGATTCTTGCGGCGTTTCTGCCGGTTATCAGCGTGGTGTTTTCCTCGTTGCCCGATGCTGTGCTTGGCGGCTGCACCATTATGATGTTCGGCAATATCATCGTGAGCGGTTTCCAGATGATCGCTCGCGCCGGTTTTACGCAACGCAACATTCTTATTGCGGCGCTGTCGCTTTCCATTGGCATTGGCTTCACTCAGGTGTCCGAGATTTTCGTTCTGCTGCCTGAAATGCTGCAGAACGTATTTGCCGATAACTGCGTGGCTGTGGTGTTCTTGGTGGCGGTTATCGCGAACCTCGTGTTGCCGAAAAACATTTCCGTCGATGGAGCCGAGGCCGAAGGTGCGGCCGAGCATTATAGGGAGGCTCAAGAGGAAAACGACGCACGCGCGGAATTCGATGCTGTGCGACTGGAAGAGACCAGGGCTGTCGCAGCGAAGTCATGACGGAATGCGTGAAGGCGAGGGAAAGCGATTCCCAAGCTGGATTCATTTAATCAAAACCGTGGCTTATGACCCATAGGCTAAAACCGCTGATGAAGAAAGAGGGAGGCGTGCTTGTGCAGCGCCTCCCTCTTCTTTTGATATTGCCGGGATGCTTGTTCTATGGGCCGGATGCTTTTTATTGCAACGTGCCCAGCGCATCTTTGCCAACGATGACGAAAATATCGAATTCATCCATCGATTCGCCCGCGGTGGCTTCGTCGAAAGTCTGCACGCTGCCAAGCCCCAGTGCGGAAACGACCTTTTCCGCTTCAGCTTTAACATCGGCGGCATCGTCGCCCGTGCCCTTTACGTATACGACGGTCGTGGGGGCGAGGCCTCCTGCGATCGCGTATGAATCGAGCGCGTAGGTGTGATTGTCTTCGGTGAGGCCCGCGGCTACGAGTTTCGCCTGAGCGGCGCCCGCAAGACCGTCTGCGCCGCCTCCGTTGCGAATGGCGATGGCGTAGGCGCCTTGATGTTTGGCGGCTTTCGCGGAATCGTCCTGCTTGGCTTTCTCGTCGGCGGTCTTGTCGACGTTGCCCTCTTCCGTCGAGGTCGGGGTGGCTTCTTTGCTCGTTTCGGTTGAAGCCGCGTTGGCGCTTTGCGTTTCGGTTTGGGCGGGCGGCGTGGCCTTCTCGGGCTCATGGCCGCATGAGCTCAAAAGGGAAGCGCCGCAGGCGAGAAGGAGAATCGCAAGGGCGAAACCCGTTGCGCGTGCGGCGGGGATGCGTGCTTGGTTGTGGGTGAATCCGTTGTTCACGGAGCCTCCTAAAATGCAAGAGGGGGTACAAAGTGCATCTATTGTAGCGCAGTCGTGCGACGTGTGTGGGCCTTGGCGGGTGAGGGGCGGCGTGAAAATCGCGACAAAAAACCGCCCCGGCGCCAGCAGGGGACGTCGGGGCGGAGTTGCGCGTGGCAAGGGGCTCTTGGTGGAGCCTCGCGCCTTGCGTGGGCTTTATTTGGCCAAGGACTCGAGGTCGATTTCCATCAGGCGCTTAATCGCCAGGATGTAGGTGCGCATGGCGCGGCGCAGCGTTTCCTCGGAAATGCCCTCATCGGCGCCGTGCATGGGACCGACCCACTCGGGGTATTCGTCGTGCGGGTCTTCGGGGCCGAAGCTCGCAGCGCACGGGAATTCGCGCGCGTAGGTACCGCCGCCGATGGTGAACGGGTCGCCATCGAGGCCGGTGGCGTCGTGGTACGAGGAAGCGAGCATTTGGATTGCGGGGCTCTGCGGGTCGACGAGGAACGGGACCAGGGTCAGCGTGTTTTCGCAGGTCGCATGGTAATCGGCAGCGACGGCGGCAATCTTCGCCTGCAGCTCGTCGTTCGTGATGGACGTGGGGTAGCGAATGTCGATGGTGAGCTCCAGGTGGGCATCGACCATGTGGATGGTGCCCGCGATACAGGTCAGCGGATCGAAGTAAGCGTCGGCCGTGTCGATTCCGATGGAGCTGCCGTCGGTGGAGTCCATGATCTTCACGGCGAGGCGCAGGAATTCGGCCTCGTCCTCGCTACAGAGGTCGTGCTCAAGCGCATAGCGCGCGAGCATGCCAATGGCGTTGATCGTGCCCTCGGGCAGCGATGCGTGGCCGCCCTTGCCCGTGGCGACGATCTTCGCGCAGCCGTCGCCGGCGTCGGTTACTTCGAAGCCGGCAGGCGCGGGCAGCTCAGCAGCGTTTGCCTTCACGACGAGGGTTGCCTGGCTGGGGACGGCATTGGTGGCCGCGTCGCCCGTGGTGAAGTCGACGATATTGCCGCCTTCGAACTTCTTCGACGTGATCAGGCCGTCGAAACCGCCCTTTTCGCCGTAGCATACCGAGAATTCGGCGTCGGACGTGAACAGGAACGCGGGAGCTTTGTGGTGGGCGAGGTAATAGCCCACGTCTTTCATGGTTCCGGTTTCCTCATTGGTGCCTACAAGCATGCGAATGGTGTAGGGGAGTTTCTTGCCTTCGGCTTCGCAGCGCTCGGCGAAGAACTTCATGGCGTACAGCGAAACGACAAGCGGGCCTTTGTCGTCGAGCACGCCGCGGCCGATAAGGAAGCCGTCGCGGCGCTGCATGGTCCACGGGTCGCTCGTCCAGCCGACGCCCGGCACCACAACGTCGGCGTGGCAAATCATGCCGAGCTGGGTTTCGCTTTCGCCCTCGAGGTCGGCCCAACCAATTTCGCCCGCCTCATCGGTAGTCGGAAAGCCCAGGCGAGAAGCCAAGTCGAGCGCCGCCGTCATGCCGGCGTGCGCGTCGGGGCCGCTGGGGTGCTCGGGCGTGGCGGCGTCGAAGTCGACGACGCTTGGAACGGCGACGAGATTGCCGATTTCTTCGACGATCTCTTCCCAATGGGCGTCGATCCAGCTGTCGGCTTCGGCAAGGAATGCCGCGTCTTTCATTTCTGCCATAATCCCCTCATCCTCTCTCTTGTTCGGGGTGGATGGCTTCATTTTACCGCTTGGCGATGCCCACGCTTGGGTTATGCGGCAATTTGGGCAAGCTGTTCGAAATAAAGAGGTGCTATCTGCTATTTCGCGGCTTGTCGCCGTGCTTGGCGCCGTTCGCGTGCCAATAGGGGATACTCTCGTTTTTTTAATTGACGATGGGGGAGGGGTCTCCTATTATACGGTTCATCAATTTGCGAGAGTCATCGTTGGCGTGTGTTGCAAGATTCGTCGTCGACGCATATGAGGGAGAAGTCGCGTTTGCCTTAGATACGGCGGAAGGCGCAACTTCGGTGAAGGAGGCGGTTCCATGGCGGGCCATGGCCGTACGAGCTGGGACGACGTTGCTGTAGTTACGGTATCCATCCTGCGTCTTGTCGCGCGTTACGAAAAGCAAAACGGCGAGCCGGCTTCGCTTTCGCGCAGGGAGCTGGCGAAGGTTGTTGGTGTGAGCGAGTATCGCGTTCATGCGGCGATTGGCCGACTTGTCAAGTCGGGGCTCGTAAGCAGTGAGGCGCGTTATCGGGACGATGGCGGCCGCCTTGCCAACGCCCTTTCTGTTACGCCGGCGGGGAAGGCGTTTTTGGTTGGTATCGAATAGAACACGCGCAATTTAAATTAGCCAAATGGGGCAGCGTTCGAAAAATACGCTGCCCCATTTTTAGCTGTCTTTCGTAGGGTATTTCATAAGCTCGTCAATCGTGACGAACTTCCAGCCGTCTTGCGCGAGTTTCGGCAGGGCGATGCGCAGGCCCTCGATGGTGTTCTCGCGATTTCCGCCGCCATCATGCATGAGCACGATGTCGCCGGGCGTGACCCTCATAAGCTCTGCTGCGATGCGGCTCGCCTCTGGTCGCTTCCAGTCGGTGGTGTCGACGTCCCAACCAATGTCGGCAACCACGAGGTCTTCCACGTTGCTCCAAACTTCGGTGGGGAAGTTGCCTCCGGGCGCGCGCATCACGAAACTTGGCTTTTGTCCGGTGGCGTCTTCGATTGCCTGAAAGCCCTTCGTGATTTCTTCGCGCTGCTGTTCGGCGCTCATATAAGAAAGGTTCACGCTTTGGCCGTCGCCCGCCGCATGATCCCATGTGTGGGTGGCGACTTGGTGCCCCTCGGCGACCTCGCGTTTCACGGTGTCGACCCCATTGCCCGAAATTCGATTGCCAACGGTGAAGAACGTGGCTTTCGCGCCATTGTCGCGCAGCACGTCGAGCAGCTCGTTGGTATCGTCCCATGGGCCGTCGTCGAAGGTGAGCGCCACGACTTTTTCGCCTTGCGTGTCGGGGTAGCAGCGCTTCATAACGGTATCGACGGGGTCGCTTGTTACCTCGACGACCTGCTGTTTTCCAGAAACCTGGCCGGTTTTGATCGTGCCTGAGCCATCTTGCCCTTTTTGGGCGACGATATGCAGCGGTCCATGTCCAACGTCTTGGACGCCGTGGGCGATAGGCTGGTTTTCGGCCGTGTTGGATGGCTCTTCGACATCGACGCCGTTTGCGAAATCAATGCTCGTGTGGCCATCGAGCGGCGTGTCGGCTGCGGTGGCGGGGTCGAGTTCCTGCCCGTCGAGCGTTGCCGTATACGCCGTGCCGCTGCCCTCTTGCAGCAGCTCGCCGTCAATATCGAGCATATTGCCCGCCGTTGCGGGTGAGCCTGCCGCCTCGAATGCATCGTTTACGGTTGCGGCGCGGGGCAGCTGCAGCTCTTGGCCGTTTACCATGACGTCGATGGGCTTGGTGTTTTGCCAGTGCACGACGCCGAACAGGGCGAGCGCGAGCACAACGCATACGCCCGCAATGGCGAATGCGGTTTTTGGGGGCTTCGACATTGACGCTCGGGAAACGGGCGCTTGGTTACGGGACGGGCGCGGCTCAGCGGGCACGTGAGCGCGGGACGGGCGCGGCTCGCCGGACGCCTGGACGCGCTGAGCGCGGGAGTCGGCGGGCTTTCTATTTGTCGGCATGTGCGGCTCGGTGGGCACGTGGGCACGCGGCGCACGTGAGTCGGTGAGCACGTGGGTGTGCGTCGCGCGCAAATCGGTGGGAATTTGGGTGCGCGGCGCGCGCGGCTCGGTCGAACGGCTGGGCGCTTCGACCGGGTATGCGCGCTCATCGGCGCGACGCGCGGGAATGCGCTGCCCCTCTTGCGCCGAAAGCGGCTTTTTGGCCGGGCGAGGGCGAGCATGCGTACGCGTGCGCAGTGCGTCGTGATTTTCGGGAAAGTCGTTATCGTGCGACACTCTCGCTCCTCGGTTGGTCAATAAAGAAACAGTCTGGTTTCAGGTTTGCTTGAACTCTAGTGTAGCGCGCCGCGCGCTGATAATGCTACGAGTCGACAATTAACGCTATGAGCCGACAATCTCGAGGGTTTCGGGCGAAACGGGCTCCGGGGAATTTCGGACGGTTTGTTTCGCTGTCACCTTGTGTTAAGGTATGGGGCTCTTGCGTGGTGTCTTTACAATTTTCCCCGCTTCAAGAGATAATGGCCCCATGAATAATAAAAACAAACACAAATATGGCGTCAGCAAAATGGGCTACAACCTTCCGGCTGGCGGCCAAAACCAAGTTGGATATAATAGCTATTCGCGTGATTCCTACGCGATTCCCAAGAAGCGGCGAAAGTGGCCGTTCGTTGTGCTCGCTGTTGTGCTGGTACTTCTTCTTGCGGCTGGCGGCGTGGCGTTTGCGGGCGTCGTGTACATGAATTCCCTGAATGACAAGCTGCAAAACAATATCGACGACGAGTTGAAAGCTACGCTTTCGTCCGAAGCGGTTCAGCCAGGCGACCCGTTTTACTGTCTCATCATGGGCACCGACTCTTCTGAAGAGCGCAGGGAATCGGGGGCTTACGGCGATACCTTCCGAAGCGATTCGATGATTCTTGCGCGAATCGATCCTCAACAGAAAACGGTTGCGCTTGTCTCGATCGAGCGCGACACGTATGTGAACATCGAAGGCTACGGACCGAATAAGCTCAACGCTTCCGCCGCGTTTGGCGGTGCTCCTCTTGTTGTGAGCACGGTATCGACGTTTGCCGGCGTGCCTATTTCCCACTATGCATCTATCGATTTCGATGGCTTCAAGGACGTTGTTGATGCCCTTGGCGGCATTGAAGTCGACGTTCCTATGGAAATCGACGACGCCGATGCCGGCGGTCACGTGGACGCTGGCCTTCAAACGCTCAATGGCGAGCAGGCGTTGATTCTTTGCCGAGCGCGCAACGCGTATGAAGAAGCCGGCTACAGCGGTGGCGACTTTTATCGTGCCGCGAACCAAAGAATGGTAATTGGCGCGATTGCCAAGAAGCTCATGGAGAGCGATCCTGCGACGATGGCTACGTCGATTGCGACGCTGTGCGATTACGTTACGACCGATATGAGCGTTACCGATATCGTGTCTGTTGCGAACAGCATGCGTGGCATCGATACTGAGAATAATATCTGGTCCGCGATGAATCCGACCATTTCCGCCTACGAAAACGGAATGTATATCGAATACAGCGACAACGAGGCGTGGCGAAAGATGATGACCCGCGTCGATGATGGCCTGCCTCCATATGAAGACGAAAAGCGCAATGTCAACGATGGCGGAACGCTTGATGGAACGGTAAGGGACAATAGCTAAAATCGTTCAATAAGGGAGGCTGCATGGTGTCTCGTCGACGAGATTCTTTAGACAATCGTTCGGGGAGCGAAAATGCTCGCTTCTCAAGCACTCCGCGCGTTCAGGGGTCGGGCCAAGAAGATGGCGCTTCTACGGTTCGTTCTTATTCCAGAAGGGCATACGGGTCTGGCGACTCTTCTCGCACTTCGGTTCCCTATTCTCGAGAGAGCGCGGGTTCGGAATACTCCCGAATGCGCTCGCGCAAAAAGCGGAAGAAGGTCATTGTCGGGGTTATTGCTGCAGTGGTGGCTCTTGCGGTCGTTGGCGTTGGCGCGGCTTTCGCGTATATGGGCGTTCTGAATGGCAAGCTGTCGAAGGGTATCGATGAAGATACGCAACTTGCCCTGACCGATAAATCGCTCGCCGAGCCATTCTATATGCTCCTTATGGGTACCGATAAATCCCAAGAGCGCGATGCAAGTGGCGAATATGGGGACAGTTATCGAAGCGACTCGACGATGCTGGCGCGCATTGACCCTGTTCAGAAGAAAGTGACGCTTGTTTCGATTGAGCGCGACACGCTTGTGAACATTGAAGGGTATGGCGTTGGAAAAATCAATTCGGCCTATACCTATGGCGGTCCGGCTCTTATGGTGAAAACCGTCTCACAATTTGCCGGCGTGCCTATTTCCCATTATGCCGAAATCAACTTCGATGGCTTCAAATCTGTGGTCGATGCGCTTGGCGGGGTCGATGTGAACGTTCCCATCACCATCGACGATGCCGATGCGGGCGGCCATGTTGATGCGGGTGAACAAACGATCAATGGCGATCAGGCGCTTATTTTGTGCCGCTCGCGCAATGCGTATGAAGCGGCCGGCTACGGTGGCGGCGACTACTACCGCGCGGCGAACCAGCGCATGGTGCTTGGCGCGATTGCGAAAAAACTGCTGGCCAGCGATCCGGCAACCATGGCGAATACGGTTACGGCGTTGTGCGACTATGTCACCACCGATATGTCGGTGACCGACATCGCCGCTGTTGCCAATTCGATGCGAGGCATGGACCCGTCTACCGATATCTATTCGACCATGAACCCGACCACTTCATCGTATGAAGACGGCGGTTGGTACGAATACAGCAATAACGAGGCTTGGGCAGCCATGATGAAGCGCATTGATCAGGGCCTTTCTCCTACGCCCGACGAGTCCGCTTCGATGAATAACGGCGGCGTGACCGACGGCAGCATCGGCGGAGAAGCGGTGGCTCAAGCCGTTTTGAACGGCGAGGAATCGAGCCTTTCCGACTACGGCCACGGTGAACAGGTCGAAGTTCAAAACGGAAGCGGCGTGTCGGGCGTTGCCGCCACGGCTGCAAGCACGCTTACGAATAAGGGCTACGACGTGACGAATACGCTCGATGCCGATTCGTACAACTACAGCAAGACGCTCGTCATTTACGACAAAGGAACCGACGAAAGCGTCGCGAAGAGCATCGCCAAGCTGCTTGGCTGTGGCACTCCTACGGTAAACGATGGCAGCTACACCTACGAGGGCTCCTATTTGATCATCGTGGGCAAAGACTACAAGGGCTAAGCCTTTCCCTGTGGCTGCTCTGTGCGCGGTGGGGCGCCGCGGTTGCTGAAACGGCCGCATTGTCTCTTTGCGGGTCATTTGCGCGGGGGCGTCACGGTTCCCAGCGTAACCGAGACGCTTTCTTTCGGCGACATTTCTAAAAGAACGAAAAAACGCGGCCGGGGCATGGTGCCTCGGCCGCGTTGCATATGCGGAGGTTTTCCGCGTGCGGCGTTTTGCCGCTATCCCAGATTGTCCCAGCGCTCATCGAATTCAACGCGCTCGTCCCAAGCGGCAACCCAGGTTCGAACAGTTTCGACGAACGCCTTCGCTGCCATGGATGCGCGATCCCATGAACGCATGGCGATTCCGAGTTCGCGGTGGGTGGGAATCTCCAGCTCGATGCGCGCAAGCTGGAAGGGCGCCTTGCGCAAAATGAGTTTTGGGAAAAGGCTGTAGCCGAGACCTTTATTCACCATGCCCATAACGGCGAAGTCGTTATCCATGACGAAACGCGTGCGCGGCACAACTTCATGTCGGTCGAATACGGCGTCGAATTCGGTGTAGCCTGGGTTTCGAATCTTGATGTACGGCTCGCTTGCAAGCGCCTCGCGGGGGAAGAAGTCTTCTTGGGCGAGGGGGTGGTGCGGAGCCAGCGCGACATAAATCGGGTCTTGGACCAGGGGTATGACGAAAAACTTTTCCTGAGGCGGCAAAACGATGAACCCGCAGTCGAGCTCTCCGTGCAGTACGCCTTCCTCGATCGTTCTTTGGTCTTCGAAACATGCGAATTCGAGTTCGACTTTTGGGTGGGCGTTCGTGAATTCATCCACGATGCCCGGCAGCCAGCGAATGGCGGTCGATGCGAACGCGGCGACGCGCACCGTGCCGCTTTCCAAATGCCTCACTTCGCCCAAACGCGCTTGAAGCGCTCGCTCGCTCGTGCACACGTCTTGAATCCAAGGTAAAAGGTTGCGGCCGTCCTCGGTAAGGCGAACGCCCGAATGGTCGCGCGTGAAAAGCGCCGTGCCCATTTCGGATTCGAGCGAGCTCATCATGTAGCTGATGCCCGCTTGGGTGTAGCCAAGCTGCTCGGCGGTGCTTTTGAAGCTTCCCGTCTCGGCCGCCAACACAAAGGCTTCATACTTCGACGTCATGAAAACCTGCCGTTTCTCCTGCGATTCCCTTCTTTACGTGTGAAATCAACGGGGTATAAGAAACTCTTTACCTATTACAAAATACTCTAGTTTTACTTTATTTCAACAACCTCGTAGTATACGCATCATCGGGAAGTCGAAATAGGCAATGGCGACCGCCGAAACGATGATGAAGCTCCCGTAAACACCCAAAACAAGCAAGTGGTTTCAAGGCTCTTCGATAAGGCCTTGGAGCTTCTTGCGCTTATTGAAGAAAGAGGACGGCTCAAAGTGACACAGGGTAAGAACATGGTATTTGCGGCATTCGTTGTGCTGCAGGCGATTTTCTACGGCGCAGACAACGTCGTTATGAAGGTTGCTTATGGCGAGATTTCTCCGCTGTGGTGCCAGACCCTTCGTTTTGGCCTTGCCTTCGCTTTGTTTATGGTTCTGTTTGGCAAACAGATTGTCAAAGGCCTGCGCGGCTCCCGCGTGAGCGCGTGGCTCCCTGTCGGCATCGTGTACGCGGTCGCGTTTGTCGCGAGCTCGCTGGCCGTCGATATGACGAGCGCCACCAACGCGGGCTTCTTCATTTCGCTGCCGATGCTGTTTACTCCGGTGATTGCGCTCGCGCTTATGCGCCGCACGTATCGCCTGAGCACGCTGGTTCTGCAAATCGCGGTACTCGCCGGTCTCTACCTTCTGTGCTGCAACGGCGGAGCGCTGTCATTCGGCATGGGTGAGTTCGTGGGCTTGGGCTCTTCCGCGTTGTTCGCGCTGGGCATCGTGCTTTCCGAGCGCGGCCTTTCCGAAATCGGCCCTGCCGCCATGTCGGCCGTGCAGACCGGCGGAGCTTTCTTGTTCTCTCTGGGCGGCGCGGTTGCGACCGAGCCCGCGCCTGTTTTCGGCGCCGTTTCGGTGGGCACGTGGGCTGCGGTGGCCTTCCTTGCCATCGCCGGCACGTGCTTGGCGTTCTGGCTGCAGAATAAGGCGCTCGCGCACATTCCCGCCGCGACCGTTTCTGTCATTCTGTGCTCCGAACCCGTTGTCACGGCAATCATTTCCTTCTTCGCGCTCGGCGAGGTGCTCTCGATGATGGGCGTTCTGGGCGCCGCGATTATCGTGGGCTGCACCGTTGCCGCCACGCTGCTCGATTCTCGCGCCGAAAAAGACCAGGTCGAAGAGCTTCCCGCATTCGACCCCGCCTTCGAGGTTGCGCAGGCTCGTACGAGCATGAATCACTCGCTGTAAGCATTCGCGCCGTCTTCTCTCTCCGAGGGCCGCGATCTTCCCCAAAGCGCGCCCTCAGGGTTGCGGATGTTTCTTGAAAGCCGTTCGAAAGAACGGCTTTTTTTCTTGCCCAATCCCGTCCTTGTGGGTCCCGCTTTTTGAATCCGCCACCTGCAAAATGCTCGTAGCGTTTAGCAGGTGGCGGGCGATTGATGGGGAAGCGGCGATAGCGAGGTTGTCAAACCTGCAAAATGCTCGTAGCTTTTAACAGGTACAAGACCTACTATCAAAGAGAAACCAAGTAACTAAAAGATTGTCGCATGCCGTTTTGCCTGTTCCAGCCCTTGAAGGAAATCTCTAAAACCAGAAACTCAACACAGTTCGTGAAAAAAAGTCTTGACTTAATTTCTCAATGTGTTTAAATTTTACGTTTGCGTAATTAGCCGTGAAAGTATGCCCAAAGGGCTGCCGAAACGGTAAGAATATCGTCTTTTTACCCCAAAGGAAGGAAGACCTGTGGCCAAGGCAGAAAAGACCGGCGCCGGCGTATACAGGGAGCGTCATTCGTTCGCGAAGATCCCTGGCATCGTCGATGTCCCCAACCTCATCGCCATCCAGACCGACAGTTTCAAGTGGTTCATGGAAGAAGGCATCACCGAAGCCTTCAACGACGTGTGCCCCATCGAGAACTCGACCAAAGATATGTGCGTCGAGCTCGGCGAGCATCACTTCGGCGAGCCGAAGTACACCGTCGACGAGTGCAAAGAGAAAGACGTCTCGTATCAGGCGCCCCTCTATGCCAAGATTCGCTTCATCAACCGTGAGACCGGCGAAATCAAAGATCAGAACGACCTGTTCATGGGCGATTTCCCGCTCATGACCCCTCGTGGCACGTTCATTATCAACGGCACCGAGCGCGTTGTGGTTTCCCAGCTCGTTCGCTCGCCCGGCATCTATTTCAGCGCCGAGCGCGACAAGACGTCCGACAAGACCATCTACGGCGCGAAGGTCATTCCTTCCCGCGGCGCATGGCTCGAGTTCGAGACCGACAAGCGCGACATTCTGTCGGTTCGCATCGACCGCAAGCGTAAGCAGCCGGCCACGCTGCTTCTGCGCGCCCTCGGCATCGCCGACACCCGCGAAGAAATCATCGATATCCTCGGCAGCTCCGAGATGGTGCTGCGCACGCTCGACCGCGACCCCGCGACCACCAAGGAAGAGGCGCTCATCGAGCTGTACAAGCGCTTCCGTCCGGGCGAGCCGCCTACGATCGATTCTGCGCGCACGCTGCTCGACGGCCTGTTCTTCAACCCGCAGCGTTATGACCTCGCCAAGGTCGGCCGCTACAAGGCGAACAAGAAGCTCGGCTTCGATCCCGAATTCGACGCTTCCACGCTCACCATTGAAGACATCGTCGCAACCATGCGCTACATCGTCGCTCTCCACGAGGGCGAAGAGGGCTACCAGGTCGACGACATCGACCATTTCGGCAACCGTCGTATCCGCACGGTCGGCGAGCTCATCCAGAACCAGTTCCGCATCGGCCTTTCGCGCATGGAGCGCGTTGTACGCGAGCGCATGAGCATGCAGGAGCCTGACGAAATCACTCCGCAGAGCCTCGTGAACATTCGCCCCATCGTGGCTGCCATCAAGGAATTCTTCGGCTCTTCGCAGCTGTCGCAGTTCATGGACCAGGCAAATCCCGCCGCAGGCATCACGCACAAGCGTCGTCTGTCTGCTCTGGGCCCTGGCGGTCTGTCGCGTGAGCGCGCAGGCTTCGAGGTTCGCGACGTTCACAATTCGCACTACGGCCGCATGTGCCCCATCGAGACGCCTGAAGGCCCGAACATCGGCCTTATCGGCTCGCTGGCGACCTTCGCCCGCGTGAACAGCTATGGCTTCATCGAGACCCCGTACCGTCGCGTTATCGACGGCAAGGTGACCGACGAGGTCGACTACCTCACCGCCGACGAGGAAGAGAACTACGCCATCGCTCAGGCAATGGAGAAGTTCGACCCCGAGACGCGCGTGTTCGGCGAGACCATCGATGGCGTGTTCGTGCCGTCTGAAAAGATTCTTTGCCGCACCCGTGACGCCGACGGCGTCTTCGGCGAGCCTGAGGAAGTCGCTCCCGAGCGCGTTGGTTACATGGACGTGTCTCCTCGCCAGATGACTTCTGTCGCTACCTCGCTCATTCCGTTCTTGGAGCACGACGACGCAAACCGCGCCCTCATGGGTTCGAACATGCAGCGTCAGGCTGTGCCTTTGCTGCAACCCCACGCGCCGTACGTCGGCACCGGCATCGAGCACCGCATCGCGGTTGACTCGGGCGAAGTGCTCGTTGCCCAGAACCCCGGCGTGGTCGACTACGTCGACGGCTCCACCATCATCATCAAGAACGATGAAGGCGAGTTCGACGAGTACCTGGTTCCGAAGTTCCAGCGTTCCAACCAGAGCGGCTGCATCAACAACAAGCCTATCGTGCGCAAGGGCGACGAAGTCCATGCGGGCGACGTTTTGGCCGACGGCCCCAGCTGCGACCACGCAGAGCTGGCGCTTGGTCAGAACCTCATGGTCGCTTACATGACCTGGGAAGGCTACAACTACGAGGACGCTATCATCGTGTCCGAGCGCGTTGTTGCTGAAGACCTGCTCACGTCTATCCATATTTCTGAATACGAAGTCGACGCTCGCGACACGAAGCTCGGCCCCGAGGAAATCACTCGCGAGATTCCGAACATCTCCGACGACATGATTGCCGACCTCGATGCCGACGGCATCATTCGCGTTGGCGCCGAGGTGTTCCCTGGCGACGTTCTGGTCGGCAAGGTCACCCCGAAGGGCGAAACCGAGCTCACCGCTGAGGAGCGCTTGCTGCGCGCCATCTTCGGCGACAAGGCTCGTGAGGTTCGCGACACGTCCCTCAAGGTTCCTCATGGCGCCGGTGGCCGCGTTGTGGGCATCTATCGCTTCAGCCGTGAAAACGGCGACGACATGGCTCCGGGCGTCAACGAGCTCGTGCGCGTGTACATCGCCCAGAAGCGTAAGGTGCAGCAGGGCGATAAGTTGTCCGGCCGCCACGGCAACAAGGGTGTTATCTCTCGCGTTCTGCCTGTTGAGGACATGCCTTACCTCGCCGACGGCACGCCGATCGACGTCATGCTGAACCCCCTGGGCGTTCCTTCCCGTATGAACGTCGGCCAGCTGCTCGAATGCCACCTTGGCTGGGCTGCTAAGTGGGGTTGGTCCGATGAGGCCGAAACCACCGAGGCCGTCGAAGGTCCGAAGTACGTCGCAACCCCCGTGTTCGACGGCGCGACCGAGGAAGAAATCGTCGACGTCATTGGCAAGGCGAACCGCAACCTCATCAACCTGAACCATGCGAAGTACGGCGATATGGCCCGCGACGAGTTCGTGCCGCAGCTCAACGAGTTCGGCAAAACGTGGCTCTACGACGGCCGCACGGGCGAGCGTTTCCGCGAACCCATCACGGTCGGCTTCCCGTACATCTTGAAGTTGGGCCACATGGTCGACGACAAGATCCACGCACGTTCGACCGGCCCTTACAGCCTCATCACCCAGCAGCCTCTCGGCGGCAAGGCCCAGTTCGGCGGCCAGCGCTTCGGCGAGATGGAAGTTTGGGCGCTGTATGCGTACGGCGCTTCCAACGTGCTGCAGGAGATTTTGACCATCAAGTCCGACGACACGTCGGGCCGCGTGAAGGCGTACGAGGCCATCGTCAAGGGCGAGAACATCCCGCCCGCGGAGGTGCCCGAGTCGTTCAAGGTTCTGTTGAAGGAAATCAAGTCCTTGGGCCTCAACGTCGAGATGATCGGCGAAGACCACAAGGCGATCGACTTCGACGCTGCCGAGCTCGAAGCCAAGGCGGCCATGGCGAGCCGTCATCACAACGAGGGCGACGACGACATGCTCTCGAACATGATGAACGACGCTTCCAAGACCGAGAAGGAACAGGCCGATGCCCTGAGCGACATCGCTGCCGACCTTCAGAGCATGATGAACGACGTGACCGACGCGAACCCCGATGTCGAGAGCCTGATCGGCTCCGATGAGCCGAAGTTCACCTTCGGCGAAGGAGAGGAAGAGTAAATGAGCGATTACGACGTGAGCAACTTCAGCGCCCTGCGCATCTCTCTCGCGAGCGCCGAGGATATTCGCAGCTGGTCGCATGGCGAGGTCAAGAAGGCCGAAACCATCAACTACCGCACGCTCAAGCCCGAAAAGGACGGCTTGTTCTGCGAGAAAATTTTTGGCCCTACCAAAGACTGGGAATGCGCCTGCGGCAAGTACAAGCGCGTTCGCTTCAAGGGCATCGTGTGCGAGCGCTGCGGCGTTGAAGTTACCCGCAGCAAGGTTCGTCGCGAGCGTATGGGCCACATCGAGCTCGCGGCTCCCGTGAGCCACATTTGGTACTTCAAGGGCTCCCCGAGCCGCTTGGGCTACCTGCTCGACATTGCCCCGAAAGAGCTCGAGAAGGTTCTGTACTTCGCCAGCTCCATTGTGACCTGGGTCGATACCGAGGCTCGCGATGAGGATGTCGAAGAGTTGCGCGACGAGCTCGCCGCCGACCTTGAAGAACTCGATGCCGAGCGCGATCGCCTGATTGAGGCCACCCGCCGCCTGTCCACGGAATACGTTCCGGAAGACGACGAGTTCGCCGACGAGATCGACGACGACGAGCGCATGGAGCCCGAAGAGGTCGAGGCTGAAATCGCCGACATCTATGACGAATACAACGAGCGCAAGGCTCTGCGCACCGAGGCGTTCGACGCGTTCTTGAAGATCGTGCCGAAGCAGCTCGTGCCCGACGAGGCCCTGTATCGCGAGATGCGCATGAACTACAGCGACTACTTCCATGGTGGAATGGGCGCCGAGGCCGTGCGCGACCTGCTCGACGACATGGACCTGGAAGCCGTTGCTGAAGAGCTCAAAGATACCATCGAGAATGGCAAGGGCCAGAAGCGCGCCAAGGCTATTAAGCGCCTGAAGGTCGTTGACGCTTTCATGAAGAGCGACAACAAGCCTTCCGACATGATTCTTGACGTCATTCCGGTTATCCCGCCCGATTTGCGCCCCATGGTGCAGCTCGACGGTGGCCGCTTCGCAACGAGCGACCTCAACGACCTGTATCGTCGCGTGATCAACCGCAACAACCGCTTGAAGCGCCTGCTCGACCTCGGTGCTCCCGAGATCATCGTGAACAACGAGAAGCGCATGCTTCAGGAAGCTGTCGACTCGCTGTTCGACAACGGCCGTCGTGGCCGCCCCGTCACGGGTCCGGGCAACCGTCCGCTGAAGTCGCTCTCTGACATGCTCAAGGGCAAGCAGGGCCGCTTCCGCCAGAACCTGCTCGGCAAGCGCGTCGACTACTCTGGCCGTTCGGTTATCGTCGTTGGTCCTCAGCTGAAGATTCACCAGTGCGGCCTGCCGCAGCAGATGGCTCTGGAGCTGTTCAAGCCCTTCGTTATGAAGCGCCTGGTCGAGCTCGAGTACGCCGCCAACATCAAGGCTGCTAAGCGCGCTGTCGACCGTGGCGCAAGCTACGTGTGGGATGTCCTCGAAGAGGTCATCGTCGACCACCCCGTGCTGCTGAACCGCGCACCTACCCTGCACCGTCTGGGCATTCAGGCCTTCGAGCCCGTGCTCGTCGAGGGTAAGGCCATCAAGCTGCACCCGCTGGTCTGCACCGCGTTCAACGCCGACTTCGACGGCGACCAGATGGCTGTGCACGTGCCGCTGGGCAACGAAGCCCAGGCTGAGGCTCGCGTGCTCATGCTGTCTGCCAACAACATCAAGTCGCCGGCTCATGGACGCCCGCTGACCATTCCTACTCAGGACATGATCATCGGTATGTACTTCCTCACCACGGTTCGCGATGGCTTCCCGGGCGAGGGCCGCGTCTTCGCGAGCGTCAAGGACGCTTTCGACGAGTTTGAGGCTGGTACGGGCGTTGACATTCAGGCTCGCATTTCGGTGCGCGCTACGCGCGACATGCAGATCGCGAAGTCGTTCAGCGATTTCGAGACCGTGAAGGCTGGCGAGCGTTTCGAAACGAGCATCGGCCGCATCATCTTCAACAATGTGCTGCCTGAGGACCATCAGTTCGTCAACTATGTTGTGAACAAGAAGGAAATCGGCCGCCTCATCGAAGAGTGCTCGAACCGCTACGACGTTTCCGATATGCCGGGCATTTTGGACGGCTTGAAGAACGCTGGCTACCACTACGCCACCAAGGCTGGCATCACGGTGTCCGTTTTCGATGCCACCATGCCGCCGAACAAGGCTGAGCTGCTCGCCGCCGCCGACGCCAAGGTCGACGCGATCGATGAAGACTACGAGATGGGCCTCATGAGCCCTGAAGAGCGCCATAAGCAGGTCGTTGACATTTGGAACGACACCACCGAGGAAATCGGCGAAGCCATGGCTGCCAACTTCGACCAGTACAACCCCATCTACATGATGGCCGACTCTGGTGCTCGTGGTAACATCAAGCAGATTCGCCAGCTGGCTGGTATGCGCGGCCTCATGGGCAACACCAAGGGTGGCACCATCGACCGCCCGGTTAAGTCGAACTTCCGCGAGGGCCTTTCGGTTCTGGAGTACTTCATCTCCACGCACGGTACTCGTAAGGGTATGACCGACACCGCTCTGCGTACGGCTGACTCGGGTTACCTGACTCGTCGTCTGGTCGACGTCGCGCAGGACGTTATCGTTCGCGAGATCGACTGCGGCACGCCTGAGGGCGTTCCCTACCCGCTGCACAACGAGAAGGGCGAGATCGACGAGAACCTCATCGGTCGCTGCCTGCTCGAGGACACGGGCGATCTGCTCGCTGGCGATTACATCACCAGCATGGATCAGCTCAAGGCGTTTGAGGCTGCCGGCATTGACACAGTCGTCATTCGCACGGTCATGACCTGCCACGCTGAGCATGGCGTATGCCAGAAGTGCTACGGTTGGGACTTGGCCACGGGCCGTCCGGTGAACATTGGCACTGCGGTCGGCATTATCGCCGCTCAGTCCATTGGCGAGCCGGGCACGCAGCTCACCATGCGTACGTTCCACGCCGGCGGCGTTGCTGGCGACGACATTACGCACGGTCTGCCTCGTGTTACCGAGCTTTTCGAGGCTCGCAAGCCTAAGGGCCAGGCTGTGCTCGCCGAAATCGCAGGTACCCTGCAGATTACCGGCGACAAGACCACCAAGACGCTCACCGTGCATGACACCGAGGGCAACTTCCGCGAGTACGTCGTTTCGGCGCGCGCGCAGATGCTGCCTGGCATCATCAACGGCTGCGCTGTGAAGGTTGGCCAGCAGCTCACCAAGGGTTCTGTGAACCCGCACGACTTGCTGCGTTTGACCGACCCGAACACCACGCTGCGCTACATCGTTGCTCAGGTCCAGGACGTGTACGTGTCCCAGGGCGTAGACATCAACGACAAGCACATCGAGGTCATCGCACGTCAGATGCTGCGCAAGGTCGTTGTCATGGAGGCTGGCGATTCCGAGCTTCTGCCCGGCCGCCAGGTGAACCGCCACGAGTTCGAGCGCGTTGCCAACGAACTCATTGCAGAAGGCAAGCAGCCTCCCGTGGGCCAGCCCCTGCTGCTCGGCATCACCAAGGCTTCGTTGGCCACCGACTCGTTCCTGTCGGCCGCGTCGTTCCAGGAGACCACCAAGGTTCTCACCGACGCCGCGATCGAGGGCAAGACCGACGTGCTCGCCGGTCTGAAGGAGAACGTCATCATCGGCAAGCCGATTCCTGCCGGTACGGGTCTTCCTCGCTACCACAAGGTCGGCCTCACCTACAAGGGTGCTCCCGTGCATCCCGAGGGCGAGGAGCAGCTGCCCGATTACGCGCCGCGTGAGCTTCGCGAGATCGAAGACCTGCTGCCTCAGCCTCAGGACTGGTCGCTCGACGAGAACTACATGGGTGGCTACGGCAACTACTTCGGCGGCGGCAGCTTCCGCGGTGGCCGCGCCAACCAGCTCTCCGACGAGGACGCGCGTCTGTACCTCTACGACGACCTGGGTGTTTCGCAGCGCTGGGCTAACAAGTTCAGCGAAGCGGGCATCGAGACCGTTGGCGACTTGGTCGGCTATACCGAAGATGAGCTTCTGCGCATCGAAGGCATTGGCGCCAAGGCCATCGAAGAGCTCAAGACCGGCCTTGCCGAGCATAGCCTGAGCTATCTCATCGAGGACGACCTGGCTGCGTCCAACGACGACATGAGCCAGCTGCTCGACATGGTCTTCAGCCCCGACGACACGGTGCTCATCGGCGGCGATTCGCCGGCGACGTTCAGCACCGAAGGCGAGGAAATGCTGGGCGAGGCTCTGCCGCCGCGCAGCTACCATCGCGACCTGAGCGAACTCGACGCCCTGCTGGGCGGCCTGGGCGACTTGGGCTTCGGCGAGACGAGCGAGAAGCACGAAGCCGAGTCTGACGAAGACGAAGAGTAACGTGCGATTCGCATAATCGATATTGAATGCCGCTCCGGGAAACTGGGGCGGCATTTTTGCGTTTGGAGGCGGGGCTTTCCGTGGAATCGCCCCATCGCTGGACGCTTTCTTTGTGCTGCCAGCTGGGTGGGCGGTTGCAAACTATGGCAAAGATACGAATCATGAGCGCAGCTCACGCCCTTGTGCCCGTTGCTGCAGCATGCTTGTGTTAGGGTTGAGCGAGAAATACGTGAAACGCCGGTATGGGCGAGGAAGGTACGCGAGATGTCAAGCGCCGGAAAAGCCAAGAAAAAGCAGTGTAACCAGGAATGTTGCAAAGTCAGCGAAGAAATCAAGCAGCGTGCGACAGGCATGGAGAAGGAAATCATCGCCGAGCGCCGTTATTTCCATAAGCATCCTGAGCTGTCGCTCAAAGAGACCGAGACGGCAAATGCTCTTTGCTGGCGTCTTGCCTCTATGGGCATTGAATACACCCGCGTTCCTGGAAATGGCATTATCGCGACCATCAAAGGCACGGCGTCCGATGCGTATGACGCAGAGGGAAATCCGCGCCATCGCATTGCGCTGCGAAGCGATATCGACGCGCTGCCCGTAACCGAGCTCACGGGCGCTCCCTATGCGTCGGAAAACGAAGGTGTCATGCATGCGTGCGGCCACGATTGCCACATGTCTATGCTGCTTGGCGCGGCGCGCATTCTTTTGGGCATGACCGATGAAATCCATGGGGAAGTGCGCTTGCTATTCCAGCCCGCCGAGGAATGTTCCGTTGGCTCCCGCATGATGATCAAAGCGGGGGCGCTCGATGGCGTCGACACCATTTTCGGCACGCATATTTGGAGCGAGGTTGATGCTGGAACCATTTCATGCGCGCCCGGCCAGCGCATGGCGAATACCGACTGGTTCCGCATCGACATCAAGGGCGTGAGCGCCCATGGCTCTATGCCCCACAAAGGCGTCGACGCCGTGGTGGTCGCGGCCGAAATCGTGGTGGCGCTGCAGGTTCTTGTGAGCCGCGACATTTCCCCATTCGAGCCTCTCGTGGTTACCGTGGGCGAAATCCACGGAGGCGAGGCTCGCAACATCATGGCTGGCTCGGCCTACCTTACGGGCACGATTCGTACGTGGAGCGATAAAACGCGCAAGGCCATGCCTGAGCGCCTGGAGCATCTTATCCAGCGTTCGGCGAAAGCATTCAATGCGAAGGCGAAGCTCACGTATCAAGAAGGCAATGCCGGCCTGTCGAACGATTCCGAGTGCGCCGAGCGTTGCCGCAAGTCTGTCGTGAAGCTGTTCGGCGAAGAGGCGGTAAGCGATTACGAGGGCACCCTCGCGGGCGAAGACTTCAGCGAATACCTCGATATCGTTCCCGGCGTGTTCGTCTTCCTTGGCTGCCGCAATCCCGATGTCGATGCGGTGTATCCTCAGCACAGCGGATACTATACGGTCGATGAAAGCGTTCTGAAAAATGGTGCGGCGCTTGCCGCCCAATACGCCATCGATTTTCTGGCAGAATAGCGCCGGGCGAACGCAGGCGCGAAACCCAACGAGTTACGACGATATTGATTGAGAGCCAAGGAGACCTCTATGAATGAGCAGCAGATGAACGAAGGCCTTTTATGCGACGCCGATCGCCAGCTCATCGCAAGCTCTGCTCGCTCGCAGAAATATGTTGAAGCCCCCGTTCCCGCAGAGCTTCTTAATGAGTTGTCGGACGATTTGCTGAATCTCGCTTTCATTCCGTATGCGTCGAGGTCGAAGCTTTCGAGCCTGTATGGGCCGGGCCTCGACTTCATGAGCCTTATCAGCGCCGACTGGCGCGAGGCCTTTTCCCAGGGCGCATTGCGCATGCACAACGCGAAAACGATCAGCTTCCCGACGCATATTGAGATGGCGAACGGCGAGGCTGTCGAGGTCTCTATCTCCGAGAATGCGCAGGAGGGCGGATCCGCGTGGTTTCTGTCGTACGTTCCCATCGTTGAGCATATGAAGCTGCGCCGCGACTGCATTGCCGAGGCGCAGGCCGAGTCGGAAAAGCCGCGACTTCCCAAAGAGCCGCTCCCTGCGCTTATGGAAGACGGCTTTGCGGGCATGCAGGAGTCTGAAGACTATCTCGTGAACCCCGTTCCCCTTGCCGTTTTGAACGAGCTCGATTCAATGGACGCCGTGTTTTCTTCGTTCGTTTGGGTGTCGCAGCGCCGCAACGAACAGATTGCCGAATACGAGCAGCGCGATATCGACGTGTTGGAACTGCTGAACCGCGATTGGGAGTATGCGCTGTCCCATCGCGTGCTTCGGTATTACGAAGGCAAGGTCATTTTCCCCGTGAGCATCGTGCGCGATGACGGGGAAACGCTCGTCGAGGTTTCCATCAAGCGCGATCGCGGGGCGGAAAGGCCGGGCGCGATGCCGTGGCATGTCTGCTTCGTGGATAACTTCGCGCGGCAAAAGGTGCGCGCTGGCCAGGCGCTTTTCGACTGGGCCTACCTGGGTAATTTCGACGATACGATCGAAAGCCTTGCCGAGATGGCGCTTGCTGAAAAGTGGGGATTCGAGGCCGATGACGAACCGAAGTCGAATTCGATTCTCAAAAGCTATCTCACGTATACCTTCTATAGGCTGCAGGCTGAGGGCAAAGTGCTCGAAAACCGCGAAAGGGGAATCGCCGCATTCAACACGGGCCTCGTCGACGCAACGTACGAGGCGATTTATGCGTGCTTTTCTCCGTCGAACATGGAACTGCCGTGGCGCTTCGAGGCGTTCTGCAAAGCGGGTTCGAGAATGTGGGGAAAGAAGCTGGTGGCTTCGTTTGAGCCCTTGCCGCAAAGGGCATCGTATTTTGAAAAGAAAGATGACCTGCTCTTCGACGGAAGCCGAACGCTCCAGCGCGATGTCGACCATATTCTTCTCGACAACATCGACCGATTGCCGAAGGCATTTCTTGCTGAAGAACTTCGTGGCGCAAACGATGCGATTGAGGCGCTCGATAAAACGATGCATGCCGAAGACGACACGTCGAGGCGCGCCGCATACGATGAGCTCCGCGAGGCCGTCGAGGACAACGTGAAAATTAAGCGCAGGCTTATCAACAGGCTCGATGACGCCATTGAGCTTGCCCAAAAGCGCGTCGAGTGGAATTTCAAAACGGCCGTTCCGGCGTTTTATCCCACGAAGAACACGATGAGCCTGCTCCTCCCGCTCGACCTCACCGAAAACGAGCAGCCCGATGTCGCGCTCGTCGTTGAGCTTATGGAATCGGGGGCCTACATCGGCCAAACGATTCTCACCATGAAGATGGCTTACAACAATGCGAGGCTCATTTGCCGGCCCGACAGCGATTGGCTCAACACATCGCTGCGCCTTTCCTAAAGAAATATGAAGAGCGTCCCGCTTCGCATATGGAGCGGGACGTTTTGGTTATGGAGCATGCGGTTCTTCGGTGCGCGGCAGCCATTTTGCATTGATTCGTATAGTTTTTGCCGCTTGCGCACTTTAGGCGGCGAAAGCGCACGCATACCGTTAGAATGGCTTTCGAAACATGGTGGAAACTTTTATGAAGGCACGCCACGGCCTCGTTTTCGCTGAACGAACAATCGATTTAGGAGCCCGCATGAACGCCGACCTCACGAGTCGTTATGGAACCATGGTCTTCTCCGATCACGTTATGAAGGAATATCTGCCCTCTGACGTGTACAAGAAGCTTTCTGAAACCGTGAAGGAGGGCAAGCCGCTCGATCTCGATGTGGCAAACGCCGTCGCCCACGGCATGAAGGAATGGGCCCTCAAGCATGGCGCCACGCATTTCGCGCATTGGTTCCAGCCCCTTACGGGCATCACGTCGGAAAAGCATGACGCGTTCCTCGATCCGGTGGGTGATGGCACGGCGATCGTGAAATTCTCGGGCAAAGAGCTCGTTCAGGGCGAGCCCGATGCATCGAGCTTCCCCAATGGCGGCTTGCGCGCAACGTTCGAGGCGCGCGGTTATTCCGCATGGGATCCCACGAGCCCCGCATTCATCAAAGACGAAGTGCTGTGCGTGCCCACGGCGTTTTGCTCTTATTCGGGCGAGGCGCTCGATAAGAAGACGCCGCTTCTGCGCTCTATGGCCACGCTCGACAAGCAGACGAAGCGCGTGCTTTCCCTGTTCGGCAAAAACCCTGCTCATGTCACGGTCAATGTGGGTACTGAGCAGGAATACTTCCTTATTTCTGAAAAAGATTACGAACGCCGCCAAGACCTTATCGTATGCGGCCGCACGCTGTTCGGCGCGCCTCCGTGCAAGGGCCAAGAGCTCGACGAGCATTATTTCGGCGCCATTCGCCCTACGGTGAATTCGTTCATGAAAGAGCTCGACGACGAGTTGTGGGGCTTTGCGGTTGCCGCGAAAACCAAGCACAACGAGGTCGCGCCTTGCCAGCATGAGCTCGCTCCGGTGTTCTGCAACGCGAACCGCGCGGTTGACGAGAACCTCCTCACCATGGAAATGATGAAGCTGCTTGCGAGCCACCATGGCCTCGTGTGCCTGCAGCATGAAAAGCCGTTTGAAGGCATTAACGGCTCGGGCAAGCATAACAACTGGAGCTTCGGCACCGAGGATGAGAACCTGCTCGACCCGGGCGACACGCCTGAGGCGAACCTGCAGTTCATCGTATTCCTCACCTGCGTTATCGAAGCGGTCGACAATTATCAAGATTTGCTGCGCATGAGCGTTGCGAGCTGCGGAAACGACCATCGCCTGGGCGCGCACGAGGCTCCGCCGGCCATTATCTCGATCTTCTTGGGCGATGAGCTTTCGAGCATCATCGATGCGCTTACTTCGGGCGAAACCGCCGCGCATACGCTGCGCGAGCAGCTCGACTTCGGCGTTGATGTGCTGCCGAACCTCGAGCGCGACACGACCGATCGTAACCGTACGAGCCCCTTCGCCTTCACGGGCAACAAGTTCGAATTCCGCATGCCGGGCTCCAGCGTGAACGTGTCCGACGCGAACACCGTGCTCGATACCGCCGTGGCGAAAACGCTCAAGGAATTCGCCGACGCCATGGAGGCGCGCGGCGACATGGAATTCGAGCATGCCGCGCTCGATTGGGTTCGCAAGAGCCTGCAGGCGCACAAGCGCATCCTGTTCTCGGGCGACGGCTATTCTGAGGAATGGCACGCCGAAGCCGAACGCCGCGGCCTGTGCAACTTCGCCACGACCGCCGATGCCCTGCCGTGCTTCGTCGCCGAGAAGAACCTCGAGCTGTTCTCCGAGATGGGCGTGCTTTCGCCCGTTGAAGCGCGCAGCCGCTACGAGGTGAAGCTCGAGAAGTACAACAAGCTCATGAACATCGAAGCGAACACCATGGAAGTCATGGCACGCCGCACGTATTTGCCCGTGATCAGCGCATATTCCACGAAGATCGCCAAGGGCATTACCACGGTGACTGCTGCGATGCCCGATGCGCCCATGTCGCATGAGCGCCGCGAGCTCAAGACGCTCACCGAAGGTGTGAATGCGATTTACGATGGCCTCGATGCGTTGCGCGATGCCCATGTCTCGGCCGAGGCGATTGCCGATTCCCAAGAGCAGGCCAACGCGTACGCCCATAAGGTGCGCCCTGCGATGGACGCCCTGCGCGCGGCCGTCGATGCCATGGAGCCCATTGTCGCAAGCGACTATTGGCCCGTCCCGACGTACGACGACATGCTGTTCTACTGCTAGCCTGGCCTTGCAGTCAGGCTCACGGGCCCGCACTCGCCGACGTTTATTCGGCCGACCTGTTAAATGCTCTGAGCGTTTAACAGGTCTGCGGGCGACGCATTGGCGCCAATGATAGAATGACACGAAGCGAAAGGGGCCGCATGCCCCTTTCTTGTTGTGGCGATATTCGCGAGGTGACATATATGGGAATTCGTGCGGCGGCTGCCGTGGCTTTGGGCAGGGCGGCCCGATGGGGCGGCGAGACGTTCATGCATCGCTCTGCGGGAAATATCCCGGGCGCTATGGCGCTTAAGGTTGATCCTACGGTTTTGGTTGACCTGGCGAAAAAGGTGAATCCCGTGGCCGTGATTTCGGGCACGAACGGCAAAACCACCACCACGAACCTCGTTGCCGACTGCTTGCAAACCGCAGGCGTGCCGCTGTATTGCAATCGCGAGGGAAACAATCTGCAATCGGGCATCGTGACGTCGCTCATGCTCGCGCCCGACACGTCGAAGGTCGTTGACGTGGCAAGCGCCGCGCAGGCGCCTGTGGGCTGCTTCGAATGCGACGAGATGTATACCAAGTATGTGCTGCCTCGCCTTCGTCCGCATTATTTCATGCTGCTGAACCTGTTCCGCGATCAGCTCGACCGCTTTGGCGAAATCGACCGCATTCAGGCCACCATCGCCGAAGCGCTCGCGAAAACGCCCGAAACCACGTTCGTGTTCAACGGCGACGATCCGCTGTGCGCGGCCATCGCCGACCGCATTCCAAACAAATCGCTCGCGTTCGGCATCGCAAGCGACATGGGCCTTTCCGCCGACCGCATTTCCGACAGCCGCTTCTGCCAAAAGTGCGGCGGGGCGTTGGAATACGACTACGTGCACTACGGCCAGCTCGGCGCCTATCGTTGCCCCGATTGCGGATGGGCGCGTCCCGAACTCGCTTTCGCGGCGACGAATGTGCGCCTTGAGGAAGACGGCTTCGTGTTCGATATCGATGGCCGCAGCGTGCACACGGGGCATACGGGCGCCTACATGGTGTACAACGTGCTTGCCGCCTATGCCATCTCGAAGCTGTCGAGCATCGTGCCTTTCGAAAACTACCAAGCCGCTGTGCGCGAATACCACCCGACGAACGGCCGCCTTCAAACGTTTGATTTGGGGGAACGCAAGGTTATGACGAACCTCGCGAAGAATCCCACGGGCTTCAACCAGAACATTCGCATCGTGCTCAACGAACGCGGCCGCGTGCTCGCGCTGTTCGTGAACGACAACGACGCCGACGGCCACGACGTGTCATGGTTTTGGGATATCGATTTCGAGCGCTGGTCGCAGATTGATGGCCTGCGCGCCTTTGTGGGCGGCACGCGCGCGAACGATATGCAGGTACGTTTGAAGTATGCGGGCATTCAGGCCGAAATCGTCGAGAACGTCACCGATGTGCTGGCTGCGACAAGCGCCGACGATGGCAAGGTGTACATTATCGCGAACTACACCGCGCTGCCGGCCGTTCGTCGCGAGCTCGAAGGCCTTGAAGCCGCCGCGAAGGGGGAGAAATAAATCATGGTCGATTCTTTGAAATGGGCCCACAGGCCCTCGGTGCGCGACGATGTGAAGTCCCTTACTATCGTGCATTTGTTCCCCGAGCTTTTGAACCTTTACGGCGATGGCGGCAACGTGATCGCCCTTACGCGCCGTTTGCAGTGGCGCGGTTTGCCCGTTGAGGTGCGCGAGATTGGCATGGGCGATGCCATGGATTTCTCGCAGGTCGATATCGTGTTCATCGGCGGCGGCGCCGATCGAGAGCAAATGATCGTGAAAGACGCCATGGTCGCGCGAAAAAGCGAGCTTTCCGCCTATGTCGCCGATGGTGGCGTGCTGCTCGCGGTATGCGGCGGCTACCAGTTCTTGGGCCATAGCTACGCCATGGACGACGTGGTGGTCGAAGGCCTTGGGGTCATCGATATGGAAACCGTGCGCGGCGAGGGGCGCCTCATCGGCAATGCCGTTATCCAAAGCGACATCTGCGACGCCCCAATCGTCGGTTTCGAAAACCATGGCGGGCGCACGACGCTCGGCCCCGACGCAAAGCCGCTCGGCCGCGTGCTCGGCAAAACGTTTGGCAACAATGGCGAAGACGGTTTTGAGGGCGTGCATCAGGGAAACCTCATTGGCACCTACTTGCATGGCCCCCTGTTGCCGAAAAACCCGCAGGTCGCCGATTATCTTATTGCGCAAGCCTACGAGCGCCGCGGCGACGTGCTGGAGCTGGCGCCGCTCGACGATGCCATCGAGCTTGAGGCAAATCGAGTGATGGTGAAACGTTTGGGCGTGTAGCGCAAGCGCTATTCGGCAAAACAACTGAAGAGAGAACGCTCGAAGCGCCCGAATTCGTTCGGGCGCTTATTCGTAGATTCGAGTTTTCTTCGTAACATTCCTTTAACAGCCGTATAAACACCCACGATGCTATTATTCCTGGTAACTGCGGCTCGCTTTTCGCCACAAGCGGGCTTTGCTCAAAACGGCCGTCAGGGGGCTTTCATGATTGATACGAAGCAATATGTCATCAAGCAAATCGAAGAGCGCAACATTCGCTTTCTGCGATTGTGGTTCACCGATATTTTCGGCAATTTGAAAAACGTCGCCATTACGCCCTCCGATATTGAAATCGCGTTTGAAGAAGGCATCGGCTTCGACGGCTCGTCCATCGACGGGCTTGCGAGCTTGCAAGATTCCGATATGCTCGTGCATCCTGACCCGTCGACCTTCCAGGTGCTGCCGTGGCGTCCGAGCGACGACGGCGTAGCGCGCATGTTCTGCGATTTGCGCACGCCAGACGGGGCGCCGGCTGCGGGCGATTCGCGCCATGTGCTCATGAATATGCTGAAGCGCGCAGGCGCGATGGGCTATTCGGTCAACATCGGCACGGCGGTCGAATATTTCTGCTTCAAGAGCGATTCTGCGCCTGAACCCATCGACAAGGGCGGCTATTTCGATTTGGCGCCGCTCGACAACGCATCCGACCTTCGCCGCGAAACCGTGCTCACGCTTGAAAAAATGGGCATTCCTGTTGAATATTCGCATCATGAAGCGGCTCCGGCGCAGCAGGAAATCGACTTGCGCTTCTGCGACGCGCTTTCTGCCGCAGATGCCGTGGTAACCGCGCGCCTTGTCATTAAGGAAACGGCCCATGCGCAGGGCGTGCATGCTTCATTCATGCCGAAGCCCATCGAGGGCCAACCAGGAAGCGCGATGCATGTGCACCAGTCGCTGTTCGACGAGCACGGCAATGCGTTCGCCGATGCGAACGACCCCGACGGCATGGGGCTTTCGTCGGTCGCCAAGAGCTATATCGCCGGCCTTTTGAAGTATGCGCCCGAATATATGCTGATCACCAACCAGTACGTGAATTCCTACAAGCGTTTGGTGCCGGGCTTCGACGCCCCCGTGCTCGTGTCGTGGGGAAGCCGAAACCGTTCGGCCATGGTGCGCGTGCCTCGATACAAGCCGGGCAAACCCTCATCGACGCGCATTGCAGTGCGCAGCGTCGATTCGGCGGCGAATCCGTATTTGGCGTATGCCGCCATGCTCGGCGCAGGCCTCAAGGGCATCGAGGAAGGCCTCGAGCTGTGCGCGCCGGTCGAGGAGAACTTGTTCAACCTTTCGCAGGCTGAAATCGCCGAACGCGGCTTGAAATACTTGCCGCGCGACCTTTCCCAGGCGGTTGACGAGTTCGAGAAATCGGAGCTCATGCACGAGATTCTTGGCGATGTGATCTGCGAGAACCTCATTTCGGCCAAGCGTGCCGAATGGGAAGAATATCGCGCGCACGTGAGCTCGTGGGAAATCGACCGTTATCTGGCAAGGCTGTAGGGAGGCGCGTTATGCATTCCAAGACGATTCTTGTTTCGTGCGGCCGCACCATCACGCTCGAGCGTGCGTCCGCGTTATTCTCTTCCATGGATGCCGACGTGCGCGCGCTGAAAGTGCCGCCCGCGCAGGCGCTTTCTTCCGGCCATGGCCTGGGCGTCGATTTGCTCGTGATTGACGACACCGATGGCGGGTGCGACATTTCGGCCATCGAGGCCGAGCTTGCCAGCGGCGGCGATTCCACGCTGTTTTTGATGCTCGACGAATCGCGCATGAAATCGGTGCGCCTGCCTGTGCGCGTGACGAGCGATTTCGCATGCAGCGGCGCGAGCGACGACGAGATCAAGCTTCGCTGCCGTCGCCTTTTGTGGCCGGGTGAAATGACGAGCGATGCCGACTTCATCCATATGGGCGCGCTCACGGTGAACCTGGCGACGTACCAGGTCAAGGTCAATGGCGAGCCTATCGACCTCACGTTCATGGAATATGCCCTGCTGTCGTTTTTGGTTACGCATCCGGGTCGAATTTATTCGCGCGAGGTGCTGCTCTCCCAGGTGTGGGGCTTCGACTATTACGGCGGCAGCCGTACGGTCGATGTGCATGTGCGTCGCCTGCGCGCCAAGCTCGGCCCCGAGGTTGCCCAACATATCGAAACTGTGCGCGGTGCTGGCTATTTGTGGCAGAGCTAGAGCATCAATCATGATAGTAAGCATGAAAGAGGGGCCTTCGGGCCCTTTTTTCATGGGGTTGTTTCTTGCTCGCAGCAAGCGCCTCGCGACTATTTATTTCGTCCTCATTACTTGAATATTTCCTGTTCGTAACGCCAGTTTCGCCTATGTTACGGCTTGGTTTTTCAGCCGTTAACTCACCTTTGCGCGCTCTTTGTGCGCGCCGAAGCTCCCCATAATGAAATGCGTCATATCCATGGGCGCACAAAACGCCGGGTGTGGAGAGGCCATTTTCGAATATTCGGTTTCGCGAGCCTTATTTCGGAAACACATGGGGAACGGCCGCTCCACAAACGGCAATCAATGCGCCCGCCGGAAGAAGGGAGCAATCATGTTTGATCCAGGCAGCACCGGATTCATGATTCTGGGCGCGATGTTGGTGTTCTTGATGACGCCGGCACTTGCATTTTTCTATGGCGGCCTTTCTCGCCGCAAAAACGTGTTGAACACCATGTTCATGTCAATCGCCGTAATCGGTTTCGTCGGCGTGTTGTGGATTGTGGCCGGCTGGTCGTTCGCCTACGGCGGCGACGGCAGCTGCCCGTTCTTCGGCGGCTTCGACCAGATTTTCTGCATGGGCCTGCTCGATAACATGCTGGGTGGCAGCGATTTGGCGCTTTCCCACGACACGTACCCCGTGCTCGTTGATGTCGCTTTCCAGGCTGCGTTCGCCATTATCACCATCGCCATCATCACAGGTTCCTTGGCTGGCCGCATGAAGTTTGGCGCGGTGCTCGCGTTCATCTCCATTTGGCTGCTGCTCGTGTATGCCCCCTTGGCCCACATGGTGTGGGGCGGCGACGGCTCGCTCATCGGCGACACCATTGGCGCGCTCGACTTCGCTGGTGGCGACGTCGTGCATATCTCTTCTGGTCTCACGGGTCTCATCCTGTGCGTGCTGCTCGGCAAGCGTCGCGGCTACGGCATGATGAGCTATCGTCCGCACAACATCCCCTTTGTTGCTCTGGGCGCTTCGCTTCTGTGGTTTGGCTGGTTCGGCTTCAACGGCGCTTCTGCATTCGCTGCCGATGGCGTTGCCGCGCTCGCGTTCCTCAACACCATGGTTGCTCCTGCGGCCGCTATGATTTCCTGGATGCTCGTTGAGCGTCTGCGCTCTGGCAAGGCGACGCTCGTTGGCGCATGCACGGGCATTGTCGCCGGCCTGGTCGTTATTACCCCGGCTGCCGGCTTCGTCGATGTATGGGCCGCGATTGTCATGGGCCTCATCGTTTCCCCGATCTGCTACTCGGCCATGGCGTTCCTCAAGCCGAAGCTCGGCTACGACGATGCCCTTGACGCATTCGGCTGCCACGGCATCGGCGGTATGGTGGGCGGCGTGCTCACCGGCATCTTCTGCGTGCCCGACCTCTCCTGGACCGACTTCGGCGGCCTGCTGTACACGGGCGACCCCACGTTGCTCATCGCTCAGATCGAGGGCATCCTTATCACCATCGCCTTCGTTGCCGTGATGTCGGTCATCATCGGCCTTGTGGTGAAGGTTCTGTTCAAGGGCAGCCTGCGCGTGTCCGCCGAGGAAGAGGCTGAAGGCCTTGACGCTCGCGAGCACGGCGAGAGCGCATACCCCGCGTTCAATGGCCTGGACTAACTGGTAGCTCGGAATTTCGAAAGGAGCCATCGATGAAAAAGATTGAAGCCATCGTTCGTCCGGCGAAGCTTGAAGCGCTCAAGGATGCGTTTCTCGAAGCCGGCATCAAGGGCATGACTATTTCCCAGGTGCAGGGTTGCGGAAATCAGCATGGCTGGAAAGAGTACTACCGCGGCAGCGAGGTCATCGTGAACATGCTGCCGAAGATCATGCTCACCGTGGTCGTCGAAGACGACAAAGTCGATTCCACCGTCGAACTTATTTGCAATACCGCCCGTACCGGCGAGGTGGGCGACGGCAAGATTTTCGTCTCGCCTGTCGAGCAGGTAGTTCGCATTCGTACTGGCGAAAGCGGAGAAGGAGCGGTGTAGGGTTGCCGTTCTGACGAACGACGCTTGTCGCCGACGTTGCATGGCAATCTGGCGGAGCGCTTCGAGTTCAAGCTGCGGCTTGCGTACCGAAGCGGCCCTCCGCCAAGTAAGGTGAAGTAGATAAGAACATCGATGTTCGCGTGATGTGCGGCCGTCCGATTCGATCGGGCGGCCGTTTTCTTGTGCGTCATGTTCGAGCGCACTGCATAAAAGTGTGCAAACAATGAACCGAATTTGTGTGTGGCGTGAGTTAAATATGGAGGGGTTTTCGCACCCCCTTGCGCGCTAGCCCCGCGCGTGCGTGTGGTAATATGGCACGGTTGTTTGCACGAATGGAAAGGTCGTCCCGTGTTTGGTATCGGTGGAACTGAGCTCTTCCTCATTCTCCTGTTCGGCTTTTTGATTTTCGGTCCCGACAAATTGCCCGCCATCGCGAAAACCGTTGGCAAGGCGATTTCGAAGTTCCGCAGCGCCCAGGATGAAATGAACAAGGTCGTTAAGACTGAAATCTACGACCCCTTGACCGATGACTCCGTCAAAAACCCGATGGAGCAAATCGACAAAGAGAACAAGCAGAAAATCGAGAAGAAGGAATCGTTCGCTTCTCGTAAGGCGAAATACGACAAAGAGCGCGCCGACAAGGTGAAGCGCGAGGCTGCGATGGAGGCCGCCAAGGAAGTGCGCGCCGAAGCCGCCGCTGAAGCCGAAGCCGCCGCTGCCGCCGCTGTGCAGGCAAAGCCCGGCGAGGCTGGTGCGGGCATCGCGGCCGCGACTGCTGCGAATGCCGCCTTGAACGCCGAGGCCGCCAAGGCCCTGAGCGGCGATGCCGCCAAGGCAAAGGCGAAGGCCGAAGAGCTTGCCGCCGCGACCAAGCCCGCCACGGTGCACGAGAAGGTCATGGCCGCCCGTATGGAGGCAACTGAGAAGGCCCAGGCCGAAGTCAACGCCGAGCGCGCCGCCGAATCCGAACTCGCGAGCGAGATCCTCGGCACGGCCAAGCCTGCCAAAAAGAAGAAGCGTCCCGCAGCGGCCGACGCTGCCAACGAGTCCGCCGCGACCCAGAAGGAGGAGTAGCCCATGCCTATCGGTCCGGCGCGAATGCCGCTTTTTGATCATTTGGGCGAGCTGCGCATGCGTTTGGTTCGCATCGTGGTTTCCCTGTTTATCGCCATGTGCGTGTTCTACCTGGCAACGCCTACCATCATCCAGTTCATGTGCCTGCCCGTGGCCGACTATCTGCCCAAGGGCGACGACGGCATGGTAGTTTTGAACGTGCTCGACGTGTTCGGCTCGTTCACCATTCGCTTCAAGGTCGCGCTGTGGGCATCGGTCGTGGCGTGCATGCCCATTATCCTGTGGCAGATCCTCGCGTTCTTCCTGCCCGCTTTGAAGCCCAACGAGCGCAAGTGGTTCATTCCCACGTTTGCCGTGGGCGTGTTCCTGTTCATGTTCGGCACGGTGTTCTGCTACCTGTTCATTCTGAACCCCGCCGTGCAGTGGCTCACCGACCAGGCTGGCGGTTTCGCGCAAATCCTGCCCGACGCCAAGGCGTGGGTCGATGTCATCATCAACTTCGAGCTGTGCTTCGGTGTCGCGTTCGAGTTGCCGCTCGTTGTGTTCTACCTGGTCATTTTCGACATCGTGCCCTATAAGAAGCTCCGCAGCTCTTGGCGTACGGTTTACATCGTGCTCATGGTCATTTCCGCTATGGCCACGCCCGACGCTTCGCCTGTCACCATGCTGCTCATGTTCGGCGCCATGATCGTGCTGTATGAGCTCAGCTTGCTGGTTGCGCGCATCGTTCTGGGCAACCGTTTGAAGAAGCGCCAGGAAGAAGAGGCTCGCGAAGCGGCCGAAGACGCCGAGATTGCCGCCGAATGGGACGAAACCAAGAAGAAGGCCAAGAAGAAGTTCAAAGAACACATGGACCTGGACGACTAACCGAAAGCGCCATCTGCGAAGGTGGTGCTTTTGGTATTCTTACTTGATAGGAAAAGTCAGCGAAAAGCTGTCCGGTGCGGCAGGTTGGCCTGAAGGCAAGCCGCCGCGTAGCAGCGCTACGCAAGGTGAAGTCTGAGGGCCAAGATGCCGTGCTGGGCAGCTTTGTAGCGTCAATTCGTTCCGCCGTTCGGCAGAACGGCGGAAAGGGTAATCATGCACGAGCTTGGAATGGTGACGGGCGTCGTTGAGAGCGTGCGCCAGGCGGCCGAGGCGAACCATGCCGACAAGGTATTGAAGGTGTCGCTTTCTGTGGGCGAGATGACCGAGGCCATCGAGGACGCCCTCACGTTCGCGTACGAAGCTATTACCGACGGCGATCCGCTGTTCTCGGGCTCGAAGCTCGACATCACCATGGTGCCGCCGAAGAGCCGCTGCGTGGAGTGTGGGCACGAATTCACGCACGATCGCTTCCATGTGATGTGTCCCGAATGCGGCGGCTTTGCCGACCTTATCGAAGGCAAGGAACTGCGAATCGATTCAATCGAAGTCGATATTCCCGACGAAAACGAAGAATAAAAAGAAACCGCCCCGAGTCTTCCTCGGGGCGGTTTTGTATGGGGCGCATGAATGGCGGCCATGATGGAAGCGAAAGAACTACCAGCTCAAAAGCTCGTATCCGGTTTCGGTGATCAAAACCTGAACTTCCCATTGGGCCGTGTCGCTGCCATCGGCGGTGCGCACGGTCCAGCCGTTCGGATCGCTCGAATCAATGTCGGGCGCGCCCGCGTTCACCATGGGCTCGATGGTGAACGTCATGCCCGGCACGAGCACCATGCCTTCGCCCGGCTCGCTCACGAAGCTCACGAATGGGTCTTCATGGAATTCGAACCCGCAGCCGTGTCCGCCGTATTCGCGCACGACCGAATAGCCCTGTGCTTTGGCGTATTCGTGCACGGCGGCGCCCACGTCGCCCAGTAGTCCCCAAGGCTTAATGGCGGCGAGGCCCGCTTCCACGGCCTTTTTGGTTTCTTCGACCAGGCGCCGGCGTTCGGGCGAGACTTCGCCAATGCAGAACATGCGCGACGAATCGCTGTAATAGCCGTCAA
This sequence comes from uncultured Slackia sp., assembly GCF_934630525.1. Taxonomy (GTDB): domain Bacteria; phylum Actinomycetota; class Coriobacteriia; order Coriobacteriales; family Eggerthellaceae; genus Slackia. Next base: position 94,842 of record NZ_CAKTVX010000005.1, read on the forward strand.
GAATGGTGGAGCAGTCGATGTTGACGATGTCTCCCTCTTTCAGCACGTCCTCTTTGCAGGGAATGCCATGGCAAATAACGTCGTTGATGGACGTGCACACGCTCTTCGGGAATCCGCCGTAACCCAAATCGGCCGGCGTGCCGCCGTGCTCGATGGTGTAATCGTAAATCCACTGGTCGATTTCCTCGGTGGACACGCCCGGCGCAATGCGCTCGGCCACCATGTCGAGCACGCCCACGTTGATGGCGGCGCTCGCTTTGATGGCCTCGATATCGGCGGGGCCCTTCAGAATGTCGCGCGTGGGAACCTCGTAGCCCTTGTCGTAGAGCTCCTGCAGGCGCTCATCGGTCTGCCAATGGCACTTCTTGTACTTTTTGCCGCTGCCGCACCAGCATTCGTCGTTGCGTCCCGGCTGGCCTTCGCCGTCGTACATTGCGATCCTCGTTTCGCTCGGGCGGCCGCGATCGGCCGCAAAATTGGTTTGCGATATTGTAGCGCTCATTTCAGGCATGGTCATCGCAGAAAGAAAGCCAAGGGAAACACTCGACGAATCATTCATCTCGCCTTCAATGCCGCTTCCGCGCGATACGTGCCATTGGTGTGCTGCGGCGCTTCCGTGCGTCGCATCGTGCGTGAAATGCACTACACTGGGCGCAGCGTAAGAAGAGGAGGAATCCCATGCAAATAGATATGAAGCAACCCATTCTCGACAAGAACGACCGCCTTGCGCAGGAGAACCGCGCACTGTTCGCCGAGAAGCGCGTGTTCGTGCTCGATCTGCTCGCAAGCCCCGGTTCGGGCAAAACGTCCACCATTCTGGCCACCATTGAAGCGCTACGCGACGAGTTCAACATCGCCGTTATCGAAGGCGACATCGCGAGCGACGTCGACGCGAAGCGCATTGGCGCCCAGGGCATTGCTGCGGTGCAAATCAACACGGGTGGCGCGTGCCATCTTGAAAGCGACATGATTCGTCGTGCGGTCGATGCGCTCGATTTGGACAACCTCGACCTCATCATCGTCGAAAACGTGGGCAATCTTGTGTGCCCCACCGATTTCGACTTGGGCGAAGGCGCTAAGGTCATGATTCTGTCTGTGCCCGAAGGCGACGACAAGCCGCTGAAGTACCCGGGCGTTTTCCAGGCGAGCGAGGCCATCATCCTGAATAAGGTCGACACCATGAGCGTGTTCAATTTCGACGAAAAGGCTTTCCGCGACGAAGTCACCCAGCTCAACCCGAAGGCGCCCATTTTCCCCATCGCGGCGACGAAGGGCGAGGGCGTTGACGCCTGGGCCAATTGGCTGCGCGACCGCATTCATGCGCTCCAGCAGGCTTAAGCCTGTCATGTGGGAATCATTCGGGACGAGGCTCGGTTAGAGCGGTTCTTTCCGAATCGCGCGAAGCGTCTCTTGCGGCATTTGAGGGACTGCCATTGACCTCTCGATCTTGAGCGGCTGCGCAAAGGTGCGCGGCCGCTTTTTCTTTATTTTTGTTGCCAGGCGTTGTTCGAAATACCTCCGAAACAGCCTTGGGCTAGACTTTCAGAAACGTGAAAGGAAGTGCGTGCTATGAACGCTGAACAGCAATACGCGGCCTGCGTTGCGGGCCTGAAGGAATTCGTAGAGGGCATCGGGGGCCACGGCGTTGTTCTTGGCCTTTCGGGCGGAATCGATTCGAGCCTGGTCGCATGCATGTGTGTGGATGCATTCGGTGCCGAAAACGTGCACGGCTACATGCTGCCCGGCCCCTATTCCACCGAACATTCCTTGGTTGACGCCCAGGAGCTTGCCCGCAACCTGGGCATTCGCGCCGAGCGTGTGAGCATCGCGGAGGCATACCGGGTGTTCGAGGGCCAGCTGTCGAACCTGTGCCCGAGTTTCGACCGTTCTACGGCAGGGGAAAACACCCAGGCCCGATGCCGTATGATCGTGCTCATGGCGCTTGCGAACTTCTACGGGTGGACCATGGTGAATACCGGCAACAAGAGCGAGGCCATGATGGGCTATTCCACGCTCTACGGCGATACGGCCGGCGCATATGCCCCTATTGGCGGCTTGTATAAAACCGACGTGTATGCGGTTTCGCGCTGGGTGAATGCTCGCGCTGAAGCGGCGGGGCAGGTGGCTCCCATTCCCGAACACGTGCTCGTGAAGCCGCCGAGCGCCGAGCTCGCTCCCGGCCAGCAAGACGAGGCCTCGCTCGGCACTACCTATGCCGAGCTCGACAAGCTGCTCATCGATTACAAAGAACGCGGCAAAAGCGTCGAGCAGCTCATCGCCGACGGCTATGATGCGGCAGAGGTTGAACGCGTTACCAAGCGTGTGGAATCGTATGCGTTCAAGCGCGCCCTTGAGCCGCAGTTTCCCGTTATTCCGTACGCGGAATAACGACGCGCGCGGGCATGGTGACGCCCGCCTTCAAAATCGCGCCGTCCGCGGCGGTGTCACTGCCGTTTCTGTGAAAGCGCCTTGAAGCCGTGCGGCATCGGCTAAACTTGGTTGGTCATGCGCGAAGAGGCTAACGAGCCGATTGCTGCGATGACGTTCACAAACCGTATCTTCACAAGGAGGAACGAAATGCCCGAAATCACCCGTGATCAGGTGAAGGTTCCCGCCGACGTGAGCGCCGACGCTCGCGAGACTTACATTGACAATTACATGGCCGCTACGCGCGGTACCGGCCGTCTGATGCTGTTCGCATGCGACCAGAAGGTCGAGCACCTCAACGGCGACTTCTATGGCGAAGGCATCGACCCCGCCGACCTCGACCCCGAGCATCTGTTCAAAATCGCCAGCGAAGGCGTGTGCGGCGTGTGCGCCGGCCAGCGTGGCCTCGTTGCCCGCTATGCCGCCGATTATCCCGAGGTCAACTACCTGGTCAAGATGAATTCGAAGACCAACCTCGTGAAAACCGCTCAGGACGATCCCTATAGCCCGCAGCTGCACGACCTCGAGGCCGTGCTCGACATGCGCGCGAACGGTGTGAACGTGGTGGGCTTGGGCTACACCATCTACCTGGGCTCTGAATACGAAAGCACCATGCTCGCCGAGGCTGGCCAGCTCATCGCTGAGGCCCACGCCGCCGGCCTGCTCGTGGTTCTGTGGATTTACCCTCGCGGCAAGGCTGTTGCCGACGAAAAGGCTCCCGCCCTCATCGCTGGCGCCGCTGGCGTCGCGCTGTGCCTGGGCGCCGACTTCGTGAAGGTGAACCCGCCGAAGGCCACCGACGAAGCCACCTCCGCCGAGAGCCTCGCGATCGCTTCCGCTGCCGCTGGCCGTACGGGCCTTGTGTGCGCTGGCGGTTCCACCGTCGACGCCGAAACCTTCCTCACGCAGCTGCATGACCAGATCCATATTGGCCATGCCTGCGGCAACGCGACCGGCCGCAACATCCACCAGCGCTCACTCGACGAGGCGGTTCGTCTGACCAAGGCGATTTCCGCCATCACCCTCGCTGATTACAGCGTTGTCGACGCTCTTGCCGTCTTCAAGGGCGAGAAGGACTTCACGCTGTAAGTCGAATTCGCGTACAATCGAAGAGCTTGTTCGGAAGGTCCCGGCAACGGGACCTTCTTTTTATTGCCTGACGCCTCGATTCCGACGCTCGGGATAGTATTCAGAAAGGGGCTCGTATGCCATTCGAAAGCCATAGCGTTGAAGAGACCCAGCAACTTGCTCGCGCGATTTCCGATCGCGTGCAGCCAGGCGACGTGATTTTGCTCGTGGGCGATTTGGGCGCGGGCAAAACCCACTTCACACAGGGCTTCGCCGCGGGGCTCGGCATTGCTGAAGTCCCCACAAGCCCTACGTTCAATTTGGTGTGCGAATACCACGATGGCCGCTTGCCGCTGTATCACTTCGATTTGTATCGCTTGGAAGAGTCCGAAGAACTCGAAGATATCGATTATTACGGCATCACCGAAGGCGACGGCGTGTCGCTTGTGGAATGGGGCGATAAATTCGAAGAGGCCGCGCCCGACGATTGCCTCGTGCTCGATTTCAAGGTGTCCGAAGACGGCACGCGCACCATTGATGCATGTGCCACGGGCGAACGTGCGCGCGAGCTTTCCGACGGTCTGTTTTAGCTCTTTGCAGTAGCAAATATCCTAAATATTTTATGGCAGCTAAGTAATAAAAAGACGCCAGATGAAGAATAGTGGCCTAGTACCATAAAACTACTAGGTCACTAAAAGAAACCACTATTCATGAACAGGTGATACGGGTATTTCAAGTCGGCTCACGTATTCGCTTTGAGCATTCCAGCGATTCTGCGCCTGCCTTCATTGGATTAAGGGTTGCGCCTGCAATCGCGGTGTAGAGCGAAGCGGGCAAGGGCCAAAAATAAATGCCCTCTTATGGCGCAGAGGGCATTAAATGAAACGAAGTAATTGTGCTAGAAAAATACGAGCATATAGAAAGAGAGAAGAGTATAAAGAAATACCTGGTATTGAAAAGATACTAAGATATCTAAAAGAAACGGGAGCCTCAGGGGCTCCCGTTGTTCGCGCTGAACTAGTCCTGCTTCACGACAAGAACGTCGCAGCGCAAATTGCGGATGAGGTACGTTGAAACGCTGCCGACGAACACATATTTGATGTTGCTCAGGCCGCGCTCGCCGCAAATGACCAAATCGGGATCGAACGGCTGGATGAGCTCCTCGTTCAGGGTTTCGGTAATGCGGCCGGCTTTCACGACGACGCCAACGGAGGGGATGTCGGGGTTGTTGCGAGCGGCTTCCAAAATATCGCCGAGCGACTCTTCGAGCTTTTCCTTCATGTCCATTGCCAGTGCGGCGAAATCGGTGCCGGCTGCCTCGTAGGGCACGGAGTCGACCACGTGGCCAAATACCAAATCGGCGTGCTCGCTGGCAGCGAGCTCAATTGCGCGTTCAGCGACTATTTCCTGAGTTTTCGCACCATCGAGAGCAGCGAAAATACGCTTGTATTGCATTGACATAAACGGCTCCAATCCCTTGAGTTTGCCGTGCATTGGTATGCGCGCCTTCGATGGTTCTATTGTAACACTGGGGTATTGGGCGAGGCTTTTAAAGTCCTTCAACGCCCCCGCGCGTCTCCGTTTCGGTCTCATGGCAACCATTCCAAAAAGGGGATAGGTTCCTTTAGGAAACTAACATCCAAAACCGTATGCAGTTCCTTAAAATAAAGTTTCACAAAAAGACGAAAAACGCAGGTGAACGTTCTAAGGAGACGGAAAAAACGTGGTAATATGCACGACGTGCGACGCGAAGGCGCCATGGGTTGTGGTGTCCTCGTGAAAGCTTGCTCAATATACGCGCGATTCTGCCTTACCTCTGGTAAAGTATTCGGTCGCTGCGTTTGCAGTGCGCACAGCGTAATCGACAGAATTTGGGAAGAGGAAGATTCTTGGCTAAAGAAGACGTCATCGAACTTGAGGGCACCGTTCTGGAGGCTCTCCCGAACGCAATGTTCAAAGTCGAGCTCGAGAACGGCCATGAGATTCTCGCTCATATCTCTGGCAAGATGCGCATGCATTACATCAAGATTCTGCCCGGCGACAAAGTCACGGTCGAGCTTTCGATCTACGACCTGAGCCGCGGCCGTATCACCTATCGCTTTAAATAAGCGGTATGCTGCACCCGCCATATCGCGTAACGTGAGCCGGCAGGGTGCTTTAGTGCGCTCTCGAGCGCATGCCCTTCGGGGCGCAAGAAGTGAAAACATCGCCTGCGGCTGGGCGTGTTTCATAGAGTGAAGAGTAAATGGTTCCCCAGAGGCAAATCCGTCAGCCGAAGGGAAGCCGCACATTCAAAGGAGACAAGCATGAAGGTCCGTCCTTCGGTCAAGAAGATGTGCGACAAGTGCAAGATCATTAGGCGTCATGGCAAGGTCCTCGTCATTTGCGAGAACCCTCGTCACAAGCAGCGCCAGGGCTAAAAAGAGAGAGGAAGATATACCATGGCTCGTCTTTTCGGCGTCGACCTCCCTCGCGAGAAGCGCATCGAGATCGGTTTGACCTACATTTACGGCATCGGCAACACGACCGCCAAGAAGATCATTGCAGAGACCGGCGTTAACCCTGACATCCGTGTCAAGGATATCTCCGAAGACGATCTGCAGAAGATCCGCGAATACATCGACAAGAACCTCACCGTCGAAGGTGACCTGCACCGCGAGGTTTCGCAGAACATCAAGCGCCTGATGGAGATTGGCTGCTACCGTGGCCTCCGTCACCGCAAGGGTCTGCCCGTTCGTGGCCAGCGCACCCACACCAATGCTCGCACCCGCAAGGGCCCGCGTAAGCAAATCGGCGGCAAGAAGAAGTAGGGGTTTGACACATGGCTAAAAAGAACGTTCGCACCCGCATCAAGCGCTCCGAGCGCAAGAACATTGCGGTGGGACAGGCTCACATCAAGAGCACTTTCAACAACACCATCGTTTCCATCACCGACCCTCAGGGCAACGTGATTTCCTGGAATTCTGCTGGCACCGTGGGCTTCAAGGGCTCTCGTAAGTCCACCCCGTTTGCTGCGCAGATGGCTGCCGAGCAGGCCGCCAAGACCGCTATGGAGCATGGCCTGAAAAAGGTCGCCGTCTTCGTGAAGGGCCCCGGCTCTGGTCGCGAGACTGCTATCCGCTCCCTGCAGGCTGCTGGCCTTGAGGTCTCTAGCATTCAGGATTGCACGCCCATCCCGCACAACGGCTGCCGCCCCTGCAAGCGTCGCCGCTGCTAATTAAGAGAGGATCGAATCACTATGGCAATCAACAGAACTCCGGTTCTTAAGCGCTGCCGCCAGCTCGGTATTGATCCGGTCGTGCTCGGCTACAGCTCTAAGAAGGAATCCATTCGCCAGCCCAAGCGTCGCCGTAAGGAATCTGAGTACGGCATGCAGCTGCGCGAGAAGCAGAAGGCCAAGTTCATCTATGGCGTTCTGGAGAAGCAGTTCCGCGGCTACTTCAACAAGGCTAAGCGTCAGCCCGGCATCACCGGCGAGAACCTGATGCGCATCCTTGAGTCGCGTCTCGACAACGTCGTGTTCCGTCTGGGCTTTGCTCGCACCCGCAAGGAAGCCCGTCAGACCGTTTCCCATGGTCACATCACCGTTAACGGCAAGCGCGTCGACATTCCGTCTTACCGCGTTCGCCCCGGCGATGTCGTTGCTGTGGCCGACAAGGCCAAGGAGATGCTCGTTATCAAGAGCGCTCTCGTCTCCAACGAGCGTATGCAGGTTCCTGCATGGCTCGAGGTTGACATCGAGAAGCTTCAGGGCAACGTGCTGTCTCTCCCCAACCGCGACCAGATCGATTTGGACATCAACGAGCAGCTTATCGTCGAGCTCTACTCGAAGTAATTAACCGCGGCTTAAGGAGGCTTACAAACTATGGCAGAGTTCATGAGGCCAACCGTTACTACCGAAGAAGTGAACGACACTGTCGCCCGCTTCATCGTCGAGCCGCTTGAGCGTGGTTTCGGATACACGCTGGGTAACTGCATGCGTCGCGTTCTGCTGTCGTCGCTGGACGGAGCCAAAGCCACGGCTATCCAGATCGAAGGCGTTCAGCATGAGTTCACGACTGCTGAAGGCGTCATCGAAGACGTCACCGATATCGTCCTCAACGTGAAGGGTCTTGTTTTCTCGGCCCTCTCCGAGGACTACACGGAAGCCACGGCCACCATTTCGGTCGAGGGCCCGTGCACGGTGACTGGCGCCGATGTGAAGGTTCCCGCCGAGTTCACGCTCATTAACCCCGAGCACGTCATTTGCACCGTTGCCGATGGCGGCACGCTGAACATGAGCATCCGCATCGGCGTGGGCCGTGGGTACGTCTCGGCTGAGCGCAACAAGCGCACCGAGGATCCCATTGGCATCATCCACGTCGACAGCCTGTTCTCTCCCGTGCGTCGTTGCACTCTCGCAGTCAGCGACACGCGTGTGGGTCAGCGCACCGACTTCGACAAGCTGGTTCTCGAAGTTGAGACCGACGGCTCCATCGCTCCTAACGAAGCGGTGTGCCGTGCGTCGAACATCATCGACCAGTACATGGGTGCCTTCCTTTCGCTGGCCGATATCGTCGACGAGGAAGAGGGCGAGATTCCGTCCATCTTCGCGCCGGAGGGCCAGGAGGCCAACGCCGAGCTCGACAAGCAGATTGAGGACCTGGACCTTTCCGTCCGTTCTTACAACTGCTTGAAGCGCGCAGGCATCCACTCGGTGCGTCAGCTGGTCGAGTTCTCCGAGAACGACCTGCTCAACATCCGCAACTTTGGCGCGAAGTCCATCGAAGAGGTCAAGGACAAGCTGATCTCTATGGACCTCAACTTGAAGCAATAACTAGGAGACTACACGATGAGGCATTACAAGAAGGGCCGCAAGCTGGGCACCGATGCCAGCCATACTAAGGCCATGAAGAAGTCCCTGGTGCAGGCGCTGTTCACCAATGATCGCATTAAGACCATTGAAGCCCGCGCTAAGGAGATTCGTCCCGACGTCGACCGCATCATCACCTGGGCCAAGCGTGGCGACCTGCATTCTCGCCGTCTCGCTATCGCCGCTCTCGGTGACAAAGAGCTCGTTCGCGAGATCTTTGAGAAGGTTCAGCAGGGCATGTGGGCCGACCGTCAGGGTGGCTACACTCGCATCATGAAGCTTGGCACCCGCAAGGGCGACAACGCTAGCATGGTTATCATGGAGCTCGTGACCGAGCCCGTGAAGAAGGCCGAGAAGAAGGCTGAAGCTGTTAAGGCTGCTCCGAAGAAGGTTGAAGAGGCTCAGGCCGAAGAGACCGTCGAAGAGCCCAAGGCTGAAGAGGCCGTCGAGGCTGAAGCTGCTACCGAGGAAAAAGCCGAGTAACTCGCTTTTCAACGGGAATTTAGCAAAACAAACGCCGTCCTTCGGGGCGGCGTTTTTGCGTTACCATATAAAGACGAGGGGAACCTATTGCAAGGAGGCATCTCATGTCTGAGTTTGGAAAAATCCTCAATAGCGCAATCGACGCCGCGCAGGAATTCGCGGGCGATATGAAAGCCGCGACCGACAAAATGATTGATACCGCTCAGGAACAGGCTCCGAGTGTCGTCGCAAGCGCTCGTGAAAAACGTCAGGCGTTGACCGATCAGGCGCGCGAAAATATTCCGGGCCTTATCGACGAAGCGAAGAATGCGACCGAAAAGGCGATGGATGACGCGAAGGCTGTAAGCGATAAGCTCATGGACACCGCGAAAGAGGTTGGCGACAAAGCGGCTGAAATGGCCAAGGAAGTGTCGCAGCGCAATGCCGATAAGGCGGGGGAGTAGTTTCTCTCTATTCTTGCTCCGGCTTTCTCGGAGCGAAAACAATGGAATACGCACTTCAAGAGGAAGGCTTTGGCCTTCCTCTTTTATACTTGCGGCATGTTCACATCCGCACAACATAGTTCGACTGCGTTCGATGCGCGCTTCGCCCTTGTGGGTTTGCTCGCGTATTCCGTTTCGCTTCTATTCGTGTCAACGTGGCTGGGATTGGGCGCGTTTGGCGTGCTCTTGGCCATGGCGCTTTTATACTTTCGAATTTCGCTGCGCAGTATGGCCGCATGCATTGCTCCGCTTGCGTTCATTCTCGCGTGTACCGTCATCGCCCAAATTCCCCACGGCATAGGTGCCGGCCTTTTCTATGCAGCACGCATCGTGGTTCTTGCGCTGTCCGCGCTTTCGGTTGCGCTCGCGTACGACAGTGCGCAATTTACCCGTGCGTTTTCGAGCTTGATGCGCCCCCTCCGAAATCTCGGGGTTCCTGTGGACGATATCTCGACGACGTTCTCGCTTGCCCTCCGCTTCATTCCGGCATGTTTTGATGAATATGCGATTGTGTGCCAGGCGCAACGTTCGCGGTGCGCGAATTTCGATGACGGTGGCTTTGTGGGCAGGATAATGCAGCGAGGCAGGGCTTTTGTTCCAATGCTCGTGGGGTTGTTTCGCCATGCGAGCGTATTGGCTTGCGCGATGGAGGCCCGATGCTATGGCGCGCCTGGCGCTCGTACGAGCTTGCGCGGCGAACAGCATGTGGAGCCGTGTTCGGTGATTATGGTCATGGCATTTTCTGTCTTCTGCATCGTTGTAGGCGTTCTCTTCTAAAGAAGCCTGTGCGTAAAGCGACCAATGCGCCTTCGAACGACGCTTCGTATGCCAGTCTCCGTTGCTCGAGCCCCTTTGCCGGCTAAGTTACGCCGTTTGCCGCATCGCCCTTTCGCGTGTGGTATACAATTTCGCTGTTAGGGCGGGGCTTGTAGGTCCCGGTTCGTTCATCATAGGAGGAAACTTCATGAGCATCATCTTCGACGTCTACGGCCGAGAGGTTCTCGATTCCCGCGGCAACCCCACGGTTGAGGTCGAGGTTACCCTCGACGACGGTTCGTTCGCCCGCGCGATCGTTCCGTCTGGCGCATCTACGGGCGCATTCGAGGCTGTTGAACTGCGTGACGGCGATAAGGGCCGCTACCTTGGCAAGGGCGTTCAGAAGGCCGTCGACCATGTGAATGAGGAAATTGCCGAAGCCATTATCGGCATGGACGCTCGCGACCAGCGCGCTATCGACGCCGAAATGATCGACGTCGACGGTACTCCGAACAAGGGCAACCTGGGTGCGAACGCCGTTCTGGGCGCTTCTCTCGCTTGCGCACGTGCTGCTGCCCAGTCGAGCGAGCTGCCGCTGTATCGCTACGTTGGCGGTGCGAATGCCCATGTGCTGCCGACGCCCATGATGAACATTCTCAACGGCGGCGTGCATGCCGACAACAACGTTGACTTCCAGGAATTCATGATTATGCCTGTTGGCGCCGAGTCGTTCGCCGAGGGCCTGCGTTGGTGCGCCGAGATTTATCACACGCTGAAGAAGGTTCTGCATGAAGCTGGCCTCGGTGGCGGCGTGGGCGACGAGGGCGGTTTCGCTCCCAACCTGAAGACCAACGAAGAGCCCCTGAAGTACATCGTTCAGGCGTGCGAGGCCGCGGGCTACAAGCCGGGCAGCGACATCATGTTCGCCATGGACCCCGCTTCCACGGAATACTACGACGCCGAGCGCGGCATGTATTGCCTCGCGGGCGAAGGCGTTGAGTACACGAGCGAGCAAATGGTCGATTACTGGGAGAAGCTCGTCGACAAGTACCCCATCATCTCCATCGAAGACGGCATGGCCGAGGAAGACTGGGATGGCTGGAAGCTTCTTACCGATCGCATTGGCGATCGCGTGCAGCTCGTCGGCGACGATCTGTTCGTCACGAACACCGAGCGTCTGAAGAAGGGCATTGAGATGGGCGTCGCCAACGCCATTTTGGTGAAGGTGAACCAGATCGGCAGCCTCACCGAGGCGCTCGAGGCTATCGAGATGGCCAAGGAAGCCGGCTATGCGTGCGTCATGAGCCATCGTTCTGGCGAGAGCGAAGACACCACGATCGCCGACCTGGCTGTTGCCATGAATACCGGCCAGATTAAGACGGGTGCTCCATGCCGCAGCGACCGCATCGCCAAGTACAACCAGCTCATCCGCATCGAGGAAGAGCTCGGCATGTCCGGCGCATATGCTGGCAAGGATGCGTTCTACAACATCAAGTAGTTTTGCGTCGAATCGATTTTGTGCAAGAGTGAATCGCGAAAGCCCCAGCAGTTGCTGGGGCTTTCTTGTTGCCGCGAGAAAACTTGGAGCGAATTCGTCCGAAAACCCTGCAGTATGTGGGGTATAGTGAATGAGTTGTGTTGAAACGCTGTTCAGGGGTGTTCGGTGTTTCAACGAGTCGCTAAAGAAAGCAGGAATACTATGGCAAAGTCCAACGGGGGCTCGTCATCTCAGGTGAACGATCCCAATGGCTTGTCGCTGCCGCATCTTATTGCGGCCGTGATTACCGCCGTCATCGGCGGTGGCGTCTTCACCATGGCCGGCGATATGGCCGCGGCGGGCGCGAATACGGGTGCCGTGCTCATCGGCTGGGTTGTATGCGGCATCGGCGTTTTCTCGCTCATGATGTGCTTCTACGCGCTGAGCAAATATAAATCCGAATTGGTGGGCGGCATCTATTCGTATGCTCGCGCCGGTTGGGGCGAGTTCATGGGCTTCATTTCGGCCTATGGCTACTGGATTTCGGCGCTGCTCGCCACGGTTTCTTACACCACGCTTCTGTTCGCGTCCATCTCATACTTCGTGCCCCTGTTCGGTGAGGGCAATAACCTTCCTTCGGTCATTGGCGCATCCATCGTGGTTTGGATTTGCTGGCTTTTGGTGAGCCGCGGCGTGAAAGAGGCTGCGAGCGTCAACATCATCACGACTATCGCCAAGCTGGTTCCGCTGTTCGTCGCGATTGTCGCCATTCTGTTCAGCATGCATTTCGACCCGGAAATCTTCATGGACAACTTCTGGGGCGAGCCCGATGGACCGAGCTTGTGGGATCAGGTTGTTGGCACCGTGGGCGTAAGCATCTGGATCTTCTTGGGCATCGAGGGTGCTGTCGCCATTTCCGGTCGTGCGAAATATAGCAAGGACGTAGGCCGCGCAACCGTTACCGCGTTCATTGGCATCCTGTGCATCTATCTGCTGGTTTCCATTCTGTCCATGGGCGTTATGCCTCGCGCTGAACTCGCGGAGCTTCCCAACCCGTCGATGGCAGGCGTGCTCGAGGCCGTTGTTGGTCCGTGGGGCGCTGCGCTCGTGAACCTGGGCGTCGCCCTGTCGCTTCTGGGCGCTATGCTGGGCTACACCATCATCTCTTCTGAATGCCCTCACGAGGCCGCGAAGCAGGGCGTGTTCCCGAAAGTCTTCGCGAAGGAAAACCGCAAGGGCGCTCCTATCGTCACCCTTACGGTGACCTGCCTCATCGTTCAGGTGTTCCTCGTCATCATCTTGTTCTCCGAGCAAACGTACCAGTTCTTCTACGGCGTGTCGGTTTCGATGATCCTGATCCCGTACTTCTTCAGCTCGATGTTCTTGCTCGTGTGCGCATTTAAGAAGGATGGGTTTGAGGGCGTCACGGGCGGCAAGCTGGCGTTCTATCGCGGCATCGGCATCGTTGGCTTCTTCTACTCGATCTTCTTGATTTACGCGGGTGGTCTTACGGGCCTCATGATCACGACCATTCTGTTCGCGCCGGGCATCGTTTTGTACTGGTATGGCCAGAAAGAGCGCAACGAGGCATTCCTGCCGAAGACGCTCGACAAGGTGGTTGCCGCTGCTATTGTCGCGTTCTTCGTGATTAGTATCGTGTGCATTGCGACGGGTGTGATTTCGGTTATCTAACTCTGCCGAGAACGCTTTCGTTGCGAAAAAGCGATGTGTCGGGCCAGGGAATTGTTCCCTGGCCCTTTTGCGTTGGGGAAGGATGCGGCGCGATTACCTGGGCTTGTTTTCTGTTCGTGAAAATAAGCGCGCGCGTGGGCGATTGAATGCCGCGCCTGTCGTCTCCGTGGTATGATAATCAGACACAAGCTCACAGCATTACATCCACTTTAAACACACCACGATGCAAGGGGCCTCATCTTTTATGTCGCGCAACAGCAGCAATATCATTTCATTCGACGGCTCGAGCCGCGCATCTTCGCGTGCGTCGCGAGATGTTGTTGAGTCGCGCGCTGCTCGATATGACGAAAGCGCATCTATGCGCGGTCGCGACGTCTATGCCGCATCGGGCCGTGTAAGTTCCCATGCTGTTGGCGAAACATCTTCCGCTCGCGGGCTCGACTACTCCCAATCGCTCGATTCGCTTTCAAGCGACCGTTTCGCCCGTGGCGAACGCGCTCGATTCTCGAAAGTCACGCGCTCTGGGCGTATTCAGCCCATCGTCGAGCCGGCTCCCTACGACGACCGCGAGGCATCATTCGCGGCGAATTCGCGCGTGAGTTCGCGTCCGGCTCGTTCGTCGCGTTCGGCTTCGGGCCGAGTGGCAACGAGGTCGTCCGGCTTCGATTTGGATGCATTCTCGGCATTCGACGATCTTGATGAGCAGCTCTTTGGCGGCGCTTCGGCTCGCTCGAATTCACGCCGTTCTTCTCGTTCCGGGGAGTCGCGCGCTTCGCGTGGCGCATCCGCGCAGCCTCGTGCCGCGGTCGAGGTATTCGACCCCGACGATATCGAAAATGACGAGGACGAGGCGTCGTATGGCTCGCGCCTTTCGAAAAAGGAGCGCCGTCAGAAGTCGAAGGCCAAGGCCAAAGCCGAGAAGCTTTTCAATCGTCAATTTGGAGGCGACGCTGGCGCTCCTGCGCAAGCGGGCAGTCGGGCGGCGGTCTACAAGGGCGAGATGGGTCGCAATCATAAGCGAGCTTTCAACGACCTTGGCGGTTCGAGCGAGGGACGCAGTGCCCGTGGCGGCCGAGGCGCGGCTGCCACAAGTCGCGCGTCGCAGACAAAAGCCCATTTGAGCGCACCGATTTGGGTCTATGCGCTCGGCATTTTGATTTGCATCGCCGCGGCTCTTTGGTTCTTGTATCCTATGGCGCAGCAGTATTACGTGGGTTTGCGCACGCAAGACAAGCTTGAGGCGGAATACGCCCTGCTCAGCGAGCGCAACGCAGCTATCCAAAGCGACATCGATCGGCTTTCGACCGACGAGGGCATCGAAGATGTCGCGCGCGAGCAGCTTGGTTGGGTGTCGAAGGGTGAGACCGCTGGCGTTGTGGTTGGCCTTTCTGAAGATGAATCGTCATCGACGCCCGATACGGTGCATGCTCAAATCGATTCTGCGAGCGTGAAAACGCCCGACACATGGTATTCGGGTGTGCTCGACCCTGTTTTTGGATATAGCGACGCTCAATAAAGCACGATTCGAGCCGGGGAAATTCCCCGGCTCTTTCTTTACAATGAAGGCAAGACGGAAGGGCGAGCAGAAAGGTGCATCGCATGAGGGTTGCTGCAATCGATATTGGAACAGTAACGAGCCGTTTGCTCGTTGCGGATGTGGACGCTTCGGGCGTTCGGCAGGTGGCCCGCCAAAGCGCCATCACGAATTTGGGCGAAGGGGTCGATGCGTCGGGTGTGCTTTTGCCCGAGGCAATTGATCGCACGGTTGCCCAGGTCGCTGAGTACCGCAAGGTTATTGATGCATGTGCGGCCGATTGCTCGGTCGACCGCGTGGTCGCGCTTGCCACGAGCGCGAGCCGCGATGCGCGCAATTCGGACGTATTCGTGTCGCGCCTGCGTGAAGTCGGCGTTGAGCTTTCGGTGATTCCGGGCGAGCGTGAGGCGGCGCTGTCGTTTTTGGGCGCGTCGAATGATTTTCGCAACGAGGATTTGCTGTTTGCCGATATTGGCGGCGGTTCGACCGAGATGGTATTTGGTCGAGCGAGCGGTTCGGCGGGCGACCTCGTGCCTGATGTTGCGGTGCGAGCATCGCATTCTTTCAATATCGGCTGCCGTCGTATGACGGAGCGATTCCTGGCTGGCGATCCGCCGACGAAAGACGAGCTTGCCGCGGCTTCAGCGTGGGCGCACGAGACGCTCGCCCCGTTTTTCGAAACGGGCAATTCGTGTGACCGCCTTGTTGCGGTTGCGGGGACGCCTACGAGTGTGGTGGCCGTGCGAGATGCTTTGGTTCCCTATGACTCGTCGAAGGTTCATGGTGCTCGCGTGACGCGCGCTGAATTCGACGAAGTGGCTGAGCGCATGTGGGCGTTGCCGCTCGCCGAGCGCATGAAGGTTGCGGGCATTCAACCCAAGCGCGCGGGTATTTTTCCGGCGGGCCTCGTGATTCTGGGTGCGGTCATGGACCTTGCGAATCTTGACGGCTTCACGGTGAGCGAGAGCGATATTCTTATCGGCATTGTGCTCGATGCGGCAAGAAGCGCGCTCTAGGAAACGCCGGTTAATTGCAAGGGCCCCATGCGCTCAATGCTCGGAGCATAGAGCATGTTAACGAGGGTGCCGGCTTGAACGCTGTTTTTGGTTTTATGGAAGGACGTCCTGGGGCGTGAGCATGGGGCCGATTGCCGCGAATCGGGCCCTTGTGCGTCGTTTGGCGATTCTCAAAACGCTTTGATCGCCCAGGGGTCGGCGTGCGCGGCGACTGGCGCAAAACGATGATATTAGCGTGTCTTTCGTGGGCTTTTGCGGCGATTGTTGCTCATTTGCTATCATAGAAAACCGTGCAAATAAGCACGATAAGCATCGTGGGAGCGTGGCGGAATTGGCATACGCAGCGGACTTAAAATCCGCCGCCGCAAGGCTTGTGGGTTCGAGTCCCACCGCTCCTACCAAGGAAGAGCGTGGCTTCCAGATGCTTTTTTGCATGAACCCATTGCGGTGAACCTACGATCGGAAAGTCCGGTATGAATTCAGCTGAAGTGAGAAACGAAAGCATGAACGAACTCCTTACGGCAGCGGCGAATCCGCCCGCGTCGTTCGAGGAGTACCTCATTCAGAATGCCAAGGTCGTAGGCGATTTAGTGAACTCGTATATCCCGTCGGGCGACCATCCCGATATGGATACGTATCTCTATGGGCCCCTTATGAAATACAGCGAGAACGGCGGTAAGCGTCATCGCCCGCTGATTTGCTTTGCGGCGTGCGTTGCTGTGGGCGGCGATATTCGCCATGCTGCATCCGCCGCTTCTGCCATCGAGCACTTCCATACGGCGGCTCTTATTCACGACGATATCGCCGACGAGGCGACTACACGTCGCGGCGTGCCCTGCATGCACCTCACCGAAGGCTTGGGCATCGCCATTAACACGGGCGACCTTGCGCTTTCCATGGTGAATGGTGCCGTTATGAGGGATCCGTATCTTACCGATGCCCAAAAAGTGCGCGTGGTTACCGAGCTTATCGAAATGACCCGTCGCACCATCGAGGGCCAGGCCCTCGATTTGGGCTGGGCGCGCGACAAGCGTTACGACATCACTCCCGACGATTATCTGTGCATGGCAATTCATAAAACCGCGCATTATTCTGGTGCGGTTCCGTTGGCTGTCGGTGCCATCGTTGGTGGCGGCACCGAAGAACAGATTGCCGCGCTGCGCGAATATGGCTTGGCTACGGGTTTGGCTTTCCAAATTCAAGACGACCTGCTCAATATCGAGGGCGACCCCGAAATCGTGGGCAAAGATTACGCGAGCGATATTACCGAGGGCAAACGTACGCTCATGGTTGTGCATGCGCTGAAGCACTCCGACAAGCGCGATCGCCTCGTTGAGATTCTCTCTTCGAAAACGACCGATGTCGCTGAGCTTGCCGAGGCTGTCTCGATTATGCGCGAGGCTGGTTCTCTCGATTATGCGCGCGATTACGCGAGCTCGCTTACCGATAAGGCAAAGGAAAAGCTCCTTCAGGAAATCGACGAGAGCAATGCTCGCGCGCTGCTCATTTCTATGGCCGATTATTTCATCAATCGCATGAAATAATGCGATGCTAAGGACGAAGCTATGATTCCTCAAGCAATTCATAGGGAAGGCGAAGCCGACGAGGGCTTTGAGCTGGGCGAACGCCTGCTGTATTTGCGTACGCCGTATTTTTCGGGCAAAGACGTCGAGCAGCTGCAAACGGCTCTCGGCGCGCTTGGCTTTGCATGCGGCGGCGTAAGCGGCACGTTTGGCGCCTATACCGAAGGCGCCCTGCGCAAGTTTCAGTTGAACATGGGCCTTGTGCCCGACGGCATCGCTGGCGTGAAAACATATGCGACGCTGCGTCATTTGCATAATGCATGGCAAGACAAGCCTCAAATCGAAGATCGCGCGTACATGGGCTTTGCGCGTGCCGCCGATGTGCTCGAAAACCACGCCGTGTGTCTGTTCGGTACGGAGGAATACACGCGCAGCGTGGCGTCGAACATGTCGAACTTGGCGATGGCCACGAATCCGCGCTCTAAAATGGTAAGCGCTGAAACGTTGCTCGTGCCTCCCGATGCGAATATGCTGCTTGCGCATATCGTGCGTTCGGGCCAGCCGTACGAAACGAACGTGCCGCGCGTTGTATGCGATGACCCCCAGACGCTTGGTCGCCGTATCGCGAATGCGGTTGATGCAGCCAACGAGGCTGCTGAAGCTGGTCGTCCTCGCCGTATCGTTCTTGAAATCGTTGGTCCTGGCGTTGATGAGAGCGTGGCGGCTATCGAGCGCGCCGCGCATCACGATGCGATTACGCTTTTGGATGCGTTCTGCAACGCGTTTTAAATTCAAAACCGGTTTCTTTTCAGGTTTCTGAAAGCCCGCTGTGTGCGGGCTTTTGTTTTTTGCTGTTAAGGCTGGTAAAGTATCTTTCATATGATTTCAACCAGGCGATGGGGGCCGGGCTTATGGATAATCACATGAATCTTTCGCGCCGTGCATTTGTGGGTGGCGCTGCTGCATTTGGCGTTGCCGTCGCGGCGCCGAAATTCGCTTTCGCTGAGCCAACGGCAGCTGAAAAGCAGGCAGAGGCCGATGCTGCACTTCAGAAATTGCTGAAGCTCAATTCCGATTTGGACCAAAAGGTCAAAGATTACGCCGCCGCGGTCGACGCTCACGATGCCGCTACGGCGAAGATGGACGAGTGCCAGGCGAAAATCGACGACAACAACGAGCGCATCGAAGACCTTCAGGGCAAGCTCGGCAATCGCGCGAACAATATGTACCGCGATGGCCAGACCACGTTCCTCGACGTTATTTTGGGTTCCAATTCGTTCGATGACTTCATGAAAAACTGGGACATGCTTACCAGGATGAACGAAAACGACGCGAAGATGGTTGCCGAAACCAAGGAACTGCGCGCCGATAACGAAGCGCAGCGCGACGAATACAGCAAACAGGAGCGCGAAGCGGCCCATCAAATGGAAGAAGCCGACAAGGCGGTGAAGGAAGGCACGGCGCTCGCCGAGCAATTCCAGGCATCCTATGATGCGCTTTCCTCCGAGGCGCAGGCGCTGTACGACCAGGAGCGTCAGGCTGCACTCGCCGCCGAAGCTCAGGCGGCCATCGAGCAGATTCAGCAACAGCCTGAGACTGCGCCTTCGAATGCCAACGGCGGCGGCACCGGCAATGGCGACAGCAACGGCGGCGGGAATAATGGTGGTGGCGGCACTTCGCCGAGCTACAGCACGAATAATTACATTCCGCCTTCGGGATCGGTCGTCGATTTTGCGCGTAGCCAAATTGGCGTGCCGTATGAATGGGGCGGCACCACTCCGAACGTCGGTCTCGACTGCTCTGGCCTCACGTCGTGGTGTTGGCAGCAGGCAACGGGTATCTGGATTGGCCGCACCGATAGCGCTCAGTACTCTTCCGCCCGTTGGCGTGGACCGCTTTCTGAAGCGCAGCCCGGTGATGTTTTGTGGAAGAAAGATCATGTGGGCATTTGCACGTCTGCGGGCGGCGGTTCTTACATTCACGCTCCGCAGCCGGGTCAAACGGTATGCGAGTCGAACTATCCTCAATTCGTTTGCGCGCTTCGTTGGTAGCGAGCAAATACGTATGTATATGTTTCAGGCCTGTTCGTGCGACGGGCCTTTCATTTTTTTATTCAGGATGCTGAAATTTCACGTTTTGTGATTCCGTTGTAATGGAGGCGCGCAAGCGCATTGAAGGCACGTTGCCAAAGCGCAATATGATGTGCCGCCTTTCGAATATCCCCTCATCATGCTGTCGAATTATTTTTAACGTTTACGGTGAGAAATGGAGCTAAGTATATAAAAGATACCTGGTTTCATCTGCGACATTCGATTCTAGGTTTGTGAAAGCCATGTGCCGCTTTGGTTACATGGGGTGTAATTAATGCTGCGGCTTTGCTATCCTCGTTCGTCGGAAGTCTCCATTTCGACTTCCCGATACCATATGAAGGGGTTCGTTTATGACTACTTTAAACGCACGCTTGACGAGACGAGCCTTCCTCGGTGGAGCCGCCGCCTTTGGCGCCGCGGCCATGGTTTCTCCGAAGAATGCCTTCGCCGATCCTACGTCTGCTGACGTGCAGGCTCAGGCCGACGAAGCTCGTCAAAAGCTGAATTCTATGCGCGAGCAGCTCGGTGCTGCGTCTGCGAATTACAACCAAGCCGTGCAGGAGCACGACGAGGCAGTCTCCAAGATGGACGAGTGCCAAGCTAAAATCGACGACAACAACGCGCACATCGACAAGTTGCAAGACAAGCTTTCCAAGCGCGCTCGCAACATGTACCGCGATGGGCAAACCACGTTCCTCGACGTTATTCTGGGCTCGAATTCGTTCGACGATTTCGCGAAGAACTGGGATACGCTCACCTCGTTGAATGAAAAAGATTCTGAGATGGTCGAGCAGACCAAGAACCTTCGCGCCGACAACGAGGCCCAAAAGCAGGAATATGCCAACCAGGCCGATATCGCCCAGCAGAAGGTCGAAGAGGCCGAAGCGGCGCAGAAGCAGGCTGAAGAGCTTGTGCAGCAGTATCAAAACGAGGTCGACTCGCTCGATTCTCAGGTAGCGCAGCTGCTTGCCGAGGAAGAGGCTGCGGCTCAGAAGGCGGCGGAAGAGGCTGCTGCTGCGGCTGCCACGCAGGCCGAGGCTGCGTCGTCGACCAATAACGCTTCGAATGATAATGGCGGCTCCAATAACGTTGGCTCGAGCAATAACGGCGTCTCGAATAATGCCTCTAACAACGGTGGCGGCTCCTCTTCGGGCGGCGGTTCGTCATGGACTGGTGGCTCATCTTCGAATGGCGGCTCGAACAATTACGGCGGCTCCGTCGTGGCCGCTGCGCAAAGCCAGCTCGGCGTGCCCTACGTATGGGGCGGCACGACATGGGGTTCGGGCCTTGACTGCTCCGGCCTGACGTCTGGCTGCTGGTCGCGTGCCGCGGGCATTTGGATTGGCCGTACGACATGGGATCAGATCGCCTCCGCCCAGTGGACGGGTTCACTTTCTGAGGCTCAGCCGGGCGACGTGTATGCATGCGACTATCATGTGGCAATCGCTACGGGCGGTGGCGGCTATATTCACGCTCCGCAGCCCGGTGAAGTGGTGTGTTACAGCTCGCTTTCGCAATGGAATCCCTTCTACTGCGCCTTGCGCTGGTACTAAGCAGGAATTGAAAGGCATCGACCCAGGTCGGTGCCTTTTTTCGTTTAGATTGCCTACGAAGTCGAAAAAAAGTGCTTGCATTGCTCGGCGTGTGTGTTAACATATAGCCCGCTGTTTGCGAGAAGTCGGGACGTGGCTCAGTTTGGTAGAGCGCTGCGTTCGGGACGCAGAGGCCGCAGGTTCAAATCCTGTCGTCCCGACCATTTAATCGCACCAGCTTTTTTGTTTTCCGGCCATATTGGTCGGGCCCCAAAACTTGGAGGCTTGCATGAAAATCTTTGGTCTTGGAGTTCCTGAGCTCCTCATCATTCTGGCCGTTGCTCTGCTTATCTTTGGCCCCAAGAACCTTCCGAAGCTCGGCTCTGCGCTTGGCCGCACGGTGAAGAACCTGCGCGATGGCATGGGAAGCGCCAAGAAGGAAATGGACGCGTCTGAGGAAGAAGCTCCCGCCGAGAAGCCCCGTAAAAAGAAGGCTGCTGCTGCGAAGAAGCAGGCTGCTGAAAAGGCTGAAGCGGAAGATGCGACCGAAGCTGCTGAGCCTGTTGCAAAGGCTGAAGAAGAGTAGCACATTCTCCCTTAAGGTAATATGCGGCGTGTCGGCTGGCCCGACATGCCGTTTTCTTATACGAGCACGCATTGCGTGCCCGTTTTAGTAAAAGGGCGGCCTTTTGCCGCTGAATCGATTTTTGAAATTAGGTGTCACGAAATGGGTAGCGATTACATCCTTACTCCCGAGGGCCGCGAGAAGCTCGAGCAGGAGCTGCATTACCTCGAAACCGAGAAGCGCGCCGAGGTTGGCGAGCGCATCAAGGTTGCTCGCGAATTCGGCGACATTTCCGAGAACTCCGAATACGACGATGCGAAAAACGAGCAGGGCATGGTCGAGGCTCGTATCGCCGAGATTAACCAGATTCTCTCTGAGGCAACGATCGTCGATACGCCGAAGAAGTCCAACAAGGTTACCGTTGGCGCTATTGTCACGGTGAACATGGGCGGCAAAGAGCGCGTGTTCACCATCGTTGGTGGCGCCGAAGCCGACGCCGCTGCGGGCAAGATTTCCAACGAAAGCCCCGTTGGCGCCGCTCTTCTCGGCCATAAGAAAGATGACGAAGTAACCGCCATCGGTCCTACCGGCCGCGAAATCAAGATGACGATTCTCAAGATCGAACACTAGGGATTTCGCCGTTCTGCCGAACGGCGAATGCAATTATTCCAACTCGCCATCGAAAGGGGCAGGGGATTGTCCTCTGTCCCTTTTTTATTTGGTGCGAAAGCGACGTATAATCTGCGACCTTTCGCACTTGTCGCTTGACCTGCGATAGAATGCTTTTGTTCATCACCACATCTGGAAACGAAGAGGTTTTCAAATGACCGATACCGAAAACACCATTGCCCCCGAGCTGCTCAACGACGAGCGTGCGCTGCGTCTTTCCAAGCGCGAAGACTACATCGCCCGCGGCGTGAACCCGTACCCCGAGCACTCTGAAGTGACCGACTACGTGCGCGACATCGTTGCGAAGTACGCCGACCTTGCGACGGGCGAAGACACCGAGGACGTCGTGAAAATCGGCGGCCGTATTGTAGCCAAGCGTGGTCAGGGCAAAATCATGTTCCTCGTGGTGCGCGACACCACGGCCGACATTCAGCTTTTCTGCCGCATCAACGACATGTCCGAGGCCGATTGGGAGCTTCTGCGCAACCTTGACCTGGGCGACATTGTGAACGTCGAGGGCGTTGTCGTGCGCACGAAGCGCGGCGAGCTCTCCATTGCTCCGCGCGCCCTTACGCTGCTTTCCAAAGCTGTGCGTCCGCTCCCCGAGAAGTTCCATGGTCTCTCCGACAAAGAGACCCGCTACCGTCAACGCTACGTCGACCTCATCGTGAACGAAGACGTGCGCGACACCTTCCGCAAGCGCTCCACCATCCTTTCCACGTTCCGCCGTTACATGGAATCTGATGGCTACATCGAAGTTGAAACGCCGATTCTGCAAACCATTCAGGGCGGCGCTACGGCCAAGCCGTTCATCACGCACTTCAACGCGCTTGACCAGGAATGCTACCTGCGCATTGCCACTGAGCTGCATTTGAAGCGCTGCCTGGTTGGCGGCTTCGAGAGCGTGTTCGAGATCGGCCGCATTTTCCGCAACGAAGGTATGGACCTTACGCACAACCCCGAGTTCACTACCATGGAGGCCTACCGCGCCTACAGCGACCTCGATGGCATGAAGGCGCTCGCTCAGGGCGTTATCAAAGCGGCCAATGCCGCAGTGGGCAACCCCGAGGTCATTGAATACCAGGGCCAGCAGATCGATTTGTCGGGCGAGTGGGCGAGCCGTCCTATGACCGATATCGTTTCCGAGGTTTTGGGCTTCGAGGTCACCATCGACACGCCGGTTGACGTTCTGGCCGAAGCCGCGCGCAGCAAGGGTCTGGAAGTGAAGCCCGAGTGGACTGCGGGCAAGCTCATTGCTGAAATCTATGACGAGCTCGGCGAAGACACTATCGTGAACCCCACGTTCGTGTGCGATTACCCCATCGAGGTTTCGCCTCTTGCTAAGCGCTATGAAGACGATCCCCGTCTTACGCATCGCTTTGAGCTCGTTATTGCTGGCCACGAATACGCCAACGCGTTCTCCGAGCTTAACGACCCGGTTGACCAGGCCGAGCGCTTTGCCGCCCAAATGGTCGAAAAGGCCGGCGGCGACGATGAGGCCATGGAATATGACGAAGACTACGTGCGCGCCCTGGAATATGGCATGCCTCCTGCGGGCGGCATTGGCATTGGCATCGACCGCGTGGTCATGCTGCTCACCAACTCCGCGAGCATTCGCGACGTGCTGTTGTTCCCGCACATGAAGCCCGAGGCAGGTGCGAAGAGCGGCGCAAAGGCCGCCAAAGAGGCGCAGGATGCCGCTACGGCAAGCCCGTTTGTCAGCTCGATGATTCCGACCATCGACTACTCGAAAGTTACCGTCGAGCCCTTGTTTGAGGAATTCGTCGATTTCGAAACCTTCAGCAAGAACGATTTCCGCGTGGTGAAGGTGAAGGCGTGCGAGGCCGTGAAGAAGTCGAAGAAGCTTCTGGCGTTCAAGCTCGATGACGGCACCGATGTCGAACGCACCATTCTTTCGGGCATTCATGCCGACTATGAACCCGAAGATCTGGTGGGCAAGACGCTCGTGGCTATCACGAATCTGCCCCCGCGCAAGATGATGGGCATCGATTCGTGCGGCATGCTGCTTTCTGCCATCCATGAAGAGAATGGCGAGGAGCGCTTGAACCTGCTGCAGCTCGACAGCGCGATTCCCGCTGGCGCAAAGCTCTACTAGCAATCAAAGGCCGTCCGGAAGGGCGGCCTTTTCGTATTTGCGCCGTGAGACTAGGTTTTGAGTCCTTGGATTCTTCGGAATGCAGAATCTACCGAGACAAATTTTGGGGCAAGCTTTTGCATTGCTTGGCGGTTCCGTCCCTGGTTTCAGCTCGGTCAAGTCCTGCTCGCGACGAACAGCACATTAAGTGCTGTTCTGCTCGTGCGGAATCTACTGAAACCAGGGACGGAACCGCCAAGCTTGAGGCCCAATTGATTATTAACAAGAAGGTATCGCGCATGTGAAGCTTTGGCACTCATTGCGAATGAGTGCTAGCATACATTCAGCAACTTCTACAGAAATGGACCGTATATGGCATTCGATAAATTTACCGACAAGGCGCGACATGTCCTTGTGCTTGCCAGGGAAGAAGCCGCTGCGCTCAAGCGCCCGCATGTGGGCACCGAGCATTTGCTGCTTGGCCTGGCGAAAGAGCCTGACGGCATTGCTGCGCAGGCTCTCGAACGCGTGGGCATAACGTACGAGAAGGCTCTTGAAGTCGTCACCGGTATGGCCGAAGGCGAGCAAGAAGCCGAAGCGGGCACGAACATCTCGTTCACGCCGCGCACCAAACGCGTGCTGGAAAATGCGCTGCGTGAAGCTATGCAAATGGGCCAAAGCTATATTTCTACCGAACATTTGCTGCTCGGCATTGTGCGCGAAGGCGAGGGCGGCGCTATCGATGCGATGGCGAAGCTCGGCGTCGAAATCGACGCTGTTCGTTCCGCACTCAACGACTTGGTCGATCAGCCGACGCCCGTGGCTGCGGGCATGCCGTTTTTCGGCGGCGAGCCCCATGGCGAGAAGAGCATGCTCGAGCAGTTCGGCACCGACCTTACTGCGAAGGCCAAGGCGGGCAAGCTCGATCCGGTTATTGGCCGTGCGGCCGAAATCGAACGCGTGATGCAGGTGCTCTCGCGCCGTCAGAAGAATAACCCGCTGCTTATCGGCGAGCCCGGCGTAGGCAAAACTGCCGTGGTCGAAGGATTGGCTCAGCTCATTGTGGCCGATCAGGTGCCCGATATCATTTCAGGCAAGCGCGTGATTACCCTCGATGTGTCTGCGCTGGTCGCAGGCAGCAAATACCGCGGCGAGTTCGAAGAGCGCCTGAAGAAAGTCATTAAGGAAGTCGTCAAAGACGGCAATATCATTTTGTTCATCGACGAAATGCATACCATCATTGGCGCGGGCTCTGCCGAAGGCTCTATCGACGCTGCCGCCATCCTGAAACCGCCGCTGTCTCGCGGTGAGCTGCAGGTGATTGGCGCCACCACTACCGAGGAATACCGCAAGCATCTTGAGAAAGATTCCGCGCTCGCCCGTCGTTTCCAAACGGTGAACGTGAAAGAGCCGAGCGAGGAGCAGGCTCTACGCATTCTCGACGGCCTTCGCGACCGCTACGAGGCGCATCATCACGTGCGCTATTCCGACGAGGCGCTGCAGGCTGCCGTCTCTATGTCTTCGCGTTATATTCAAGATCGCTTCCTGCCCGACAAGGCGATTGACGTGCTCGATGAGGCTGGCGCGCGCATGCGCATTCGCAATCGCACGCTGCCCGATGAGATTCGCAAGTTCGATGATGAGCTTCGCCGTGTTCGCCTTGACAAGGAAGAGGCGGCATCGGCGCAAGAGTTCGAGCGCGCCGCGCAGCTTCGCGACGAAGAAAAGCAGCTTGAAGGGCAGCGCGCCGAAGCCGAAAAGCGTTTTTCCGAAGAGAGCGACAAGGAACTCGCCAATATCACCGAGGTTGAAATTGCCGACGTGGTGAGCATGTCGACGGGCGTGCCCGTGAGCAACCTTACCGAAGCCGAAGCCGACAAGCTTTTGCGTATGGAAGGCGTGCTGCATGAGCGCATTATCGGTCAGGAGGAAGCCGTAACGGCGCTGTCGAAGGCTATTCGCCGCAGCCGTTCTGGCTTGAAAGATCCGAAGCGCCCCAGCGGCTCGTTCATTTTCCTCGGCCCTTCGGGCGTAGGCAAAACCGAGCTTTCCAAGGCGCTCGCTGAGTTTTTGTTTGGCACCGAAGACGCGCTTATCACGTACGACATGTCCGAATACATGGAGAAGCACAGCGTGAGCCGCCTGGTCGGTTCGCCTCCGGGCTATGTGGGCTTCGACGAAGGCGGCCAGCTTACCAAGGCCGTTCGCCAGCGTCCTTATTCGGTCGTGTTGTTCGACGAAATCGAGAAGGCGCATCCCGATGTATTCAACATCTTGCTGCAGATTCTCGAGGAAGGCCGCCTTACCGATTCGCAGGGCCGCTCGGTCGACTTTCGCAACACGGTTATCATCATGACTTCGAATGTGGGTGCTCGCCAAATCGCCGAAACCGCGCCGCTTGGCTTCACGCCCGATTCGCAGAAGGGCCTTTCCGATAAGGAAATCAAGAGCCGCGTGATGAGCGAGATGAAGAAGCTCTTCAGACCCGAGTTCTTGAACCGCCTCGACGAGATTATCGTGTTCAAGAGCCTTACCGAAGAGCAGATTGCCCAAATCGTCGACCTCATGGTTGCCGACTTGCGCGATCGCCTTATCGCCATGGATATGACTATCAATCTTACGCCGGAAGCTCGTGCGCTTGTGGCCAAGGAGGGCACCGATACCACGATGGGCGCTCGTCCGTTGCGTCGAGCGATTCAGCGTCTGCTCGAAGATCCTATTTCCGAGCAGCTGCTTGCCGGTACGTGGCATGCGGGCTCGGTCATCGATGTCGATGTGAAAGATGGCGAGCTAACTTTCACGCCTGGCACAGGAGAGATTCCCGCGCCGCGAAAACGTGATAACATTGCATCTGAAGCAGAATCGTTGCTGCCGCAGTTCGATTTGTCGCATGCCGGGGCGCCAAGCCACGGTGGCGGCGTGTCGAGCGACGGCGCGGCTGATTAACGAACCATAAGGCGCTGTCTTCGCGGCGGCGCCATGCGAGGGGCGTCTGTGGGCGCCCCTTTGTTGTTGAGGCCATGAAAGGGGAGCCCATGAGCGCACCGGAGAATGTGAGAACCGTGGGAGGTGCGGCCGAGTTCGGCGTTATTGACCCGGTGTTTGTGCCTACGGCGCTTGTTGAAGTCGCCGAAGATGCGGCGGCCCGTCTTGATTTGAGCGAAACGGGCGCGAGAACGGTGCATTTTTCGGGCAAGGTGTCGAAGAGCCCGAAAACGGCTGCCATTATTCTGGCGGGCGGCTCGGGCGAGCGTTTCGGCCACGAGGGCGGCAAACAGCTCGTTGAGATCTCTGGACGCCCCATGCTCACTTGGTCGATTGCGGCGTTCGATGCGGTTGAAGATGTTGGCGAAATCGTGGTTGTGTGCCCCGAAGAGCGCATTGCCGAATATCGCAGCTGCGCCATTGATCCGTATCCGTTTGTGACGCCTATCACGATGGCTCCGGCGGGTGCCACGCGTCAGGAAAGCGCGTTCTCGGGCTTGGAATACGCGTCGGAGGAATATGAGTACGTGGTGCTGCACGATGGCGCCCGTCCGCTCATCGCCCCTGAGCTCATCGCACATACCATCAACACGCTCAAAGGCACGTTCGACGCCGATGGTGCGATTGTCGCCACGCCCTCGATCGACACGCTCAAAGTGGTCGAAAACGGTTGCATCGTGGGAACCCCCGATCGCCGCGTGTTCTGGAATGCGCAAACGCCGCAGGTGTTTCGTGCGGGCGTGTATCGTCGCGCGCACGCGTCGGCGCTTTCAGAGGGCTTCGTGGGCACCGATGACTCGTCGCTCATCGAACGATTGGGCGGCAAGGTGCTCGTGGTGGAAGGCAAGCGCAGCAACATCAAGCTTACCGTTCCGGAAGATTACGCCATGCTGAACATGAGCCTGGGCGTTCAGCCCGACTAGCTGATCGGTCGAAATGGGGTAGGGACAAGTTCTCTGCCCCATTTTTTATAGGGGCACGACTCTGGAAGGATAGGCTTCTCACTCCAATCACCACATGGGGCGCGAGTAGAGAGGCCCAAGACGCTTTTATTGTGTCAAGCCGCCTCATCTTGTGCTCATCGGAAGAGGTTTTCCTTCTTGCGCCTGCCGCAAACTTCGTCGCGCTGAAGTGGGCTATAATCGTTCGGAACATTACGATTTCGTCTAAGACGAAGGGATTACTCGTGACGAACGCTATGAATATGCGCGTGGGCCTCGGCTTCGATGTGCACGCATTCGCGCAAGGCCGCAAGCTTATTCTGGGTGGTGTCGACATTCCTCACCATCAGGGGCTTTTGGGACATTCCGATGCCGACGTGCTTGCGCATGCCATCTCTGACGCGCTGCTCGGTGCTGCGCGTGCGGGCGATATCGGCAAGCTGTTCCCCGATACCGACCCGGCGTATGCGGGCGCCGATTCCATGGTGTTGCTGTCGCATGTTGCGAATCATGTGCGCGAACTGGGCTTCGATATTGTCGATGTCGATAGCGTCATTTCGGCGCAGGCTCCCAAGCTCTCGCCTTTCCGCGATCAAATGCGTGAAAACCTGGCTCACGCTATGGGTATCGAAGTTGATCAGGTGGGCGTAAAGGTAACCACGACCGAACACTTGGGCTTCGAGGGTCGCGAAGAGGGCATTTCGGCTCAGGCCGTGGCCCTGCTTTCGAAACGATGTTGCTAGGGGCGCTTCCATAAATGTAATCGCCTCCAACATCGAAGGAAATCTATCGTGAATATCTTCAAAACTATCGCCGAGGACGTGAACAACGTTAAGCGTCTCGACCCTGCCGCGCAAAGCAAATTCATCATTTGGCTCACGTACCCGGGCCTGCATGCCCGTTGGAGCCACGTCGTCGAACACTGGCTGTGGAACCATGGCTTGAAAAGCTTGGCGCGCATTTCGAGCCAGTTCACTCGTTTCATGACGGGCGTTGAAATTCATCCCGCTGCGAAAATCGGCCGCCGATTCTTCATCGACCACGCCATGGGCGTGATTATCGGCGAAACGTGCGAAATCGGCGATGACGTCACGCTGTACCAAGGCGTTACGCTTGGCGGCACGGGCAAAGAGAGCGGTAAACGCCACCCCACGCTCGGCAACAATGTCATGGTGGGCGTGAATGCGGCCGTTCTTGGCAGCATCACCATTCACGACAATTCGAAGGTCGGCGGCGGTGCGGTTGTCGTCGAAGACGTGCCCGAGAACTGTACGGTTGTTGGCGTTCCCGCGCGTATCGTGGTGCGCAATGGCAAGCTTGTGCAGCAGGAAGAGAAAAACGCCGCCGCGCGCCGCGAATGCCTGCCCGACCCCACGACGGCCGATGTCGTCGAGCTGCAGGCGCGCGTTGCCCGCTTGGAAACGCTGCTTGCGGCTCAGGCGCAAGGCAAAACCATCGGAAGCCCCGCGAAAACCACTCCCGACGTTGCGTCGGATTCGGAATAACCAGGAGGAATCGTGCAAATCTACAGCTCCCAAACCCATAAAAAGGCAGAGTTCGAGCCTATCGAGCCGGGCAAGGTGCGCATGTATGTGTGCGGCCCCACGGTGTATGACAATATCCACATCGGCAACGCTCGCACGTTTATCAGCTTTGACGTTATTCGCCGCTGGCTCATTGCAAGTGGTTACGAAGTGACGTTTGCCCAGAATCTGACCGACGTTGATGACAAGATTATCAATCGAGCCAACGAACAGGGTCGCACGGCAGCCGAGGTGGCCACGGAATTCTCGAACAAGTTCATCGGCGTCATGCGTCGCGCGAACGTGATCGACCCCGACGTGCGCCCGCGCGCTACGAAAGAAATCGGCCCCATGATCGCCATGATCAAAACGCTCATTGAGCAGGGCCATGCCTATGCGGTCGAGAATGGTGACGTGTATTTCTCGGTGCGCAGCGACGAGACCTATGGCGAAGTATCCGGTCGCAATATCGACGACCTCATGGTGGGCGCGCGCATTGAGGAAAACGAAATCAAGCGCGACCCGCTCGACTTCGCCTTGTGGAAGGCCGCCAAGCCGGGTGAGCCCAGCTGGAAAAGCCCCTGGGGCGAAGGCCGTCCTGGCTGGCATACCGAATGCGCTGCCATGGTGCATCGCTACCTGGGTGTGCCCATCGATATCCACGGCGGTGGCAGCGACCTTGCGTTCCCTCACCATGAAAACGAATGCGCGCAGGCAACGTGCGCATGGCATCAGGGCTTTTCGAACACGTGGATGCACACGGGCATGCTGTTGGTGAACGGCGAGAAGATGTCGAAGTCGCTTGGCAATTTCTTCACGCTCGAAGAAGTGCTCGAGAAGCACTCGGCGGCAGCGCTTCGCCTGCTTATGCTGCAAACGCACTATCGCAGCCCGCTCGATTTCAGCTTCGAGCGTCTGGAAGGCGCGGAAAGCTCGCTGGCTCGTATTGCGGGCACGGCGCAGAACTTGCGTTGGGCGGCGGCCCACGCGACGGGCGAGCCCGATGCCGCATTGGCTCAAAAGCTCGCCGATGCTGTTGCGGCGGCCGATGCCGAGTTCAAGGCATGCATGGATGACGACTTCAACACCGCAGGTGCCCTGGGCGCATTCTTCGGCTTCATCACTGAAGCGAACTCGTATCTCGATGCCGCCGACGGTGCGGTTGATGCCGAGGCGGTAGTTACGGCTGCCGAGTTTATCGAGCGCTCCATGGACGTTTTGGGCATCGAGCTTCCCGAGCAGGAGGCAGAGTTGCCTGTCGAAATCATCGCACTTGCTGCCGAGCGCGCTGGTTACGCTGGCGACAACACGGCCGAGGCTGCCGAGGCCCTTATTGCCGCTCGTGCTGAAGCGCGCGCCGCGAAAGACTGGGCCGTGGCCGATGCTATTCGCGATGCCCTGGGCGAGCTTGGCCTGGTGGTGGAAGACACCGCCGCCGGCGCTCGCGTCAAGGCGAAATAATCAATCCCGCCGTTCTCGCCGCGGCCGCAAGGACCGCGAGCGACCACGGCGGGCTACCGTTCGCTTCGCTCACTATGCGCCCGCCTGACTTCGTTCAACTTTGGAATGAAGAACAAGTTTGAACTCAGACGGTCGCTTGCGGCCCCTGCGGCCGCAACGAGAACTCCCCATTTATCGAAACCGTAAAGGAGCCCACGTGGCAGACTATATTGAAGGAAAACGCCCGGTCATTGAGGCATTGCGCGCGCAGATGCCGCTCATTTCCGTGCTTATGGCCGACAACGTTCAGCAAGATAGCCAAATCAAAGACATTTTGCGCAAGGCAAAGCAGTACGACGTGCCCGTGAAAACCGTGCCTCGCAAGGTGCTCGACGAGCACAGCGAGCGCGGCAGCCATCAGGGCGTTATGGCGCATGCGAAGCCGTACCAGTACTCCAGCGTCACCGACATTCTGAAAATTGCTGAGCGCGATGCCGAAAAGAACAATGGCGCCGCGCTCGTGGTGCTGCTCGATCACATTACCGATGCGGGCAACCTTGGCGCCATCGCGCGTTCGGTTGACGTGATTGGCGCGAGCGGCCTCATCATTCCGGGCAAACGCTCGGCAAGCGTGACCGCCGCAACGTACAAGAGCTCGGCGGGCGCCATCAACCATGTGCGCTGCGCCCAGGCGACCAACCTCGCTTCGGCGATTGACCGCCTGAAGAAGGCGGGCTTCTGGGTCGCCGGCGCGAGCGAGAAAGCTCAGCATACGGTATGGGACGCGCCGCTCTATGGCAAAATCGCGCTTGTAATGGGCAATGAGGCTGAAGGCCTCGCCCGTCTCACGCTCGAGAAGTGCGACTTCCTGGTGAAGCTGCCGCAGGCGGGCCATGTTGGCTCTCTCAACGTTGCCCAGGCATGCACGGCGGTCATGTATGAATGGATGCGTCAGACCACCGTTCGCGCCGCCGAAGGCGAATAGCGGGGCATCTGTTCGCAATGGCAAAGCAACGCAGGAAATTATTGCTGGTCGATGGCTATAACGTGCTGCGCAGCGGTTCGCGCTACCGCGACATGCGCAACCCCGGCCCGAACCCCGATTACGATACCGATTCGTTCAATCGTGCTCGTGAGGCGCTCATCGACGATGTGGTGATGTACGCTGGCCGCGATTTTGAAGCGATTATCGTGTTCGATGGAGCCGACAACGAATTCTCCGATGGCAGCTTTGAAAAAATCGCCGGCGTGCGCATCATGTTCTCGCGTGCGGGCGATTCTGCCGACAAAGTTATCGAGAAGCTTGCATGGGATGCGCGCGCTCGCGGTATCGAAACCATGGTGGTATCGAGTGACGCGGCCATTCAAAACACCGTATTCGGCGGTGGTGTCGATCGCATGAGCGCGAACGGCTTCAGCCGGGCGGTGGCGGTGAATGCTCACGAGTTCCATTTGGACGAGTCGCCGAAAACAGTCGTGAAGAACACGGTCGCTGAGCGTTTGGGTGGCGATACGGTCGCGAAACTGAAGGCCCTTCGCGATTCTCTGTAGTGGGCAAATAAACGATGCTTCTGCCCGTTTGCCTGGCGCGAAGAGCTTCCGAGGGTCGCACTGCTGTTGTCTTTCGTGCATTGCGGCTCAACAAAGTGGGCCTCGAGGTATTTTCTCTTCGAGGTGCCGTTTGCGGGTGAAAATGCGCCGTTGAGAAGCGCTCGGGCTTTCGCTACAATCAAATTAACGAATCCGCTTAGGCGTCGCCGTTGTGGTGGCGCCTAAATCGTATTAGGGGAAAGGAGTGGGCCAATGAAAATCCAGGTCGTTGCCGTAGGGAAGTTGAAAGAGCGATTCTGGAAGGAGGCATGCGACGAGTACCTGAAGCGTCTTAAAGGCTACGCGAAGGTGCGCGTCGACGAGGTGCCCGATTGCGATCCGGCGAAAGTCGGTGGGGAAGAAGGTGCGCGCACGAAGGAGGGCCGCTCTATTCTGGAGAAGCTGCCCGAGCACTCGCATGTCATTCTGCTCGATGTGGACGGCAGGC
Source organism: uncultured Slackia sp. (assembly GCF_934630525.1). GTDB lineage: Bacteria > Actinomycetota > Coriobacteriia > Coriobacteriales > Eggerthellaceae > Slackia. The sequence goes on from NZ_CAKTVX010000005.1 coordinate 128,030, forward strand.
AGCTTTCGAGCGAGGGCATTGCGGCGCGTGTTGATGCGTTGGCGCTTTCTGGCGTGAGTGAGATTTCGTTCATCGTGGGAGGCTCCGGCGGCGTGAGCCAAGGCGTGTATGACGTTGCCGATGAAAGCATGTCTTTCGGCAAAATCACGCTTCCCCATAATCTGGCACGTGTGGTGCTGCTCGAGCAAATCTATCGGGCGTTCAAAATCTCGCGTGGCGAGCCGTATCACAAGTAGTTTGGCTCTGTTGTTCCGCTAACGGCAAAGCGGTCAATGCCGCATTGAGTTTTGGCGGAGCGTTTCGGGCTTGGATTTCGGTTCGTGGCCAAGCGTGTTCTATCAAGGTTTCGCTCGAGCTGTACTCGCCAAGGCTTTTATCGATGTTCGTGAATAGGGATACGAGGTTTTGATTTTGCTGGTTGGAGTATTGTCCGATACGCATGGACGACTTCCTGAAGACGCGTATGCGGAACTGGCCGACTGCGACTTCATTATTCATGCGGGCGACATTTGCGGTCCGGGAATAATGCTCGAGCTTGGTGGGCTTGCGCCGGTGTGCGCCGTGCTGGGCAATAACGACTATCCCGAATATGGCGAATCGGTAGGAACGGTGGCGACTCCCCGTATTGGTGGGGTGCGTTTCCTGGTGACGCATACGCCAACGGATTTGCGCGCGATTCTATCGGGCCGTACAAACGTATTAAAGTCCGGTGACCCTGTGCCGCAGGTGGCGATTCATGGGCATACCCATGTGCCTGAATTACTGCGCGGTTCGGCCGCTTCTCCTGCCGATGTTGTGCTGTGTCCCGGCTCGGTAACGCGTCCGCGTGGCGGCTCGAAACGGCAGCTTGCGAAAATCGCTATCGAGAACGGTGCCGTGAGGGAAATTCGCTTCGTCGAGCTCGGGTAATCTTCATAAGATTCGAACGTGTGTTCGATGATACAATATGATGCGGTAGTGCTCGCCGATTCCTGCGGGTGATGCTCCCTTCGATTTTTGATAGGAGTAACCACCATGGATATTGTGATGGCCGTTGCGGCATGGTGCTCAATCGTCGGATTTGTATTCGATTGTGCTGAACGAATTCAAAGCAGGAAGAAACGAGAAAAGAAAATGGTGCCCAGGAAATGAAAAAGCCGGTCGCAAGACCGGCCCAACATAAACGAAAGCATCACCCGTAGCTAACTCCCCTGGAAAGTGCGTTAGTTCGGCGGGCGCTGCCATCTGGCCGTATTATAGCACGGCCCAGGCCGTGAAAACAATTTATAACGAAGGGCTTGCTATGGAACTTGATCACGCGGAACTGCAGGAAATGCTCGCCAATGACCCGTATATGCTGTTGGTCGACGTGCGCGACGAAGAGGAATTCGATGCGGGCCACATTCCTGGCGCTGGCAACATGTCGGTTGACGATATCGTCGATTGCCTGTTCGATGAGGCTCTTGGCGAGCGCGGCCTCGACGCTATCGCGAATGGCAAAGGCATGGAGCTCTCCGACGACGCTTCGGTCATCGTGCTCTATTCGAATGCTGGCGAGCGTTCGGCTCGTGCGTGCGAGCACATGGAATCGCTCGGCTACGTGAATGTCTACAACGCCCCCGGCTTGTCCTCGTGGCCTTATGAGGTTGTAACGACGGCGGAAGAGGCCGCTGTGGCTGCGGCGCTTGCGCAGAATGGCGCCGTTGCGACGCAAGAAGCTGGCCAGAGCCACGGTTGCGGTTGTGGACACGATCATCATGGGGAGCATGGCCATGCGCATGACCATGACTGTGGCTGCAATCGCTAGATGGCTGCAAGTGTCAATTAATACGTTAGACGCAGAATTGAAACTGGGTTTCCATTCGATACCAAACGCATAATTATATACATAGTACTGAAATAGCGGTAAGTATTAAAAAGAAACTGTAATTGCGAAAATGATGGACGCCCATAAGGGCGCCCATCGTGTTGCCTATGCCTTCCTTGGCGGCATATAGGCCTTGGTGTTGTTGAGGCTGAACAAAATCGTCGAGGCATTGTGCAAAAGCGACGAAGTTTGCGGCGTGATAATGCCGGCAATGCCGAGCGCCAAAAGGGCCGAATTCGTCACCATGACTTTACTGTACGAACCGTTGAGCCTGTTAACCAGGCCTTGGCTCATGGTGCGTAGGCGAACGACAGCTTGCAAGTCGGTGTCTGACAAAATGATGTCGGCGACTTCTTTGGCGATATCGCTGCCTCCACCCATGGCGAGACCCACGTCAGCGCGGCCAAGGGCGGGCGAATCGTTTACGCCGTCGCCGACCATGGCGACGCAACGCCCTTCGTTTTTGATGCGATCGACGTACGCGAATTTATCTTCGGGTAGCAGGTCGGCTTGGAATTCGTCGATACCCGCCTCAGAAGCGATGCGCGCAGCGGTGCGTGCGGAATCGCCCGTGAGCATGACGATATGCTTGAACCCTAAAGTGCGAAGTTCGGCAATGGCCTCTTTCACGCCAGGTTTTAAGGGGTCTTCGATTCCCAATACGCCCACGACCTCGCCATCAACGGCCAAAAACAAAGGCGAGAGGCCTTCCATTTCGGCCTCGACGCTGGAAAGCGTTTCGGGGTCCAAATGCGCGTGTTCGTCTTCGAACACGAAGTGCGCCGATCCAATGACGGCGCGTTTGCCGTCAAGCGCCGAAGCGATACCATGCGCGACGATATACTCCACGGCCGCATGTCGCTCGCGATGCTCGAGCCCGCGTTCTTCGGCGGCGGCAACAACGGCGCGGGCGACGGGGTGGGGAAAATGCTCTTCCAGGCACGCCGCAAAGCGCAGCACTTCGTCTTCACTCCAGCCATCGGTGGGAATGACGCGTGCGAGCTTCGGTTGCGCCTCCGTGAGCGTGCCCGTTTTGTCGAAGACGATGGTGTCTGCTTTGGCGAACGATTCGAAGTATTTCGCTCCTTTGACCATGGCGCCCGCTTTGGCGGCATGGCTCATGGCGGTCATCACGGCGATGGAGCCCGTGAGCTTCAGCGCGCATGAGTAGTCGACCATAAGCGCGGCGGATGTTTTCACGAGGCTGCGCGTGGAAAGCGCCACGAGTCCGGCGAGCAGGAAATTCCACGGCACGATTTTGTTCGCCAGGTTCTCCATGCGCGATTGGCCTTCCGATTTCAACGAATCGGCGGCTTCGACGAGCGAAACGATGGACCTGAGCTTGGTTTGAGACGTGTTGGCGCGCACGCGTACCAAGATTTCGCCATCTTCAACGACGGTGCCCGCGAATACGTCGTCGCCAACGGTGCGTTCGACCGCGAGCGGCTCTCCCGTCAGGGTGGCTTGGTTCACCATGGCACATCCACGTTCCACAACGCCATCGATGCAAATAGACATGCCAGTGCGCACGGCTACCAAATCGCCGGGCATAAGCTCGCATGCCGGTACGCTGGTTTCGGTGTCGTCGACCACTTTCTGGGCTTTATCGGGAACATCGAGAAGCGAGCTAATGAGCTCGTTTTCGCTCATGGCACGCGTGTAATCTTCGAGCAGCTCGCCCACATTCAGCAAGAACATGGTTTGCGACGCCGTGTCGAAATCGCGCTTCGCGAACGAGATGCCAATCGCCGAAGCGTCGAGCACGGGTACGGTGAGGCGCGAGCGCGACAGCTCGAACAGTGCGGCGCGCAAGAACGGCAGGAAGCCAACTACGGTGCACACGGCGCGAATGGGCGCGGGCAAAAACCATTTGCGCGCATAGCGAGCGCCAATGAGCGTCGCCAAGCTCATGAACAGCGCATGCGTTCGCGGCTCGAATTGCACGGAATAGCCGGTTTTCGCATTGGCGATTTTTTCGGCGTCAATTTCGCAGAGCGCATCGAGTACGTTCGCGCGTCGAGGCGCTTCGAAGTCGACAGACATCTGGCCAATGCGTCCGTAAAGCTGCACGCGCCGTACCCCGTCGATTTCTTTGGTGAGTTTGATAAGTGCGTCGAGGTCCTCTTCGGGCACAGGGCCCGCCAATCTCAGGCGGGCCCTGCCAGGGATCTCTTTGATTATCGAGAACTTCATGGCGAATGCCGCAAGGCGCTATTCGGCGGAAGGCTCGGAATCGACCTCGGCGGCTTTGGCGTCGCTCGTGAGGTACGTGGCTTCGGCGACCAGGTCATCGACCTCGGCTTTTGCCTGCTCGACCATATCCTGGTAGCAATTCTTCGCGCGCAGGCCGCAGGCGATGCCGTGCACGTAGGCTTTCTTTGCGGGCGCGCTCGTGAGCGCCTTGATGCCTGCGGTTCCCAGCAGGAAGCCGCCGCCGACGAGCAGGGTGTTGAACGTAGCCTTCTTCATGTTTGTCCTCCTTCGAGTCGCGACGAGTCGCGAATGCGTTTATGCATGAACTATGTTCGCTCATGCATACTTTTTGCAAAAGTAAGAGTAGTGTTACAATTCGCGAAAGTCAATGAAGGCAAACTCGATGTTAAGGAAGATTTACATATGGAAGGCATGAACGTTCAGACGGCGGCTTTGTTGGCGGTCATCATCGTGGGCATGGTCTTCGCCGCGCGGCGCATGTATCGCGTGTTTTCGCTGAAGGACGACTGCTGCGGCGGCGGCGCGAAAGACTCGTCGAAGAAATTCAAGGCGGTGCGCGTGAGCGACACGAACGAGGCGAACTACAAGCATGCGCTCGATTTGAAAATTGGTGGAATGACCTGCGAAAAATGCGTCGAGAACGTGCAGAATGCCATCAACTCCATCGATGCGGGCAACGTGTGGGCTCGTGTCGATTTGGGTTCGAAAACGGCGCATATTCTTTCGAAGAACGTTCTTGACCAGGCTTCCGTTGAAGAAGCGGTTGAAGCGGCGGGGTATTTCGTAAGCCGTCGATAGGGTGGCGCAATCGAGCTTCGGCTTTCGCGCATTTCGCAATGCGGCGTGAAGGCCGCACGCGGCGGGGATTGGCGGCTGCCTGTATTCCGCTTGAACGGCTTCAAGTGAATTTTGAGGCTGCTGCGCAATTGGGGGAACTGTCCAGATGCGCGCTTGTTGCGCTTAGATAAAGAGAAGGCGCCGGCTCCTCGGGAAAACGAGGGGCCGGCGCCTTTTTGAAGCGTGCGTGCTTAGTTATCGCACATAAGCAGCCAGGCATTGTTCGGCGCCATGGCGTGCTCGCAGAAGCTGCAGGGCTTATCGGCGCATAGTGGCGCGCTGCGCCACATGGGGGCGTCTTCCCATTCGCCGAGCAGCTCGGCGGGTAGCATGCTTTGCGGAACCGTGGTGAGCCCGCGCGCGCCACGCCCAAGCGCGGTTTCGATTTCCGCTTCATGTTCCATCGACCAGGCGAACATGCCAGCGAGCTGGCGCATGCCTCGTGCGGTAGGGTGCGTGCCCTCGATTGCTTCGTAGTCCATGCCGCAGGCGAAGGCGTCGGCCACATGAGCGCCGGCTTCATGGGCGGCGGCGCGAATGGCGTCGTTGTAGTCGGCGAAGGGAACGCCGCGGAAATCGTAGGCGAACTGCGGCTTTGCGTGGCCTGCGATACGTCCGGGAACGAGTGTGACGCACCAGATTTCGGTTTCGGGGCAGCGTGCGCGAAGGCGAGCGAGCATCGAGGCATAGGCGGCTTTGAAGCGGTCGATTTGTCCGGGCGCCGCAAGCTCGGCAAGAACCTTTTCGGCGGGTGCTTGCGCCGAAAGTTCGGCGGGGCAGGCCGATCCGTGGCCGTCGGCGTTCATTTTGGCGCCGCCCCAGCCGTAGTCGTTGATGCCGATGAAGCATACGATGGCATCGGGGGCCTCGCCCTCATCGCCTAAGATCGCGTTGGCGCGCGCATCGGAATCGCCGGCGGGGAAGAACCCGCCTTCCACGAGGCTTCCTGAAAACGAGCCGTTTTTCAAAAGCGTGCCGTCAAAATGGTCTATGAGCAGGTGCCACCATGTTTGCTCGACATGCGTGACGCCCGTTTTCTCCAATCGTTCGTCGGAGTAGAACACGTCGAAGCCCGGTGGGTTCCATCCGTCGAATGTTGAGATGGAGTCGCCGAGGATCGAAAACGTTTTTGCCACCAGATTGCTCCTTGGGTTGGTTGTTCGGTCGTGCGTGCAAACGTGCGCGACCCGCGCGCCCGTCGCGCGGGTCGATTTGTGCTTATATAAAAGGTGTGCGAAACACCAGGTCGAGCTGAGCGTTGCGCGTATGCGGCGCTAGGCGTATTTCAGGAAGGCGCGGTAGGCTTTCAACGCTTCGTATATGTCGGCCTTGTCGACCACTTCCCATGGTGCGTGCATCGAAAGCACCGGCACGCCGCAGTCGATGACGTTCATGCCATATTCCGCCAGAATGTAAGCGATGGTTCCGCCGCCGCCCACATCAACGCGACCGAGCTCGGCGGTTTGGAACGCGGCGTTGCCCTTGTCCATGACGGAGCGAATCTTGGCCATGTATTCAGCGTTCGCGTCGTTCGATCCGCTTTTGCCGCGCGCGCCGGTGAATTTGTTGAACACCACGCCGCGGCCCAGATAGGCGGCGTTCTTCGTTTCGAAGGCGCTTGCATAGCTGGGGTCGAAGCCCGCAGACACGTCGCTCGAAAGCATGGACGAGTTCGCAAGGCAGCGGCGCAGCGGCAAATCGCCTGCCTGGCCGGCGAGGTCCATGAGTTCGGCGATGGTGTTCTCGAAGAACATCGACGTCATGCCCGTAGCGCCCACGCTGCCGATTTCTTCCTTGTCGACCAGAATGCAGATGCCCGTTTTCTCAAGGTCGCTCGCCTCGAGTTGCGCGACCAGGCTGGGGAAGGCGCATACGCGATCGTCGTGGCCGTAGCCGAGCACCATGGAGCGGTCGAAGCCCAGCTCGCGTGCGCGGCCGGCGGGAACGACCTCGAGCTCGCTCGAAAGGAAGTCTTCTTCTTCCATGCCGTATTTCTCGGCGAGCAGCGCGAGCATGGTCGCTTTCACGGGTTCTTTTTCCGCGAGTTTCTCGAGCTCGGTTTTCTCGGCGCTTTCTTTGCCTTCGGCCTTCGCGGCGGGGCGGCCGCCTGCGAGCACATCGAGGTTTTCGCCCTCGACGACCTCGGATGCCTTCTTCTGCATTTGGTCGTTGGCAAGATGGATGAGCAGGTCGGTGATGCAGAATACGGGGTCGCCCGCGTCTTCGCCCACGTTCACGCGCTCAACGCTGCCGTCTTTTTTCGCGATAACGCCGTGAATGGCGAGCGGGAGCGTGACCCACTGGTACTTCTTGATGCCGCCGTAGTAATGCGTGTCGAGCAGCGCCAGATCGCCCGACTCATAGAGCGGGTTTTGCTTGATGTCCAAACGCGGGCTGTCGACGTGCGCGCCCAAAATGTTCAGGCCGTCCTGCATGGGGCGGCTGCCGATGTGCGCCAAGATGATGGTTTTGCCGTACAGCTCGGCGTATACCTTGTCGCCCGCGGCGAGCTGCTTGCCCGCGGCGCGCGCCTCGTCGAGCGAAATGTAACCCGCCTCGCGCGCCTGGGCGATGGCGGTCGCCACGCATTCGCGCTCGGTCTTGTTGGCGCTGATGAAATCGATGTAGTCGGCTGCGAGCTTCTCGAGCTCGGCCAGCTGCGGCTCGTCGTATGCGAGCCATGCGTTCTTGTGCTCCAAAGCAGTTCCTTTCGCTTGGGAATTCTCACAAGCGCATTATAGAAGGGAATGGACGCGGCGGCATGTCGGCAGCGAAACGAAACAGAATGGCCGCAGGACATGAGCCGAAGGCGGGGAGAGATCGGTAAAGCAGTAGGCGTTTGGACCAGTGCGAAGAGGGTTTTAAGGCTACAACGACGGAGGCTTGTGCTGTCTCAAAGAATCGCAGAATGACATGCGGCTAATAACGAATAGATGCGTATAGCGAGGGGCGCCAGAATTCGCTAGTTGTCCATTCTGCTGTACTTCGAAAACAATGGTTTCGATATCATGGCAGACATGGTGATCTGATGCCTGGCTGGCGGAACTTGTGGCGTCGATGGAGATACGCTCAAGCGTCATTGCAGATTAAGGAAGGTCGTTATCGATGGACTTCTCGCTTACGAAAGAACAGCTCGAAGAGAAATTGCTTGCGTTGGATGCAACGCGGGATGATTTTGAACCAAGGGGAATGTTTGCTATGTGCTATGCGCCGGCAGCAATGCCGGCAAAAGATGCTGTGCCGAAGGTCTGCGAACAATGCGGGAAGCAGTTCAACATAGTCGGTCGAGGCGTTAGGAGAGTACTGACTAATTACCGGCGGATAGCAAAGGAATGTCGGGATTTTGGCTACGACGCGCAGATTCTTTTCTATTGCGATAGGTGCGTGAACAGCCACTCTCTTCCGATTCTCGAGCACGAGTCAACAAACGTATTCTTTGGTTTTAAGACGAAAGAGGAAAAAGAATACCATTTGACGCCGCTTGACCAGATGTACTGTGATGACGGCGATCTCAGGATGGCTCTCGAATTTCTGAAGGGCGCGAAAAGCTATCAGGAGCTGGATAAGGATTATAGGGCGCATAGCCTCTATGGGTCCGCCGACGGTTTCAGGGAAAGCATAGAACGAGTGCTTGGTTTGGGGCCGCAGCGATGAATGCTATGCCCGAAGTCGCGGCGGTGGAACTGACCTATCGCTGCAACCATCGTTGCATCTTTTGTTCGTGCCCTTGGGAAGCGGATGCGCTTGCGAAGGGACAGGAGCTTGACGTCGTCGCATGGGGGCGGGCCTTTCATGAGATGGGAAGAAGGGGTACTCGCATTGTGTCGTTCAGCGGGGGCGAGCCTACGCTAAGGTCGGATTTGCTTAGTATCATCGACGCCGCATGGCACGAAGGCTTGCAGTCTTGTCTTGTCTCGAATGGTAGAGCAATGGACGAAAGAATGCTCCAGGAGCTCAATGCTCGAGAAGTCAGTCTGAGCATCAGTGTTCCCGGTATAGAAACATTCGAGAAACAGACGGGCTACAATGGGGTTGAGCACGTCATGAGCCTTTTTCGGGCGGCGCGAGCAATGGGTATGAGAGTCACTGCAAACATCGCAGTGACGAAGATCAATCTTCCTGAACTTTATGAGACGATTGCTTATTCGCTGATCAACGGAGCCTCCTATATACTCCTCAACCGTTTTCTTCCTGGGGGAAGGGGACTGGAGAATAGCAAGTTCTTGTTGGACAGGATCGAAATCAATGAGATGTTACGTATTGCGGAGGAAGTGCTCGGTAAGGCAGGGGCATATGGACATGTGGGGACCGAACTGCCTTATTGCGCGGTTGAGAATCCCGATAACCTCAAATCGCTTAGCGTTAGCTTTCAGTGTGGTGCTGCGAAGTCGTTTTACGTGGTCGACTCGAGTGGATACGTGCGGGTTTGCAATCATTCGGAGCAAAGGCTTTGCAGCGTGTTTGAGTTGGACGAGCTGGAACGCAACGATTACTGGAACTTATTCGCTAAAAGGGAATATCGACCGCGCATGTGCGTTGGTTGCGAGCACGAAGCAATCTGCGATGGCGGTTGTCGTGAGGCGGCTCATGTATATGGCGGGAACGTCTTAGGCCCTGATCCGTGCTTTTGATCGGCTGGTCGCTCCTCTGGTCTTGACCGAGTTCATTCCCTCATGTGTACACCATAAGGGACACTCATCTTTTTTTTCGGAATATAATTGTTCCGAGCAAAGCATAGGCGTTGGCGATTGGAGCGAACATGGCCGAAGTTGTCGCGAGCAAATTGAAGCTATTGCATCTGGCTCGCATTTTCGAACGCGAGACCGACGACGACCACGGCCTTACTGCGCCGCAAATTATTGGAAAGCTTGCCGAGCTCGGTGTGAACGTCGAGCGTAAAACCCTGTATCGCGATATCGATTGCCTGCGTGCATTTGGGTACAACATTCTGAAATACAATCGCGCGCCCGTCGAATATGGCCTGGCCACACGCGATTTCCAAGAACAGGAGCTGTTGCTTTTGGCCGATGCTGTGCAGTCGTCGAAGTTCCTTACCGAAAGCAAAAGCCGCTCACTCGTCGAAGGCATAGGCAAACTCGGCAGCAGATACATGGACGAAAACCTGCGTAAACAGGTGCATGTCGAAGGCCGCATCAAGAGCCAAAATGAGTCGGTGTTCTACAACATCGATGCCATTCAGCGCGCCATCTCGCTTCGCCGTAAAATCGAATTCCGCTATTTCAAATACGACGAGCATAAAAAGCGCGTTACGAGCAAACATGGGGATGGAAGCGAGATATATAAGGAAACTCCTGTTCAGCTTGCATATATGGACGATGAGTACTATCTCATTGTCTGGAACGACAAATACGCCGGTTTCACCCATTACCGCGTCGATAGGATGCAAAACCTCGAGGTGTCGAGCGAGGCGGCCACGCGCAACGATGAGATTTCGTCATTTGACGTGGCCAAACACCAGCAGCGTGTATTCGGCATGTTCCACGGTGAATCGGTCGGCGTCACGCTGCTTGTGCGCGGGTCCGTGATGAGCGCGATCGTCGACCGCTTCGGTAAAGATGTCGAAGTGCTGCCCGCGGAAGACGGTTGGGCGCGCGTGTGCGTGACGGTTATGGCCGCGCCCACGTTTTACGGGTGGCTCGCGACGTTCGGGTCGAGCGTGCAAATCGAAGAGCCGCAGTCGTTGCGCCAGGCGTATGCGAGCTACCTGTCGGCAATCTTGGAGAATTATCAGTAAGGGGCCACGTCGAAAGCGTGGGTGAGTCGTGGTGTGAGGGAGACTTTCATGGCTGAATGCTGCAGGTGCCACCGAAGGCTCGGTATGCTGTCGGCGAAAATCGAGCTTCTCGATGGCGCGATGTGTGCCAGTTGCTTTCGGAGCCTTAGTCTGCCCGAGCTGGCGAACGACCCAGACAACTCCATGGGAAATATACGGTATGTGGCGAGAAACTTTCTCTACACGCCCGTGGCTGGCGTCGATGCTATGGTCCAGGCTGTTCTTGTGGGCAGGTATTTCAGCCCTTGGTATGCCGTGAGCAATCTGGCTCAGTTCGACGACCGCCGAAAAGAGATCCATTTTTCGAAGGTGGGGCTCAGCGTCAAGGAAGATGCCTACATCATCGCGTACCGCGATTTGGTTGGATGTGACCTCCTTGAAGACGGCAAGATGGTCGAAAAGGGCAGCCTTGTTGGGGCCGTGACGGGCGAGGTGCTGTTCGGCGGCCTCGAGGGTGCGCTGCTCGGCAGCATGGCGTGTGCATGCAACGAGGCGTACTGCTCATCGATGATGCTGAAAATCATCACGCGCCAGCGAGGCAACGAGGTTATTTTCTTGCCGCTCATACAAAGCAAAACGAAATGCGACAGCGCGAGTTACCGGCGAGCGGTCAAAGACGCGTTCGAAATCGTGGATAAGATCGACGAGATAGTTTGGGCGGAATTCGACGAATAACCGCTCATCGGCATTTTCTTGCCTTTCGCCCTTGGCCGATTATCGTTTTCGCCGTTTCATCGGGGTGCCCCACCTTCATTTCCGTACGTCCTTTGAATTTGTCGGGAGCTCTGGCGTTCGTGCGACGGGGGCGCATATAATGTTCCGTTAACGTTCCGGAAAACACACAAACCGAAGGAGACATCAGATGGCGTTCTACTACGAGGAACCCTCGCGTACGTTCAATGAGTATTTGCTGGTCCCGGGCCACACCCCGGCGTCCTGCATCCCTGCGAAGGTTGACTTGAAAACGCCGCTGGTGCGTTACCGCAAGGGTCAGGAAGAGTGCCCCATTTCGCTGAACATCCCCATGGTGTCGGCAATCATGGCCGCTGTTTCTGACGACCACATGGCTGTTGCCCTCGCCACTGAAGGTGGCATCTCGTTTATTTATGGCAATCAGACCATCGAGAGCGAAGCGGCCATGGTCGCTCGCGTGAAGGCGTACAAGGCTGGTTTCGTCGTTTCCGACACCAACCTTTCGCCCGACACCACGCTCGAAGAAGTCGTCGCCCTGAAGGAGCAAACCGGCCATTCCACCATGCCCGTCACCGATAACGGCCAGGCTGGCGGCAAGCTGCTCGGCGTCGTTACCGAGCGCGACTATCGCCTTTCGCGCATGTCGCTCGATACCAAGGTTTCCGAGTTCATGACTCCCCGCGAAAACCTTGTGGTTGCTACCGAAGGCACCTCGCTGAAGGAAGCCAACGATATCATCTGGGATCACAAGCTCAACAGCCTGCCTATCGTCGATGCGAACGACAACCTGTGCTATCTCGTGTTCCGTCAAGATTACGACACCCATAAGGAAAACCCGCTCGAGCTGCTCGACAACGAGAAGCGCTACCTGGTTGGCGCGGGCATCAACTCCCGCGACTACGCCGAGCGCGTTCCCGCTCTGGTCGAGGCTGGCGCCGACGTGCTGTGCATCGACTCTTCCGAGGGCTATTCTGACTGGCAGAAGATGACCATCGAATGGGTGCGCGAGCACTACGGCAACGATGTGAAAATCGGTGCCGGCAACGTTGTCGACCGCGAAGGCTTCCGCTTCCTCGCCGAAGCTGGCGCCGACTTCATCAAGGTCGGTATCGGCGGCGGTTCCATCTGCATTACCCGCGAGACCAAGGGCATCGGCCGTGGCCAGGCTACCGCGACCATCGAAGTCGCCAAGGCTCGTGACGAGTACTTCGAGGAGACCGGCATCTACGTGCCCATCTGCTCCGATGGCGGCATCGTGTACGACCACCACATCTCGCTCGCGCTCGCCATGGGCGCTGACTTCGTGATGCTCGGCCGTTACTTCGCCCGCTTCGACGAGTCCCCGTCGGCCAAGGTCATGGTCAACGGCACTTACATGAAGGAATACTGGGGCGAGGGTTCTGCCCGCGCTCGCAACTGGGGCCGTTACGACCTCGGCGGCAAGAAGAGCCTTTCCTTCGAAGAGGGCGTCGACTCGTACGTGCCTTACGCTGGCAGCCTGAAGGACAACATCGCTGTTACGCTGCTCAAGATCAAGTCCACGATGTGCAACTGCGGCGCGCTCACGATTCCTGAGTTCCGCGACAAGGCGAAGCTCACCGCCGTGTCTTCGACCTCCATCGTCGAGGGCGGCGCTCACGACGTTTTGCTGAAAGACAAAACGCCGTACGTTTCTCGCGTTCGCTAAAAGCTGCGTTTTGAATAAATAACAGCACGGAAAGCGACCCTTCGGGGTCGCTTTTTATATGGGCAAACGTTACTAATGTGGGGTGTGAACTACTCGCATTGACTTTACCAGGGAGTTTGTTCAAAATAGTCGGTTGTGTTTCTTTCCCACGCAATTCGTGGGTATAAGAAGGCGGGTTTCCGCCACTGCCAATGGCGCGTTGAGCGCGGTTGGCGGCGTAGAGAAAAACGACGAAAGCGGTTTATATCAAAACCTTTTCCAACATAACGGCGTTGCTGCTCGCGGGCGTTCTGTCCGCTGGCTCGCTGACCTTCGCATGCGCCACACCCGCCTATGCCGACGAGGTAAGCGACGCCCAGAACGCGCTCAGCGCTGCCGAAGCCCGCATGTCACAAATTGCTTCAGAGCACGAAGCCCTCGTCAAGCAGGCTGAAGAGCTCCAAGAGCAAATCGACGAAGCCACCCAAGGCGTAATGGACGCGCAGGCGGCCGCTCAGGCCGGCCGAGACAAGCTTGGCATCTATGCGACCCAAGAGTACAAAACGGGCGGCATCTCTCTTATTAAAGTGCTGCTCGAATCGCAAAGCATCTCTGATCTCGTGAATAACATGCAGTACTTCGATGCGATTCAGGAAGACCAAGCTCGCCAAATCGCAGAGCAGAAGCAGCTCGAAGCTACGTTTAACGACGCACTCGACGACCTGAACAAGAAAAAAGACGAACAGGTTAAAGCCATTTCCGATGCCGAAGCCAAGCAAACCGAAGCCCAACAGGTTGTGGCACAGGCCACCGCGCACTTGAGCGATGCCCAGGCTGCTGCCGAAGCCGCTCGTTTGGCCGAGCTGCAAAAGCAGGCCGAAGCGCTGAAGGCCCAGCAGGAAGCCCAGTCTCAAACCGAGCAAGCCTCTGCGGAGGAATCGAAGGGCGCTGCCGAAAAGGCGGAGGAATCTGGCAACAGCGCTGCGTCGAATTCCGGCAACCAATCTTCAAGCAGCTCATCGAGCGAATCGAACGGCTCGAGCTCGAACAATTCCAATTCCTCGAATACAAGCTCGGGTTGGCAGTCGGGCGTTGTTTCCGCCTATGGCTCAACGAGCGATGGCACGCTGGGCGCTCACACCGCGACGGGTGCGATTGTCAGCGAAAGCTCCATGGGCGTGGCTGTTCCCATGTCTATGCCGAACTACCGTTCTTATTTTGGGCGCTCGGTCGAAATCAGCTACGGCGGCCGCACGGTTGTCGCTGTGGTGAACGACTGCGGTGGCCTGGGTGGCGGCTCTCGCGCGCTCGATTTGCAGCCTGGCGTATGGAAGGCCCTTGGCGCGAGCAGCTGTTTCGATTGGGGCGTGCGCACCGTTTCCTATCGTTTCCTGTAGGAGTAAGTGCCCGCATCGTTAGACGCTACGCTGCCTGCTTCTTCACGCGATGAAGCACCATGCAAGGGAAGAGCGGTCTCGATGGGCGCCTTCTTCGGGGCGCATCGCACGGCGGGCTTGTGAGCGGTTCTGCATTCAATGCAAGCCTGCGCTCGTTGAATTACATTTGAATATTTCCTATTGAGCTGCATTACCGTCCGCGTTTGCGGACGTTTTTTTGTATGAAGCGCAAAGTATGGAGTGCAAAGGCGCGTTACAATAGGCGAATTATCGTTGCGCATGCATATGCGCTGAAGTTCCGGATTAGCAGGAGCACACATGAAGGAATACAACCCCCTCGAGATCGAGCCGCGTTGGCAAGCGGCTTGGGAAGAAAGCGGCATCAACAAGGTGCATGAAGAAGACGGGCGTCCCAAGAAGTACATCTTGGAAATGTTCCCGTATCCCTCGGGTGACATTCACATGGGCCACGCCCGCAACTATTCGATTGGCGACGTTATTGCTCGCTACTATCGCATGAAGGGCTTTGACGTTTTGCACCCCATGGGCTGGGACGCCTTCGGCCTGCCTGCAGAAAATGCTGCCATCAAGCACCATAGCCATCCTGCCAAATGGACGTATGCCAACATCGAAACCCAGAAGGCTAGCTTCAAGCGCATGGGCTTTTCCTACGATTGGGACCGCACCGTTGTGGCGTGCGACCCCGAGTACTATCGCTGGGGCCAGTGGATTTTTGAGAAGTTCTGGGAGCGTGGCCTCGTCGAGCGCCGCAACTCTCCTGTGAATTGGTGCCCCGGTTGCCAGACCGTTCTGGCAAACGAGCAGGTTATCGAGGGCCGTTGCTGGCGTTGCGATTCCGAAATCGAAAAGCGCGACCTCACGCAGTGGTACCTGAAGATTACCGATTACGCTCAGGAATTGCTCGACGACCTTGACCAGCTCGAAGGCTGGCCCGAGCGCGTGAAGCAGCAGCAGTCCAACTGGATTGGCCGCTCCGAAGGCGCCGAGGTCGACTTCGTGCTGTGCGACAAAGACGGCAACGTGCCCGCCGAGCCCGCTGAAGACGATATCATCACCGTGTTCACCACGCGTGCCGACACGCTGTTCGGCGCGAGTTTCTTCGTGCTTGCCCCTGAATACAAGGGTCTCGCGGCGCTTGTCGAGGGTACCGAATACGAGAAGCCGGTTATGGACCTCGTCGAGGCTTCCAAGAAGATCACCGCGGTGCAGCGCGCCCAGGGCGATCATGAAAAGCATGGTGAGTTTACCGGCCGTTACGCGGTCAATCCCATTAATGGCGAGAAGCTGCCCATTTGGGTTGCCGACTATGTCGTTGCCGATTACGGCACGGGTGCCGTTATGGCCGTTCCGTGCGGTGACCAGCGCGACTTCGAATTCGCTCGCAAATACGACTTGCCCATCATTCCCATCATCTTGGGCGATGACGACCCGCTGTTCGAGCAGCTGAAAGACGAGCAGAACCGCGTGGTCACCTCGGTCGATTGGCCCGAGGCCTACGCCGCCGAAGGCACGCTTGTGCAGTCGGGCAAATACACCGGCATGACCGGCGGCAAGCATTCCGAGGGCGAGGCGGCTATCGTCGCCGAGCTCGAGGCCATGGGCCGCGGCCGCCGCAAGGTGGAATTCCGCCTGCGCGACTGGCTCATTTCTCGTCAGCGCTATTGGGGCAATCCCATTCCTGCGATTCATTGCCCGAAGTGTGGCGTCGTGCCTGTTCCTGAGGAAGATTTGCCTGTGCGCCTTCCCGAGGATATCGACCTTTCCGCTGGTGAGACGCTCGCTACGCACGAGGAATTCGCGAAGTGCACGTGCCCGAAATGCGGTGGCGAGGCTCGTCGCGAGACCGACACCATGGACACGTTTACGTGCTCGAGCTGGTATTACATGCGCTATACCGATCCTCACAACACCGAGCGCCCGTTCGATTCCGCTAAGGCGAATTCGTGGCTGCCTGTCGACCAGTACATCGGCGGCATCGAGCATGCCATTCTGCATCTGCTCTACAGCCGCTTCTTCACGAAGGTGCTGCGCGACGAGGGCATGCTGAACTTCGATGAGCCGTTCACGAATCTGCTGTGCCAGGGCATGGTGCTCGACGAGCACGGCGACGTTATGTCGAAGTCGAAGGGCAACGTCATTTCGCCTGAAGACATGATTGCCGCCTACGGCGCCGATGCCGTGCGTTGCTACATTCTGTTCATGGCTCCGCCCGACAAAGAACTGCTGTGGAACGAAGACGGCCTTGCGGGCCTGTACAAGTTCCTGAACCGCGTGTGGCGCGCCGTGTACGACCTGAAGCGCGAGGCGGGCGAGGATACGCTGTTCAATGGCGACTCCAAGCTGAATGCTGCCGATGCTTTCAAGACGTTGATGCGTGAGCGTCATCGCGTGGTGGGCAAGGTGTCCGATGACATCGACCGCAACAACTTTAACACCGCGATTGCCGCCATCATGGAGCTCGTGAACAGCACGAACGATTTCCTGCGTGCTGCAAGTGCCGAAGAGCGTGCCGCAAACGCCGAGTGGGCTGCTGGCTGCGACGAGGTTGCCGAAGTCATCGTGAAGCTGCTTGCTCCGTTTGCCCCGCACTGGGCTGAAGAGCTGTGGACCACGGTGCTTGGCAACGAGCCCAGCATCCACAACCAGCCGTGGCCCGAGTTCGATCCCGAGAAGGCCAAGGCCGACGAGGTTGAACTCGCTGTGCAGATCAACGGCAAGGTGAAGGCCCGCGTCACGGTTGCTGCCGATGCCGCTGAGGAAGACATCATCGCCAAGGCGCTTGAGGCTGCTGCCAATGCCGTTGAGGGCAAGACGGTTGTCAAGAAGATCGTTATTCCTGGTCGCCTGGTGAACATCGTCGTTAAATAATCATGTGTTGGCCTGGCGGCCAGCACATGACGCCGACGCTGCGCGGCAAGCTGGCGGCGCATTTCGGGTTCAGCCTTCGGCTCGCGTACCGAAGTACGCGTCGCCTCGGCTTTACCCGAACTGCACTCACCAGCTTGCCGCTCGCTGGCTTCTAGTGCGAATGTATCCTTTCGGTACCCCGAAGCGTGCCGTCAGAATCCCGCGCAGCGTTGAATGCATATATTGGCCTGACGGCCAATATATGAATAATCCAAGCCGCTCCTATGGGGGCGGCTTGCTTGTTTTTGGGAGACTTCGCGCGGCCGCGAAAAGGCGGCTTATTATGGGACGCTCAGGAAACGAAAGAGGTCTGCGTGCTTAAAGGTTTGTTCAAATTCGTGTTGGCGATTGCGGTTGCGGCGGTTGTCGCCGTAGGCGGCATTAATGCGTGTGTTGTGCTGTCGGCCAATCCCGCCATTACCACCTTGGACAAATACGAGCAGTCCCGGGTCGCCTCATGCGACGCTATCGTCGTGCTTGGAGCGAGCGTGCTGCCCGATGGCTCGCTTTCGCCTATTCTGCAGAAGCGCGTCGACGCGGCAATCGATTTGTATTTCAAGGGCGTGGCGCCCATTGTCGTTATGTCTGGCGACGGTCGCGAATCGAACTACGATGAACCGAACGCGATGAAGGCCTATGCCATTGCGCAGGGCGTTCCCGAATCGGCGATTTATTGCGATGGGGGCGGCTATCACACGTATGACACCATGTGGCGCGTCGCGAATGTGTACGGCGCCCAAAGCGTGGCTATTGTCACACAGAAATATCACCAGTATCGCGCGGTGTTCGACGCCCAGGGCGTGGGCATGTCGGCTGTTGGCGTAGTGAGTGATACGGGCACCTATGACGATCAGGCCTATTACGATATTCGCGAGTGGCCCGCGCGCGTGCAGGATGCCATTTCGGTATGGACGGGCGCCGAACCCGACAATCCGGGCGAGGCCATAACGCTGTAAGGCTCTTTCGGCCTTTTACGGGAGCTATGTCTTGACAAACTTCCCGAAATAAAGAAACCTATATCCCTAGTTAACATGTGGGTTTCAGAGGGGCGCGTATGGCTGACGAAGACATCGTTTCCAAATTCGAGGAATACCGTGCTCAGGCGAGCTCTCGTTGCGTTGCGGCGGGGTGTGGCGCTGTGGAATCGTGCATGGACTCATCGGTTTGCCCATCGGCCGCGCCTGCCCCCGTTATTGGCGTGGTGCCAACGCAATATCCCAGCGAAAAGTCGGTCGTCATGGCCAATCGTTACATCCAAGCGCTCACGGCTGCCGGAGCGGCTCCGCTTGTGCTTCCCTTGGTGGAAGACGTGCATGTGTATGAAACCTTGTTCCCGCATATCGACGGCTTCTTACTAACCGGCGGCAACGATATCGACCCTGAACGTTATGGCTCGCTCGAAAAATCTGAAAAGCTCGGCGAGCTTACGCCCGAAAGGGAAGACCTCGAATTCCTTATTTTGAGCTACGCCTACCAGTTCGATGTGCCGGTGCTTGGTATTTGCCGTGGCATGCAAATGATCAATGTCTTTTTCGGTGGAACGCTCTATTTGGATTTAGCCGATCAATTCACATCGTTGCAGCATTGGCAGACATGCGATTATTCAGAAACAAGCCATTTCGTGAAAATCGTGCACGAATCTAGGCTCGGGCGCATTTTGGAGACCGACCGTCTTGCTACGAATTCCATGCATCATCAGGGAGTGCGTACGGTTGCCCCCATGCTCGACCCTGTTGCATATGGTCCTGATGGGCTGGTAGAGGCGGTTGAGGTGCGTGACAGGTCATTCATCATGGGGGTCCAGTGGCACCCTGAATTCTTTGCGGGCACGCGGAAAATGGGGTGTTTGTTCGCCTCACTTGCGCAGGAGGCCATTCGCTCGCACACTGCGACGCTCGATGCGCGTGGGCGTTGCCGTCTCAATATCAAGAAGGCTCCCGACGTAAGGTCGTGGCCGACAATGGAATATGCCGATGGTATTTAAAAGACGCCCACGTATGTTTAGGATGTAAGTACCTAAAAGAAACTAGAAACAAATAAGCTTTAAGTATCGAAGAGATACCGATATAAAAATAATACCTAGTTCTTTAAAGATGTAAGGTTTCGAAAAGTAACTATGATATATCTCGATAACGCCGCGACAACCGCATTGCATGAAAGCGTGCTTGAACGAATGCTGCCGTATTTCGGTGTCGATTTCGGCAATCCGGGAAGCGTGCACGCGGCGGGGCGTAAGGCGCTGCATGCCGTGATGGACGCTCGCGCAACGGTCGCGGAATGCCTCGGTTGCATGCCGCGCCAAATCATTTTTACTTCTGGCGGTACCGAAGCCGACAATCAGGCGTTGGCAACGGGAGCTGAATTCGGCCGCAGGGCCCATCGAATGCGCATGGTCGCCTCGTCCATCGAGCATCCTGCAGTGCTCAGGGCGCTTGATTATTGGGAAGCCCAGGGCTTTACGATCACGCTCGTCAACCCCGACGGGACGGGCGTTGTGAGCGCTCGAGCCATAGAGGCGGTTCTCGACGATGACGTGTGTCTCGTGAGCGTCATGTCGGCGAACAATGAAACGGGCGTTTTGCAGCCCATTTCCGAAATTGCGCAAGCGGCGCATGCTGCGGGTGCACTTTTCCATACCGACGCTGTGCAGGCGGCTGGGCATGTGCGTCTCAACGCCGAGGCGTCAGGGATCGATGTGCTGTCGATTTCGGCGCACAAGTTCCATGGTCCCAAAGGGGTCGGCGCGTTGGTGTGCCGCACGTGCGAGGGTGCCGATCCGCTCATATATGGCGGCGGCCAAGAGCGCGGTCGCCGTTCGGGCACGGAAAACGTTCCGGGCATCGTGGGCTTGGCTACCGCACTTGAAGAAGCGTGCAAAACCATGGAAGAAGATGCCGCGCGCGTGCGTGGTTTGCGCGATTGCTTTGAGGCGCGTCTTGAGCAAATCGAGGGCGCATACGTTGTGGGGAAAGCGGCCCCGCGCGTACCAGGCATTTCGAATGTATGCTTTGGCGGGTTCGACCACCAGACGCTCATTCCGCTGCTTGATGCACGAGGCGTATGCGCGTCGGCGGGGTCGGCTTGCTCGGCGGGTGCGGTGAAAACCAGCCATGTGCTGCGTGCTATGGGCATTTCGGAGCCGCTTGCGAAAGGCTCGGTTCGTTTTTCGCTTTCCGCCGATACCACGCAAGAAGATGTAGACGCGGCGGCGGTTGCGATGCGGGAAATTATGGCGTCGCTCAAGCGGTAAACTGTCATCGCCTGCCGTTCTTGCTTTCGGGCTTGCGCCCTATGCAAGGCTACGGTTTGTTGCTGTTTGCCTCGGCGATAGGCAACGGCGGGATAAACCCGATGAAGAAGGACGAATATGACGAAATCCAAGGGACGCGTTCTTGTCGCGATGAGCGGCGGCGTCGATTCGAGCGTAACGGCGTATCTGTTGCAGAGTCAGGGCTATGAATGCATTGGCGCCACGATGAAGCTCTACAACAACGATGCCGTCAATAACGACGGCCATACCTGTTGCAGCCTCGACGACGTCGAAGATGCGCGCGATGTGGCATTCCGCCTGGGCATTCCGCATTACGTGTTCGATTATTCGGCAGAGTTCGAAGATGAGGTCATGCGTCCCTTTGTGGAAGAATACGAAGCGGGGCACACTCCCAACCCATGCATCGAATGCAATCGCCGTATGAAATTCAGCAGACTCTTGCAGCGCGCCGAGGAGCTGGGCTGCGATTTCATTGCTACGGGCCATTACGCCCGAATCGAACGTGCGGAGCAAGACGCGTCGACTGCCGTAGGCGTCGACGATGGCTCCGATTCGTGGGCGCGCGATTATGTGCCCGCAAGCGATGGCGTTCGTTTCGCGCTGCGGCGCGGCCTCGATGCCACGAAAGATCAAAGCTACGTGCTCTCCTTTATGACGCAAGACCAATTGGCGCATACGCTTCTGCCTCTTGGCGGTTTCACAAAAGCCCATGTGCGCGAAATCGCCGAAGAGCAAGGCTTCATCAATGCGCAAAAGCACGATAGCCAAGATATCTGCTTCGTGCCCGATGGCGACTATCTGGGCTTTTTGGAGCGCTACCGCGGCTCGTCGTACGAACCGGGCGAGATCGTCGATGCTCAAGGCAAGGTGCTTGGCCAGCATAAGGGCGCCGTGGCTTATACCATTGGGCAGCGCAAGGGGCTTTGCATTGGAGGCGCTCCCGAGCCTTATTTCGTGTTGGGCAAGAACATGGCCGCCAACCAGGTAGTGGTGGGCCCGCGCGCGGAGCTTTCGTCGCAAGGCTGTGTGGCCACGAATTGGAACTGGATTATGTCGACTCTTTCAGATGGGGAAGCCATGAGCGTGCAGGTGAAGGCCCATTATCGCCAAGCGCCCATTCCCGCTGAGCTTTCCGTCGGTGCCGATGGCTTGGTGCGCGCGACGTATCTCGAGCCTCGTCAGGCGGCCGCTCCCGGTCAGGCGCTTGTCGCCTATGTGGGCGATTCGGTGGTTGGCGGCGGCACTATCGTCGAAGCTTTTTAGGCGTTTTGCCTTGGCTTCATTTGGTTGCGCTTTCTAAAACGCTCGGTTTGCACAGGTTTTGGAGGGGGCGCGAGCATGCCGATATTATGAGAAGTTTCGGCTTCGTGTTTTGCCGTGATTGTCAGTCAGCGAAGCTGGGCAACGAGGAAAACCTGCGCAAACCGGAGCATTTTTCATATTGGTTGCATCGCATGCGCCCTGCAATGGGACGTTCGTTGCGATACCATACGCATGGTTTGCGTATGCGAATAATTCTGGCCGCGAATAAGGGGGATTCATGGCTCTTGTCGATAACGTTGCATTGTATGCGCTGGGCTACGCTGCCCACGAAAGCCATCCCATGCGCCTCGACCAGTATTGTTTGAATACGGTGCAGCGCAAATATCCCTGTTCCGATTGCGCCGATGCATGCCCGAAAAGCATCGATATCGCCGCGAAGGAGATTAGCTGGCGCGGTTGCACGAATTGCAATCTGTGCGTTACGGCGTGTCCCACGCAGGCGATTCACGAATCGTCGGCGAGCCTCGACTCGGCGCTCGCGAATGCGGGCAGCGCGGGCGACGTTGTGGTGGTGGCTTGCGATCAGCATAAAGGCCAGGCCAATGTTCATACGCACTGCTTGGCATCTATTCCGTGGGAGCTTGTGGCGGCGCTTGCGCTTAAGAAGCCCGTGGTGCTGAAGGTGAAAGCATGCCGCGAATGCCAGAATGAAGAGCTGCGCGAAGGCGTGCGTGATCTGCTCAATAGCCTAAAGCGATTTTTCGGCCCGGAGGAATTTAAGAAGCGCATTCATTCCCGTGTGCCCGAGGGGGCAGTTGCGGGTTCGGGCGCGTCGAAACGCACGGCGTTCGAGGGTGCGATGTCTACCGTGAAGCGAGGCGCGGAAGAGCTGCTCTCCGATATGGACGAACAGGGCCGCGTGTCGCACTACCGCGCCATTTTGCTTGAAACATTGCGCGAAATTCCTAAGGAAGAACGCCCCGAAGTCACGTGGCTTACGCTTACCGAAGACGGCAATTGCCGCGGATGTGAGATCTGCTCGAAAATGTGTCCCCATGGGGCTATCGAGCTGCGTATTCCCGAATATGCTGCAGGGCAAAAGCGCCGCGAGGTCGAGCGCGAAGTGAAACGCCGCAAAATGCCTGTGATTACCGAGCCTTCCGGGAATGATTCGGGCGACGATATTACGTTTACCTACCAAGCTGCCCCCGCTGGAACTTCGACCCAGGCGCTGAACGAGGCGAAAGAGACGGCCCTCGCCGCCATCGACGAAGAGCTCGCGCGCAATATATCGCGTGGCCAGGCCTTCGTGCACGATGCGTCGCGCTGTACCCAATGCGGCTTGTGCTATATGAGTTGCCCCGAAGAAAACATTGGCGGCTGGGCCGAAATAGCCACGCGCGAGCTTCCTGCAAAAGTCGAGCATGCCCTTACGGTTCAGCTATGCGAAAAGTGCGGTCGCCCCTTCAAACCGAAGGCCGACGAAGCCAAGTGCGCCGCCTGTTCAAGGGTGAGCTTCCTGTAATTGCTTCGCCGGCGGCAAACCTGCTAAAAACCTGCTCAATGCTCGTAGCATTAGCAGGTTTGAGGGCAGCTTGCAGTTCCGGACTGCGAATTTGCTGCGTTTCCCTGAGAGCCCGATTCCTGATGAACGCATCCCTCCTTGCCTGGTCAAAACTTCGATTTAATCGTATTCGACATGTTGGCGGATTGCTGGATTGCCGCCTTCCAGCCTTCTCGCTATTGGCATGCGTGCTGCCGATTGGGCACTGCGTGTCGGTACCGTAACCACTCGAATTCGACAACGTCTTTCTGGCTTGTTTTTTGCTAGAACGAAACAAGAATCTTTTACGGAAAGGCGGCGCGTATGTCGTTTCATGAATTCGCGGTCGACAGCGACGGAATAAGCCTGTATTGCAAGCGATATCTGCCAAGTTCCGGGGAGGCGCCGTCCCAGCGACCCCCGCTGCTTCTTATTCATGGTGGTTGCATCGATTGCGACTTCTACGACGCGGCTGGTCCTCTTTTGGCGAATTTGTTTGATGCGGTAACGTTCGATCGACGTGGGTTTGGACGCAGCGAGCATCCCTCCAACGGCGACTATTCTGTTGCAATCCAAACATGCGATGCTTTGGCGGTCGCGAGTGCGGCATTCGGCGATGCGCCCGCGTTTGTTTTTGCGCACAGTGCAGGCGGGTCGGTTGGGATTAGCTTTTCGACCGCGCATCCGAACCGCGTTCGCCAGCTTATGCTCTTCGAATCGCCCGTACTCGATTGCGTCGATCCCGCTTCGTCCCTTATGGCCGATATCGTGCAAATGAAAAAGAATATTGAAGCGGGACAGGAAGCGGGTTCGTTTGGGGGCGGCTTCCTTTTCGGCTTGGGTCCGAAAGATTCGCGCGCATCGAAGCCTACGCGGGAACAAAGGGCCCGCACATCGAGCAATGTGCGTACGAGCATCGTGTGCGAAGCCGACAGATTCTTTAGCTTCAAGCCGAATTACGAGGCCCTGTCGAAGATTCCAGTCGTCGTGGCGGCAGCCGAGCTCAATCGGGGATACCCGCTTGAGGGGCTGTCGAGGGCGGTTGCCGAGCGGCTCAACTGCCCACTTGTACACTATCCAGGTGCGCATAACAGTCCAAGCGATCTGCCGGCGGACTTCGCATGCATGACGGCTGGGGTGTTTCTTATGGAGGGGAAAGGCCTGCTTTAGGCGTCCTCTGCCAATCAATTCTGAAAAAATGCCTGATGAAAGGTTAGATAATCTGAAAAACGCCGCTTGCCGGCGTTTTTTCTTGCCGTTTGCGCTTTAGTACGCCGCCGTGCTAAACTATCTCTCGCATTGAGCACTTTAGCACGCTAAAGTGCTCCAAGGGCAGTCGCCACACTGCCAGAAGGGAAGGGCGCCGGCAGCAAGCCGTCGCGAACGATAGATTATCGAAGAGGTATTTCGTATGAAGAAGAAATGGTCCCTTATCGCGGCAGCCGCCGCAGCGCTCGCGCTTGCTGGCTGCCTGCTCGCTGGCTGCGGTTCGAACGACGCCGCCAAAGACTCCGCGAATTCCGACACCACCAAGCTCATCGTCGGTTTCGACCAGTCGTATCCGCCGTACGGCTTCGTCGGTGACGACGGCAACTACACGGGCTTTGACCTCGACCTCGCCACCGAGGTTGCCAACCGCAATGGTTGGGATATTCAGCTCGAGGCTATCGATTGGGATGCGAAAGACACGCTGCTCAATTCCGGCGCTATCAACTGCATCTGGAACGGCTTCACCATGGAAGGCCGCGAGGATGATTACACCTTCAGCGATCCGTACATGCTCAATGCTCAGGTTGTTGTCGTGAAGTCGAGCTCGGGCATCAAGAGCCTTGACGACCTTGCGGGCAAAAACGTTATTACCCAGACCGACTCCGCCGCTCAGGAGGTGCTCGAGGGCGACAAAGCCGACCTTGCCGCCACATTCGCGCAGCTCGAGACCATCGGCGATTACAACACCGCGTTCATGCAGCTCGAATCGGGCGCCGTCGATGCCGTCGCTTGTGATTTGTCTATCGCCCAGTACCAGATGTCCGCTAAGCCCGGCGTGTACACTCTGCTTTCCGATGAGCTTTCCAGCGAGCACTACGCCGTTGGCGTGAAGAAGGGCAACACCGAGCTTGCTCAGAAAATCACCGACACCCTGAAGGCCATGGATGAAGATGGCACCGTGAAGCAGCTGTGCGAGAAATACGCCGACTATGGCCTGAGCTATGAGAACTGGATTCTGAAATAAGATAGAATCGGTTGAAACATATGCGAGGCGTTTGGCAAGGCGCCTTGTGGCGGAATCGCGGGCGGAGCAATCCGTTCGCGATTCATGCTGTTAAGAGAGAGGATTGCCGTGGATATTTCCACTATGCTCACCATGCTGGGTCAAGGCTTCGTCGTCACCCTGCAGATTTTCTTCCTCACGCTTTTGGGGTCGTTGCCCCTTGGCGTGCTGGTTGCGCTTGGCCGCATGAGCCGCGTCAGGCCCCTTGCATGGCTTATGCGCCTGTATATTTCCGTCATGCGCGGCACGCCGCTCATGCTGCAGATGTTCTTCATCTACTTCGCGCCGTATTACCTGTTCGGCATGGATTTGTCCACCGATTCCAAGTTCAATGCGACCATCGTTGCGTTCATCATCAACTACGCGGCGTATTTCGCAGAAATCTACCGCAGCGGCATTCAGTCTATTCCGCGCGGCCAATACGAAGCCGCCGAAGTGCTGGGCTACTCGCGCGTGCAGACGTTCATGAAAATCGTGCTTCCGCAGGTCATCAAGCGAATCTTGCCTGCAATGGGCAATGAAATCATCACGCTGGTGAAAGACACCTCGCTTGCATTTGCCATTGGCGTGGCCGAGATGTTCTCCACGGCGAAGGCGCTTGTCGCGTCGCAGGTCAGCATGCTGCCGTTCGTGTTCGCGGCCGCCTTTTACTGGGTATTCAACTTTATCGTCGAGGTCGTGCTGAATAGGATCGAGAAGAAGCTCGATTACTACCACGACTAAGCGCGAACGAGAGCGAAGGCTTTTGCCCCGCCGATGCATGTGGAGCAAAACTTCGCTTTTCTCAAACGTGCTTTTATTTATGAAATAGTGAAAGCGAGGCGCGACGCATAGCGAGCCGAAGGCGAGCGGTAGAAGCGCCGTGTTTTGTGCAGCATCGTCGGCGGGACAAAAGCCGGCGGGATACGGAGGTCACCATGGCCGAAAACAAACCAGTCGTGCGCCTGTCGCACATCAAGAAAAGCTTCGGCGACACCGAAGTCCTTAAAGATATTTCGCTCGAAGTGAACCCGGGCGAGGTCGTTGCCATCATCGGTCCGTCGGGCGGCGGCAAATCGACGCTTTTGCGTTGTGCCACGCTGCTCGAGACGTTCGATGCGGGCGAGCTTTCCTATGGCGACCTTGAGGTCGCCACTATGCAAAACGGCAAGGCGGTCTATGGCAAAAAAGACGTGCTGCGCGCAGCGAAATCGCGCTTTGGCCTCGTGTTCCAGAATTACAATTTGTTCCCGCATTACACGGTACTCAAAAACATCATGGATGCGCCCATTGCCGTGCAAAAGCGCGATAAGGCCGATGTCGAACGCCAGGCCCGTGAGCTCATCGCGAAAATGGGCCTTGAAGGCAACGAGGGCAAAGTTCCTTGTGAGCTTTCCGGCGGCCAGCAGCAGCGCGTTTCCATTGCTCGCGCGCTATGCCTGAACCCTGATATCGTTTTCTTCGACGAACCCACCAGCGCGCTCGACCCCGAGCTTACTGCCGAGGTGTTGAAGGTCATCAAGCAGCTCGCCGCTGAGCACATGACCATGGTCATCGTGACGCACGAGATGTCGTTTGCGCGCGATGTCGCCGATCGCATCGTGTTCATGGATGGTGGCGTCATTGTTGAAGAAGGCCCTGCCGAACAGGTCATCAATAACCCCCAGCACAACCGCACGAAGGCATTCCTCAATCGCTACGACGATTAGGCTAGAGCATCGTGCTGCTTTGTCGCGCGTCAGAACTTTGATGCCTGCATCTTAGAATCGCGATATGCACGGATAATTACGCAGTTGCCCGAGTACTCGCAAATCGGAAAGCCCCTAACCTGAAGTTTTATAAACTAAGGTCAGGGGCTTTCTCGTCGCCTGGGGATTCATCTGCGCATATCGCGATTCTAAGATTGAAGGCTGCTTGGTGTGTAAATGCTCAGAGCATTTAACGCATTCCGTTTTTGCATGAAATCGCGCGAAGTGCGTATCCTTGCCCTAATAAGTTCTTTTGCCGGCTCGGCGAACAGGTGTTTTACGAACGGTTTTGTCGCGTGTTGACGACAATCGGGCATTAGGGTACGCACTTCGTGCATTTTCGTGCAAAATAAAACGGAAGGCCCCTGGAGCGAACTCCAGGGGCCTTCCGCCTCCAAGGGTTGGATGGCAAGTTATTCGGCCTTCGGCTTCAACAGGCCATAGCCGCCTTCGGTGCGGCGATACATCACGTTGACCTCGCTGGTGTCGCGATCGGTGTACACCAAGAAGTCGTGGCCCAGAAGATCGATCTGGATCATGGCTTCTTCCTCGGTCATGGGCGTGAAATCGATTTCCTTCACGCGTACGACTTCGTCGTCAGCGGAAAGCTCGGCCATAAGCTCATCGAGCGAAGCGCCGGTGGGCTCGATCACCTGGTCGACCTTCAAGGTCTCACGCATGCGGTAGTCGATGACGCGAGTCTTGTACTTGCGCAGCTGACGCAGCACCTTTGCGGCGGCAACGTCGATGGCGGCGTACATGTCTTCCTCGTGCTCTTCTACGTGAATGGTGTGGCCCTTCGGGCGAATGGTCACTTCGCAGATGCAAGGAACCGCGCGGTTTTTCTCGACACGCAGAACAACTTCAGCCTTCGGAATGTCGATGCTCAGAACCTTCATCGCATTGCCGATTTTTTCAACGGCGTAGTCGTTGAGCGCGTCGGTGACGGTGACTTTGCGACCGATGACAGTGACTTCCATGATTTACCATCCTTTCCCTTGTGCGCTCGAGCCTCAATTCCCCACTCGAGCGATTTTGCGGCGATGGCGGCGCCGCGCGCGGGGGCTCAAACGAGCCGAATCCCTAGCGAATGAACTCGCTTTCTGGCTCATATGGTAGCGCACTTGAGGGGGCAAAACGGCGAGGCGTTGCCATCTCGTGATGCGACCTGCGTCCACGCGGCGGGGCGTGTCTATGGGCCCCGTATAACGCACCCGGGCGTGTCTTACGCTTTACGCGAATCGAACACAGGGCGACCCGCTAAAAATGTCGCGATCGCGCGCGTTTCGAGCATGAGCTCGGGGCGCTGTTCGGCGTCGGTGAGCGGGTTGCGGTCGAACGCGGCGATGTCGGCCCACATGCCCGCTGCGAGTTTCCCCATTTCGTTTTCACGTCCTGCGGCAGCGGCGGCTCCCGCTGTATAGGCGCGAATTGCATCGGCGGCGGAAATGCGCTCGCTCGCAAGCCACCCGCCCTTCGGTTCGTGCGTTTTCGCGTCTTGCCTGGTGACGGCTGTATAAATGCCCGGCCACGGATTCACGTCCACGACGGGCGAATCGGTGCCGAATGCGAGCGCGGCGCCTTCGCGCAAAAACGATGCGAACGGCCACATCACTTTGCAGCGATCATCGCCCAAATCTCGCTCCGGGCCACCCGGATCGAGCGTGATGTGCGGCGGCTGAACCGACGCCACGACTTCCGCTTTCGCGAGCCGCGCGATGTCAGGCTCTTTCATATTCTCCAGGTGCTCAATGCAGTGATGCCCGATAGCGGGGGCGCCAAACCGCTCGTTCGCCTCTTCAAAAATGTCGATCGCCTGCGTAATGGCCTCATCGCCGATGGCGTGAATGCGTACGGCGAACCCGCGGCGCGCCGCCTCCATCACGTAATCGCGCATGAGCGCGGGCTCCACCGTGGGGCGCCCGCAATCGCCTTCAAAATGCGCATTGGTGTAGGGCTCGGCGAGCCAGGCGGTATGCTGGCTCGAAACGCCGTCGAAGAATTGCTTGAATCCGCGCGCCTGCACCAAAGGTCCGCGCAACTCGTCGCGCATGCTTTCGAAACGAGAAACGTCGCGCGTGAGCGTGGGGAAGAGGTGCGCGCGGCACGTGAGCTGGCCGCGGCCCTCGAGCGTGCGATAGATGTCGTCCCGCACGAAGTCGAGCCCGGGTTCGGCGGAAAGCGCCATATCGCAGATGCTTGTGATGCCGAGGCTTGCAAGCCTCGCGAGGAATCCCTGATAGGCGCCAAGAATCTCATCGTCAGAAAACGTGGCCATAATGCGCGGCATGAGCGCCATGGCCGCGGCTTCGCGCACGATACCCGTGAGCTCGCCTTTTTCGTCGACGTCGTAACTGCCGCCGGCTGGCGGTACGCTCTCGCGCGAAATTCCCAGCTCGCGCAGCGCGCACGAGTTCAGCCACAGGGTGTGGGCGTCGCCGGAGTACAGGGCGACGGGGCGGTTGGGGAAGGCGGCGTCAAGCGAGGCCTTGCTCGGCAGCACGGGCGGGTTCCAGCGGTACTCGCGCCACCCTTGCGCCAAAAGCCAGCCATGGGGCTTGCGCTCGGCAAGGGGAGCAAGCCGAGCGACGCAGTCGGCTTCCGATTCGCCCAAAAACATTTCGGCCAAAGGGCTCGAGTACAGTGCCGAATGGAATGCATGCACGTGCGCGTCGTGGAAGCCGGCGCACAGGAACGCGTCGCCAAAATTTTCCACGCGTGTGGAAGGGCCGATGAATGCCTCTGCTTCGTCCTTCGGCACCACGGCGCAAATAAGCCCGCCTCGTACGCAAACCGCCAAGGGAAGAGCCTCGTCGCCCGTGCCCGTGAACACGTATTCGCTTATAAAGACCGATTCTGCCTGCATGCGTTCCCCTCTCGCGCATATTTCGTGGCGCGGGGCAACGGCTGGGCAACGTCCGAGCGGTTCCCCGCGAATGCTGCGGCTATAATACTGCTTCCGAAAAATAATGCTTTCGTTGCTTTTGAAAAACCCTGTCTTCGAAAACGGAAAAATCCAGATTGGAGCAGCATGGCAAACAACGCCTCGCCCCATAACGCCGACCAGCCCCTTTTCATTGAGGAAGTGCAAGGTCATCAGGCTCGATATACCAAGGTCATCGAGCTTACCCATTCGGCCACGAAAGCGGCGGGCGTTATGCTGCTTGCTGCTATCGCCGCACTCGCCATCGCGAATTCGGGCATCTATGGGCAATTCGAGCATCTCATTCATACGCAGATCGGCTTTGTGGTGGGCGATTCGATTTCGACCATGTCGATTGCGCACATCATCAACGATATTCTCATGGCGGTGTTTTTCCTGCTCGTGGGTTTGGAAATCAAATACGAGATGACCGTGGGTGAACTCACGAACATTCGCCAGGCCATTTTGCCCATTGTCGCGGCATGCGGCGGCGTGCTCGCGCCTATTGCGATTTACGCGGTTTTCAATTTCCAAAGCCTCGAAACGCTTGGCGGTTGGGGCGTTCCCACCGCGACCGACATCGCTTTCGCGCTTGGCATCATGGCGCTTTTGGGCAATCGCATTCCTGTTGGCGTGAAGGTGTTCCTTTCCACGCTTGCCGTGGCCGACGACATCATCGCCATTATCGTGATTGCCGTATTTTACGGGCACACGCCTGATTTCATGTGGCTTGCGGCGGCTGCCGTGGTTATGTTGGCCCTCGTTGCGCTCAACAGGTCGCATGTGTACTCGCTCGCGCCCTACCTTGCGCTGGGCGTGGTGCTGTGGTTCTGTGTTTTCTCGAGCGGTGTTCATTCGACCATCGCTGGCGTGCTGCTCGCATTCACCATTCCGTCGGGCTCGCGCGTTAACCTGAAAGGATTCGTCGCCTGGTCCGATAAGAAAATTCGCCAAGCGGAAAACGCGTTCGACCCCAATGAGCCGGTGCTTGGCCAGAAAGACTACATTCGCAACGTGAGCAATCTCTCGTCGGTATCGCGCCTGGTCATTCCGCCTGCTACGCGCCTTGAGCACAGGCTGTACCCGTGGGTGTACTTCGCCATTTTGCCGCTCTTCGCCCTAACGAACGCCGATGTTGCCCTCGCTGGCGCCGATATGGGCGCCGTATTCACGAGCCCTGTCTTTTTCGGCGTGTTCTTCGGCCTGCTCATCGGCAAGCCCGTGGGCATTCTGCTGTTCAGCTTCATCGTCGTAAAGTTGAAAGTTGCCAACTTGCCCGAAAACGTGAACTGGCGTCACATGGCCGGTGCCGCGGTGCTGGGCGGCGTGGGCTTCACCATGGCGATTTTCGTGGCGAATCTCGCCTACGATTCCGAGCTCGCGGTTACTACGGCAAAGGCCGCGGTTCTTTTGGCCTCGACGGTCGCAGGCGTTGTCGGCTTCCTGCTGCTGCTCACTGAAGCCCGTCGCAGCGCAAGTGCAGGCGTGGCGTTCGTCGCGCTGCCCGCCGATGGCGAAAACGTGACCCACGATGGAGTCGAGGCTCGTCGTGGCGCCCGCGCGATGCGCGATTCGTTCGACGAGGCATCTCTCGCTGAAATCGACCGCTGCAAAAACGACGGTCGCACCCACGAGGTAGTGGCCCACCTGCGCGATGCTCGCGGCACCCAAACCGGCCGTGAGCAGTACGGCCGCAAATAACCAACCACGATGCGTGTTCTTTCGCGGTAGCGTCTCGGGGAATATGCGGCGTGCGGCAGGGTGGTGATACAATTCTTTTTTCAGGAAACACCTGCACGACGAAGGATATTTCATGGCATACAACGCACCCGAGGGAACTGCCGACATGCTTCCCGCCGTTGCGCGCCTGTGGCGCTCGACGGTCGATTCTGCGGCAAAGCTGTTTGGCACGTATGGCTACGAGCCCATTTACACGCCGCTTTTCGAGATCACCGATGTGTTTACGCACGGCATCGGCGAAGCGACCGATGTGGTGGGCAAGGAAATGTTCGTCGTGCGCAGCGGCGAGAACTACAAGCGCGCGCTTGCTGAAGGCGACGATTCCAAGCTGAAGTCGAAGCAGAAGCTTTCGCTTCGCCCCGAGGGCACGGCGGGCGTTGTGCGCGCCGTCGTTCAGCACAATCTCGTTGAGCAGGGCGCCGCTCCTGCAAAGTTGTTCTATGCCGGCCCCATGTTTCGCGCCGAGCGTCCCCAGAAGGGCCGCCTGCGTCAGTTCCACCAGATCGGCGCCGAGTGCCTCGGCTCTACCGAGCCCACGGCCGATGCCGAAATGATCATCATGCTCATGCGCTTCTTCGAGAAGATGGGCGTGCCTATGGAGAAAACGCGTTTGCTCATCAACTCCATGGGCGATGACAACTGCCGTCCCGCATATCGCGAATCGGTGCGCCAGTTCATTTTGGACCACGAAGGCGAGATGTGCGAAGAGTGCCGCCGCCGCGCCGACACGAATCCGCTGCGTGCGTTCGACTGCAAAAACGAGGCATGCGCGCACGTGATGGAGAATGCTCCGAAAATCACCGACCATCTTTGCGATGATTGCCGCGAGCATTATGAGCAGGTCAAGGCGTTGCTCGATGCCGCTGGCGTGAAATACATCGAAGACCCCACGCTTGTGCGCGGTCTCGACTACTATACCCGCACGGTGTTTGAGGTGCAGGTTGTTGAAGGCATGGGCTCCCAGAGCGCTATCGGTGGCGGCGGCCGATACGACAAGCTCGCCGAAATCGAGGGCGGCCGTCCCACGCCGGGCCTCGGCTTTGCCCTTGGCTTTGAGCGCATGGTGCTCGCCCTTGAAGCGGCTGGCACGCTCGTCGATTCTCCGAAGCGCGTTGATGGCTATATCGCCTGCGTTGACTCGTCGGTGCGCGCCACGGCCTTCGATTTGGTGTGCGTTGCTCGCGATGCTGGGCTTTCGGTTGAGATGGACCACCAGGGCAAGAGCCTGAAGAGCCAGTTCAAGATGGCTGACAAGCTCGGAGTTCGCATGGTTATCGTGCTCGGCCCCGACGAACTCGCGCAAGGCAAGGCGCGCGTTCGCAATATGTCGACCCACGCGGAGCGCCTGGTCGATATTGCCGCGGCGAAACGCCTGCTCGCGCAATTTGGCGGTAACTTGGTCGGCGGCGGGGCTGCCCCCGTTTCCATCGACGCGCTTTTCGATGCCGAAGGTGCAGAATAAGGCAAGTCGAACACGTCCACCAAAAACAAAGCCCGCTCAACCGAGCGGGCTTTTCTCGTAAATCTACCTTTGCTTCCCCTTGGTCGGAGGGCGTGCGATTCCGATAGATTTCGCACGAACAAAAGGCGCCACTGATGCCTTCGTCGCGAACGGGATTTGGCCGAAGCGGAAGCGCGTGTCCTCCGGCCAAGTCCAGGTTGGTTATTTCCTCCCTGTATGTACTGCCACGATGCCGCCGGCGTAGTTCTTCCAGCTCACGTCGCTGAATCCGGCATCGCGCAGCATTTGGGCGTAGTTCTCCTGGTCGGGGAACGCGCGAATCGAGTCGGCCAAGTACACGAAGCTCGGGCGATCGTGCGTGAATACTTGCCCCCAGAACGGAATCATGACCTTCAAATAAATGTGGTACAGGAAACGCCATGCCGCGTTCGGCGGGGTCGAGAATTCCAAGCAGGCGAAGGTTCCGCCGGGTTTGAGCACGCGATGCACCTCGCGCAGCGCCTTCATGCGGTCGGGAATATTGCGAATGCCGTAGGCCATGGTCACGGCGTCGTATGAATTGTCGGCGTAGGGAATCTCTTGAGCGTCGACAACTTCGAAATCAATCGGAACGCCGCATGCGGCTCCCGCCGCCTGGCGCTCGCGGGCAACGTCGAGCATTTCGGGCACGAAGTCGGTCAGCTGAATATGCGCCGGGGGGCGTCGGCTTGCCGCCATGTAGCTCACATCGCCCGTGCCGCCCGCCAAGTCGAGCAAATCGCTTTCGGGCGTGAGGTTTGCCGCGTCGACGGTTTTGCGCAACCAGCCCTTGAAAAGCCCGAAACTCGACACTGCATTGAATCGCGCATATTGCTTCGCGATATTGCTGAAGATATGCTGCACGCGCTCTTCCGAAATTTCGGCGGGCGCTTCGGCTCCGGTGGCGGTGTCAACCACCCGCTCCTCGGCGCGCTGGGCTTCGTTGCTCATAGGTCCTCTTTCTCATGGGCGTCGCAAAAAGCGGCGCGCTTGTTTCCATTCAGTAAAAAACGGCGGCGACTTTCGCCGTGTACCGTGATTTTGCTCGGCTGCAAAGTATAGCCGAATCCATGATGCTATTATGTTCACCATGCTACTCTGTGCCGAACATATCATCCCGATTGCAGGCGAGCCCATCGATGATGGCGCAGTGCTCGTCCGCGACGGAAGAATCGTGGAGGTCGGTGGCGCGCAGCGCATGAAGGCGCACTATCCACAGGAGGAAGTGCGTGACTTCGGTCGAAGCGCGATCATGCCGGGTTTCGTCGATTGCCATACCCATCTCGAGTACACCGCGCTGCGCGGTATCGTGCACGATGTGCCCTATGCCGAATGGCTTGTGACCGAGCACGCCAAAGCCGACATGATGTCGCGCGACGACCGCTACGATTCGGCGGTTATCGGCGGCATGGAAATGATCGCCGGCGGCGTAACCACGGTTGCCGACTTCACGAGCACGGGCGCGTCGTTCGAGGCGGCCCAAGACGTCGGTTTGCGCGGTAAGTTCTACCGCAGCGTTGGCGCGACTTCGAAATCGCAGGTCGATACTGCGATTGAAGAAGCTGTTGCCGATATCGAGCGTTGGCGCTCTGTTGCCGATCCCGACCGCATGCAAATCGGCATTGCGCCGAAGGCCCTGCACGCATGCCACCCCACTATTTTCAGCAAAGTGAACGAGGTCGCCGAAAAGCTCGACCTTCCTGTCGCGATGCACGTGGCTGGCAGCTATGAGGAATATAGCTACATCATGCGTGGCTCTACGCCCTTGTCGGTGCGCGGCATCGAAACGGGCGGCGATGCGCTTACCGATCGCCCCATGTGGCTCCCGACGGGCGTTACGCCTGTCAACTATGCGCTCAACTGGAACGCTTTCAATAGCCACGATGTGCTTGCTGCGCATTGCGTGCACGTGGACGACAACGACATCGCGAAGCTCAAAGAGCATGACGTGGCCATTTCGGTGAATACGCGCTGCAACGCGCAGCTCGGCATGGGCTTGGCTCCGCTGCCCACGTTCCTTAAATCGGGCATTCGCGTTGGCCTGGGCACCGACTCTCCCGCCGCGACCGATTCTTCCGATATGTTCATCGAGATGCGACTGGGCATGCTCATCCACCGTTCGGTCGATCGCGATGTGTTCCTTACCGCGAAAACCATGCTCGAGCTCGCTACGATCGGCGGGGCCCGTGCATTGCATATGGAAGACGAGATCGGAACCCTCGAGCCCGGCAAGCGCGCCGATATCACGGTGGTCGATTTGTCTGGTTCACGTCAGACTCCGCTCGTCGATCCCGTTACGGCGGTCGTCGAAGGCGGCGCCGCGGCTGACGTCATGTTCACCATGGTCGGTGGCAAGCCTGTTTACGAGCGCGGGAGCAAGTGGGACGTGCGCGGCAATAAGTGGGAAATGCTCATCAATCCCGCCGAGGCCCGCGAGCGCGGCATGCAGATTCGCGGAAAGCTGAGGGATTAACGAATGGGTCAAAAGCTTACGGCCAAGCAGAAGGCCGCAAAGGTTGAGGCTGCTCGACAGCGCGAGCTGCAGGAGCAGAAGCGTCGCGAGGCGGCGCAGCGCACCAAGAAGATTTTCACGGTTGTCGTGTGCATCATTTTGGTGTTGGCACTGGGAATTCCCACCGTCGCCATTATGGCAATGGGTCTCTAGCAACGAATACGAGGTCGGCGAAAGCTGGCCTCTTTCTTTATTCACGGTTGATTGCCCCTGCGCGCAGGGGTGGGGATAAGAACCCCCCAATGCGTGATGGGGCGCTTCCGCGATTGTCCCTGCGCGCAGGGGTGGGAAAGCTTTATGCCGCGGACGCCCCGAACCTTCTCCGTCCGGAAAGCCTGGCTCGTGAGTTTCAAAGAGCGAAACTTCTGCGTAACCCAAGCGAAACACAGCGCCCATAAGGTGGAAGGGTCACAAAAAGCAAAGGTGGTCGCGCAAGCGGCCGCGAAGCGAGGAGGCCCGTATGTCCCAGCTTACTGAGCGTTTCGGCACCCTGGTTTTTTCCGACCACGTGCGAAAGCAGTATCTCCCTTCCGACATATATAAGAAGCTCAACAAGACCATCGAAGATGGCGAATCTCTCGATCTCGATGTGGCGAATGCGGTTGCGCATGCGATGAAGTCGTGGGCCATCGAACACGGTGCCACGCACTATGCGCACTGGTTCCAGCCGCTTTCTGGCATCACGTCCGAGAAGCACGACAGCTTCCTTGAGCCGAACCACGACGGCACAGCAATCGAGAAGTTCTCGGGCAAAGAGCTCATCCAGGGCGAGCCCGATGCATCGAGCTTCCCCAACGGCGGTCTGCGCGCAACCTTCGAGGCGCGCGGTTATTCCGCATGGGATCCCACGAGCCCCGCGTTCATCAAAGATGAAGTCCTCTGCATCCCTACGGCATTCTGCTCGTATACCGGCGAAGCGCTCGATAAGAAAACGCCGCTTCTGCGTTCCATCACCGCGCTCGATCGCGAAGCCAAGCGCGTGCTGGCGCTGTTCGGCAAAACCCCGAAAAAGGTCGTCCCTTCCGTGGGCAATGAGCAGGAGTACTTCCTTATTAAGAAAGAAGACTATGCTCGCCGCAAAGATCTCGTGATTACCGGCCGCACGCTGTTCGGCAATACGCCGTGCAAGGGCCAGGAGCTTGAGGAGCATTATTTCGGCGCTATTCGCCCCACGGTTTCCGCCTTCATGAAAGATCTCGACGATGAGCTGTGGGCGCTCGGAATTCCCGCCAAAACCAAGCACAACGAGGTCGCTCCGTGCCAGCACGAACTCGCGCCGGTCTATGCCGAAGTCAATGAGGCGATTGACAACAATCTCGTCATGATGGAGAAGATGAAGCTGCTCGCTTCTCGTCACGGTTTGGTGTGCCTGCTTCATGAGAAGCCCTTCGAAGGCATCAATGGTTCGGGCAAGCACAACAACTGGTCCATTGGCACCGAATCCGAGAATCTACTCGATCCGGGCGAGACCCCTGCAGACAACCTGCAGTTCGTCGTGTTCCTCACCTCTGTCATCGAAGCGGTTGACGACTACCAGGATTTGCTACGCATGAGCGTTGCGAGCTGCGGCAACGATCACCGTTTGGGCGCGAATGAGGCTCCTCCGGCGATTATCTCCATCTTCTTGGGCGATGCGCTTACCGAAGTGGTCGAGAAAATCGCCGACGGCAAAGCTTCCGTGCATGCGAAGCACGGCATGCTCGATTTGGGCGCTGATGTGCTGCCGAAGATCAAGCAAGACAACACCGACCGCAACCGCACGAGCCCCTTTGCTTTCACGGGCAACAAGTTCGAGTTCCGCGCGTTGGGCTCCGAAGCCAACCCGTCCGACTGCAACATGGTGCTCGATTGCGCTGTGGCAAAATCGCTCAAGAAATTCGCCGACGCCCTCGAAGGCGTTCCTGCCGAAGAATTCGGTGAGGCGGCGCTTGCGTACTGCAAGAAGGTGCTCAACGACCACAAGCGTATCTTGTTCTCGGGCAATGGCTACGCGGACGAATGGCACGTCGAGGCGGAAAAGCGTGGATTGTGCAACTACAAAACCACGGCCGATGCCATGCCGTGCTTCGTTTCCGACAAGAGCATTGAACTGTTCACGAGCCTCGGCGTGCTCACCGAAGTCGAAGTGCGCAGCCGCTACGAGGTGAAGCTCGAGAAGTACACGAAGCTGCTCAATATTGAGGCAACGACGATGATTCGCGAAGCGCGCCGCACTTATCGACCGGTCATCAGCGCCTATGCGACCAAGGTTGCCAAGGGCCTCGAGACGGTAAAGGGCGTGGGGATCGAAAGCGCCATGCAGTGCGAGCTCAATACGCTCAACAAGTTGTGCAATGGAATCACGACCATCAACGATTCCATTAAGGCGCTCGATGCTGTTCATCAGAAGGCAGAGGCTATCGACGATCCTCAGGAGGAAGCGAATTGCTACGCTCATGAGGTTGTCCCTGCAATGGCAACCTTGCGTACCGCGGTCGATGCCATGGAGGAACTCGTTGCCGCCGACTACTGGCCGGTGCCCACGTACGATGACATTCTGTTCTATGTCTAACATTCAATAGAAGAGGCGTGAACGTGCGGCTCGAAGAGCAACATATATAAAGATATACAAAGCAAGAATATGGCTGGCGCCGAAGAAGGTGTCAGCCATATTTATAGAGTGCGGTAAAAGAAGCGAAGGCGCGTGGTCGGCAAAAGCGAGGCTCGATTCCAAAGGCTTGCTCCCGTACGACAGGCGAACTTCCTAGAAGGGGAGACGTAGTTTGTGCATCCGAACCCCATTTGCTTGGCGTATCGAAGGCGATAGAGGACTTATGAAGAGGTGTTCACATCTTAAGAAGCAAGGCGGGGAAGAGTAACTAATGCGATTTACCAGGTAAAACAAAAGAATCGCCTACAGTAAATCAGACGTATGCAAAAACTTTTCGACCAAAAAGCAAATTAATCCTTGACCCTATGAGTTCAAGTCCGTAATATACATTCCTGCGCCAAGCGGGAACGCGAAGCGCACGGCGGGCCGCAGGCCCCGCCGGGAACCTTGAGAACCGGATACTGTGGATG
>NZ_CAKTVX010000006.1 GCF_934630525.1 uncultured Slackia sp.
AGCTGCAACGTTCCAACAAATCAAAAGGTCTTAGAATCTATGGCTTAGCCCTTGACTTCATATAGCTGGTCTCCTTTGGTTGCGGTATTCCTTATTGCGTCCTCCACGCTACGACGATTGCCTATTGCGAAAAAGCGATTTTAAACGGGTAAATTTATCTTCGAGCTTCTGCTCGCGTTCCCGTCGGGGCTGGTTGTTGCGCCTGTGCTTATGCCGGCATTCGCGGTCGCTTCGGTACTTGGGCGATGGCGCGGATGCTCGTGTGGCGGGGCGATGTTCGCGTACGCGTGGCGCGCGATAAATAGGACGAGCCTATGGATAAAGGCAAATTCGTCTCGCTTTACGATTGGAAAGGCGCGTTTGGTGCAAGCGTCGCGCCCTTCGACTATATTAAGAGCATGTTGTCACATGCCGCCGATGGGGCGGCGTTTTGGAATGGAGGAAGCATGTTGAGCGATTCCGAAAAAGCCCTCGCGGAAATGATGGCTGCGCAATTCATGGACAAGGGCGATGCCGCTGCCGCCGAACCCGCGGAGGGCACGGTGAAAATCACGTTCTTCGAAAAGGGCAACACCGTTGATAGCTCCATCGAGGGCATTGCTTCGCGCATGCAGTTCGATGGTTGCTTCGCGATTGATGAATACATGATTCAGCGCAAAGACGGCACGCCGGTCGACGCTGGCTTTGGTGCCGACTTCAACGACGCGGGCGGCCCGGTGGCGTCGTGGGTGTGGTTCTCGCGTCCCGTGAACGGCCCCGTGAAGGCCAAATTCGAAGAGCGCTTCAACGGTTCGTTCGACGAAGAGGGCCTGCGCATGGATATCCTCACGGAGGATTTCCTTGCTTTTGCCGATTCGGGGGCATGGAATGCATTCGCGGTGGAAGACGATGAAGACGATCAGGTTTTGTTTGAGTAAACGCAGCCCTCGCGTTGAATGAAGATTTGAAAGCCCGGGATGAAGATTCATTCCGGGCTTTTTTGCGTTTGAGATGCGGCTCGATGGGGCGCATGGGGAAATGCGGGTTTGGCGCTGGAGCGCGGCTTAATGTTGGCGCAGAGTGCCCGTGCTTGTGGCTCGGCTTCTGATGGGACCCGGGTGCATGACGGGTGCGTGAGGAGGTCGGGTGCGCGACGGGGCGCGACTTTGGTGCGGATGTGCGCCAGGGCACCGGCTTGGGCCGCCGGGTGCGTGGCTTCTGCGGCTTATTCGCCTTTTGCGCGTTTTGCTTTGCGGCGTTTGTGGACAAGGGCGCCCGCCAACACGACAAATGCAGCAAAGCAGGCCAGTGCGGCAGCGGCTACGTAAGGGAGCACGGCCCGATAGCCGATTTTGCCTTCCTTGGGATTCGCAATAATCTGAAACGTCGCATGCGTGTCGCCGGCGCAATTGCCGATGCCCTTCACCATGAGCGTCGCGGTGCCTTCGTTCACGTTTTCGGAATAAGACACCTCGTAATCGACGCCTTTTACAAGGGTGCGACCGTCGAGCTTCACGACGGGATCGGGCTCAATGGGGTAGCCTGTGCGCACGTGGTCGGGAATCATGTCGACGGTTGCGTTCGCCAAGTCGGCTGGCAGAATCACGAAGCTCGTTTCCACGGTGCCCGTGTAATCGCCTGCGCCGGTGATGGTCGCATGCACCGTGCCCGGATTGATGAGGTCGCCGTCGAATTGCACGTTGAAATCGACGCCCTCGCGAAGCGACGCCTCGGTTTTCTTGCCATCTTTGATTGAATCGATGCGCAGAGTTACCGTGGGACGCTTTTCGGTGCCGTCGTACATTACGTCTTGCAGGCCCTGCACGCGGGCGGTGGCAATATCGGTTGCCTCGAGGGCTTCGAGGGTCTTTTTCGCCTGGTCGTATGTCGAAAGCGCCGGGCCAAGTTCTCCGCGTATAGAATCGGCGGCTGCGAAGATGGCATTGCGGGAGGTTGCTGTGCCATCGCCTTCGGCATCGTCGGCGAAGGCCGCGGGGGCGAACATGGAGGCGCTCAGCGCGAGCGCGCATGCGGCGCCGGCAAGGGCGCGGGCGTGTTGTGGCATAGTCACCTCCTCAGGAATTCTGCAAGTATTCAGTGCGATTGATTATAGCCTGCCCATAAGGGTTCATCATGGTAAGCTGTGCGGGTATCACGAGAAGTTCCAAGGGGGAATGGCATGCATACGTTCAATACGCGTGGCACGTGCTCGCGCCAAATCAATTTTGACATCGTCGACGGCAACGTGCACAACGTGAGCTTCGTTGGCGGCTGCGACGGCAATTTGAAAGCCATCTCGAAGCTTATCGAGGGCAAGCCCGTCGATTGGGTTGTTTCTGTCCTCGAGGGAAATACCTGCGGTCGCCGCACTACGAGTTGCGCCGATCAGCTGACGCAGGCTCTGAAGGCTGCCGAGGCGGGCGAAATCTAAGCGGAACGCATTCGCCGTTTCGTCAAAGGAGGGGAGCGGGCATTGGGCTCGCTCCCCTCCTTGTTTTTGTTGCACCTGCTAAACGCCACGAACATTCAGCAGGTTGTGCGTCGCTTTCGCGTCTAGAGCGTCGAGAACGCCGTGAAGTTTTTCAGGCGCACGTCGGCGAGGGCCTGGCATGCTTCGGCGTCGCCTGCGCTGGCCGGCTCGTCGATGAGCATCACGGGGAAAGCGGCCGCATGCGCCGTTTCGATGGCATGCAGCGAATCTTCGAACACGAACGTGGTCTCGCGCGGAGTGCCCAGGTGCGAAAGCGCCAGTTCGAAAATATCGGGTTCGGTTTTGCTGGCGCCCACTTCGGTGCAGGTGAACAGCGCCGAGAAATATTTAAGAATATCGAGTCGCTCGAGGGCCGCAAGCGCGCAGTCGCGGCGTGTGGCGGTTGCGACGCACATGGCGACACTCGCGTTGCTCAACGCCTCGAGCATGTCGACGACGCTCGGCTTGCACTGGATGCAATCGTGGTAGGCGAACTCAATGCCGCTCATCACGCCCGTGCAAATTTCTTCAATCGATTGTTCCAGGCCGTAAGTTTCCTTCATGTAGCGCGCCGAGCCCTCCATGGTAAGGCGCTTGAAGTGGTAGCGAATGTTGGGTTCGGGCGTTTTGCCGAGTGAGCGAAGGTAGCGCTCGCCCAGGTCGTCCCACCAAGGCATGGAATCGAGCAGGGTTCCGTCCAGATCGAAAATCGCGCCATGAACGCACTGTGGGGCGCTCGGCCACACGACGCCGTGTGCCGTTTCGATGACGGTTCCGCCTGTGAGCTCCGCCGTTGCCGCCGGCGTGTTCGCTCCAATGAAGTCGAGGGTAGAAATGCTGCCCAAGTTCGCTCCTTACATAATGGCCGTGGCCGCAATAACGATAAAGCATGTGAGCAGGCCCGATACCGCAATGGCCACGCCGCTCATGGCTCCTTCGAGCTTGCCCATTTCAAGGGCCTTTGCCGTGCCAACCGCATGGCTGCACGTGCCAATGGCCACGCCCTGGGCCACCTTGTTCTTAATGTGGAACAGGTTCGCCAGCATGGGCGAGAAGATAGCGCCCATAACGCCCGTGGTCATGACGGCCGCCATGGTAATCGACGCCGTGCCGCCCAGCTCGCCAGTC
This sequence comes from uncultured Slackia sp., assembly GCF_934630525.1. GTDB lineage: Bacteria > Actinomycetota > Coriobacteriia > Coriobacteriales > Eggerthellaceae > Slackia. The sequence continues at coordinate 3,578 of NZ_CAKTVX010000006.1, forward strand.
ACGGCAAGCGCGATGGGGGCGGTCGTCGATTTCGGCAGCGTGGAAAGCGCCACTTGGTCGCCCAGGCCGAACAGCTCGCACAGCCCGTACGCGCTCACCATGGAAACGATGGATCCTACCAAGCATCCTACGAAAATCGGCAGGAAATTACTCTGCAGAATTTTGCGTTGCTGGTAAATGGAGAACGCCAACACGGCAGTGGCGGGGCCGAGCATGGACGAAATGAGCGTGGCTCCCTTTTCGTACGATTCAAGGGGAATATTGAACACGGTAAGGGCGATCATAATGATGGCCACCGTGACGAGCAGTGGGTTGAGGAGCGGCGAATTCGTTTTACGGTTGAGCCATACCGCGAAAGCGAACACGCCAATGCTCAGCGCCAGGCTTCCGCCGGCTTCGAGAATGCTTGCGATATCCATGGCTATTCTCCTTCGGTCGTGAATACGCCGGACAGATGCACGTCTTCGCCGGCGCGTTTGCCCATAATGTATTTCTGCAAGCGTCCAACAAGAATGACCGTAAGCGCCGTGGAGAGGAACACGAGCACGGTGGTGATGATGCATACGAGCGCGAACCAGCCGATGCGGTCGCCAATCATGGGGATACACCTTAGAATCGTGACGCCGGCGGGAATAAAGAAGACGGGCATATATTTCAGCAGAAAGCTCGATACGAGTTCGATTTTGCTTTCATCGATCATGCCCGAGATGAGCAGCGAGAGCAGAATGCCCATACTGCAGATGTTCGCAGGAACCTCGACGGGCAAATGGACCGAAACTGCTTCGCCGATATAACAAACGCCGGCAAGGAAAGCCAGCTGAATGAAGAAAAGCGTAAGCCGTTTGCTGTGGAATTTGATGCGCTCTCGCATGGGTGGGTCATCTCCAGGGTTTCGGGAAAAGGGGTCGTCATCGTACACCCGCATGGCGCTGCTCTTGGAAATGTGAAAAAACGTCCATGGCGCCTTGGCAGCATCTTCATGTTTTGCAACGTGGTCCCTAAAAGTCGAATCGCACTTTTGACCTGCGCTTTGCGTAGGTTTTACGTTCGTGCGGCATGATGATTCCAACGGATTGGGCTTTTCTCACGCTCGCGAAAAGGGGTTCGGGCCCTTTGCGGCAAGCGGGCGATAGGGACTTCGCGTTCGCGGAAAGGGGTCTGTCATGGAGCTCGCGATTTTGCTTGTGGCGCTCGCGGTAACGCTCGCTGTGTGCTTTGCGGCGCTTCGTTTGCTTGCCTATGAGTTCGATTGCGTGTGCGGACCGAGCGTTAATGGACGTCAACGCGCGCGGAACGTGCGCCAGGAATTGGTCGATTTAAGCTGACGAGCTGATGCTCGTGTTGGGCTGACGAGCTGTTCGAACCGAGCCGACAAGCTGGCTGACCTAGGCTGATGGGGCGATTGGCCCGGTCCGATGAACTTGCCGGGCTGGGTTGCCTGGCCGTCCGAACTAGATTGGCAACCTGGTCGGTTTGGGCCGACGAGGTTGTGGTTGAAAAGGTCTCGGTTGGAGCCGTCTTCCGCTGATTGGGAACTGATTTTTTGCAAATGGCGGCGGTTTTGACCAGCGCCGGCTCGTTTGTGGTCAAAACGGCCGCCATTTGCAAAAAGAGCCGGTCGGTGTGCCGTCTTTTCTTCTCGAAAAGGCATCTCTAGGCGCGCCGAAGCGCCCACGGAGGGTTTAGAGCGGCCTCTGGAGAGCGCAGGGGGCATTTCCCGGCGACTTGCGCTCCCGCGATTTTTCGAATAGTCGCCGTTTTGACCAGTTTCTGATCGTTTGTGGTCAAAACGGCCGCCATTTGCAAAGAGAAGCGTTCGTCCGATGTTTGGCGATGCCCGTCGAAGTCTGCTGGCATTCGCCGACGCCTGCCGACCTTCCGTCAAAGTCCGTCGGCCTTCATCTGCCCCATCGTTCTTCCGCCGAGACCCACGACCTCCGCTAAAACCTGTCGGTGCCCGCTCGATGCCTGCTGGCGTTTGCGGACGCTCGCTACGCAGCGCAATGCGCGTTTTCGCGATGGCGTTGGCTGCCCTCTTCCATTTTGCGCGCTCCGCCGCTATACAATGGTGCAAATCGAAAATGCGCTGTGGCAACTGCTGCCGATTAAGCGCCATCTAAAGGAGCGAACATGGAAGAAGACGTGTGCACGGCAAGCTTCGATGAAGCGGCCGGATTGCCCGAATTGCTCGGCATCGAGCAGGTGAGCGATGGCTGGATCAAGAAATATATTCTGACGTACCGCTTGCCAAATGGTCGAGAACTGAAATATGACGTGGTTTCGCGCAAGGGCCTCGAAGAATATCGCAGCGAAATCGAGACGCTGGGAACCGTTGCGCCCCAGGTTGATGCGGTGTGCATTGTGGGCCATACGGCGAACGATGAGTTCCTGCTCATTCGAGAATTTCGTTTTCCCATGAATCGCATGTGCGTGGCGTTTCCCGCTGGCTTGCGCGAGGCTGGCGAGGATGTCGTGGAATGCGCGGCCCGCGAGCTGCGCGAAGAAACTGGCTTCGATTTGGTGCGCGACGAATGCGGCCAGCCGGTGAGAGCGCGCGCATGCGTGCAGCCTGGTTTTTCGTCGCTTGGTATGGGCGACGAGAGCATCGCCATGGTGTTCGCCGAGGTGGAGCGCGTGGCGGAACCGCGCAGCGAGTCGACCGAATTCATCGAGTCGTTCCTTCTTCCGCGCGCCGAGGTGCCGGCGTTTCTGAGCGAGAACCGCGATCCGCTTTCCATTCGTTGTCAGTTGGTGCTCGAGATGGTGGCTCAGCCGCCGTTCGAATTTGGCATGAAGGCGGGTGCGTAAGTGGCGCAAAACGAGCAGTTTCGAAATTCATCGCGCGATAACCGTGGTGCGCGAGATGGCCAAGACAGTCAAGAAGCGCGTCGCTCGAGCGGCCGTAGCGGTCAAGGGGCGCGTCGCTCGAACGCGAGAGATGGTTTCCGAGGGCGCGACTCGCGCAAAGGTGAGCCAAGCGATCGCGGTGCTTCGCGCAATGGGTGCGCGGCTCGAGGCGCTTCGCGCGGCGACGGTGAGCCTCGCGGCGATCGCGAGCTTCGCGGCGCGGGCGCCCGCGGCGATGTTGAGATGGCGGCTGCGGAGCCTGCTTTCGAACCGTTGCCGGCGCAGTATCCCCTTATGGTGGGCAGCATCGACGGCGGACGCAAAGTCGAGGTGCTGTGTCGCGACAAGGGCGCCGACCAGTTCGCGGCGCGTCTTCGCAAGGTGGCGAAGGATCGTCGTAAGTGGGCGCGCGACAACGACATTTCGTGCTACCGCGTTTACGATGCCGACTTGCCCGATTTCGCCGTGGCCATCGATCGCTATGATGGCGTATGGAAAAGCGAAGGCGAGAGCTGCCTGGTCATAGCCGAGTATCAGGCTCCGAAATCAATCGACGCGGCCAAGGCTGCCGCCCGTCTGGACGATGCGGTGGAAATCGCTTCGGCCACGCTTGGCATTCCTCGCGAGCGCGTGTTCCTGAAGACGCGTCGTCGCGAAAAAGGCGGCGGCCAGTATACCGACCAGCAAAAAGAAGGGCATGTGCTCTATACGCAGGAATCGGGCAACGTGTTCGAGTGCGATCTGGGCTCATATTTGGATACGGGCATTTTCCTCGATCACCGTGTGACGCGCGAAATGGTCGGAAGCATGGCCGAGGGCAAGTCGTTTTTGAACCTGTTCTCGTACACGGGCACATGCACGGTGCACGCGGCGGTGGGCGGCGCAAAATCGACGCTCACGGTCGATTTGTCTCAAACCTATTTGTCGTGGGCGCATCGCAATATGGAATTGAACGGCTGCGATGGTCCCGAACATGGCTTTGTGCGCGCCGATGTGCTGCAGTGGATCGAGCGTGAGGCGCGCGGATGGCGTCGCTTCGATTTGATTTTCGTCGATCCGCCTACGTTTTCGAATTCGAAGGCCATGGGCAAAAACACCTGGAGTGTCCAGCGCGACCATGTGAAGTTGCTGACGAATGTGGTGCGCTTGCTCGAACGCGACGGCGTGGCGGTATTCAGCTGCAACCTGCGCAATTTCAAGCCTGATGTTGAAGCTCTTGCCGAGGCGGGCGTGGCGATTGAAGATATCACGCCGCAGACGATTCCGCACGATTTCGAGCGCAATGCCAAAATCCATTGTTGCTATTTGGTTCGCAAGGCCTAGGCAGAAGAGGGCGGGGCGACCTGCTTTCGATTTCTTCCCACAGATAACGGGAGTTGTTTATTGATGCAATGTGGCGGTTGCACGAAAATGGCGCCGATGAAGGCGGCCGACGTTGTTGGCGCGAATGGCATTTCTTGCATGCGGAAGGGGAATCGGAATGGTTGATGAGAAGCTGATCGAAAAGATGTGGTGCAACGTTCCTGAAGCGCCCGAGTTTCGAGAGAATATCGAGATTGTCGAGGTGAGCGAGCCTGGATATGTGCACTTCACGATGGACATTCCCGAAAGCCTAGGCAATTATCGTGGCGGCATCCACGGTGGCACGGGCTATTTCATCGGAGAAATTGGCTGCGGGTTCGCGACCTATTCGTTCGGCGTGAACAACGTGTGCAATTCCGCGAGCATCAATTTCTTCAAAGCGGTGCCGTGCTGCAAGGTTGATGTGACGACTGAGCCTTTGCATAAGGGTCGCTCGACCGCTGTAATTCGCGTGACCACGCGCGAGGCGGCAACGGGCAAGCTGCTGTTCCAATCGACGCACAATATGTTCCTCATGGGGCCGATTGAATAAGCGCGCGGAGGTCGCTGAGGCGGCGGTCTGGCTTTGCCAGGTTCGTTGGCGCGAAAGCGTAGCGCGCCAACCTGTTAAATGCTCGTAGCGTTTAGCAGGTTTTATTCGAAACCAAAAACGCCGGATGCGTATGATGCATCCGGCGTTTTCTAATTTGTTCGCGCTGGCCCGCATTGGCTTGCGCGTTTCCGTGCGCAGCTTTTCGCAGGCCCGTTTTTAGCGAATGGTGACGCCTTCGGGCAAATCGATTGCGCGGAAGTCGAATTCGTCGTCTTCCTGCTCCTCGGTGGGCGCGACGACCTCTTCAACGACGGGCGCGGGCTGGCCGAACGCTTCGTCGAACGCATCGAAGCTCGCGCGCGGCACGGCGAACACGATGGTTTTGATAGCGCCGGGGTGAGCGGCGATCCATTTCTGGAAAAGCTCGATGACCTGGGCGGGCTGGAAGCCTTGGCGTCCGCATGCGTAGGCGTTCACGATGAGCGTTTCGATCTCGTTGGCTGCGGCGATGTTGAGCATGGTTTCGATGCGGGCCGCCAAACAATCGAGGCATTCGCGCTCGGAGCGATGGTTTTCCAGGGCACGCTCGCGGTTAGGCTCGGGCACGGCGATGACATTCGCCTCGCGAATTTCGCCTTCACGAATGAAAACGACGTTCGGCAAGTACATCGCGCGGCTCGTGAGCAGCATGCCGCACATGTAGCTGCGGTTCTGGTCGTGGTACGCCGGTTTCATGCCGCACAGAACGGGGTAGAGGTTGCTTTCCGAGCACAAGATTTGTTCGGGGCCGAAGGAGCCGTCTTCGTAGGCGCCGCCGGGGCGCGTGTAGGAAACGGGGTCGACGATGGCGGTTTTGCCCTGTGCGCGGCGAAGCGCGGTGGTGGTGAAATCGCTGGTCACCTGTGTTTCGGTTGCCTCAGCGGTGGGCTCGGGCAGCTCGAGCGCGAGCGCGTCGCCATCTTCATAGATGATGGCGGCATCGATAGTCGCCTGGGTTTCTTTGGCGAATGCGCCTTTCATAAGGGCCAAATGCTTGGCGGCTTCAGCGCGGCGCTCGTCGCGAGTGGGCATGATTTCCTCCCTTGGTCGGAATTATCGAGTTCGTCGTCGATTGTAGTTGAATGCGCTCCGCACAACAACGCAGCCCAGTCGCATGTCGCGCAATTGCAATGTTGGGGTCAATGGCCTCTAAAAAACATCTACTGAGGAAAAGATAGCAGAGCACTAAATAAGTATTAGTACCTAAAAGTTATATAAGTATATAGAAGTTCTCATATGGAAGCGGCCAATCGCGCCTCTGGAATCTGGCGGGCGTAAGGCTTGCGTGGCGGCGATGGTGGCAGGTCGCCGTGGGCCAAGCATGCGTTCCAAGCGCAAAAAGCCGGATCCATATTGCTTCCAACCAGCGCTTTCTTCCAGGGGGTCGTGAATACGGCCCCTTTGCATGTCGCGTCGCACGTGCGAACCTTCCGACGTCGGGCTCTTCCTTGCAAGAAATGAGAGCAAGTCGCTGTCTATTTTGGCCATTTTCGTTGCGAAATGGCACTTCCGCAGAAACCAAAGGGGTCGAATAATCAAAGTAACTATCTTTGGGCGAAAGGAGCCGTGCATGAAAGTAGGAAGGGTCAAACGATGGGCATATAAGGCGGGAAGCACGAAGGAGGCCACACCATGAAGCGATTGAAAATGGCGATTGCGGCTCTGCTCGCATTCGCGCTGCTCCCCTTAATTGGGAGCACGGCTTTGGCCGACGAATCGAGCGCGTCGTCGCGCGCGCAGCAGATTCGTGCGGCGGCAAACATTGAGACGATCGCCGACACATCGACGATGGGCGATTGGTCTGGCGTCGTCGAAAACACGACCCAAAACATTGGCCGTATTTGGACTGATAAAACGGTATCGACTGGCGATATCGGCATTTCAGGCGCCATGAGCGCTACGGTTTCTAAGGGCGATTCCGATTTCATTACAGCGCTTTCAGTGCTTTCTTCTACGTCGAATATCGCGTCGACGTCAACTACGCCGCTTGACATCGTGCTCGTGCTCGATGCCTCGGGGTCTATGAACGACCCCATGACCGGTGGAAAACGCATCGACGCTCTGCGAAGTGCCGCGAATGCGTTTATCGACGAGATTGCAACGCAAAATGCGAGCATTTCCGATGCGACGAAGCAGCATCAGGTTTCTATCGTGAAGTTCGCCGGAAACAAGACTGAGCGAGTCGGCAACGACACGTATCGCAAGGAAGGGCACGAGTATAACTACAGTCAGGTCATGAAGGGCATGACGGCGTGCACCAATGAGACGAAGGACGCTTTCAAGAGCCAGGTCAATGCCATACGGCCCAATGGCGCAACGCGCTCCGACTACGGCTTGCAGCTTGCGCAGGCCCAAACCTCCAACCGCGCCGATGCTAAGAAGATCGTTATTTTCTTCACCGATGGCACGCCGACTTCGTATAGCGAATTCGAGCCCGAAGTTGCCTCTGCTGCCGTGGCGGCTGCAAAGGCTATGAAAGACGAGGGCGCCTCGGTGTATACCATCGGCATTTTCAAGGACGCAAATCCGAATGCCGATGTAAGCGCTTCGGGAACCTCTAAAGAAAACAAGTTCATGCAGGCGGCTTCGAGCAATTACCCTGCAGCTACCTATGCGGAGAGCGGTTGGGGTTGGGATTCTTCGTGGAAGTGGAACTTCGGCGATCGCGCTGAAGGGTCTGACTTCTATAAGTCTGCTTCGAGCGCTAGCGAGCTCTCGAAAATCTTCGAGGACATCTCTAAGGAAATCGTGAAGGGCGCGGGCTATCCCACGGACGCTCGTGAAGGCTTTGAGATGAGCGATGGCTACGTCACGTTCGACGACTCGCTGGGCTCGTACATGCAGGTTGACGCGTTCAAGGCGATCGTGGTGAACAACCACGTGTTTAGCGACGTGACGAAAACCTCGACCGATACTGCCGATACCTATACATTTGCAGGCACGACCGAACTGAACGGCAAAACCGTGAGCTTGGGCAATATCGTGATCACCGTGACGAAATCGAGCGATGTGGCCACGGGCGATAAGGTTCAGGTGAAAGTTCCCGCGGGCCTTATTCCGCTGCGCAACTTCAATGTGAACGAAACTGCGGGCACCATGACGGTGAGCGATATGTATCCGCTGCGCGTTTTCTTCACGTCGAGCATTAAGCCCGATGCGCTTGCGCTTGTCGCGAATCCCGATGAAGCTATGGCGAAATATATCGCGGCCAACACCGAAAACGGCAAGGTGAATTTCTACGCGAATGCGTTCACTCCGGGCGCTGCGCTGGGCGATACGGTCTCACACTTCAATCCTTCTAAGGGCAATGCGTACTACTACTTCACGCACGACACCCCAATTTATACCGACGAAGCGTGCACGCAGCCTGCGACTCGCGGCGTGATCGGTGCGGGTGGAGCGTATTACTACCAGAACCATTTCTTCGCGATGGGCGAAGGTGGCGCTGCCGTTTCGCAAACGGAAGTCGTGAGTTTCCCGTACGGCACGGCCGAGCAATTCTCGGGCGCTCTTGCGTACGATGCCAGTGGCAACGCCTATTTCAAGGCTGGCACGGCGCGTTTGACGTACATCAATGAGCTCGTGAAACCGAAGACGGAAAACATCACCGGCACGGCGACCGACGTGCTGAACCCGAAGTGGAACAGCGAGACGTCGACCTCGGCTGCGACGACGGTTATTTCGCATTTGGGCAACAATGGCAAGCTGTCGGTCGAAATTCCGGGAACGCTTGCGGTCTCGAAGGCACTCGACATGCCCGAAGGCTTCGATGCGGCCGATTATGCCGACAAGTCGTTTGATTTCGAGCTTACGGTAGAGGCTGCGGCAGGTAAAACGCTACATGCCGAAGTGAAGAACGCCGCGGGAGAGGTGTGCGGCGACCCGTTTGAGCTGGAATTCGACGAGAATGGGAAAGCGACGCACTCGATCAAGGCCGACGAAACGCTGTATGTGTATGGCGTTGCTCCGAATGCCGCCTATTCGGTTGAGGAGTTGCTGAATGTGCCTGCCGACGATGGTTCGTTGACGCATGCGAACCCTGGTTTCTCGCAGACGTCTCCGGTCGATGAAGAAGGCAAGGCGATTGCCGCGACGGGCACGGTTGTGGCGGGCGAGGTTACGAAGGCCGAGTTCGTGAACACGTATGCCGCGCAGGGCACGCTGGAAGGCGCAACTGCGCTTGCGGGTGAGAAGGTCCTCGACGGCCGTGCTTGGCTGTCCAGCGATAAATTCACGTTCCTGCTGAAAGACGCCAATACGTCCGTGGTCGCTCCGATGCCCGAGGGCGCAAGCGATGGCGAGGCGCGTCTTGAAGTGACGCAGGCTGAAGGCACGCCAGCGGGCACGCAGGTTGGTTTCCATTTCGGCGACATCGTGTACACGCAGCCTGGCACGTATATCTACCAGATTTACGAATCGGAAGAAATGAGCACCGTTAACCCGGGTGTTTCCATGTCGCAAGCCTTGTACGAGGTGAAGGTTGTTGTTGCCGATAAACATGATGGCACGCTTTCGGTCGAATCGGTCATGACGAAGCTCGCGGGCGACGACGGCGTTGAATTTGAAACGCCCGAGGCTGCCGAGCTCGCTGCGTTTACGAACGCGTTCAGCGACAAGAGCGTGACCTGGAACCCGAGCGGCATGAAAACGTGGAGCGACGCAACGGGCCAGCGCGCGCTTGAGTCGGGCATGTTCTTCGTAATGGCGAAAACGACTGACGCTTCGGCTCCGTTGTCCGAGGGGGATGGCGTTGAGGTCGCGACGGGCAAAACCGCCGCCGGCGCCGATTACCGCGGCGTGGTGTCGACGGTTTCTGCGAGCGGAAGCATCGCGTTCCCCCAGGCAACGTTCAGCCTGAGCGACTTGGGTGGCGCGCAAAGCAAGACGTATGTCTACGAAATTACTGAAGTGGTGAAGGTCGGCAATGCGTGGGTTGATGCGAAAGATTTGACCGCTGGCCAAGGTTTGCCTGGCGTGACGTATGATCACGCAGTGTGGCAGGCGATCGTCACGGTTGAAAGCGTAGGCGAGGGCGCCGATGCCCATATCGAGCTGAGCGTGGCGTACGCCAAGCAGGGTGCCGCGACCGACGCGGAAGCTGTTCCGACCGACGCGAAGGCGTTTGCATTCGAAAACAGCTACAGCCCCGAACCTGCCGTGGCCACGATTTCTGGCGCAAAGGCGTTCCAGGGCCGCGCGATGACTGAAGCTGAAAGCTTCGAGTTCAGCTTGGCACCGGCCAATAAGGCCGCGACTGATGCGTTCGGCGCCGATTTTGCCAAGCAGGCAACGGTAAGCGGTTTGGCGAATGGCGATTCGAAGACTTTCGACTTCGATGAGCTGTCGTTCGTAAAGCCTGGCACGTATACGTTCAAGATGGTCGAGAACGCTTACTGCGGCGAGGCGCTGAACTCCGAAGCTGCGCAGGCGAGCCATATCGCGTTCGACACCCATGAATACACGGTAACGGTCAAGGTGACCGACGATTATTCGGGTACTTTGCAGGCCGAGGTTTCCTATGAGGGCGAGGCGACCTTCGCCAATACATATTCTGAGGAAAAGACGTACGGCAGCTTTGGCGGCCTTGCGGTGAAGAAGGCGCTCGAGGGCCGCACAATGCATGCGGGCGAATTCGCCTTCGTGATTGAAGGGGCCGATGACGCCTCGAAGGCGCTGCTTAAGAGCGTTGGCGCAGACGACAGTGGCGTGCTTCAGTTCAGCAATCCGAACGATCGCGCCGCAGGCGTGGCCGACGTCATGAAGCCGATTGACGGCATCACGTTTACACAGGCCGACGCGGGCAAGACGTTTGAGTTCGCCGTGAGCGAAGTTGTTTCCGGCGACGATGGCAAACTTGCTGGCGTGACCTACGATGACGCGACCCATAAGGTTGAAATTGCCGTAAGCCTGAAGGATGGCATGAGCCTTGATGTGGCGACGTATGTCGACGGCGAGCTGGTCGAAAGCGGCACTCCGACGGTGGCTTTCGCGAACATCTACAAACCAGCCGATGTGGGCTTTGCGACAACGAACTTCGGTTTGAACAAGGTTCTTGAGGGTCGCGATTGGGCTGAAAACGATAGCTTCTCGTTCTCGATTGTGGCCGAAACCGAAGGCGCTCCTATGCCCTCCGGCGGCGCGACTACGACTGTTCAGTCGACGAGCGTCAAAGATGGCGAGGCGGTGGCGTTTGACTTCGGCACCATCACGTTTACGGCGAAGGACATGTTCGTTGATGGCAGCGCGGTCACGAGCAGGACGTTCGTCTACACCGTGAGCGAGACCAAGCCCGACCCCGCGAAGGCTGGCATCCAGTACAGCACGAATGTCGCGAAGGTTTATGTGACGGTGACCGACGACGGCGAGGGCTGCTTGGTTGCTACGTCCTCGACCGAGAACGGCACGTTCGTGAACAAATACGAAACGAGCCTCAACTACACGGCTGCTGGCGGGCTGACGCTGACGAAGACCTTGAATGGCCGCGACATGACCCAGGGCCAGTTCCAGATTCAGGTTGTGCCTGGCGACGAGGCTTCGGCTGCGGCGCTTGGCCTGCCCGTGAGCGGCAAGGTGTTCGATATGCCTGCTGCTTTGGACGGCAATGCGGCGAGCGCGCTGGTGTGCAGCGATGCGGAATTCACGCAGCTCGATGTGGGTAAAACGTTCGCGTATACCGTTTCCGAGCTTGGCGAGGCAAGTAATGGGTATGCCTACGATAAGGCCGTTCGTACGGTGACGATTTCCGTGAGCGATGATCCCGCCACGGCGACGCTTACGGCAACTACGACGGTTTCTGGCGGCCCCGACGCTGCGACGTATACCTACAAGACGGGCGATAGCCCAGCGGCCGTTGCTGCTAAAGTGGCGTTCACGAACAACTATTCCGCTTTGGGGAGCGTTGACGTGAATGCGACGAAAACCTTGAGTGGCCGCGCGTTGGTCGAAGGCGAGTTTGCCTTTGGCGTGCAGTATGCCAGCGGTGAAGCGGCTGGCAGCGACGTGCTTACGGCGACGAATGCGGCCGACGGCACGGTTGCGTTCGGCACGCTGAGTTTTGATACGGCGATGCTGAGCGATTTAGTCGCGAAGAGCTCTGCCACGAAGATTGCAAACGACAATGGCAGCGTGACCTGGACTATTCCGTGTATTGCGTACGAGAAGACTGATAGGCTCTCTGATCGCGGCGTTACCGCAACGACTCAGCAGATTCCGTTCGCCATCAAGGCTGTCGATGGTGGCTCTGGCGAGCTTATCGTGAGCATCGAGACTGGCGAGAAGGGTTTGGCTTTCGAGAACACGTACGGAACGGGCGATGCGTCGGTGAGCGTGATGGGCGTGAAGCGTTTGAGCCACGCCGATGGTTTGACCCCGGGCGACATCACGGGCAAATTCACGTTCACTATTACGTCGAATGAAGAGGGCGCTCCCATGCCCGAGCACGCGACCACGACGAACGCTGCTGATGGCAGCATCGATTTCGGCAAAATCGTGTTTACGCTCGATTCGCTGAACAAGGCGCTGGGCACCACGCAGCAAGGAACGACTGTCGATGGCGGTGGCGCGATTGCCCAGGCTGCGGCTCCTGCCGTGAATGATGCTGCGGCTGCGAACGCGGCTGCAGGCGTTGAAGTTGCGGGCGATTCCGCAACGCCTGCGCAGGCGGCGACGGGCAATGAGCCTGTTGGTGATGCCGCCGATTCCGCGGCGAATGCCGACGGCGCTGGTCAGGGCGCGATTCCTGTGAGCGACGATGCAGTTGGGCTCGCTGCGGCGAGCGGCGTTGAGCCTGCGGCAGTTGACGCTGCGGCCAATGCAGACGCTGCGGATCCGAGCGGCAATGCGAGCGATCAGCCGACGGCTCTTGCGGCTTCCGACAATGCTGTAGCGGCTGCCAACGTGGCAACCGACAATGCAGCGGCGAGTGCCCAGGGCGATGCCTCCGCGGCGCAAACCGCGACGGTGCGCTCCCATGTGTTCACCTATACGATTGCCGAGACCGGTAGCGCGCCTGGCGTTACCAACGATACCAGCGTGAAAACGGTGAGCTTCAAGGTGACCGATAACGGCAAGGGTGAGCTGACGGTTGAACGTGTCGGCGACGAGACCAAGCCGATGTTCGAGTTCACTAACGCGTACAGCGTTACCCCCGTTGAGTCGAGCGTGACCGAACAGATTACGGTCTCGAAGTCGCTCGTGGGGCGCGCGTTGGTCGAACGCGAGTTCTTCTTCGAGCTTGTTGAAGATGGCCAGGTTGTGGCCCGCGGTACGAACGATGCTGCAGGCAACGTGGTCATGAACGCGGTTACGTATACGACGGCTGGCAAACACGATTACGTTCTGCGCGAGGTGGGCGCTGGAACGACGCATAACGGCGTGACGTTCGACGGTAAATCGATCGCGATTCACACGAGCGTAACTGATAACGGCAAGGGCGAGCTGGTGGTTAAGCATGCGCTTGCCGCGGATGATGCCAATGCTGCGTTTGTGAATACGTACGCGCACGGCACGACGAGCGTGGTGCTTGGCGCAACGAAGGTGCTGAGTGGCAAGGCTTTGGCCGATGGTCAGTTCACCTTCGCGCTGACTGCGGAAGACGGCACGGTTTACCAGGCGAAGAACGACGCTGCGGGATCGATCGCGTTCCCCGCGCTGACGTTTGCGGAACCCGGCACCTACGTGTATACGATTTCCGAGGTGAACGACAAGCAGGCGAACGTGATCTACGATACCGCGACGTACAAAGTTGTCGTGAACGTGGTTGACGATGGCCAGGGGAATTTGGTCGCGACGGTGGCTTATGACGACGGCATGGCCCCGACGTTCAAGAATTCCTACACTGCGCCTGCTCCTACGCCTACGCCGGGCGGTGGCGCAACGACGCCGAAGAATCCGGTTGTGAAGCTGTTCTCGAAGACAGCTGACGATGTTGGGTTGATGCTTGGCGCGGCTGCGGTTGCGGCTGGGCTTGCGCTGGTGGTTTGCGGCGCGGCTGTTTGCTGGCGTCGTCGCAGCTAGCGAAGGGCGAGCGGTAGTGAATGGAGCGGCCCCGAGGAATCGGGGCCGCTCTGCGTTTGGGCGTTGAAGTTCTTATTGTTCGCGAGGGACGAGCGATCATGCCGCGTTTAGGCGCCGAAGTTCTTATTATGATCGAGGAGCGAACGGCTGTTTTGCGCCGATTGTGAAGAACTGGTGATCGGCGGCTATTCTCGGAAGTTCGGTCTTGCATTAATTGCCGAGGCTGGTAATATATTTTCTTGCCTTAAGGCACCTAACATATTGCGGGGTGGAGCAGTCTGGTCAGCTCGTCGGGCTCATAACCCGAAGGTCATCGGTTCAAATCCGGTCCCCGCGACCAAAAGTTTTAGCAGGTCAGAACGGTAAAAGTTCTGGTCTGCTTTTTTATTTTCGACTCTCGAATTCGCCCCTGGGGAAGAATTTGAGAAGAATAGTTTTCACAACCCCTGGCAATAAAAGCAAAAATCTACCGAGAATTGTGGAGATTCGCGAAATCGGGCGATTCTCGAAGAAAAATATTGGGCAGGGAAAGAAGTCGCGGCATCTGAATATATGACGGCAAAGAGAGCTTAAAAGAAGAGATGGCCCCGTTTTCAATATTTTCCATGCCTGAAGGGTCCTTTCTAAACCCGTAAGGCGTGGGAATTGTTGGAAACGGGGCCTTGATCCAATCGGAGCGATGACGCCTGACGGCAATGACGGCTATTTCTATTCCTGGTTATCGACGTCATTGATGCTGCATTCGCTGCGCCTTGTGAACCATCGCCCATATTCCTCCCATATGTGCTTGATTTCGTCGCCTACATAAACTTCGTAGTGCGTGCAAACGTTCGAGAAGAAATCTCGCCCGAACTCCTCTTCGCTTACCAAGTAGCCAGTCATCCAAATGCGGCCGTCTTCGAACCTCAACACGTCCGGCACTCCGCGCCATTGCGGCCCCTTTTCGGCTTTCATGTAAACCCTGTCCTTCTCAAATGGGATGCCACATTTGCCGGCAAGGGACTTTCGCTTGATTTCATACATGGAAATACTCCTTATAATCGAACACTAGTTCGATTATATTCTATTAGAAACGTTTTCGGCGAAAGTGGCCTCGTCGTCCTTATTGCGTCGCTCGTTGCGACGAAGGCGCCCCTACGCTGCTTTGCCTTGTTGGTCCCACCCTCCATAAAGGCCCTTGCTTTGTTCGGTTGCAGCGCTTGGGCGTCGTCAGACGCCGCGTTGAAGTAGAATCAACCTTGATCAATCCCAAGGCGAAAGTGAATGCGTATGACCACCATTGAGCAAAAGCGCGCGGCGCAGGAATTCGTGAAGCGCTGGAAGGCGATGCCGTGCGTGGAGGAGGAACATTCGCGTTCGTTCTGGATTGAGCTGCTCGAAGACGTGCTGGGGCTGCCCAATGCCACGCATTTTCTCGAATTCGAGCGCAAAGTCAAGGGCCGCAAGATCGACGTCTTCTACGAGGACATGGGCATCCTGGTCGAGATGAAGGGCCGCGGGATCAGCCTTGACAAGGCATCCGAGCGCAGCAAGAAGGCGGGCGAGGAAACGCCCTACCAGCAGGCGAAGTGGTATGCCGACAACCTGCCGTTCTCGATTCGCCCGCGCTGGATCGTCACCTGCAACTTCGACGAGTTCCGCATCTACGACCAAGAGAAGGAAAACCAGGAAGACTATGTGTCGCTCGCGCTTGACGAGCTGCCGGCGCAGTTGCATCTGCTGGCATTCTTCGCGAACAAAGGCAACTCGCGCATCGAGCGGGAAAGGCAGCTGTCGGTAAAGGCCGGCGAGCTGGTGGGCAAGCTGTATTCGCAGCTCTCGCGGCAATACAGGAATATCGAGACCGACGAGCATGAGCAGCGCAGCCTCAACGTGCTCATCGTGCGCCTGGTCTTCCTGCTCTACGCCGAGGACTCTGGGCTTCTGCATGAGAAGGACGCCCTGCTCAACTACCTGAAGCGTTTCCCCGCCGACCAGATGCGCCAGGCGGTCATCGACCTTTTCAGGGTGCTCGACACGCCCGATGCCGAGCGCGACCCGTACCTGCCCGAATACCTGTCGGCGTTTCCGTACGTTAACGGCGGCCTGTTCGGGGCCGACGGCATCGTGGTGCCGCAATTCACCGACCAAATCAGGCTCGACCTTCTGCTTGAGGCGTCGCAGAGCTTCGACTGGTCGGGCATCAGCCCCACCATTTTCGGCGCGGCGTTCGAGAGCACGCTGAACCCCGACACCCGCAGGTCGGGCGGCATGCACTACACCAGCATCGAGAACATCCACAAGGTCATCGACCCGCTGTTCCTCGACGACCTCAAGGCCGAGCTCGCCGAGATCGAGGGTGAGAAGGTCGAGAAGAACCGCAAGATGAAGCTGCGCCGTTTCCAGAAGAAGCTCAGCGGCATCAACATCCTCGATCCGGCCTGCGGCTCGGGCAACTTCCTCACCGAGAGCTACCTGTCGCTTCGCAAGCTTGAGAACCGTGTGATCGAGAGCCTGCAGGGCGAGCAGATCGGCATGGGATTCGACGAGGAGTCGCTCATCGAGGTCTCCATCTCGCAGTTCTACGGCATCGAGATCAACGACTTCGCCGTGAGCGTCGCCAAGACCGCGCTGTGGATCGCCGAGGAGCAGATGATGGAGGCAACGCAGGAAATCTTGCTGCAGCCTTTCGACTTCCTGCCCCTGAAGAGCAACGGCAACATCCGCGAGGGCAACGCGCTTCGCATGGATTGGAATGACGTGCTGCCGGCGGAGAAGTGCAGCTACATTTGCGGCAATCCGCCGTTTTACGGGGCGTCCATGTGCTCCGCCGAGCAGAAGCAGGAAATCGTCGACCTGTTCGGAAAAATCAAGCTGTCGAACTCGCTCGATTATGTTTCGGGCTGGTATTACAAGGCGGCCGAGATGATGTCGGAGGAACCTTCTATCGGCGCGGCTTTCGTGTCGACCAATAGCATCACGCAGGGCGAGCAGGCGTATCCCATCTGGCATACCTTGGCGAGTCGCTTTGGGATAATGATCGATTTCGCTTGGCGAACTTTCATATGGGACAGCGAGGCGGCCGATAGGGCGCACGTTCACTGTGTAATCATTGGCTTTTCGGTCGGGGGGACCCGTTGGGGCAGAAAGGTTATCTACGACGCCTCCGGCGATGGCGTCGATGCGTCCAATATTTCCCCTTATTTAATTGACGCACCAGATGTTGTGGTTCAGTCGCGGACGAGGCCGATATGTGCCGGTGTTCCGGTTATGAAGAATGGTTCGAAGCCCACTGATGGCGGATGGTACCTATTTACGCCGGAGGAAAAAGACGACTTTATCGTGAGGGAGCCGAGAAGTGCGCGTCTGTTCAGGAGATGGGTTGGCTCCACTGAGTTCATAAACGGCAAAGAGAGATGGTGCCTCTATCTGGGGAATCTCCAATGGGGCGATATTGCCGACATGCCTTGTGTCGTCGAGCGTGTCGAGAATGTGAGGCGCGTGCGCCTTGGCGAGGGGCCGAACAGCCAGGGAAAGATGGCTTCGAAGAAGCCGCCGGCGCCTACGCAAAAGAGCGCGCAAACCCCGATGAGATTCTTCTGCGACAATGTCCAGGTCGATCCATATTTGATTATTCCGAATGTTTCGTCTCAGAGGCGTTTTTATGTACCCATTGGCTTTATGCCCCCCGACGTTATTGCGTCGAACCTTGTTGCAACCGCCGAGCATGCCGAGCCTTGGCATTTCGGCGTACTCACGTCGCAAGTCCATAATGCATGGATGCGCATCGTCGCGGGAAGGCTGAAGAGCGATTATAGATACACGCCTGGGTTGGTATACAACACGTTCCCTTGGCCAGACCCCTCTATTGGGCAGCGAGCCAAAATCGAGGTTTGCGCCAAGGCCGTCCTCGGGGCCCGCGAAGCCCATGCCGGCAAATCACTTGCCGAATTGTATGACCCCGACAAGATGCCGGCCGATTTGCTTGCTGCGCACAAGGCGCTCGACGCTGCCGTCGAAGCCGCCTACGGCGTCGATTTCGGCGGCGACGAGGAGAAAATCGTCGCGCACCTGTTCAAACTGTATGCTGAGAAGACGGCGGGTGAGCGACGTGACTAAATACAACTTGGGAGAGATCAAAAGGGTCGAGCTGCGCGACGTGTGGCCGCATGAGGCGCACGACTTCACGAAATGGCTCTCAGAGGAGTCCAACCTCGCGCTCTTGGGCAGCGAGATCGGCATCGAGCTCGAGCTCATCGAGACGGAATCCTCCGTCGGCTCGTTCAACGTCGATATCTACGCGCAGGAATCCGGCACCGGGCGAAAGGTGGTCATCGAGAACCAGCTGGAGGATACCAACCACGATCACCTTGGCAAGGTCATCACCTACGCGGCCGGCAAGGGCGCGGAGGTCGTGGTGTGGGTTGTCGCGCACGCCCGCGACGAGCACCGCCAGGCCATCGAATGGCTCAACCAGCATACCGACAGCGACTTCGGGTTCTTCCTGGTCGAGGTGGAGCTGTGGGCGATAGGCGACTCGCTTCCCGCGCCGCGGTTCAACGTCGTGGAGCAGCCCAATGAGTGGACGAAGGCCATCAAGCTCAGCGAGGGCCTGTCGGATACCGAGCGCGTGAAGCTCTCGTATTGGACGAAGTACCGCGATATTGCGCTCTCGAAGCCGGAATTCACGAAGGAGTTCAATCCCCAGAAGCCCAGCAAGAACTATTGGACCACGCTGCGCTGCGGGACCTCGGCATACCACATCGCGCTGTTCATCGACACCCAGAAGGGCAGGATAGGCGTCGAGTTCTACGTCAACGACGACAAGTCCATAGGCCACAAGGCCATCGACAATAGCGGATTGTTCGAGGGGCGGCTCGGCCTCAAGGCCATCCCGTTCGACGCGAAGAAGGCATCGGGCCTGCGCTTCTATCAGGATGGATGCCCCATAAAGGGCAACGAGGACGCATGGCCCGGCTATATCGAGTGACAGCTCGGCTGGGCGCTGGAAATGAAGAAGGTTCTTGCCGAGATAGGCCTGTAGGCGGCATGCCGCGAATAACCTCGGGGCGGCGCCAAAAGAATGCGACGCGGGAGGCTGGGCTGGACCGCCTACTCCCTCGTCGCGTCGATGCACGCCGTCAAAAGGCCGACGGCATCATGAATCTGTTCTGCCTCCATGTCGAGCAGCGACGCGATGCAATACGCTTGTCCGTCGGAAAGCCCCGGGCGAGGTGCGCCGAGCGAGTCGAACAGCAGGTCGCGCGCGCCTTCGATAATGGGCCGCGCCCTTTCCACAGCGTCGCGCGCCTCCTCCAATTCGGCCTGCCTGTTGGCGCGCATTCCTGGATTTTCTACTCCTTCTCCGCCTTTCACCCCATGCCTCCATTCGCTTGATTTGTACGACGGGGGCCATGATAGGATGCAAGCCTTGCCGAAACCTTGCCCGTTTCTTTCGGGAATCCTGCGCTCTTCCTCGCTTTTCCACGCGAAACCCCGTAATCTTTCTGGCCGCTTTCCCGAACCGCGCCGCCGGAATGCCGGTCCCCTCCTGCTTGAGCGGGATGCTTCGAGGCTCTCCGACCTAATTCGATTTCTTTCCGTTTCGCGCCCCTTCGCCCGAAGGGCCGCACGGTCGCGCATCGCCACGCCCACGGCAAGGCGCTCGAGAATTTTCGAACAATCCCGAAGGGCGCGGGTTTCTTCGGAAATTCCAAGCCCGCTGCGCGGGTCTCGCTTGCCCCTTGCCGAGCGCGCGGCGATGCGCGGCGAACGGCCCAACGGGCCGAAGGGGCCCCAAAGCGGAAGGAGTCCGAAAATGGGCATCGAGATCACTGAAGAGAGATGCCGCAAGATGGTGGAGACGCTGTTCGAGCGGAAGGGGTACGAGGTCCTCGAGCCGGGCGAAGGCGAGTATTCGGGCGTCGTGGCCGTCGACGGCGGCACGATGGTCTTCACGAAGGTCACCATGTCGGGTCCGGGCAGCGATTTCCCGTCCGACGGGCCCGACAGGCGCTCGGCCGAGCGCAGCGCGATGGCCTGGCTCGCGGCCCACGAGGACATGGCCGACGCGCCCATGCGGTTCGACCGGGTCGACGTCGTCGCCGTGTCCGGCGCATACAAGAAAGGCATCGCCAGGCACAGCATCTCGGTTTTGTCCGGGCTGTAGGCCGAAGCCGCCCCGGAATCACCGGGGCGGCTTCTCTGCCCTCGCCATATCGCCGCATGTCCGCCATCGTTGGGTTCTGGGCTCGCGCCCAGGCATGGCTTCGCCATGCGATATCGGCCTTGGCGGCCGATGCCCGCGCCCACGCGGCGCGGGCCCGCTTCGCCGATGCGGGGCTTCTTGTCGAAGCCCCGCATCCCGCTTCGCTCTCGCTGCGCGCTGCGTTCGATGCCTCCCCATGGGTCGGCATCACTGCGCGCTCCGCTCACGGCCGCGTCCGCCGGCTCAACGGCTCCCCATGGGTCGCCGTTATCCGGCCGGCCGCTCTCGCGCCGACGTGGAACCCGGCCCCCGCGCGAAGCCTTTGGCGGCTTCGCTTCGGGCCCGCGTCCCGCTGGCGCTCACGATTCCACATGCCCGAAGCGCCGACGACCTGGCTTCGCGCACGTGGAATGCAAGATTTACATTTTTACGTACGAAGCCGCTTCGCGACGTCGCCCGCACAAATCATCTTGCCCCTGCCGGGGTGCTCGCCGACTACCGCGCGACCCGTCGCGTGGGTTCGGCTGCGCCGCTTTCGCCTATGCGTTTCGGCAAAAGTAAAGGCCTTGCGGTTTAATCTCGCAAGGCCTTCGGTTTGCCGCTATCGCGGATCTTCTTGTGTGCGCGGCGTGTCGTGCGGCGCGGGCCATCCGTAGCGCTTCCCAGCTACCCGTCGCGCTCCATTCCGTCGCCCATGGCGCGGCCCATCTGGCGGGCTGACTCCATCCCGAGGCCGCGTGCGATGCCCGCGAGCGAGAAGCCGCGGCCCAGCTTGTAGCCGCGGTATTTGCGGCCGCTCGGCGCCCGGAAGACGGGCTGCCTGCCGTTCGCGCTCACCGACATCCTTATGCCGTCGGATTCCAGGCGCCTCGCCAGCTCGCGCATGCGGTTGCCCGGTGGGGCGTCGCGGGCGATTTCGCTGGCGCGCTCGCGCACCCGCTCGCGCACGATCTGCTTCTCCGGCTTGGCGCCGCGCGCGCCCATGGCACGCTCGGCCTTGCTCGGCTGCATGGCGTGGGCCATGGAGTTGCGGTTGCCGCGCTCAAGCTGGCGCAGCCCCCATCGCTCGTCGAGCTCGCGCATGTGCGATGCCCTGGCGCTCTTGCCTTTCGCGCCCAGCCCCTCGCACAGACGGTTGCCGGTTTCGAGGTTCGTCCTGTTCAACGCGATGTGGACGGCGTAGCGTGACGTCCCGTCGGCCTTGCATTTCTCCTCGTGCAGGCAGAAGGCGGCCTCGTACTGCGGATAGTTGCGTTCCAGCCACTCGCGCGCGAAGGCCATGCACGCCTCAGGCGTCATTTTCCCGCCCTTTGGGGAACATGAGCATTCCTCTGGAAGGAAGGAGATCACCTGGTGGTACATGTAGGTGGCCTTCGCGCCGGCCTTTCCAGGCTCGTCATGGCCGTAAGCGCGCCTCGTTGACTTGCACTCCCGCTCCCAGTTTTCGAAGCGCGACAGGTTTTGGGTACCGCGCATGAGGGCGCGGTCGTCGTCCAAATATTTCGACAGGGCCATCAGGTGGGCCTTTGAGGCGACTCCCTTCTGCTTGATGACCGTCATAGGAAGTCGCCATCCCATCGCGCCCAATCGTCTTGGATATCGCGGTCGGGTCCTGCCGTTTCGGCCGCATCCCCACCGCCGTCCGCCGTGGGAAATTTTGGCATCCATGCTGGAGCGAGGTCCCCGCCCGTGGTCGCCGGAAGGAGCATCTGCTGGCGCACGTGGAATTCGGTCTGCTTCAGGATGTTGTCGACGGGGTCGCCCAGCCCGAAGAATTCGCCCGCGGGGGTGTTCGGGGCGTATTCGGCGGGGAAGGCGAACACGCCTTCGCGGCCCGGCGCCGAGTTCTCGCCGCCCTTCACGGCGATGATTCCGTCTCGGATGGGGATGCGGCTCTGCCATTCCCACGGCCTGATCAGGTCTTCCGCGCGCTCTGAGTACGTCTCGCTGCTCGATGTCGCGAAGCCCGCGCCCTGGCGGGTCTTCGACACGTTGAGGGATCTGATCGTGCGCTTGCCGCATAGCTTGGTGAAATATTCCCCGTCTTCGGGATTGGAGAGCTTGAGTGCCACCTTCGTGCCCATTGAGCCGAGCAGCTTGTCTCGGCCGGCGTTCTGGTCGCCCGGCTTCGAATACTTGTTAATCTGCTTCAAATTTTGTATGAAAACGTAGACGTGCAGCTTCATCGACCGGCCCAGGGTAACCATCTCGGGAAGCGCGTCGACCTTGGGCATGTTGCCCCACTCGTCCCCGACTATGGCGGTGGGATGCGGCATCCTGCCGCCATTCGCGCGGGCCGATTTCTGGGCGGCTCGCCACCATTGCGACACGAATACCGAGAAGATGGTCAAATAGGGGTCGTTCTCCTCAAGCATGTGCATGTAAACGATTGATTTTTTGTCGACCATGTCCCCGATTGTGACGTCGCTTTCCGCCGTCATGCGGCGGATGCCCTCGTCGTTGAAGATGGATATGGCCTCTTTGAGCGTCGAGGCGACGTTCTTGCCCGCCGTGGTGGCACCGAAGTCGCTGAGCATGTCGCCCGCCGCCATGTATGCGGGATGCGCCGGCCCCAGCGACCTTATCAGGTCCTTGAGCGGGGCGGACGGGTCGCGCGGGTCGTCGCCCGCCGTGCCCGCGTTAACCAGGTTGCACACGGACGCCATGTTCTTCCATGCGCGCGGGATCGACGGTTCCATGGCCACGACCAGGATGCACGCCGCAAGCGCCGAGCGCGCGGCCCTGGGGAAGTAGGTGTTGGCCTCGTTGCCTATCGGGATGAGGTCCGCCGCGATCTGGCGCGCCGCGCGCTGCGTCTCGGCTATGTCGCCGGCTTCGGCGGCGTCGACGACGGCGTCGAGCATGTTGAACCGGCTGGCGCCTGGGTAGCCGCGCAGGTCGAGCACCACGCGCCTGTAGCCGAGCTCGTCGGCCTTGTCGCCCGTGAGCTCGAGCAGCTCCTCCTTGCCGGTGACGATGAGGTTCCAGCCCGCCGCCATGCAGAGATGCGTCGTCTGGATGGCGAGCAGGACGCTTTTGCCGGCGCCCGTGGCCCCGACGACGCATGCGTGGGGCACCGCCGAGTCGAAGTAGTAGCCGCGCTTGGTCGACCCCAGCACCAGCCCCGCCTTTTCGGGTACGCCCTTTCCGTTCCAGTAGTCGTTCTTCGTGCGCAGCTCGGCGCGCGACTTGATTAGCCGCGCGTCCCCGAGCGCGCCCTCGTCGGCCTCGCGCGTCGGCGCGCCGAGCTTCTTGATCGCGCCGGCGGCGCACATGCATGCGGTGAACAGCGCGATATACGAGAGCAGCGCTTTCATGCCGGCGGGACCGGACGCGAAGGCCCCAAGCAGGGCCAGGTAGTTGCCAAGCAGGTCGCCCGAGAAGAAGAACGACGAGGCCAGTCCGAGCTGCGGGGCGGATTTCGTCATGGCAGCAATGATGAACGGCGTCGCGAACGGCAGCGCCATAATCGACAAGAATACTGAGATGGCGAGGAAGGCCGCCGCCTTGGCGGCCTTCTTTTCCCTGCTACCCACGGAGCATCGCCTCCGTGGCATAGAGCGGCGATGTGCCGACGGGCTGCGCACCGAAATTGTCGACGAGCATGAACTTCCAGCCGTAGGGCTTTCCGGCGTACGGACCATATTCCCAGCGGGTCAGCATGAGCTTTTCGAGCCGCTTGTATTCCGCGAGGAGGTCTCGGAAATGCGACGCCTCCATCTTTGCCGGGGTATTGCGGCCGACCACATGGAGGTCGGGCAGGTCTGTGAGGTAGATGAATAACGTGCCGGGCGCCTCGCTTCCGTAGTCGGCCCTCGGCACCTTCTCATGCATGGGGTCGAAAGCCTGCACGTAGTAGGCGCATGCGGCCTCGCCCATGCGCTCGGGGTTCAATATCTCGGCTCCGGCGGGGACGAGCCTCTTCTTGCCGTTCGCCAGGTATACGATCTGGTGCTGCGATTTCATGGGTGGGTCTCCTCTTAAAGGCTGTTCCTGGCGCCTGCCAGGAATTCGGATACTTCGACGGACGAGGCTTCGACGGCGCGCAGCGCCGCACGGAGCTCGGTTTCGACGTCGACGGGGCTTCTGGTGGTGTTCAAGACTCGCGCGCATTGGTTCAGCAGGTTGCCGGCGCGCTTGCCGTTCACGTAGATTCGCCGAAGTGTTTCCGCGTCGGTCCTGATGACGGGCCTGTCGTCGTCCTGCAGCGCGCGCCTGCGCACATAATCGCTGGCGGTGACGCCCGCCGAGGCGGCGCGGCGGAAGATCTCGTCGCGCTCGGCCTCGGTCAGGCGCACCTCCATGCGGGCGCTTCGCCCCGCGCTCATTCGGCCGGCTTGCCGTCGGGCGGCTCAATCAGCTTGAGGCCGATAAAGCGCGCGCTGGCCGTGCGCCGCCGGGAGTACTCGATGCCGCGTTCGGCCAAAAAGTCCTTATATTCATTCAGGTATTTCCCGATGACGCTTGCGGTGACGTCGCAGTCATCGAGCGCGTCGGCGAGCTGGGAAGGCGTGCCCTCCCAGTCGGTTCCGCGGGCGCGCATGAAGTCGACCGCCGCCTTGACAGCGCCGGGCATTGACCGCTCGACGATTTCGTCTCGGCTGGTCTTCTCGACGTACGTCCATACGCAGTTCTCGAAGCGGATCTTATGCTCCGAGGCGTCGACGTCGCGGCCGGTGATGGACAGGATGGCATCCTGGTCGAAATAGTTACGCTTGGTGATCATGATTGCCTCGTCGGCGGTGCCCATCAGGCCGTTTCCGCCAAGGATCGTGTTGAAGACGTTGGCCTCGTCACCAAGCTTGCGGGTGTGGTGCACGAGGACAACGGTCGCGTCATGCTCGTCGGCGAATCGCTTGATGAGTCCGATTTCGTCGTAGTCGACGGCGTATGCGTCGTCGCTTGTGCGGACGTCGCGCACCTTCTGCAGCGTGTCGATTATGACGAGGGCGGTGTCGGGCCTGCGCTCGAAATGCATCTCGAGCTGGGCGAGCAGGCCGCGGCCGAGCGTCTCAGACATGATCGCGAAATCCAGGTCGTTGTTCGCTTCGTCGACCAGCGTGAACAGCCGTTGTTGGACGCGCTCGTACTTGTCTTCAAGAGCCAGGTAAAGCACGGGGCCTTTTCGCGTCTCGTGGTCGAGGAAGGGGAGCCCGAGGCTTATGCTTAGGGCCAATTCCAAAGCGAACCAGCTTTTGCCTGCTTTCGGCGATCCGACCAGCAGCGTGGTGCCTGGGGCTATGAGGTCTTTGACCAGCCATTTCATGCTTGGTAACGGTTCGTCGAGCAGTTCTTGCGCGGTTTTGGTGACCAGCGGCTTGACCAAATCGCGGGTGCTAACCCCTCTTCGCGGCGCGCCAGTTGCCGCGCTCGTCCCTGACGGGGATGCGGCGCGCGGCATCGTAGAGGGCATCGAGCTTGCCGGAAAGCTCGATGACGACGTCGGCGAGCTCGTCGACGCTCGGCTTGGGGCCGAGGCCGCATCGCGCGAGCCGGTCTTTACGCGATTGCATCGCACCGAAGTAGCTTTCTGCGGACATTTCAACTCCTTGGCGTTCGGATCTGCGCCGAGGTTGTAAAATCCTGGGTGCAGCGGCTTTGCTGTGATGGGTGCGTTGTCTTGGCGGATGGGGCGCCCATCTTCTTTCTTACCTGGCAATCTCTGCCTCCTTGTCTTTTTCAGGCGGTTCGAGCCCGAGTTCGCGATACAGAGCACTTCGCGGAATGACCCACGTGCCGCCGAGTTTCCTGAACGGCAGCACTCCGCTTTTCGCCATCTTCTGGGTTTTTGAGTAACAGCAGTTCATTACGGTCGATGCCTCCCTTATCGAAAGCAAACGATCAGCCTTTTGCATCCTTCGCCTCCTCTCCTTCGGTTGCGATTTTGACATCTCCAGTATAACGAAAAATAGCAAAGAAGACGCAGAAAAGCAAAAAATAAAAAAGAAGATTTGCGATATAGAAAGACGAATTAATATTATTGAGAATGAAATGAAATAATTTCAAATATTGCAAATTTTGCGATTAGAATAGAAAAAAGCAAGAAAAGGGGGATAGATGCCGAGGAAGATATTCGTGGCCAGAAACATGAAGGCCAACCTCCATTCGGTCTTCGAGGTCCTGCCTGCCGACCGTGCTCAGGAAAGGCGCGGCGTGCTGGGGATCGACGATTTCAATTCCCTTTCGGGCTGGAAAAGCCTAGACGAGCTGTTCTCCGTCTTGGAGCGCTTCGGCCCATTCATCGCCTCCAATCTGCATGAAGGCGTGCCGAGGCTCATGCCAGTTTCCGACGTGATTGATATGCTCACGACCGGGGGAGACTTCGGAAGGATCAATGAGGGTGTGCTCCAAATGCAGCTGTACCTCGACGGCAAGACGGGCGGGTATCCCTCGAAGGCCTCCACGGGCAGGGCGATCGCCGCATATGGGCTTTTCGAAAACGGAGGCATCGAGGAGCTCATCGAATGGAGGTCGATGGACCCTTCGCTTATGGTGGCGATCGAGCCGATATCGGATTTGACGTTCGTGAGGAACATCGCGAGCCTGCTTCTGCGCATTGTGGCCAATTACCAGAACGAGCGGATTGACGATGTGCTTACTGCGAGCGGGTTCAAGCAGTATGACTCAAACTTCTGGGGCGTCCTCTATAAAGAGGCGCGCAAATCCTATCTGATGATTCCATTTCGCCACAATCCCGGGATGGATGGCCTGCTCGCCATGTCGCCGAAATGGTGGAGAAGCGCTGGGGCGTACGACGTTGGCAACTCGCTCGGAAGCAGGATTGCGATGCTCAGGCCCGAGGGAAGCGATATGGGGTTCGGCTCGATCGGCGGGGCTGTGGAGGCTTCGGCGCAAGTGGCGAACGGCAAGCTCGTGAAATTCATCAATATCGGGTTCGACTATTCCAGCGAAGACACGAGGAAATACCTGGGCGTTTTGGATGCAGGGAACGAGAGGGAATCGGCGCGCCATTTCATCGAAGGCGCCGCATCCATGTTCAGCGAGCTCGACGGCGCAGGAGGGGCCCCGCTTGGATGGGAGGTTGGGAATATGTCCGACCTGTTGGACAATAACTCCCCCAAGCCGTTATTCCATACGCTCGCGGCTGCGATCATCGGAACCGTGCTCCTGCGTTACGACATGATTCCCTCGGTATGCAAGAACTGTGGCAACGGGATGATGGTCAAACCCAAGGGGAAGCGCAGGGAATTCTGCTCGGATTCCTGCAGGTCCCAGTATTCGTCAAAGCCTCGATGACAGGAGAGATGCGTGGATTGGGCTTATCTAGCCATGATGGCTGTTGCGCTGTTGTGCGGTGTCGCTTTCGTCGCCATTCGCAACTACCTCGGTTGGCTGAAGGCGCGTGGGAATGAGACGGGCGTTTATCCTGAGCGTTCCGTAGGAGAAGTCTTGGCCTCGACGCTAATCGTTGGGTTGGTCTGGGGGCTGGCATTCTGCGTTCTTGCGGTACTTGCCAGGGCTGCGATTGCGGCTTATTTGCTCGTTGTCGGGTAGGTTTTGCGAATGACGACAATCCCCCGAAATAAAGGCAGCTATTCGCTCAGGAAGTCCGGAAGATATCAAATTAGATACCCGCTTGGATGGAGCGACGCCAAAAAGAAATACGACGACTATCGTGAAGAGACGGACTCCGAGCCAGAGGCCATAGCACTGCTCAAGCAGATCAACGACTACGTCTACCACGGCGGTGTTGCGTCCGACGTGCCGGCCTGGCGCAAGGCGCAGAAGGAAGGGGCCGTCGACAAGGGGAAAACCCTCGACGAATTCGCCGCCGCCTTCATGGACTTGAGGAAGAAGAGGGGGGAGCTCGCGGAGCGGACCCTGTCAAGCGACAAGAGCTGCTACCAACGCGTCTCGCCGTACCTCGGCTCTAAGCAGTTGAGGGAGATCACTCCGTTCGACATCGAATGCGCCTACGCGAATATGAAAAGCGGTGGGAGGTCAAACCTGAACGGCCGGGCGTATTCGGGGACGACGGTCCAGAAGTCCCACGCGTTTCTGAACCAGGTAATGGAGCGGGCGCTCGATTACGGGATCATCGACAAGAATCCCTGCGATAAGGTCAAATCGCCGAAAAGGGACACTCCCGAGAAGCAGGCCCTCGACGCGTTCGGCGCCCGCGCGCTGTATCGCTTCATAACCTCGGAGGACCTCACGGCGCGTTCCGTCGGCGTGTTGATCGGCCTTTTCTGCGGGCTTCGCCTTTCAGAGATGCTCGCGCTCCAATGGTCCGACTACAATGGCGGCGTGATTAGCGTGACGAAGAGCCTCGCCAAAGACAAGCAGGAGTTCAAGAGCACGAAGAACGAGGACACGCGCGATGTTCCGTGCCCCGCGGCCCTCATCGCCGTGCTCGAAGAGTGGAAGGGCATGCAGCGGGACTGGTACTCCGACAACGGGCTGAGGTGGTCGCGGTCCGTACCCATCGTTCAGAGCAAAGTCGGCAACCATATATTGCAGCGCTCGTACGGAAGGTGGTTCGAATCGGCACGCCTAAGATATCCCGTTCCTAATGATTTCGGCTACCATTGCTTGCGCCATACCTACGTGACGCTGATGGTGACCGACGTCAAGACCGATGAGGAGACCGCGAGGAGCCTCTCAGGGCACAGGGCCATGCAGTCTCTGCAAACCTACGTGCACACCGACACCGCCCATCTTAAGCAGGCAGTAAAGAGCTATGGGGAGCTGGTTGCCCCGAGTGGAGGCTTGGCATGTTGCGCCAATTGCAAAAGATGGACGCCTTCGCCAGACGATTATGCGAAGGGGGCGTGCTGGGCGAATGATTCCAGGATTGATGTTACCTATGCCTCGAATAAATGCAGCAAAGGGAAATTCGTAAGAGGCATAGAGAATGCGAAGTCGTAATCTGAGAATGAGGAGGGTTCGCTGCCTTTCTAGCGATACGGCCCCGTTGCCCATCTGCGTTGCACGAGTGTTTGTCGCCCATGACCGTTGGTTTATGATGGTCGATGTCTAACGATGAAGGAGGCGCATATGCAGCAGCCCATAGCGACGAACGACGTCGCTCTCTTTTCCTCGATGAAGGAGAGCCAATACTTCGATCGCAAAAGCGCCCGCAAGGATGACAAGGAAATCGCCAAACATATAAGCGCGTTCGCGAACGCCGCTGGCGGCAAGCTCGTCATTGGCATCGAGGACGACGGCGAGGTGACGGGCTTCAAGCGCAACGGCGCGCGCGACATCGAGAATTTCGAGCGCGCCCCGATCGCCACGTGCTCCCCGAGTCCCATCGTGCATAAAGAGCGCATCCCCGTGGTGAACTCTTCGGGCGAGGATGATGCGATTCTCGTTCTCGACGTTGAGGCTTCGCCGAACCATGTCGTATCGAGGGCAAGCGACGGCGAGGTTTTTCTCCGCCAGAACGACAAGAGCGTCAAGCTGACGCGCGAACAGGTCACGGCGCTCGAATACGACAAGGGGCAACGCGTCTTCGAAGATGAGATCGTGCCGGATTCCTCGATCGACGACATCGACCGCGAAGCGCTCGGTCGATACAAGGAATCGCTCGGCACCGAAGCATCCGACGAGCAGGTGCTCAGGAGCCGACGGTTCATGCGGGACGGCAAGCTTACGGTCGCGGGCGCGCTGCTTTTCGCCCAAGACCCCTCGGCCATGATGCCGCAGGCGCGCGTGCGCGTGCTGCGCTACGACGGCGTGAGGATGGAGACGGGCGAGCGGCTCAACATCACAAAGGAGCGCACGTTCTGCGGCCCGCTGCCCAAGGTCATCGAGGGGGCGTACGCGCTCATTTCAAGCATGCTTCGCGAGTTCCAATTCCTCGGTCCCGACGGCAAATTCCAGACCGTGCCCGAATATCCGGAGTTCGCGTGGTTCGAGGGCCTGGTCAATGCCGTGACGCACCGCGATTACGCCTTCCGTGGCGACTACGTGCGCGTCTCGATGTTCGACGACCGTCTGGAAATCGTGAGCCCGGGAGCGCTGCCCAACATCGTGACGCTCGACAACATGCGCGAGACGCGCTACTCGCGAAACCCGCGCATCGCCCGCACGCTCGTCGAATTTGGGTGGGTTCGCGAGCTCAACGAGGGCATACCCCGTATCTACAGCGAAATGCAAAATATGCTCCTGAATGCGCCGACGTACTCGGAGCCCGACAATGCGAAGGTCAAGCTCACGCTCGAGAACAATATCGTGGCGAGGAGCGTCAGGCGTCGCGAGGCACTGGACGACAGGCTGTCGCCGGAATCCCTTGCCGCGCTGGGCGAATACGAGCTCGCCGCCGTGCGGCTCGCGTTCGCCAATGGCAAGGTTACGGCGGCGGAACTCGCCGATCACATCGGCCGCAGCAAGCGCACCGCGATCCGCGTGCTCAAGGGCCTGGCGGGCGAGGCGGGGATTTTTGAATGGCACGGATCGGGTCCGAATGACCCTTGGCAGTTCTACGCCCTCCGAAAGGAATAAGGCCTTGACGCCTTTCGGCTCTGTCACACCCCGTGTCACACCTTTGTCACACCTTTGTCACACCTCGCACTGCGTCTTCGGCGAAGCGCGTCGCGATGGGTTGTGTTGCTTTGCTTGGAAGGCGATGCGCTATTAACGCATTGATGCGCGGTGTGGGGCGATATGACGTCATGGTCCCATGGACTCGTTTCCCGTCATTTCTGTCATTTGTGTCATCTTCATAAAAGGGGAGGCCCAATAAAAGGCTCTCTAGCAAAAGAAAAATGGGAGAAGAAATGGGCCCCGGCAAGGCATCGGGAAGAAAATGGGGATAGAATCTTGGGCAATCTTTACGAAAGTAAGCCCTGATGTATTAAGATATACAAAGATAAAGGGGCAAACGGGGCAGTTGGCGCTGTCCTCATAACCCGAAGGTCATCGGTTCAAATCCGGTCCCCGCGACCAAAAGTTTTAGCAGGTCAGAACGGTAAAAGTTCTGGCCTGCTTTTTTGTTTGCCATGTGGAAAACCCTGTTTTTGGGTCGAATTTCTCAAAAAAGAATTTTTCGACCCATATTCATATTTCCTTCATATTACGAAGAATTATTTCCGAGCGGCTTGCACGACTACAGTTGTCGGGCTAGTTTTATCCAACGACGGCATTCACCTTTTTCTTGAATTCGTTAAACGGCCTTCTTCGTGCCCGGATTCCCATTGCTGCTATGGTTTCCCCGAAATCGTCTTCACTCATGTTGCACACGATTCTCAGCTCTTGTTTCGCCCTTGAGGCACCAGTGTAAAACAGCAATCCTGGACGCCGTGTGCAGCTGTTTTCGCAAGAATGCTCCTCGGCCCAAGTTCGCATGCTCACGTCGACCAATATCACGGCGTCTGCTTCGAGCCCTTTGAATTTTCGGCATGTCGTAAATGGAACGTTGCTCCGCTTCCATTTCGTTCCATCTTCGCCCTTGCGAAGTGCTCCCGTGCTCGCGAAGACGCTTCCTTCCTCGGTGTCGCACGTGAGAATTATGATATCGGTAAGGCCGAGTTTTTTCAGGTCTTCGATGTATTGGTCAATTTTCCCTTCTTGTTCCATGGGATTCTTTGAATAGAAAACCGTTGGATGCCTTCCCTCGGGTGTTCCTGGCATGGATTCGCATGCTTTCTCTTCGGATATTGACCCCATGGAGCACTTCGCGATTTCTTGCGTATTGCGGCAGTTGACCTTGAGCGTAAGTTTGCATTCCGCCTCGTTGATGAAGTTTGGAAGCTCTGATCCTTGAATAAGCTGATACTTGTCATAAAAGACGTAGAGGGTTGAGTTGCTTCGTTCCTCAAGCACAAGCTTGAATGCTTCAAGTAGGCTGTTTCTATCTGTTTTGCCGCGATTGTACATAGCTATCCCGAAGTCCTGCCCTTCGTCTATCACCAGGTGCGAATATTGAAAGGCTGCAGGGTTTTCCAGGAGTTTTTCTTCAAGGAGGGCATAGTTGTTGTAGTTCTCCTTACCGCACTCCAATGCACAGAAGCCATCGATGGTGAAGACGTCAATGTTGGAGTAGCTGCTCAATTTGCCCTTGATATTTTGCGCAAGTAGCAAGTTGAAGCACAGGAATAAAACCTGCTTTCCGCTGGCCGACATCCGTTTTGCTTGCTCGATTGCGATTAGAGTCTTTCCCGAACCTGCCACGCCATTTATGACAGCGAATCTTTGCTCTTGAAGAAAGTCCAGGATGCGAATTTGAGATTCTATCAGCCTGGCGAAAGAGACATCATTGAAGTCGTACCGAGTTCTGGCTGTAGGCACGATATCGAAAGAAGGGCAGAGGATTCGCTCGATAATGGTGCTTGCTTCGTCGTCGTCCAGTTCCTGATTTCGATCTTGGTTTAGCTTAAATATCTCTTGGATTTTTGGTAGCGGGTCGAATAAGTCGTCTTTTGTCAATATCAGGTCTGCCTTGGCTTCGCTCGGAAGGTTGACTTGCCGTATCTGGCCGTTGCTCAAAGATGGAAACCAAACCGCGTAATAGAACCTACATTTGCCAATGAGCCCACCGAGCCCTTTGTCTCTTATCTCATCCATAAGGCGGAACATGATGTTCTTTGCTTGATGAAACGGTCCGCCATGCTTCATGGGGAGCCCGCTCGAATACACCCATTCGCCGTTTCGATATGACACCTGGCCAGCTTTTGCCTCAATGCAGATTACGCCGTATTTTTTGTTGAAGAGGACGAAATCAGCTTCGTTTTCCCGGTATGCCCCGTTGGCAACTGACGTCAATTCCATCGAATGCACTACGACGAAATCGTCGTCGAGAAGAGATAGCGCCTCGTAAATCTTTCCCTCTTGGCTTCTCTTGTCAAACTCTCTTGGCCCAGAGGAAGGAATCATCCTGGCCATGCTATCGCTCTCCTATTCTGGCTAAGAGTTCGTAGGGGTTGGGATTGCTTTCGATTGAAACAAAGGTGTATTCGCCATAGGACCTATTTGGCTCGAGTCCCAATTCTGCGAATTCGTGAGCAGACGGTCCGACGAGAAGCGCAATCCCGGACCTTCGCCATACTAGCGTGGCAACGACGGCGTCGTCATCTTCGATTGAGGAAAAAGGAACGTCCGACCAAGGCATTTCAAGGTCTTTTCCCTCGCCAATTTCGAGTAGCTTGTTTATATACGTTTTCTCACTTTCGGAGCCTGCTTCCGCGAGGGCTTGACGGCAAACGGTATCGAAGTTTTCGTTCGACAAATCCGTGCCCTCGTCAAAATCTGGCGAGAGGATGAATGCTTGCTGGAGGGTTGCGCCTTCGACGCTCTTTTCGCTTTTGAAAAAGCCGATAGAGTTATTGTCCAAGGTCCCGACTAGCAAGCCTCTGTCAAGAAGCCTATTCCCGTTCTCGCAAGATGTTTCTGGAACAAGCGCGCAGCTGTAGCACGCGGCCAGGTTGCATGATTCTGGTCCTTGTCCTGGCGACTCTATGCAAATGGGATCGCACGAGCACCATCTTGCCTTTTCTATCGCCGAGTCAAAGATTTTCTCGAAGCGGCCCGGTTTTCCGGATCTGACCAATCCGCCAAGCGACCCTTCGCTATCGCTTGACGCCGTATAGATAAGAAGCCCGAGCGTATTTTCGTGCCGTTCGTTGCCGTCGATGGTTTTATCGCAATAAATTCGCTCACGGACCGATGCCGCCGAATATCCGCATTCCTCGCTGAGGCTAAGCATGAGGACGTGAGCGAGGGTATGTATGAGCGCATATAGCGGATTTAAAGTCTCGTGAGGCTTGTTCTGCCTGTCGCAATGCTCGTCATAACGGTTCTGCATAATGGCAAAGCGGTTTTTGACACTAGGCGTCTGAGCCCATTTTTCGAGCGCTTCTTTGTTGAAGGACAGAAAGATTCCCTCACCGATCGATTGTAGCCCGATAGTCCAATCGACGCGCTTCCTTGAAAGCTGGGCTCTTCTTTCGGCAAACGACAGTCCATCGTTGTGGTCGGGGAGGAGGCGGGAAAATCCGACGAGCGCGCGGGTTTCTCTTAGCGTCGAAACGAGGCTTATGCTGTCTACCGCTTGCGATATGTAGTCGGAGCGGTAGCTGTCGATAGGCATGAGGCGAGCCTCGAAGACGGACTTCTCGTTGAGTGCCGCATCTTTCAGGACGTGGTACTCTTCTTCCATGAAATCGCCATCGGAGCAATCGTTGCCATCCTCTTTATTCATGTCATTGAAAATCGAAATGATGGCTTCTTTCTTCGCCGCATCGTTTCCTGCGATGACGTTTGCCATGTCGTCGAGCATCTTGTCCGAAGTGGCTAATTTGAGCATGTCGTAGTTTTTTTCCACTTGGGAAACCAACTGGGGGTCTTTCCTGCTTGGAATGAATATGGAACTAAAAACATCCGCGTACCAAACATTGGTGCCACCGCGTTGCACGACCATAAGCTCGTAGGGGTCTGCCGTGCAATTCCCGTGTTGCCTTAGCCAGGGTTTGTTGCCAGAACACCGGTAGCCTATTTCGGCTAAGGCGCCTTTGTTGGTGATTCCCGCGAGGCTTCGGCTCATACTGCACGAGCACTTGTATTCGATGTCCGCCAGGCTGGCTGTTCCGCCTTTTGTGATGCGCTTTATCGTATGCCTGTCCGGATTGTCAACATGGCCGCGATGGACCCATTCCAGGATAGGCAGATCGTCGATGTGGCCGTCTGGGCAGACTACGATGAATCGCTCGGGGATGAGGTCTCGTCGACCGTATCCCTTGCAGGCGCGATTCTGGCATTTGGGGGGCTTTAGGTCGTTGTCCCTGCATTTGACCATGGTGTGGCATTCGGGGCAGTATAGCCAACGGGGAAACCTCGTGGCTGGAATGCGAGTTGATTCACGCGGGGCGAGGAGTTTCCTGACTCCGATATGTTTGGCTAGGCGTGGGTCGCGCACTTCTTCCATCTCCGAGCCCGATTTGTACGGGAATGCGTCGAGGCCGCAAATCATTAAAGACTCGCCGCCGGGGCACGGCATGATTGCGCCGACGCCGTAGGGTCCGAAAAGCTGGGTTTTCCGTAGATGGAATTCGTGCTTGGTCTTTGGTGCTTGCCTCGATTTGCCACGTGCAGACATTATTCCTCCTCCTCATCGTCGTCTGATACATCGTAATAGCTGACAACTTGCACTCGGCATTCTCCCTCGACGTTTCGCATTGAGGTTGGAACGGCGAAGCTTCTCTCTTGCCAGTCTTCGGGTACGGTTGCTCCCCTTACATACATGAGCGGGGTTTTCTCCTCCATCTTTTCCCTGTCGCTATTGAGCTCTTCCCAGCGTTCATGGGTGAAGTCTTGCCAGCGTTGGACGATGGCGTCGATCTGGGCTTCAGTTGCGACGGCCTCGTCTTCATCGATTGACTTAACGCGGTCGACGATTGCCCCCTTGGCTATTTTGATGTCTTCCAATCGAGGGTCGTTGTAAGCGTTGTCTCTACTTGTCAGAGATCTGCACATGCCGATTAGCGTGCCTGGCATGGCTCTGTCCCTGACTTGTGGCGAGAACGCCGTAAGGGAGGAGGGGCCAACATGTTGATAGAAACTCATATGGTAATGCTTGAAGTTCTCGTAGTGCGATCTGTCTCGGGGCCTCTGCGTTCCGTACATGACGAATACCATCCCCTTGGTCTCGCTGCGTCCTACGCGGCTCGTCGCCTGTATGTACTCCGCAGTTTCTTTCGGCTGGCCGGCTACGACCATGGTGCCTAACCTGCCAACATCGAGGCCAACTGATATCATGTTCGTCGCGAGACATAAATCTATGGCCCCTGGCTCATCACGAGGTATTTTGAGCTCGTCGAGCCCTTTTTTGACTTCTGGCGCGTCGATTCGCCCTGTGAGTTCTGTAAATTTTCGCAGGTAGCGTGGCTCAAGCTCCTTGTTTGCTCTTCGGTATTCGAAGAGCCGCTCCTTGATGTCACTGTCGGCCCATGTGGCGGCCTGGCCGAGCTCCCTTGTCGTTCCGTAATAGCCGACAACCGTCCAGTACGCGTCTTTGTCTTCGCTGGGCAGATTCCAAGTTACTGGTGTCCAGAGGAGGCGGGAATATAGTCGAATGCTCGCTGTCGCATACGAGAGGTTGGGGATATACAAGCCGACATATCTTCTTCCAGGCTTTTCGAAATCGGTGGCAGAGAAGAAGGAATCGTCGTGATTGATTCCCGAAGGCGGGAACTGGAAGA
This sequence comes from uncultured Slackia sp., assembly GCF_934630525.1. Classification (GTDB taxonomy): domain Bacteria; phylum Actinomycetota; class Coriobacteriia; order Coriobacteriales; family Eggerthellaceae; genus Slackia. Next base: position 39,717 of record NZ_CAKTVX010000006.1, read on the forward strand.
TTTTGTTTGCAGGGACATCAAACAGCTCATGGCATTGCTCGGCTGCCCTGCTTACGGTGGCTGTTGACGCTATGATTTTCGGCCTCTGCCCATTTCGCTCGCAGAGCCAGGACACGAGGGTCTCGTAATGGGCGACCATTGACCCGAGGGGCCCCGTTATTAAATGCAGTTCGTCTTGAATGATGAGCTTCGGCGCTCCAATTCGTCGCCTCTTGGCGTCGATGCCGAATATTGCGTAGGACTCTGGTCTGTAGGGAATCATCGCGAATTTATCGACTGTTCCGAGCAGGAGGCTCGGCGGATTGGAATAAATGTCCTCGTCAACGACTTTGAGGGGCAATGGGTTCTGTTTGTTGCCAAAGTCGCATTTGCTGTTCGGGCAGACGAACAGCAAAATTTTATTGCCCTCCTTGTCGCGAGCTTCGCGATATCCTTCGCCTTTTTCGCCCATTGGTGTTCCGCACCATGGACAGCACGAGACGGGGATGGTTCCGTCGGGCTTCGCACCGCTTTTCAAGTCTTTCCGTATCTTGATGGCCTGCTCCCAAGTGTTTGGTGAAGCCGCAGAGCCAGCCCAAAGGCCAATGCTGAAGGGCTTTTCGCCAAAAAGGGAGGGCTCGGCCTTTCGCATGGTTTCGAGCGCGCAAATTAAAGATGCCGCTCGATCGAACTGCTGCGCCGTTAGCAATCTCAGCGTATACCTCATGATTATGCTCGAACACGCAGAAGCGCTGTCAGTGAGCCTTTCGTAGATGAGAACGAAGGCTGAAAGTCCGAGGTATGCCTCCGTTTTGCCTCCGCCTGTTGGAAACCAAATCAAATCGACGACTTGATGGTCATCGCAGGCGCTATCTATCGAGGATTCGATATTCATGAGGAGGAAAGCTATCTGGAACGGGCGCCATTTTCTCAGTCCGTGAGCGGGCTCTCTGATAACGCTGCATTCGTTTGCAACGACGCTGTAGTGAAGATGCTGACTCAGCATCGCTTCATTGGCGCGAGTGAAGGCGGTTCGGGCTTTTTCGTTGCATTTTAGGATTTCGACGCCACGACGCATTCTTTCAAGGCAGTGTCTGCATTTTGAAATGTTGTCGTGTGCTGCTTGGCTATATTGAGCAGGGAGTGATTCTGCCTCAGTCTCAATTTTGTTAATCCAATTATCATAGGCGTTGCACAGCTCGCGAAGCTCATGAACCGTGTTTTCCCATTGTTCTTGTTTCGCAAAGTCGAACATGTCGAAATAACTTGAGGGAATAGACTCGACGCTCGTTTTCACGGGGCGAGTTTCAGCTATCGGCATAATCTCGCTTCGTATCCATGTGGGCCTATTTGTGCCATCTTCCCAATTTGCCGCGCATCCGTGTCCGATTGCGTAATTCAGGACATCTCGATAAATAAGCCTTTTTGACCTCTCTTCCGCCGAAAGATTAATTTTGCTACCGTTGGCGGGAATAGGGGCAAAACCGAGGTTTGAATTTATAGAAAGCCTTGCTTGGTAATAGCAGCTGGAATATTCTGGTCGGTTTCCCGTAGCGTTCTTTTTCGCGTTTCTCAGTGCTCCAGTAAAGACGGTTTCGTTGTCAAAGTGATAGCGGTAGACGAGCATTATTTGAAGGTTAGTTTCTTCGACGTTGATGATTGTGGGGCGGCCTGGCAGCGGGAGCGGGGCGTTTTCGACTGTTTTATGGATTGGGATGCGTTTGTAGCAGGCCGATTCGTTGATAAACTCGCTCTTGTATCGCGCCGCATCTATGGTGAGAGATATTGTGTCGCCTGTTCGTAAAGCGAATGTAAGGCTAATTGCGGACTGCATATCGGCGTTCGAGAGAGCAACGGGTTCTTCCTCGTCGGCAGGGGAATTGGCGCAGTTGTCGCCTGTTTTTTCGGTTTCGGGCGAGTCGTCGTTTTCGCTAGGCGAGTTTTTCGACGAATTGTCGCTGCTGGTTTCGTATTCCTGGAACTCCGAGCCAATTGGATATAGTATGCCAGCGGAATATGCCGATGTAGGTCTGCTCCATTGCGGCAGAACCTCCTCCGAAGAGGGGTCGAGGGGTCCGACAAATTCCTCGTAAATCGATTTGTAGAGACTGTCTCGCAATTCATTGTCTAGCTTAGAATCCATAAGGCACCGCCTACTCGAAGTAATAACCAAGTTTATTGACTGAAACCCTTTGGGGGCTACCGACGTGGTCGACGCAAAGGAGATCGATTTTCCCTGATTTGTGTCTTAGTCCAAAACCATCTATCGCATCTTGGAAACCGTATTTCAAGACGTCGTCCACGAATGATTGGGCAATTTTTTTGCTGATGTTCCGCCCGGCCTCGATGCGTTTTCCCCTGGCAATCCTGCCAGCTATGAGTATCCGTTTGATTTCCTCATCCGAGAAGGGATGTCCAAGGGCTTCGCCGATAGCCATGATGTCTTTTCTTCCGTTTTCTCCATTTGGCGCGATTCTGATGCTGCCGCGTATCCAGGAGTTGATGGTATTTTCGTGTTTCGAGATTCCTGCATCGATAAGTCTTCTTCTGATCTCGTTAGGGGTCATGCTGGCTTTTGCTCTCTCAATCGGCTCTCTCCAAGATCTAGCATTCTCGAGAACCTCTTCATATGAGTCGAAATTGTCCTTGCAGAGAGAATCAAGCGCACTACCATTTGCTTCCATTCGAAGGACGATGTCTCCTGGGTGCAGCATCGCTGCCGTTTTGCGGGCGCAGTTGACGGCTTCATCGCTTTCTTTGTCGATAATGATGAGGGCGTCTCCCTCTAGGGGATTGTCGGAAGTCGAAACCCTGAGCCATTTGTGGCTTCCATTGGAGAAATACACGGGACGGGCAAGATGCGATTCTTCGCCCTGCGCTGCGGCCTCGAAGGATGCTCTTTCATTCTCGATGGTGGCTATTATTTGCGTGATGGAGGCGTCGGTTTCGCGCCTCCTTTTGGTTTGAACAGAAAGGTCTTCAAAAGCATCGTCGGGGATTATTCCGAGCATTGACAGGGTCTTCCTTGTGTCGGCAAGCAAAGGATTATGGTGCCTTTTCCAAAATGAGTCAGCGTCCAGATACCAGTCAGTCTCTAGCTCAGTGCCTTCGCTTCCTCGATAAAGAAAAATGGTGAATATTTCGGAAAGGCCGGAGTGCAGAACTTTTTCCATTAGTTCTCGATTGAACCAGCCCGAGATGAAGACCTCCTCATCGTTTGACGTGCTGGCGCTCCTCATGAATTCGCGCAGCGTAACTACGCGAATTCGACGTTCGCCTGGCTCCTCGACGCCGAATACGTCTTGCCAATATTTGCGGGACTCTTTTGCGCTTATGGGGTCCGAGGCGATAAGGCAGATTCTTTTGCCGCGTGAAAGCGCTGCTTTAAATCTCTCGTATGCGACTTCTTCTTTAGATAAATAATCTGGCTTGAAAGCCTTCTTCAAGAGCGTAGATGCATTCGAGATGGCGTTGATTTCCTCCTTAGACAAATTGGCGCCGTATGCCGTATCGCAAAGCACCTTCGTTGAACTGTCTATGCGGCGTGCGTACTCGCGTTCGGTTTCCTCGCTGGCTATTTCGGTTTGTTTGAGGGCGCAGCTTAAAAGACGGCTCAGGGTTGCGACGGCCTTCTTCCCTTCTTCGCTCATGTCCGATCTTTTGCCGTTCGCTTCATATATGGCATTTGCCGTATATGAAAGAATTCCTGAGTCTTTAGTTGGCTCGTATCGAATCAGTCTATTGGCGTAGCGATCTTCGCGAAGAGACAGTTGCCATGCTGTAGAAGCTGCGGCTTCATCGAGCTCGGTGAGTGCCTTGTCGGTCCAGAGGAACTTAGCGAATCCGAGCTGGTCTAGGGCTTGGCTTTTGCGAAGCGTTCGTTCGTCGCAAAAGACAACAATCGGCGCATCGCAATCCATATCAAGTATCTCGTCGATATAGGCGAACGATTCGTCAATTGCTTCAGGTTCAGGTGCCTCAATGACGATGGCCCATGGTGGCAGAGTGTTTCCGGACTCGATTGCGTCGTCGATGAGTTCTTGTGCACAGTACAGATCTCCTAGCCCCATATCGTCTCTGCATATTGATATAAAGGCTGGTGTTCCTGCAAAACCATATGAGCAATACTCGGCCATCTCGCCTTTTTGGTTAATAAAGGCGGTTTTTACGCATTGGTCAATGGGAATGTTGCCATCCCCTACGGTTACACGCCCTTTGTGAAAGCGGGAGGGCGGTATGTTTGGGAAAGGAGATTGGGAAGTCGCAAATATGACTGCTCTGTTGCAGAGGGATATTCTGTCATGAAACAGCTTTGCCCCGGGTGATAAGTCGTTATATGCCTGCTGGGCGCATGAAAGGGCACTCTTTTTGCCAGTATTTTTTGTTGGTTTTGCATTCGGTGAGCAGGGCTGAATTCTTCCTGGAATATGGCTGAGGGATTGCGTGAAGGCGATTTGCGATGAATTTTTTCGCTGCTGACAAGTGTATGACAGCATTCGTCCAAAGGATTCGTCTTCGGAGAACCCTTTGAAGGTAAAATTCGTTCCGCATAATCCGACAAGGTCGCCTTCCTTCCAGTTCGAAGTCGAATACTCGACTTGATTCTCTCCAAGAAGAACATTGCGTATGGATAGCCCGAGGGCGAATGCAATCGCTTCAGCAGAGTAGTCGCAAACTCCAATAGCAATGGCGCGTGTTCCCTGTTCAAAAAGGTCGTCGACGAGGGCCTTATTAACCATGGTGCATGCACTGACAGGAATGGGGTCCTTGCCATCGTAATGGAGAATTATCTTCGTTTGGTCCTGCGTTGAAAGTGCACTATCGATATAGGACCGCCACTCCACTTCTTGCATGCTCACCTGCCTTTATTTGAATCGGATTTGCAAATTGAGGTTGATAAAGTACTCCCCATCTTCCTCGTAAACGCATCCAAAGTTATGCCTGCTGGTTGATGCCGTCTCGAATCTCGTGCTGTCGAGCAGGTAATCCTCGAACATGTCACGGTTGTAGATGTGAAATGCCAGCACTTTGCCGTCATCTCGCACGACAACGTAGCCGCCCGTGGCGTCGTCGCGCCCGTTCCATTTCTTCGCAGGCGTCATGCCCAGTGCGACCGCGCAAAGAAATTTCTTGAATTTGTATTCGTACATTCCCTCGCCCATGTCTAGGGCGTCGTCTCGTTCCATACCTTCGACGATGTGCCTACACGTTGGACCTTCGCCCGAATAGTATCGAAGCACGGCCTCCGCCATGAGCGACGGGAAAAGGCTGTCGACGAGGCGCATGTTGCGGTCGAATACGGGGTGTGCCGCGCGCTCGAAGAGGAATTCGCAGCTTCTTTCGAGGAAAGCGATGCGGTCTTTGAGCTTGTTCTTCGTGTCTATCGTGTTGGCGCGCTCCATGATTTCGCGGTTGCAGCGGTCGAGCTTGAAAACGAAATTGGTCGATGCTCCCGCGTTGAGCAGAGTAGGGGGATTGCCGAGCTCGGACTTGATGCTCCAGCCGCATACAGGGCTGAACCCGGTGTGCACATCGTGGATTTGGAGGACGATGTCGGCTTTGTCGGCCGATGGCGCCTTGAGGGTATGCAGTCCCAGTTCATCCATGAATTCCTCGGTCAGCGGCACGGCGAAGGCGCCCTTGGCGTGGCCGGCGGAGGTTATCTCGCGATAGAGGCTCGCGGCCTCGCTGGCCAACTTGCCCGTTTCGACTTCGGCGATGGTTTCGCCGCCGTCGAGCTCGGCTCGCACCAAGTCGCCCACGTAGTAACTGACGCGGGGCGCGCCCTTCTCTTCCCTGATGGCCCTTATGACGGGGATCGCGGGCTCATCGCTGAGTTCGTTGAGATTGGCGTCGGCTGGTTTGATCTCGCCGTCGGCGAGGATTCGGAGGAAGGCGTAGACCTCGCTCCATTCGCCCCTATTTCCCTTGAGCATCGAGGACCTCCTTTATCCGAACGGCGATCGCCTTGATGACTGGAACGGTCACGGAGTTGCCGAACTGCTTGTAGAGCTGCGTGTCCGCCAGCGTCAGCTTGTAGCTGTCGGGAAAACCCTGCAGGCGCGCCCATTCGCGCGGCGTCATCTTGCGGATGTCCTCCGCATTGATGCTGCCCTTGATGCGCGTCACGGGCACCATGGAATGCTCCCTGTGGTCGACGATCAGGTTGCGCTCGCGGCCCATGCCACCGCACACAATGGTGCCGGCGATGCCGTCGAGGTCCCTGATCTCGTAGCCGAAGCCGTGCCCGAGCGCCTCGTGATGGGCCCTGTGGCGCCGAAGGGTCTCCATGTAGGTGTCCGAAAGGTAGTATTTCGGGCTGATTGGAGCTTCTTCCATGATGTCGCGGATGGTCTTCTTGCGGCCCGCATGCGTTGGGAACTCGAATTCCTCTGGCGCGACGTCCTCCCTGAACGCGACGATATAGATTCGCTCGCGGTTCTGAGGCACGCCGAAGTTCTTCGAGTTGAGAACCTTGTAAAACGGCACGTAGCCGTCTTCCTTGAGCGCGCCGAGGATGGTCTTGAGGGTGCGCCCCTTGTCGTGCATGGGAAGGCCCTTCACGTTCTCGCAGAAGATGACCTTGGGCTTGTTGGCCCTGTCAGTGCAGATGCGCAGCGTGTCGAAGAACAGGGTTCCGCGCGCTCGGCCCTTGTAGTCGTCGTCGAAGCCCTTGCGCTTCCCTGCCAGGCTGAACGCCTGACAGGGGAAGCCGGCGAGGCATATGTCGAAGTCCGGCACCTCGGAGGCGTCGATTTGCGTGATGTCGCCCGCGATTTCGAAGGGGTCGTCGAAATTGGCGCGGTACGTCTTGCAGGCGGGCTCGTCGAACTCGCTCGCGAAGACGGTCTCTATGCTTTTGCCGAAGGCCTGGTCAAAGCCCATGCGGATGCCGCCGATTCCGGCGAACAGGTCTATCGCCTTGTATTTCGCGTCGGACATTAGCAGTCCTCCCCAAACAGGGATCGGTTCGCGAGTACTTCGTCCGTCGCGAGCTGGGTGAGCATTGCAGAGACGCTGGTGCTCTTTTTTTCCGCGATGAGCTCCATTGCGGCTTTCATTTCGGGGCTCACGGCGAAGACAAGCCGCTCGGTTTTCTTTCCAACCAGGATCTGCTTCCTGAGTTCGCTTTCGTTCATTGTTTCTAATCCTTGATGTAGAGATATGCACGGAATTGTGCACAGATTCTACTACAGGGATATGCTCCGCGAGGCGATTCATGCCATCCACTTCGATTTCAGATATGAGAGTGCGGCAGGGCCGTCTTGTGTGGGGGTCGCACGAATTTGACGGGAAGGCGGTCGTCGGGGTGGCGGTCATTGCTGGCGTTCGACGACATGAGCACTCTCCTTCAAGAACGGGGACCGATTGGATGCCTCCATCGTATCCCATATTCTGCGAAATCTGTTGCGTAACAAATTAAACGGTGGGGCGCTGGGGGTGTCGGGCGTGCGCAATTCTGCGCACTGCCGTGTCGACCTAGGCTCGACGAGGGATTTGTTGCGCAACATATTTCGTCTGCTAGCCCTTATCATCGGATGGGACAGATGCGCATTGGGTTGAATGGCGTTTGGTGATCGGAGGTCAATTGTGACGGGCGGTACTTATGGATACAGGTATCCAGGGGGCCATAGCGTTATCGAGACGGTACGCCCATTGGACTCCTGCGTCAGCGATTGCAAGGGTCGCGATAACGCGGGAAGCGATTTTCTTGAAGACGGGGATGCCAAGCGAAGGAAATTGCGCTCGAGCTCTTCTTTGTCGTCAAGCGCAAAGTTGAAGAAGGAGCAGGCGTCTATACGCTTGAGGGCGGCGTTCGTTGGTGCGCAGGTAAAGAACAAGCATGGACATACTGGCATAGTTACGTGCATCAATCCCAGCTCGGTCACGGTGTGCTATTTGATGAGCGGGAAAACGCAGACCTATCCGTTTCCCTCAGCGTTCAGGAGCAGACAAATCGAGCTCGCACAGCGATTGGACATCGGGGCCCAAGACGCCAAACAGCGCCGCGCGTTCGCTTATTTGAGGAGCAGTTGATGGTTTGGGGCGATTCGGGTTGGGACGAATCGCGATTATGGACGGAGGACCGTTATGCTTGCGAAAGGAACAACGGGCGGAAGCCTCGGCGCATGCGAAATTCCTCCTGCCGGTCGCAAAAGGCAGCGCGAATGGGCGAAGCGGTTTGACGCGCGCTGCAAGAGGCTATCGGGGTCGGTTACCGTGAGGAAGATGACGCCCGAGGAAATGGAACGCTACGGGGTGCGGAAGCCCAAAGTCGAATGACGTTTTGCTGGCATCAGAGGTTTTGGCTCATCTCGGCGATTTTGACGTCGCTGCGAGGTTGTGGCTGCGAGCCCTCGTTGGCCGTGAGGTCCGTGCTGCAGAGCGGCCTTTCTCGGATTCGGCCCCATCGCTACGCGGTGGAATCGTCGTTTAGGATGCCGCCCATGAGTTCTTCCCTGCTGAATGGCAAGTTGACGGTGTCGTTCTTGATTCCAGTGGCCGATGGTACCGTGCGCCGTCGGTCGCCTCGGGAACGGAGCGAACCCGTCGCCGACCTGCGTCCCGTACCCTCAAAGGAATTTCCGGTGATGGCGGGCTGTTCGAGTGGCACGGGTCTTCCGCAACTGACCCCAACCAGTTTTATACGCTGGCATAGGGGGGATGACCTCCAACAAGGTATCGGGGAGAAAATGGGGAGAGAGTATCGAATAACTCTTGTCGAAGAAAGCCCAGGTATACCGAGAAATGCCGAAAAAAGGAAGAAGCAAGGTGGTCGGCGCTGCTCTTGCAGCCCGAAGGTCATCGGTTCAAATCCGGTCCCCGCGACCAAAAGTTTTCAGCAGGTCAAAACGGTAAAAGTTCTGGCCTGCTTTTTTATTCCTGGCTCCCGAATTCGCTCCTGGGGAAGAATTTGAGAAGAATGCGTTCCCGTCGCGCAGGCGCGTTCCAGCTGTGTGCGTGACGTGTGGCACGATGGAGACGGGCGCGCGCCGATCTTCCCATGAAAGGGCAGATCAAACAGCAAGTCGTAACCGAGCTGATTGAAATCACTCATTGTACTGAGTAAAAATACTCAGTACGACAAGAATGTGGGTTCTGGAATGTTTGAGCGGCATTATGTGAAAACCATCGTCGATAGGATTTCCGAAGCAAATAACCCGCTTATGCAGGTTGTCGTTGGGCCTCGTCAAACAGGCAAGAGCACAATGCTCGGTCAAGCTTTGGTGAAAATCGACACGGAGCAGTTTTTCATAAGCGCAGACGACGCCATCGTTCCGAGTGAAGAATGGCTTCAGGTTGAGTGGCAGCAGGCGAGAAATGCTACGCGATCGGGGTCGCGCCCCGTGGTGCTTGTCGTTGACGAGATTCAAAAGGTGCCCCATTGGTCGCTCGTCGTTAAATCGCTCTACGATGCCGATCGGCGAAACGACACGCCGGTTCGGGTTGTTCTAAGCGGCTCGTCATCGCTTCTACTGCACAAGGGATTGGAAGATTCCCTCATGGGGCGCTTCGAGCTTATTCATTCTCCGCATTGGAGTTATTCGGAATGCTCCCAGGCGTTCGGCTTCTCGTTTGACGATTATCTCTATTACGGTGGCTACCCTGGCGCAGCGCGATTTGCGAGCGATGATGCTCGCTGGATTTCGTATATTCGTGAAGCGATTATCGGGCCGACGATTTCGCAAGACGTTTTGGCCCTTGAGGATATTCGCAAGCCGGCGCTCATGAGGGCGCTCTTCCGGCTTGGGGCGACGTATTCCGCGCAAGAACTCTCGTATACCAAGATGCTTGGGCAGCTGCAAGATGCGGGCAATACGGTGACGGTTGCGCATTATCTCGATTTGCTTGATAAGGCGGGAATGCTTTGCGGCATTCAGAAATACGATGCCAAAGAGGTGAGACGAAGAAAATCGTCGCCACATTTCATGGTGTATGACACCTCGCTTATGACCGCATCGTCGGGAATTGAAAAATCGAGGTATTTGGGCGAGCCCGATTTGCGCGGCCATTTGGTCGAATCGGCGGTTGGTGCACGGCTTCTTGCGCGGGCGTCCGAAGAGGGTCTGAGCGTGTATTGGTGGCGCGAGGGGACGAAAGAGGTCGACTTCGTCGTTTCGAAGGGCTTTGATTCGCTTTCGGCTATTGAAGTGAAAAGCGGCAAGGAAAAAGGCCAAAGCGGAATGGCCGATTTCCTGTCTGCCCATCCGAATGCGAAACGAATCGTTGTTGGCGGCGCGGCGTCTGGCGCATGCGGTGTCGAGGAATTCCTCAAAGATGAGGTGGAATTGTTCTATTAGCCCGCCGTTTTGTTGTTGCTTGCTGCGCCGAAACCGGCGCGTTTATCAAAAAGGCCGATTCCGGGTTTCCGGAATCGGCCTTTGCTGTTATTGGGCGATGACGCTATACAGGTCGAATTCGTACTTGAACGGTCGCGGCGTCTTGTTACTTCAAAGTCACCATTTCGAACATGGGCAGAGCATCTTCCCAGGTGAGATTACTGTTGGCATAAATGCTGACCGTCGTGCCGTTCGATGCTTCGGCATACAGGTACGTAGCGCCATGCGTAGCGACGAAACGCGTCCACGTCACGCCATTGATTTCGACTTCGTCAATCTCGCCGCCACCCATGTTGTTCTGGGCGAGCTTGGCTTCACCCATCGGGTCTTTGGAGGCGGTGTATACGTCGACGTGCGCATCATCTACGGCATCGAGGCTGAACTCGGCTTCGCTGTGCTTCTCATCCATTTCGGTAAGCGTCCAGCCATCGGCAGCCTTCGCGCTATAGGTTTCGAAATCGACTCCGCCAAGAGCCTTGATTTCGTCAGCCTTTTCCTTAACTGCCTTGTATTCGTCGGTCTCGCATCCCGTGGTGTCGAAGTGCATCACGCTGGGGTTGGTTCCGCCCGATACGTCATTCTCGAATTCGACGGTAATAGGTCCGTAATAGTTGTTGTCAACGACCCAGAAATACACCCACTCAATGCTTTCGCCAGGTGCGATGGTCGGGTTGCCCTCTGTTTGGGCATCTTTGCAAAGCTCCGCCGGCGGGGTTTCGATCTCTTCGACATACGCGGTGAATGTGTTGAAGATGCTGTCGCCCGGCTCAAGGTTGCCAGGAGCGGCGTTCGTCGTGAAGCTGAAGCGATCAAGCGGCTTGTCGCTCGTGTTCGTGATGCGTACGCGCAGCCAGAAACCATCTTGCCCGTAGAACTCGCCGCGATAGTATGTGCCATCGGCGAGCGATTCGACGGTGAAGCCTTCGACTTCGATTTTCTGGGATTCGTAGGCCGATTTGCTGGCGGCAGCATCGCCGCCCGATTCGCCTTGCTCGCCGCCGCCACCGCCGCATGCGACCATCGTGCATGCAAGCGCCGCGGACAGTGCGACTGCGGGCGCGCCCAGCAGAATCTTCTTCGTCATGGGTTTCATCATTCCCATCACTTCCTTTCGCATCGCGATCAAAAGCCGCTCTCCCTTCGGCGTCCATCGCGCCAGTTCGGCTTCCAAGGCGATTGTGCTGCGTTCACCGGCGCGCGCGAAGTACTCTGCGGCCCAAATGGTGCGCGCGCAAAGTCCCAAACGGCCAAAAGGGGAAGCGGTGGTTTGGTTGGAACTGGTTTGCTGACGAAGCGGTCGGGCTATTCGTTGGTACCCATGAGGCGCCTCCGGGTAGCCGCCCTTCTCGTTTTGTCGCCGACGAGAATGCGGTATGGTCGCGCTCATCGGATTACGGACACTTGAGCATATGTGTGGGGAATGGGTTCTGATACCATCCGTGAACCATGCCGCTCATTTCTTGCCGCGACGTGCTTAAGAAGAGGGAGGAATACCATGATTATTGAATTCAAGGGCATGCGTCCTGATGTGGAGAAAGCTACGTTCATCGCCGACAGCGCCACGCTTTCCGGCGATATTCATTTGGCGGAAAACACTTCCGTATGGTTCGGCGCATCGGTGCGTGCCGAAGTCTCATCCATCACCATCGGCCGCGACAGCAACGTGCAGGATAACGCCATGCTTCACGCCGATTACGATTTGCCTATTACCATCGGCGAGCGCGTGTCGGTGGGGCACAACGCCATCGTGCACGGCGCCACCATCGAGGACGACGTTATTGTGGGCATGCATGCCACGGTTATGAACGGTGCCCATGTCGGTCGCGGTTCCATTATTGCCGCTGGCGCGCTGGTCAAAGAGCATGCCGTGATTCCTGAGCGCTCGCTGGTTGCGGGCATTCCTGGCGTGGTCAAGCGCACGTTCACCGAAGAAGAACTTCAGCGTCAGAAGAAAAATGCGGCGGTGTATATCGATGACGCGAGCGAGTACGCCAACAATGTCAAAATTGTAGGCTAGCGAGTTTCTGGGCGGTTGAGCATTATTGCGAATCGCTGCGGCTGGCGTCGTGTGTCGGCGTCTTCGCATCGAATGACACTCGCTTTGGTATCTCCGTGCCTGTCCTAACGGTTTTCCTGGCCTGCATCGTTGCTTTTTGCGCGTGCTCTGAAATTTCGGTTTGCGCTTTCGGGAACATCGGGTATAATTCGATTTCGCGCCCGAGTGGCGGAATGGCAGACGCGGCGGTCTCAAAAACCGTTGTCGAAAGACGTGCGAGTTCGACTCTCGCCTCGGGCACCATTCTGAATTTGAAAAGCCGGCTTCTAAGGAAGTCGGCTTTTTCTTTTCTTAAGACTTTAGTCTTACGCGCGCTTAGCCGCGCCAAGAAAAAAATGCACGCTCGGGCAGCCGATGCTTTTCTGCATGGTATATGGGAGCCTATCGAAAACGCGTGTTCTGCTCGGCATATGGAGGCCTCCGAAAGCATGCATTCTTTTCGGCATTGGCAGAAAACGCCGCAATGGGGCCCGATTGCAAGAATTTGGGAACGTGCTGCCAGGAAACGCCACGATGGGGCCTTTTCTTGGGCAAATATTCTTCGGTTTTCTTTTCGAAAAATTGCGTGACCTGGCCTTTTGTTGAATTTGGTTGCTCTGTGCGGGCTTTTGCCAGCCTCTTCCTTTGCAGTGAGGCCTGCAGAGAGGCCCCCTTGTCGCGTTTTCTGCCATCTGAGGCTCGAGGCGCTGCACGGTTTTCTTACGATGCGTTTCGGCGTAAGGTGTCTGTGTCAAGAGATTGGAGCTGTTATGAATATCACGTGTTCTATGGCTGTGAGCAGCAAAAGTGGAAACACCAAATTGGTGGCTGATGCGCTGCAGCGCGAATTGTCTGACGCTGGAGTGCGCTTTGTGACCTCTTTCGATTTGGATGCCGCGTATGCGGAATCGGCGCAGCCGGAGGGTGCTGAAGGTGCCGAAGAGGCAGAAGGTGCCGAAAAAGTAGAAGGCGTCGAAAGCGCGAAAAGCGTGGAAGGTGCCGAAAATGGCCAGGGTGCAAATGTTGATGCGTCGGTGTCTGCCGCTTCGGCCCCCGCAGCGTCGATTCCTGCAGCGTCGGTTCCCGCCGCATCGGCGCCTTCCGCATCGACGCTTGCCGCGCAGGCGGGCGAGGCCGACGTGGTATTCGTCGGCTTCTGGTGCGACAAGGGCTCGTGCAGCCCCGCTGTTCAGCATTTTCTTCAGGGGCTTGCGGGAAAGCGCGTTTTCCTGTTCGGCACCTGCGGCTTCGGTGAAAGCGACGAGTATTTCGCGCAAATTCTCGAGAGGGTCCGCGCGTATTTGCCCGCTGACGCGCAGTGCATCGGCGGCGCGATGTGCCAAGGCAAGATGGGCGTGGGCGTGAAACGTCGCTACGAGGGCATGCTTGAGAAAGACCCCGAGAACGCTCGGGCTCGCATGCTGATCGATAACTGGAACAAGGCGCAAAGCCATCCGAACGAGGGCGACTTTTCGCGCATCGCGGCTGCGGCGAAAGAAGCGCTCGAGGGCATTGCCGAGTAGTGGGTTCGCCTAAAAGAAGGAGGCCAAGGGCATAAACCCTTGGCCTCCTTGGTATCGCATGTGTCGAGTGCCTCCTGGGGGCCTTCGTCTTTACCCTTCGCCTACAGCAGGCTGACGTTTTCGCCCTTCATTGCCTTGTTCATGGTGCGCACCGAACACATGGCGCCGCACATGGTGCAGGTGCTCGGGTCGTGCGGGTTGGTGCTCGCCACGTATTCTTCGGCCTTCTTGCGGTCGATGGCCTCGTCGAACATCGCGGGCCAGTCGAGGCGCTGGCGGGCGCGAGCCATGCGGTCGTCCCAATCGCGAGCGCCAGGAATGCCGTTCGCCAGGTCGGCGGCGTGAGCGGCGATCTTCGAGGCAATGACGCCCTCGCGCACGTCCTGCACGCTCGGCAGGCGCAGGTGCTCGGCGGGGGTCACGTAGCACAAGAAGTCGGCGCCGTTTGCCGCGGCGATCGCGCCGCCAATGGCCGACGTAATGTGGTCGTAGCCAGGCGCGATATCGGTCACCAGCGGCCCCAGCACGTAGAACGGCGCGTTGTGGCACAGGGTCTTCTCGATTTGCATGTTGGCCGCGATTTCGTTGAGCGCCATGTGTCCCGGGCCCTCAATCATGACCTGCACGTTGCGCTCCCATGCGCGCGTGGTAAGAAGGCCCAGCTCAATGAGCTCGCTTACCTGGCCTGCGTCGGTGGAGTCGCTCACGCAGCCAGGGCGCAGCGCGTCGCCGAGCGAAATGGTCACGTCGTATTGGTACAGAATATCGAGCAGTTCGTCGTAGTGCTCGAAGAACGGGTTCTCGTTGCCCGTCATTTCCATCCAGGCGTAAATCAGGCTGCCGCCGCGGCTCACGATGTTCATCATGCGGCCGCTGCGCTTGAAGCTGTCGATGCTCTTGCGGTTGAGGCCGGCGTGAATCGTCACGAAGTCCACGCCTTCTTCGGCATGCGCACGCACGACGTCAAGGAAGTCTTGCGCGGTGATGTTGGCCAGGTCCTTTTCCAGGTAGCCGACGGCGTCGTACATAGGAACGGTGCCGATCATCGCGGGCGACATGTCGACGAGCGCGCGGCGGAAATCGTGCGTTTTGCCGTAATTCGACAGGTCCATAATGGCTTCGGCGTCGAACTCGAGCGCCGTGCGCACCTTCTGCATCTCGCATTCATAGTCGCGTTCGTCGCCGGAAATGCCCAGGTTCACGTTGATTTTCGTGCGCAGCCCCTCGCCAACGCCATGCGCGTGCAGCGCAGGGTGGTTGTGGTTGGCGGGAATGGCAATGGTGCCGCGCGCGACGCGTTCGCGAATGATTTCGGCGTCGATGCCTTCGTCTTCGGCAACCTGCGCCATCTGCGGCGTGACGATGCCGAGCTTGGCGGCTTCCATTTGGGTTGAATAGGTTTGGGTCATGGTCGCTCCCTCAATAGACGGGCAGCCCCTGCGCCTCGCTGCGACGCTTGCGCGCCCGCTTTCCGCAACGACTGTCCGAGGTTTCTGCGCAAGTATAGCCGCTCGCGGCGCATGGGGCGAACACGCTTCGCCGTATGGCGCGAATTCTGCACCAGTTATTGCGAAAACGCCCCTTTCCTTCAAGGAAAACGAAAGGGCGTGGCGCATGGCACGAATTGTGCTGCCCGCCTAACAAAGGCCCGATGAAGAAAACGGCGGAAAGAAGGTTTGCGATGAAAGAAATCGAGCAGGGCACATTGCGATCGGCGGAGGACCATTTTGCGGAAGGTCCCTCGCTCGAGGAGCGCGTTGCGCGCATTGAAGCTCGCGAGCGGGTCGAAGAACTTCTCGCACACTATGCGCGCTGCGTTGACGCGCAAGATGCACAAGGCGTGGGCGCTGCGTTTACGGAAGATGGGGAAATGTGCAACCCTGGCATGCCTGCTTTGAAGGGCCGCGCGCGTATCGCGAAGCTCTATGGGAAGTTGTTGCCGGCGTTGCGCACGTCGTCTCACCTTATTGGTGTGCAACAGGTTTTGTTTGAGTCGAGCGAAAAGGCGTTGGTGCATGCGGCGTTTCAGGCGTGGGACTCGTATAAGGCCGACGACGCTCCCGACTGTTTTTCGTTCGGGTTCTATGAAGTTGAAGCGGTGCGCGAAGCCGATGGCGAATGGCGCATGACGGCGCTCAACATCAACTTCGCGGGGCAACTTGAGACGACTGTCGACGGTCGCCTGCGCGACGGCGAGGGCGTGAACGGGCGTTTTTGCGAGCAATTCGCTCGTCCGTGGCCGCCAGCACCCAGGGAGTAACCGCTTCCGAAAGTCTCGATGGAGCCGCCCGGGGGCGTGGAACCGGTTCTTAAAATGCCCGTTTATCCTGGGGTTTCGCTGCGTTACACTGAAAAAGCATTCGTTGCATCGTTAACCTGCGAGTAGGGGATAACCCAGGAAGAGACGGTGGTATCAATGGCAGCTCCCGAGACGTTGCATGTCCGCAACATCGTGCTGGTCGGACAAGATGGTGCGGGCAAAACTTCACTGGCCGAAGCCATGCTCTACATTTCCGGCCAAACGCCGCGCATGGGCACTACGCACGACGGAAAATCGTACCTCGACTACGATGCCGAGGAAATCAAACGCAAGTTCACCATGGGCACCTCGGTCGCGCCCATTCCGTATAAAGATTACAAGATCAACCTGCTCGACACGTCGGGCCACCCCGATTTCATTGGCGACACGCTCGCGACCATGCACGCCGCCGAAATGGCCATGTTCGTGGTCGACGCCGTGGAAGGCCCGCAGGTCATGACCACGAAGCTGTGGCGCGAGGCCGAAACCATGCGCCTGTCGCGCTCGGTGTTCATCAACCATATCGACCGCGAGCACGCCAACTTCGACGTTATCATGGCCGCGCTGCACGCCCGCTTCGGCGCGCGCCTGGGCGTGGTGACCATTCCTATTGGGGTCGATAAAGATTTCAAGGGAGTCATCGACATTCTGCGCATGAAGGCGCGCTATTTCGAAGGCGATTCCGAACGCGTGGAAGAAATCCCCGATGAATACCTCGAGCAGGCCCAGGTGGCGCGCGACAAGCTGTGCGACTTGGTTGCCGAAGCCGACGATGACCTTATGATGAAATATCTCGATGGCGAAGAGCAGCTCACTCAGGCAGAACTCGAGGGCCTGTTCGACAAGGCCATCGCGCAGGAGCTGTTCATTCCCGTGTTCGTGGGTTCCACCATCATCAGGCAGGGCATTCAAGGCCTTATGGAAGACATCTGCACCTACTTCCCGCATCCCACGGCGCATGGTCCCATTCCCACGGCCGATGGCGGCGAAGTGAAGGTTTCCAAAGAAGGCGAGCCTGCGTGCTTCGTGTTCAAGACCCTGGCCGACCCTTATGTTGGCCGCCTGAGCTTCGTGAAGGTGCTTTCGGGCACGCTGGTGCCGGGCCTCGAGCTGCTGAACGCACGTACGGGCAAAAAGGAGCGCCTGGGCCACGTGTGCGTGATGAAGGGCAAGGAAACCACGCCGGTGAAAAGCGCCATGGCGGGCGATATCGTGGTGGTGCCGAAGCTCGTCGAAACGCGCACGGGCGACACGCTTTCGGAAAGCGGTAGCATTGCCATCGCTCCGTTGCCGTTCCCCATTCCGCAGTACCCCGTCGCCATTGAGGCCGTGAACAAGAAGGAAGAAGACAAGCTGGGAACCTTCCTCGCGCGTGTTGCGGAAAACGATCCGACTGTTCGCATCGAGCGTCACGAAGATACGCATCAAACGGTCGTCACAGCGATGGGCGAGGCGCAAATCGACACCATTTTGAGCCGTTTGGCCGCCCAGGCGAAGGTCGAAACGAAGCTTGTTCCGGTGCGCATTCCGTATCGCGAGACCATTCGCAAGACGGCCGAAGCTGAGGGTCGCCACAAGAAGCAGACTGGCGGCGCGGGCCAGTTCGGCGATTGCTGGTTGCGCCTGGAGCCCAATCCCGGGTGCGGTTATGAATTCGTCGACGCCATTAAGGGCGGCGCGATTCCGGGTGGCTTGGTCCCTGCGGTCGACAAGGGCGTGCAGGAGGCTATGGCTGAAGGCGTTATCGCGGGCTACCCCATGGTCGATGTGAAATGCACCGTGTTCGATGGTTCGTATCATCCGGTCGATTCCAACGAGATGGCGTTCAAGACAGCGGCGCGCATCGGTTTCCGTGCGGCGTGCGAGCAGGCGACCCCCGTGGTGCTCGAGCCTATGGCCACGATGAGCATTGCTGTGGGCGAGTCGTATGCAGGCGCGGTGATGGGCGACATCTCCACGCGTCGCGGTCGCATTATCGGCACCGACTCAAACGATGCTGGTGAGACGGTCATTATGGTACGCGTGCCGTATGCCGAGGTCGTAAGCTACACGAAAGACCTGCGCAGCATCTCGCGCGGTTCGGGCAGCTACACCATCGAGCTCGATGGCTACGAGCAGGCTCCTGCCGATGTGCAGAAAAAGCTCGTCGCCGAATACGAGGCCAAGCGAGCGGCCGGCAACTAACGATTTGCAGATGGAACCTGTTAAATGCTTGGAGCGTTTAACAGGTTTTCACCCTCGCGAATGGAACAATGGGGCAGGGGTTTATCCCCTGTCCCTTTTTTGATGTAGGGAATGCGCTCAAAGCTCGTAGCGTTGAGCGGGTTTCGTGTGCTCTTGCGCTACCATGGGCGCACGCACCCGTCGGAAGGTCCGCTCATGAAACTGCAGCAGCTCGTTTATGTCACGAAAGTCGCGGAATGCGGCAGCATTACCGAGGCCGCGCGTAGGCTGTACGTTTCGCAGCCTTCTATCACGAGCGCGATTCACGACCTTGAGCAGGAAATGAACGTGCATATTTTCGACCGCACGAACAAGGGCGTG
This sequence comes from uncultured Slackia sp., assembly GCF_934630525.1. GTDB lineage: Bacteria > Actinomycetota > Coriobacteriia > Coriobacteriales > Eggerthellaceae > Slackia. The sequence goes on from NZ_CAKTVX010000006.1 coordinate 58,437, forward strand.
GTAGTTTCGGAAGAGGGCGAAACATTTCTCGGCTACGCGCGCCAGGTGCTTGAACAGGCCGAGCTGCTCGAAGGCAAATACAAGAATCCGGCGCAGCGCGTGCCCCATTTCAGCGTGTCGTGCCAGCATTATTCGTTCGCGGTGAACGCGTTCGTCGACGTGATTCGCGAGTTCGATGCCGCGCGCTACGATTTCACGCTTCGCGAGGAGCAGACGCACGAGATTATCGAAGATGTCGCCCACATGAAAAGCGAGCTTGGCGTGCTTTACCTGTCGGCGCGCAATCGCGAGGTTATTGGAAAGATGCTCGCCGCCAATGAATTGGTTTTTGAGCCGCTGTTCCGGGCCGAACCGCATGTTTTCGTGTGCTCGAGCCATCCGCTCGCGTCTCGCGCGTCGGTCACGCTCGACGATATGGCCGATTACCCGTTTTTGTCGTATGAGCAGGGCAGCTTCAATTCGTTCTACTATTCCGAAGAGCTCACATCCACGCTCGATCGGAACAAGAATATTCGCGTGCGCGACAGGGCGACGTTGTTTAACCTGCTCATCGGCCTGAATGGTTATACAGTATGCTCAGGCGTGATTAGCGCCGAGCTCAATGGCGCGTCGATTATTTCAGTGCCGCTCGATATCGATGAGTATATGGAAGTGGGACTGGTCACGCGCAAGGGCACGCAGCGTTCGGTATACGGCGCGGCGTATGTTGAGGCGATTCGACGACATATTCCGCAATAGGGTCGAGGTGGCACGAAGCGAAGCGCGCGCGGTGACTTGCCACTTTGTGGCGCATTCTCGCAGGTCGCCCAACGGTGGCCCCATGCTTCCGTTCTGGTTTGCGCGACGGCGCTCTTGGGTAGCTTGGCTCGTTAGCGCCGTGACATTGACTCATTGCCTCGGCAGCTCGTCTTAGCACCGTGAGCTCGTGGCGCGTTCCGAGGGCTGGCATCCGGCAGCTCGGTTTTCGACAGGCTGGCCGTCTGCGTCGCTCTTTGCCCTAGCCATAGGAAAAACCTATCACAAAAGCAAAGTTATTCGTATTTCGCAATCGCAAAGCAGACCTGCATACTGTTCGACAGACATTAAACCAATTCGAACAGAGGGTTAAATATGACTGCGAATTCTGTAACTAATGCGCCGTTTCGCTGCGATATCGTCGGCAGCTTTCTTCGTCCCGACGTGCTGAAACAGGCGCGCGCCGACTTCAATGCGGGCATCATCGACGCCGCCCAGCTCAAGACTGTTGAAGACGTGGCCATTCGCGACCTTGTCGCCAAGCAGAAGGCTGCGGGCCTGAAGGTTGTGACCGATGGCGAATTTCGTCGCAGCTATTGGCATCTCGACTTCATGTGGGGCCTTCAGGGCATTGAGCGCCGCACGAGCCGCGAGGGCTATATGTTCCACGATGAGGAAACCACGGCCGATACCGCGGTGGTAACGGGCTCGATTTCTGGCGAGAACCACCCGTTCGTTGAGCATTTCAAGTTCGTGCAGGCGCTCGCTGGTGACGACCACGTTGCGCGCCAGACCATTCCTGCGCCCATCCAGACGTTTTCGGAAGTGACGCTCGATCGTTGCGATGGCCAGCAGGAAAGCCTGCGCGGCGTGTACGCGACCGACGAGGAGCTTGCCGATGCGATTGCTGTCGCATATCGCCAGGTGATCGCCGATTTGTATGCCGCGGGTTGCCGCAACATTCAGTTCGACGACTGCACATGGGGTATTTACTGCGACACCGATTTCGTGGCGAAAACGGGCATGCAGGCCGTCGATATCCAGAAGGTGAGCGAGCTCGGCGTGGCGCTGAACAATGCCTCCATCGAGGGCGCGCCCGAAGACCTCGTGATCAACACCCACGTGTGCCGCGGCAACTACCACTCCACCTATGCGTTCGAGGGCGGCTACGATCCGGTGGCGCCGTACTTGTTCGCGCACGAAAACGTGAACGCGTTCTATCTGGAGTTCGACACCCCGCGTGCGGGCGGTTTCGAGCCTTTGGCTCACGTCGCCGAGGGCAAGAAGGTTGTGCTCGGCCTTATCACGTCCAAGCAGCCCGGCTTGGAGGATAAAGAAGCGGTTAAGGCGCGCATCAAGGAAGCGTCGAAGTACGTACCGCTTGAAAACCTGTACCTCTCGCCGCAGTGCGGCTTCGCGAGCTGCGAGATTGGCAACAAGCTCACCGAAGAAGAGCAGTGGGCGAAAATCGCGCTCATCCAGGAAATCGCCGCCGAGGTGTGGGGCGAGTAACGCGGCGAGTGGTGTGTAGGGCGCGCAACGTGCGATTGCGGAAGGTTTCATGGTGCGACCGTCACATAGCCGTTGCTTGTGATGAATATGAAAAAGGGCTGGTCGCTTGACCAGCCCTTTCGTGTGTTTGCGGAAAATGGGGATTAAATCCGTTGCCGCTTAGCGACGTCCGCCGCGACCGGGACGATTGCCGCTCTTGCCGCCGCGGTTGCCGCCATTGGAGCGGCCGCCGCCGAAGCTGCCGCCACGGTTGTTGCCGCCGCGACCGCCGAAGTTGCCTCCGTTGCTGCGGCCCGCGCCGCCCTTGCCGGAGCGCTGGAAGCCATCAGAATGGCCGCCATTGCCGGGGCGTCCGCCGCCGTTGTTCGGACGGTCGCCGAAGCCCTTGCCGCCGAAGCTGTTGCTGCGGTTGTTGCCGCCGCGGCCGCCGTTGCCGTAGTTCTTCTTGCCGGGCTTGCTGCCACGGCCGTCGGAGTACTGCTTGTCGGCGTACTTCTTGCCGCGTGCGCCGCGGCTGCCGCGCTCGTCGTCGAAGAAGCTGCCCTGGTAGGCTTCGTTGCGCGGGGTGTCCCAGCTGCCGCGCTTGCCGCCGCGGTCGTTGCCGCCACGGCGATCGTCGCGGTCGTTGTACTTGCGCACGCGACCGTTGCCACGGCGCTCGTCGCGGAAGCCGTCGAGGTCGCGGTCGTTATGGTTGGCCATGCGGCTGCGCTTGCCGGGCTTGCCCTTCGCGCCGCCCTTCTTCGAGAAGGAATCGTACGAATAGCCGCCCTCGTCGTTGCCGCGCTTTTTGGACTTCTTCTTGCCGCCTTCCATGTTCGGCGTGTCGAACATGGCTGCGTAAGCTGCGTCGGCTGCGGCCTGGCGCTCGTCCAGGCTGCGCTTCTTCTCGCCGCCGTTGTTGTGGTGCGGATTGGCGGGAATGTACTCGATGCCTGCGGCTTCGGCTTCGATCTTGCGCTTATGCTCGGCGGAACGCTCCAGGTCACGTTTGCGAGCGCCCTTCTTGCCGCCTTTGCCCTTGCCGCGATCGAACTTGCCTTCGCCACGGCTCTTGCCGCCCTTCTTGCCGCGGCCCTTCTTCTCTTCGAAGAAGTAGCTCTCGTCATCGGCGAGCAGGCGCTCGTCGGCGCCTTCCACCGGCTCGAAGGCATCAGCCGAAACCTCGAAGTTCATCTCGGGAATTTCCTGGCCCGTGAACTTCTGAATGCTGCGCAGCAAGTTGCGCGTGTCGGGCGTCACGAGCGACACGGCGAAGCCATCGGCGCCCGCGCGACCCGTACGGCCAATGCGGTGCACGTAATCTTCGGGCATCATGGGCAGGTCGTAGTTCACGACGTAGTCGACCTCGGGTACGTCAATGCCGCGGGCGAGCACGTCGGTGGCGACGAGCACGTTGGTCTTGCCTTCGCGGAAGTTGGTCAGCGCGCGGCTGCGCTGGGCCTGGCTGCGGTCGGCGTGAATGGCCTCGGCGGGAATGCCGATGCGGCGAAGGCGCTTGCAGCAGTTGTCGGCGCCGCCTTTGGTGCGGGTGAACACGATAACGCGGTAGCCACCCTTTTCCTTGATGAAGGAGTTGAGCAGCTCGGGCTTTTGGCGACGCGTGGTTTTAATCACGTACTGGTCTACTTTGTCGGCCGTTTCGCCGCGGTGGGCGATTTCGACAATTGCGGGGTCGTTCAGAATGCTGAACATGGTTTTGTCCTGGCTGCGGTCGATGGTCGCCGAGAACAGCAACGTCTGGCGGTTTTCGGGCGTGGCCTCGACAATGCGCTGGACCTGGGGCCAAAAGCCCATGTCGAGCATGCGATCGGCCTCGTCGAGAACGAGCACCTGAACCTGCGAGAGGTCGGCGGCGCCGCGCTCCATAAGGTCGATCATGCGGCCGGGGGTCACGATGGCCACGTCGAGACCGCGCTCGAGCTTCTTGATTTGCGGGCCGTATGCCACGCCGCCCACGAACGTGCCCACGAAGTGGTGCGTGTGCTTGCCGATGGGCATGCACGTGTCAGCGATCTGGCTGGCCAGCTCGCGGGTGGGGGTCACGATGAGCATGAAGGGGCCGCGGTCGTTGCCTTCGCGGTGGCCCAGCTGGTCCATGGAAGGAAGCGAGAACGCGGCGGTTTTGCCCGTGCCGGTTTTTGCGGCGGCGATAAGGTCGCGGCCCTGGAGCACCAGCGGAATGGCCTGCTCCTGAATGGGGGTTGCATCGGTGTAGCCGAGGGTGTCAACGGCTTCAAGGGTCTGCTCGGAAAGGCCGAGCTCAGCGAACGTAGTAATGACGTGCTCCTTTGGTCAGGTGCTTTAACGCGATGCGAATTGAATGCGAGGTCGCACGTAGCACGAGGCGAGCGGGCATGCGAGCGAAAAGGGTGCGTGTGCAGCCGTTTCTGCGGGCATGGCGGACGTGGCGTTCGCAGTCGCAGGGCGACGTGCGAGAGCTACGGCCAAAAAGTCGCAAAGTGCCAAGCGGCATAAAGCCGCAGCGAAAGTCAGGCGGGCGAGGTGCCAGCCTTGTCTGCCATTTCTTTTGGATTGTTGCGCGAAACGCGAGAACAACCCGCCATGTGAGGCCAATCGTCGTGTGCGGAGCCCCGGGCGAGTTACATGGGGAAGCGGGGAGTCAATCCGCATTCACCGAGCCGCCAAGGCTCTTGGGCGCAATCGATATGCGATCGAATAAAGCGCGGTTAAAAACAACGTTGGCTATTATGCCTGGTAATGCATGAGCGAAGTGCGGGCAAGACATAATTCACGAAATTCTTATTGCTAGCGTGCTTTAGTGTGATATAGTGCGTCGCAACGAAAGCGCGGCGCGCGTGCGTCGCAAACGATTTTCCGAAAGGAGCCACCAGCATGAAGAACGCTCAGAACAACCTCATGAACTGGTGGTGGCGTGATGTGAATACGGTCGGTCGACTGTGAGTTCCTCACGCCTTTCATAGCTTGGTGAACAGGGGCCCTCGGTTAGACCGAGGGCCTTTTTGTATGCGCCGAACTTTCCTGCGGCGCCGCCGGCAAAAGGCATCGACCGCATTCGCATCACGCGCCGCCACTTCCTCGAACAACACTCATTCAGCCTGCTGATCAAGCTCCCGACCTGTTAAATGCTCGTAGCGTTTAACAGGTTTTGTCCATCAAGAAGGCTTTGAACGTTGAAGGCCAGAGCCCGTGGAAACATTTGCAAAACTCACAGTGACTAAAAGTAACGAAGTATAGAAATGTATTTAGGTTTCTGAAAGGGTAGCCATGAATTCGATCATTGAAGTCAAAGATGTGACGTTCACGTATTCCGGTGCGCAGCGTTGCGCGCTCGAACACGCTTCGCTCGCTGTGGCCGAGGGCGGGTTCGTGAGTATTATCGGCCCATCGGGTGCCGGCAAGTCGACGTTGGCGGCCGTGATGTCGGGCGCCGTGCCGCACCACTTCGCGGGCGAGCTGTACGGCGCATGCCTGGTTGATGGGCGCGATACGTGCGAGGTTACCCTGACCGATGTGTCGCGCCTGGTGGGAAGCGTGTTGCAAGATATCGACGCCCAATTCGTCGCGTCGAATGTGCGCGATGAGCTGCTGTTCGGGTTGGAGAACTTCGGCGTGCCGCACGAAGAAATTCCCGCGCGCATGCAACAGGCGCTGGAAACGGTGGGTATCGAAGATTTGCGCGACCGCGAAATTGCCACGCTTTCGGGCGGCCAGAAGCAGAAGGTGGCCATCGCCGCCATTCTTGCGCTGCGCCCGCGCGTGCTGGTGCTCGATGAGCCCACGGCGGCGCTCGACCCGGCGTCTTCGGCGCTCGTGTTCGAAACATTGCGCGAGGTGAACCGTTCAGCCGGCATCACCGTGGTGGTAATCGAGCAGAAGGTTGCGCTGCTCTCGCAATACTGCAGTCGCGTAGTTGTGCTCGACCAGGGAAAATTGATACTCGACGGTACGCCTCGCGAAGTGTTTGCGCATGGCGAGCAGCTTCGCTCTATTGGCGTTAACAGCCCGCGCGTCGCCCGTGTGTCGAACTCTCTCGCGGCGGAGGGGCTGTGCGAGGCGGGCAATCCGGCGCTTTCCGTTGATGAGGCGGCGGCGCTTGTTGCCCGCGTTGTAGGCGCAGGCGTGCGTGGTGCCGATGCCGAAGGGGTGCGTGCGGCGTCTGGTGCGTCGAATGTGCTTTCGAATGCGATGATTTGTGACTCGTTGATTGACAGCGATCCCGTTGTTGTTGCCCCATCGCCCGCGCACGCTGGCGAGCCGGTGGTTCGTTTCGAAGGTGTAGGCTATTCGTATCCAGGCGGTGGCGCATCGGTGCGAGCGCTCGATTTTGAGGTATTCCCTGGTGAAATCGTCGGCATTGTCGGCCAGAACGGCGCGGGAAAAACCACGCTCACCAAGTTGCTCAACGGTTTGCTCAAACCCGCCGAGGGCGATGTGGTTGTTGCGGGGCTGAATACGCGCGAAGTTCCCACGAGCCGCATTGCACGCCACGTGTCCACGTTGTTCCAAAACCCCGATCGTCAAATTTGCAAAGACACCGTGCTCGACGAGGTTGCGTTCGGACTGTTGCTCCAAGGGGTTTCAGCAGATGAAGCGGCTGCGCGCGCGAAGGGTACGTGCGAGCGATTCGGCCTTCCGCTCGATGAAGCGCCGTTTTCGCTATCGCGCGGCCAGCGCCAAATGGTGGCGCTTGCGTCGGTCGTGGTGGGCGAGCCGCAGGCCATCGTGCTTGACGAGCCTACGAGCGGTCTGGACTACCGCGAATGCATGACGGTTATGGAAACCGTGCGCGATATGGCGGCCCGTGGCAGTGCGGTGGTTATGGTGTGCCACGACATGGAAGTGGTGAGCGATTTCGCCGATCGTCTGGTGGTTATGGCGAATGGCGAAATTCCAGGAAGCGGCACGTGCGCCCAGGTGTTCGCGAATGACGGTCTTATGCAGCGCGCCTGCGTCGAGCCGCCCCAGGCCATCGCGCTTGCGGAAAAACTCGCGGCCGAAGTGTCGCCGGCGTTTTCGGGGCTTTCCGAAGTTGCCGATATCGTTGCGGTTGCAAAGGAGTTGGCTTGCCGTGCTTAACGTGATCGACTACATGCCGGGTGACACGCTGCTGCATAGGTTGAACCCCGTGGTGAAGGTGGCGCTTGCCGCGGACTGTCGTAACGACCTGCGCGCATGAAAAAGGGAGCCGATTGCTCGACTCCCTTTGTGCATGTGCGCGAATGGCGCGTTTGCGAATGCGCTGTGCGAATTAGAAGCGCAGGCTCAGGCAGCTCAGGCCGCCGTCGATCTTGCGATACTCGGACGTGTCAACGGTGAGCGTCTTGTAGCCCAGATCCTGCACGGCCTTGAGCACGGTGGGATAGCCCTCGGGCACGATGACGGTGCCGTTGACCCAGATGCAGTTGGCGGCGTAGGCCTCGTCTTCGGGAATTTCAACCTTGTTGTACTTCTCGAAGTCGGGCTTGGTCTTGAACTCGCCGGAAACGAGCATGTTGTTGTCTTCCAGGTAGTTCACGCCGGTCTTGAGGTGCAGCACGTACTCCAGCGGCACTTCGCTGCCCGAAAGGCCCCAGCCCTCGAGAATCTCGATGAACTGGCGAATGCCCTCTTCGTTGGTGCGGGCGGAACGGCCCACATAGAAGTGGTCGCCGACCATCATGACGTCGCCGCCCTCGAGCGTGCCAGGAGCGGTGATGTAGGCGATGTGATCGTCGTCGAAGAACTGGCGAATGGTGGGCTCCATTTCCTTGGCCTCGCCATTGCGGGTGCCGGCGCCCGGGTTGTCGATGATGGCGCCGCAGCGGGTGATAACGGCGGTGTCCTCAACGAAGCAGCTGTCGGGATACTCTTCCATTGCGGGAAGCACGGTAACGTCCACGCCGCACTGCTTCAGGGCCTCGATGTAGGCGTCGTGCTGCTCAATCGCCTTCTCGTAAATCGGCTTGCCCAGCTCAGGCGCGCTGGTGATGCCGTCGCACAGCGATTTGCCAGGGCGGCGGACAATAACGTGGGAAAACTTAGCCATGGAAAGTTCCTCTCTCTGCGAACGTGGCTATAGTCGCGCGTTGCGCGGCTTTCCAAACGGCCTCCATTGTACTCCCTTTAGGCGAATACGTCTCGGAGGGAGGGGCCGAGTTTCTTCGCGCACGATCGAGGCAACTTCCCCATAAACTCCTTTGTGAGCCTCGCGCGCGTTTGCGTGCCTGCTTTCTTATAGATGCTCGTTGGGTGACGCTGCGGCATGCGAAGCGATATTCCCAGGTCATCGGCAATTTGTTTGAGCGGGCGCTCGTCGCAAGCCACGGTGCGCAGCACGTCGGTCTCGCGTGGCGTGAGGCCGCATCGGGCGATGAATTCCGCCTTTAGCTCTTCGGCGGAAGGCGCGCTTTCGGCGGCGCGGCCGGCTTCGATAACCTCGCGTTCGCGCACGGTCGAGGGCAAGCGGAACAGCCCGGCTCCAATGAATGCGGCGCTGGCCAGCATAAACAGCGCAATTGAGGCAATCATGACGGCAACGACGCCCGACTGCGTCAGTGCGAGCGATGCGCCTGAAATGGTGAACGCGCATACGTTGTTTGCGGCGCGGCCCATGCCCGCCCACAGCTGCGGCGTGCGCATACGCGGCGCGAGCTGCAGGAACATGGTGGTGAAGAATGTCACGAAGAAGCCCGAGCTGAAGTAGAACACGATGAGCCCAATAATGGGGCTTGCGCCAGCCCCGACGGCCAGAATGGAGATAATCGACAGCAGCATAACGCCGAACATGACAAATCCCATGTAACGGCGTTCGCGAATGTCGAATACGATGCCCGCCATAAGGCCGTTTGCCGCCAAAAAGAGGCGTGGCCATTCGTCGACCGCGATGGAGCCTTGCGTGTCGGAAAGCGTGGTTACGCCGTCGAGCGTTGAAAACAGGCAGGCCAGAATCGCGACCAAGGCAACCGACCAGAGCGCGCGGCTCAAGGGCTGGGTATCTTCCGTCGTGCTGGCGTTTTTTCGTCGTGCAAACGTTTTCCCCATGGCGTTCGGCGTTGGTGTCGTCGCGCGTAAAGAAGAGCAGCGCTCCTAGCGCCGTGGCTCCTGCGCAGAGCATGGCGACTTCCCATGCGCCCGTGGGAATGAATTGGTTGTTCGCGAATTGCAGCAGAATGCCTGCTGCATAGGCGGCACCAGCGCCTTTGGCGAGTGTGGGGCTTCCTTCGAATGTGCGAGCCATGTTCCAGTGGGCTTCCGCTCCCGCGCACCCCAAAAATAAGAAGCCTGCGCATCCGGCGATTTGCAGTGCGGTGGCGTCATCGAGCATAAGGACGGCGATAAGGCACGCGATGGCGCCTGCAGCTTCGGCGAAGGGCGCCCATGCCTGCGCGCGGAAGTTTCGAGAGCGCTGCGAAGGCGAGAAAGCCCACAACGCTTGCGCCCAAGATAAGAGCCTGCGCGCCTACGACGCCTTCTGCTGGCAGAAGCGTGCCCATGCGCCTGTCGAAGAAAAACTCGCTTCCCAAAAACGCGAAGGCGAACAGCGCGAGAGCGGTAAGCGATTTGAGGGTTTTTCTTTCGATTGACAGCATGGATTATCCTCAACATATATATAAAGCGCCGGTGCACGAAGGCGCCGGCGTGGTAGGTGCTTTTGCGTGTTTCCTATTGTAGTGGTGGGTGGGGGCGTTTCGCGCGTGCAATCGTGAACATGGGGTAAAAGATGGGCTTTTCGCACCGCTTGCGCCGCGCCGGCAATGCGGCGAGGGAGCTTTACGCGTTTGTCTGGTTTACTTCCCAAGCATGCTTTTGTGAAGATAATCAAACTATTTTACCAGATAAACACCTAGGTTCGTATATACGAACCTAGGTGTTTTCTTCGTATTTGCAGGCTCATGAGCCTGTGGGCGCGCGCAGCGCGGCCACGAAAAACCACCCGCTATGCGGGTGCGCGTCGAAGGCTCCGCCCTTGCCTTGGGGGCGGCCGCCGAGCGGAGTAAGATGCGCTTGTTCAGGACGCACCGGCCCGGAAGGGCGGCCACCATGGCAAACCAGGCGAACAGCCTGTCCCACACGAAGTGGATGTGCAAGCACCACATCGTGTTCACTCCGAAGTATAGGCGAAAGGTGATCTATAACCAGCACAGGGAATCCCTCGGGGAGATTTTCCGCAACCCCTGCAGGTACAAGGGCGTCGAGATAATCGAGGGACACCTGATGCCTGACCACGTGCACATGCTGGTCAGCATCCCGCCCAAGATCAGCGTCTCGAGCTTCATGGGGTACCTGAAGGGCAAGAGCGCGCTCATGATGTTCGACAAGCACGCGAACCTCAAGTACAGGTTCGGCAACAGGCGCTTCTGGTCCGAGGGCTACTACGTCTCCACCGTCGGGCTGAACGAGGCGACGATAGCGAAGTACATCAGGGGGCAGGAGGCCCACGACATCGCGCTGGGCAAGCTCGGCGTCAAGGAGCACGAGGACCCGTTCAAGAAGAGGTAGGGAGCGGCCCCTTTTTAGGGGCTGCCGGCAACACGAAGGCCGCTTTGTGCGGCCCGCGAGAGACAAGGGCGGTCGCGCCCTGAACGAAGCGAAGGGCGGCGCCTTGAGACGCCGCCCGGTAACCCTCGGCCTTATAGGCCGTGAGCAAACCACCCTTTTGAAGGGTGGTCATGATTGGTCCAATCTGCAGATGTGCACGCTGAGGGGCGTCCGGCTTTTGTGCCCTGGCGAAATCGCTTATGCGCTTACGACTCCAACCACATGCAGCGTGTCGCCGCCTACGGTGAAGGCGACGTCATGAGTGGCGAAGGCCAAATGGTAGACGCGGCTCGGGTCGTGCTTGCTTCCGGCGCGGCGTGGGTCTTGGCGCAATACTTCCACGAGGCCCTCGAGCTTGTCGCCCTCGATGCGCGCCTGCAGCGCTTCGGGGAAGTCGACGTCCAGTTCATGCCAAGGCACATCGTCAATGAAGCCGCCGGTCGCTTCGGGATGGCAGTCGGCGAAGGGAATATAGGGCTTGATGTCGAAGATGGGCGTTCCGTCGCGCAGATCGGCGCCCAACACATGAATAATCGGGCCGTCGTCAGTGAGCTCGACGCGGTCGATTTTGACGCAGGTCAGCCCAATGGGGTTGGGGCGGAATGGGCTTCGGGTTGCGAACACTCCCATGCGCTCCGATCCGCCCAAGCGCGGAGGCCTCACCGTGGGCGACCAGTTCGCGTTCGTGCCGCTTTTGTCGTCGGTGGCGGCATCTGCTGCAATGTCTTGCGCGGTTCCGCCTGGCGTGCCGTTCTCAAATTCCCAAAGCAGCCATGCGTGCGAGAAGCCGTCGAGTCCCGCGACGGCGCTATTCAGCGCAAACTCGGGCTCGAAAACGATGCGCCCTTGCAAATGGGGCGCCAGAAAGCTGTTGCGAGGAATGCCGAACTTCTGGGGAAGGTCGGTGCGAATATGCGCGATGGGCTTCATGCTGCGGTGTCTCCTGTGGTGCTTGAGGCGTCGGATGCTCTTTCAGGTTCCTTCTTACCCCATTCGAGAGTGCGATTGCGTGCCTTCGAAGAATTTCAAAATTTCAGCGAGGCTTACGGGTGCATAGTCGTTTGCGTCAACGCCCACGTCGTATCGAAGAATGCCGCGCTCGCGGTTGCGCTCGTTGTTAGTGGGGCCCTTGGAGTGCACGTGGCCATGCAGCGCGATGGCGTCGCGGCGTTTTCCGTTCCAGCTCATAATGGGGTAGTGGAACAAAACGAGCTTATGGCCGCGCGCGTAGCCGGGTGCGATTTCGAGATAATCCTGTTCGGTTTCGAAAATTCCCGCCCCTGCACCCGTCGACCATGAATCGTCGTGGTTGCCGCGAATGAGGTGCACGTGCTCGCAAGCGATTTGCCCGCGCAGGCGGCGTGCGTTTTCGGCGGTTGTTTGATATGCGAAGTCGCCCAGCACATAGAGCGAGTCGCTGGGCGCCACTCGTTCATTGATTGCCGCGATGAGCCCTTGATTCATGCGCTCGATGGTCTCAAACGGGCGATTCATCTTCGAAAGAATGCTCGAATGGCCGAAGTGCAGATCGGCGGTGAACCACATCATGGGCGGCCTCCAGGGGGGATTTATCGGGTTTGGATGTGGCTATTGTAATGGCCGCGCGGTTTATCGGCTGGCGGATGCCACGAAAAGCCGACTTCTTTACGAGGCCGGCCCCGAATCTACGATTCTGATGTAGCCGCTTTTCCCGGGATCGATTATTTCCGAGTTGGGATCGTAGAGAAAACGGCATTCTATTTTGTCTCCGATGGCGATGACGCCGCCGCCTTCGATAGGCGCGTTTGCGTTGAGATATGCAGTGTCGAGGATGAAGCCGCTTGATTGGTCCCTGTCGACTTTAATTTTTGCGATGCCGGCGCCATCGAAATCCTCAACGGTGCCTACGAGTGCCCAGAGGACGACGAAGGGGCCGCCGTTGCTACCTTCGGGCGTGGGAGGGATTTCATCGATTGCCTCATGGTTGAACGATTCGTAATGGAACAAAATGGTGTCGCGATCGTAAATGGGCGTGTGCGATTCGAATTCGTTCGGGCAAGGGCCAAGCTTTTCTTGCTGGGGTGAGCAACCGCAAGAAAGAAGTAGCACCGCAAGCGCGGTGAGCGCAAGAAAAGGAATTTGAAGATTAGTCAACCCGGCCTCCTCTCTGGGCTTAGCTGAATATTGTAATGCCTAGTGTTGGCCGGTGAAGCGGGCACCGTTATCTTCTCGGCCGATTGTCGATATGCGGTTGGACCCGCTTTCTGTTTGTGGCCGTCTCTTCCATCCGCGGCTGACAATCTGCCGTTCGCCGCTGCAATGTGCCGCTCATTCGTGAGGCGTTATCGGCTGGATACATTCGCACTCTAGTGTGCTAAAGTTCGTCGAACACAATGAAACTTTATACGGTGTTAATTGCGCTGCGGTTGATTTCTGCCGTGCGTCGCTGTGCGTTGTAAGCACATGGAAAGGAAGCCATGGTCGAATATAACGAACTCACGGACGAGCTTGTCGCTGAGCTCGCCGCTATCGTCGGCGAGGACAATTGCCTTACGGGTGGGGACATCAACGAAGACTATTCGCACGACGAGATGCCTATTTACGGCACGCACATGCCTGACGTTGTGGTTCTTCCTGCAAACACCGATGAAGTGTCGGCCATTATGAAGCTTGCGAGCGCGAACAATATCCCCGTAACGGTGCGTGGCGCGGGAACGGGCTTGGTGGGTGGCAGCACGCCGTTGGCGGGCGGCATTGTGCTGTGCACCATGCGCATGGACAAGATTCTCGAGTATGACGAGAACAACCTGTTCGTGCGTGTGCAGCCGGGTGTGCGCCTGTGCGATTTGGCGGCCGATGCAATCGACCACGGCTTCATGTACCCGCCTGATCCAGGCGAAAAAACGGGATCTGTGGGCGGAAACGTGTCCACGAACGCCGGCGGTATGCGAGCCGTGAAGTACGGCACCACGCGCGACTATGTGCTTGCCATGACGGTGATTCTGCCGAGCGGCGAGGTGCTGCGCCTGGGCCGCGAGGTCGCGAAAGCAAGCTCGGGCTATAGCTTGCTGCACCTGATGATTGGCTCGGAGGGCACGCTTGGCATTATCACCGAGCTCTCCATGAAGCTTATCCCCAACCCCAAAGAAGACATGAGCTTCATCCTCTCGTTCAGCGACATTCAAACCGCCATTGCCGCCGTGCCGAAAATCAAGCTCGCGGGCTTGAATCCGCAGTCTATCGAGTTCATGGAGCGCGATATCGTGGATTCTTCGGCCGAATACACGGGGAACAAAATCATTCCCACGGTGGTCGACGGCAACGAATGCGGCGCATATATCCTGGTCACGCTCGATGGCAACGACGAGGACGAGATTTTCCAGCGCGCCGAAACGCTGGCTGAAATCGGCGAAGAAGCGGGCGCCTTCGACACGCTCGTTATCGAGCATCCGGCCGATAAGGCGGCGGTATGGGCGGCGCGCAGCGCGTTTCTCACGGTGATCGAGGCCGAAACCGAGTATCTCGACGAAATGGACGTGGTGGTTCCCGTCGATAAAATCGCCGAATTCCTGGGCTTTATCCATGATACGGGCGTCCAGAACGACGTGCTTATTCGTTCGTTCGGCCATGCAGGTGACGGCAATTTGCATATTTATTGCTGCGGAAACAACATTGAACGCGAGGCGTTTCTTGAGAAATCGACGCGCGTTATGCGCGCGGCATACGCGAAATGCAATGAACTGGGCGGCCAGGTTTCTGGCGAGCACGGCATTGGACACGCGAAGAAGGAATACCTGCGCGAATCGGTAGGAGATACGGCGTTTTCCCTGATGGCAAGTATTAAGCAGGCGTTTGACCCGAAGAGCATTCTGAACCCTGGTAAAGTTTGCAACTAAAGCAGCAGTGCTGGGCGTATGGATATGCGTCCTGCATGGCGAAATGGGAAGAACCTGCGATTTTGGGTATGAAGCGCATTTCTCGGGCGGAGCGGGCTGGACTTGCTCCGCTTTCTTGTTTTAGGGGATTTGTGGCTCTTGCCCCTCGCGAGAGGCGCGGCGAGGCCGAAAACGATCCTATTTCATGCGACGACTATGATGGGTTCGAGATTTTGCCACGCGGGATGGCGGGCAAAGCATTGAGAAGTCTTATAGAACGGTCTGCCTTTCCTGGAGCGAAGTTGACGGTGGGCGAAATGCGGTTTTGGGATACCCGTAGGCGAGGTATTGGGTCGAGCTGTTGCCTTAAAACGGTTCCAGCGTAAAGCGAAGTGCCCGTTTTTGCCAAAAGTTGCGAATTCGGGGGCTTTTCGGCGCTGAAAGCAAGGGAGCTTGGCCTGATTTGCAAGATATATCTTGCAAATCAGGCCAAGCTCAACCATGAAACAGCTCGTATGGGCCTTCGAAGTGCGGTAGTTCTGGCAAATACGCCCCCGAATTCGCAACTTTTGTCACTTTTTGGCGATTTGTTTTACGCTGATTAGGTCGGCGATAGTTTGCAATGACAGGTCGGTCGCCGCCATCTCGTCGGCGCAGCGCTTGAGCTCGGCCTGTAAAAACTCCTGGTTAGGTACGTCTTTCTTATATTTGAGGTCGTGCTCGATGCTTGCCCAGCTATCCATTGCGATGGTGCGGAGTTGAACTTCGACGCATATGCGCCGGCCGAATTCGAAGCGATCATCGCCGGCCGGCGCTTCAGCTTCCTTTGGCTCGACGGCGTCAAATGTGCCCGTTGTGTTCAGCTGGTCAATAAGTTGCGATAGGGAAATCTCTTGCGCTTCAATGGCCGCTTTGGCCGCGGCTCGCCTCGTTGCATCGGGGTCGAGCTCCGAGTCGTTCGCGCGCGCAAGAATCATGTGGTAGCTGCGATATCCGTTTGGCTTGGGGTGCAAAATGTAGTCTTTTTCCTGTACGACCTCGAAGCATGGGAGCTCGCGAATGAACTGCGCGACCGACGCAACGTCGTCGACGAGCGGACAAATCACGCGCACGCCAGCTGCGTCATGCACGGCATATACGGCATTCTCGGCAGTAGGCTTGTATCCGCGCTTGACGAGCTTTTCCCTCATGCTGTCGGGCGACTTAATGCGCGTTTTCCACGACGAGATGGGCTTGCGCTCGCGGTTCATGCCGCGCTCCATTAAATATGTCTCGAGGGATATCTCAAAACGCCAGGTAATTTCCTTTAGTTTCTGTAAGTAATCGCCATAGAAATCGGCATCGGGCGGCAAATCGATCGAGGGAAGAGATTGCTCTTCGGCCTCGGTGGTGCCTGAGTGGGTTTCGGCGCGTTGCTGCGTGCCGACGGGTTGAAGAGTGCTCGATGGCTGCATGTAAGCTTCCTTTCCGCGCACCCACTATGGTACGGGCGCAACGCCGCGGAAACGCCGCAGTTGCGCGGCCGTTACCAACCCGATGCCTGGCGTTCAGATGCTGGCAAGACGCTTGAATATGAGGTGCGCGTGGAATGTTTTACCGGTGGCGTGACTTGGGACGGGCTTGCGTTTAGCGGCGTGGGTCCTCGGGAAAGGGATCGTCGATCATGCGTGGCCAGTGATAATCGTCGCGTTCGAGCATGAACAGTTCGAGCAACGTGGATGCGATGCCAGCTGCGCCGTCGTAGAAACCGATGCGCTGCGAGAGTTCTTCGGGGTGCACTCGCTCCCATGCGAAAGGCCAAGAGGCCGACCCGTCGGCGTGCATTTTCATCGAGCCCAACAATATATCGCCGCAGCGTGTGGCGAACTCGCGCCAGCGCGGCGACCCATCGATGCAGTAGAGACCCAAGAATGTATGCGCCATGCCGGCGTGACCGCAGCAGTAGCATACGGTATTCCAGAGGCCGGCCGACATATGCTCGGGTGCGCCGAGCGCTTCGGCTCCGTCGGCGAGTTGATCGACCATCGTTGCCCAACGAATATCGTTGTCGAGGGTCCCCATCAGAGTGGGGAAGCGCAATGTTCCTGCGATGCCGTGGCAATATCCCAAGTAGAAGACGGTGAATTCGTCATCTCCGCCCAATTTGTGGGGGAGGAGCTTGCCTCGTTTTTGCGGCACGGCTACGGCGTCGAGAAAATCGGCGCATCTGCGTGCAACTTCAAGATAACGCGCATCGCCCGTGATGCGGAAAAGATGCGCGAGCAGATACCCCGATCCAGCGCTCCCGAAGGCGAAATTCGGCCAATCGAATGGGGTTTCGATGCCCGCACCGTTGAAATCAATGCCGCCGCGCGGGCTTTCCGCGCCCCAGTGCAGGTATTGTGCGCCAGCGGCCTTGATGAATTCAAGCAACTGCTGATCGCCGAACGTTTCGTAGAGCGCGATGAGGAATAGCATAATGCCGCCGTCCATCAGCAACGCGGGGCTGCCGGTCCAATAGGGGCCGCTTTCGCCTTGTTGCGCAGATTCATCGGTATAGAAGCGTCCGATTGCTTGTGCCGCCCGGCGATACTTTTCGGCGTCTCTGCTTTCCGCGAAGGTTTTAGCGCCTTCGATGAGCACGAGGCCCACGCCGCCAACGCCCATGTGGGCGCCTAGGTGCACGCCAGGCACGCCCTCGCGGTTATCTTGGAAGGCGGCCTGTTCGGGAAGTAGCAGGTCGCGCCAATGCGCGGCTGCATAGGAAAGTCCGCAGCGTGCTTTCTCGGCGAATTCGGCGCTGCCGGTGACCTCGGTGAGTTTCAGATAAAAATACGCTACACCGGCCGACCCGCTGTATAGCGATAGATCGATTGGCTGGCTCGCGTCCTGCTGCCAGAAGATGCCTTCGGGCGTCTTGCGCTCGAAGGTTGCGATCCAGCGTTCGGCCGATAGCGCCGCATTCAGGTAATCGCTCGCGTTTTGCGCGTGGTGTGTCGGGAACGGTTTTCCGGGGGCGTAGGCCATGCCCTGCGGCGCCTGATTCGATTCGATTGAGCATGCTTCGCACATGGTGCTTCCTTTGACTTCCTCAATTTTTTTCACGAGGACATTGTGACGCAGCAGGGCTTTGTTTGACGAAGATTTTTCGATTGCCGATTGTTTGGCGGCCGCATTTGGACGCTTCACGGCCAGTGGCGCGCGTTTGCGTGCGGGCGGCTGATTGGTTTCCGCTCGCAGCGAAAAGTTATCTGTTCACAATCCAGGCAACTGTTTTGTGAAATTCGTTCACTTTATCGCATTAAAGCGCGATAGCCCCTTGCGCTTAGCCGTGCGCTCCGTATAATCAACGTCACTCAATAAATGCGACGACAGGGCGAGTAGGAACGAATCCATCCCACAGCAAGCAGGCGTGCTGAGAACCTGCGGTGGACGGCTCCGAAAACTCCCTCGAGCAGCGAAGCTGAACGCAGCTGGTCAACGCGGAACACCCACCGCGCGCCACCGTCAGTATGCAACGCCGGCGCCTTCCGTGATAAGGCATCGAGAGCGAAGTGTCTTCGGTCGACCGCATTCCTTGGGCTAGCGATAACGCTTGAAGGAAGAAGGAAGAAACGATGCAACTTCGTAGCGATGCCGTTAAAGTTGGCGTGGCGCGTGCTCCCCACCGCAGCCTGCTGAAGGCCGACGGCCTTACCGATGAAGAAATGAAGAAGCCCCTCGTCGCGGTGTTCAATTCCCGCAACGACATTATTCCGGGTCACAATAACCTCGATAAAATCTGCGAAGCCGTGAAGGCTGGCATTTATATGGCCGGCGGCGTTCCGTTCGAGATTTCCACCATCGGCGTGTGCGACGGCATTGCCATGAACCACGATGGCATGCATTACTCGCTCGTTTCCCGCGAAGCCATCGCCGACAGCTTCGAATGCGCTGTTCAGGGCCATCAATTCGATGCTGCCGTATGCATTCCCAACTGCGACAAAATCGTTCCCGGCATGGTGCTCGGCGCCCTGCGCGTGAACATCCCCACGGTGTTCGTTTCCGGTGGTCCCATGCTTCCCGGTCATGAAGCTGGTTGCAACTGCGGCCCCACGACCGACCTGAACACCTTGTTCGACGGCGCGGGCCAAGTGAGCGCCGGCACGATGACCGAAGAGCAGCTCAAGTACTACGAAGATACCGCATGCCCCACGTGCGGCAGCTGCTCGGGCATGTTCACCGCGAATTCGATGAACTGCCTGTGCGAGGCTTTGGGCATCGCGCTTCCCGGCAACGGCACCATCCCCGCCGTGTACTCCGAGCGCCTGCGTCTGGCAAAGCATGCAGGCATGAAGGTCATGGAGCTGCTCGAAAAGGGCATTTGCATCAAAGACATCATCTCTGAGGCGGCAATTCACAACGCCATGGAATGCGATATGGCGTTTGGCGGCTCCACCAACACGGTGCTGCACCTGACCGCCATCGCCATGGCGGCCGGCCACCCCATCACCATGGACGACTGGGACGCGGCAAGCGCCCGCACGCCGCACTTGGTGAAGCTGCAGCCTTCTGGCCCGCGCCCGCTTATCGACCTGTATGCCGTGGGCGGCGTGCCGGTTGTCATGCATGAGCTCAACGAGCTGGGCCTGCTCGACGAAAGCGCGATTACCTGCATGGGCCCGCTTCCCGAGTACATCGCCAACTGCACCAAGCCGGCCGACGGCGAGGTGTGCCGCAAGCATGACAACCCGTTCTCCAAGGTGGGCGCCCTGCGCGTGCTCCATGGCAACATCGCCCCTGATGGCGGCATCGTGAAGAAGAGCGCCGTCGACCCCAGCATGCTCACGCATACCGGTCCCGCCCGTTGCTTCAACAGCGAGGAAGAGGCCTGCGAGGCGATTTTCGCTGGCGAAATCAAGCCCGGCGACGTGGTCGTTATTCGCTACGAGGGCCCGAAGGGTGGCCCGGGCATGCGCGAAATGCTCACGCCCACGAGTGCCATTGTTGGCATGGGCCTGTCCAAGAGCGTTGCGCTTCTGACCGACGGCCGCTTCTCCGGCGCCTCGAAGGGCCCCTGCGTTGGCCATGTGAGCCCCGAAGCTGCAGCGGGCGGCCCCATCGCCCTTATTGAAGACGGCGATCAGGTCACCGTTGATATTGAAGGCGGCAAGCTCGAGCTTCATGTAAGCGACGAGGAACTCGCTGCTCGCCGCGCCGCTTTTGTGGCGCCTGCGCCCAAGCATAATCACGGCGTGCTTGCCAAGTACGCGAAACTCGTTTCAAGCGCCGACAAGGGAGCGTATGTCTCATGATGAACACCTTGACTGACAAGCTGGCTCAAAAGCAGCTCGCCATTGAAGGCAAGCCGCTTGGACCCGGCAGCCATACCGAGCACGAGGGCAAAACGATGACGGGCGCCCAGGCGATTATTGCTTCGCTTGAGGCCGAAGGCGTCGATACCGTGTTCGGTTACCCCGGTGGCCAGGCCATCAAAATTTACGATGCACTGTACGACAGCAAGAAGCTGCACCATGTGCTCGCCCGCCACGAGCAGGGCGCCACGCACATGGCCGATGGTTACGCGCGCGCCACGGGCAAGGTTGGCGTTGTGCTGGTAACGAGCGGCCCGGGCGCCACGAACACGGTGACGGGCATCGCGACCGCATACATGGATTCCATTCCCATGGTGGTTATTACGGGCCAGGTCACGCGCGGCGTTATTGGCACCGACTCGTTCCAGGAATCCGACATCGTGGGCATCACCATGCCTATCGTGAAGCACAGCTTCCTTCTGCAGTCGACCGACGACCTTACCGAGACGTTCCGCGAGGCCTTCTACATTGCTTCGACCGGCCGTCCGGGTCCCGTGCTCATCGACATTCCGAGCGATTTGCAGGGTGCCGAAATGGTGTTCCACTATCCCGATAGCGTGAACATTCCCAGCTATCGCCCCACGTACAAGGGCAATGCCAAGCAAATCAAGCAGGCGACCGCGCTTATTGAGACCTCGAAGCGTCCGCTGCTCTACGCAGGCGGCGGCATCGTGAGTTCCCACGCGTGCCAGGAATTGAAGGCGCTCGCGGAAGCTATGCAGATCCCCGTGGTTACCACGCTGCTCGGCAAAGGTTGTTTCCCCAGCTCGCATCCGTTGAGCTTGGGCCCCGTGGGCATGCATGGCTCCAAGTACGCCAACATGGCTATGACGGAATGCGACCTCATCATTGCCGCCGGCGCCCGCTTCAGCGATCGCGTGACCGGCAAGCTCGATGAATTCGCGCCGAACGCCAAGGTCATCCATATCGATATCGACCCGGCCGAAATCGGCAAGATTCGCGAGGCGAACGTGCCTATCGTCGGCGACGCCCAGGGCATTCTGGGCGGCATCGTGGCCCAGCTCGAGAAATCGGGCGCTGAGCCCGTCGACGCCGAATGGGTCGAAACGGTGGATGAATGGCGTGAGCGCTGGCCGTATTACGACGACCAGTTCAACGACTATCCGAACCAGATTGTTCCCGAGGTTGCGCTCGACGAACTTTCCAAGCAGCTCGACTCCGATAACTCCATCGTGACGACCGAGGTTGGCCAGCATCAGATGTGGGCCCACCAGCACATTGGCCGCGAGCATGCGCGCTCGTTCCTTTCGAGCGGCGGCTTGGGCACCATGGGCTTCGGTTTCCCCGCGGCTATCGGCGCCAAGTTCGGCTGCCCCGACAAGCAGGTCGTGTGCGTTGCCGGCGACGGCTCGTTCCAGATGAACAGCCAGGAAATGGCGACCGCGGCTATCAACAACGCCGCCGTGAAGGTGTTCCTGCTCGACAATCGCGCCCTGGGCATGGTGCATCAGTGGCAGAAGCTGTTCTATCACGAGCGCTATTCGTCCACGATTCTCGACCCAGTGCCCGATTTCGTGAAGCTCGCCGACGCATACGGTTGGGAAGGCGAGCGCATCGAGAAGCCCGAAGAGGTGGCTCCCGCGATTGCGCGCATGCTTGCGAGCGATAAGCCGTATTTGCTCGACGTTGCCATTTCTCCTGACCAGAACGTGTATCCCATGGTTGCGCCGGGCGCTGCGCTCGACAACGTGATTGGCGCGATTGACGTTACGCTTGGCGCTGTTCGCGTGAACGGCAAAGGCGTCGGCAAGAAGGACGAAAAGGAGGGCGAGGAATAATGAAGCACATCCTTTCCGTGTTGGTTGAAAACAAGTCGGGCGTGCTCTCGCGCGTGACCGGCATGATTTCGCGCCGTGGCTTCAACATTGAGTCGCTTACCGTTGCCCCTACCGAAGACTCCACGATGAGCCGCCTTACGGCAATCGTGAACGCCGACGAGGTTGGCTACGAGCAAATCACCAAGCAGCTGCACAAGTTGGTGAGCGTGTACAAGATCACCGACCTCACCGACGAAGACGCAATCGAGCGCGAGCTGGCATTGTTCAAGGTGAGCGCACCGGCCGATCGCCGTCACGAGATTATCGAGATCGCGAACGTCTTCCGAGCCAATATCGTGGACGTGGGTAAAAATTCGCTCACGATCGAAGCGACGGGTGACGAAAGCAAGCTCGAGGCGATGGAGGACCTCTTCCGAGCCTACGGTCTGAAGCAGCTCGTTCGAACCGGCAAAATCGCCATGTCGAGGAATTCGAAGGACTAGCCAAGTCATTCTTCGACGATCGGTCTGTCCAGCAGGGCTTGGTACGCGGAGGAACGTGCAGCGTGCTCAAACAGTCCTGAGCTCGCACGAACAGCACATTAAGTGCTGTTCGGCTCGTGCGGAACTGCGCCATGCACGCTCCGCCGCGCGCCAAGCCCTTGCAAAGTTGTTGTATGCAGTCAAAGAAAAGGAGAAACTCATGGCTGTTACTATCTATTACGAAAATGACGTGAACCCCGAAGTCATCAAGGGTAAGAAGGTTGCGATTATCGGTTATGGCTCGCAGGGCCATGCCCATGCGCTCAACCTCATGGACTCGGGCGTCGACGTTCGCGTTGGTCTGCGCGAAGGCTCCAAGAGCTGGGCTAAGGCTGAAGAGGCTGGTCTGAAGGTCATGCTCGAGGACGAGGCTGCCGAAGAAGCCGACGTCATCATGATTCTTATTCCCGATGAGCTGCAGCCTGAGGTTTACGAGCAGCACATCGCTCCGCACCTGCATGCTGGCGACACGCTCGCTTTCGCTCATGGCTTCAACATCCACTATGGCTACATCAAGGCCCCCGAGGACGTCAACGTCATCATGTGCGCTCCTAAGGGCCCGGGTCACATCGTGCGCCGCCAGTTCACCGAGGGCTCTGGCGTGCCCGACCTGGCTTGCGTCGCTCAGGACGCTACCGGCGATGCTTGGGATATCGCCATGTCCTACTGCTGGGGCGTTGGCGGTGCCCGTTCCGGCATCATCAAGGCGACCTTCGCGCAGGAGACCGAGGAAGACCTCTTCGGTGAGCAGGCTGTTCTTTGCGGCGGCCTCGTTGAGCTCGTGAAGGCTGGTTTTGAGACCCTGACCGAGGCTGGCTATCCGCCCGAGCTCGCGTACTTCGAGTGCTATCACGAGATGAAGATGATCGTCGACCTCATGTACGAGTCGGGCATTCACTTCATGAACTACTCCATCTCCAACACGGCTGAGTACGGCGAGTACTATGCCGGCCCGAAGGTCATCAACGAGCAGTCTCGCGAGGCCATGAAGGAAATCCTCACTCGCATCCAGAACGGCGAGTTTGCCAAGGAATTCGTTGCCGACTGCAAGAACGGCCACAAGTGGCTCTTCGAGCAGCGCGAGGCCATCAACAACCACGAGATCGAGAAGACGGGCGCGAAGATTCGCGACATGTTCTCCTGGGTCAAGAGCGACGAAGAGTAAGAACGACGCGCATTTAAAAAGGAGCCGAAAGGCTCCTTTTTTGTTTGCGATGACGTCTCTCGCCGGGTTGGCGTTTTGGTGCGCTGGTGTTGCGCAGGGGCGTGTTTTGCCGAGCTTGCCGCGCTTTGAGGAATTGTCGCGCTTTCGGCTCTATTCGATGATGGAACTCAAAATCGAACTTGCGATGCTGATCACGATGCTCGCGATGAATGCGCTGCCGAATGACGCGATATAGAAATCAACGCCGAACAGCCCGCCCGAAATGCCCGATGCCAAGTACAGCATTGCCGTATTCACGACCAGGTAAAACAGGCCGAACGTGAGCACCGTGATAGGCAGGCTCAACGCTTGGAGAATAGGCTTCACGGCCATATTGAGCAAGGCAAGCACAATTGCGAACGCCACGACGTCGATGACGGAATTGCCCGCCGTGGCAAACCCAATGCCAGGAACGAGCCAAACGGTAAACGCAACGGCAAGGGCGGTAATGAGCCAACGAACGATGAACTTCATGATGGTGCCTTTCTGCGAGTCTTACTGGGTTGCTTTTGCTTTGGCGTCTCCTTCGGCTTCCGCGTTTCGGTTTTGCTTTTCGGACCCCTTGTTTTCGGCGGGTTCTTTCTTGCGTCGCCTCCTTCGGTGGCGCTTGCCTTCGGAAGCCTTGCCCTCGGGGGCCTTACCTTCCGTTGCCGTGTTTTCTTCGGGTTTGGCCTGAGACGCCTCATCCAGCTTGGCCGCTTCCTTCGGTTTCTTTGAGTTGATGATATCAAGGCTTTGCTTCAATGGGCCATTTGGAAGCGATTTGTAAACCGGCTTGGTCGCTTCTTCGCGCAGCAGTTCTTCGGTGCACGCGGCAACGATTTCGTCGTCGCGAATGAGCTTGCGCACAGAAGTCCTCATGAGTTTTTGGAAATTGCCGAGCAGCGAATGCGTCGTTTGCGGCAACTCCGGTTGGCCGTGTTTTGCGCGGGTCTGTGCATCTTGCGCGATAAGGCGAATGCAGACAAGGCACGCGTCGAAAGCGCATACCTCATCGGGGCAGGTGAGGAAGGGCTTGAATGCCTTGTACACCGGTTTCGCGGCGGAAGCGAACTGCTTGCTGCTGGCATCGTCTTTGCGAGAAAGCTTGCGCGCCGCTTTCAGGTACGCCTTGGTCTCGCGCGCAAGTGCTTCGCGCGCGGCGGCCCAATCGATTTCTGCCGTATCGCGCTTCGGATCTGCTAAATGCTCGCAGCGTTTAGCAGATTTCTGGTCGGCCTGACTCGAAGAAGAGGATTGCTTCGAAGAAGAGGCCCGTCTTGAAGAAACGGCTTGTTCTGAAGGATCGGCCTGATCAGAAGGAATGGGTTGTTTCGAAGAGTCGACCTGCTCTGAAGAAACTCCCTGTTCAGATGGCGTATTCTGACAAGGGGACATATTCTGGCAAGAAGGTTCAATCTGTTCGGAAACCTCCGCTTCCGCCAATGCTTCGACGATGGAGGCTTCATCGATGTCGGCTTTCCCCTCTGCGGCGGCGACCTCATCGATGTCGGCTTCGTCTTCTGCGGTGATGACGGCTTCTTCGATAACAGCTTCACCCTCTGCGGCAGCGCCTTCTTCAATCGCGATTTCGCACTCTGTCGCGATGAGGGCGTCCTGGGGGTATTCGCTCGCGCGCTCGGCTTCTGTGCTTGTCTCGTCGAGAATATCGCTTTCGACCTGCGATCCTTCGCTCGCGATCTGCTTTTGAGCCTCGCGTCGGGCCGCTTTTTCCTCGGCGCGACGGGCTTCGGCGCGCTTTTTGCTCGCGCGCCGTTTGGCCGCTTTGGTTGGACCTTCTCCGTTAATCATTTCCTGTGCGCGGGCACCCGAGCGCACGCAGACCGCGTCGAGTTTTTCGGCTACTTCGGCCAGGCCCTCTTCGGCAGCCGTTTGAAGGCTCGATTTCTCTTCGGCCTTATGATCGCCACGTGCGGGAATCGCCGCCAATTCGGCCGCTTCTGCAGCCGCTTTTTCCTCGGCGGCTCGCTTTTCAGCTTCGCATTGGGCCTCTTCCGCGCGCTTTATGGCAAGAATTTCAGGAGCTTCGGGCGTAGCGAATACGCCCGCTTCGTCAAGCACGGGCAGAGGGTTGCAGGTAAACGTGCCGGCAGGCGCTTCAACGGGGATTATTTCCGCGCGGTTCGGTTTTTGCGATTCGCCGGCCGAAATCTCTGGGGCGTCGAGCGCCTCGCTATTATTCGCGCTGTCATCTGCAATCGCGTTTTTGGTCGTCTTGGGTGTCTCGAGCGCGCGTTTGAGCGCCTTCTTCTTTACGCGGCGCAGCTTCATTGCGCCCATGGGCTTCACTTCCGCGAGAAGCCCGGCGTCGCGCACAGCGTCGTCGAGCGGCGCAGTTAGGCCGCAGGGCCCCATGTTATGGATGCGCGTGTGCTCGTCGTGCGTGAGCACCATGAGGTTTACCAGGCGATCGTCGGTGCGGTATCCATTAACGTGATGAACTTCATGTTCGGCATCGCCTTTTTTGAAATCGAGGAATGCCATGGCCACGAGCACCGAACGGTACACGCGTTTCTTGTGAGCCATGCCGCCGCGGCGGCCGCGTCGCGATGGGTGTTGCTCTTCGGGCTTGTAGGCGATTTGGTAGCGCCCGTTCGCGAGCATCATGCGCGGCTCGGACCCGTCGATGAGGCGCACGTTGCCTCGATCCGACACGAGGAACGGCGTGAGGCCGCAGTACACCTGGCGCCACTGCTCGGGCATCGACCCTTCGAGGTAGGCGACGGCGTCGCGGGCCGTTTTCATGCGTCCGCTTCCGTTTGCGCGCCATCCGCAGGCGTGCAGCGAGATGCGGTCGGAGTTGCGAAGGTATTCGGTTGGTCGGAATCCTTGGCGATAGAGCCATAAGAATTCGCGAAGGTCTTTGAAAAATGATGGCATAGGTGGCCTTTCTTGGTGGCCTTTGAACGCCGTCACGCGGCGTGGTTTTCCAGCCGCCAATTATACGCGAGTTGCGCGTGGGGCGAAAATGCCTGTGTACGGGGCGTGTTGCCGCGAGTGAGCGGTGCCGCGCGCGGGCGCCGCATAGTAGAATGGCAGGCATGAAAAGCGGAAATCACAAAAACTCATCTACGGCGCGCGGTGCTGCTGCTCAGCGTCGCAAGCCGAGTGCTCGACCGGGAAAGGTCGACGAGCGTCGCGTGTCGAAAGGCCGCGGCGCGAAGGGCGATGCGCCCGCGAAAAACGAATTGGCGACCTTCGATGGCACGAAGCTGAATCGCAAGGGCGGAAATCGCTCGATGGACGCCCGTTCCGGCAAAAACAATCTGGATAGGCCAGGCAAGCCGAGCGATGCGAACAGGTCAAACAAACCGAGCAAACTGGGCAAGCCAAGCAAACCGAACAAATCGGGAAAGGCATCTAAATCGGGCAAACCGGCCAAGTTCGCCAAGGCTGCGCCGGCCCGCCGTAACGGCGAGCTTCGCGCGGGCTGCGCTCGAGGAAACGCTGCGCCAGGGGCGTTTTTCTGCCCTATTGACAGCAAATGCGGCGGTTGCGAGTGGCTTGCTGTGCCGTATGCCGAACAGCTGAAACGCAAGCAGCGCGAAGTCGAGGGCCTTTTCGACGGTTTGCTCGACCCCGAAACGGCGGTGCGGGCTATCCTGGGCATGGACGACCCGCGTTACTATCGCAACAAGGTCGTGTCGCCCTATGTTGGCATATGGGACAAAAAAGCACGTCAAATGCGTGTTTTGTGTGGAATGTACGAACGCGGAACGCATCGCGTGATCGATTCTGACGAATGTCTGCTCGAAAATCGCGAAGCCAAGCGCATTATTCTTACGATTCGCGACCTCATGCGCCGTTTCCGCATTGAGCCTTACGACGAAGACACCGACGAGGGTTTCCTTCGCCATGTGCAGGTGCGCATCGGGCATACGTCGGGCGAAATCATGGTCACGGTGGTCACGCGTGAAGATCAATTCCCCGGCGCGAAGGGTTTCGTGCGCGCGCTGCGCGAGAAGCACCCGTCCATCACGACGGTCGTGCAGAACGTGAACACGCGTCAAACGAATGTAATCCTGGGCGATAAGGAGCGCACGCTGTTTGGCCCGGGCTTCATTCTCGATGAGCTGTGTGGGCTGAGCTTCCGCATTTCCTCAAAATCGTTTTACCAGGTCAACTCAACGCAAACGGAAGTGCTGTATCGTCGCGCGATCGAGATGGCGAAGCTTACGGGTACCGAGGTGCTTATGGACGCGTACTGCGGCACGGGCACGATTGGGCTTGTGGCCGCGCGCGGCGTTGACGGCAATCCGGGCGCCGCACGCGTGATTGGCGTTGAGGAGCGCCCCGATGCCGTGGCCGACGCCCGCAACAATGCGCGTCACAACGGCATCAAGCGAGCCGAATTCGTTGCGGCCGACGCGGGCGAATACATGCACCTCATGGCCGACGAGGGGGCGCCGCTCGACGTGCTCATGATGGATCCGCCTCGTGCGGGCTCCACGCCGGAATTCCTCAAGGCTGCGTGCGAGCTTGCGCCCAAGCGCATCGTCTACATTTCGTGCAACCCGCAAACGCAGGCGCGCGACGCGGCGTTTCTCGCCGAGCGCGGTTGGCGCATCGTGGAAATGCAGCCGGTGGACATGTTCCCGCACACGAGCCACGCCGAGAATATTATTTTGCTCGAACGGCGATAGATATATATAGGTAAGACGAGATTGGTGCAGCGATTCGCGGGCTGTGCGCTTCAGGAATGAGCCCAAGTGCATCGCGGCGTGCGGATCCATTGAAGGACGGCACGTCGCGTCTCGCCGCCGCGCGACACTGACATGGTCTTCGTTCGATAGAACGCCGGAAAGGAAAGTTCATGCCCCAGAAAGTTGAAATCATTCTTGCAAGCGGAAGCCCCCGCCGTCGTGAGCTGCTTGAGCGTGAGGGCGTATCGTTCACGGTGCTGAGCGCCGATGTAGACGAATCTCTCGAACCCGATTTGCTGCGCCAGCCCGAGGAAGCTGCTAAAAAGCTCGCCGAGCGCAAGGCGGGCGCCATTGTGCAGCAGGTGCTTGGCGACCCCGAATACGTGGGTGCCGCGGCGATCATCGGCGCCGACACCGTAGTTACGGCAAACGGAAAGATCTACGGCAAGCCCGTCGACGAAGACGACGCGTGCCGCATTCTGGGCGAGCTTTCCGGCCGTCCCCATCAGGTTATCACAGGCGTTTCGGTGTGGCTCGTGAGCGCGCCGCCCAACAAAGAGGTTTCGCTGGGCTTCCGCACGTTCACTGAAACGAGCCGCGTGACGTTCAAGGAACTCACCGACGAAGTTATCGCCGAATACGTTGCCGGCGGCGAGCCCATGGACAAGGCTGGCGCTTACGGCATTCAGGGCGACGGCCGCGCTCTGGTCGAGAGCATCGATGGCGACTTCGACAATATTGTCGGCCTGCCGGTAAAACGCCTGCTGGATGAATTCTCCGAGATTTTTGAAGCAGCGCAGTAACGAACGTTTTTCGAAAATGGGCGCCTAGCCGATTCGTCGGCTGGGCGCTTTTGGATGATGGGGCCGCCATGGCGCACAAAACCGTATATGATCACGCGCTTGCCACGGTGCGCGCACACGAGATGGCAGGAGCCGACGCCTTCGCGGTGGCTATGGTGAGCGGCGGCTCCGACAGCTGCGCGCTGGCATATATGGTGGCCGATATGGTGGCCGCCGGCGAGCTGGGTGCGGCGGTTATGCTGCATGTGAACCACAAGTTGCGCGGTGAGGCGTCCGAAGGCGACGCCCGATTTGTGGCCAAGCTGGCTGAAACGCTCGGCCTGCCGTTGTTCATGTGCGAAATCGACGTGTCGGCGCTCGTGCGACAAGGTGGCAATATGGAGGCCATCGCTCGCGACGAGCGGTATAAAGCCGCGCGTCAGGCGATCGAAAGCACCTGTTCTCACCTGGGCTTTTCCGAAGAATCAGCGCGCGTATACACTGCGCATACCGCAGACGACCGCGTGGAGAACTTCTATATGCGCTCGATTGTGGGCACGGGTCCGGGCGGGTTTCGCTCCATGAATTACTGCGTGAATATCGGTGGCATGTGCGTGTGCCACCCGCTGCTCGAGCTGGGGCGCGACGACTTGCGGGCGTTCATCGCGGAGCGCCCGTGCGCCGTGCGAGACGAATCGGGCGAGCTGTGGCGCGAAGATGCCACCAATGCCGATACCGACTACTTCCGCGCGTTCGTGCGCCACGAAATCGTGCCTCGCGCCAAAGGGCGCAACCCACGCCTGCTTGAAACGCTCACGCGCACGATGAACCTTATCGCCGAAGAGGACGACATGCTCAGCAGTCAGGCGTGCGAACTGCTTCTTTCCAAGGTGCAGCCGTTGGGCCAGCTCCCGAGCGAGGGCTTCTTGGTTTCGCCCGACATGGCGCATGTTGAGCGCCCGCTTGCTCGTCGCGTAATCGATCGAGTGCTTTCGCTCGCGCTTGGCCGCGATGCGCGCATCGAAACGGCTTCAATCGAAACCTGTCTCGACGGCTTGGGCAAATCGGGCTTCGTGTCGAACATCCAGGGGAATTTAGCGGTGAGCTATAACAAGAATGGCCTGCGAATTGAGCCCATGGACGCCTTCCGCGCCCGCAGGAAAAAGCTTTAGGCTGAGCAATTCGATGGGCGCAGGCGGCCGACCCGAAATGCAAAACGGCGCCAAGAATGCAAAACGGGGCCAAGGGATGTTGATGCGACTTGAACGGGAAATCCCGCGCCACGAAAATGCCGCATCCTCATCCTTTGGCCCCGTTCAAACAACGGAGCTCTGAACTAGAGGAGCGAAATAATTGCGGGAGCCTCGCACATGGCGAAGAAGCACATGGCGAAAGCGACGGTTGCGGCCAGGTAGGTGTAGGCGGTCTTGTTGGATTCCATGGTTGTTTCCTTTCTTGGAATGACGTGTGATCGAGCTGAGCGCGACGCGCGGGGCGCAAAACGCCATGCGCGCCTGAATCGGGCAACAAAAAAGCAGCGCACGGCGTTTCGAGAACGGAGCGTGCGCTGCCTGAAGAAGTGCATATGGGGCACAAGAGGGCTAGGGCATGCTCCTGAATCGTCGTCGCGTCTGTCGGATAACGATGGTCATGCGCTCAAGCCTCCTTCAATTTCGATCGAGTGAACATGCGGCATAGTGCCGTTGCTATCGTGCTTTATCGTGCGATAGCGTGGCGAATATATTGCATGTTCTCGACATTGCATGCAAGAACTTTTTTAAAAAACTCGAGTTATGAATTTCTGCGCACAACTTGCAGTCGAAAGGCTTCCAAGCTCATGCAAGACGCAATTTTCCGCCATTGCGGCAAGACGTCTCGCATGAAAATGCACGAAGTGCGTACCTTGTATCGAGACCAATGGAATGAACCCAACCTGCTGAATATGTGAACTGGTGTTTTGAAGTACGTAAGGTCTGTCTTCTGAGGAAAAATCCTAGAGGGTACGCACTTCGTGCGTTTTCATGCGAAACACCGCTCGTCACTATTTATTGTGCGCTTTTTACTCATGCGTCTCGAGTTCGAATTGTTTGCGTAAGATGGACGAACTGGGCGCGGTTCGGGCCGCGCATGATAACGGAGGGGGCTGCATGAACGAAGGCGTTGCCGAGGCGAGCGAACGCATGCTGAAAGGCGCGGGCGCGTTTGCCCACGAAACCCCCTATGCGGTAGGCAAGCACTATCGCCAAATCAACTCGAGCCCCGATGTGTATCTCGTGCGCGTGCCGTTTTTGAATATCTCCACGTCAGAGACGAATTGCTACCTTATTTGCGACGGCGGCGAATGCTTGGCCGTCGATACGGGAGCGCCGACGCCCGAAGGCGCCGCTCTGCTCGATGCAGCCATCGACGAGCTCGGTATCGACAAGTCGCGCATGTCGTTTTTCTTGACGCATTTGCATATGGACCACGCCGGCCTCATCGATCATGTGGCTCCCAAGGAAGCCCCCATTGCCCTGAGCCTCACCGACTTCAATCTTATGGCGGCTTCAAGCGATGCCGAATACCTGCGCATCACCGAAGCCCAGGTAAGCGCCGAGGGATTCGATTGCGACCTTGTGCATAAATCGGCTCGTTACGGCATGGGCATTCCCAGCTTCAAGCCCGAGGGGCGTAACTTGAAATTCGTTGCCGAAGGTGACGTTATTGTGGTAGGGCAAACGAAGCTCGAGGTCGTCGATACCGCGGGCCACACGCCAGGCCACCTCTCGCTTTTCCATCGCGAATCGGGTCTGTTGTTTTCCGGCGACCACATTTTGTTTGCCATCTCGCCCGGCTTGGGCCTGCGCTTGGGAATCGTCGATACCATGGGTATTTATTTGGCGAACTTGCAAAAGGTGTGTGACCTGAGCGTTTCGCGACTTCTGCATTCTCATGGCGAAATTCGTCCCGACTGGCGCGAGCGCGTTGCGTGGCTTAAAAACCACCATTGCGAACGCATCGAGCAAGCGGCGGCGTATATTGCCGAGCACCCTGGCACAACGGGCGCCGACGTGGTGAAAAACCTTACGTGGAATGTGCCGCAGGCTTGGGAAGATATTTACCCAGCTCAAAAGTGGTGCATCGTCGAAGGTGGCATTATTATCCTGAACCACCTTATTGCCGAGCATCGCATCGTGCGCGAAGCCGACGCCGAACACGTCAGCCGCTATTCGCTGCTGTAGCTCGCCCGTGCCCTTTTCGGCTTTCCGACGCACGTCCCAAGACCACGGTCTGCTACCGCTCGCTTCGCTCGCTATGTGCAGCCCTGGCGGTGTTTCGTTTTTCGAATAAAAGCAGATATGAACACCGACGGTCTTCGGCCGCGTGCCGGACAGCCGAAAAGGGCGGGCCTGGTTTCCGTTTCCGATAGATTCCGCACGAGCCGAACAGCACTTAATGTGCTGTTCGTGCGAGCCAGGACTTGACCGAAGCGGAAACGGGGACCAGGCCCACCCAAAGAAGGCATGCATGGTGAAGCGGTAGCGAGCCGTGGCCTGCAAGAGGGCCCAGCCGCGCTGGCGCTGCAGGCGTTCTTCTACAATCCGAACCAGATTTGGAACTTCGGGATATACCCCATGATGAAAATCACCACCATGAGCACGGGAATGCCGTAGGCGATCCATGCGTGCGCCCACTTCGGGAAGCGCGGGCCGGCGCCGGTGTTTGCTTCGGTGAGGAAATTCTTCCAGCCCCAGCCGTAGCGGCTCGTGCAGAATAGCACATACACCAGGCCGCCCAGCGGAAGCACGTTATTCGAGACAATGAAATCTTCCAGGCTCTGAATGTCGCCGATGCCGGGGAATTGCACTCCCTGCCACACGTTGAAGCCCAGAATGCACGGCACCGAAAGCACGATGATGAGCACGGCGTTGATCGCTACGGCCGAGCGGCGCGAGACGCCCCATTGGTCCATGCAGAACGCCACGATGTTTTCGAACACGCCAATGACGGTGGAAAGCGCGGCGAAGCTCATAAAAATAAAGAACAGCGTGCCCCACAGCTGGCCGCCCCACATTTGGTCGAATACGCTCGGCAGCGTGACGAATACCAGGTTGGGGCCCGAATCGGGCGAAACGCCATAGGCGAAGCAGGCGGGGAAAATAATCAAGCCCGCGAGCAGCGAGATGAGCGTGGAAAGGCCGGCGACGCTTGCAGCTTCGCCCGTCAGGCGACGGTCGCGGCCGATGTAGCTGCCGAAAATCGCCATGCCTGAAGCGCCGATGGAAAGCGTGAAGAATGCCTGGCCCATGGCGGCGTATACCGCATCACCGAAGCCGTTTTCGATCATCTTCCCGAAATCGGGCATGAGGTAGAACTCAAGGCCAGCCTGCGCGCCGGGCAGCAGAACCGAATTGATGGCCAGAATCACGATGGCCACGAACAGGCACGCCATCATGACCTTCGTCACGCGCTCAACGCCGTTTTGCAGGCCTAGGCCAACGATGAAAAAGCCGATGCCGCAAATAATGACCATCCAGAACAGCATTTGGAACGGGTCGGAGAGCAGTGCGGAAAACGCCTGCTCGGCAGCGCCCGATGCGCTTGCGGAAGCGGATGCGCCGAGTCCCGTGAGCTGGCCGGTCGCCATTTTGAACGCATAGGCGATCATCCAGCCGGCGACGGTGGTGTAGAACATCATCAGAATGTAGTTGCCCGCGAATGCGAACCATTTATACCAATGCCATTTGGTGCCTTCGGGCTCCAAAATGTTGTAGCTTCGCGCGCAGCTTTTTTGGCTCGCGCGGCCCACGGCGTATTCCATGACCAAGATGGGCAGGCCGAGAATCACCAAGAACACCAGGTAGAGCAGCACAAACGCCGCGCCGCCATATTCGCCGCATACATACGGGAAACGCCATACGTTGCCAAGGCCAATGGCGCATCCTGCCGAAATAAGAATGAAACCGATGCGCGAGCCGAATTTCTCGCGGCCTTCGGTGGTTTTGGGCGTGGTGCTCATGCGTGCGCTCCTGTCGGAATCGAAAACGAAAACGATGGCCACGCGAACGCCGCCATCGAGAATGTGCAAACCCGAGCATTATACGCAGCAAAACGAGCTCATGCAAAAAGCGTCCGCGCTGCTCGAGCGCCCAGCTACCGAAGGCTGTGGCGCTCTGCTCGTGCAACTCGTGCATTCTGCGTGGTTGGGCGATAAACTGCACATGAGCGAAGAACCGCTATACTACA
This sequence comes from uncultured Slackia sp., assembly GCF_934630525.1. Classification (GTDB taxonomy): domain Bacteria; phylum Actinomycetota; class Coriobacteriia; order Coriobacteriales; family Eggerthellaceae; genus Slackia. Next base: position 92,548 of record NZ_CAKTVX010000006.1, read on the forward strand.
CTACGCTAAAGTGCTCAAAGATCCTTTGGAAAGGTATGCCATGAACAAAGCCATCATCACCGTGGTCGGTCAAGACACCGTGGGCATCATTGCCCGCGTGTGCACGTATCTCTCGGATCACAAGGTGAACGTGCTCGACATTTCGCAAACCATCATCGACGGCTTCTTCAATATGATGATGATTGTCGACTATTCGGCCGCCGATGAAAGCTTCGGCGCGATGGCCGTTGAACTGGAAAGCCTGGGCGAGGAAATCGGCGTGCGCGTGCGTGCCCAGCGTGAGGAAATCTTCACCGCCATGCATCGAATCTAAGCTGGCGACCGCTTTCGTTGGCAAGAAGGCTGGGACTTTGGCGAAGGGCGCATGTGCGTTTCGCGCGACCGCGTCGCGAGGCTTCGCGGAAGTCTGAGCATTTTCGATGAGGCGAAGCCGCCTCGGCCCACCCCAAATTCATCATTTTGGAGACGTATATCTATGATTAATATCCAAGAGGTCCACGAGACCAATGAAATGATTGAGCAGGAAAAGCTCGACGTGCGTACCATCACCATGGGCATCAGCTTGCTCGATTGCGCGTGCGACAACGTGGATGAACTCTGCAACAGCATCTATGCCAAAATTACGACGCGCGCTCGCGATCTGGTCGCCACGGGCGAAGCCATCGAGCGTGAATTCGGCATCCCCATCGTTAACAAGCGCATCACCGTGACTCCCATCTCGCTTGTGGGCGCCTCGGCCTGCAAAACGTCGGAAGACTTCGTGAAAATCGCTCATACGCTTGACCGCGCGGGCAAGGAAGTGGGCGTTGACTTGCTGGGCGGCTATTCGGCGCTCGTGAACAAGGCCATGACTCCTGCCGAAGAGCTGCTCATCCGATCGCTTCCGCAGGCTCTCGCCGAAACCGATATCGTGTGCTCGAGCGTGAACGTGGGCTCCACGAAAACCGGCATCGACATGAACGCCGTGGAGCTGTTGGGCCACATCATCAAAGACATTGCGCATGCCACCGCCGACAATGATTCGTACGGTTGCGTGAAATTCGTCGCATTCTGCAACGCTCCTGACGACAACCCGTTTATGGCAGGCGGTTTCCATGGTGTGACCGAAGGCGACGCGGTTATCAACGTGGGCGTTTCGGGTCCGGGCGTGGTGAGCCGTGCACTCGATGAGGCAATCGGCCGCGATTTCGAATTCCTGTGCGAAACCATTAAGCGCACCGCGTTCAAAATCACACGCGTGGGCCAGCTGGTGGCGCAGGAGGCGAGTCGCCGCTTGGGCGTGCCGTTTGGCATTATCGACCTGTCGCTTGCCCCCACGCCCGCCCAGGGCGACTCGGTGGGCGAGGTGCTCGAGAAAATCGGCTTGGCTCAGGTGGGCGCTCCGGGTACCACGGCGGCACTTGCCATGCTGAACGACCAGGTGAAAAAGGGCGGCATCATGGCATCGAGCTATGTTGGCGGCCTTTCGGGCGCGTTCATTCCCGTTTCGGAAGATAAGAACATGATCGACGCTGCGGCCAACGGATGCCTTACCATCGAGAAGCTTGAGGCTATGACTTGCGTATGCTCGGTGGGCTTGGACATGATTGCCATTCCCGGCGACACCACGGCAGCCACCATTTCAGGCATTATCGCCGATGAAGCGGCTATCGGCATGGTGAACCAGAAGACCACCGCCGTGCGCGTGATTCCCGTCGAGGGCAAGGGCGTGGGCGACATGGCCGAATTCGGCGGCCTCATGGGCTACGCTCCCATCATTCCGGTGAATCAAACGAGCTGCGAGGCGTTCGTGACCCGCGGCGGTCGTATTCCCGCGCCGATTCACAGTTTCAAGAACTAAATCGCTTTCGAATCGAGGGCGCGCGCCTTCAAAACGGAACGCATGGAGGGCCGAGCATTTGTTCGGCCCTTTTTTCGTGCTCATCAACCCGCAAAAGTGTAGGCATTTCAGCTCATGAAATGGTCGACGGCGGAGTAAAATGTTTCAGTTACGTTCCATACCGAAGAAAGGCCCAACGTGGACATCAACGCATTCCTCATTGATGTCACAGGCGAAATCGACGGCTTCATGTATACCTACATCTTGCTGGCGCTGCTTGTGGCAACGGGCATTTGGTACACCATTCGTACCAAGGCCGTGCAAATTCGCTACATCAAAGACATGTTCACCCAGCTCACCGAGAAGAAGCATGTTGGCGGCAAGCATTCCATCTCGTCGTTCCAGGCGCTCATGGTGTCCACTGCGAGCCGCGTTGGCACGGGCAACATCGCCGGCGTTGCAACCGCAATCGCCACGGGCGGCCCGGGTGCTGTGTTCTGGATGTGGCTTATGGCGATTGTCGGCGCCGCGTCGGCATTCGTCGAATCGACTTTGGCGCAGATTTTCAAGGTTCGCGGCGAAGACGGCGAATTTCGCGGCGGCCCGGCTTATTACATCGAGCAGGGTCTGGGCAAGCGCTGGCTGGGCGTGGTGTTCGCCGTGCTGCTCATCCTGTGCTTCGCGTTCGGCTTCAACGGCCTGCAGTCGTTCAATGCTACGAGCTCGTTGACGTATTACACCGGCGACGGTGAAATGTCTACGAAGGCCGCCATCGCGAGCGGTATCGTGCTTGCGGCTATGACCGCCATCGTCATCTTTGGCGGCTCGAAGCGCATCAGCATCATCACCTCGGTCGTTGTTCCCGTTATGGCGCTCATTTACATCGCGATTGCTGTGTGGACTACCGTGAGCAATATCGGCGAGCTTCCCGCGGTGTTCGGCCTTATGTTCGCGTCGGCGTTCGATTTCCAGTCGATCTTCGGCGGTTTTGCTGGCTCGGTCGTTATGCTCGGCATCAAGCGCGGCTTGTACTCCAACGAAGCCGGCATGGGTTCTGCTCCTAACGCCGCGGCTACTGCAAGCGTTTCGCACCCGGTTAAGCAGGGTCTGGTCCAGAGCCTTTCGGTCTACATCGACACGCTGCTCATTTGCACCTGCTCGGCCATGATGGTGCTCGTATTCTACGTGCAAGACCCCGAGACGGCCACCGCGCTCAACGGCATGCCGCTCGTGCAGATGGCCGTGAACAACTCGGTGGGCGAGTGGGGCATTCACGTGATCACCTTCGCCATTTTCGCGTTCGCGTTTTCGAGCCTTATCGGCAACTACTTCTACGCCGAAAGCAATCTGCGCTTCATCAAGGATGACAGCCCCGTGCTGCTTACGGTTTTCCGCATCGTGTGCCTGGTCATCATCTACTTCGGCGCTGTGAACAGCTTCGATCTGGCATGGAACCTTGCCGATATCTTCATGGGCTTCATGGCCATCGTGAACCTTATCGCTATTTTGCTTTTGGGCAAATGGGCCATTAAGGCGCTTGACGACTACACCGAGCAGCGCAACGCCGGCAAAGACCCGGTCTTCGTCGCCGACAAAGTCGAAGGACTGCCGAAAACCCAGTGCTGGCACATTGGCGAGGACGACCTGAAAGACGTCGGAGAGCAGCCGGTGAAGGAATACTTCGCCGATGCGATGGAAGCCAAGCCGCTCGAGTAAATCTCGAAGACGTTCGCCATCTGGCGAACGGAGTGGCGCAAACTCTTGTAATCGTGCATGAAGCCGCCTGTTATGGGCGGCTTCTCTATTTGTTGACAATTCGGGGTTTCGTTCGTCACTATCGCATGGTAAAGTGCTAGGGCATTTGTTAATGGGCTGCTCGTGGTGACGTGCAGTCCTCAAACCTAGGGAAGGTTTCATTCATGCAGAAAAAGCAGACGCTCAAGCGATCGGAGTCGGTCGCGTTTTGCGGATTGGCGATTGCCCTTATCGCGATTGGCGCATGGGTTACGGTGCCTTTGGGTCCTGTGCCGTTCACGTTGCAGACCATGGTGCTCGCGTTCGTGGTGTTGCTGTTCCCCGCGCGCGAAGCGGTGGCAAGCGTTGCTGGCTATGTTGTTCTGGGCGCTCTTGGCGTGCCGGTGTTCTCGGGCATGGCGGGCGGCCTTGCGAAGGTCATGGGTCCCACGGGCGGCTTTATCATCGGCTTTGTGCTGGGCGCTGTTGCTGCGGTGCTTGTGCTCAAGGCATGGAAGGCTCCCTCGTCGAAGGCTCTCGGCTTGGTTCGCGAGTACGTCGCTGCATTCGCTTTCCTCGCGATTTCTTACGTGTGTGGCTGGGCGCAGCTTATGGCTGTTGCGGGAATGAGTCCCATGGCCGCTTTCCTCGCGGGCATCGCTCCGTTCATTCTGCTCGACGCCATTAAAATCGTGATCGGCGTGAGTCTGGCCCATGCGCTTCGCCAGGCCGTTCCAGCGCTTCGCCGCGCGAACGCATAAGAGGCGCTCTGAGAATTGTCCCGGGAATCGTTTCGGGCGAGAATGGGAAAGCTGGGCGGCGCTTTCTGGAAAAACGCGCCGCCGTTTTGATATGACGAAAGAATCGCTCGTGGGCGTGGCCTGCGGGCGATTCTTTGTATTGATGGGGATGAGCCGCCTCGCCGCCAGGGCGATGGTAGAATGCCAGTACGTTTTATGTATGGTATGAATTCGCGGCACCGAGCCGCCATGAAAGGTGCATGGACCTTGAGCATGCAAAACGAATCTGCCGCGCGCGGCGCGTGCATTTTAGCATTTGATACGGCGAATGAAGTCGTGGCCGTTGGTGTTGGGATGTATACCGAGGCTCCTGGCGGCGACCCTGAGAATCCGACATTTGGCATGGTGCCGCTCGCGTGCCGGGAAATTCCCGCGCATCGCGCGAGCAATACCATTCTTTTGAATGAAGTCGACGCAACGCTTGCCGAAGCGGGTGTGCCCAAGGGCGATGTCGCGGCGGTCGTGTGCGGGCGCGGTCCTGGCAGCTTTACGGGCGTGCGCATTTGCATGGCTACGGCCAAAGGTGCCGCTTCGGCGCTCGAAGTGCCGCTGTATGGCGTCTCGACGCTCGATGCCGTCGCGTGGCGCGCGTGGGCGGAAGGGGTGCGTGGCCGCGTGCTCGTTGCGGCCGATGCCATGCGCAAGGAAGTGTACCCCGCGCTGTTTGAAATTTCGGATTCCGAGATTTCCCGCCTTACGACTGATGCTGTGGTGAAGGCTGCGATTGCGTGCGAATGGGTCGCCGACCAGGAGGCGAAGCTTCCTGAGCGAGCCGGCGATTTGACTATTCTTGGCGACGCCTTGGTGAAATACCGAGAGATTTTCGAACCTTTGGGTGCCATCGCAGATGAAAGCCTGTGGGCGGTGTCGGGCGCGGGTTTGCTGCTTGCGGCCCAGGCTGGCCTTGCTGCGGGTGATATCGATCTTTCGGCTGACGCATGGCATGGAGAATCGAATGCCGCCGCCGCTCGCGCGAACGCAGGCGCGGCCCCCGTGGCGTTGCGCCCGGGCGACCCTTCGGTGCTTCTGCCCGTATATACGCGCCTTTCCGATGCCGAGGAAAACGAGCGCATTCGCCTGGCGAAAGAAGCCCCTGAGAAAACCGATGCGCTCTCGCCGCGCGATTTGTCGACGGGCGTGCAGCATGCCAATGTCGTTTCGGCGGCAATCGAGAATCGTGCCGCCGTGGTTGCGGAAATCGCCGACGTTTCTGCCAACATTTCGTATCGTCCGCTCGATGCTGTCCACGCTGCCGGCGTTGCCGCTATGGAACGCGAATGCATGGGAAGCGATGCATGGTCCCCGTCTCTTGTTGCCGACGAACTGCCGCGCCGCGACCGCACGTGGTGGGCGGCATACGACGGACAAAAGCTCGTTGGCTATTGCGGCGGGTGGATCGTCGCTGGCCAGGTGCAAATTCTGAAAATCGCTACCGACCCATCGTATCGCCGTCGCGGCATTGCTGCCGAGCTCATCGCGCTCGTCGCTTCCGATGCGCGGAATTTGGGCGCTACCGAAATGACGCTCGAGGTGCGCGAGTCGAACGTGGGCGCCCAGGCGTTCTACGAAAAGCTCGGCTTGGCGATTATCGGCGTGCGTCCCCATTATTATTCCGACCGCGAAAATGCTGTCATCATGACGGGCCCGCTGCCTGCGTCGGGTGCTTCTGCGCATGATGAGTCGGCGGCTCCCGTTGTTGCTGGCATGGAACTTCAGGTGAGCGCCGTGTCGGGCGCGCCGCGCGAAGCGGCAGCGATCGCGGTCGAACTTGATTCTTCGAAGCGCCCGCTTATCCTGGCAATCGAGAGTTCGTGCGACGAAACCGCGGCGAGCATCATCGACGGGCAAGGCGGCTTGCATTCCGATGTGGTTGCCAGCCAGATCGACTTCCATTCGCGCTTCGGCGGCGTGGTTCCCGAAATTGCGAGTCGCAAGCATATCGAGGCGATTTGCGGCGTGTGCGATGAGTGCTTGGCAACGGCAGCAGCCTCGCTGGGCGTTGGAAGCGTGCGCTGGCGCGACCTCGATGCTGTTGCCGTGACGTATGCTCCGGGCCTGGTGGGCGCGCTCGTTGTGGGCCTTGCGTTCGCGAAGGGCGCGGCATGGGGTGCCGATAAACCGCTTATCGCCGTAAATCACCTGGAGGGCCATCTGTATGCGAACCGCATTGCCGAACCTGGCATGCAGCCCCCTATGGTGGTGTCGCTCGTAAGTGGCGGCCATACCATGCTCGTGCACGTGCGCGATTGGGGTGATTACGAAACCATGGGCTCCACCATCGACGATGCGGTGGGCGAGGCGTTCGACAAGGTGGCGAAGGCGCTTGGCTTGGGCTACCCCGGAGGCCCCATCATTTCCAAGCTCGCCGCGAAGGGCAACCCCAAGGCCATCGCGTTCCCGCGCGCGCTCATGCATTCGGGCGATTTACGCTTCAGCCTCTCGGGCTTGAAAACCGCTGTGACCACGTATATTCAAAAGGAGCAGCAGGCTGGTCGTGAGCTGAACATGCCCGATATCGCCGCGAGTTTCGAGGCGGCGGTGGTCGATGTGCAGGTGGCGAAGGCGAAGGCCGCGCTCATCGAGACGGGCGCGAAGGAATTCTGCCTTGGCGGCGGCGTGGCGGCGAACCCCATGCTGCGCGGCGCTTACGAGAAGATGTGCAGAAAGCTCGGCGTTCGTCTGACCATGCCGCCGCTTTCGGCATGCGGCGACCAGGCGGCCATGATTGCTGAAGTTGCGCGCGACAGATTTGCGCAAGGCAGGTTCGCCGATCTTTCACTCGATGTAAAAGCGCACGCTCCGCTCGACGAGCCGTACTAGGGCCGTTGGTCTTTTGACCTTCCGAGGGGGCTATCGTGGATTTCATCACCCAACATATACTTACGCTTATCTCGACGAGCGGCGGCGTGGTTCCGGCATTCATCGACTATTTGTCGGTTATCGCCGGCGTGCTTACGGGCGCGCTTGTTGCGTGCGATCGGAAGCTCGATATCATAGGCGTTACGGTGCTGGGGCTGGTCACGGGCTATGGCGGTGGCATGTTCCGCGACTTTTTGCTGCAAAGCCATGGCGTGTACTTCATGGCGCATCCGTATTTGCTGCTTGCTGCCATTGCTTTGTGCGTGGTGGTGTTCTTCTTTCGGCAGATTTTCGACCGCATCGATTACGGCGTGTTCGTGGCCGATGCGCTTTCGGTCGGCTTGTTTGCCGTGGCGGGTGCGAGCAAGGCCTTCTCTTGCGGCGCCGGCTTTGTGATGTCCATAGCGTTGGGCGTGCTCACGGCAGTTGGCGGCGGCGCGTTGCGCGATGTGGCGCTGGGCGAGGTGCCGGGTATTTTTAAAGCCAGCAACTTTTATGCGGTAGCTGCGCTGGCTGGTTCTTTTTTGTACGTGGCGCTTGTGGCATATGGCGCGCAGGATACGCTCGCGGCGGTTCTGTGCGTGGTTTGTGTGGTCATGCTGCGCTGCCTGAGCGTGCGGTTCAATTGGAAAACGGGCAGCGATAAGCTCATGCATCGTCATTAGGGCACGTACGGGGGCCGCAATGTACGATGGCGCTCCGTCTTCTGGGCGCTTGCTGCCAGAGGATTGAGCATTTTCGGGCCCCTCTCAAGGCGAATTCCTCTGTTTTTCTTTTTCGCTTCATTTCTTTGTTGCGGCATTTCTCGTGCTGCTGCTGTTTTTGTAACGGTTGGGCAAAGTCTCGCCCCGTGTGGCATGAGTCGGTCGCATTTTCGTTATAGTAACGAATTGCAATAGTAAGAATCGCATATCTGCGAAGGTGGGCCGTCTGCGAGACGGCCTTTTTGAAAGGGTGAATTTCCGCTCATGTCTATTGGCATAAGCCTTATCCTCGTCGTATTTTTCCTGGCCATGAACGCATTCTTCGTCATCGCCGAATTCGCGCTCGTGCGTGTGCGCAAGTCGCAGCTCGAGCTCGCCGTAGAGGAGGGCAAGCCGGGCGCCAAGGCGGCCATGGAAATTGCCCTGAACGTGAACAAGTATCTGTCGGCCTGCCAGCTGGGCATTACGCTTGCATCGCTTGCCTTGGGTTGGTTGGGCGAGCCGGCGTTTTCGGCTCTCATTCGACCGCTGTTCGTGTTGTTCGGCCTGCCCGAAGCTGTGATTTCCGTGGTGGCGGTGGCCATTGGCTACTTCATCATGACCACGCTGCATGTGGTGACGGGCGAGCTCATTCCTAAGTCGTTCGCGATTTTCGCCACCGAGCGTTACGCGCTGTTCACCGCGCGTCCGCTTATGGCGTTCTATAAGATCACCTATCCCATTATGGTGCTGTTCAATGGCATCACTAATGCGGTGGTGCGCATTGCGGGCCACGACCCCGCCAATGAACACGAGGTGTACACCGACGACGAAATCAAGCTGCTCATCGACGAGTCCACCGAAAGCGGCCTTATCGCGCCCGAGCAGAACGAGTTCGTGGACAATATTTTCGACATCGCTGACAAAGATGCCGAATCGCTCATGACTCCGCGCCCCGACATGGTGTGCCTGTGCATGAACGACACGTTGGAAGAAAACATGCGCATCGTCACCGAGGCGAAGTTCACGCGTTTCCCCGTGTATCGTCGCGACAAAGACGATATCGTGGGCTTCGTGAGCGTGAAAGACTTGTACAACTTGTCGCCCGAAAGCACCATGGACGACGTGCGCGTGCGCCGCATCGTGGCGGTGCCTGAGGGCATGCCCGTGGTGAAGCTGCTCAAGGTGCTCAAGCGCGAGAAAACGAAGATGGCTCTGGTCGTCGACGAGCACGGCGGAACGTCGGGCTTGGTGACGATGGGCGATATCTTCGAGGAAATCGTGGGCGATTTCGATGACGAATACGCCCACGGCTTGAGCGATGTGCTTACCGAGGTTGCGCCGAACCACTTCATCACCACTGGCGCATGCCCTATTGACGATTTCGCTGAGCGCATGGGCTTCAAAGACGAGAATTTCACCGAATACGAAACGCTCGGCGGCCTGCTGCTCGACGTGCTCGATCGCATTCCCGATGTGGGCGATGAAGCGAACTATGAGGAAGACGGCACCAAGGTACGTTTTGTGGTACGTTCGATGGATGCGCGCCGAATCAACCAGGTCGAATTCTGGGTGACTGAGGCTACGCCGGACGATCAACCGGCGTAAGCCGTTGACGCTGCGTAGCAATCTGGTTTTGCCTTGGCTTCCAATCGTCGCTTGCGTTCTGAAGCGTGCGTTGTTTCTCTTTCGGGGCAATCAGATTTTCCAGCTTGCTGCTCACTGGCTTTGGTGCGAGCATTTCGCTGCGTTGCCGCCAGGGCAGTTCAATGTCACAATGAGCCGGTCTGATGATCGGCTCTTTTCGTTTGAGGAGTACCCATGCCCTATATCGAACTCGAATCGCTTGACGACGCGCGTCTCGATGTGTTCGCGCGCCTGACCGAGGCTCAGCTTCGCAACAAGCTCGAACCCGAAAAAGGAATTTTCATTGTTGAAAGCGAGAAGGTTATTGATCGCGCATTGCTCGGTGGGGTGCAGCCACTTTCAATGCTCATGACGCCTGAATGGGTCGATCGTACGCGCGAAATCGTGGCGCGTGCCGAGGCGGCGTGCGAAGAGCCTGGTGGGATGCCCGTGTTCGTGGTTCCCTCGAAGGAGGCGGAGCGCCTTACGGGCTTTGCGGTGACGCGTGGCATTCTCCTGGCGTGCCGTCGTCCCCAGCTGCCGAGTGTGGAAGACCTGCTTGCTCGAGTTGACGCCGAAAAGGCCGCACGCGCGGCGGCGGTTGCGGCGGGCGAGCTTGATCCAGGCGAGGTGGGCAACATGCACGATGCGAGCCGCAGGCGTATCGCGGTGCTCGAAGGCATCGTCGACCATACGAACGTCGGCGCCATTTTCCGCTCGGCGGCGGCCATGGGAATCGATGCAGTGCTCGTAACGCCTACGTGCTGCGATCCTTTGTATAGGCGCGCGGTGCGCGTGTCGATGGGCTGCGTGTTTCAGGTGCCGTGGACGCGCATTGGCGAAAGCGTGCGCGATTGGCCCGCGGCGGGGCTTGAGCGCTTGGGCGCGCTTGGGTATAAGACGGCGGCCATGGCCTTGTCCGACGATTCCCTTCCGCTTGGTGCGCCTGAGTTGGCGCAAATCGACAAGCTCGCGCTCGTGTTCGGCACCGAAGGCGACGGGCTGTCGAACCGCACTATCGCGGGCTGCGATTACACGGTGCGCATTCCCATGCGCCCCGGGGTCGATAGCCTGAACGTGGCGGCAGCAAGTGCGGTTACTTTTTGGGAGCTTTGTAAGTAAAGAGATGCTGGTATTAAAAAGATACCGATAATGCTTCCTTTTAGATATCGAATAAGGCTCTAATAGAAATTGTAGTACTTTCTTTTTGATATTGCTTTGCTCTTTAAAAGAGATTAACAAACAAAAAGGTACTAAGATTAGTATCGTAATGAAACCATAGACCGCGCTGTCATTTTGGACGCGTGGTCTTTTTCTTGATGCCGATTTGGGCCGCTCTGTTCTGGCTGGCGTCGCTTTCCTCTCGTACGCTTTCCTTAAATTCATCGAAAGGGAAGGAGCGTCGAATGAAAGCTTCGAAAAAGCAATGGTGGCGCGTATGCCTTACGTCGGTAGTCGTTGCGTTTGCCTTGGCGTGTTCATGCATGATTGCGGGTTGCGGCGGCGGATCTGGAGCCGTCGAATCGAAGGAGCGCGCGCCCGAGGCGAACGTCGACCCTTCCCGCATCGACTCGGGGAGCTACCTCGCCGACAATGGCTTCGGATACTCTGCCGACATATGGTATATCGATGGCGACACGTCGCGCCCCGGCTTCTATCTTGAGGCGTGGACGGTCGTTTTGCCTGTGTTCTTCGACGAGAGCGGCAAGCCTATCGATCCCGACTGCGATGCCACGATAAAAGATAAGCATCTGGTGCCCTCTGAAGAATGCGAGCGCGGCTACGATATCGTTTTCGTTGACCCCATGACCTGCTATGACTCTGTGAGCAATACCTGGTATTCGCGTGGTGACTACAATGCCGTGATGGCGAAGGTCGTCAATACGAAATGGAAGTCGCTCACAAACGAGTCCATCGAAATCGAGTTGAGGGAAGATGGAACGCTTGTCGAGAGCCTCGATGGCAAGCAGGCTGAGGCGGGTACCTGGGCCATTACTGCTGTCGACCAGGTTGGCTTGTATTGGGACGATGAAGAGCCAGCGTGGAATTATGCCATCCATTGCGATTCGAACGGCAAGGCCGATAAGCTCGATTGGGGCTTTGAGGGCAGCGGCGACTACGCGCGCATCGACTAGCAGTTTTCTTCATAAAGGTAACCGGAGGCTCCTCGCTTATAAGGCGGGGAGCCTTCTTTGTTTTGCGACGCGTTCGCTCGCGCGGCAGCCCTCGAGCCTCGGGGCGTTCGCGATGGCCATGGCATTGCCCTTAATGACAATGAGGTTGCGCGCGGTTTTGTGCATGCGCGCTTGCGCCAGGTTATATTGTGCGAGCGCGGGCGGATTTGTGGGTGTGCGTTCCGTCGGGCTTTGCCTCGTGGGCGGGTGCTCATGCGAGGCGCCGTCCTGTGGGCGTGGTTGTTCGGTAGGGCGCCTAGTCGCGCCAGGTTCTGTTTTGGGTTTTCGGCGGCATTGCCATTTCCGCACGCGTGCAATAGCATATTCGCTTGCATTGAGCTTATCGAAGAAAAGGAATCGCATGTCGCAACGTCAATTCATCCATCGCATTATGTTTGTGTGTCACGGCAATATTTGCCGATCGACCATGGCTGAGTTCGTGATGCGCGACATGGTTGCGCGCGCGGGTTTGGGCGACCGCATCGCCATTGCGTCTTGCGCGACGACCAACGACGAAATCGGCAATGATACGCATCCGGGTACGCAGCGGGTGCTCGACGCTCACGGCATTGCTCACCCGCGCCGAGCCGCCGTGAAGCTGCGCGCGGCCGATTATGGCGAGTACGACCTGTTCATTGGCATGGATGACGAGAACATTCGCGACATGCGCCGTATTCTGAAAGGCGACCCGCAGGGCAAAGTGCGCAAGCTGCTCGAGTATTCCGACGGTGGGGACGCCGATTCGGCGAACAGCGTGGCCGACCCGTGGTTCACGGGCGATTTCGAAACGACGTACGAAGACGTGGTTCGCGGCTGCGAGGCGTTGCTGGCATATGTGCGCTAGGCGTTGCGTCGCTATGTTGGGTGCAGGCTTCTGCAAAGGTCTGCACCCGTTTTTTGAATTCTATATAACATCCATGATATATAGAATTCAAAATGAAAGGGATATGGATGGTAGTGTCGCGAATGTTGGTGTAGAGCTCGGTTCCTCGGGCAGCCGTAGGCTGCCCGAGGAACCGAGAATCGCCTAGAACGCCGTTATTCTAGCCCATGTCACGCCGCCTTCCCGCCGGGAATCGGGCTGTCGGCCACGACGAGCGCGATGGTCCCAGCCGCGTGCTCCGCGGCGGCGCCCTCGTAGGCGGGCGCGGGCGAGTTGATCTCGGCGCCCATTACAGTTGAGAAGTAGTTAATCCCATCGCAAAGAGCGCAGTCGCCCTTTGCGGGATTACGATTGACATATGTCCCGAGGGACTGCCGATCGGGCGCCCGCGGACGGCCTTCTGCCCCTGCCCCTCGAGGGCCCGGGGGGTGTTGCCGACGCGAGCGTCGCTGCCTCTGACGACTGATAGGGACCTGCCGGGCCTCCGACCAAGAACGCCACGGCCAAGTAATGGGCAAGAGGGACGGAAAACTGACCAGGCTGATTCGGTGCACTCTGCTGTAGAATGAATGTATCTTATCCGCCGAGAAAGGCCTGGCCCTCTATGGTAACCCGTACCGAAGCATGTTCGTTTCTTGCGGTAACCCTCTGTTCCACGGGGCTTTCCCTGTTCGGCATGTACGGAACCATGTATGCGGGCGATTCGGCCGTGCAGGTATGGCCCTTCTCCCCCGCCCTTGCCCTGGCCAGCCTCGTTGCCTTCCTGGTCGCGCCGCGGGTTGGTCGATTGTCCGACCATCGCTGGGCGGTTCCCGTGGCCGTTGGCGGTATGTTCTGCGGCGCGTTTCTTGCTTCGGCCTTTGCGGGGACGCCCTTTCTTGACGTTGCGGCGTTGGCGGGCTACCTTCTTCTGGCGTTCTGTTCGCTGGCGATCATTGTGCTTTGGTTCGAGACCATGCTCTCCCCCTCCAGTCTTTCCTTGAGGGTTATCGTGGTCTTCGCCACGCTTACGGGCATTGCGATCAGCTATTTTGTCCCGTTCACGACTGCGGCGGCCCTCTACGCAGGAGCGGCGCTGAACGCTGTGGCGGCGGCTCTTTTCCTGACGTTGCCCGCAGGCGAGGGGCCTGCGTCTCGAGCTGTCGCCAAGCGCGAGCTTTCCTTCAGGCCGCAGACCGTCGTCGGCGTAGTGATCGTTGCCTTTGCAGGGCACCTCGTATCCTACGCGACCACGCCGGAGGGAAATCCCTTTTCCGGTACCGTTGCGGTCTGCTGCCTTCTGTGCGGGGTCGTGCTCTGGGCGTGTATGCTGTGGCGCGACGACCCCTCGCATGCGAACCTTGTCCGCTGCATCGCGCTCGCCGTCGTTGCTGCTTACGTGCTCCAGGTGGCGCCCCCTCAGGCCGACTGGCTGGTTTTGGGGGCATGCGGGGTGGCGGGAACGCTTATCTGGGTTGGCGTCATCGCTGCCGCCCTGGAGATATGCACCTATGCCACAACGCCTCCCTTGCGCATTATCGGGGGAGCGCTCTTCCTGCTCACTGGCGTATCTTTGGTGACGACGGCGTTTTCCTTCGCGGCTCCTGAAGCTATCGCGGCGTTGTCCTCCCCGCTGTTCTGCAAGATTATGGTGTTGGTCGTGGTCGCCGTAGGGCTTTGGCTTCTGAACGCTAACGAGCTCAACTTGCTGTTCTGGGGAACCCCGGCGACTGTCGAGCCCGGACTATCGAGTTCTGGGAAAGCGGAGGAATCTGGTACCCACGCGCAGCTCGAGTCGCGACCCGATGTGGAAAGCTGCGTATCGATCCAAAGCCGTCAGGAGGCCCTGCGCCATCTTGCCCGGGATGCAGGACTGTCCCGGCGGGAGGAGGAGGTGTTCGACCTTCTTGCGGCTGGTCGCAGTGCACCGTTCATAGCGGAAACGTTGTACGTGGAAACCAGCACCGCCAAAAGCCATATCGCGCGCATCTATTCCAAGCTGGGAGTGCATACGCGGCAGGAGCTGCTGAACTTGGTGGAGGACGCCCGAGCCGGCCAAGAGTGAGATAGTTGAGCGGACAAGGAGGGTTCGCCGGCTTCTTGCTCTGTCCAGCGTACCAGGTAGGCGCTTTGTTTCCACCTATTCGTATGAATGGACGACAGTTCGGTCTGTTCGCTTTTCCATCGAAACGGAGGCTGTTTTTCCCCGACGTCCATCCTATAGTGACCCCACTTTCACAGCGAGACGCCGGCATGGCGAATGCCGGCGGGCAAGGAGGGCACTATGGAAATGGAGAACCTTTCGCGGCGCAACCTGCTCAAGCTTGCGGGCGCGGGAATGATGGGCGCGACAGCCGCAGGATTTCTTGCAGGCTGCGGCCCCGTTCCTTCCGAATCGAAGAGCGTCGAGGCCTCGGCCGAAGGGGCATCGGGCCACGACTATTCCGGCTTGGAGGTCCAGCAGTCCGAGGCCTATGCCGTTGTTGCGGGTGGCGGAGCGGCAGGGCTGATGGCGGCCTACAAGTTGGCCAAGGAGGGGAAGAAGCCGCTCGTGATCGAGAAGGGCGCCTCCTGTGCCTCGTCGAACTTCGCGAAGCTCTCGGGGCCGGCGGCGTGCGACACGACCGTCCAAGCAGCGTCCGGTATAACGCTGGCGACGAAGCTCAACGTATACAACCAGCTGACTACCTGGGCGAAGGGCTCGGTCAACACGAAGCTGATCAGCAACTTGCTGGACTACAGTTCCGAAGCGGTGCAGGACCTGCTCGATATGGGCCTGACGTTCTACACCTACGTCGATTACACCGGTGACCCGAAGTACGCTAACGACATCAAGTGGGCGCCGCTGCACAACTTCACCCAGGAGGGCGAGGAGCGTATCGCCCCCGTTGTCGCAGCCATCGAGGATCTGGGCGGAAGCTTCATCTACAACTGCGAGGCCACCGAGGTCATCATGGAAGGCGGCAAGGTGGCGGGTATTCGCGCCATCGAGGGCGGCAAGGTGCTGCACGAGATAAGCACGCCGGCCGTATTCCTTGCAACCGGCGGTTTCGGCGGCAGCGAGGAGATGGTGAAGGACCTGTTCAAAGGCATTCCCGTTTGCAACATGGGAACCCCTAACAACACAGGCGACGGCATTCGCATGGCCCACGAGGTCGGCGCCGTCTCCGAGGAGTTCGCCGGTTTGGTGGGCAACGAGATCTGCGGGTCGAACGTCAAGCACGGCAATGCCATGTACGACGAGAACTGGAACCTCAACAACGAGAACCTGGCCTTCGCCATCTACGGGGGCCTCGTGCTCGACAAAACCGGCGAGCGTTTCATGAACGAGGAACTTCTGGCGGTTGACCCGCTGGTCTACAGCGGTCAGGCCGGGCTTGCCCAGGGGAAGTACTACGTGCTGGTTGATGGGGAGTACTACGATGCGTGCACCGAGGAAGGGGTGTACAGCTATCTAGGGGAGCCCGATTGGGACTTCGGACGCGAGATGTTCTATCCTGTGCTGTCAGCGGCCCCGGGCCAATTCGAAGCAGCGGTGTCGGAAGGCTGGGCGGCGAAGGGCGATACCATTGCGGAGGTCGCCGAGGTGTTCGGACTCGATCATCTGGAGGAGACCGTGGCGGCCTACAATGCGCTCTGCCAGGCGGGAAAGGATACCCAGTTCGGCAAGGATCCCATGTTCCTGACGCCCATCAAGGAGGGCAAGGGCTACTACCTGTTCGAGTACAACGCGGCTTATTGGACCACGCTGGGAGGCGTTCGCACCAACGACCATTTGATTGCGCTGACCGGCGATAACGAGCCGATCGAGGGCTTGTACATCGGCGGCGTGAACATGGGAAGCGCCTTCTGCCGGCCCTATTACGACATCAAGGGGGCTGCCTGCGGCCTGTCCATCGCATCGGGCGTGATGGCGGCGACCGAGATGATTTCCTACATCGAAGGGTAGGGCATCGACAGCTTTTTGACTTCAGGATGTTTGGACGAAGCGAGCCGTGGGGGAAGGGTACTCCAGGGCTCGCTTCGTTTTGCCGGTTCGCTGGCGAGGGGTTTTGGGCAAGCTGAACGAGCGATGCCAGCTTGCCGTGATAATTGAAAGGCAATAAGAAGGCAATAAGGAATTGAGGGCGGGAATCTCCCTGAGCAGGGGAAACGTCGCAGCGCTTTCCGCCGTTACCCGCAAATGTTATTAGGTGATAATAAGGAGGCCGGCTGGGTTGGACGGCTGCGACGTGCTGAAGGTGGCCCATCATGGCAGCGCCGGTTCCAGTTGCTACGCGTTTCTGCGTTCGGCCCTGCCGAGAAACGCGGTCATCAGCTGCAGCGCCGACAACTCCTACGGGCATCCCACCGATGCGGCCCTCTCCCGCCTGCGCGATTGCGGCGCTAAGGTGTTCCGCACCGACATGCAGGGCGACATCGTGGTGGAAAGCGACGGCGAGACCGTGACTATGACCCCCGCGCGCAACGCCGATGCCGACACGTTGGCAGCAGGCCCTGGCGGCGGTTCGGGCGTATCGGGTGCCAGTTCAAGTGCCGAATCCGCCTCTTCGGATTCCGCGTCTTCCTCCGACGAGGGCAGCTATATCGGCAACGCCAATTCCAAGAAGTTCCATCGTCCCAGCTGCTTCACCTTGCCCGCCGAGCACAACCGCGTCTACTTCGGCTCGCGCGACGAGGCGGTCGCCGCCGGCATGGCCCCCTGCAAGCGCTGCAACCCCTAGGGAGCGCTGCCGTCTGTGGGGGCAAATGGGGTCAAATGCGGTCGAACATGGATAAACTATGCCGCCGAATCGTTCACTTCCGAACGGGGCTTCGGCTGACGGGTTGCCTGCAAGCTGGATTGCCAGGCTGATTGGGGTGCGCGGCGCGGTACAATGGGCGGCAGCATGACCGAAAAGAAGGAACGCAGTCGTTCGGAAGCGAGTCTCCCATGCACCGTATCCTGCTCGTATGCCACGGCAATATTTGCAGGTCGACTATGACTGAGTTCGTGATGCGCGACATGGTTGCGCGCGCGGGTTTGGGCGACCGCATCGCCATTGCATCTTGCGCGACAACCAACGACGAAATCGGCAATGATACGCATCCGGGTACGCAGCGGGTGCTCGACGCTCACGGCATTGCTCACCCGCGCCGAGCCGCCGTGAAGCTGCGCGCGGCCGATTATGGCGAGTACGACCTGTTCATTGGCATGGATGACGAGAACATTCGCGACATGCGCCGTATTCTGAAAGGCGACCCGCAGGGCAAAGTGCGCAAGCTGCTCGAGTATTCCGACGGTGGGGACGCCGATTCGGCGAACAGCGTGGCCGACCCGTGGTTCACGGGCGATTTCGAAACGACGTACGAAGACGTGGTTCGCGGCTGCGAGGCGTTGCTGGCGTATGTGCGTTAGGCGTTGCGCTCGGTTTTCTCAAATTGCATCGAATTTCTCTATGACATTTAGTAAACAGCACTGAGATTTTCTCAAAAGGTGCTTGCATCATTTTATGAGGGTGTTAGAGTACCAACTTGTTAGCACTCAGGCATATGGAGTGCTAGCACTCTTCCCAATCTTTGGTTACAACAGGCAGTGGAGAAAGGACATTCCATGAATCTCAAGCCTTTGGGTGATCGCGTTATCGTTAAGCGCGACGAAGCTGAAACCAAGACCGCGTCGGGCCTCTACATCGCTTCGAGCGCTCAGGAAAAGCCTCAGACCGGCATCGTTCTGGCCGTTGGCGAAGGCAAGCGCGATAAGGACGGCAACCTTATTCCGGTTCCCGTCAAGGAAGGCGACCGTGTGCTGTATGGCAAGTTCGGCGGCACCGAAGTGACCATCGAGGGCGAGGACGTGCTCATCATGCGCGCCGACGACCTCTATGGCGTTTACACCGCGTAAAGCAAACCTTAGAAACCAAAGCGAATTCGGTAATTAAGTTTCTAAAAGAAACTACCCATTGAAGGAGCAATCACAATGGCTAAAGACATTAAATTCCAGGCTGAGGCCCGCAGCGGCCTTGCTGCTGGCGTCACCAAGCTGGCTGACGCCGTTAAGGTGACCCTTGGCCCCAAGGGTCGCTACGTCGCTCTTGAGCGTACCTATGGCGCTCCCACCATCACTAACGACGGCGTGACGGTTGCCAAGGAAGTCGAGCTCGAGGACCCCGTGGAGAACATGGGCGCCCAGCTCGTGAAGGAAGCCGCCACCAAGACCAATGACGGCGCGGGCGACGGTACCACCACCGCAACCCTGCTCACCGACGTTATCGTGACCGAGGGTCTGCGCAACGTCACCGCTGGCGCGAACCCGCTGGCCGTCCGTCGCGGCATTGAGAAGGCCACCGAGGCTATCGTTGAGGCCATCAAGGCTGACGCCATCCCGGTCGAGGACAAAGAGCAAATCGCCAATGTCGGCACCATTTCCGCGGGCGACGAGGTTATCGGCACCAAGATCGCCGAGGCCATGGAGGTTGTCGGCAAGGAAGGCGTCATTTCCGTTGAGGAATCCCAGACCTTCGGCATCGACATCGAGACGGTCGAGGGCATGCAGTTCGACAAGGGCTACATCTCCCCGTACATGGCTACCGACATGGAGCGCATGGAAGCCGTTCTGAAAGACCCGTTCATCCTGCTCACCGACCAGAAGATTTCCTCCATCCAGGACTTGCTGCCGGTGCTCGAGGAAGTTTCCAAGTCTGGCCGCCCGCTGCTCATCATTTCCGAGGATTTCGAGGGTGAGGCTCTGGCTACCATCCTGCTGAACAAGCTGCGTGGCACCTTCACCTGCGTTGCTGTGAAGGCTCCCGGCTTCGGCGATCGCCGCAAGCGCATGCTGGAAGACATCGCCATCGTTACCGGCGGTCAGGTTATCACCCCCGACTTCGGCATGACGCTCGCCGACGCGAACGTGACCATGCTTGGCCATGCGAAGACTGTCAAGGTCACCAAGGACGCCACCACCATCGTCGATGGCGACGGCGACAAGGCTGCCATCCAGGACCGCATCGACCAGATCAAGGCCGAAATGGAGCACACCGACTCCGACTTCGACCGCGAGAAGCTGCATGAGCGCCTGGCCAAGCTGGCTGGCGGCGTTGCGGTGCTGCGCGTTGGCGCTGCCACCGAGGCTGAGCTCAAAGAGAAGAAGAGCCGCATCGAGGACGCCCTGCAGGCGACCCGCGCGGCTGTCGAAGAGGGCATCGTCGCTGGCGGCGGCGTAGCGCTGCTCCATGCTCTGCCCGCTCTCGACGCCGTTGATTGCGCGAACCACGACGAGGAAGTTGGCGTTGCCATCATCCGCAAGGCCCTCGAGGCTCCTATGCGCACCATCGCTCAGAACGCTGGCTTCGAAGGCTCCGTTGTGGTCGAGAAGGTTAAGGGCATGAAGAAGGGCGAAGGCCTGAACTGCGCTAATGGCGAGTATGGCGACATGATTGCCATGGGCGTTTCCGACCCTGTGAAGGTTACCCGCACCGCTCTGCAGTCCGCGGTTTCCGTTGCTGGCCTCATTCTGATCACTGAGTGCTCCATCAACGAGATCCCCAAGGACGGTCCCGATTTGAGCGCTCTCGCTGGCGCTGGCGCCGGCATGGGCGGCATGATGTAGGTCGAGAAGACTTGCAGCAACGCTTGATGTGCTAGTCGAAAGCCCCGCAGGCTCAACCTGCGGGGCTTTTCGCTTTTCAAGACCTGTTAAATGCTCGTAGCGTTTAGCAGGTCGCCTGTTCCGCATCGCGGAACGGTTGGTTCGCACGGTGAACTGGGCATGTTGCGGGTGCGTTTCGAGCGGCGCATACTGCAACCATCACGTATCCAAGAGATGTGCTGCGATGTGAAACCGCAGGTCGTTTAAGGGAAACGGCCGAGCGATCGCGGCGCGTCAACCAGGCGGAGGGGCCTGGTGAGGGATGAGGAGGACGTCATGAGTGCAATCACCGAACAAGGCATGTCTCGCCGCAATTTCCTGGCCGGTATGGCTGGCGTCGCCGGCTTGGCGGCAGCTGGTCTGGCTGGCTGCTCGCCCGCGGGCGGCAGCAAGGAGGCTTCGGGTTCCGCCGCTTCCGGATTGCCCGAGAAGTGGGACGGCGAATACGACGTAATCGTGTGCGGCGGTGGCGGATCGGGCCTCACGGCTGCGTATTCCGCACTTGAAAACGGCGCCGAAAAGGTACTCGTGCTCGAAAAGGCTGCAGCATGCGGCGGCACCACGGCGCTTGCCGAAGGCGCGGTGCAGGCGAGCGGAACGCAGTGGCAAAAGGAAATCGCCGGCGTGACCGACGACTCGGCAGAGCTGCATAAGAAGTTCTGGCTCACCGACGCCGAGGGCATCGTGAAGGAAGACCTCGTCGAGTGCATGGCGAAAAACGCGCCCGACAATCTGAAGTGGATGGCCGATAGCTTCAACATTACGTTCAGCAACGTGTTCGGCTGCTATCCCACGCCGTACATGAAAGACGAGTACATGCGCGACCGCATCCACTTGATCACCGATGCGTCTGACGAAACTAAGACCGGCGGCGTGGTGTGGACCACGAATGCGCAGAAGGCCGTTGAGGAAAAGGGCGGCGAAATTCAGACGAACACCGAAGTGACCGACATCTATCAAGATGAAACGGGCACTGTGGTTGGCGTCGCCGCTGGCAAGAAGAACTACAAGGCCAACAAGGGCGTTGTGCTCGCGATGGCGTCTATCGACCATAACGAAGAGATGGCGTTCCGCTATGACCAGCAGCAATACTGGGATTTGAAGACCCAGTTCGTGGCAACGGCCGAAACCAACACGGGCGACGGCATTCGCATCGGCATGGCCCATGGCGCCGATTCCGCCTTCCATGGCGCGGTCGACCTTATTCTGCAAACCTGGAGCTACACGAACAATCAGAACCCCGAGATTCCGTATATCCTCATCGACCAGCGCGGCAACCGTTTCGTGCGCGAAGACACCACGTACGCGTTCCACTGCCGCGCGATGTTCAACGCGGCCATGGCTCAGGGCGGCATCGAAGGCTGCACGTATATGCTGATGGATTCGAAGATGACCACCGCCGATGCGAAGTGCGCATGGAGCGACAACGCGACCGACGGCGCGAAAACCCGCGAGGCCGCGCTTGCTGATGGCTCTATGGTGCAGGCCGACACGCTCGAAGGCTTGGCCGAAAAGCTTGGCATGTCGGACACGAATCTCAAGGCAACCGTTGATGCGTGGAATGCCGCATGCGCTGCGGGTGAGGACGCTGCGTATGGCCGCAAGGTTCAGCTTACCGCTCTCGATGCGGCGCCGTATTACGCCTGGAAGACGCAGAACACCAACATCGGTTCTATCGGTGGCCTGATCATCGACACCGATGCTCGAATCCTCGATGTTGACGGCAATCCGATTCCGCACCTGTATGGCGGCGGCGTGAATACCGCCGGCTGGCTTGGCCCTTACTACCCCGGTTCGGGCACGTGCCTGCAGGGCGCTCTGAATTGGGGCCGTATCGCAGGTGCAAGCGCAGCCGCGTCGAAATAGGGCAGAAAACCTGCTAAACGCTACGAGCACTTAACAGGTTTCATCGCAACCCCGCCGACCAACCCTCCCCGGTCGGCGGGGTTTTCCTATTCTGATAGAGAACCTTTCGCACCCAAAGTCAGCGAGCGGCAAGCTGGCGAGTTGGATTGGCCTGAAAGAGGAGCGACGCGTACTTCGGTACGCGAGCGACGATTGAAGGCCAAACCGGCCGCCAGATTGCCGCGCAACGGCGGCGGTTAGCGCCGTTCGGAAGAACGGCGCAACCTCTTACATCACATAGCCCATGGAAAGCGAGATGTTGCGGGCTGCTTTCACGACGGAATGCGCCATGGTTTCGAATTCGTTTTCAGGCATGTCGGCGTTCGAGCCGCTCACACCTACGGCGGCAATGGCGTCGCCCGAGAAATCGAAGATGGGCGCCGCGAGGCAGCGGTGGTTCGCCTCGGACTCCTCGCAATCGACGGCCCATCCGCGACGACGCACCCCATGCAGGTATTTCAAGAACTCTTGCTTGTTCGTGATGGTGTTGGCCGTGTGCGCCTCGAACGCGAATCCGTAGAGCGTTTCTTCCAGTTCGTCTGCGGAAAGGCATGCGAGCAGGCATTTTCCCATAGATGAGCAGTGCGCGGGGTAGCGTTTGCCCACGCGCGTGAACAGCTCGTCGGCCCTGTTGGTGGCTTCTTTCGAAATGATAGAGACGAAAGGCCCGTCGAGCACGCCTAAATATGCGGGTAGCTTCAGCTCGCGTTCAAGCGCGGCAAGGTGCGGCTTGGCCTCGACCTGCAGTTCGAGCGAATTGATGTGGTAACTCAGCATGCTGAAAAGCTTCGGCCCAATCGCGTAGGTGCCATTGAGCGTTTTCGTGACGTAATCGCGTTCGAGCATGGTGGCTAAAATGCGGTGCACGGTCGACTTGCTCATGGCGGTTTGCGTTGCGAGCGCCGAAAGACCCATAGGCTCGCGCGATTGAGCGAGCGTTTCGAGCAGGTCGAATGCCCTCTCGAGCACCTGCACGCTTCCCGTTTTCGGTTTCTCTGGCGAATCTCCCATAATCCCCCCCTCGTCAAAGAGACGAGGAATACTATACGCCCGCACGGCGCTATGAGCTGCTGAAACCTGGGTGAAAAAATGGGCCCTCGCAATAAAACGAGGGCCCAGCGTCAATCTATCGTTGCGTGCGTTTCGAGCGGCTTACCTGCCGAAAAGGCGGGCAAAGAACCCCTTTTTCTTCGGCGCGGGGGCAGGCTGCGGCTTTTTCGCTTGCGTGGCGGCAGGCGTGGCGCAAGCGGCGGGCGCCTTGGCTTCGGCGGGCTTTTTCGCCTCGACGGCGGCCTCGGCTTCGGCTTCGACAGCGGTTTCGCCTTCGGCCTCCTCCGCCTGCTCGATTTCTTCGGCGGTCACGAAATCTTCCTTGGCGTCTTCTGCCATATCGGCCATGGTGGAAGAAAGCGTAGGCGCGGTTGCGGGGGCGCCGCTTACCGCCGCGTCGACGAACTGGGGGGAGGCCAGGCCCGTGGCGCGGGCGCGCTCGGCGGCGATGTAAGCCTCTTTGATGAGGTGGTCTTGCGCGTCGAACGGGTTGCGGCCCTCAGGAACGAAGGCGCACAAGTCGGTAAACGTGCCGTCGCTTTGCAGCTCGCGCAGCTTCGCGGTGTCAGAGAGCATGGTCGTGAAGTAGTCGAGCACGCGGGCGCGCAGCGCGGGGTCGTTTACAGGCCAGGCGATTTCCACACGTTTGTCCAGGTTGCGCGTCATAAGGTCGGCGCTCGAAAGGAATACCGTGGTCTCGTCGCCCACGCCGAACGCGTAGATGCGCGAGTGTTCGAGCAGGCGGCCAACCACGCTCACGATGCGAATGTTCTCGGTTTCGCCGGGAATGCCGGGAACCAGGCACGAAATGCCGCGCACCAGCATGGTGATCTTCACGCCTGCGCGGCTTGCCTCGGTGAGCTTCTCGATCATGTCGCGGTCGGTAATCGCGTTGCTCTTCATGAGGATGCGGGCGGGCTTGCCGGCCTTCGCCTTCGCGATTTCGCCATCGATGGCCTCGCACATGCGCGGCTTGATCATGAGCGGCGCCACACGCAGTTCCTTATAGTCGCTCGACGCGCTTTCCAGCTGCATGCTGCGGAAGAAGCGCGCGGCATCTTGGCCAACCACGGGGTCGGCGGTAATCATGGAAAGGTCGGTGTAGAGCTTGGCGGTTTTCTCGTTGTAATTGCCTGTGCCGAGCTGCGTGATGAACTGCAGGCCGCCTTCGCTGCGGCGCGTGATGGCGCAGATCTTCGAGTGCACCTTGTAGTCGTGGAAGCCGTAGATGATATTGCATCCGGCCTGCTCAAAGCGCTGCGACCACTCGATGTTATTGCTTTCGTCGAAACGCGCGCGCAGCTCGAACAACGCGGTCACGTCTTTGCCGTTTTCGGCCGCGGTGATAAGTGCCTCGGCCAGGCGCGACTGGCTCGCCAGGCGGTACAGCGTGATTTTGATGCTCACGACGTCGGGGTCGACGGCGGCTTCCTGCAGCAGCTTCACGAACGCGTCCATGGTTTCGTACGGGTAAGACAGCAGCACGTCGTGGCGAAGCACCTGGTCGGTGATGCGCTCTTTGCGCGAAAGCGACGCGGGCCACTGTGGGCTTGCCGGTTCGTCCATGAGCGGCTCGGCGATCGCCTTGGGAGCCTTGCCCATAAGGGCGAACGCGTAACCCATGTCGAGCGGCATGCCAACGGTGTAGGCCTGCTGCTTCTTCAGGCCGAGCTTTTCGCGCAGGAATTTATCGGTGGTGTACGACAGTGGGCGCTCGCTTTCGAGGCGAACGGGGGCCAGGCGGCCGCGCTTTTTCAAGATGCGCTGCATATGGCTGCGGAAGTCCTCGTCGTATTCGTCGGATTCTTCGGCCGTATCGAGATCGGCGTTGCGCGTGACCTGAATCACGTTGGCGTATTTCACCGGGTACATCTCGAAGATTTTGTCGGCGACCATTTCGAGCGCGTGCTCGAGCAGGATGAACGAGTATTTGCCGTTTTCGCCCGTGAGCTCGATCATGCGCGGGCAGTTGCGCGGCATGGGGATGATGCCCATGAGCACGTTTTCGGCCGCTTTGGCGCGCGCGGCTTTGCGCTCGGCCTTGGTGGCATCTTCGGGCAGCGCTTCGGCCTCGGCTTCCTCATCGAGGCGCACAGCGATATACAGCGCGCCGTTTTCCAAGTGGGGGAACGGGTGCGTTGCGTTGATGATCTGGGGCGACACGAGCGGCAGCACGTTGCAGTCCAGGTAATCCATGAGCTCGCTGTGCTGGGCAGGCGTGAGTTCGTCGGGGTAGAGCTGGTGGATGCCCGCATCATCGAGCAGGTGGCGCGTTTGGCGGAAATCTTCGGCGGCGATGGGCGTGAGTTCGCGCACGCGCGCATACACGGCGTCGAGCTGTTCGCGCGGCGTCATGCCGGTCTTCGAGTCGAACACGATTTCTTTCGCCAGCTCAAGGTCGGTAAGGCTGCCGACGCGCACCATGAAGAATTCCTGCAAGTTGCTGCGCCAAATGGAGATGAATTTCAGGCGCTCGAGCAAGGGGACGTGCGGGTCGATGGACTGGTCGAGCACGCGCTTGTTGAACTCGAGCCAAGAAAGCTCGCGGTTCTGCATGTAGGACTTGTGCGCCGGGCGCACGAGTTTTTTCTCGAGACGATCGGCCTTCGGCTTCTTGGCTTTTTTCGTGTCGTCTACCTCTGCGACAGTGGCCTTTGCTTCGTTTTCCTCACCCATGATATTCCTCCCTCATGTGCATCGAGAACAGGGGAAATGCACCAAACCGTATAGATGTGGGGCGTATTCTCCTGAAAAAACGCATTAGCTATTAACCATTATACCGATAAGCAGATGCTATGAATTTGCACAAACCCAAGGCTTTGCACCGATTTAGCGAAAGGGGCCTTGAGGGGCGCGAGTGGGCGGGTGAAAAAAGTGACGCCAAGCCCGCAACGGCGTGTAAACAGTTGCACGAAATGCCCGTTGCCGTCTCGCGCGCGGGCGACGTTGGCGCATAATTGGGCCAACGCACAATGTGAAAGGGGATTCATATGCTGGAACAAGTCGATCTTTCGGCGAAAATGACGAAAGAGGAATACAAGCCCCTGCACGACGAACTTATTGCGAAACTCGTAGTGCTGCAGCAAGAGGCCCGCAAGAAGGGTGTGGGCGTCGTTGCATTGTTTGAAGGCTGGAACGGCGCGGGCAAGGGGAGCCGCATCGGCGATTTGGTCTACGAGCTCGATGCGCGCGCGACGCATATGCATGTGCTGTCGAATTTCGATGAGGAAGGCGCGGCCCGTTTCCGCGACATGGGCTCGGGCGTTACCGGCTTCGAGCCGCTCATGCAGGAGTTCTGGCAGGCGCTTGGCCCCCGCGGCGACATGACGCTGTACGAACGCGGGTGGTACACGGCGGCCGCGCGCCGTTTGGTCTACACCGATTCCGAGACGAATCATGCTGCCCACCTGCAGGCCTACAGGCGCGCCGTAAGCGAGTTCGAGCGACAGCTTTCCGCCGATGGCTACGTGGTGCTGAAATTCTTCGTGCACATATCGAAGGACGTGCAGAAGAAACGCCTGAAGGGTCTTCGCGACAACCCCGATACCGCGTGGCGCGTGAGCGACGAAGAACTCGCCACCGTGAAAGATTACGACGAGATTTACGCGCGCTACGATGAGCTTTTGCGCAATACCGATTTCGATTTCGCGCGTTGGACCATGGTCAACGGCGAGGACAAGCGTTCCGCGAACATCACAATTGCCAAGGCGCTCGTGCGCGCCCTGGAGCGCGCGCTTGCGAGCGGCCCCGATGCCGCCGCCGAAGCCGCTGCTGCGAAGGCTGCCGCCAACAGCGCCGGCGCCCTTGAACAGGCCGATCCGCGCGACCGCACGCCCGAAGAGACCGAACGCGTGATGGCCGCTGCCCGCGCGCAGGCTGCCGAGCAGGCCGAAGAGGCGCCGCTGCATTCGCGTTTCACCATCGTGAAGAATCCGCCGCGCTTGGCCGATATTGACCATACGCTCGCGCTGACCAGGGAAGAATATCAGGAAGCGCTCAAGCGCGAGCAGAAGCGCTTCGCCGAGCTTGAGTTGAAGATGTACCTGGCCCGCGTTCCGCTCATGATTCTGTATGAAGGCGATGACGCGGCTGGCAAGGGCGGCAACATCAAGCGCGTGGCGCAAGCTATCGACCCGCGCGCGTACACCATTTTCCCCAGCCCCGCGCCCACGAAAGTCGAGCTTGCGCATCCGCACTTGTGGCGCTACTGGACGCGCCTGCCGCGCGCCGGCCACGTGGGAATTTACGACCGCAGCTGGTATGGCCGTGTGCTTGTCGAGCGTGTTGAAGGCTTCGCGAGCCCCGCGGAATGGGGCCGCGCCTACGACGAGATCAACGAATTCGAGGGCGAGCTTGAGGCGTGGGGCGCGCTGTTGTTGAAATTCTGGGTTGCGGTAAGCCCCGAGGAGCAGCTCAATCGTTTCAACGACCGCCAGAACAACCCCGACAAGCAATGGAAAATCACGCCGGAAGATTGGCGCAATCGCGACAAGCACCCGCAATACGACGCCGCCGTCGACGATATGTTCCGCCTTACGAGCACGCCGTATGCTCCGTGGCGCATTCTTGAGTCCACGAACAAATACTACGCGCGCGTGAAGGCGTTGAGGATCATCAACGACGAGCTCGAAAAGCGCTTGGGGCTGTAGCTGCGCTCGCGTTTTTGTTCAAAATGGGTCCCGAATGTGGCACGCGAACGCCCTTGGTGGAACGTTCGGAAAGAAAACCCCAGGTCGCATACTTTGTGACCTGGGGTTTTGTATGTGAAGAAAAGAAAGATGCGCTCCAACCGCCTAGGGAACGGGGCGCGCATGCCACATTCGACATGCTTTTTGAACAGAATGCCCAGCGTGCCGCCTTCGTGAAAAAAGGGCGCACTGGGCAGGTGTTCCTTTGTGCTGCTGCGTCCTTTCTTCTATAGTGGGCAGCATGAATACGAACAAGCAAAATCCCTATCGCGCGAACTCGACGCAGGGGCCCGCCCAGCAGGGTGGGTTCGTTCCTGCGCGCCCTGCGCAACCTCGTCATGCCGCAAATCCCTATTCCGCCAACGCTCGCGGTTCGGCGCGGCCGTCGACGCAAAACGCTGCCGACTACTCCCGTGCCAATTACGGTTCGAACATGGGCGGCGGCAAGCATGGCCGCGGCGACAAGCATGGCGGTTCGAGAAAGAGCCGCGTGTGGACGATCGTTCTTATCATTGCCGCAATCGTGCTTGCGGTTTCGCTCGGCGTGCTTGGCGTTATTGGCTATGGCTATTGGCACGGCACGAAGGTCTACGATGACATTTCCGCGACATCGGGCTTGGCGAAAGAGGAAACCGCGCTCGCCGATATGACGGTGAACTGGGATGCGCTGCGCGAGCAGAACGAAGACGTCGTCGGATGGGTGTACATGCCGGGCACAAGCATCGACTACCCTATCGTGCAGGGCGAAAATGACGAGGAATACCTGCAGAAAGACTTCACGGGCAGCACAAGTGGCCTGGTGCACAAGGGCACCATTTTCCTTTCCGCCGACAACGCGGGCGATTTCTCCGATTCGAACAGCTTCATCTACGGCCACAACATGAACGATGAAACTATGTTCGCGCACATTCTGGCCATGACTGACCAGGCGACGTTTGATGCCGCGCGCACGTTCTATATTTTGACGCCTACGCAAAACTACCGCTGCCGCACCTATGCGCTCGATGTTGTGAAGAATACGGAAACGAACATCTTGCAGCCGAACTTCGCCGATGAAGCGGCCATGCGCTCGTATATGACGGCGCGCATCAACGATTCCGCGGTAAGCGCGCCGACCGATGTCGATTTGGCGTCGGTAACGAAGCTGTTCACGCTCATCACGTGCGGCGACGACTACGCGAACACGCGTGCGGTGCTTTGTGGTGGCTGCGTCGAACAGGCGACGCCCGCGAACGCGGAATAAAGTCCTAGCCGCGCACGGTTGAAACTGGAGGTAGTTCCTCATTGAAAAGGCGGGCCTTGGTCTCAAAACAGGCCCGCCTTTTGCGTATCTATTGATTGGCCCCTCGACCACTCACCCGTTGGTTTCGTTTGTGTATACGTGCTTTTCAGCCCCACGGCGTGCGCGCGATGGTACCATGCGAGTATCTGGCCAATTTTGGCCAAGCATCGAGCGTGTTCGAACGTTTTCCGACAAGGGGGAATACCGGGTGGCAACGTCAATCTTTCCCGGCGAGAAGCCAGATCGGCTTGAAGAAGAGTGCGCGGTGTTCGGAGTGTACTCCACCACCGACGATGTCGCGAGGCTGACCTGCTTTGGCTTGCAGGCTCTGCAGCATCGCGGCCAAGAAAGCGCCGGCATTGCGGTGGGCGATGGCGACACCGTGACGGTCACGAAAGACTTGGGCTTGGTTACCCAGGTGTTCAATGAAAGCGCGCTCGCTGCGTTGCGCGGCGAAGTGGCCGTGGGCCATTGCCGCTATTCCACGAGCGGCGGCATGGGCAACTGGACAAGCGCCCAGCCTCACATGTCGGCCATCGACGAGGTGCTCATCGCGCTTGCGCACAACGGCACGCTCGTGAACACGAATCGCATCCGCGCCGACCTCATTAGCAAGGGCGTCGAGTTCCGCAGCAACACCGATTCGGAAGTCGCGTGCCAGGTCATTGGCTATTACACGCGCGAAACCCATCATCTTACCGAGGGCATCAAAACCGCCATGGAGATGATCGACGGCGCTTACGCCATGGTGCTCGCAAGCCCCACGGCGCTCTATGCCTTCCGTGACCCGCACGGCATTCGTCCGCTGTGCTTGGGCAAGCTGCCCGACGATCGCGGCTGGGTCGTTTCCAGCGAAACCTGCGGCCTCGATATCGTGGGTGCGGAATTCGTGCGCGATGTGCGCCCGGGCGAAATCATCCGCATCAACGACACGGGCATCTCGACGCTGCAGGCCATCGAGCCTCAAGAGCCGCGCGGCTGCATTTTCGAATATGTCTATTTCGCACGCCCCGACTCGGTTATCGATGGGCAAAGCGTCTACCAGGCCCGTCGCAAAATGGGCCGCATTCTTGCGCGCGAAGCTCCGGTCGAGGCCGACCTGGTGCTCGGCGTGCCCGACTCGGGCGTGCCCGGTGCGCTTGGCTACTCCGAGGCGAGCGGCATCGAATTCACCGATGGCATCGTGAAGAACCGCTACGTCGGCCGCACCTTCATCCAACCCACGCAGGAAATGCGCCAAATGGGCATTCGCATCAAGCTCAACCCGCTGCCGAGCGTCATCGCGGGCAAGCGTCTGGTCGTCATCGACGACTCCATCGTGCGCGGCAACACGTCGAAGAAGCTCGTCGACATGCTTCGTTCGGCCGGCGCAGCGGAAATCCATTTCCGCATCGTGAGCCCCGAGGTTATGTGGCCGTGCTTCTATGGCATCGACACCGCCAACCAAGACCAGCTCATCGCCGCGAACATGACCAACGAGGAAATGTGCGAGTTCATCGGTTGCGATTCGCTCGAGTTCATCTCGCTCGATGGCCTGCGCGAAGCTGTGGGCGATGCGCACAGCAAAACGTTCTGCGAGGCCTGCTTCACGGGCGAATATCCCGTAGCGCTGCCCGATTCCATCACGAAGAACGCGTTTTTGAAGAAGAGCTAACCTGTTGCGCCCGCGCTCCTCTCAAGGTGCGGGCGCTTCCGGTTTTCGATGGGGCAAGGGGCCTTCCCTTTGTCCCGCTTTTATTTCAGATGCAAGAGACATTGCATGAGGTTGAAAATGGGGAAGGGGATGTGCCCCCCTCGCCCGTCAATGAATAGACAGGAGTCTTACCCATGGCAGAAATCACTTACGCCGACGCGGGCGTCGACATCGAAGAGGGCGCGGCTGCGGTCGACGCCATTAAAGACGCCGTGCATTCCACCTATCGCCCCGAGGTTGTGGGCGATATCGGAGGCTTCGGCGGCCTGTTCTCTGCGGCGGCATTCAAGGGCATGGAAGAGCCGCTTATGGTTTCGGGCACCGACGGCGTGGGCACGAAGCTCAAGGTCGCCCAGCTCATCGACAAGCATGACACCGTGGGCATCGACCTGGTCGCCATGTGCGTGAACGACATTCTGGCGTGCGGCGCCGAGCCTTTGTTCTTCCTGGACTACATCGCCATTGGCAAGCTGAAGAAGGAGCATGTCGCCAAGGTCGTGGGCGGCATCGCAGAAGGCTGCCGTCAGGCGGGCTGCGCGCTTATCGGCGGCGAAATGGCCGAGCACCCCGGCGTTATGGATCCCGACGATTACGACCTGTCGGGCTTCACCGTGGGCGTTGTCGATCGCCCGAAGATGATCGGTCCCGACGGCGTCGTGGAAGGCGACGTGCTCGTGGGCCTGCGTTCGAGCGGCTTCCATTCCAACGGCTATTCGCTCGTGCGCAAGGTGCTCGTCGAGGGCAAAACCGCCGAAGAGCTCGCGGCTCCCGTGGCCGAGCTCAATGGCGAAACGCTTGGCGACGCCCTTATTGCCCCCACCCGTATTTACGTGAAGCCCGTGCTCAATTGCCTGCGCAATCTGCCGGGCGACGTGCATGCCCTGGCCCATATCACGGGCGGCGGCATTACCGAAAACCTCAACCGTGCGCTTCCTGAAACCATGGACGCCCTGGTCAATAAAGATGCATGGGAAGTTCCCGCCATCATCAAGATGGGCATCGAGGCCGCCGGCCTCACCGAGGAGCAGGCGCTCAAGACCTTCAACATGGGCATCGGCATGGTGCTCATCGTTGATGCGGCGCGCGTCGACGCCGTGATGGATGAGCTGGCGAAGTCGGGCGAAGAGCCGGTCGTCATCGGCAAAATCGTCGAAGGCACTGGCGTGGTTCGTTACGCCGAGTAAAGCAAAGGAGCGGGTCGGGAAAAGCCTGGCCCGCTTTCTGTTTTTGGAAAGGGCTGTTCATGACTCAACCTTTGAAAATCGGCGTTTTGCTTTCTGGCTCGGGCACGAACCTGCAGGCGCTCATTGACGACATCGCCGCAGGCTCGCTGAATGCGGAAATCGTTCAGGTGGTTTCTTCGCGCCCCGATGCGTACGGAATTGAACGCGCGCAGGCTGCGGGTATTCCGGTGCTCGTCATGAACAAAACGCTGTATGTCGATGCGGAAGCCGCCGATGCCCAAATTGTCGAGGCGCTGCAGGCTGCTGGTGCTGAATACATCGTTATGGCTGGTTACATGCGCAAGGTGACTCCGGTTATGCTGCGCGCTTTTCCGAATCGCGTGTTGAATTTGCACCCTGCGTTGCTGCCTTCGTTCAAGGGCGCGCATGCTATTCGCGATGCTTTCGAGGCGGGCGTGAAAGTGACGGGCGTGACCGTGCATTTCGCCAACGAAGATTACGACAAGGGCCCCATCGTCGCGCAGCGCGCGGTCGAGGTCGCGGAAGATGACACGCTCGAGGCGCTCGAGGCGAAGATCCACGAGGTCGAACACGTGCTGTACCCGCAGGCCGTGCAGCTGATTGCTGAAGGCCGCGTGTCGGTCGACGAAGAATCGGGCCGCGTACACATCAAGTAATTCGACATAAAGGCGAGGCGGGGTTGTCTGTCTCGCCTTCTTTGATGCGAGGGCAATCTGTTAAATGCTCGTAGCGCTTGACAGGTGTCTTTGCGCGATCCGCCGCTACTTCGCATCGTGCTTGCGAGTGGAGCTCGATGCGGGGCAGGTGGCGGCAGTTTTAATGAGAGGGTTGTGGTACGTATGATGACGGCGGAATTCCTGCGCGCGCTCGCGGGGGATATTGCTGCGGGCAAACCGGTCGAGCTTTCTTCTGACGATTTCCCGTGCTTCACGGCAGAGGCGCTCGAGGGTCGCGCGCATGTGGCACCCGCTGCGCTTGCGAAAATCTCGGCTGGCCTCGCGCCTGCCGATGCGTGCGTGTTCGAGCGCGCGGCCAAGGCTATCGATGAAGGCGACCTTGCCTGGATTGGCTTCAAATACGTGTACGACGCGTCCGCTGCCTGCGAAAACGTCGACAACGAAGTCACGAAGAAGTATGGCGACGTGGGTTCGGGCTGCGGCGATTCGTTTGTGTTCTTCTGCAACGACGCAAAGGAAATCGTGTGCGGTCGCGAGTATTCCCCGCGCGATATTTTCCAAATGAAAGACGCCACGCGTGGTCCCGCCATGCATACAGAGCAGTTCGATGGCCTTACGTGGCTCGCCGTTCCGCTGTTCGACAAGGTGCGCGTGTGGCTTTTGGGCGCTTCCGACGCGTCGGCAGAAGTTGCCGCGCTTGCGCACCATGTGGGCTTCGATGTCGTGGCGGTCGACTACGACCCTGCGTATATTTCGGAAGAGCGTTTCCCGAATGCTCGTCGCGTGCTGCTCGGCGGCGGCAACTTCGATGAGCTTTCAAACATCGCCGCGAACCCCGCCGATTATGCATGCGTGCTTACGCGCGGGCATATGTTCGATCCCGAGGCGTGCGTGTGGTCTATCAGGAACAATTTGCACTATATAGGCATGATGGGGTGCAAGGGTAAAAACGATACCGTACATGACCTGGTGTTATCAAAGGGCGGTACCGAAGAAGGGTGGGAGCGCATCAAGCGCCCCATTGGTTTGAAGTTTGGCGCCAAAACGCCCGCCGAGCTTGCCATCGCCATTGTTGCCGAGCTTGTCGACGAGCGATATAAGCAGAATTATTCGGAAGCCGCGCGCGCGAAGCACGATTCGAATTTGGGTCGATAGCGCTCATTTCGGCTTCGCCGCATGATGCGGCGCTCCCGATGCGTGTCTTTTTCGCCCGCTCGCGTCGATGTCGCGGCTCGCGGGCGATTCGGCTGATAAGGTAAACAAAAGTCAACGGAAGGAAAACGGAGGAGGAAACGTGACTAACCCCCAGGTTAAACGCGTTCTGGTTTCTGTGACCGACAAAACGGGCGTGGTTGAGTTCGCGCGCGCTTTGCACGAGGAATTCGGAGCTGAGATTATTTCGACCGGCGGTACCGCGAAGGTGATTGCCGAGGCAGGCGTCGATGTGACGCCCATCGATGCAGTGACGAATTTCCCTGAAATGATGGACGGCCGCGTGAAGACGCTGCACCCCATGGTGCATGGCGGCCTGCTCGCGAAGCGCGACAATGCCAAGCACATGGCCGAAGCCGAAGAGCACGGCATCAAGATGATCGACATGGTGGTCGTGAACCTGTATGCCTTCGAAAAGACGGTCGCCTCAGGCGCCGATTTCGGCACCTGCATCGAGAACATCGACATTGGAGGCCCGTCGATGCTGCGCAGCGCCGCGAAGAATTTCGAGAGCGTCGCCGTGGTCACCGAGCCTTCCACCTACGATGCCATTCTTGAGGAAATGCGCGCCAACGACGGCGCCACCACGCGCGAGACGCGTGCGAAACTCGCGCTGAAGGTGTTCGAAACCACGAACGCCTACGATGGCGCGATTGCCGCTTGGATGGACGAGCAGCTCAACGGCAAGGCCGATTTCAGCGAGAAAACGCCCGAGGTCATCGACCTTCACCTCGAGAAGCAGCAGGACCTGCGCTATGGCGAAAACCCGCATCAGAGCGCTGCGTTCTATCGCCTGCCCAATGCCGACGCACATAGCCTCGTGAATGCCGAGCAGCTCAACGGCAAGGAACTTTCCTACAACAACATTCTCGATACCGATGCGTGCTGGACACTTGCTCGCGAGTTCGACGAACCTGCCGTGGTTATTCTGAAGCATCAGAACCCCTGCGGTTCAGCCACGGCCGCTACGGTTGCCGAGGCTTACGACAAGGCGTTCGCGTGCGACCCGAAGAGCGCGTTTGGCGGCATTATTGCGGCAAACGTCGAGGTTTCGCTCGAGATGATCGAGCACATGAACGCGAACAAGCAGTTCGTCGAGGTCATTATCGCCCCGAGCTTCGAGCCCGCTGCGCTTGAGCTTCTGCAGGTGAAGAAGAACCTGCGCGTTTTGCGCACCGGTGGTGTAGACGCTCCGGTTCGCGTCGAATATCGTTCGGTCGACGGCGGCATTTTGGCCCAAACCGCCGACGCTGTGACCGAAACGCCTGATGAGTTCACCGTTCCCACCAAGCGCAAGCCCACCGACGAAGAAATGGACGAGCTGCTGTTCGCGTGGAAGGTGTGCAAGGGCGTGAAGTCCAACGCCATTCTCATTTCCAAGAATCATGCGGGCATCGGCATGGGCCCTGGCCAGCCGAACCGCGTCGACTCGGGTCGCTTGGCCGGCGAGCGCGCGCTTGAGGCGTGCGAGCGCATGGGCCTTGAGCCGAAGAATCTGGTTGCCGCGTCCGACGCCTTCTTCCCGTTCCGCGACAACATCGATGCGCTGGCAAGCTTTGGCGTTACCGCCATCATCCAGCCTGGCGGCTCCATCCGCGACGAGGAGAGCATCGAGGCGTGCGACGAGCACGGCATCGCCATGGTATTCACGGGGCATCGCCACTTCCGTCATTAGTTGGTTGGCGCCGTTCGATAGAACGGCGCCAACTGCCGACGCATTAAAGGTTGCGCCGTTCTGCCGAACGGCGCTAACCGTTGATGCTGCGCGGCAATCTGGCGGCCGACTTGGCCCTCAATCGTCGCTCGCGTAGCGCTGCTACGCGTCGCTCCTCTTTCGAGCCAATTCGACTCGCCAGCTTGCCGCTCGCTGACCTGGGCTGCGAAAGCGGATCTTGTTTGATTCGGAGCGGAAGCATCTTGCCATTCAGCCCTCGCGCATGGCCGCAAGGCCAATGCGCTTGGGCTTCAAGGCAATCTGCTCCGCCAGAACCCATGCTCGCTGACCTGGGCTGCGAAAGTGACAGCCGCCGAGCACGGTTCGATCGCGTTTGGCGTGAACCCGATTTTGTATGGGCTGGGGAATCTCCCTGGCCCATTTTGTTTGCCAGGACGGCAATTGTGCCTGCTCAAGGACGCATCGAAACCGGTTGCGCAGCCGCGTGGCCGGTTTTTTGCTATCATGGGGCAGTTTTCTGGGGAGAAGATATAAGGGAGGCGCGCATGCCGGTTGCGCAGGCGAGGGGCATTGTCAAAGACTTGAAGTGGCATCACTTGGGCTTTTGCTTCTTTTGGGCAGTCACGTTCGTCGCGCTCATGGCTCCTGCCGATGAGTTCGCGTTTGCAAGCACGGGCTTTTCCGTGGGAAAGCAACTTTCGACTATCGTTGCCGTCGTCGTGGCCGCGGTGCTGTCGGTTCGCCGCGGCAGCAAGGCGTTTTCTCCCGAGTCGGCGTATATCGCAGGCATCGCCCTGTCGGCTGGGTCTCTTTTGTATTACCTCGCATTCTTTCTGGCCGATTTCTCGGTTGCCTCGGTCACAATTGCATCGGTGCTGGTGGGAGCTTCGCAGGGCGCGTTTTTCGTGATGTGGCAGAGCTTCTATGCATCAGAAGGCACCTCGCGCACCACGGTTTACATTCCCCTTTCTGCGCTGTGTTCGGTTGTGCTGTGCATCGCCATCGGCTTCTTGCCAACGGAATGGCTCGTGGTTTGCGGCGTCATCGTTTTGCCCGCGCTCGGCGCGTGGACCTTGCGCAAAAGCCTCGCCGAGGTCGTTCCCTATGAAGCGGAAGCGCTCACTCGCGAGCGTCGTCGTATGCTGCTGCGCGACATGGGACGTCCGGTGTTCTGCGTGTGCGCCATCGGTTTCGTGTGGAAGATGATCGGTTGCGTGGTTCCGCAGGGCAATCTCGGCTCTTTCGAGGGCATCATGCTTGGCATGAGCTGCGCCACGCTCGTGGTTGCGGCCATCGAGCTGTTCACCGAGCGCGGCTTCGACATGCTGCGCGTGTATCAGGTCATATTCCCGCTTATCACCGGAGTGTTCCTGCTGCCCACGTTCTTTGGCATTGGGTGGCTTGGCGCGGTTTCGGTATTCACCATGTTCGGTTTCGAGGTGGTGAATCTGTTGCTGCTCATTACCTGCGCTGCGTACGCCAGCCGTAAGGCGATCGATTCGTCGCTCGTGTACGCGCTGTGCGTGGCGCCGACGCTCGTGAGCTTGCTTTTGGGCGATGCGGTGGGGCAGGTTGCCGCCGCGCATACGGTGCTCGATTTCACGCTCGTGGTCGATGTGCTGTTCGTGTGCGTGTACGTGCTTACGGCGGCGCTCTTTTTGGCGTCGCTTGGCCGCAACAGGAGCGATGTGCGCCGCTCGATAACCGCGGCCCCTCAGGCAAGTGTGGGCGAATGCGATTTCGGGGAAGCCCTTGCGGAAAACGCCGCTCGGGCGAAAGCTGGGGGAGCCTCGGCTCGAAATGCGTGCGCGGCCGAAGAGGAACCGTGCGTTCAGAAGGCGCTGTCGAGCGAAGACGAATCGCGTGATGCTCAACGGTGTGAAGAAAAGTCTCCGGCCGCCCTTCGCCGCTCAAATGACGCCGTCCCCATGGCGCCAACCGACGAATCGTCCGGCTCTCTCGAAGAACGTCTTTCTTCGCTTGACCTCATTGACCCGCTTTCTGCTCGCGAGTGCGAGGTCGCCGATTTGATGCGGCACGGAAACACCGTTGCGGCTATTGCTCGCCGTCTCTACATTTCAGAGAACACGGTGCGTGGGCATACGAAAAGCATCTATCGCAAACTCGGAATCCACTCGAAGCAAGAGCTCATCGACCTTTTAAATTAGCCCGCTTTCAGTCCTTCTTGCAGCCTTCCATATCCAAAAATACCAACCCATCTTGACGAAACGAGATGGGTTGTCTTGTTTTTCAATCCAAGATTCCATGGGTTACCGCCCTCGGAAATACGAGGAAAACAAGCTTCTCATCAGGTTGAACAATAAAACAACCCATAATATGTGGTGCGTCGTGCCCCATCTCGCCTCTATAGTGGCGCCATCGCATCCAGGGAGGGTGCAGATGCAAGCGCCGGGGAGGGCGCGTCTTTGCAAAAGCCATGAAATTCGCCTGCGCGGCCTTGGGTCTGCGCGGCTTGCTATGGCGTTCGGGGCGATCTCTTCGACGCGGCATCCCAAGGGATTCCATTAGGAGGGAACCATGGAAGAATTGAAGAAGGGCATTTCTCGCCGCAACCTGCTCAAGGGCGCAACGCTTTCCGCCGCTGGCGTGGCGGCGCTCGGCATGTTTGGCTGCAGCCCGGCGGGCGGCTCGTCGAGCTCGAGCAGCAAGGCCGACGCTGCTGGCGAATCGAAGCACACGTGGGAGGTTACCCCCGAGGCTATCACCGATATCGCCGAAACCGTCGAGACCGAAGTGCTCGTCATTGGCGCCGGCTATTCGGGAACTTGCTGCGCTCTGAACGCCGCGCAGAATGGCACCAAGGTCACCTTGGTTGAGAAAGACGGCGTGCCCAACGGCCACGGCGTTGGCGGTACGGGCGCCATCGCGTCGAAGGCGCTCGACGCGCTCGACATCCATTTCGACAAGTCCATCGAAATGGAGCGCTGGGTCTCCACCTGCGGCAACCGCTGCCGTGAGTCCCTCGTTGCCAAGTGGTTCCGCGAGAGCGAGCGCTGCATGAACTGGCTGCTCGACCTTGCCGAGTCCGATGGCGCGAAGTGCATGGTCACCGTTGGCTCCAATTCCACGGTGCACCCCGAGATCGATTGCTATCACATGATCTTCGGTGGCAACCTCGCCAAAGAAAACGAGGCAATCTCCATCGCGACGTACATCGAGTACCTGTTCATCGCCAAGGCTGAAGAGACGGGCAATTTCGAGCTCGTGTACAACATGCCTGCTCAGCAGCTCGTTACCAACGATAAGGGCGAAGTCACCGGCGCTATTTGCAAGAACGAAGAGGGCAAGTACATTCAGTACAACGCCTCCAAGGGCGTCGTGCTTGCTACCGGCGACGTGAGCTACAACGATGAGTACATCAACGAGTTCGCTCCCATCGCGAACAAGGTTATGACCCGCCTGTGCTCTGACCAGGGCAACACCGGCGACGGCCACAACATGGCCGCATGGGTTGGCGGCGCTTTCCAGGACGGCCCGTGGCCCACGATGATGCACCCACAGGCTGCGGCTATGTACCATGGCCCCTTCCTGTTCGTGAACCCCAAGGGCAAGCGCTTCATGAACGAGGCCACCTGGGTTCAGGGCAAGTGCGTCGGCACCATGGTCAACGGCGGCGACGACCACTGCTGGTCGATCTTCGACTCCAACTTCGAGGCCGATAACACCGCGTCGCTCGAGTTCGGCGGCGGCATGTTCTGGGATTCGTTCCGCGCTGTGGGCACCACGGCGGCTGATGCGTCCGCTTCCCACGCCAAGACGGTGAAGGAAGGCGTCGAGAAGACCCCCGACAACTACAAGGTTGCCGACACCATCGACGAACTGCTCAAGCAGCTCGACGTCGACGTCGACGAGGCCAAGAAGACCATCGAGCGCTACAACGAGATTTGCAAGAAGGGCGAAGACACCGACTTCTACAAGGAATCTCACTTCCTGTTCCCCATCGAGCAGGGTCCCTTCTATGCGACCAAGGTTGCCCCCGGCCTGCTCGCCGTTGTTGGCGGCATCGCGATTTCCGACAACTTCGAGGTTGTCAACGCCGAGGGCGAGCCCATCAAGGGCCTGTACGCCATTGGCAACTGCTCCGGCAACATGTACGCGTATGACTACCCGATCAACGTTCAGGGCAACAGCCATGGCCGCTGCCTCGTTGAGGGCAAGTGCCTCGGCGAACAGCTCGCAGGCGTCTACGAGGAGCAGTAGGAACACGAACGAGCTGTCGGCTTGCCATATGGCGAGATGAGGCCTGGCATCGCGATTCGCTTTGAAGGCAGGAGCGAAACGTAGCGGCGCTACGCAAGCGACAAGCGCAAGGTGCGATGCGGTGCTCGGCTGCGCCCGACGGCAACTCGAAGCGCCGTTCTGCTGAACGGCGTCGAAATACACCCCTCCCCGGGCCCGCCGCTTGGCGGGCCCTTTTGCTAGACTTACGTGCGATGAAAGGAATCGCATGACTATGAACGACGATGAATTGTTCGAGCATTTGCAGGAGCTTATGGCGGAGTTGCCCGCAATGCAGGAAAAAGGCGCCGTGCTTGCGAAGGCCCGTGCCGCGGCTGAGGTTTCTAAGCGCGCGCATTATTACGAAGGCCAGCAAAATGAGCTGAATGGCATTTTGTCGGAGATGGCCGAGCATGAGCGGGAGAGGGCCATCGCCATCGAGCAAGGCGACTGTGAGCGCGAAGAAGCGCAGCGCGCTCTTATTCTGACGTGCGGCACGCAGCGCGGCATTCGCAAAGGTGCCGCCGATGCGGCAAAACGCGAGCTTGACCAGGCCCTTTCCGATGGCGGGTTCGCATCTTGCGAAGAAGCGGACGCTGCGAGGCTTTCCGAATCTGACCTCGCGAGCCTTTCCGCGGAAATCGAGGCTTACCAGGCCGATTACGCCGAAACGCTCGCCGCATGCGAGCGAATCGAGGCGGCAGGGGCGGCTTCGACCGATGCGGAAGGTGTCGAAGAAGCGTAAATTGCGTCGCGACCTTTCGCCGCATGCGCTTCCTGCGCTACAATAGCCCAGTTTGAGCGATTAGTTTCACTTCGCAAGGAGCTATAAACCGATGACCGAATTCATCAACGAGTATTGTATGCACGACCACACGTGCGGCGAGCTGCGTGCCTCCGATGTCGACGCGCAGGTCACCCTCACTGGCTGGGTGTGGCACAACCGCGACCACGGCGGTCTGATTTTCGTGGACCTTCGCGACCGCGAGGGCTACACGCAGATCGTGATCGACCCCGATTGCGTTTCCGAAGAGGAGTTCCACGTTGCCGAGCATCTCGGCCGCGAGTTCGTGCTGAAAATCACGGGCAAAGTGCGCGCTCGCGCCGAAGGCACCGTGAACCCGAACATGGCGACGGGCGAGATTGAAGTGCTCGCCAGCGGCATCGAGGTGCTGAACACCTCGGTCACGCCCCCGTTCTCTATCGAGGATGGCATCGAGACCGACGAAACCACGCGCATGAAGTGGCGCTACATGGACCTTCGCCGTCCCGAGATGTACAAGAATCTCAAGCTTCGCCACACCGTGGCGCAGGCTATGCGCAAGGCCCTCAACGAGCGCGGCTTCCTCGAGGTCGAAACGCCGATTCTGGCGAACTCCACGCCCGAAGGCGCTCGCGACTACCTGGTTCCGTCTCGCCCCAACCCGGGCAAGTTCTATGCGCTGCCGCAAAGCCCGCAGCAGTTCAAGCAGATGCTCATGGTGGGCGGCATCGAGCGCTACTACCAGATCGCTCGCTGCTTCCGCGACGAGGACCTGCGCGCCGATCGCCAGCCTGAGTTCACCCAGGTCGACATCGAGATGTCGTTCGTTCAGGAAAACGACGTCATCGACATGATGGAAGGCGTGTTCAAGGAAGTTCTCGAAGCCGCTGGCGTCGAGCATGAATTCCCGCTGCAGCGCATGCCGTGGAAAGAGGCCATGGATCGCTTTGGCTGCGACCGCCCCGACATCCGCTTCGGCATGGAGCTCGTTGACCTTACCGAGATCGTGCGTGGCTGCGGCTTTGGCGTGTTCGCCAAGGCTGTCGAGGCCGGCAACATCGTGAAGGCCATCAACGCGAAGGGCGCTGGCGACTGGAGCCGTGGCGACATCGACAAGCTTGCCGACATCGCTTCCGCCAATGGTGCGAAGGGCATGGCTTGGATTGCTTACACCACCGACGGCAAAGAGAAGAGCCCCATCATCAAGTTCCTGGGCGACGAGGTTCACGCGAAGATCAAGGAAGCCATGAACGTCGAGCCGGGCGACCTGGTTCTGTTCGCGGCCGACACGTTCGATATCGCAAACGCCGTGCTTTCTGCCCTGCGCCTGCACATGGCCGAGGCCCTGAACATTCCGCGTGATGGCCACAAGCTGCTGTGGGTCGTCGACTTCCCCATGTTCAAGTACGACGAGGAAACCAAGAAGTACGCGGCTGAGCACCATCCGTTCACGATGATTCCGAAGTCCGATTGGGACAAAATCGAGACCGACCCCATGGCATGCGGAAGTTACAGCTACGACATCGTCATGGACGGCTTCGAGGCCGGCGGCGGCTCTATTCGTATTCACAACGCCGAGCTGCAGAAGCGCGTCTTGAAGCGCTGCGGCGTCGACGATGAGGATATGGAAGTGAAGTTCGGCCACCTGATTCATGCGCTCGAGCTTGGCGCGCCCCCGCATGGCGGCATCGCTATTGGCCTCGATCGTCTGGTCATGCTGCTGGCTGGCAAAGATTCCATCCGCGACGTCATTGCCTTCCCGAAGACGAGCTCGGCAGCCGATCCCATGACCGGCGCCCCGAACGAGGTCACGACCCGTCAGCTCAAAGAGGTCAACCTGCGCACGCTGTAAGCGCTGGCTGCGAACGTAGTTGCATTTCGAAGGCCGCTGCCCGCATGGGCGGCGGCCTTTTCGTGTGTAACGCCGCCTTTGCGTTAAAACTCGCAATGCCATTGCATGAAAACGCACGAAGTGCGTACCCTCTTTTGAAAAAGTGTATGCCACTTTAGAATTGACGATACGCGACCTGGGGTT
Organism: uncultured Slackia sp.; assembly: GCF_934630525.1. GTDB lineage: Bacteria > Actinomycetota > Coriobacteriia > Coriobacteriales > Eggerthellaceae > Slackia. The sequence goes on from NZ_CAKTVX010000006.1 coordinate 135,159, forward strand.
TTATGGAGTGAGTATCTTCTATAGCTTGGGTTTGGCGCAAAGGGTACGCACTTCGTGCGTTTTCATGCGACATGGGCTTCCGCGCGGTGGAATATGGTGGTTTCGTCGCATGCGCCGCGCGCCGGTGACGGCTTTTCAACAGCCTGCAATCACCGGCGCGTAAATACCTATGCTCTTACTTGTTCAAATATCTGCATATGAGGAAAGACGCTCATGAAAAACTTCTTCGCGCAATTGCCGTATAAAATCGGTGCTTTCATGGTCGGCCGTCGCGGCATGGATAATTTCAATGTCGCGTTGCTCGTGACTTCCGTGATCTGCATGGTGCTTGAAATCCTGTTTGGATGGCGTGTGCTTTCGTGGGTGTCGTTTGTCCTGCTCATCGTATGCTGCGTGCGCTGCTATTCCAAAAACATCGCGGCACGAGAAAAAGAGAACCAGAAGTGGCTTGCGGCATCGGCGAAGCCAAAGCTTTGGTGGAATATGCTCGACACCATGTACGTGAATCGCAAGACCACGAAATACTTCCGGTGCAAAGGGTGCGGGCAAATTCTCTCTATTCCGCGCGGTAAGGGCACGATGCGTATCGTGTGCCCGAAATGCAAAACCGAGGTCATGAAGAAGTCGTAAGACGCGCTCGAGATATATGCGCTTTTGCGATGGCTAGTTGCGCCATGCGCCGATTGCGCCAATGGTGCTTGTGACTCCAATGTATGCAAGCTGGCGTTGGATAGATTTCGTCTGCTCAAGAATCTCTTGCGTTGCGTAGAGGTTCGCGTTCGCGATGCCTTTCATTTCCTGTTGGTAGCATTCGTTCTCGAAATACTGAATTGCCTGGGTGAGCGTATTGGCCTTGCCGTCGGCCACGATGCGGGCTAAAGCGTCGAGCAGCCAGGGGTTGGCGTACTTGAATGCCACGAGCTGGTGGTTTGCGAACGACTCGTAGTTGTGCCAAATTTCGTTGGCGGCTGTCTGGGCCGCCGATTTGGCCTGGGCGTATTGGCTGTCGAATTTCGCGCGAGTTTTTGGCGCGCGCGCCTTGCGGACGATGAAAATCGCAATGATGATGCCGCCGATGATAAGGGGACCGGCGAGGAACAGCAGCGCGACAAGGTTGTCAAAGTAATCGGCAAGTGTTGGGTTCTCGATGATGACCGCCTCGTCGATGTGCGCTTGCATATAAGAAACGAACGAAGCAATCAGGCCAATGCCCAGCACGATGAGCACTATGCCCAAGATGAGGAGTACGGGTGATTTTACGCGCTTCTCGAAGTCGGCGCGCTGTCGTTCAAGCATCTCCATCTGGGAGCATTGGGCGTTGAGGACGCTATAGTTTTTAGTTTGCGGGGCAACGTGGGCTTGAAATGCACGAAGGAAGTTCGCGACGCTCTGTCGGCCTTTGCTTGCGCTGATTTCCTGGTCAAACGCCGACGGCGCGCTATTCGATTGCGCGTTTGCCTGGAGCGCGTTTCCGCATTGGCGGCAAAACTTCGCCGCGTTCTCGTTTTCTGTTCCGCAATGGCTGCAATACATGGCCCCTCTTTTCGTTGGGGATTGTTTTAACGATGCAAGAATAGTCAAAGGGCGTGTTCCTGAAAAGGGGAATAAATCGGGTAAAAAAATCGTGGAGGCATGCGCGCATAGTGCGGCCGTTGCATGCGTCTGATACGTCAGGGCTTACAATACCGATCGAAAAGAAGCGAATCCAAATGGAGGGTCAGGCATGTATTGCACGAAATGCGGCGCGAAGCTTCCCCACGATGCGAGGTTCTGCATGAACTGCGGAAAGCCGGTATCGGCAATTGCGTCCGCGAAGGCTGTCGAGCTGACGGGCGCGCCCGCGAATGCCGCTGTGCCTACGAAAGTTGTTGAGTCGGCGGGTGTATCCGCGAAAACGACCGCACCTGCGGCTGCGCCCGCGAAGGTCGCCGAATCGAAGGTCGCGCCCGCGAAGGCGGCCGTGTCCGCGGCTGCGCCCGCAGCCTCATCTACGAAGGCCGTCATGTCGGCGTTTGCGTCGGAAGCGGCGGACGCGGGCAGGAATGATGCCTCGTCAAGCGTCTATTCTTCAAACGCTTCTTCGCAAAATGGACCCGCACGTCTCGGTTCCTTGCAAAGTGATTCCTCGTTCAGCGATCCCTCTCCTGAAAGCGTCGCTTCTGTGAACGAGCCCGAAAAGCCATGCGAGGCCGGCGCATGCGATGCATCTTCGGCGCCTCAAAACAGCGCTTCGTCAAAGCATCCCGAAACGCTGCGTGGTGCGGTGAATGCCACGAAGCATCGCTCGCGTCGTCGCGTGCCGATGGTCGTGTTGGTCGCGTTGGCCATGGCCCTTGCCGCAGGCACCGCATACGCCGCTTATCGCGTCTGCACCGACGTATGGCTCCCCGCGCAGCAGACCCAAAACGAGCAAACCGTCGAAGCACCCGAGGAAATCACGTATTCGGTTGAAACTCGTTCGATGGACGTGAGCGTGCCGGTCGATCCATATGATGCGCCGGGCAAACGCGAGGCGCAGAAGTGGTACTACCCGCACATCGAGGCTTCGGCGCAAAGCGATGCGGTCGATAAAATCAACGCCGCCCTCGAGGAATCCATGCGCACCGACGTTGAGAAGACGAACGCCGCTCCCGATACCGCGGAAGACATGGGAGGCGCCATCGTATTCATATGTCAGTATCGCTCCATCACGCTGACGTATATCGACAACGACATCGTATGCGTGCGCGACCAGCGCTATGACACGGGATGGGGTGCGCATGGCTCCACGACGGTAACGGGGTGCGCCTATAGTTTGGAAACGGGCGACCCCGTTGACCCGGTATCTGCCTTTGGCCTCACTCCTGAACAGGTGAAATCGGCTGTTGCCGATGCGGTCACCGCGTATCTCGCCACCGATCCGAGCGATCTTCTGAGTACGAACGCGGTCGTGAGGGACATTACGAATATGTGCTTGATTAGTCCCGCGACTGGAAGCGGCATTGATGTCGAAAATCCGCTTGACGGATGCTCCCATTTCTATATTGCGAGCGAAGGGCTGGTGTTTGCGACGGAGGATTACCAAATGGGCAGTTATGCGTACGGAAGGCGCGAGCTCGTGGTTGCCCCAAGCGACGGCAGCCTTGCGAAAGTCGGCGATACCGTCGCCATCGAGGCGCCCATGGGCTTCTCCGGTTCCGGGCAAGCGTCTTCGAAGTAGCGGGGTCCTATCGCGCTGCGGGTCGACTGAATGAAGGGCCGCTGCGGTGAAAGTGCGGTGCGCCTTGCGGCAATGCTCCGCAAGGCTTTGCGCGCTGCGGAACGGCTACGGGGCAAGTGAACCCTGCCAGGGTTGGCCTGCGAAGCGTTTGCGCGGTTCCTAGGCAGTGTCCGCCAACTCGTGCTTTCGGTTTCGCCGAAGGCGCGTCTCGAGCGGATCGCAGCTAGGCCGCTCCCCGAAAATGACGCTTAAACGGGGTAAAATAATCGCACGATACCGTCGACCGTTGGATTCCAATATGAACGTAATTGACCAGTTGAAAACTCCGCAAGGCCGAATTCCCGTGCATGACGCTCGTCTTGCGCGAGCCGAGTCGCCGTGCCTCGAGTTCGTGCCGGCGAATGCCGCCGAGCGCTTCGCGACCCCTAATCAGGCCGCGCCGCGCCCCGCGTCGCAAATCGGCATCGAAGATCTCGCCTTTGTCGATAAGGACGGGCTGCTGCCGCTGGCCTTGCAAACAGGTCCTTTGTTCGGGACGGACGTGCGCGAGTCGCTTGCCGATTGGCAAAGCGCGGCGAATGTGGCCCGCGCGGTTGTCACGGTGCAGGAAGTGGTGAATGGCGGCAAACCGCTCGCGGTGTTGCGGGCCGATGAAGAATCGCAGTCGGAAGCGCTCGTCGCGAAAACCCTGGTGAAGAACGTTGAAACGGGAAACGACTTCTCGATTTTCGCTATATCGTTCGCTGTTGATGCCGCTAGGGAAAATGGCTACGTGGCGCATATGCCAAGCATGCCGTGGCTGAAAAAATTCGTGGGCGACGAATTCGACTACGTGATAGGCGACATCGAGCACGACCCGGACGGGATCGATTATCTTACGGTCACGCTTTTCTCGTTCGAGCGCGAAATTACGCCGCTCGATTTTGCCCTGGTGCTTTCGTGCTTCTACGATGGCGCCCACGCAGACGAGCTCATTGAGCAGGCAAAAAGGAATATCGCGGGGTTTGCGGAAGAAGAAGGCGATGAAGGCGATTCTTCGGTCCAATTCGATGCGACAACCGTCGAAGGCAAGCTCGATGTGCGCGAATCGGTGCTGACGGAAGAAGATGTCGTTTCGCTGCGCCATTTGGTCCAGGCGTTGATTTCGCTGCATTTGGAAGGCGTGCGCGTCGATTTATTCCGCTCCACCGAAGACGACGATTTCCTGAGCTTCGATACTTATCTCGCGTACCTTTGGTTTTTGTTCTCGAGAAAGCTCGGCGACGTGAAAATCGGCTATTGCGCCCGGTGCGGCAAGGCGTTTTCGCTCGCCCGTCGCCGCGGCGTGCCGAAGAAGTTCTGCAGCGAAGAATGCAAGACGGCCGCGAAAAATGACAAAACCCGTCAACTGCAAATCGATATTCGTCAGGCGTATGCGGAAGGCGACAGCGTGAGCGAAATCGCGGCTGCGTTTTTCCCGAAGCAGGCGAGTGGCGTCGCGTGCGACAAGGTTCGCCATATGCTCGCAACGTGGGTCGAGCTCAAGCATGACGTCGATGACGATATCACTCAGGGCTCGGGCGACCTCGCGAAACGTTGCATCGCCGAAGGCGTGTTCGATCAAAAATACGTTGAGCGGCGAATGAAGGCTTTGAAGAAGGCAAGGTAGCGGGCGAAGCGGCGCCTGCGGTGTGCCGCATATAAAGCAATGCTGGGTAGCTCGATCGGCCAATCCTCGATTGAGGCAATCGCCAAATAACGCGATAGGGCCGGTTCGGGCTGCCCGGCGGTCGGAGCGGTTGAGCGTCTGCTCGTCCTACGCCTTTTCCACGTAGGTGCCCATGCTCATGCGGTACGTCGAGGTTTGGAAGGGGCTTTCGAAATACTTCGTGTTCGTCGCGGCAGAAAGCGACATGGTGTTCGACTCGCCGTCGCCCGCCGAAATCGTTGCATACGATTCGCCGCCCGTGAACGTTACCTGGTTTTCGGCGTCGTTGAGCTCGATGCTGAAATTGTCTTTGCCGAATTCGTGCTCAATTGTGCCGGTGAGGTTGCCCGAAAGGTTGACGGGCAGGTAATACTGGCCGGAAGAGCCCTTCGAGGTGTCGCCCGAGTATTTCCAATCGAGCGAATACGTAGCTGCGACCTGGCCATTTTCGCCATCGCTCGTGAATTCGATAGTCGAATTGGTCGTGCCCGTTTTGAACAGTCCACTTCCCGTATCGGTGTATTCGAATTTCTTGCCGGCGAAGTTCGTTGCCGTGTGCATGTTGGAAACCGCCGTATCGCCCGTGGGCTTCCAGCAATTGCCGTCGAAAACGAACGTGCGGGTATTGGTGGCGGTGTCGGTTGCGAACCAGAACGTATACGAAACGTCTTGCGTGGCGGTAGAGGTGTAGGCGCCGTTGCTGGAATCGAGCGTCGACGAGAAATTCGAGATTTCGTAGTCGTCATTTCCCGTGGCTTGGCTTATGCGCGCGACGCCCTGCAACGGCGTGGTAGTGTTGCTGGTGATGGAGGGCCCAAGAAGGCTGACCCACGAATCTCCCTGCTTGATGTAATACGCCTCGCCCGTGAAGTCGGTCTTGAAGAAATCGTTTTCCATCGACCCCGAGAAATAGACATGGCGCGCCTTGTCGCTGCCCGTAATTGCCGTGCCAATTTCGCCCGTCGATTCGTCTTCCTGCTTGTCGATCTTGAAGCTTTTCAGGTTGTAAGGCTGGGCGGTGACGTAGTCGTTTGCCACGACGCCATCGGTTACGGTCGAGCTGTTTTGAAGCGCTTGACGCACGGTATCTTCGGGCACGCTGTTCGCCATGTTGAAACCAACCACGGCCGCTACGATGATGGCCGCCACAGCGGCAACGACGCCGGCGACGATGCCTTTGCCTTTTTTGGTCGCGAGGAATTGCCCAGCGTGCGATGCGGCGTTGTTCATTCGGTACGAACTGGAGGAATTGCCTATTGAGCTGCCGAAATGAGCTGGTTCGCTGCACGCGTCGGCTGGCTCTCCGAACGCGGCGGCTGCTTCGGCCGCTTCGGGCGTACCGCTTTCTGCGTTGCCGGGCGCTTCGTTCGGCGTGGTCACGGACTGTATGGGCTGCGTGGCGCCCTCGTCGCCCTCGATGTTTCCCGTGGTGGCCGTCGAAGCGTCGCTCACGCTCTTTCCGCACGATGCGCAGAAGGCGGCATCATTCGGCAGGTCGTATCCGCAGAAGGGGCATTTCATGGTGGTTCCTTTCGTCGCCGAGCTTTGATGCCTTTATAGTAGAAACAATGTCATCTATATAAAATGGGTTTTAACCGGGTAAAAAACTAGTTTCAGTTGCGAGGCGCCATGGCTTGCGAATGAGGATTTGCTGCTGCGTTCTGGCGATTTGACATGCGCTTTACGTGCGTCTCGCGCCAATCGGTATACTTAAATGTTACATCTCGAAATTCGAAAGGCGGAATCGCTCTATGAACTATGGAGTCATCGACGTTGGGTCAAACACCGTGCGTTTGTGCGTCTATGACGTGTTGTGCCCTGAGAAACGCAAGTTCAAAACCATCATGAATCGCAAGATCATGGCGGGTTTGGCGGCGTATATCGTTGATGGGGCGTTTTCCGATGAAGGTATAGCCGAGGCTATTCTGGCGGTGAAAAAATGCCTGAAGCGCGCGAGCTATTTGTCGCCCGATCGCGTCGATGTGTTCGCAACTGCCGTGCTGCGCAATGTTTCGAACAGCGCGCAGGCGATTGCCGCGATCGAGCAAGGCGCGGGCTGCTCGATTTCGTTGCTTTCGAACAGCGACGAGGCTCATTTGGGGTTTGTAGGCGCGTCGTCGCGTGGCGCATTGGACAACGGCGCCCTTATCGATATTGGCGGCGGGTCCACCGAGATCACCGTTATTGAAAATGGCGTCGACGCTGCGCGCACGAGTCTGCCCCAGGGGTCGCTTTCTTCATACAAGCGTTTTGTGGGCGATATTCTGCCCACCCAAAACGAGATTTCGGCCATTCGTGCGAGCGTTCGCAGGCTTATTGCCGCCGACAAGACGGGCGCCTGCGCTGGCTCCGCTTCAGAGCTTTATGGGGTCGGCGGATCCATTCGCGCGCTTTCGGAAGTGAACGCATGGCTCGTGCCTGGCGCTTCGAGCGAAGAAATCACGCGCGACGATGTGAATCGCATGTTGCGCGACGTCGTCGATCATCGCCGCACGTTCATCGATGCGGTTCTGCATGTCTCGCCTGAGCGAATTCATACCATCGTGTGCGGGCTGGCGATTCTTGTCGAAGTTTTTGATGAGCTTGACGGGGAGCGTTTGCGCATTTGCGACCGCGGCGTGCGCGAAGGGTATTTGATTGAGCGCATGCTGGGCGAGCTGAAGTCGAAATAACGAAAGAGCCTGATTGTTGTTCGCGGCCCACTTCTTATCAGTAGCAAAAAGAGCCGACCCGCATTGCGCGGGCCGGCTCTTCTCGTGGAAAGGGGAGACTCGGGAATCGATTACTCGATGCCGATGACCTTCTTGGTCTCTTCGGGTGCGGGGAGCTGCTTCTTGGGCACGGTAACCTTCAAAATGCCATTTTCGAATTTCGCGGAAATGTCGTCTTCGGAAATGTCGTCGCCAACATAGAAGCTACGGCTGCAGCTGCCGGTGAAGCGTTCCTTGCGAAGGTAAGTGCCCTGTTCGTTCTTATCTTCGGTCTCGGTTTCGGTGTTCGCGCTCACGGTAAGGTAGCCGTCTTGCAACTCGGCGTGAACGTTTTCCTTCTTGAAGCCCGGCAAATCGATGTCAAGCTCGAAAGCCTTCTCGGTTTCCTTGATATCGGTCTTCATCATGGCCGGTGCGGGCTTCTGGCCTTGCGGACGGTTTCCGAAGAATCCCATGTCCCAAGGGTCGCTCAAAAAGTCGCTCAAGAAATCGTTCCTACGTGCAGGTACCAACATCATGACTCACTGCCTTTCTCGTACGGGGCCATCGCCTCGATCTTTCTTTTGACAATTTGCAGTATAGGAGCTTTTTAGCACTCTTCAAGTGGGAGTGCTAAATGCCGCCGTTTCGTTACCTTGGTAACATTCGCGGCTGCGCGGGCGTGCGTTTCGGCTTGGGCTCGGGTGCGGGAAGGCGTGGATTGCGCTCGCGCGCTCGCGTTGACGGAGGCGGGACGCGTTCCGAAGATGGAAGATGCCCGTTTTGGAAGCCGCTCGTTTGCGCGCTTCGACATCGATTGATTCGCGCCGCTCTGGCCCGATGCGGTTGCCTGCGCGTGTATTGGCCAGCGAAATGTTCGTTTGGCATGCGGCCCGAACATGAAGTCTGCTATCGTGAGCAGGTTGCAATTCAGAAAGGGGCCCCTATGGCCGAAACCACTTCGTCGCGAGACTCGTTCAGCGGCAAAACCGCATTCATCATTTCCTGCATTGGCTCGGCGGTGGGCCTTTCGGGCATTTGGCTGTTCCCGTATCGCGTATCCCAATACGGCGGCGCGGCATTCCTGATTCCCTATTTGTTCTTCGTCGTGGTGCTGGGCATTACGGGCGTCATTGGCGAAATGGCGTTTGGTCGCGCCATGGGCACGGGCCCTATGGGCGCATTTTCGAAGGCGCTCGAAATGCGCGGCGTGAAAAACGGCGACAAAATCGGTCGCGTTATTGGCATCATCCCCGTGCTGGGCGCGCTCGGCATCGCCATTGGCTATGCCGTGGTCATCGGCTGGTTCATCAAATACCTTATCGAGGCGGCATGCGGAACGCTGGTAACGCAGCCCGATATGGCTGCGTTCTTCGGTTCGATCGCGGGGCCTTTTGGCAGCGTTGGCTACCATGTGGCGGCGCTCGCCATTACGCTAGCCGTTATGGCGTTCGGCGTCTCGCGCGGCATTGAGCGCCTGAATAAAATCATGATGCCTATTTTCTTCGTCTTGTTCTGCGTGCTGCTCGTGCGTGTGGCCATGTTGCCGGGCGCGCTTGACGGCTATGCCTATTTGTTTGTGCCCCATTGGGAGGCGCTCGCGAATCCACAAACGTGGGTTTTGGCCCTTGGCCAGGCATTCTTTGGGTTGTCGCTCGCGGGAAGCGGCACGCTGGTGTACGGCAGCTATCTGAAGAACGACGTCGACGTTGTGTCGTCGGCCAAAAACGTGGTGCTGTTTTCGACGCTTGCCGCGGTGCTTTCCGCCATGGTGGTTATTCCTGCGGTGTTCGCGCTTGGCGTCGACCCGCTTTCGGGCCCGCCGCTGCTCTTCATCACGCTGCCCCAGGTGTTTGCCGATATGCCGTTCGGCGGCCTGTTCTGCTTCTTGTTCTTCTTGGCGGTGGCGTGCGCTGCGCTTACGAGCTTGGTGAATTTGTTCGAACCGCCTATCGAGGCGCTGCAGAGCCAACTGAACATGCCGCGCTGGGCTGCGGTTCTCGTCGTGTTCGTTGCGGCGCTTGGCGTGGGCGTGTTTATCGAAGACGGCAACGCCGTGGGGGCGTGGATGGATTTCGTTTCGATCTATGCGATTCCGCTGGGCGCGTTGTGCGCGGCGATCATGTTCTTCTGGGTGTGTCCGAAAGGTTTCGCGAAGGCTCAAGCGCAGCTCGGTCGCAAAAAGCCTTTGGGGTCGTGGTTTGAACCCATGGCGCGCTACGTGTTCGTGGGACTTACGGCGCTCGTGATTATTCTTGGCATCGCGCTCGGCGGCATTGGATAGTAGTTTCTTTTAGAAACTATATATCGTAAATAAAGTTTTAACGAAGTGCGTACCCTGTTCTAGCTTTGTCGCATAAAGGCATCGAGCCAAAAGTCGCGACCAGGCGTTTTCGTGCAAATCTGGAAGTGTCTTTCCGCGAACCGCAATCTAGGGTACGCACTTCGTCAATAGTTACTTTAAGAAACCTTATTTTTATAAATCCAACTAAAATTGTTGGTTGCTATCGTGCTTTACTGTGATAAAGTATCCGCAACGTTAGCGCGGGCATCCCGCATCGTAAGTTTTAGAAAGGAGCACGAAGTTGGCTCGCATCGCACACACTGCCATGGTTTCCAAAAACGCCAAGAACTGGTGGTGGCGCGGTGTCGAAACGGTCGGTCGATCGTGAGCTGCTCGCGCCCTTAATCGCGTATGCAAGGCTCCCGGTTTGGCCGGGAGCCTTTTTTCGTTTTCGTTTCTTTTTCTGGTTCCCGGTTTCTGGCGCCTGGTCGCGAAAGTGCCAGCTCACGCGCAACCGCCCATTTTGGTCCGCGCGCCTCCACTCCAGTAAACCGCCCGCCGCTTCGCGCGGCTTTTCCGAAGGGAACCAATCATGTCTGAAGTTACCGCCCAACCTCGCACCGTTGCCGCCGAAAAGAAGACCAGTGCACTTGATACGTCTGCGCTCATCCTCATCGCCGTTTTGCTCGCGGCTGGCGCCATTTTGAAGCTCACGCTTGGCAGCGTGCTTTCGTTCGCCGGCATGAAGCCGAATTTCATTATCGCTATGTACTGCCTGGCCATTCTTCTTGTTCGCCCGAAGCCCGTTCAGGCTATGGGCATCGGCCTGATCGCGGGTCTCATTTGCCAAATTCCCATGCTTGCCGCAACGCCCCTTTTGAATACTGCATCTGAAACTTTGGGCGGCTTGGCTATGGGCCTGCTCATCATGCTTCCCTTGAAGTTCGGCAAATTCGACGCGAGCCCGATTGTTTCGACCTTCCTTGCCACGGTCGTTTCGGGCTATACGTTTGTGCTGCTGCTTGCCGCGATGAATGGCATCGCGATTCCTGTCGCCCTGGTAACGTACGCCGTCATGGTGTTCGGAACGGCGACGTTCAACGCCATCCTCGTGCAAATTCTGATTCTTCCCCTGCGTCGTGCCCTGAATCGCTCAGCGGCTTAACCCCTGCGTGGCTTCGCGCCGTTTCGTGCTCGCCAAAACCTGTTAAGTGCCCACAGCGTTTAACAGGTTTTGGTTGGGGTTGGGACGGGGTGCCGTGCTTCTTGCTACGCATGAGCTCACTCAGCGTGCCGCCTCCCACCTGTTAATCGCTGCGATCATTTAACAGGTCAATACCGCGTGCTTGCCATCTTGATGTGCGCGTCTGAAGAAAGGTTGCCCAATATGTCGAACTTTATGGAATACGTCGAAGGCGAGAGCGTTCTTCACCGAATGAATCCGATAGCGAAACTCGTATGCGCCATTGTGCTGTGCGTTGCGTGCTTCTGCTCGTCGAGCCTGCCGTTCCTTTTGGGCATGGTCGCGGTAGGGTTCGCCCTTGCCGCAGCGAGCACGTTGGTTGGCCCTACGCTGGGCCTCGCCCGAGCAGTGCTGCTCTTCTCGCTGATTCTTGCAATCATCCAAGTATTGAGCACGCCGTCCGGCGCGCTGCTGGTCGCGTTGCCGTGGGGCTATATTGGCACGGACAGCCTGCTTGCAGCCGCGACGACCATGGTTCGTTTGGTGGCGGCGAGCATTCCCCTTTACATCGCCCTTAGGGTCACCAAGCTTTCCGATATTACGAATTCGCTGGTTAAAGTCGCACATGTGCCGTATCGCTATGCATTCACGTTCACTTCCGCCATTCGCTTCATTCCGTTGTTCATGAGCGATATGCGCGCAATCACCGAGGCCCAAACAGCGCGCGGCGTGAACATGGACGAAGGCGGCATGGCGCACAAGATTCGCCTTATGGCGCCGCTCTGCGTGCCACTGCTCGTTGGGTCGGTGCGCAAGGTCAACGCTTCGGCGCTCGCGGCAGAAATGCGTGGCTTTGGCCTACGTACTGCGGAAAGCGGCTATGACGAATACGCTTTTGTTGCTTGCGATTACGTCGGCATGGCGGCAAGCGTGGCTCTGCTTGCAATCGCGATCACGGTGACGTTCTTCTAAAAGTATCAATAAGAAACTAATAAAGAATGTGATGCGTCACAGCGAACCCAAGCGCCGCGGCGCCAAGCGTGCATGCATAGGTTGCGGCCACATACGCAACGCCCAAAGCGCGCTTTCCGCCAAGCACCAGATCGACGGCCTCGCAATTCATGGTCGAAAGCGTGGAGAAGCCGCCAAGAAAGCCCATGGTCAGTGCCGTATAAAAGGTTTGGTTCAGCGCCAAGCACCCGGCGAGCGTCGCGCCTGCAATAGTGCATGCGCACAGGTTGATGAAGAAGGTGGGCCAAGGAAACGCGCTTTTGAAAATCAGCTTCATGAAGGTCGAGGCTTTGTGGCGGCACAGCGCCCCGAGCGCGCCGCCGAGGCCTACCGCCAAAAACGAGAGCACGTTCATCACGCAACGCCTTCTTCCGCCTTGCGGGCGCGATGCGCTTCGAGTGCGCGCGACGCGCGGTGTCCGGCAAGTGCCGCAATGAACGTGGTCGCGATAGTCGCGGCCATGTATGCCGCGAAAATCCCATAGCGTCCCGCCTGCAAGAATGCGAGGTTTTCGGTCGAGAACGCGGAAATGGTGGTAAACGCGCCCACGAGTCCAACGCCCATCGATTTCACGAGAGGCGCGGGCAGTTGCGTGCGTCGGCCCACGTATTGATTGATGATCTCCAAAGTGAAGCAGCCGAAGATGTTCACGATGAGCGTGGCTGCGGGAAAGCCCCCTTGCGCGGGCAGGGCCATTTCCAATGCATAGCGAAGGGAAGCGCCCAAAAAGCCCATGAGCAGAACGAGCGGGGCGAGCGCATGAGGGTCGGAAAGCGCATGCTTCGCTGCAAGCGCGAAATGCGAATTGTGTTCATGCGTATTCATACGGCCCCTTTCAACGGCGAGAGTATAGCGCAACGGCGAAGCGCGGGGCCTGTGATGCTTCCCATTCTTTCCGCCCTTCGCTGCCTGGATTTGCGTGCCTGCCTTGCTGTCGTCAGAAAAGTCCGTGGGTTTTTTGTCGCGCTAAACGTGAAGAACTGCGTCGCTTGGGCGGCTCGGGTATACTGGGCACGTTCCAAATGCCTTGGATGGGCTTGGGCGGCGCCATGTTCCGAACCTGGTCAGGTCGGGGACGAAGCAGCCATAAGGGGCCTCTGGCGAGCGCCCACGCCTATCCAAGGCATTGGCATGTTCTGAGGGGCCATAGGGCCCCTCTTTTTGCAAAATCGGGGTAACGTTTCTTGGAAGCGAAGCGGCTTCAAGCTATCGTTCTTTGGAGTTATTCCAGATGAAAGGTCATTCGTGAACGTCATTCAATTCTTTTTGAACTTGCTTTCCGACCCGCGAGGCGCCATTGCCGGCTGGATCATTTCGCTCGGTGCGGTATGGGTCTATACGCCGCTGTTCCTTATTGTGTTCATTGAAACGGGCTTGGTATTCTTCCCGTTTTTGCCGGGCGACTCGCTCCTATTCGCGGCGGGCGTGTTTTCCGCCGACGGCGGCGGCTTGAATATTTGGGCCACGCTCATCGTATTCTACGTGGCCGCCATTCTGGGCAACACGTCGAACTACTGGATTGCCCGCTTCTTCGGCGCGCGCATCATCGATTCTGGCAAAATCAAGGCGCTCACGCCTGAGCGCATGGCCAAGCTCGATCACTTTTTCGCGAAATACGGCGGCCTTACCATCGTCATTACGCGTTTCATGCCGTTCTTCCGCACGTTTGCGCCATTCATCGCGGGCACGGGCCACATGAATTTCGGTAAGTTCACCCTATTCAACGCTATTGGCGGCATTTCGTGGGTAAGCCTGTTCGTGCTCGTGGGCTACTTCTTCGGTGGCATCCCATTTGTGCAGGATCACTTCGAGGTTATCGTTTTGGGCATTGTCGCGGTGTCGGTGGCGCCCGCGTTTATCGGTGCGGTGAAAGCGGCGATGAATTCGAAGAAGGGCGACAAAACGAAGAACGCCAAGCACGCGAAATAACGCTGTTTGCCGCAACGCATTTCGAACGTGCGAAATAACGTGGCTTGCCTGAACCGTACCTCTATATACCTATATATATTGAAAGTTGAAAGGCGCGCTCCTCGGGGCGCGCCTTTTGCATTGACGGCGGCGTGGGAGGCGCACGTTCTTTGCCACGGAGCCTCTTTTCTAGGCATATCGCTCGCGAAAGCGCGTTCCGAAAGCGTGGCTAAGGTAAAAATAAATTTACCCGCTTAAAACCTCCTAACACCGCTGCTTGTAATTTCTATAATGCAGACAAAGGAAACAGCGAAGGAAAGGTGGGAACGCACATGAGCGTTGCAAAAAATGCTCTGCACACGCGTGGCTTTGCGGTTGCTGGCATTTCTGTTACATGCATGTTCGTCGCGGCCTGCTTGACTGCGGGGGTGACGTGCAATCAGGCGGCATATGCTTCCGAGGCGGGGTCTCAATCGCAGGCGGCAAGCGCGCAGAATGCGCAAAGCAACAGCTATTTATATGCGGTGCGAGATTCCGAAACGAATTTATGGGGCTTCGTCGATGCGGCGGGGACGCAAGTGATTCCGTGCCAGTTCGAGTCGCTTGGAAGCTTGCCGGGGCAATCGCCCAGCCTTGTGACAACGTATTCGCCGAACAATGGGTCAAAAGCCTATTTCCCCGATTTTGGATGCGCCTATGATTTGCCGGGCGGCGTGATGAACGATGACCCGTTCCCCGCGCAAGACCCCGATACCGAAAAATGGGGTTATATCGACAAGTCGGGCGAATGGGTTGTTGAGCCCGAATACGAGCAAGCGCGCATGTTCTGCGATGGGCTTGGTCTGGTGTATTCCGAGGATAAGGGCGCAGGCTTCGTAAATGCTCAAGGCGAACTCGTAGCGAGCGGGTACATCGCCGCCACCTCGTTTAGCGATGGCATCGCGTTCGTTTCGGGCAAGCTCGACGACGAGAAAAACGGCATCAAGCACAATAATTCCTATGCCGCAATTGATAAGAACGGCGCGTGGGCGCTCAACTCGGCGAAAAGCTCTACCGAAACCGATCGCTATTGCTATAAGCAGCCCATCTTCTTCCACGATGGCGTGGGCTTCGAAGGCATCGAAGATGGTAAGGCCATCTACATCGACAGCGAAGGCAACGAAGCTCTCAGCGCGAGTTCTGGCCACGATGGCGTGAGCATTGCTGCCGCGGGGCCTTTTTACGACGGATATGCCACTATAAAATTGCAGGGCAACGACATGTGGGCCGAAGCAGGTTACACGGGCATGGATGGCACAACGGCATATGGCCTTATCGACAAAACGGGTGCCCTCGTGAAAGACCCTACGGCGAAATCTACGCAATGGGCAACGCTTGTCGACTTGTGGGGCGGTATTAACCATGCGGGCGGCGGAATGGTTGCTGCCCAGGATTCGGTTTCGGGCCTGTGGGGCTATCTTGATGCGAAATCGGGCGAATGGAAGATTCAGCCGCTCTTCTCGGAGGCCAAGCCGTTTGCCGATGGCATGGCGTATGCAAAAGATTTCGCGACAGGCGATTGGGGCATCATCGACGATTCCGGCGCATGGACGGCGGTTCCTCGTTTGGATAACTTCAATTCTGACGATCAATCCCTCGTTGCCGCAGGCGGTCTTGTGTACGGTACTGCCGAAGCGAAGGGCGGTGCCGCGTCGGTCACCTCAGAAGGTTGGATGAATGCCCAAGGTCTTTGGGTTGCGTCGTGGGAGTTGTGATGCAAATGAAGCAGTTGAATATGAGCCATGCCTCATGGCTGCGTGCTGCGGTGGCGATTGCTTTTGCAGCCTGCGCGCTTGCGGCCCTTGCCGGCTGCGCTTCCGCAAAGGTGGAAGTTGAGCAGTCGCAGGTGCAAAGCGATTTTGAGGCGAACGAAGAATCTTTGGTAGCCGATGGCGTTTTGGTGCAAAGCCCTTACGTTGACAACGACGATTATGCGCTCACCGCGTTCGATGTTTCCGATTCCCACGTGGCTGACGACGGTGCGAATGTATTCAATGCCAAGGCGACGTTTGAGAACAGTGCCTTCCGCACCACGATGGACGTTGTGGCCACCTACGCGAAAGACGGCGATTCCTATGTGCCGAACTTCGAGACGTCGAACGCTTCGACGAAGGCCATTTCGGGCATCGTATATGACCCTCAGAGCACGTTGAGCTCGTCTGATTTGGAAAATATCCAAAGCGTCGATTTCGATGAAGAGGCCCAAACGTGCACGGTTTCGGTGGCGTACGAGCCCGAATGGTTTGAAAGCGTGCAAGGCGACGTGAAATACGTTTATCGCTTCGATGGCGCGTCGTGGGCGCCCGATGCGAGCGCAAACGACTCTGCCACCGTGAGCTACAGCCCGCTCGTGGCGACGTATGATCAGTTCTCCGCCGATACCGACAAGGGCGGCTGCCTTACCAAGATTGATATCGTGAGCCTCGATGAGAAAACAGGCGAGGTAACCGCGAATGTCACTTGGACGCGCGGCAAGCATTCCAACCACGCCGCCGCCGCTGCTCTGCGAAGCGTTACCGACGATACCGATGTCACACTCGATGCCACCGTGAAAGGCACGCTGTATTCTGCGCCCACCGAGCAGGGTGATCATCGTGTGACGGTAACGCTTACGGGTACGGCCTCAAACGGCAAGCCGATGGTCGTAGGCATATTTGCCGGCGGCGACGGGTACAACGAGGATTGGACGATTGCCTACAACGCATCGGTGCAAACCGACGATGCGTCCTATACTTGCGGCAGCGTTATCTCGAAGAAAATCTAGCGAGCGAGCTTCTATCAATACGGCGAACTCTTTTAGAAGCGTCCGGCAACCCTGGGCGCTTCTTCTATAATAGGGCGGAATGCACAAGGCGCCGCGAGCGCCGCACACGAATGCGAAGGACCTACGCGATGTCGGAAGCCTTATACCGCAAATACCGCCCGCAAACGTTTGAAGACGTGGTGGGCCAAACCCATATCGAGCGCACGCTCAAAAACGCCATCGAGCAAGACAAAGTGGGTCACGCCTACATGTTCTGCGGCCCCCGCGGCACGGGTAAAACCACGACGGCGCGTCTGCTCGCCAAGGCGCTTTTGTGCGAGAAGGGGCCCACGCCCGCTCCCGATGGCACGTGCGAGCAGTGCCTCGCCATTGCCGAGGGCAACCATCCCGATGTCTACGAGCTCGACGCGGCAAGCCGCACGGGCGTCGACAACGTGCGCGAGGAAATTATCGGCCGCGTCCAATATGCTCCCACGCGCGGGCGCTACAAGGTCTATATCATCGACGAGGTTCACATGCTCTCGATCGCGGCGTTTAATGCGCTGCTGAAAACGCTCGAAGAGCCCCCGAGCCACGTGGTGTTCATCATGTGCACCACCGATCCTCAAAAAGTTCCCGAAACCATTCAATCGCGCTGCCAGCGCTTCGATTTCCACCGTCTGAGCAACGAGGAAATCATCGCCCGCCTTGGTGCCGTGTGCACGGCGGAAGACGTGCAGTTCGAAGGCGACGCCCTCGATTTGGTGGCCCATCGTGCCCAGGGCGGAATGCGCGATGCGCTTACCATGCTCGAACAACTTATCGCGTTCGGCGACGGCAACGTGACCATGGAAGTTGCCAACGATGTTCTGGGCTCGCTCGACGTCGACGATATGAGCGGCATCGTTCGATCGATTGCGACGCGCGATGCGGCGGCGTGTTTCACGTGGGTTTCCGAATATGTGGAAACGGGCGCCGACTTGGCTCGATTCGTACGCGATTTGGCCGCGTACGTGCGCGATCTGTATGTGCTCTCGCTCACCGATGGGGCGGTTGCCGTGAACGCGCCGCAAAGCTCGCTGCCGCGCATGTCGGGCGAGGCTCAGATGTTCGGAATCGATCGTCTCGCGTATATCTTGCGCGTGCTGGGCGATTTGAATACGGAATTGCGCACGTCGACCAACCCGCGCCTGTCGTTTGAGATTGGCCTCACGCGCATGGTGCGCCCGCAAAGCGACCTTACGCTTGAATCGCTTGCTGCGCGCGTCGAGGTGCTCGAGCGCGCGCTGGCGCAGGGCGCGGTTGCAGCACCCGCCGCAGCCCAGCCTGCAGCTGTGGCGCAGCAGCCGGCGAGCGTTCCTCCCGCGG
Organism: uncultured Slackia sp.; assembly: GCF_934630525.1. Classification (GTDB taxonomy): domain Bacteria; phylum Actinomycetota; class Coriobacteriia; order Coriobacteriales; family Eggerthellaceae; genus Slackia. Next base: position 153,271 of record NZ_CAKTVX010000006.1, read on the forward strand.
CGAATGCGGGGTACAGGCAGTCCGCTGCGGCACCTGCCGCAGCCGTTCAGCCCGCCGTGGCCCCGTCGCCCGCTCAAGCTCAACCTATAGCAACCCAGCCTGCTGCGCCGGTGTCGCACGCTCAAGCCAGCCAGTTCCAGCGCCCCATGCCGCGACCTGCGCAAACGCAGTCGGCAGCCCAGCCCGCTTCGCAGGGCGCTGCCATGGTCGATAAGGCGGCAGAGTTCCGCGCTCAGCTCGAGCGTCGTCGCGCCCAGCGTACGGTTCTACCTCAAACTCAGCCGCAGCCGCAAGGCTTTGCTCCGCAGACTCAGCCCGCTGTGCCGGCGCGCGCTGCGGCACCCGCCGCTGCTCCTGTTGCCCCCGCTTCCGCCACGGCGACCCCCGCTGCGCCCGCCGTTGCTTCTGCCGCGCCTGCCGTTGCATCGAGCGACGTGAAAGCGAAACTCTCCAACCCGGCCGCCCTGCAGCGCGGGTGGCAAACCGCGCTTGCCGATTTGAAGCGCCAGCGAGCCGCCTATGGCGCCCTGCTGCTTTCGGCGCGCATCGTGGCCGAGCCCGATGCGTCGGGAATTGCCATCGAATTCTCGCCCGAGAATTCATTCGCGTTTTCTGCGGCTCAAAAACCCGATATTACCGCCGCAATCGAGTCGGCGCTCTCCGCATCATTCGGCGGCCCCGTTCCGTTCCGCGTGACTCAGGGCTCTGCGGCTGGCGGCACTGCTTCTGTCGCATCGGCGCCCGCGCCGGCGCCCGCTGCCCCGGCTGCTCCTGTTGCCGCCGCACGCCGCGCCCAGCAGTCGGCCGGAACTCAGGCGCCTTCGACCGGCCCTTCGCGCCAAGCGCCGCAGGCCGCTGCCGCGCCGCCGTGGGATGACGACGTGGTGCCGTACACCGATGCCGATATCGCTGCCTATATGCCCGAAGAGGAGCAGCCCCCTTTTACTGAGCCTGATGCGAGCCTGACCGTTGGGGCGCCGTCGCATCGGGAAGCCGCGTCCCAGGCAAGCGAGCCTGCTGCCTTCGCGAACCCTGCGAAAGACAATCCCTTCGCAGGAAGGAAAATGCCTGAAGGCATTGGAAGGGGAGTGCCTGCGCAGCCCGAGGCGGTGGCTCAGGCAAGCGAGCCCGCCGCTTCTTCAAGCTCTGGCCAGGCATCGAAGGCCGAGCCTGAAGGTGCGCCCGCGAAGAAGCGCAAGACCGCTGCCGACAAGCTCGCCGAGGCGGTTGCGGAATTCGGCGATGCGATGCTCGTGGTGGGCCCCGAACCGGTCGATCCATTCCCTGTGGCGCTGGAGCTCGGTTTCGACTCTGCCCCCGACCCGAAGAAAAAGGCCAAGGGCATGGTGAAACCCAAAGGTTGGCCTATGCCTCAAGATGCGAAGTTGCTCGAGGGCAGAGACCTCGATGCATTGCGCGAAGGTTGCGACGATGGCCAAGAAGGGGAAACGCCTTCTTCCGACAGCTGGTCTTCGGCCCAATTCGCTCAGCCCGCGTCCGTTGCAGCGGCGGAGCCTGAGCCGCAGTTTGCGCCGGTCGCGGAACCTGAATTTCCCGCTGAACCGCCCGCGCCCATTCCCGCCCCGCCTTCGCGTCCGAACCCGTTCGCGAATCGCGCGATGCCGCAGGGCATCGGTGGCGGGCAGAGCTCCCACGAGCCCGCTGAATACGCGAATGCATCCTCTGGCAGCTCGGGCGAAATGTCGGTCGAGGAGATTTTCGCGTCGTTCGGCGTGAATATGAGCAAGGTTACAGAAGAGCGATGACCTTGCGCGAAACCTTTCCCAAGCGAATGCGTTCGCGCGGAATATGGTAGGCTTTCGAACCAGTGTGAATTCGCCGCGGCAGCGTGGCGTGTATGAAAAGGAGAAACGTTCATGGATATGAAGCAAATGATGCGCCAGGCGCAGAAGATGCAGGCCGAGCTTGCGAAGGCCCAGGAAGAAATCAAGACGATGACCGCCGAGGCCACCGCTGGCGGCGGCATGGTGAAGGTTGTCGCTCAGGGCGACATGACGGTGCAGTCCATCACCATCGACCCCGCCGCGATCGACCCCGAAGATGCCGATATGCTGCAGGACATGGTGTGCGCTGCCGTGAACGAGGCCCTGCGCGCCGTTTCCGCCCAGGGCTCCGCTCGCATTGGCCAGGCCACGGGCGGCATGAATATCCCCGGCTTGATGTAAGCGGGCGTTATTCGTGGAATCGGCTCCGGCCATCCAAAAGCTGCTCGATGAGCTTGAGCGCATGCCGGGCGTAGGCCCCAAAAGCGCCCAGCGTATCGCGTACTGGCTGCTCAATTCCCCGCGCGACTCCGCATTGCGCCTCGCTGACGCGATCGTCGAAGTGAAAGATGCGGTGCATTTTTGCTCTCGATGCTTCAATTACGCGGAAGGCGATGTGTGCGAGGTGTGCGCCTCGGCGAGCCGCGATGCCTCTACGATATGCGTCGTGAGCGAGCCTCGCGACGTGTCGGCGATTGAGCGAACTGCAGCGTATTCGGGCCTCTATCACGTGCTTGGTGGCGCTCTTTCCCCCATGGACGGTGTTGGCCCCGATGATTTGCGCATAACCGAGCTTATGGCGCGGCTGTCTGACGAGGGCGTGGCCGAGGTGGTGCTCGCCACCAATCCCAATGTGGAGGGCGAGACGACTGCGGCGTATTTGGCGCGCCTTATCAAGCCGCTCGGCATTAAGGTCACGCGCCTTGCAAGCGGCCTGCCCGTCGGTGGCGACCTTGAGTTTGCCGATGAGGTGACGCTCGGTCGAGCCATTGAAAGCCGTCGCGCGCTGTAGCGCAGCATCGAAGCAGCGCAATGATAGATGCATGAACAGAAAGCCTTTGCGGCGTGGAGCCGCGAAGGCTTTCTTGCGTTCTGCGACCCTTTTGCCGCGATTGCGCGGCTTGCCTTGGACCTTGGAGGCTTGCCGCCTTCGTCGTTTCGCTGTTTCGTGGTGTCGATCATCGATCGTATGGGGGCGCTGGAATCGCGGTTTCAGAGGCAAAGCGCCTATTTGATACTGCTTTTACCCCAATTATTCGCGATTGGGGTAGGGGTCGGCGATATTTCGGGGCAATCTCGTCCCCTTCAGCAATCGAAGCGTTGTAGAATGCACTCATACACGGAGCCTTTTAAAGCTTCGGTGAACTAAGAGCCCTGCTTATAGGAGGGGAAGCGGGCTCTAGGCAAAGGCCATTCCCTGCGAATGGCCTTTTTTTAAACGTCTTTATGCACGCATGACATATTAATTTTCATATCATTCAGCAGTTAATACCCTCCATATGCATCGCTATGCATATAATAGCTCCTGCTATGCAAAACAGCCAATTCTAGGCAGTATTCTGTATGCATATATGCAAACAATTTGCATATAACACGTTAAATCCTTGTCTATAGGCGATAGATTTGCGGGAATAGATAAGCGTCGCAATATAAATCTTCAAAAAAGATATACAAAAAAGCGCGTTTTTATCCAAACCCTACGTGTAACAGGGTTTCAAAATGCATAAAAGAAGCCGAGAATGCAAGGAACTGTGTTACCCCAGTTCAGAAGCCTAAAAAAAGTCCTTGCGCTTTCCGATTTTGGGTGTCATTATGCAGATGTCGGCTTTGGGAAGACCGACAAGAGAGAGGAAAAAGGAGGCTCGTATGAATGGTATTCATGTAACGAGCGAAATCGGTAAGCTGAAGAAGGTATGCCTGCATCGCCCCGGCGACGAGCTGCTCAATCTTCCGCCCGATGAGCTTGAGCGTCTGCTCTTTGACGACGTTCCGTACCTGGAAGTCGCCCAGCAAGAGCATGACCGCTTTGCTGAGATTCTTCGCGAGCAGGGCGTCGAGGTTCTGTACCTCGAGAAGCTCGTCGCAGAAGCTTTCGCAGCGAACCCCGGTGCTCGTGATGAGTTCCTCGACCAGTACTTGGCCGAGGCTGGCATTCATGGCCAGAAGATGCCCGCGATCGTTCGCGAGTATCTGAACACCTTCACGGACGACCTGGAATTCGTGAAGAAGACGATGGCTGGCGTTGCCAAGAGCGAAATCGACATGCCGCTCGCATCGTCCGCCACCCTCGACGATCTGGTCAGCGATCACAGCGACAAACAGAGCGACCTGATTATCGACCCCATGCCGAATCTGTACTTCACCCGCGACCCGTTCGCGTGCGTGGGCAACGGCGTGAACTTGAACCGCATGTACTCCGTCACCCGTAATCGTGAGACGCTCTACGGCAAGTACATCTTCAAGTATCATCCCGATTACAAGGGCACCCCGTTGTGGTTCCGCCGCGACGCTCCGTTCCACACCGAGGGCGGCGACGTGCTTAACCTTACCCGCACCGCTCTGGCTGTTGGCATCTCCCAGCGTACCCAGGCTGCGGCTATCGACCTCATGGCCCAGAACATCTTCTGGAAGACCGAGGGCTGCGAGATTGAGAAGATCTTCGCGTTCGATATTCCGGCGTCCCGTGCATTCATGCACCTCGACACGGTCTTCACGCAGATCGATGTCGACAAGTTCACCATCCACCCGGCCATCATGGGCACCCTGCGCGTCTACGAGATGACCAAGGGCGCAACCGAGGGCGAAGTCGACATCAAGGAGCACACTGACTCCCTTGAGAAGATTCTCGAGTACGCCACCGGCGTCGACGGCATCAAGCTCATCCCCTGCGGCGGCGGCGATCCCATTGCAGCAGCCCGCGAGCAGTGGAACGACGGTTCGAACACCCTGTGCGTCGAGCCCGGCACCATTTGCGTGTATCAGCGCAACAACGTCACCAACGAGGTGCTCTACAAGGAAGGTCTCAACCTGCTGGTTGTTCCTTCGGCAGAGCTGTCCCGTGGTCGTGGCGGCCCGCGTTGCATGAGCATGCCGTTCCAGCGCGAAGACCTCTAGTTTCTAGCGCGCATCAAACTCTGTCATTAAGCGGCTCAGCTGCTTAAGAGCAGGCCCTGCGATACGAGTGTCGCAGGGCCTGCATGAGGCTCAAGGAAGGGGTTTCTCCCTTCAACCCAAGAAAGGAATCAAAATGGGTGTTAATCTTTCTGGTCGTCCGTTCCTCCGTCTGCTCGACTTCTCTACCGAGGAGATCGAATACCTGCTGAAGCTTTCCAAGAACTTCAAGGACATGAAGCGCGCGGGCGTTCCTCATCGTTACCTCGAGGGCAAGAACATCGTTCTGCTCTTCCAGAAGACCTCCACCCGTACCCGTTGCGCATTCGAAGTTGGCGCAATGGACCTGGGCATGGGCGTCACCTATCTTGATCCCAACAGCTCTCAGATGGGCAAGAAGGAGTCCATTGAGGACACCGCTCGCGTTCTCGGCCGCATGTATGACGGTATCGAGTTCCGCGGTTTTGCCCAGGCTGACGTTGAAGACCTGGCTGCCAACGCTGGCGTGCCCGTGTGGAACGGCCTGACCACTGAGTGGCATCCCACCCAGATGCTCGCCGACATCCTCACCGTTCAGGAGAACTTCAACTACGACATCAAGGGCCGCACCCTCGTCTTCATGGGCGACTGCAAGAACAACGTTGCTCGCTCCCTGATGGTTGTGTGCGCCAAGCTCGGCATGAATTTCGTGGCTTGTGGCCCGAAGCACTGCATGCCTGGCGACGACGTGGTTGAGGCTTGCAAGCCGATCGCTGCCGAGAATGGTTGCACCATCCTCCTCACCGACGATCCCAAGGAAGCCTGCACCAACGCCGACGTTATCTACACCGACGTTTGGGTCTCCATGGGCGAGCCCGACGAGGTTTGGGCTGAGCGCATCAAGGAGCTCGAGCCTTATCGCGTGACCGCCGAGCTCATGGCTCTCGCCAAGCCGGAAGCCATCTTCCTGCACTGCCTGCCCGCCTTCCACGACACCAACACCACGATTGGCGCCCAGAAGGCCGAGCAGTTCGGCATCACCGAGATGGAAGTCACCGACGAGGTCTTCGAGTCGAAGCAGTCCAAGGTCTTCGACGAGGCTGAGAACCGTATGCACACCATCAAGGCTGTCATGTACGCCACCCTGAAGTAGTAGCAGGAGATTTGCAATGCCTTACATTAAGTCAGATGGAAAGCGTATTGTCATCGCGCTGGGCGGCAACGCCCTGGGCAATACGCCCCAGGAGCAGCTTGAGCTCGTAAAGCACACTGCAGCCTGCATCGTTGACATGGTTGCCGAAGGCAACAACGTCATCGTCACCCACGGCAACGGCCCTCAGGTCGGCATGATTAACAACGCGTTTGCTTTCGCATCTCAGCATGACGAAAAAACGCCTGAAATGCCTTTCCCCGAGGCCGGCGCCATGAGCCAGGGCTACATTGGCTACCAGCTCTCGCAGGCTATCCTGAATGAGCTTCGTCGTCGCGGCATCATGCGTTCCACTGCTAACGTGGTTACGCAGACCGTCGTGTATCCCGACGATCCGGCCTTCCAGAACCCCACCAAGCCTGTTGGCGCCTTCCTGACCGAGGAAGAGGCCAAGGCCAAGGCCGCCGAGACTGGCTACACCTTCAAGGAAGATGCCGGCCGTGGTTGGCGTCAGGTGGTTGCTTCTCCGAAGCCCCGCCGCATCGTTGAGAGCGACGCGATTCAGGACCTCTTCGACGACGGCTACATCGTTGTTTGCACGGGCGGCGGCGGCGTGCCGGTGTTCGAGCGCAACGACACCTACGAAGGCGTTCCTGCCGTTATCGACAAGGACCGTTCGGCTGCCATGATGGCTGCCACCTTCAAGGCCGACATGCTGGTGATTCTCACCGCTGTCGAGAAGGTTGCTATCAACTTCAACACTCCCGAGCAGGCCGATATCGACACGATGGATATCGCTCAGGCTCAGGAATACATCGAGCAGGGCCAGTTCGCGCCGGGCTCCATGTTGCCGAAGGTTGAGGCATGCCTTGAGTATGTCGAGGAATACCCCCAGGGTAAAGCCCTCATCACGTCTTTGGACAAGGCCAAAGATGCAATTAATGGCTTGACCGGTACTACGATTACCGCCTAAGCCGCTCAATCCCCCTCCTCCGGGCTGGTCGCTCGGGGGAGGGAGCATTCGCGCAGGGGAAACCGCAAGGGTTGCGCGGGTGCTCTCCCAGGAAAGGGGACTCCCATGGCTGAGAAGACTAAGAAAAAAAAGGAACCCATTAGCTCCTTTAGTATTTTGCTCATCCTTTTGGTCGTTCTGGCCGTTATTTCGTGGATTGCTGCGGCAGCCACGGGCGGTACTGTTACGGCTGCATCTCTGTCAAACATTTTGACATCTCCGATTTATGGCTTCACTGGTGCTCCTAGCGATATCGTTGAAGGTGCTGCGAACCCCGACACCTTCCCGGGCGGCGCACTTGAGGTCTGCTTCTTCGTTATGATCCTGGGCGGCTTCTTGGGCGTTATGACCAAGACGGGCGCTCTCGACAACGGCATTGCCGTGCTTGTGAAGAAGCTCAAGGGCAATGAGCTCGTTCTCATTCCCATTCTTATGGTTCTGTTCTCTATCGGTGGTACCACCTACGGTATGTGCGAAGAAACCGTGCCGTTCTACGTTCTGCTTGCAGCAACCATGTATGCTGCCGGCTTCGATGCGATGGTTGGCTCGGCAGTCGTTCTGTTGGGTGCTGGCTGCGGCGTTTTGGGCTCTACGGTTAACCCGTTCGCCGTTGGCGCTGCGGTATCCTCGCTCGTTGACGCTGGCATTCAGGTGAACCAGGGCATCATCATCGCTCTGGGCGCCATCCTCTGGATTTCCACCACGGCTGTGTCCATCATCTACGTTATGAAGTATGCCGCCAAGGTGAAGAAGGACAGGGGCTCGACGATCCTGTCTCTGCAGGAGCAGGAAGCCGAGAAAGAGAACTTCGGCAAGGACAACGCTCTTGAAGACGTCACGCTCACCGGTCGTCAGAAGGGTGCCCTGATCGTGTTCGCCATCGCATTTATCGTGATGGTCATCAGCTTCATTCCTTGGGAAGACTTCGGTGTTGAAATCTTCCTCGGTTGGTCTGCCGTTATCACCGGCCTTCCGCTTGGTGAATGGTACTTCGTTGAGGCTGCGTGCTGGTTCTTCATCCTGGCCCTCATCATCGCCGTGGTTGGCGGTCTTTCCGAGGCCGAAACGGTGAAGGCGTTTATCGACGGCACCGCAGACATGATGAGCGTTGTTATGATCATCGCTCTCGCTCGTGGTATCTCCATCCTGATGGCTGAAACCGGCATGTCCGACTGGATTCTGTTGAATGCCTCCAATGCTTTGCAGGGTGTCTCCGCGTTCATCTTCGCGCCGGCATCGTGGCTGCTCTACGTTGTGCTTTCGTTCTTGATTCCGTCGAGCTCCGGCATGGCAACTGTGTCCATGCCCATCATGGGCCCCTTGGCTGCGAACCTCGGTTTCTCGGTCGAGACCATGGTCATGATCTTCAGCTCTGCAAATGGCTTCGTGAACCTGTTCACTCCTACCTGCGGCGCAATCATGGGTGGCTTGGCAGTTGCTCATGTGCAGTACGGCACGTGGCTTAAGTGGGTAGGAAAACTGCTCGCGATATTGGCGGTCATCTGCTTGGTGATTGTCACAGTCGCAATGTGCATACTCTAGCGAGGTTTCTCCGGCTCTTTGTCTGGCGATAACCAAGGATACGATTCCTCCACGCGGGGTTGAGCCTCCGTCGTGTGGTGGAAAAAAGGAACGGTCCCGAAAGGGGCCGTTCCTTTTGTTTTGTCTTGCTTGTTCGTGAACTTGTCCCTTCTTGTTATATCTGTTATAGTACAGGTATAACAAGAAGGGACATTGATATGTACATTGTTATTAACGACATGGTCGATGAGCCACTGTATATGCAGATTCGCTCGCAAATAATTGCCGGCATCGCACGAGGCGACCTAACGGCGGGCGATGCATTGCCAAGTGTGCGCCGCATGGCGAGCGATTTGGGCATTAACCTGCATACGGTCAATAAGGCATATGCCGTGTTGCGCGACGAAGGCTACATCGTGGTCAAAGGCCGTGCGGGCGCCTTCATAGCGGGGGCACAGGACGCGAACTCGTCGAATGAGGCTGCAGATAGTCAAATGGACGATGCGTTGCACGACTTGGCCATGGCCTGGCGCGCCCGGGGCGGCACGCTCGATGGATTTCTCGAACGTGCTGCGGCTCAAGCGAAATGCGCGTATGAGGCAAAAAGCGCCGGGGCGAAGACCCATTCTTCTTGTGGCGATTAGGGGGCAGTAATGACTACAACGACAATTATTATGTGCGCGGTATGCTCGACGATTCCTCTTTGCGGAATACTGGCTGCCATAGTTCCGTATCTTCAACGTCGCACCGAAGTGTTTGCGGTGACGGTTCCCTCTGCTGCTCAAAATGATGCGTACGTAAAGGGCCTTAAACGGAAATATGCCGCCATTATGCTTGCGGTTACGGCGGCGCTTACGCTCGCATGCGCAATGGCGGCGTATGCTCAGCGCCCTTTGGTCTTCTTCGTTTTGCTTATTGGTGGTACCTTCGCGCTCATGCTTGTGTCGTATGGCCTTATGCTTTTCTACCGTCGCCGTATAGTTTCGTATAAGAAAGAACGCGGCTGGGTTGCGCAATCGCAGCAATTCGTCGCTTCCGTTGGGGCGGAGCCTGAAGGCTTTCCGCGGGGGCTGTCGCTGAAATGGAATTTGCTCTATATTCCCGTGATTGCCGTTACGGTGGCAATAGCCGCCGTTGGGTATTCGTCTATGCCCGAATTGGTGCCAATGCACATAGGTTTTGATGGGGTGGTTGACGGATGGGCTCAGAAGAGCGTTGGCGTTGTGTTGTTTCCCGTGCTGCTTGAGGTGTTTCTCGCCGTTATTTTGACGTTTTGCCATTGGCAAATGCTTGTGTCGAAGGCTTGGAAAGAGCCCGGTGCTGCCGCTTCTTCTGCCTGGGCTTACGGCATGTTCGTTCGGGCAAATTCAATTGTGCTGGTAGGCGGCGGAGTGCTGTTGACAATGGTCATGGGAGTTGCTTTCGAGCTGTATGTCGTCGGGGTTATTACGATTGGTGCTGCGGTAATCGTGGCGCTTGTCGCGTGCATTCCGATGGTGGTTGCGTCTATTGCGGTAAGCGTGGTGTATGGGCAATGCGGATCGCGTGTATTCCTCCGCATGCAAACGAGTGATGCCATGCTCGTTGACGATGATGATCATTGGAAGCTGGGCATTTTTTACTGGGCGCCCGAAGATGCGAGCCTGTTTGTGCCCGAGCGATTCGGCGTAGGTTGGACCATCAATTGCGCCCGCCCTGGAGCATGGGCAATTTTTGGCGGGGTCATTGTGCTTACTGTCGCTTTTGTCGCAGCATCGATTCTGATGGTGGGTTAGGCGTTTCGCCGTGAAAAGCTTAACCGCAAGGGCCCTTCCCGTCCTGGCTCGATGAACGGGATGGGACATGCGTTTCGTCGAGACGCGTTTTATCCTATAGGCCGACTTTTTAAGGCTTACGCAATAGGCGCCGGATTCAATCCGACGCCTATTTTCATTCAAAGGTATGCTCTAAGGGCAAACCGCCCGCTATGCGGGTGGTTTCGATTAGGGCTTTAGTCTGGTGCGCGCGTAGCTGGCCAAGAAAACCGCCCGCATTGTGGGCGGTTTCGATATGGGGCGTTGTTGCTAGGAGCGCAAGACGGTCTTTTCCATCCAAATATGTGGCTGGCCTTCGTCTTCGTAGTCGACTTCGCCGAACCGCGTGTATCCCATGAGCCCATACCAGCCCTCGAGTCGAGCTTGGGCGTGCAGGCACATTTCGGTTGCTCCTGCCTCGATGGCAGCACGCTCGCATTCTTCGACGAGCATGCGCCCAAAACCCCCTTCGCGTTTTTCCGGGAGCACCGCTACGCGGCCAACGGCCCAGCGTGTTGATTCAGCGGGTTCGGGGAAGGTGCGAGCGCAGCCAGCTGGCTCGCCGTCTTTGTAAAGCACGATATGGATGCAGGTATCGTCGATGTCGTCGAATTCATCGGTATAACCCTGCTCTTCCATGAAAACGCGACGGCGAATCTCGAATGCGTCTTCTTCAACCTCTTGCCCGCGTTTTAGTTCGACGTTTGGCATGGCGTACCTCCTTCGGTGTGAGTTTGGGGCAATGATAACGAAAAAATGGAAGAAAAAAAGCATTGCATTCAGGCGGGCTGCAGAATGGTGCGGCCCGCAGCGACCAGTCGGATGTCGGGCTCTATTCGGCTGATTGCCGCTGGAAACTGGTACTGGTTTCTCTAGTTGCAAATGAGCAGCGAGGCAATGCAAGCGCTGAAAACTGAAATGGGTGCACGGCGACTCCGAGCTCGTGCTGCATGCGTGTGGCGGTGTGGTGCGACCCTTGGTGCGGTTTGTGGTGCAAATTGTGCTGCAATTTGTGGTGCACGGCGATGCAAGCGAATGCGTTGAATCTGAATTGATATCGCGCTTTAAATAATAGAGAAAAGAAAATGGCTGCTCAGATGAGCAGCCATTGTGCGTTCAAATGGTGGGCGGTGAGGGATTTGAACCCCCGACCCGATGCTTGTAAGGCACCTGCGCTCCCGCTGCGCCAACCGCCCGTGAAAATTAATTCTGCCATAACGAGACTTGTTTGTCATTGGGAAAAGTGAAATGCGTCGAATTGTGCAGGAATGTACACGACTTAGTTAATTTGCGAGTTCATCCGAACGCTTAGCTTCCGTTCTCGAACTCAGCCGGACATGTCCGGCTGAGTTCGAGAA
>NZ_CAKTVX010000007.1 GCF_934630525.1 uncultured Slackia sp.
GTGCCGTCGTGCCGTCGTGCCGTCGTGCCGTCGTGCCGTCGTGCCGTCGTGCCGTCGTGCCGTCGTGCCGTCGTGCCGTCGTGCCTGGCGTTCTTCTGTTCGTTTCGCGACAGCGTGGCAACACATTGCTCGCACGCGTCTGAACTTGGCATAATCGCATACGGAATATCCGGCCGAACGAAAGGCCATGCATGGACGTCGTCTTGATGGTTCTCTACATCGTCATAGTGCTTTCGGTGCTCGTTTTCATTCACGAAGGCGGCCACTTCCTCGCGGCGCGCGCTTTCGGCGTGCGCGTGACCGAATTCATGCTGGGCTTGCCGGGCCCGAACATTGGTTTCACCTGGCGCGGCACGAAATTCGGCGTTACGGCGGTTCCCCTTGGCGGGTATGCGAAGGTGTGTGGCATGGAGCCGGGCCCCGAAGACCCGCATCTCGAAGACGCGCTCGCATTCGCCTACGCTAACGGCACGGTGTACGCCGACGATGTCGCTGAGAAAATGGGCATCACGCTCGACGAGGCGATCGAGGCGCTCTATGTGCTTGAGGAATGGGGCTGCCTTGTTGGTCCGAAGAAAACCGACGAGCACAACGTGTTCCGCACGCGCGCCTTCAAGGATAAGCGCAAAGGAATCGACCTGGTCGAGGGCTCGCCCCGCCTGTTCGATGACGCGCATGAGCTCTACCTGGCCGAACGCGCGCAAACCTACCGCGCGCAGCCGTTCTGGAAGCGCTGCATCATTCTGCTTGCGGGCATTTTCATGAATCTGCTGTTCGCGATTGTGGCGTTTGTGCTCATCTATTCGGTGTTTGGCATCGATATGGTGAACGAGGCGGGCGAAGTGGTGCGCCATGTGAATGTCGACGTGGGAACCGCCATAAGCGCTGGGTTCAACTACATCGGCATGGTGGCAGTTGCTGTGGCAGGGCTGTTCAACCCGCAAACCGCGGCTGACACCGTGTCGAACTCGACGAGCGTCATGGGCATGGCGGTGCTTTCGAAACAATATGCCGATGCGGGCCCGTTGGAGTTCCTGTTCTTCATGTCGATGATTTCGGTGTCGCTCGGCATCATGAATTTGCTGCCCATCCCGCCGCTCGATGGCGGCCGTTTCGTGATCGAGATTTTCCAGAAGCTCACGAAACGCCAGGTGGGGTATAAAGCCATGAATATCATGACCATGACGGGCATGGCGCTGTTCATAGGGTTCTTCATACTCATGCTCAATCAGGACATTCAGCGGTTTATCTTCGGGAATTGGTAGAACGGTCGAATTCGAGAAGGGCGCATTTCTGGCGCGAATAAAGAACCGAATTGACGGACTCGCGATCGCGCGGGTCCGTTTTTTAGCGTGCGAATCTGCTATCTCTCGCTGTTCAGCAGGCGGAATGGAACGCGGTCGCCTATGCCTGGCGTGGCGAATACGCGGCCTTGCGCATCAACGAGCACGATATCGATTTCGGGATGCTGCGCGGCGAATTGCAGCGCAGCATCGGCGCCCATCAAAATGAGCGAGGTCGAGTAGCCGTCGCCTTCAAGCGACGTGCGCGAGACGACCGTGGCGCTTACCACGTCGCTTTCCGCGGGGAATCCCGTGCGGGGGTCGATGATGTGGTGATACGCTTTGCCGTCGCTTGTGAACGCGCGTTCGTACACGCCGCTCGTGACTACTGAGCCCGATGCCACGCCCACCGCCGCGAACATTGCCGTCACGGGAATGCCGTGCGAGGCGATCGGCTGGCGCAGGCCCACCTGCCATGGCGTGCCGTCGGGACGCCCGCCCATGACGGCCACGTTGCCGCCCAGGTTCACGATGGCGTGTTCGACGCCGTGGCGCGCAAGCACGTCGAGCACGCCATCGGCGATGTATCCCTTTGCGATGCCGCCGAGCTCGAGGCATGCCTCGGGGTCGGCGAGCTGCACGGTTGAGCCGTTGACGTGCACGCCTCGCCAGTTCACGTGCGAAAGGGCGGCGCGCACGTCGCCCTCGGCGGGGATGGTGCCATTCTTGAAATTCCACAGGCGCGTGACCGATCCCATCGTGATGTCGAACAGGCCGCCCGACGCTTCGCAGTAGTCGAGCGATGTTTCGATGAACTGGGCCAATTCGGGGTCGACATCGACCGGTGCGCCATGGGCGTTGTTGATGCGGAAGAGCTGCGATTGCTCATCGAAGCGCGAGAACAGCTTTTCGTAGCGAAGGCATGCCGCCTTCACGGCCGCCATGGCGTCGGCGTCGAGTGCGGGCGCTGTGACGGTGTTCACGGTATCGAACAGGAAGAACTCTTCGGTTTGCATGGGCGTGTTCCTTCCTGTTCGCGGGCGCGGGTTCTTTCGCGTTGTGATTCGCACGTACCCCACTATACCCGCACGGCGCGCGTGTGCAGCGGGCATTTGCGAAAGATGGATGGTGGAATGGATTCGCGCAAACGGAATGGACCAATTTGCCTATGAGTTATGCCGCGTCTGTCATTCGACGCGCTTTGATGCGATGGAATTTCGTGCTCGTTGGCTATGGCTTTCGGTAGGCATGACGAGGATGCTTTGTCGATGGGGCGCAGCTTGCGAAATGTATGGGCTTCACGGCTTCGGCTCAGGTCGGCGTCTTGTTCTATAAAAAAATGCGGGGTTTCATATGGGCGTGCCGCATTGTGGAATGCGAGGGCTTCATCGCTTGTCACATCGGTGCCGCTTCAAAAGCCGCTCTGTCTCCTTTGCCGCTCGTGTCGCATCTCGCATGGCGAAACTGCGCTGTTGGGCTTTGTTGGTTCCCGCTGGGCTCTTTTGGGCGTAAAATTAAACAGTTATGCCCGACCAAAAGGGGAAATATGCAAGCTTGTGAAACGAATATGCCTGCTGCCGCCGAATCGCCCAGCGTCGCCAGCCCGCTGCGTCCGAATCAGCGCACGCGCCGCGTGAGCGTGGGCGGAGTGCCCATGGGCGGCGGCTCACCATGCGTCGTGCAGTCGATGCTCAATGCTCCCGCCGACGATGTGGAAGCGAACCTGCGTCAAATCCGCGCGCTTGAGGCGGCTGGCTGCGAAGTGGTACGCATGGCCATTCCCCGTCGCGCCTACCTGGACCAATTCGCCGAGGTGTGCGCGAAAAGCCCCTTGCCAGTGGTCGCCGACGTGCATTTCGACGCGGGCATCGCTATCGAGGCGGCCCGTCGCGGCGCGGCGAAGCTTCGCATTAACCCAGGCAATATTGGCGGCTGGGAAAAGACCGACGAAGTCATCGAAGCCGCTCGCGCCGCGCACATTCCCATTCGCGTTGGCGTGAACGCCGGCTCGCTCGACGACGCGCTGAAGGCCCGCGCCGACCTCACGCTCCCCGAGAAGCTTGCCGCATCGGCCGTCGAATACGTGCGCCACTTCGAGCAGCGCGACTTCGGCGACGTCGTGGTTTCGGCCAAGGCGCACGACGTGCAGGCGACCATTGCCACCTACCGCGCGCTCGCGCAGGAAATTCCGCAGGTGCCGCTGCATATCGGCATCACCGAGGCTGGCACGCTCATGCAGGGCGTCATTAAATCGGCTTGCGGCTTGGGCATTCTTCTGAACGAAGGCATCGGCGACACCATGCGCATTTCGCTCACCGACGAGCCCACCGAAGAAGTGCGCGCGTGCTGGATGCTGCTCGCCGCGCTCGATTTGCGCCGCCGCGGCCCCGAAATCATCAGCTGCCCTACGTGCGGCCGCTGCCAGGTGAACCTCATCGACCTCGCGAAGAAGGTCGACGAACGCCTCGCGAACCGCGTCGAGCCGGTGAAGGTCGCCGTTATGGGCTGCGTTGTGAACGGTCCGGGCGAAGCCGCCGACGCCGACCTTGGCGTGGCGTGCGGCGCGGGCTCGGGCGTCGTGTTCAAACGCGGCGAGGTCTTGCGCAAAGTGCCCGAGGCCGATATCGTAGACGCGCTGATGGAAGAGCTCGAAAAGCTGGCCTAATCGCTCGCGCCGGTGCTCGATGCGCCGCCCTTCGCAACATCGCCCGCGGCGTTGCGGCACCGGATCGACCGCATCGCTTTCCGCGCCGCAACCGCGCGGGGCGCTCCATCGAAACCGTAACCACGCGTTCAATTTCCGCATTGGAACCAACATAGAAAAGGAACCATCCATGGCAAACATTCGCAAACAACCCGTTTTGCGCATGAGCGACATCTACGCTCCCACGTTGAAGGAAGACCCCTCCGACGCCGATATCGAATCGGCGAAGCTGCTCGTTCGTGCGGGCATGATTCGCAAGGAAGCCGCCGGCCTGTACACCTTCCTGCCGCTCGGCATGCGCGTCATTAGCAAAATCGAGACGATCGTGCGCGAGGAAATGGACTCCCACGGTGGCCAGGAAATTCTTATGCCGTTCGTGCAGCCCGCTGAGCTGTGGCATCGTTCGGGCCGCTGGGACGTCTACGGCCCCGAGCTTCTGCGCGTGACCGACCGCCACGACAACGAATTCTGCCTTGGCCCCACGCACGAGGAAATCGTGACCGACCTCGTGAATAACGAGCTCCGCAGCTATAAAGACCTGCCGAAGAACCTCTACCAAATCCAGGTGAAGTTCCGCGACGAGCGTCGCCCGCGCTTCGCGCTCATGCGTGGCCGCGAGTTCATCATGAAGGATGCCTACAGCTTCGATGCCGACGAGGCGGGCTTGGACGCAAGCTATGCCCGCATGCGCGAGGCCTACATCAACATGTTCGATCGCATGGGCTTCGATTACCGCGTGGTCGTGGCCGACTCGGGTCAAATCGGCGGCAACGCTTCCGAGGAATACATGGTGCTTGCCGACACGGGCGAAGCTGAAATCGCGAGCTGCACCTGCGGTTATGCGGCCGACACCGAAGCCGCCCAGGCAACGCCGCACCCCGTGGCGTACGCGGCCGACGCGCTCACGAAGCTCGAGACTCCGGGCGTGCACACCATCGAGGAGCTCGCTGCATTTTTGGGTACCACCGAAAACGCCTGCGTGAAGGCACTTTCCTGCAAAGCTGCCGACGGCACGCTGTGGGTACTGTTCGTCCCTGGCGACTACGAGGTGAACGAAGTGGCCGTCGAGCACCTGCTCGGCGAGTTCACGCCGCTTTCCGACGCTGAAATGAAGGACGCGGGCCTCGTGAAGGGTTCCATGGGCCCGGTCGGCCTGCCCGAGGGCGTAAAAATCGCCGCCGACGAAAGCTTGCGCAGCATCGAGCGCTGGCTCGTGGGCGCAAATGTCGACGGCTTCCACTTTGCGGGCGCCAAACAGGGCGAAGACTTTACGGTGGATGCTTGGGAGCACCTGTGCATGGTAAAGGAAGGCGACGCCTGCCCGAAGTGCGGCAAGCCCCTTTCCATCGCGCGCGGCATCGAAGCCGGTCAGATTTTCAAGCTCGGCACGAAGTACTCCGAGGCCATGGGCGTCACGTTCATGGACGAAGATGGCGTCGAGAAGCCGTTCGTCATGGGCTGCTACGGCGTGGGCGTGTCGCGCTGCATGGCGGCCGCCGTTGAGCAGAGCCACGACGAGAACGGCATTGTGTGGCCCGTGGGCATCGCTCCGGCGCACGTGTGCGTGATTCCGCTTTCCGGCAAGCCCGACGAGGTGACCGAGGCAGCTGCAAAAATCGCCGACGAGCTCGCTTGCGCCGGTTGGGAAGTGGTACTTGACGACCGCGACGAGCGCGCGGGCGTGAAGTTCGCCGATGCCGACCTTATCGGCTGGCCTGTGCAGGTTGTCGTGGGCAAGCGCGGCCTGAAAGAGGGCTCTGTGGAAGTGAAGCCTCGCGCTACTGGCGAGAAGCAGTCGGTCGCCATCGACGGCGTGCTCGAAGTCGTGGAGGCTGTGCTGAACGAATAGTGCGTTTCATCTAGCTTGATACGTAAGAGAGCCGGCTTGTAGCAAAGCGCTGCAAGCCGGCTTTTTGGTTTGTTGCGATGGTTGCAAGCCGGATTGCCGGTTTGGCTTGAGGTGCGGCGGGCCGGCATGCGGGCGTTGCGGCGGGTTGCCTCGTCGTTTCCTGCTCGTCTTTTTTCGTTCGCGGCGCGATCGGTCTTCCGTATTCCGCATGCCCCTTCACATGGCCGCCTCATTTCCGCCATATTTCTTGGACGTTTCACCTGGGTTTCTTTGATTATCAAAGCTTTTTTCTAAAATGCTGGAAAATGCTCTTGCGCTTTAGTGTGCGATAGTTATACTAACCCATCACATGCATAGGGCATGTACGCCGCAAGCGTGCATTGCCGAGCACTGGTAATTCGCACTACGATCGACCTTTCCGCCACGACCCGAGCGTTTCACCCCTGCTGGGAATGCGCTGCGCGGCGAAGCGTTTCGGAAAGGAAGTCGAAAATGAAAACGCTTGAGAAAGTAAGTGATTTCGCAGGGAAGTACATGGCAATCATCGCTTTGGCGGTAGCGATTATTGCCCTGATCATTCCAGGCCCCGTTCATTCCGTACTACCCACGAGCTGGGTGAATTATCTGCTTGGCATCGTTATGTTCGGCATGGGCATGACGCTCAAGCTCTCCGACTTCAAAGTCGTTTTCACCAAGCCCAAGGCTGTTATCGTCGGCATTTTCTCCCAGTTCATCATCATGCCGCTGCTTGCGTTTTTGCTTGTGACTGTTTTCCAGCTGCCCACCGAGCTCGCTGTTGGCGTCATTCTCGTTGGCTGCTGTCCGGGCGGTACGTCCTCTAACGTGATGACGTATCTGTCCAAGGGCGACGTCGCGCTTTCCGTTGGCATGACCGCTTGCACCACGATCATGGCGCCTGTCGTGACCCCAGCTCTCGTGCTGCTGCTTGCCGGCCAGTCCATTGATGTGAGCTATGTGAGCATGCTTATGTCGATTGTCCAGGTCGTGCTCGTTCCTATCGTACTTGGCTTCATCATCAATGCCATCGCGCCGAAGGTCTCCGAGGTGTTCGGCAAGGTTCTTCCGCTCATCTCCGTCGTTGCCATTTCGCTCATCATCATGGCCGTTGTTTCTGCGAACGCCGCTAAGCTCATGACGAGCGGCCTGCTCATCATCGCGGTTGTTATGCTCCACAACGTGCTTGGCTACGCGTTCGGCTACGGCGTGGGCCGCGTGCTTGGCCTGAGCAAGGCGCAGATGCGCACGCTTTCCATTGAGGTTGGCATGCAGAACTCCGGCCTCGCAACTTCGCTGGCCCTGACGCACTTCGCCACCATGCCGCTCGCCGCTGTGCCTGGCACCGTGTTCAGCGTGTGGCACAACATCTCAGGTGCTGTGTATGCGAACATTCTTGCTCGCACCGCCGAGAAGAAGGAGGTCGCCCCGGCCGCTGCCAACTCCAAGGTTGCCGCGAACGCGTAAGCCTCGCGAACCAATCGCATCTCATATATGCCGCAATGGCCAGCTCTTATGGGCTGGCCATTTTTGCGCGCGGAAGCGACGCGTCTTGCTATACTTGACGCAGCGTATTGCGACATTGCGATAAAGTGGGGAAGAGGTGCGTCGCGCATGGGCATATTCGGTCCGCTTATTGTGTGCTACCTGTTCCTCGGCGGAACGGGCGGCGGTGCGCTGCTTTCGATTTCGTGCTTGGAGCTGGCAAATGCTCCGCGTATCGCCTCGCGGCGGCTGTATCTGCCGCGCGAGTTCTTCGCGCGCGCATGGGCGGCGTGCGTTGTGGTGCTCGGGCTTGCGATTGCGTGCTTGGTGGCCGACCTTGGTCGCGCCGACCGCGCGCTCGCGCTGTTCGTGTCGCCCGTGCCATCGACAATAACGGTGGGGGCGTGGTCGCTTGCGGCGGCGCTTGTGCTCGCGGTGGTTTTTGCGGCCGCGAGCCTGCTCGATTGCGGCCGGCTGCGTGAGCGAATCGCGCTTGCGGGCGGCGTCGTGGGCGCGATTGCCGGCGTGGTCGTCATCGCGTATACGGGCGTTTTATTGAATGGGGCCGCAGCCGTGCTCGCATGGCAAACGCCGTTGCTTGTCGCCTTGTTCTCGCTTTCGGGGGCGTCGTGCGGCATCGCGCTGTGCTTGAGCTCGCTTGTGTTCGTGGAAAGCCGCGTGCCGCTCGTTTCGCCGATTTACGCGCTCGCCTGCGCCGACTCGGCGATCGTCGTGCTCGAGGCTGTGTGCCTTGCGGCGTACGTTGTGTGGCTCATGCTGTCGCCTGGCTCTCATGACGCGGCATGCGCGCTGGTGGCAGGCTCGCTGCGCTGGAAGTTTTGGCTCGCGCTCGTTGTTGCGGGGCTTGTGTTCCCGTACGTGATGGAGCGCTTCATCACGTACGGGAACAGCCGCACGCAGCTTTTATGGGTGGCGTTGTGCGTGTTCGTTGGTGGTTTGGCGCTGCGCTCGCTCATCGTCGATATTTCTGCGTTCGACGTTACGCAGGCGGCGTCGCTGGCGATGTCGCTCGTGCTTATGTAGAAAACGCGCGGCGTCCGCCGCGTATGGAGAAGGGGAGCGCATATGCTGCCGACTAAAAAGAAAAAGGCCGACCCGCGGGTGTTTATCGACGCCCCCTATGACGTGTGCGACAAAGAAGCCGAAATTCGTGCGGCAACCTCGTTCGTGCCGCGCAAGTCGTCGCGCAACGGCGCCACGGTGTTCAACGTCACCGTGTTCATCCTCGTGTTCGGCGCCGCGGTGCTCGCAGGCCGCGCGCTGTCGGGCGCGGTTGGCGTCGTCGAGCTGTCGGCCGCGCTCGTGCTGGCCCTACTCGCCATTTCGTCGGTGCATATCGCGTTGTCGTGGGAGCGCGTCGTCGTGCTGCGCGTGGGCAAGCTCGCGCGCGTGGCTGGCCCGGGGCTCTATTTCACCATCCCCATTCTGGAGCATGGCACTATTCGTGTTGACCAACGCACCATTGCCACGCCGTTTTATGCCGAGAAAACGCTCACGGCCGACTTGGTGCCCGTGACGGTCGACGCCGTACTGTTTTGGATGGTATGGGATGCCGAAAAGGCGTGCACTGAGGTCGAGGACTACTACGCGGCGGTGTCGTTCCTCGCGCAAACAGCCATGCGCGAGGCGGTGGGCCGCTCGACGGTCGCCGAGGTGGCGCTGCGCCGCGACCAGCTCGACCAAGAAATTAAGAAGGACATCGAGAAGGAAGCTGCGGCTTGGGGCATCGGCGTTATCTCGGTGAAGGTGCGCGATATCGTAATCCCCGATGACCTGCAGCACGTGATGTCGCTTGAGGCCCAGGCCGACCGCGAGAAAAACGCGCGCATGACAGTGGCGTCGGCCGAAGCCGATATGGCCGACATGCTGGCCGAGGCGGCGGCCGTGTACGGCGACCCGTCGGCGGCGCTGCGCCTGCGCACCATGCTGCAGCAATACGAAACGGTGAAATCGTCGAAGGGCACGGTGGTCACGGTGCCGAGTGCCCTTTCCGATAGCCTGGCCGACGCGATTGACAAAGAAGGACAGCGATGAGCGAAACGCAGGCAAGCAATCCGATGGAGGGGTTTCAGGTCGACCATTCGAGCGGTCTGCCCGTGTGGATTCAGGTGAAAAACCGCATCGCGTACCTCATCGGGTCGGGGAAATACCTTCCGGGCGACAAGCTGCCTACGGTGCGCGCGCTGGCGGTCGATTTGGATAGCAGCTACAACACCATCAATCGTGCCTATATGGATCTGGAGCGCGAAGGCTATATATCCACGCGCCGCGGCAAGGGCACGTTCGTGCTGGAACAGAAAGAAATCGGCGCGGCGCGCGCATACGACACGCCTGTCGAGTTGCTGGTAGACGATATGATTCGCGGTTGTATAGAGGCGGGCCTTACCGACGATGACATTACGGCGCTCGTCGATGAGCGCCTCGCACGACGTCGCGATGGACGGTAGAAAGGTTTGCATGCTATAATGTGGCTCGACGGCAGCTCGCGTCTGGTAGCTCGGGCAACGCCGTTGGCTATGAGAAAACGCTATCGTCTAACGACGGTGGCGTTTCTTTTTTCACCATGAGCTCGGTACATCGTAGCGTACAATAGCGTAGCTCAGCGGTTTTGGCCTTATGTGCCGGGCAACGCCCTCTCTGCGAGAGAGGAGGTGATGCCCTATGGTCGAATTATTGATGGAATTGCTTAAGGTTCTGACTGAAATTGTCAAGCTCGCGGCTGCTATCATCGGTCTGTCCAAGGCACGTAGCACTCGCTCAAAACGCAAGAAGAGCCACCGCCGTTAAGCGGTAGCTCCACTCTTTGCTATAACGGCGTTGCCTAGCTCGCCAGCGTGAGGCTTGCCGCTGAGTTCATTTTATCACCTGCCACATTCCAAGATGTGCAGCTTTCCAGCTATTTTCTCGGCCCTATCTCTCCATTATTCCAAAAATAGAAGAATCAATTTGATTGAATGTCGCAAGACATTGTGACAATATGACAAATAAGGATTTGGCCAATTCTTATCAGGCGCGCCGTTGTCGGGGGATGGCGGTGCGGAGGTGCGGCTCGCGTGAGCCGCAGGGGGATATCCGATAAGAATGAGCATGTCGCAAGGGGTTTTGGGGAACGGCCGCCGCCTGGACACGGGCGCCGCCGCATGCGCGCTATGCGCCAGCCTCGCCAATGCTTACGCGTCTCATGCAAAGGGGATATCCTGACGCTATCTTTGGAGGAGGAGAGATGTCAGGAGCACACAGCCCGAAAGGGCTCACGCGCCGCAGTTTTCTCAAAACCACAGGCGCGGCAGGCGTTGCCGCTGTGGCTGCAGGGACGGTGACGCCGCAACTCGCGGCGATCGCCGAGGCCTATGAGCCTGGGCAGCCCGAAACTCAAGGTGAGCAAATCTTCCGCGGTGTTTGTCGTCCGAATTGCTTCGGCTTCTGCCACCTTAACGTCCATGTGCGCGATGGCAAGGTGGTAAAAACTTCGCGAGCGGAATACAACGAGAGCTGTTATACGCGCATTTGCCAGCGAGGCCTGTCTCACGTCCAGCGTATTTACGACCCGCAGCGCCTGAAGTATCCCATGCGCCGCGTAGAAGGCACCGAACGTGGCGCCGGGGAGTGGGAGCGTATTAGCTGGGATGAGGCTCTGCAGGAAATCGCCGACAACATCAAGGAAACGCAGAAGCAGTATGGCGAAAGCGCCCTGGCATTCCTCACTGCCTCGGGCAACCAGGCCGTCGCAATCACAAGCGCGTATTCGCGTCTGACCTCCTTGCTCAACGCGAGCTCGGTCATGCCTTGCCTCGATATGGGAAGCTACTACGGCATGGCAGCCGTGGCCGGCAACTATATCAGCCCTCTTATGGGCATGGGCATGTGGGAAGGCAACGAGCCGACGGACGCAAAAAACGCCAAATCCATTGTGGTGTGGGGCGCGAATATTACTGATGCCCAAATTCAGAATTGGCACCTCGTCAAAGAGGCGATGCAAGGCGGCACGAAACTTGTGGTTATTGATCCCACGTTTACGCAAATCGCCGCCAAGGCCGACAAATGGATTTCCGTGCGACCTGGCACCGATACGTTGCTGAAGTACGCCCTGATGAACATCGTGCTCGAAAAGGGCGCCCAGGATGTTGACTACCTCCGTGACCATACGGTTGCCCCGTTCCTCGTTCGCGAGGATACGGGCAAGTTCTTGCGTCGAAGCGATATGGGAATCGAGCCGACCGCGACGGGAAAGATGAACCCAACCACTGGTCAAGAAATCATGTACGATCCGTGCATGGTTCTCGTCGCCGGCGAGCTCAAGACGCCCGAGGAGGCTTCGACCGCTGCCGAAATCGAGGGGTCCTACGACTTCGAGGGCGTTAAATGCCGCACGGCGTATGAGCTGCTGAAGGATGAAATCGCAAAACATAACCCCGAAGAGGTCTCCAAGCAAATCGAGGTTTCCGTCGATGAGATCTACGCGCTTGCTGATATCTGTATCGATGGCCCCGTATACCATTACGAAGGGTACGGGCCGCAAGCGTACAACAACGGCGCGCACACCACGATGGCTGGTCTCACGCTTTGCGCCCTTCTGGGCAACTTGGGCAAGCCAGGCGCATCGTATGGCGCCTATTGGACATACGGCATCGTAAACAATCCGGCGTACACGGCCCCGAACGGCGCATCCACCGGCCTTTCTATCCAGAGCGTCGATTTCAAAAATGTTGTCGAAACTGGAAAATTTTGCGGCAAGGACGCCTCGATCAAGATGCTGTGGGTCTATTCCGCCAATCCCGTCAACACCCACACCGATACGCATGCCTGGACCGATACTATCATTCCCGCAATGGACTACATCGTTGTGGCCGACTCCGTCATGACCGATACCGCGAAATACGCTGACATGGTGTTGCCGATCGCCCAATGGTTCGAGCTCGAGGAGGTTTCTAACGCGGGCCAAACGTCGAGTCTCAATTACAACGAGAAGGCGATCGACCCGCTGTATGAGAGCAAGCCCGATCCACAAATTATTTCAGAGCTCGCGCAGAAGCTGGGGCTGGGTGACTATTTCTCGCTCGACAACGGCGGCATCCTCAAGGAAATGATGGACACCCCCATTGGCGCAGCGCTTGGGCAGACCGTGGAGGACCTGAGGGAAAAGAAACAGGTGCGCGTCGTTCCCGGCGATG
This sequence comes from uncultured Slackia sp., assembly GCF_934630525.1. Lineage (GTDB taxonomy): Bacteria > Actinomycetota > Coriobacteriia > Coriobacteriales > Eggerthellaceae > Slackia. The sequence goes on from NZ_CAKTVX010000007.1 coordinate 12,529, forward strand.
CCGAAAAGAAACCTCATATCGCGTATGAAAACGGCGTATTCGGCACGGCGACGGGACGTTTCGAATTTTATCGCGAGAATCCGCTGCCCCGCGCCGCTACAACGAAGGTGCCGACGGCAGAAGAAATCGAGACCAATCGCATGGCCCATTGGTTCCCCCCGTTGGAGGCGTGGCCCGAAAACGAGCTGCACAAGAAATACCCGCTCGTTCTTATGAGCGAGCGACCGCGTTATCGTGTTCACTCGCAGTGGTTCAGTGTGCCGCTTCTGCGCGAGCTTGATCCCGAGCCATTTGTGAAAATCAACCCGAAAGATGCCGATGATCGCGGCATTAAGAACGGGGATTACGTCGAGTGCTACAACGACCGCGGCTTTGCGGTTGCGAAGGCCGTGCTGTCGCAGGCGATTCGCCCGGGCACCATGGTGTATCCGAAAGGTTGGCAGCTTAGCCAACACAAAGCTGGCGGCTGGTCGCAATTGAGTTCGACGGAGTTTGACTCTTTTGCTGTGAACAACAACTTCATGGACGTGCTCTGCGAAGTTCGCGTGTGGGATGGAGGTGCTCAATAATGCATCTTGGATACGTAATCGACATGAAAAATTGCATCGCGTGCCATGCCTGCGCCGTCGCATGCAAAGTTGAGAATAATTTGCCTGATGGCATTTGGTGGGCTCGCGTTTTGACCGATGGTGGCGAAAACCAGGACACTCCTGCTGGTGAGTTCCCGAATCTTACGATGAACAACATCGAGGTTAATTGCCAGCACTGCGAAAACCCGGCATGCGTGAAGGCGTGCCCGGTTGGAGCAACCTACAAAGACCCTGAAACGGGCGCCGTTCGCCAGGATTATGATAAGTGCATCGGGTGTCGCATGTGCATTGCGACCTGCCCTTATACCGGCGTGCGCTCGTTTAATTGGGAAGAACCGAAGTATGCTATCGGCCAAGATATGGGCGACGCAGATGTCCCGAAGCATCAGAAGCATGTCGTTGAGAAGTGCACGATGTGCTGGCATCGTCTAGCAAAAGGCAAGCAACCCGCATGCATTGAAGTTTGTCCGGCGCGCGTTCGCTATTTCGGAGATTTCGATGACCCAGATTCCGAAGTTTCGAAGCTTATTCGCGAGCGCGAGTACATGCAACTTTTGCCCGACCGTGGCACGAAGCCGTCCGTTTATTACCTGGTGTAAGGGAGGCCAATTATGACTGAAAACGTTTCGGCGGCCCCCACCGCAACAAAACCCAAGCGCGAGACCTGGGGCGGGCGCGGGCTCACCGTTGCCATCGCCGTGGCTGCGGTCATTACCGTGGCCGGCATCGTCTGCTGGGCCGTGCAGCTTTCTGGCGGCATGGTGCAGACGGGCATGCGCAACCTGGACTCGTGGGGCCTCTACATCACGATGTTCATGTTCTTCGTGGGCTTGTCGGCCGGTGGTCTGATCATCTCCAGCGTGCCCAACGCCTTCGGCATGAAGGGCTTCGGCGGTATCTCGAAGGTGGCCATCTGGACCAGCGTGTGCTGCACGTGCGCGGCCATCGGCTTCGTCGTGGTCGACCTCGGCGGCCCGGCCCGTTTGTGGGAACTGTTCGTGTACTCGAACTTCACCAGCCCGCTGATGTGGGACATTCTGGTGCTGGGTACCTACCTCATCTTGTCGGTTGTCTACCTGTGGGCGTACCTGCGCCACGAGGCGGGCAAGCTGTCCCACACTGCCATTCGCGCCATCTCGGTGGTGGCGCTCATCGTGGCCATCCTGGTGCACAACGTCACGGCTTGGATCTTCAGCCTGGCGCCTGCGCACGAGTTCTGGCACACCGCGCTCATGGGCCCGTGGTTCGTAGCCTCGGCTCTGGACTGCGGCACGGGCCTCGTGCTCATCGTGTGCTTGGCGCTGCGCCGCGCCGGCTACCTGTCGCTCGAGCAGAAGCATGTCACCAACCTCGCCAAGATGCTCGCCGTGTTCGTGCTCGTCGACCTGTATTTCTACGCCTGCGACCTGCTGACCAGCGGATACTTCGGCGGCGAGGGCGCTGAGGTCGTGACCATGCTCACCTCCGGCGCGCTGGCGCCCGCGTTCTGGACGCAAATCATCCTCATGGCGGTCTCGGTGGCCATTCTGGTGGTTCCCAAGCTGCGCACCGATGCCGGCGTCGTGGCCGCCTCGGCCCTGGCAATCGTGGGCGTGTTCTGCAAGCGCCTGCAGATCCTGGTCGGCGGCTTCCAAATTCCGAACCTCGACATGCCGGGCGTCACCACGCAGTACACCATCACCAACTGGCAGGCCGGCTTCAGCGGCGCTTACCAGGGCATGGTCTACGCGCCGCAGCCCATCGAGTTCGTCGTGGCGGCCGGCGTGCTGGCCATGTGCGTGCTGTTCCTGCTGGTGGGGCTGAAATACCTGCCCCTGAAGCCGGCGGGCGATAAATAGCCCATACTTCTCTCCCGTATAACCAGGCGCGGCGCCTCCCCAATCCCGGCCGCGCCTGGCTCCTTTTCCGAAAGGTTCGCCATGGCAAAAAAGCTTATATGCGTTATCGCCGCATTTGCGCTGGCGTGCGCCTGCGTTTTTGCCGCGGCGAGCGTTTCGTCGAAAAGCGTCGGCGCCCCGCAGGCGATTGCCGCCGATTCGCCGTGCCCGGCGACGGGCTGCGCGAGCGGCGAGTGCCACGATTACGCGCACGTGCCAAGCCCCGACGGCATCCACGAGATGGCCTGCCCCGAATCGACGTGTGCGTCGGTCGAGTGCCACGCGTGGGAGACGCTCGTGGGCGGCGGCTACCGGAGCGCGTCGGACGCGAGCCTGAACCTGTGGGTGCTCGGCCCGGTCGTGTTTTTCGGCGGGCTCATCGTGCTTCTGAAGAAGGTGGGGTAGGCCATGCCGAAGAAAGCGAAGCTCTCACTCGACATCGCAGCGGCTGCGTTGTTCGCGGCGGCGGTGCTTCCCCAGTTCACAGGGATAGCCGCCCATGAATGGGCAGGACTTGGCGCGCTCGCGGGGCTGCTTTTGCATGTGGCGGCGAGCCTCGATGCGCTGGCCGGCCTTGGCATGGCGGTGCGACGAGGCTCTCTGCTCGCCGTCGTTCGCATTGCGCTCGACGCGGCGCTGTTTTTGGCGCTCGCCGTGTGCGTGGTGTCGGGCACGCTCACCAGCGCCACGGTGTTGCCGGCGGCAGGCCTGTTCGCGCCGGGGTATTTCGTGTGGGACCCACTGCACGCAGCTTCGGCGAAAGTGCTGCTTGCGCTGATTTTGGTGCACGCGGCAAGCCATGCGGGTAAGCTTGCGAGTATGTTGAAGGCGAAAGATTAGGCGTTTCCAAAAATAGACAGAAGGGATTGGCAATGGAGAGCATTTCGAGCGAGGCGTGGACTGTCCGCGCGACGGCGTGGGAGCTGGCTGCGTTCAGCTTCCGCCACCCTACGCGAGAGCTGGCCGAGGCCGTTGCATGTGGAGAATGGGCCGATGCGGCTTGCGAGGTGTGTGGGGCGTTGGATGCAAAGCTGCCCAAGGAGCTTGCGGAAGGTGTCGACTTTTCCGGGAAGAGTGGCTCCGATTCCGCCGAATCGCCCAACGTCCTCGGCGGCTCCGATGCGATCGATCGCCTTTTCCATCGCCTGCGCGCCGAGGCGACGCGCCTGTTCGTGGGGCCGACCGAACCTGCGTGTAGCCCCTACGAGGGTGTGTGGCGCGCGAAGGCCGATGGCGTGAAACCGCTGCTGTTCGTGAATCCGCATTCCATGGAAGTCGAGCGCTTTGTGAAGGCGTGCGGTTTCGCACGCCCCGAGGGCAAGAACAATCCGCTCGATCATATCGCCACCGAATGCGAGCTGCTCGAAGCGCTCGCCCTGCGCGCGGCGGGCCTGCCAGTCGCGGCGGGCGAGCGCGCCCTCGCCGATTCCAATCTGCCGGGAGGCTCCGCCGCCGCAGCGTATTCCCAGTTCATCGAAGAACACCTTGAGATCTGGGTCGTCGATTTCTGCGCGTCATGCGAATCGGAGGCGCGCGAGCCGTTCTACCGCGCCGCTGCCGCATATCTTCGCTGCCTTCTCGAAGGGTAGGCATATCGGCTTTTGCGGTGCGAAAATGCGCAAATCAATGCGTAAACCCACCGTACGCGCGCTCCTGTAGATGAAAGTTACCCGCGATTCTCCTTGATGTGGCATAATGAAAAGGTTCTATAGAAAATTGCCCTTACTGCGCCTATGCGCAGGGGCGACACGTCACGGAAAGAGCCGTATGAAGTCCGAAAAAGCCGAGGCAGCAAGCCTCAAGCCTGCTCGCGACCGCAAGAAGAAAACGTCGCAGCATGTGAATCGCCGCAATGTGTGGCTGATCGTCGCCACCGTGCTTTTGGTACTGGGGTCAGTGTTCGCGTTTATGCCGCCCCAGGAAAAGATTAACCAAGGCCTCGACATTCAGGGCGGCTTGTCGGTCGTGCTTACCGCGAAGAGTACCTCGGGCGATGCCGTTTCCAGCGAAGACATGGAGAAGTCGCGCTCCATCATCGAGAGCCGCGTGAACGCGCTCGGCGCGAGCGAGGCATCGGTTTCGCTGCAGGGCAACGATCAAATCCTCGTTCAGATTCCTGGCCTTTCCGACACCGAGGCCGCACTCGACACCATCGGCCGTACCGGTAAGCTCGAGTTCGCGCGCCTCGATTCCTTCACCGACGAATCGGTGAAGACCAAGATCGACAACGGCCAGTACGTCACGCAGGAAACCGTGACCGACGCGGCTGGCAATAAATTCCCCACGGGCAAACAGAGTTACGACCTCGAAGTGCCCGAGGGTACCTACACGCCGCTCGTGACCGGCTCCGACATCACGCGCGTGACGGTTGATAAGGAAAGCGAGGCGTCGGCTAACTACGCGGTCGACATCACGCTGAATTCCGAGGGCGCCAAGGCGTTTGAGGAAGCGACCCGCGACCTCGCGGCCGACCATGGCAAAATCGTCATCATCCTCGACGGCAAGGTGCAAAGCGCTCCTGCCGTGCAGGGCGTGATTTCTGGCGGCAACGTGTCCATCACGGGCAACTACACCATGGACGAAGCCAAGGCGCTGCAAACCGTGCTCGAGTCGGGTTCGCTGCCGGTGAGCTTTGAGTACGCGCAGAGCCAAACCGTTGGCCCGACGCTTGGCCAAGACGCGCTTGCTTCTGGCGTGCTCGTCGCCGCAATTGGCCTAGCGCTCGTTATGCTTTACCTGCTTCTTTTCTACCATGGCCTGGGCCTCATCACCGCCGCCGCCATGGCCGTGTTCGCGTGCCTGTACCTGGGCATTTTGGCGCTGCTTTCGCATTTCGGCCTGTTCAGCCTGTCGATGGCGGGCATCGCGGGCGTCGTGCTCACCATCGGTATGGCCGCCGATTCGTCGATTCTTACGCTCGAGCGCTTCCGTGAGGAAATTCGCATGGGCCGCAGCGTGCGCGCCGCATCCATCACGGGCGTGCGCCACGGCATCCTGACCTCCATCGACGCCGACCTGGTAACGCTTGTTTCCGCGCTCACGCTGTTCTTCCTGGCGAGCGCATCGGTCAAGGGCTTCGGCCTTACGCTCGCGCTCGGCATTCTGTGCGACATCGCGATGATGCTGCTGTTCAAGGCGCCGATTATTCGTCTGCTTGCGCCGCGCTGCATCGCGAAGCATCCTGGCTTCTGGGGCGTGCGCGACTGCGAAGATGCCGCGCCGTATTTCCAAGGCGAGAAGCAAGCCGAAAGCCGCAAAGACGTGCGCGGTCGCTTCATCAAGCTTGACATCAACGTGCTGGGCCTGAAGAAGTACTTCCTTTCCGCCGCCGCTGTCGCCATGGTGCTCGTCGCCGTGATTATTGGCGTGCGCGGCCTGCAGTTCGGCATTGAGTTCGTCGGCGGCACGTCGGTCACGTTCCACGGCACCGGTGACACCACCATCGAGCAGGTGCGCGACGCATTCGACGACGCGGGCGTGAGCGATCCCGTGCTGCAAACCACGAACGCCGATGGCGATACGGGCATTCTCGCTCGCATGACCACTACCTCGGCCGAAGATGCGACGCACATCGCGAACCAGGTGGCCGACGAGTTCGGCTGGAGCACCGACAGCTTCGAGGTGACCACCATCGGTCCCGACTGGGGCGCATCGGTCGTGCAGAGCTCGCTGCTCGCGTTCCTCGTGTCGCTGATTTTGATTATTGCCTACATCTCGATTCGCTTCCGCGATTACAAGATGGGCGTGTCGGCGGTTATCGCGCTTTTGCACGACCTCGTGCTCGTGTTTGGCGTGTATGCGCTGGTCGGCCGCGAGGTTACGCCGAATACCATCGCCGCGCTGCTCACGATTCTGGGCTATTCACTCTACGATACCGTGGTCGTGTTCCACCGTATCAACGAGAACATGAAGGACGATTCGGTGAAGTGCACGTTCGCTACCATGGCGAACCATTCGGTGAACGAGGTGCTCATTCGTTCGCTGAACACGTCCATCACCTCGCTCATTCCGGTTGTGGCTATGCTCCTGTTCGGCGGCGAGACGCTGAAGGACTTCGCGTTGGCCATGACGGTCGGCCTGGTCGCGGGCGCGTATTCGTCCTATGCCATCGCAACGCCGATTTACGTCATTTGGAAAACGCGCGAGACGCGCTACGCCAAGCTGCAGCGCAAATACGGCGACACGGTGGTGCGCTGGTTCCTCAATCGCTTGCCGCAACCTGTGAAGGCTGCTGAGGCCGAGGGCGCTGCTTCGGCCGCTCCGGTTGCCGCGAATGCGACAGCTTTGGCGGCTCAGGGCGCTTCTGCTGAGGTTTCTGCGGAAGGTTCGGGCGAGAATGCGACTGCCGCGGCCGTCGCGCAGCCCGCACAGGCGACGAAGCAGTCGACGCACCGCCAAAAATCGAATCGCTCGAAGTCGGCGAATCGCAAGAAGAAATAGCCGCGTCGACGCTTAACGGCCCTATTGGCGCTTAAGGTTTCCGAAAAGCCCGCATATGCATGCGGGCTTTTTTCGTGCGGTAATTTTGGCGCTCAAGTGTTGTGGGCGATGCTGCTAGAAGCCGTGGATAGTTTCGCAAGTGATTGCCGTAGGGGGTTGCCTTGGGCGATTGCTCAGGTATCTGCAGTTATGCGTTGCGAAGCCGAGAATGCTTACGTGCTTGCTTCTCCTTTTGTATAGAGGCCCAATCGCCGAAGACATCCCTTGGCCTTCCGTGGATGTGCTTTCGTGCGCGCGATGGCGTAGGAGGTTGGCGTGGGTCGTTCTCATGGGGCTTGCCTCCTGCTTCTGAATTCTCGGTTGCTTCATCTCAGCGTGTTGGTGCGCTCCGGTTTGCCCGCGCGCTCATTTCGTGATGAATTGCGGGCTTGCGCGGAACGGCTCGCGCGCTGCCGTGCGAGATGCGATAATGGGCACGATATGCGTAAGGCGGCACGGCCGCTTCAGACTAGAGAGGATGCGCAATGGCAGAAATCCGCGAGGGCTCCGCGCCCAACTTCGCCCCGCCCGTCGAAGAGGGCATGGTGTTCGAGTTCGAGGACGAGAAGGGCGAAATCTCTCAGCTCGAGTTCCTGGGCCTCATTTTGCATGATGAGCAGCGCTTTGGTTTCTTTTTCCCGGTTGACGAGGATGATCCGGCGGGCTCTTCGGGCGAGGTTTTGATTCTTGAAGTGACCGACCTCGACGAAGAGGGCCAGCCCTGCGAGTTCGAGCTTCTTGATGATGAGGAAATCGCCGCCCAGATTTATGACGAATTCCGCGAGGCTACAAAAGACCTCTACGATTTCGAATAAATTTAAAATTCTTCTTGCATTTCTGGGAGAATCCTGTATTCTAATCAAGCTGCTTAATTGAAGCACGCATGGCCTGGTCGTCTAGCGGTTTAGGACGCCGCCCTCTCAAGGCGGAGATCGGGGGTTCGAATCCCCTCCAGGCTACCATTGAATACTGCAGGTCAGGCGATTGCCTGGCCTGTTTTAGTTGAAAGCCCGTTCTAACGAACGGGCTTTTTATTTGAAACGACCTGACGCCGCGTAGCTGGGAGTTCTTTTGGGCGCTGCATTTCGTTCGGCTTAGGAAATGGCCGAGGCGGTGGTGTCTTGGGGAGGCGATAGCTTTGCTGAATTCGCCTTCTTTAACAAGAAACGCATTCGTGAGGCGGCGACGATTGTTCCCGAAGTGGTCGAGGTGCTCGTTTTGAGCTACAAGGTCGGCATCGCGGATGGGAGCGGGGCGTGCATGAACGATCTTGGCGCGCTGTATTACATGGGCGATCTTGTCGAGCAAGATTATGTCAAGGCGGCGGAGCTCTATGAAATGGCGGCCGGTGGTGCTGCGATGAAGTCGACATGTCCGACGAGGCCCCCGAAGGCGGTTATAAGGATGCTACGGCGGCCTCCTGTAGCCAGTGGGGCTTCGTGTCTGCTTCCAATGAGGAGATGGAACGGCTCGTTGCCTCCGAGACATTTGCGCGTGAGCTTGTGGCCCGAGGCATAACCGCAGACCCTGATGGCGGTATCGAGCTGCATGGCGCGGTTGACGTGCTCCTTGAGCTCTTGGCCGAGCCTTAGCTGTCCAAGGCACTCCTAGTCCATCCAGGAACTGTTAGGGAGGGATGTTCGGTGAACGCTTGAAGGAGCACTTGGGGCTGCTGGTGGCTCTAAAGGCTTAAAACGGAAGCTACGATCTCGTTGCGCGCTTCATCGGTGGGGGAGATGCGCTTGGAGCCGCCCCAGGCGGCCGCAAAGTGCATCTCGGCTAGGTGGGGCAAGTCGAACATGTCTCGCGCGACGAGCAGGGCGCATTCGTAGCGCTCTTCAGGGCCGTGCTTCAGCAACTCCATGGCGCTCGTGAGTCCTTCGTTGCACAAGAGCTCGAGGCGTCCCATCTCGTCAACGATAAGCATGCGTTTTGCCGGGCTGGCATGGACGCATGTACATTCTGGCATATCGGCTGCTTGAGGCTCCTTTGCGGCTTCAATGAGCGCATCAAAATGCGCATTCACCTTCCGAATCGCTTCATCGGAAATGTGCCAGCGAAGCATCGCCTTGGCCGATTGCGCGTTGGCGTCAAACGTGCCCTCGGCGCGGGCCAAATCGTCGCGTCGTGCGAAATGCACCACCTCATGCGTTGGCAGAAGCTCGTTGTCGATGCCGAGCTTATCGAAGCCACCCGCTTCGTCTTCGCGCCATACGCCAGGCGCAATCACGCCGTCGCATACGGCCCCGCGCGCTTCGAGATCGCCTACGAGCGCCTGTAGCCAGCGAGTTTTTCCGATTTGCACATCGCCTGTAAGAATGTAGAGCACGGTGGCCTTTCTTTTGGTGGAATTGCGTCTCTGGTTGCGACGCGTTTGCGCGCGTCTTTCACGGCTAGCAAGCGATTGTTCAGAATATGCCCAGTTCGCAGGCTGTTTCTCTGCAGTTTCTTCAGGTTCAACCGAGTCATTGCTCGCGCACTCTTCGAATGTCGACGTCCTTTGTTTTGAGGCTATTTTGGATGCGCTCGGCGTTCCCATCAACCGCTGACAGAAAAATCGCGCCGCGTTTATGCGGCGCGATCGCTAGCATACGATGATTTCCGGTTCGCTGCCGTGGAACTTGTTCGGAATGGGGGCGTTGCATTCGTACGCGATGCCCATGGCCGGGCCGACGTGCACGCCGATAACCGGACTCGCCGGCACGACACGGGGCATGAACCCGATGAACGGCGCCACCTTCTCTTCGGCCCACTGCACAGCCGGCGCTTTGCTGCCGATGTAATGAACGACGAGGTTCTTAAGGCCGCTCGGTGCCGTATCTTCGCCGAGCACCTGGAGCATTTTCGCAAGAGCTTTTTTCTGCGTGCGGCACTTCGAGAAGGTACTCGCTTCGCCGTCGTTTACGGTGAGCACGGGCGTGAGGCTGATCATGTTGCCGATGAGCGCGGCGGCTTTTCCGATGCGGCCGCCCTTCTGCAGGAACAGCAGCGATTCGGGAGCGAATACGAATCGCGTGGAATGCAGGCTTGCGTTCGCCGCCTGAATGCAGTCGTCAAGGCCGGCGCCCGTTTTGGCGGCTTTTGCGGCGGCGATAACGGGCCAGCCCATCTCCATGCAATTGGTCATGCTGTCAATGGCGGCGAAACGGAAGTTGGGGAGGTCGTTTTTGACCTCTTTGGCTGTGTGGACGAAGCTTTCGAACGTGCCCGACATTTTGCCGCTGATGAAAATTCCGAGCACTTCGTCGCCCGTTTTCGCGATGCTTTCGACAACTTCGCGAACCTTGCCCAAGGGCGGCTGGCTCGAGGTGGGAATGTTGTCAGCCATTTCGTAGATATCTTTATAGAAGGCATCGAGGTCGGTTTCCGATTCGACGAGCTCTTCGCCATTCCTATTGATGATGAGCGAGGTGACTTCGATGCCGAGCTCGGCGCGAATGTCCTGGGGAATGGACGAGGTTGAGTCGGTGATGATTCGAACCAATTTGTGACCTCCAAGTGCTCGTTGTCGCGGCGAAAGGGTTTTTGCGGAAGGCTCGACGCGGCTTCCGCTTTGACCCAATCGGGCCTGTTCGCGGTTGATGCTGCGAACGGGCAGGTGTGGCGCCGTGCTAGAAAGTATTTGCTTCAGCTGCGATTTCGCGAAGCTGTTCTTTTCCCACGATTCTAGCATTCCTGCTGCAAAGAAACGCGCAATGCGGAAGGGTTAAAGAAGATTCCGCGAACCGCCAAGCTTTACCAAAGGCGCCGTCGCGGTGGTTGTGCCCTAGATTCCCAAATAGCGTCCCGTGATGCTTTCCCGGTTTGCGGCGATTTCCTCGGGCGTGCCGCATGCCACGATGCGTCCGCCCGCTTTGCCGCCCTGTGGACCCATGTCAATCACGTAATCGGCGTTCGCGATGAAATCGAGATCGTGCTCGACCACCACCACGGTAGCGCCCTGCTCAACGAGACGCTGGAACACGCCGAGGAGCGTTTCCACGTCGCGCGGGTGCAAGCCGATGGTGGGCTCGTCGAACACGAACACGGCATCGGCTTGTCCGCGGCCCATCTCGCTTGCGAGTTTCAGGCGCTGTGCCTCGCCGCCCGAAAGCGCGGGCGTGGCTTCGCCGAGCGTGAGATATCCCAGGCCCAGGTCATGCAGGGTTTGCAGCTTTTCGTGCGCCTTCTTGACGTCGGCTACATGCGGAAGGGCCTCGTCAACGGAAAGCGCGAGCAGGTGTGGCAAGCTGAGCGCCTGGTTATCGGGCGCGCCTTTTTCGGGCCGGCGAATTTTCTCGGCAGCGGTTCCGTAGCGCGACCCGCGGCAATCGGGGCAGGCGATGTCGACGTCGGGCAGGAATTGCACGTCGAGCGAGATTTGTCCCGTGCCGTCGCAGGTGGCGCAGCGAAGGCTTCCCGTGTTGTACGAGAAATCGCCCATCTTCAGCCCTGTCGCTTTCGCGGAATCGGTGTGCGCGTATGCGCGGCGCACATCGTCGAGCGCACCGCAATACGTGGCGACCGTCGAGCGCACGTTGATGCCGATGGGAGTGGCGTCGATGAGGTTCGCGCGGCGAATGCCCTCGGCCTCAATCGCGGTGACGTGCTCGGGGAGCGTTTCGCCTGTCGCCGCTGCGGCAAGCGCGGGAATAAGAGTTTCGAGCACGAGCGTCGTTTTACCTGAGCCCGATACGCCCGTCACGGCAATGAGCCGGCCTTTGGGAATGTCGATCGCGAAGGGCTTCACGGTGTGAAGCCCGCTTGACTCAAGATGGATACGACCCAGGTCGAACATCTGTTCCGCGGATGTTTTCGGCCGGGCCGCAACGCGCGCGGCTCCCGAAAGATAGGGGCCGATAATTGATTCGGAATCGTTTGCAACTTCTTCAACCGAGCCTTGCGCTACCAAGGCGCCGCCGCGGGCGCCTGCTTCGGGGCCCATTTCGACAAGATGGTCGGCCGCGCGAAGGATGCGCGTGTCGTGATCGACCATCACCACCGAGTTGCCGTCGGCAATCAGGTCGCGCATGACGCCTAAAAGCCCGTCGATGTTGGCGGGGTGCAAACCGATAGAAGGCTCGTCCATCACGTACAGCACGCCCGTGGTGCGATTTCGCACCGAGCGCGCGAGTTGAACGCGCTGGCGCTCGCCGGTGGAGAGGGTCGCGCCTGCTCGGTCGAGCGATAAATAGCCCAAACCCAGCTCGAGCAGGCGACGAGCCGTGCTTTCGAACGACTCGCAAATCGATTTCGCCATGGGACGCATCTCATCGGGGAGGCTTGCAGGCACGCTTGCCACCCACGTCACCGCTTCATCGAGCGTCATTTCCGACGCCTGTGCCAGATTGATGCCGCGAACGATTGACCCGCGCGCGGCCGCGGACAGGCGCGAGCCGCCGCAGTCGGGGCAGGGGCCTTCCGTCAAGTATTTCGCCACGCGGCGCAAGCCTTTCTCGTCTTTCGCCTTGGCGAGGGAGTTTTCCACGGTGCGCACGGCATTGTAGTAGGTGAAGTCGAGTTCGGCGAAATTCTCGCCCTTCTTCGCCTTGTAGAGGATGTGCTTCTTCTCGGCTGGCCCGTTGAAGACGATGTCGCGTTCGGCGGCCGTGAGCTCGCAAAACGGCACGTTCGTACGCACGCCCATGGCGCCGCACACCTGCTTCATGAGGTCCCACATGAGCGTGCCCCATACCACCACGGCGCCCTCGTCGATGGTTTTGCTTTCGTCAGGCACGAGTGCGGCGCGGTTTACGGTGCGCGCGATGCCGGTTCCGCTGCAGGTGGGACAGGCTCCTTCGCTGTTGAACGCGAACGACTCGGCGTCGGGGCCGAAGAATTCGCTGCCGCAATGCGGGCATGAGATGGGCAGTTCGGCGGCAACATTAAGGCTTGGCGGCACGTGCTCGCCGCAGTGCGGGCACACGTGGCTGCCGACGCGCGAGAACAGAAGGCGCAGGCTATTCAAAAGCTCGCTTGAAGTGCCGAACGTGGAACGCACGCCTGGCACCGCTGGACGCTGGTGCAGCGCGAGCGCCGCGGGCACGTAGCGAACGTCGTCGACCGAGGCTTTGCCGGCCTGCGCGATGCGGCGGCGCGTGTAGGTTGAAAGCGCTTCGAGGTAGCGGCGAGAGCCTTCGGCGTAGAGCACGCCGAGCGCGAGCGAGCTTTTGCCCGAACCCGATACGCCTGCAATGCCCACGAGCTCGCCGAGCGGGATATCCACGTTTACGTTCTTCAGATTGTGCACGCGCGCGCCGCGCACTTCGATGTGGTCGATGTTCTGCATGATTTCCTTCGCCTTAGGGCTCGTGCCGTTTCTCCCATCGATTATGCCACGACGCCGACGGCAAAACCCAGGCCGCGGGGCGGTTATAGTTGTCGATTCTAGCGAGGGCGGCATCGATTCGTTTGCGCGGAAGAGCATCGAAGGCAGGGAGCACGACGGCGCCATTTTGGCGTCGCTCGCCAATCCGGCCGTTTGTTTTCGCGGAGCCGCTGCTCCTCCGCGCGCTATTGCAACAGGTACTTCGTGAGCTCTGCGCGGCTTGCGATGCCGAGCTTCGCGTATGCCATCGACAGGCGGTTTTTCACGGTGCCAGTGGAAATTCCCAGATGGTTGGCGATTTCGGTGTTCGACCACCCACGGCTTGCGAGCATGGCGATGCTGAATTCGGTGGTGGTGAGGTCGCTCGTCACGTGCGCGCCCGCCTCGGGGTTGTGCAGGCGCCGCCATCCCTCGCTGAAGCGATAGGTAATGTTGATCACGCGCGCGTAGTGTTCGGGATAGTCTTCCTTCAGACACGTTTCGAGCACGCCCTGCAAAAGCCCATGGTGCTCGGCGATTTCTTCAACGAGGCTGTCGGCTAAGGCAATGTTCCACGCTCCCATGAAATGGCGTCGCGCGGCTTCGGCGTCCTTCAGATTCACCTGCCCCATGGCTGCGACAAGGTGCAGGAACTGCTCCGCGATGGGGTAGCGCCCCTGTTTCGTCATGAGTGCGGTTTCGGCCATGCCCACGCAGCGGCCGTATTCGCCGAAAAGGTACGCGTGGTGGGCGAGCGCGTAAATCGCGAAAAGGCGCAGGCCTTCGGGCAGTGTGGCGATGTGTTTCGCGAACGTGCCTGGCGGGTAGGGCGTGGACAGGTGCAGGAGCACGCTCGAGGCGGCGTCGAAGAGTATGTATGAAGCATGCAGCGCTGGCGTCGCCTCGATTGATTTATCGCCGCGCATTGCCGCGATGGCCGCGAGGCATTCTTTCGTTTCCCAAATTTTCCCCAGGGCAAGATCTGCATATGCGCAAATGAAATTCGCCGAGATGCGCAAGGCTGGATCGGAGTGGTCCAAGAATGGCGCAGCGTCGGCATGCGCTTCTTCGGGCTGTCCGCGGAAGTAGTGCACTTCCGCTTGGGCGATGCGGCCCAGCTCGGCATCGCGCGCGGCAATAGCCGCTACGGCTTCGTCGAGCTTGCCTGGTTCAGCGGTAGCGGACACGAGCGGCATGGGAAGCCGCGTTTCGATAAAACTGTATATACGTTCAGCCATAGGGCTCCTTTGGCCGAATGCGGAAAAGAGGGGGTTTGAGCAACCCCCTCCATAATAACGCGGCACGCTGCGATGGGCGTTTTTGCTTCGGTAATTATTGCGTTAATGTTCGTCGACGGCGTGGAGTTCCGCTTCGACCGAGCGCTTGTCGGCGGCGTCGAGCTTCGCTTCGCATTAACATTTGCGGGTGGTGTCGAATTCTGCTTCGCGTCAGCATTCGTCGGCGGCGTCGAGTTCCGCTTTGCGTTATCGTTCGTCGGTTGCGTCGAGCTCCGCTTCGATTTTCGCGCGGTGATGCTTCGCGTCGTAGAACGCCAGACACAGCGCACCGAACGTGGCGGCGAAAATCAGGATGCCAAACACCACGCCCGTCGCCAGGTTTGCTGCCCAGAAAATGCTCTCGAACGGCACGATTTGCGCCTCTGCGATGCAGCGCATGGCAGCAATGGCCAGCGCGCTCGCGACGCCCGAGAGGCCGGCGATGAGCAGAAAGTAGCTCGCGGGAAGGCGATCGGTTTGGCCAAAGCGGTTGGTGTCGACGTAGCCCTTTCGCGTTTGAAGCACGGCGCATACAAGCAGCACGATGAAAAGCCACGCGTACATGGCGGCATCAACAGGGCTTGCGAACAGGTGGAACGCGCCGTTGCCGCCATTGTGCACCCACGCAACCTGCTGGGCTATGATTTGGTATACGAGCAGCGCCAGCATGCCGAACGAGAGCAGTATGAAACCGAGACTGTAGATTTTGGCGTTCTCGGCTTCCAGGCGTTCGTCTTTCGGGCCTGCGTATTCGCGCCATTTTTGCACGATTTTCATGTTCTGCATCTTCATGGTGCGCTCCTAAAAGAAGAAGGGGTTGGTGTTGGTGTCGCCGTCGTCTTCCCAGAACAGGTCGTTCAGGGTGACGTGCAGCGTTTTGCAAATCGCCGCGCATAAATTGAGCGTGGGATTGTAACCGCCCGCCTCGATGAGGCCGATGGTTTGGCGCGTGACGCCCACGGCTTCGGCGAGGTCGGTTTGCGAAAGGCCGGCTGCCGCGCGCGCCGCCTTCATGCGTAGGTTTTTCTTGCCTGGCATGGGTTTCCTTTCGTTTTGTGGACAGATATCCGTTGCAACATGACAGAAATATATTGCATACGGGATATAATGTCAACTATAGATTGCATTATGGAAAAAAAGAGTTGCTACGAGTTCGAAAGCGCGCTTTCCGAACGATGCCTGGCGGTCGGGCGCTGCTTGAATGGCATTTGGCCAGCGCTCGCAGCGTGATTTGTCTCGCGCAGGCTCGTTCGCATCGTAATCGAACCTGCGCAGGCTCGATTGTGCGCTTGCTCACGCTTGCTTGTCGTAATCGCTACGATTCGGGGTCGTACTTCCAGATTGAGAAGTGCTGCGGATGGGCGTATACGGTAACCGCTCTGCCCGTTGCCGTGCGATATTCTTGAAATTTGCCTTGGCGAACAAGGCTCCACCCGGTGCGGCCGATGTAAGAATATGTTTCGCCGTTATCGGACATATGGACAAGCGTGATTGGGCGGCGCACCTCGTCTTCGATTTTCATGATGAACCGCATAAGCACGTTGGTATCGAAGGGGTTGAAAAGGTACAGGTGCGTGTAGGGGGCGAGTGGGGTTTCGAGCGCACTTCCGCAGAGTACGTCGACGTTGGCGAAACGCCTCGCCCAGCTGTGCGCGTATTCGGCGATATCGGGGTCGAGCTCGATGCCCGTGGCGTGGCCTGCGAGCTCCGACTGAACGAAAAACGACAGCACGCGACCCGTGCCGCACCCTACGTCAAGAAGATGGGATTCTTCGGAAAAATCCAGGTCAGAAAAGAGGCTTTCCAAAATGAAGTACGGTGTGGGCGTGGGGTCGTGCGCACCTTGCTTCGCAAAGCGCGTCGTGCCTGGTTCAGCCAGCGAGCATCCGCACAACGCGCGATCGCGGAGCTCATCGGCGGCGAAGAGTTGGTCTTTGTTGGAAACATTCAGGGGTGCCGACATGCGTCGTGCGTGGTTCGCATTCATGCTCGCTCGATTCTATTCGTCCAACTCGATGCGCAATCCGCTCTTGGTTGCCTTGATGACGTCTTCGCCGAGCTCTTCCTGCAGAATTCTGAAGGCGCGCTCGCCAGTGCAGTGGCCCGTGTAAGCGAGCTCGATGCCTTCGTTTTTCATACGGCCAGCAAGGGCGCGCACTCGCCTGGTGCGGGTTGCTGCACTTCGCTGTTGATCGGTACCGTCGTCTTTAGACGCGCTCCCTGCCTGCGTGCGGGATGACGACTTCCGCCATAGTGTAGCCGCTTTCTCACGAAAAGCGAAATGAGTCACGGCTACCAAAGGCCCAGCATGTGCTGGGCGCCAAGGCTCACCGACGCGATGGCAATCCAACAGGCGGCACCGAGCACGACGGGCTTCGCGCCCGATTTCACCAACCCAACGACGTCGGTGTTCAGGCCGATGGCGGCCATGGCCATAACGATGAAGAATTTGCTTGCGAGCTTAAGGGGCTGGAAAACAGCCATGTCAATGCCAGTTGCGCTCGCCACGGTGGCGACGATCGACGCGCACAGGAACAGCACGATGAACGTCGGCAGCGCGCGCTTCAGGCTAAAGCCATTTTGGGTTGGCTGCCCGTTTTCACCTGCGGTTTTCTTTTCGCGCGCAGCAACCCAGAGCGCAAGTACGAACGTGATGGGGATAATCGCCAAGGTTCGCGTGAGCTTCACGATGGTTGCGTAATCGAGTGCGTTTGCACCTTCGTGCATGCCGTCCCAAACGGCCGCCGCGGCGGTGACCGATGAAGTGTCGTTCACGGCGGTGCCTGCGAATAGGCCGAATCCGTCGTTGGTCATGCCGATGGCGTCGCCGAGCGTCGGAAAGATGAGCGCGGCCAAAACGTTGAACAGAAACACGACCGAGATGGCATGGGCCACCTCTTGGTCGTTAGCTTTGATGACGGGGGCGGTGGCCGCAATCGCCGAGCCACCGCAGATGGACGACCCCACGCCGATAAGCGTTGCGGTACGACTCGGCACATGCAGTGCGTGGCACAGGATGAATGCCGTGAGCAGCGATGCCGTGATGGTCGATACGATAACGGGCAGCGAGGATGCGCCGACTTGGGCGATTTGGGTGAGCGGCAACCCGAACCCGAGCAAAACGACGGCGGTTTGCAAGATTTTCTTCGACGTGAACTTGATTCCTACCGCCGATGAGCCTTTGTCTTTCCAGAATATGCCGATGATCATGCCGGCGAGAATGGCGAACACTGCGCCGCCGACGATAGGAACGGCGGTTCCCAAAAACCAGCAGACAACGGCGAGCGCGGCGCTAACTGCGATGCCGGGCGTGAGGGTGCGAATGGTGCTCATGAAGTTCTTTCTAGGTTGGAGGACGGTCGGCGAAGTTCGACCGTGATGGGGGACTAACTATACGCCAAATCGCGTTTGCGCGCCGCGCAGGGCGCTTTCTGCTTCATGCGCATGTCGCGTTTTGCATGCCTTCTTCATGTTCTGGACGAATCGGGCACTGCTCTTTGCCGGCGGCGGGCGCTTCAGCTACGGTGCAGACTCTTTCAGGTTGACGGTTCTTTTGTTTCCTGCAGCGCGAATGAACGAAGAAGGTAAAAAGGAAGGAGCCCCTCGGGGCTCCTTCCTGCTTGAGCTGCTTCTGCCACGCGCGCTTCGATTTC
The DNA here is from genome assembly GCF_934630525.1 of uncultured Slackia sp. GTDB lineage: Bacteria > Actinomycetota > Coriobacteriia > Coriobacteriales > Eggerthellaceae > Slackia. The sequence goes on from NZ_CAKTVX010000007.1 coordinate 30,691, forward strand.
GTGCGGCTGTATTTTGCCTCGCCATGTGATCCGTGGCCGCAAATGTAGCCGTTGTAGTGCGGCTTTTTGGCCAAGGTCGCCTCGTCAGCAGACATATGCCAAACGGCGCCCGACTTCGGCGCATGCTTTTTACGTTTTGCAGACAACGCTCCCACCTCCTCTCGTCAACGAATTGCGTGTCTATGAGCCCGATAATAGCAGTTTTGCTGAGCATGCGCGGAACGAAGCGAGGTGTTGAACAATACAAGGTGCTAAATGAGGTAACGCGCTGAATGAGGTAGGCCATTAAACGAGGCAAGGTGCTAAATGATGTGAAGCGCTAAACGAGACACGGCGATGAATCTCATGGTTGGGTTTTTATTGGTGCTGTATGCGGGTTGTTTACTATTATCCCAGTTCAATAGCTTGTAAGTTATCGATTTCACCCACGTGCTCTACAACGCTTCTGCATTATTGACGAAAGGTCGCCATTGGCGCTCGATTTCCAACAGTCGAAAAAGGGGTCGAAAAGCCCCTAGCGTAAAGCGAATGCCCAAAAAGTGACAAAAGTTGCGAATTCGGGGGCACTCAAGCCCAAGGTCTTATTTGCGTGACTTGCAAAACCCCAGGTCGCGGTTGACCGATGCGGTCTTCGCGAGCGACGATTGGAGCTTGCGGCACTCTTTTTCCTCGAAATAGGGCGTTTTACGCCCCCGAATTCGCAACTTTTGTCACGTTTAGCCGTTTTAGTTTACGCCAGGTCGTCGTCGGCAAGCCAACTTAGGCTTGTTTTGGTCCGCTCGACCTGTTGCCCGGCTCGTTCCGACAGGGCATGTTGCTTTCTGTGGGCCCCATCGCAATGAAGGAGCTCCATTCGCAAGAGCTTTTGCTTTGTGTAGAACATTGCGGGCTTCGCGATGCGCACGCGCTTTTTCGCGGCGGCGGCAATGTGCGCCGCGATTTTATCCATCTCCGTTTTTGAATTCAGCTGGCTCGAGGTGAGAGTTATGACCTGGAAGCCCGAGGTCGTAAAGGCATTTTTGCGCCGTGCGTCATTCGATATTCGCGCTTCTTGGTTATGGAAGGCTTTGCTGTCGTATTCGACGATGATCTTGGCTTTCGGCCATGCGATATCGGGCTCAAGTTGATCAATCCCCGCCATTTTGCGAGCCTTGGGAGTCAGTGCGATTTTACGATTGAGCCGAGCGCCCGAAAGAGAATATCCTCCCCGTTGCTGGGGTAGGGTGAACAAGAGAATGGCCGCGGTTTCCATGGGCGAGCGAGAGCGGTCGTGGGCGTATTTCACTGCCTGGGTCGTTTTTGCGATTCCTGTAAGCCCTTTGGCTCGTTGGCAAAAAGCGGCGATTTTCGCGACGCTTGTGAGTGGCGCACGTTTGACGAGGGGATTTTCGAGCGATTCGTTGATGGTGAAGAGCCCGCAAAACTCGCAGATGACGCAAACGAGCTCGGTGAACGACAACAGGGGCGCAATTTGGACGAGGGTGAGTTCGGGAGACGTGATGCGCTGTTCGGGAGATATTGAGCAGATGGACCCGAACGGCAACTCTTGATATGCGACGTGTCGTACTGCGGGTTCGTTTGTGCGCTTGTGCTTAACCGAGGTGAGGCCATACAAGGGGCGCGACAGGGCGCCTATGCCGGTAAGCCAATCGAAATCGGCAACGGCGAAGTTTGGCGGCGCGATGGTCGTGCGGCTCGGCTCGGGCACAACAAAACCGGGCGTGCCAACGAGACGCCAATATTCGAACGCCGAGATATGGGACAGAAGACTCGTCATGCGGCCTCCGTTTCGCAAAAAGGTGTCTGCATTGTAGCGCCTGGCGCGGTCGGTGGCGAGAGCTTGCAGGGAAGGGTTGATAGGATTTCGGACGGGTTGCCCCGTATCGTGGGTAATGCGCGAAAGCTCGCTACCGTAGTCCATCGATGGTTTTGCCTCTGACGGTAATGGAGAGCTGGTTTCGCGGCTGGGTCAATGACATGAGCGTTAGGCGTTTGTTGCGCGTGCGAAAGGCTTAAGAGGCGAGGACTCTCGCGAAGTGCGTTTGTCTCGCTGCGAGCGCGGCGGCGTTTTGCCTCGCGTGCGACGGGGCCGATGCCTGATCGTTGGCTGGCTTGTCGGGCGGGCGTCTTTCCTGTTGGTCGGCTTGACCTATGACCAGATTGTCCAGTGGCCCGCTTGCATCGCGCAGTGTCTGGTCGTGCTTGCGGCTATTTCCGGGGCGCCCGCAGCGTCTGGGCTGTTTTTCGTGCGCAACGCTTGGAGACGTAGAGCGAAGATTGCCCGCTGGAAAACGAAAGTGCCTCTGAATGCGATGCTGGGGTTAAGATAGGTAAATTCAAAGCGCCGACTGACGGAATCGATTGGCGCGGTTCGTTGGATAAAGGGGGACTCATGAAGGTTCTTATGGTCAATGGCAGCCCGAAGTCGAAGGGCAATACGGCGGCGGCGCTTTCCGAAGTCGGCGCGGCACTTGAAGGCCACGGCATCGAATGGGAGGTGTTCCAGCTGGGCGCTGCTCCCGTGCGTGATTGCGTTGGTTGCGGCAAGTGCGGCGAGCTCGATTGCGCATGCGTATTCGATGACGACATGGTTAATGAGCTCATCAAAGCCGCCCAGCAGGCCGATGGCTTCGTATTCGGCACGCCGGTGTATTACGCGCATCCCACCGGCCGCATTCTGTCGGTGCTCGACCGCGCGTTCTATGCAGGCGGGGCGGCATTCGAGCATAAGCCGGGTGCGGCGATCGCTGTGGCTCGCCGCGGAGGCATCACGGCATCGTTCGACGTGCTCAATAAATATTTCACCATCAAGCAAATGCCCGTTGTGGCATCGACCTATTGGAACGGCGTCCACGGACACGTGCCGGGCGAAGCCGCGCTCGATGAGGAAGGCATGCGCACGATGCGCAATATCGGCCACAACATGGCATGGATGCTGAAGTGCATCGAGCTCGGCCGCGAAAACGGCATCGAGCCGCCTGTTGCCGAAACCGGCGCGATGACCAGCTTCATTCGCTAGGAGCCCGCGAGTCGGCTTCGGCGGGAACGCGCGCAAGGCGAATTGAACGCGCCTGGCTGGCGGCGGCGGTTCTCGCCTGCTACGGTTCTCGTCCTATGCCGTGACCGCCTTCTGGTGCTTGGCGGCCTGCGCCTGCGCCTGGCGAACGCCGGCGTAGGCGCGATGCCTCGCGAAGAAGAACAGCGCAATCATGGTAGTGCCGGTGACGGTCCACGTGATGGGGTAGATGTTCATGAGCGAGGTGTAGTCGTTCATCGACGGGAACACCCAGAAAATGAACGCGATACGCAGTAGGCACGATCCCACGATAACCACGATGGTGGGCAGTACCGACCAACCCATGCCGCGCATGGCGCCTGCGGTCACCTCGTAGGTCGATGTCATGCATTCGAGCAGCTCAACGTGCCACATGCGAATGGTGCCGTAGCCAAGCGCGGCGGCCTCGGTCGTGAACGCGCCGAGCGAGATATTGCCCAGGCCAACGAAAATCGCGCTCAGGGTAAAGGCGCTCAGCACCGCCGCCGCCATGCAAATGCGCACGATGGAGTCGCATCGCTTGAGATTGCCCGCGGCGAAGTTCTGCCCGATAAACGTCACGGCCGCTTGCGAAAACGCGCTCACGAAGAAGTACGTGTAGTACTCGTAGTTCATGGTGGCCGCCGAGCCTGCGGTGGAATCGGCGCCGAAGCTGTTGATCGCTGCTTGGATAATGACGTTGGAAAGCGAAAAGACCATCGACTGAAGGCCTGATGGCAGGCCGATATACAAAATCATCTTGAGCGCTTTGCCATCGACGGCCAGGTGGCGTGGCTCAAGGCGGAACGCGTCTTCCTCATGCAACAGCATTCGAATGACGATAGCCGCGGAAAGCGCGTTCGAGATGTCGGTCGCAATCGCGATGCCGATGACACCGGCATTGAAAACAGTGACTGCAATTACGTTGAGCACCACGTTGAGCAGCATCGCGGCAGCGAGCGCGTACAGCGGGCGGCGGGTGTCGCCTTTCGCGCGCAGCACGGCCGAGCCGAAATTGTATGCGAGGAAGAATACGCTGCCTGCGAAATAGATGCGTAAGTACCACGCGGCCTCTTCGGTTGCCTCAGCGGGCATGCCGATGGCGTCGAGAATGGGTCCCGTTATGAGCATGCCTACTACGGTAAGCAGGGCGCCGCATACAAGCGTGAGCACGGCGGTCGTTTGCACCGCGCTCTTCACGAGGTCCATGCGCCCATGACCGATTCGAATGGCGATTGCGACGTTCGCGCCGACCGACAGGCCTACGAAAAGGCCGATGAGCAGGGAGATGACCGGCGCCACGCCGCCGACGGCCGCCAGGGCGCCGCTATTGATGAACCGTCCGGCGACAACGGCATCGGCGGAATTGAACAGCTGCGAAATGATTGACGAAAGCGCCAGCGGAACGGCGAATATGATGATCTTGCCCAAAAGGGGGCCGTGCAGCATGTCGATGCTGTTGGTCTTTTTCGGCTGTGCAGGGGTTTTGGCTGTTTCGAGCTCGGGCGAGGCGGAGGCGGTGTTGTCTGTGGTGCTCATTGACGCTGGCGTCGCTTTCCGCGCTTGAGGCGCTTTGTTTCGAGTGTGTTTCAGGTGCTCAAAGGGTATAACACCTTTGCCTGGTCAAGGGGCAGTGAATACACGAAGCGCACACGCAACGCCCGCAGGTCGCACAAACGTTGCGCCGCGATGGCGCTTCAGGCCTCGAAAAATGCGTGCCGTCTATTGAAGCGTGAGCGCGTGCTCCTCTTCCGCAATGTCGCTCTCGTCGAATTCGTAGTCTTTGCCGGGCAGAATCGCATTCAGAATGATGCCGGCGAGCGAGCCGATGGCCAGGCCCGAGAGCGAAATCACGATACCTGAAACCTCGAAGGTAATTGCGCCGGCCGCGCTGTAGGCGATGCCGATGGACAGCACGAGCACGATGGCGGCCACGAGCACGTTGCGGCTTTTCTGGAAGTCGACGTGGTTTTCGACGAGATTGCGCACGCCCACGGCCGAGATCATGCCGTAGAGCACGAGCGACACACCGCCGATCACGCACGAAGGCATGGCGCCAATCACGGCGGCGAATTTCGGGCTGAATGAAAGCATGATTGCGCAGCACGCCGCGATTCGCACGACGCGCGCGTCGAACACGCGGGTTAGCGCGAGCACGCCGGTGTTCTCGCCATAGGTGGTGTTAGCTGGGGCGCCGAACAGCGAGGCCAAAATGGTGGCGAGGCCGTCGCCGAGCAGCGTGCGGTGCAGGCCCGGGTTGGCGATGAAGTTGCGCTCACATGTGGAGCTGATCGCCGAGATGTCGCCGATATGCTCAATCATCGTGGCGAAGGCGAGCGGCATGATAGTGATGATCGCGGTAATGGCGAGGCCCGTGTCGAAGCTAGGGCCAAACAGCGAGAATACGGTGTTGTCCCAGCTGAACGGCAGACCGATCCACGCGGCTTCGGCCACGCCCGAGAAATCAACCTCGCCCATGGCGGCTGCGGCGGCGTAGCTTACCACCACGCCGATAAGGATGGGAATGATTTTCACCATGCCGCGTCCCCAAATGTTGCATACCACGATGGTTGCGATGGCGATAATCGCCACGACCCAATTGGTGGAGCAGTTCGCGATGGCTGAGCTTGCCAGAATGAGGCCGATGCAAATCACGATGGGGCCCGTGACCACGGGAGGAAAGAAACGCATGACGCGCGCGGGGCCGAATGCGCGGAAGAGCGTCGAAAGCACCAGATAAAGCAGGCCGGCGCATGCAACGCCGAGGCACGCGTAGGGCAGAAGCTCGGCCTCGCCGTTGGGAGCGATGGCGGCGTAGCCTGCGATGAACGCGAACGACGAGCCCAAAAACGCTGGCACCTTGCCCTTGGCCAGAATATGGAAGAGCAGCGTGCCCAGGCCGGCGAACAGCAGCGTGTCGCTTACCGAAAGGCCCGTGAGCACCGGCACCAAAATGGTGGCGCCGAACATCGCGAACATATGCTGAATGCCCAGCACAAACATGCGCGGCTTGCCGAGGGTGGTTGCGTCGTAAACGGCGCGCGGGGTTTCGGACCCCGAAGTGGCGCGGGCGGTATCGCTCATGGTTTGCCTTTCTGAAAGATTTCAAATCGTCTTATAATAAGGCTTCGAAGGGCCGCTCGCTCTTTGAAATACGGTTTTCCGCGCGTCAATTCGGCTGGGGGCTATTCCCAACCCTTCCATACATCGGGTTGATAGCCGACTGTGGCTTGGCGTCCGTTGCGCACGATGGGCTCGCGCAGTATTTGCTGATTTTCGAGCACCTTATCGAATTTCTGGTCGGCGCCGAGATACTGCACGAGCGCAACCGTGTCGGCGTCTTTGGCCGACGGGTCGATGAGCGCGTCAATGCCGCCTGCCGCGCGAGCGACGCTTTCGAGCTCGCCTTTGCTCAGGCCTTTCTCTTTCAGGTCGACGAACTGGAATTTCACGCGGCGCTCCTTGAAATAGCGCTGCGCCTTTTTGGTGTCGAAGCTTTTCTTGGTGCCAAAGATCTGGATGTTCATGTTCGAGCCTTTTCGGTCAAGCAGGTACTTCTCCTGCGAATATGACAAAAAACAATGCAGTCAGTATAACTTTTCGTCGCCACTTGGGCGCGAATGGAGCGCTTGGCCTAAGTCCGGTATGGCGAAGGGCGCGAAGCCAGGCGCAAAACAGAAGGAAGAAAAGCTCGTGGGCTAAAGGGCGACGAGCACTTCGGGCGTGGCTCCCATGCACATATTTCTTTGGGAAAGCCTGAACGCAATCTGTCGGACCTCGGCTGCTTCTGCGCTATTTCTTTTCAAAATGTTTTACTTCGTGCTCTTCCGCATGGCCCTCTTCGTGTTCTTTCATAACGACATGAACCACGTCGGGACGCTGCTTCGGCATGTAAATGTGCTGGTAGTCGGTGTGTACGTGCTCGCGATGCTCGTGGATGTGTTCGGACACGATTTGTCCCGCGTGGTGCGGGTCGTGGGCGATCTCGCGCACCGCATCGATGGGATGGCGGTCGGCGACTCCGTAAGCTGCGCCCGCGAACAGCGGCATGATGAATACCGTCACGGCGCCCGCGGCGACCATGATGGAGGCCGTGCTCGCGTCGATGGATCCGTTTTTCACGCACAGCGAGGTAACTGCGACGATAATTGGCAGGGCCGTGGTGCAGTACAACGCGACCGAAAGACGCTCGTGCATCGTGTACTTTGCGCGCGTTTTTGGCATCGAAAGCGAAATGATAATGGGAACTGTGCGCACGACGAGCAGCAGCGCGACAAAGCGTACGAGCATGGCCGGATCGGCCGCGATGGCCGAAATGTCGATTTTCGCGCCCGACACGATGAAGAACAGCGGAATGAGGAAGCCGAAGCCAATGGCGTCGAGCTTGGTTTCGAGCGACACGTTGCCTTCGGGCGTGATGTATCGGAGTACGAAGCCCGCCGCGAACGCGCCGAGCACGATGTCGATGTCGAAGATGGCGGAAAACGCTACGAGGGCGACCAGGATCATGATGGTGCCGCGCACCGATGTTTGCGAGGTGGTGTTGGCTTTTGCTTCGAGAAATTTGTAGAGGCGCGTGCCGTTTTTGCGTGCCATGGCAGGTACGAGGGCCGCGATGACGCACAGAATCATGAATGCGGCGAGAATCGCTGCGGTCTGCCAGTTCGTGCGCGTGGAGAGCAGCACCGCCATGGCGAGCACCGGGCCGACTTCTCCCCAGGTGCCGTATGCGATGACCGCGCGGCCGACCTTCGTGTTCATGAGCTCGCGTTCGCGCAAAATGGGCATGAGCGTGCCGAGCGCCGTGGTCACAAGCACGATGGCCATGGGAACCACCCCAATGCCGCCGATGGCCAAATTCGGATGCAAAAACACGAGCGCCAGCGCGAACGCGAAAGTGACCAGCCACGTACGCAGGCCTTTCTTGCCCTCGGTGCCCGTGAGCATTTTCGGGTTGATTTCGTAGCCCGCGAGCAAGAACAAAAACGCGAGGCCCAAATCGGAGAGCAGCGTAATGGGTTCGGTGAGCCAAATGTGGTTCAGACAGTTGGGACCAAGGATTGCGCCGAAAGCCAGAAGAAGAACGGTTTCGGGAATGGGCTTTTTCGGAATCGCCTGCGCGATAACGGGTGCCACAAATGCGACAACCGCAATAATTGCGAGCGAGATGAAATCGTGTGCCATGGGATGCTTCCTGTTGTTGGACGTTATCGTCCTTTGCCAAACCTGATTAGCATAGGCGTTTTTGGAGCGTCTTGTGCAAAAAGCGCGAAATGTCGCTAAAACGATGCCTTTAGGAGGTCCTGATTGATTTGGGCGGGGAAGGGCGGTTGAGAGGAACCGAGCTCGCTGCGGCGTGGTTAAGAAGGACGGGCAGGCTCACTGCGGCTTATACTCGATGGTCGGGGCAAACGCGCTGTGGGTAGTCGTGGAGCATGGCCTTGGCTGTCGCGGCGCATGGCTGCGGCCGTTGTGATGCGGGTTTTGCGCCATTTGGCGGGTCCAGCGTAAAGTGAAGTTGCGAAATGTGACAAAAGTTGCGAATTCGGGGGCGTTCATTTGCCCGCGAATGCATTCAGGGCTGGTGAACGGCTTGCTTTTGTCGGTTAACGGCTCGTTTTGCTCGCAACAATCGCTCTATGCTCCGCTGTTGAGGCGCTTTTCAGCGAATTTGGCATTTCAAAGCCCCCGAATTCGCAACTTTTGTCACTTTTTAAGTATTCCGTTTACGCGAACTTCACTGCGGTGCCGTAAGCGAGGATTTCAATCGTGCCTTCGGCGATGCTGTCGCTCGCGAAACGCATGGCGACAACGGCGTCGGCCCCAAGATTTTGCGCAGCGGTAACCATGCGGTCCTCTGCGACTTGGCGAGCCTCATCGGTCATTTGCGTGTACGACACGATTTCGCCGCCGACAATGCTTTTTACGCCGGCCATGAGGTCGCGGCCGATGTTTTTCGAGGTGACGATATTGCCTCGAACGAGGCCCAGAACTTGCACTGCTTGACCAGGGATGACGTCTGCGGTAGTAACAATCATGGCTGCTCCTGCCTTCGCGGGGTAAATGGTGCCTCTATAGTACTTGACAATTGCCAGGGGACTTACTGGAAATAAGAAAAATGGAAGCGGAGCCGAAGGCCCAAGCGCGAAGAACCGCTCCAGCGTTCGGCGGAACGATGCCGGGGCTTCGCATATTTTGATTGGCTGCTGGTATGGCGGACCGCTGTGCTCGGTGGGCTGTTGGGGTCGCCGCGGGGTTAGGCGAGCCCTGCTGCTTGAAATGCCCAGAGCACGAAGGGCACCACGATAAGCGCAGGTAGATAGTTGAGCACCTTGAACTTTGTCAGGTCGATCATGTTCAGGCCGAGCGCGAGAATCATGATGGAGCCGCAGGTCGAAAGCTCGGCAATAAGCGCATCGCTCGCGAAGGGGGCCACGAATCCGGCAGCGAGCACAATTGCTCCCTGGAACACGAGCGTGAACGCGGCCGAACCGTATACGCCCACGCCAAGCGCGGCGCCCATCATAATGCCCGCTACAAAATCGAGCAGGCTTTTCGTGTAGAGCATGTCGAAATTGCCGACAAGGCCCGCGTCAAGTGAGCCGACGATAGTCATGGCTCCTACGTTCATGATCAGGCATGATGTGATGAACGCGTTCGCGATTTTGGCGCCTTCGCCCGCGCCGGTAAATCGTGAGGTAAGTTTTTCGGTCCAGCGATTCACGTGGCCGTCGATGTCGCTCGCTTCGCCGATTGCCACGCCGATAACCGTTGCGACAATGAGGAGCAAGATGTTTTGCTCGACGATGGTCCCCTGAATGCCAATAACGATTGTGCACAGGCCGAGCGCTTTCATGACAGCGTCGGTGATGGCGTCGGGAAGTCCGCGACGCAAGAGCAGGCCAATAGTGGTGCCTGCGATAATGGCGATGGTGTTAACGATGACTGCCCACACGGAAGGCTCCTTTGTCGCGACGGTCGAGCCGCTGGTCATAAGCCGCGGCGCGTTTGGGCGGTATGCCCACATCGCTCGCGAACCGCCTATCCCTCACGTGCGCATGCGCGCTTCCGTATCTGGTTGTGCCAGAACTGACAAGGAAGAATTATATCGCCACGATGCCTCTTGAAAGCTTGCTCTCGCTAAGATTGAGAGAAATATACGTTTGTGTGAAGTAGCCGCGCGTCGGGCGCGTTTTTGAATGACGTTGGTTGCCACCTCCCAACGGCGCGTTTTCAAGATAGAGCGCTGGTTTGACGTGAAAGAAGGGCGACTTCATAGCGGGTGATCTGGGAGAACGAAATTAAATGTCTGCAATTGCATATTTATGGACAATTGAGATTGAAAAGCATGGGGCTGGCCGGTTTCGAGATAAGAATGAATCGCCTTGCACGTCTCACATGAAAAGAGCGATCAGCTTTTGCATAGAGCCTCGCCTGGAAAAGAGCGATCGAGCCTCACATGGGAAACGATCAGCCTTATACGGGAATCAATCGACCTTACGCGAGAAAACAATCTGCCTGGCCCGAGAATAAAAATTATCCTGGAATACGAATAAATCGCCATGAGCGCTCTACAATGAAACGTGACATTAAGCTCCGCTGACGACCTACAGAGCCAGACGGGCATTCCCGTCGTCGTTTTGGACGGCACCCTCGATGCGACGCCCACCACGTATCGCACGCTTGGCACGCTGCTGGGCAAAGAGGACCAGGCCGAGAAGCTGGCGTCCTACTGCGAGACCGCGCTTGACAACGTCGATGCGGCCGTCGCGACCGTCCCCGATGATCAGCGCGTACGCCTGTATTACGCTGAGGGCTCCGAGGGTCTGCGGACCGAGCCCAAGGGCTCCACGCATTCCTTGGCGTTCGATCACGCTGGCGCCGACAATGTGGCCCAAGATGTCGAAGCCCAGAAGGGCAAGGGCATGAGCCCCGTTTCGCTCGAGCAGGTTCTTGCATGGAACCCGCAGGTCATCGTTGCATGGGACGACGTTGTGCGCGGCGGTGCCGATGAGCTTATTCGCACCGATGCCAATTGGTCGAGCATCGACGCCGTGAAAGACGGCAAGGTGTACACGATGCCCAACGTACCGTTCTCTTGGTGCGATCGCCCGCCTGCGGTCAACCGCATTCTCGGCATTCGGTGGATTGCGAACACGTTGTATCCCGACGCCTATGACGTCGACATGGTCGAAGTCACCAAGGAGCTCTACAGCTTGTTCTACCACGCCGATGTGACCGACGAGCAGGCCCGCGAGATTCTTGGCAACAGCTACAACGGCTAACTCGAGAGCGACGGCTGCGGAAGAGGCGCGCCGCGGCGTGCGATAGTCCGATAATTGAGCGGTATGTCAAAGGGAATCAATTGCTCTGTCTACCAAATGACATTTTCGTTCGACATCCAAGCACCGTAGCGAATTTCTCGCTACGGTGCTTTTTTAATATAAGGTTGTAAGTTTGCTCGGCGTCTGCTTCGACCTTTTTTAGTGATTGGAGTCAGGGTGGATTAGCGAGGCAGGGATGCTGCGTCGTTTTTTTCCGATTTGATTCGAGTGAGCAGTTCTTCGCGGGAATGAACACCGAGCTTTTTGTAAATGTTCTTCATATGGCTACGAGCCGTGTTGCTTGAGATGAAGAGCAATTCCGCGATATAGCTCGACGAATGTCCCGCTGCAAGCTCAATGAGCACTTCTAGTTCGCGGGGAGTTAGATGGCCTTCTTCGGCTAGACGTTCGATCGCATTGGCTTCCGACGCCATTTGTTCGACATTTTCCGAGCTCGTCATTTTTGTTATGTAGGGTACAAATGCGTGTCCCATTGACACTATGGCGTAGACGAGGAACGCTGCGGTAATCGTCCCGATAAGGATGCTACGCGCGTTGGAGTCAAGCAACGCCCCTCCATATCCTGCGCATATTGCTGCCGCCATAGCAAGAGGAAGCGTTGCGCATATTGCGCCCTTTTTCCTTACTGTGCTGGTTGTGAAAGAATTGACACTTGAGACTAGCGGTATCGCGAGGAGCAAAAAGCAGGCCTCCATGCAGTATGGAAATAACGTAGTTGCGGTAATTTCAAGTGGGATCATTTTTATGACGAATGCGATTGTGATAGCGCATATAAGCACGAGGTCGAACGGGGCATTAGCGTATTTGGCAAATGGGGAATCTTTTTGTTTGAAAAGCGATATTAACCCCAACGAAATCGCCGCCAACAATCCTGCGTACACGAGTGGACTAATGAGTCTGATGCTTGATTTAGGAATCCCTTGCATGTTCATGCTTAATGTGAAGAGCGCGAGCAAAAGCCCCATGGCGGGAAGGGGTGAGACGGGTTTTTGGGTGCTTGGGGAAACCTTCATGTTTTCCGCCACTTCAGCACCGTTGTTGGCGGCTTCGAGAGCGTGTTCATCGATGTTTTCGCTTTGTCGTGAGCGCATCACGGTTGCGGAAGCAAACGCAAGTGCTACGGCACCGAACAAAAGGCCGACATTTTGGAAAAAGTGGGCGATGATGAGCGCAATGTCAATTGCAAGAAAAACGAGAATCGTTTTTCTTGGCAGGGAGTTTTGATGGCACTCAGAAATAAGGTCGATAAATGAAAGTGCGGCAAACGGAAGACTTGCGCATACTAATCCAAGCGCGATAGGAATCATGGGGCTTTGAGGCCGAGGAAAGACAATATGCATGATAAGTGAAGCGGCTGCAAGGGAGAGCATGATAGATTCCGTGACCCGGCGCATGGGTAATCGGTTGGAATTGTCGCGCGTCATAATGAAAGCGAGAGACGCTCCGACTATGAGACCAGTAACGCAGGCGCAGATGGTCGTGTTGAAATCTATTGCTTCTGCGACAAATCCAGGTTGAAATGCAACCAATATAAGCAGGATGAAGGCATACGCCTTGAAGCCGGCGGCTGCAATTTCTGCATGGAGCAGCGTGTTATTTTCGGTCAGGCGGAGGGTTTTCCCGCATGGGGTGCGCTCACCTGACGCCATCGAGTTGAAAGCCATGTTTCCATCCTCCCTTTAGCAAACATGGGCTATACCCGATTTTAACGCATTGGGAAATCCGAGGTCGTTCTATTTGCTACTGGAATTCGCTTCAGATGAATCTCACCCATTACGGTTAGAGCGTGAGCAGGTGAAATGCCACATTACGGTGATTGTTTAATCCGGGCTTTTGTTGGTAGGGTCTCATTAGCGCATGGCATTGGGAGCCTTGCTGCGCGGGCTTTGTTCGCGCGTTTCATACCTAAGGAGGGCATATGAAGAATTCCACCAAAGTTGCGGCCATGGATCGTCGCGACTTCATGAAGGGCGCCGCCGTTGCCGCGGTTGGTACTGCCGCTTTGGCGGGACTTACGGGCTGCGGTTCACCCCAGAAATCCGAGAGTGCAGTCTCTTCGAGTTCCACAGACAATGGAGCTGTTGCGCCGGGCGTAACTGTCGGTGGCAGCATCTGTGGCGAAGACTGGCTCGGCGTCATGCCGGAAATCAGTGCTGATGAGGTTTCTGAAGAAGTAGATGTCGATATTGTTGTTCTTGGCGGCGGACACGCTGGAACTCAAGCGGCGCTTTCTGCTGCTCAGGCGGGCGCTAAGGTCGCTGTTGTCGAGGCGCAATCTGAGGGCGAGTATGTTTGCTACGGCGATGATATCTGTGCCTACAACTCTAAATGGATCACCGAGCAAGGTTTTGGTGGCTACAATCTCGGTGACATCACGGCGGAATACTGCCGTCGTGGCTTGGGCCGCGTTTCCCCTGCCATCATTAAACTGTTTGTTGATAATTCTGCTGAAATGTTCGACAACATGGTGTCCATCATCCCCGATACCAGCGATATGCTAGATCGTGAAGGCGGACGCTGCATTATCCAAACCGCTTATCAAAAGGACAAGGGCTCCGATTATCCCATCGAACAGTCTGGATACAAATCCTGGGCTACTACGCTGCAGACGATCCAGACCGTTAATCCAACCGAGGTTGTTGCCGGTCGTCGTTTGACTCGATTGACGGAGTGGGAAACCTATGCTCGTCGTGAAGCCGAGGAGCATGGTGCAACTTGGTATTGGGAGACTTCTGCTGAAGCTCTGGTTATGAATGGTGAAGATGTGGCTGGCGCTTATGGCAAGAAGGCTGATGGCAGCTACATTAAGTTCAACGCCACCAAAGGCGTGTTGCTTGCTACGGGCGACTTCTCGAGCAATCCGAAAATGGTTTGGAATCTGCTGACTGATGTTGCCGAGTGGGCCTCCAGGGCGGGCGTCCAGGAAGGCGAACTCGCTGGTGGCGGTCGCGATGGCATGGGCCACAAACTTGGTTGCTGGGCTGGTGGTGCTATTGAGCCCCATCCTCGTCCGTCCATGAACACCTCGAGTGGCGTTCCCGGTCCCTGGGGCACTTCGGCATTCCTTACCCTCAATGCAAAAGGTAAGCGTTTCATGAATGAAGCCATGGCGCAGCTTTCTGGCTCTGCGGCGCTGCGTCAGCCCCTGGGTATTATTGGTTGCGTCACCGATTCTAACTATATGAAGACGGTTCAGGGTGCGGGTCTTGATCACGGTGCTCCTAACTGGGGCTTTATGCAAGGCATGGAAAGAATGCAAAGCGAAATGGAGGCGTTGACCCCTGGGCCTGAAGGCGGGAGCGTTCATGGCGTGGCCATCGCTGGCGTTAATGAAATTAATACGCATAATCCCAACGCGGAGCCTTATGGCAGTGAAAAGTCGGGTATGGGAAACACAGTCTTTATGGCAAACACCATTGAAGAGCTTCTCGGATATATGGGTTATGAGGGCGAGGCCTTGCAGACTGCGCTTGAGGAAATTGAACACTACAACGAGTTGTGTCATGCGGGCATGGACTCCGATTTCGGCAAGGACGCTTCGCTTATGATTCCCGTCGAAACGGCGCCGTTCTATGGTTCCGTCTCCAACAATGAAGGCTCTGTCAGAACTGGCCTTGTTACTCTTGCCGGATTGATTACGGATGAAAACCTTAATGTCATGAAGGCCGATCGAAGCGCTCCAATCAAGGGACTTTACGCAGCTGGCAATACTCTTGGTCAGCGTTATGGCATGGGATATGCCACCCCATCAGCCGGTAACTCTATTGGCCAGGCGATGACGCACGGTTATGTTGCTGGTAAGATCATGGCGGCACTGTAAATTAGCCCTCCCCTTTATTGAGCTCTAGCATATTTGTTGGAGCGATTACGCCGCGGACCCATCAAGCGAATGCCGCCTCCCTCCCTACGGCATTCGCTGGTCCGCGTCGAATTTAGATGACTGGGTTCTATATGGGCGCGGTTAAGCGAATAGGCCTCTGCAGCTTGCAGGGGCCTATTCGCTTAATGAGGAAAGAACTTATTCTTCCAGGTCGAACAAGCTTTTCATGTCGGTTTCCTTCATGGGTGCGCCAGCCGAAGGCAGCTTCTCAGCGCGGAACTTCTCGACCTGAGCTTTGCCACCGATGAATTCTTCCGCCGTGCCAACCATGGTCACCGTGCGGCTGCCCTTGATGGTGAGCGCCTGCACGCCCTGCGTCGAATTGGTGGTCTTCGTCTTCAGAAGCGACGTGTTGAAGTTCACCAGGCGATAGTCGCTCGACACGAGCGCCAGGTCGCGGTCTTCCTTCAGCACGGTGGCGTACACAAGCTTGGAGCCGCCGTAAATCGCGTTCTTCAGGCGTTTGCGGTTCGTTTTGGTGGCGTACCCCGACAGCGCCACGCGCGCCACGCGGCCATTCTCGAAAACGAACAGCACGTCGGCTTTGTAATCTTCGGGGTCGATGACCCAGGTCACGGTCTCGTCGGCGTCCATTTCCAAATCAGTGGGCAAATATGAGCCCAGCTGCGCCGATTTGGTGTCCTCGAACGCGGCGACCTTGCACTTGTACACCTGGCACTGGTTCGTGAACACGAGCAAATCGTGCGTGTTGGAGGAATCGAACTCGATGAAAGGCTCGTCGCCGTCTTTGTATTTCAGCGTCGTGGCCTTGCGCAGCACGCGGTCGGTCATCTTCTTCAGGTAGCCGTCGCGCGAGAGCATCATGGTCACGGGGTATTCCTCGACCTCGGGCTCGAGGTTTACCTCGACGATTTCCGAAGGCGCGACCAGGCCGGTTTTGCGCGGCATGACGTGCTTTTTGTTCACCGCGGCGAGCTCGTCGTGGATGACATTCTTGATCTTATTCTCGCTCGCGAGAATGGCGTTCAGCTCGGCGATGTCGGCCTCGAGCTTCTCGATATCCTTCGTGCGGTTGATGATGTATTCCTCGTTGATGTTGCGCAGCTTGATTTCCGCCACGAATTCAGCCTGGACCTGGTCGATGTTGAAGCCCTTCATGAGGTTGGGAACAACGTCGGCCTCGAGCTTTGTGCCGCGAATGATCGCGATGGCCTTGTCGATGTCGAGTAGAATCGCCTCAAGGCCGTGCAGTAGGTGCAAGCGGTCGGTTTTCTTGTCCAGATCGAAGTTCATGCGGCGGCGGGTCGATTCGACGCGCCACGCCACCCACTCGCTCAAAATCTCGCGCACGCCCATGACGCGCGGATAGCCGTCGACGAGCACGTTGAAGTTGCACGAGAACGAGTCTTGCAGCGTGGTGGAGCGGAACAGCTTCGCCATGAGCTGTTCGGGGTCGACGCCCCTCTTCAGGTCGATGGCGATGCGCAAGCCGGAAAGGTCGGTTTCGTCGCGGATGTCGGCGATTTCGCGCACCTTGCCCTCTTTGGAGAGCTTCACGATGCGCTCGATGATGACGTCGGTTTTGGTGGTGTACGGAATCTCGTACACCTCGATGATGCGCTCATCGGGCAGGTAGCGCCAGCGCGAGCGAATTTGGAAGCTGCCGAGGCCCGTGTTGAAGATGCGCTCCATTTCCTCGCGGCGGTAGATGATTTCGCCGCCGGTGGAGAAATCGGGCGCGGGCATGTATTCAAGCAGGTCGCACTCGGGGTCGCTTAAGAAGTGCATGGTTGCCGTGCACACTTCGTTCAGGTTGAAGCCGCAAATATCAGAAGCCATGGCAACGCCGATGCCCTTGTTCGCCGATACGAGGATGTTAGGGAACGTGGTGGGCAGAAGGCGCGGCTCCTTCATGGCGCCGTCGTAGCTGTCCACGAAGTCGACTGGGTCTTTATCGATGTCTTTGAAAATCTCGGCGCAAATCGGCGAGAGCTTGGCTTCGGTGTAACGCGAGGCCGCATAGCTCAGGTCGCCCGAATAGTATTTGCCGAAGTTGCCCTTCGATTCGACGAACGGCGCGAGCAGCGCCTCGTTGCCCGTGGCAAGACGCACCATGGTCTCGTAGATGGCGGAATCGCCGTGCGGGTTGAGCTTCATGGTTTGGCCGACGATGTTCGCGCTCTTCTGGCGCGCGCCGTTCAGCAGGCCCATTTTGTACATGGTATAGAGCAGCTTGCGGTGTGACGGCTTGAAGCCGTCGATTTCCGGGAACGCGCGCGACACGTTCGTGCTCATGGCGTAGGGCATGTAGTTTTGCTCGAGCGTCTGCGTGATGGGCTGCTCCATGACTTCGGAATGCAGGCCGATCACGTTGGGATTGTCAACGTGCTTTTTCTTCGGTTCGGTTTTGGTCTTCTTCTTTATTGCCACGGTTTCCCCTTGGTGCGTGTATCGGGCTCATCTATCGAGCCGCGTGGGCGGCTCGAGCGGTTATATGGCGTTACTGCAGGTCGAGCTGGTCGAGGTATTCCTTGCCATGCTCCGCGATGTGGCGCTTGCGGCCCTCGTCGTCGTTGCCGAGAAGCAGGTTGAACATGTTCTCCATGATGGCGAAGTCTTCGGGCTCGACCTTGATCAGGCGGCGCGTTTCAGGGTTCATGGTGGTGAGCCACATCATGTCGGGGTCGTTCTCACCAAGACCTTTCGAGCGGTTGATCGAGCACTTCTGGTCGCCGATTTCCTTCAAGATATTGTTCTTCTCGAGATCGGTGTAGGCGAAGTACGTCTTTTCCTTGCAGTTGATTTCGTACAGCGGCGATTCGGCGATGTAGACGTAGCCCTCGTCGATGAGCGTGGGCACAAGGCGGTAGAGCATGGTGAGGATGAGCGTGCGAATATGGTAGCCGTCAACGTCGGCGTCGGTGCAGATGATGACCTTGCTCCAGTTGAGGTTGTTCAAATCGAAGGTGCCCAGGTTCTTCATGCGCTTGTCTTTGACCTCGACGCCACAGCCCAGAACGCGCAGCAAGTCCATGATGATGTCGGACTTGAAAATGCGCGGGTAGTCTTCTTTCAGGCAGTTGAGAATCTTGCCTCGAACAGGCATGACGCCTTGGAACTCGGCATCGCGCGACGTGCGAATGGCGCCCGCCGCCGAGTCGCCCTCGACGATGTAGACTTCGCGGCGGCCTTTGTCTTTCGAGCGGCAGTCGATGAACTTCTGCACGCGGTTGGCCATGTCGGTTTTCTGCTGCAGGTTGGTTTTGATGCTCTGGCGCGTTTTCTCGGCGTTTTCTCGCGAACGCTTGTTGATGAGCACCTGCTCGACGATTTTGCCGGCGGCTTCCTTATTCTCGATGAGGTACGTGGTGAGACGTTCCTTGAAAAACGCCGTCATAGCCTGCTGGATGAAGCGGTTGTTGATGGCCTTTTTCGTTTGGTTCTCGTAGGACGTTTGCGTCGAGAAACAGTTGGTCACGAGCACGAGGCAGTCTTGCACATCTTGCCATTTGATGGCGGTCTCGTTTTTGGTGTATTTGTCCTGCGACTTGATATATGCGTCAAGAGCGCTGGTCAGGGCGCTGCGCGCAGCCTTCTCGGGCGAACCGCCGTTTTCGAGCCACGACGAATTGTGGTAGTACTCTTGCATTTGGAAGGTGCGCGAGAAGCACAGGCAGGCGGTGATTTTGACGTTGTAATCGGGCAAGTCGTCGCGGTCGCGGCCACGGCGGTCGGCCTGGATGAAGAACGGCTCGGTCAAATAATCGGCGCCGACCTTTTCCAGCACGTAGTCTTCGATGCCCTTGGGATAGCAGAAATCTTCTTCGGTGAAGCCTTCGGGACCTTCGAGGCGCAGGCGGAAGGTGACGTTGGCGTTGACGACTGCCTGGCGGCGCATGGTTTCGCGATACCAGTCGGCAGGAATATCGATGGACGTGAAAACCTCGAGGTCAGGGCGCCATTTGATGGTGGTGCCGGTGCGGTTTTCATCGGAAGGCTCGACTTGCAGCGCCTTCTTCTTGGCGCCGACGACTTTGCCCTTCTTGAAATGCAGGGAGTATTTGTTGCCGTCGCGCCAGACGTTGACGTCCATATATTCGGAGGCGTACTGCGTGGCGCACGAGCCCAGGCCGTTGGTGCCCAGTGAGAAGTCGTAGTCGCCGCCTTGGTTGTTGTTGTATTTGCCGCCTGCGTACAGCTCGCAGAAGACGAGCTCCCAGTTGAAGCGCTTTTCGGTGGGGTTCCAGTCGAGCGGGCAGCCGCGGCCGTTGTCTTCGACCTGAATGGAGCCGTCGGCGAAGGCGGTAAGCGTGATGAGGTCGCCATAGCCTTGGCGTGCTTCGTCGACGGAGTTGGACAGAATCTCGAAGGCGGCGTGCGCGCAGCCGTCCAAGCCATCGGAGCCGAAAATGACGGCGGGGCGCAGGCGTACGCGCTCCTCGTCTTTCAGCTGGCGAATGCTGTCGTTGCCGTAGTTGGCCGTGGTGTTTGCCATTCTCGCTCTTTCGATGGTAGTGTTCCTCGCGCGGCTCGCTGCCTTCGCAGGCGCCGCCGCGTTTCCCGCTCGGCCTTGCCGCTTTGCAAGCGCGGCGTTGGTGGCGGGTTGCTGCTGGGCCAGGCTTTGCTGGCTGGGTTGTTCAAACGCTGACTTTACCACATGCCGCGCGCGTGCCGAGACGATGACACAGCAAAAACATCGGACGTATGTTCGTGTATAGGGGCTGTGACAATCGTTGTTGCCAGATGGTTTTGCCTTTATTGCTCACATGTGGCGGTTTCGCTTTGATTCAAGAGGACGGCCGAATGCACGTTGGATAACCCGTGCAATTACATATGCCGTTCGACCTCGCGAAAAAGTTCGTCCCGAGTGCTTACCTCTAGTTTTTGGTAAATGTGCCGAATGTGGGCTTTGGCCGTCCCATTTGCAATGAACATCTTATCGGCGATCTCGCTTGCGCTGCATCCTTGAAGAAGCAGGGCGAGCGCTTCCTGCTCTCGCGCTCCAAGGCCCTTGGACTTGGCGAATTCAGCGAGCCTTTCTTTTTGTGACTCTTCGGCGGTCGGTTCGTCCATTGATTCGTCGTTGAATTCGTGCCTCATCATTCCCGTGAGAGATTTGCTATGAAGGCTTGCGGAAACGCAAACGATAAGCAACACCACACACGCGATTGAGAGGCAGCTTTGCGCAAGCGTCGGATCAGGGAGAACATTGCATACGATCTCTTCCGCCACGCGGCCTGAAATGCAACCAAGAAAAACCGTGAGTACCGCCCATATGCCCATTTTGCATGGCGGAAGCGCTAAGCGCTTGGACAAATCGGCCATGAAGAGAATCGTCAACGAGACGGTGAGGGTTATTCCGTTGCTCGCTACAATAAACAAAGCGGTTGGTGCAATGGTGAAGAAAGACGACAAAAGAAGGCCTGCAGCAACAACGGCGAGTGCGATATTGAGGAGAACACCTGCCTCAACTCTTCGCATGAAAAGAACTGTGAAGAGAACAACGAGGGCTGCGGGTAAAATGACGAGCCACATTTCGTCGCTATGCCACGATTGGCGACCGGCATATGAAACAGAAAGCATGGCGGCAAAGCACAACACGAATATTGACACCAGCAATACCATTACGCTTGGTGGCGGGAGAATCCCTGAGTTCGCGTTGGATTTTTGCGAGCTGTCGTGGTAGCTCTTCTTTTTGAGTGATAGGCCGAGCGAAATGCCCGCAAGCAGAATCATGAGCCCATAACCAACGGTGAATCTGTCCATGGTTGCTCCTATAAGAAACCATGAAAGGGCGACGCCTCCTACGAGACAGCTGGTCAAAGAGAGCGCGATTGACTCCATGGGCCGATCAATAAAATGCTCAAACCAAAAGGCGCTTGCGAGAGCCACGAAAGCGCCTGCGCAAATCGACGATGCAAGCAGTGCAGCACCGTGCCAGGGAACGTTTGGGACCCTGGATAGGAGGAACGTGACGCAGGCAATAGCGGAAAGCGTAAATGCGAGATGGCTCAGCAGGCCTCTTTTCTTCAGGAGATTGCTGAGCGGAAGCGTGACCCCAATCGCCGTGACACCCCCTAGACACATTGCGTCAGCGTAAGAAACTCCGGGCATTACTTGCAAGTAACCCAACGCAAAATGGGTCAATAGAAGCGTCACGACGAGAAACGTCGGCGCTAATTCCGTCGAGCCTATTTCGAGTTGGTGAGCAGACACGAATTGTCCCACAGCTCGCTCGAGCTTGTTTTCTTCCATAACGTCTCCCCTCCCCGCGACGTCGTGAAATTCCTGGCTATTTTACCGCTAACCTTGCGCAATAACCACCTGGTTAGTGAAGCGGGTTAGCGCTGAACGCTGTAATCGGCGCACTTCGACGCCTCTTAACCCAGCACTTCCGATGTACGGTCTTGCCCATCGGAAAGCGAAAAACGCTTTCATTTTCAAAGGAGGGGGACATGAGCAAGTCAATTCACACCGAAGGCATCACTCGCCGTAACTTCCTTACGGGCGCTGCTGTGGCGGGAGCTGGAGCGACGCTTATGGGGCTTGTTGGATGCTCATCGGGCGGCGGTGAGACCAGCAAGGAAACTTCAGGCGAAGACGCGAAGGCTCCGGAATCGGTTGAGGTCGCTACCGACGCAAAACCGTGGGAAGTTGCGCCTGAACCAATCCCCGATAGCGAAATTGATGAGACTGTCGATTGCGATATTGTCATTGTCGGTGCCGGTATCGCAGGACTTCCCGCTTCCATGCTTGCCGCCGAGCAAGGAGCAAACGTCCATATTGTAGAAAAGGCAGGAACCTACGGAACCGCACGTCTTTGCACGAGCGGCTTTAACGCTAAGCTCCAGGCGGAGAACGGCATTCATTACGACCGTAAGGAATTCATTAGCGAAGCGTGGAAGATCACGAATGGCGTTCAGGGCCGTATGTCTTCTTACGGCAAGTGGTTTGACAACTCTGGGCCCTATGTTGACTGGTTGCAGGAAATTTTCCAGTCGCAGGGCTATGACCTGGTCGCTCAGCAGGTGAATGGCTTCAAGGTAACTAATGACGGCATTGGACAGCAGGGCTACGAATCGTTCTGGACGGCTTTCGCGTCGATGATTTACTTCGTTGACAAGGACGGCAAGACGCTCGACTCTGGCGTGAACCCTGACTGGACTGGCATCATGGCAAAGTATGCCGAAGACCATGGGGCAACATTCCACTACAACTCCCCTGCTGTCCAACTTGTTCGCGACGAGAATGGCGAGGGTCGCGTAACCTCTGTCATTTGCGAAACCGAAGATGGCAGCTACGTTAAATACAATGCCTCGAAGGGCATTCTGCTTACAACGGGCGACTTTGCGTCGAACAAGGAAATGATGGGCTACTACAATCGCAGCCTGCTGAAGGCGAGTACCGCAATCGCCGAAGTGAAGAACACTGGCGATGGCCACAAGATGGGATTGTGGGTTGGCGCAGATATTGACGATTTCGCTTGCGGCGACTGCTTCCCCTTTGTTGGCGTAACCCTTGATAACAAGCGTCCTCAGTCTGACCAGACGAAGTCGTATGCCGCTGTGGCGAGCTTGCCTGTGCTCATGGTCGACTGCACCGGTCGTCGTATTGCCGCCGAGAACCTTCCCTTCCAGGGCTTCTCGATTCCGAAGATTACTTCGACTCCCGATGGCGCTGCATTCAGCGTGTGGGATAGCGCTTGGGAATCCAAGTTCCCGTCCGACTACCCCAAGGGCGATTATTTGTCCACGAATACTGCTGCGCAGGTGGAAATCGACATTGAAGCTGGCACAATTCACAAGGCGGACACCCTTGAGGAACTTGCGGAGATTGCAGGGTTCGACAAGGATATCTTTGTCGCCAACGTCGAACGCTATAACGAGCTGTGCGAGAAGGGCGAGGACCTCGACTTCTACAAGAGCCCTCTGTGGATGACCACAATCGACACCCCTCCCTATTATGTTTCGAAGCACATCGTGAGCGTTACCAGCACCCGCGGTGGCTTGAAGATCAATGACCAGATGCAGGTTCTCGACAAGAAGGGCCTTGCGATTCCTGGCCTGTATGCTGCGGGCAATACCGCCGGTTCGTTCTACGGCAACGTGTATCCGCCGAACATCATGGGCACGGGCATTGGCCACGGTCAGTGCTTCGGGTGGCTTGCCATTAAAGACATGCTTGGCATGGAAGTCCTGTAGCCTAAACGCCAAATGAACGGAGGAGCTGAAATGAGAGCAAAAGCGAAGCTTGTAACGACTGTCGCGCTTTGCGCCCTGGTCGCATGTCTCTGCGCGTGCGCTCCGTCGGGTGGCGACAATGCCGGCTCGGGTGCATCGTCTGGAGATGCCGCGGCGGGAAGCTTGAAAGCTACTCATACGGAGGAACAATGGGAGACGATTTCGGCAAACCCCGTCAAAAAGACGTGCTTCGGCTGCCATACTCGTGATGCCATTGTTGATGCGACGAAGGATTTTGAGGGAATCGAAGGGCTTAATCCCCACGCGTCGCATACCGAGTCCTATGACTGCTTGAAATGTCATTCGCTTGAAGGAACCAACGTTTTGGTGTGCAACACGGCCTGCCACGGCGGTTATCATGGCGATGGCCAGGGATGGCCTCTCCCAAACGAGAATTGGGCCGATCCGACCGATGAGCTGCCCGCAGCGGACGGTGTTGCGATTCCCAACAACGTTTAAAAACTAGCATCTCCCATAAGACCCGCTCGAATCCCTCCGAGCGGGTCTTTCTATGTGTTGCTGGTCTATTGCCCTCGAGCGTGGTTGCCGCCAACGCCGTTGTTCCCATTGCCGTTGCCGTTGCCGTTCCCGTGGCCGTGACCCTTAGCGCTGTTGTCGCCGTGGGCGCCTGCGCCCTGCCCATTGCCCATGCCGGTGTGTTCGCCGTCCCCTTCGCTTTCGTCAATTCCGTTTTCCGCAAGCATATTGCGCAGTTCGCGCATGCTCATGGAGGCGCATTCATCGGCTGAAATGTCTACTCCGGCTTCTTGAAGTGCCTGATAGGCGCGGTATTTCGCGACGCCCATACCAGAATTGTGGGCGGCTTGGCGCTCCTCGGCGTTCGTGCGGTCGCAGTGCGCCTCGCCGTTGCAGCCGAAGCAATCGTTGCTTTGCGCGGCGAGCGCGGCGTAGCGATTCTCGTTGTCGCAGTCGATGGACACCTCCACGATGGCGCCCTCGCCGGCGATGGCTCGCATGGCGCCGTCAAGGTCGCGCGCGGCGGCGTCGAAGGCGCGCCACATGCAGGGGGCCTCGTCAAGCGCCCGCTGGCCGTCATCGTTGAGCGCGCATGTTCCCACCACGATGTCGAAACGGTTCAGCGTCAGCTCGACCGACGGGTTCACGTCGATTCCCACATATGCCACGGGTCGCAGGAAATCGGCTACGCCGCCTATGAGGCACGCGACAAGCGCCACGCACGCCGCAATCGCGGCGATGCGTCCGCCTTTGGCGAAACGCAGGGCTTTGCGGCGCTTCTGAGGAGTGGTGCTCCCCTGTCCTTTTGGCGCATCGATTGCGTGGCGGTTTGTTTGCGAGCCCGAGGGCTCTTCGGCAGTCTTGCCTTCTTGACCTGTGGGTTTGTTTGCGTGTGTGCTTTCCTGCGCGGCCATGAGCTCCTCGGTGCGCCCGCTTTCCCGCTGCTCGCGTTTTGCTTCGATGCTCGCGAGCGTGCGTGCGGCGATGTCGTTCGGAAGGTGGATGGCTTCAAACGCTTCTTTGACCTGGTGTTCTTCATTATCTGCCATTAGCTGAGCACCTCCCGCAGCCGCTTGCGCCCGCGCGATATCCATGAATAGACGGTATTTTCGGGCATACTGGTCATTTCGGAAATTTCGGAAGCCGTGTAGCCCTCGACGAGCGACAGATAGACCTGCGTTTTCGGCGGATCGCCGAGCGCGTCCATGGCTTCAAGTACGCGTTTAACGCCGATTTCGGTTTGGGTCGAGTCGTCTTGAATGCCGAGCAGATGGTCGTTGCACGCCTCGAGGCGGCTTTCGAGCGAGATGTTTTTCGCGCGGGCCGCCTTTAGGGCGTCCTTGCATTCGTTGATCGCGACGCGCAAAAGCCAGGCCTTTTCGTGTTCAGCGCTTGAAAAGGCCTGGTCATGCATAGCAAATTTCAGGAACGTGTTCTGCAGCACGTCTTCGGCATCGTGCGCGGGCATGTATGCGACGCACGCGCGCCAGACGGCATCGCCGTGCTCACTCATGGCGCGTGATATGTCTTCAGAAGGTCTCATTCGTTCGTGCGTGCGTTCCTCGAGTCAATGCCGTTTAGCGGTTGGGGCAATTTTGGGCGCGCTGGCAGCCGCCGACGAAGCCGTTGCAAGCGCTGTGGCTGTGACCATGGGCGTAGCCGCATCCGCTGCCGTTGGCGCAGGCTCCGTAGCCATTGCCGCTGCCGTATCCATAAGCGCTGCTGTTTTGGGCGCCGGAACCGTTACCCAATCCATTGCCGTTCCCGTAGCCTAAGCCGTTACCTGGGCAAAGGCCGTTTTCGTAATTATCGCAGATACCGTTGCCGTTTTTGTCGATGAAGGTCGCGCCATTGCCGCTCAGGCAACGTTGCGCGCAGAGCTTCCCTTCGATTGCGGAGCGCATGCATGCCATGCTGTTGCATAGCGAATGAGCGTTGTCGGCGGCGTTGGCGTTGACGCTTGCGTAGCAGGGCCCATTTCCGGTACAGAGGGGCTTCGCGAACGCCTCCTCTGGGTGCATGGCGAGCGCTGTGATTCCTGCAACAAGAATCAGGGTTGCGAAAAGCGCTGCTGCAGTATGGGTCGTGCGGGTTTTGGGGTTTTGGGAAGCGGTGTATGTCATGGCATCCTCCTGTCGTTTCGGGCTTTCAATAAAGAAACGATTCAGGTGGAGGAATCCTTGCAAGATTTTTTGGAAAAATGCGACCGCCTGTCGAAAAAAATGCTTTGTTTGAAGCCCGAACTTGGTTTCTGCGCGTGAAAGCGCGGTGAGTTTTCGTTTGCCGTCACAGCTGTAGAGCGCATTTTTCATCGAGCCATATGAGGCGCACAATACAACAGGGGCCCAGATTGACTGGGCCCCTGTATGGCGCGTGGGAGGGATTGCGCCTGAGAGAAGATTATTTCTTTGCCGCGTCGGCTGCTGCCGTGTTCACGTCAACTTCGACGTCGCGTTGCTCCATGGCAGAGTCGTCCGGCTCCTTGTTGAGCTTCGGGTCCACCGTGATAACGAAGCTCGGCTTCGTTCCCGAGTTCTCGTCGGAAACGATATCGGCCTGGTGGTTCTTTTGCAGGTCTTCCATCTCCCCAACGGCGATGTTAGCGCCGGGGCAAGCAGCGACGCATGCGGGCAGCTCGCCGCGCTGTTGGCGGTCATAGCACATGTCGCACTTGTAGGTCTTGCTCTCCTCCTCATCGTAGCAAGGAGCGTTGTAGGGGCAGGCCTCGATGCACATTTTGCAGCCGATGCATTTGTCGTGATCCTGCTTGACGATGCCGTTGTCGAGCTTGGTGTAGGCCTCGACAGGGCACGCCTTTACACATGCGGGGTCTTCGCAGTGGTTGCACGACATCGAGAGGAAGGAAACGTCGACGGGGCTATCTTGACGAATGCACGATACCTTGCGGAGCAAGACGCCCTCATTCAGCTGTTTCTCGCTCTTGCATGCAATGGAGCACGTTTTGCAGCCGTAGCAGTTTTTGTTGTTCATCCAGAAACCGAGAGCCATGACTACGCCTCCTTCTTAACTTCGATAAGGGTCTGGTTGCAGCAATGGGTACCGCCGAGGGTCTTCCATTTGTCGTTCGTTACATAGCTGCTTGAGCCGCCCTGCTGCTCCCACCAGCCATTCTGAAGGCCGACAACGCCCTGCTTGATACGCTCGCCTACCTCTGCAATGCCATGGTGTTCGCCGCGGTCGTTGAACACGACGACCTTATCTCCGTCTTTGATGCCGCGCGCTTCGGCGTCTGCGGTGTTAATGAGAATAACCGGCGCCTGATCGCAGACCTCATTCATCCATTCGAGATTGTTGAAGGTGGAATGCACACTGCGATAAGTTTTGCGCTGCACGCTAAAGAGCGGGTACTTCTGGGCGAGTTCGTCCCCGTTGCGTGCGTCTTCTTCGGCACGAGCGTATGAAGCAATGGGATTGAATCCGTCCTTCTTCCAGGCCGCAACCCAGAATTCAGCTTTGCCCGATTTTGTGAGGAATTTGCCGTCCTTGAACGGGATGTAATTGTCGTCGACCACGCATACGGCATGCTTTTCTTTGAGCTCGTCGAGCGTAACGCCAGTGGGCTCAAGAACATTGGAAATCATTTCGTCCATGGGCTTGCTGAAGGCATCGCCGAATCCGAAGCGCGTAGCAAGTTCGGCGAAAATCTCGAAGTCGCTCTTCGATTCGCCAGGTCCGTCAACGGCTTTTTCGCACAGCTGAATCCAGTGGCTGCGATTTTGCGCAAGAACACCTTCCGTCTCGAACACGCCCGTTGCAGGAAGAACGAGGTCGGAGTAGAGGGCGGTAGAAGTGAGGTATTGATCGGCGGTAATGACGAACGGAATCTTCTCTAGAGCCTTCTTCACCATATTGGTGTTCGGCCATTGCGTCATCGGGTTGCCCGTCATGGAGTACAGGACGTTCACTTTGAGCGGGTCTTCGTTCAGAATGGCCTCGCCAAACTTGAAGCGCGGAATGCTCGGGGCGGGATTCTCGACCTTTGGGACCTCGATTGGTGCGCCGGTTTTTACCTCGTTCATACCGCCCGCGTCGCTCACGCCGTCGCCTTCGTGGCCGACGTGACCGCACAGAGCTGCAAGGTACAGCTGAGTGCCGACCGCCCAGGAGCCGTTTTCTGTGCGCATAAAACCGCCCATGTTCTGGACGATGATTGCTTTATCGGCTTGCGCATATTCGCGAGCAATACGCTCAATGTCGGCAGCCGGAACGCCGCATTCGGCTTCGGCTGCGGCGGAATCCCATTTCTCCGCTTCGGCGTAAATGAGCTCGAACTCGGTATTATATGCATCGGCGGCAGAGGTTCCGTCGAGTTTCAGCGCTGCCTCGATGCCCTCTTTGTCGTGGCGCACGATTTCGTTGCTCTTCGTATCGAAAACAACGAAAGACGTCGGGTCATCTTTGTCTTGTAAGACAGGTTCGCCGGTCGCCTTATCGACGAGACATGGCGCGCAGGTGTGGGCAAGGGTGAATTCCTTGTCGAACAGGTCTTCGTCGATGACGATTTTGATCATCGCAAGTGCGAGTGCGGCATCGGTGCCAGGCCAAGGCTGAATCCACTCGGACGCTTTGGCGGCAGATTCAGTGCAAATGGGGTCGATGACGACGAACTTGCCGCCCTTTTCCATCATCTTCTCAAAGCGCTGGAAATAGCCCTGTTTGGAAATAGCGGGATTGTTGCCCCAGGCGATGACATAATCGCTTTTTTCAATCTGATTGCGCACGTCGATGTATCGTTTGCCGTAAATTGGAACCTCGGCAGCAGTTTGACCAGCGCAGCACAGTGAGCCAACGGTCGTTGCGGCTCCGCCCAGGTGAGCGAAGAACGCCGATGCAATGGGACCGTGCATTGCTCCGAAGTTGCCCGATCCGGTTACATAGCAAATAGAATGAACGCCGTCGGTGTCGATTGCATCCTGGAACTTCTCCTGAATCAAATCGAAGGCTTCGGACCATTCGATTTCTTTGAATTCGCCAGACCCCTTGTCGCCAGTGCGGAGCAGAGGCTTGGTAAGACGATTGGGATCTTTCGTCATGAATCCGCGAGCGATGCCTCGGGCGCATGCTGCGCAATCATTGAGCTCGGAAGACTCAACTTTGGCGATTTTGCCGTCGATAACATATGCCTTCAGGTTGTGGTGCTGGCATTCTGGCGGGCAGGTTGAATAGAAAATTTGCGCGCCCTCGTACGGATCGGTTGCGGCTTCTTCCTGTTTGTCGGCCTTTTTGCCCCCTGTGCTTCCACATCCGACAAGACTTGTTGCAGCAACTGCGCCAGCGGTAACGGCCGCAGTTCCCACGAACGCCCTACGGGACAGAGCGGGCATGGCGGTTTCTGCATGCTCTTTCATATCTTTCCCCCTTTTTCCTTAAAGATTTGAAAGGATGCTTCATATTTTCATCATTACCCCTGGTTAACTCAATTGAACGGGCTGTAATATTTCATTAAGAAAATGCTCTAATTCTTAAGAAATTATTAACATCGAATCAATCGCAAAATCACTCTATTATTCAGGGATACTAGGCATGAAGATTATGCTTGCCAGCTGGCGAATGGGGGTTCGCGTTTGGCGCAAGGGGGATCAATGTCCGACCGATTGAACGAGCGAACGAGCGAAAAGCAAACCATAGTGAGGAATTTGAAGCTCGTGCCTGAAAAAGCAAGGGGTTCATCTCGTCGTCGCGGCTTACGCAGCAAAATGGCGATCATCGTAATCGTTCTTATCGTCATACTCATGGGCGCCGATGCGTTGTGGAATTACAGCCTCCAGCGCACGCAGGCCGAGAACGAAGCTCGGGAAAAGGCCGAGGTGCTTGCTTCCGAGATGCGTGCCATGTGGGATTTTATCGACATGAACCAAGATGTCATCAATCGAGACGAGGATGGCAATTTCCGCACGAAAACGCTCGTGTGCGTAGTAGCTGCTAAGTCTGTGAGCACGTTGTTCACAAGCAACACCGACTACATTATTCGCTTCACGGGGGAAACTCCCCGGCAGAAAGCGAATGCACCCGACGTCTTTGAACAGGAGGCCTTCGATGCGTTCCGCGCCGATTCGAGCCTCGCTTCGTATAGCGGTGTTCGAACCGACGAGGAAACGGGCCAGCGCGTGTTCCGCTATTCCGAACCGTTGTATGTGACTGAATCGTGCCTTGAGTGCCATGGTGAGCCAGCTGGAGAAATCGACCAGTATGGCTACCCGAAAGAGGGCATGAAGGTAGGCGACATTGGCGGCGCTATGTCCATTACCGAGCCTATGAGTATCTACGAAGAAGGCATTGCGACATCCGTCACGCAGCAGGCACTTATGGTGCTTATCATGGTTGCGGTCGCTGGCCTCGGCATTTTCCTTGCGGCGAATCGCTTGTTGTTGCGTCCCATCGAGAGCCTCTCGCAGGCAGCGCATGATATCGAATCGGGCAATTTCGATTACAAGCTCGACACGTCGCCGCGCGTCGGAGGCGAAGATGAACTTTCCGAGTTCACGCGCGATTTCGACTCCATGGCGCGCCATCTTGAGCGCTTGTGTACCGACTTGAATAGCGAAGTGAAGAAGCAAACCGAAGAAACGCGCGTGCTCAATGACATGCTTATGTATCAGCAGCGTGAGCTGAAAAAGGCGGTCGATAAGCTGCATGAGGAATCGGCTTACAAGAGCGAGTTTTTCGCCATCGTGAGCCACGAGCTGCGCACGCCGCTCACGTCGATTCTTGCCTTTGCGCGCTTGCTGCTCGAGAACCCGAACCTCGATGAAAAAACGCACGAATCCATTGCCGATATCGAGGCAAACGGAACGCTGCTTCTTAATTTGGTGAACAACATCCTCACCATTTCGAAGGCCGAAGCCAATCGCAACGAACTGCTTGTCGAGCCGGTCGACTTTGTTGACCTGCTTGGATTCATCAAGAAGACGCTCGATCCTATCGCCGCCAACAAGGACATCGCGCTTTCCGCGAAGGCCGATGCGAACGTGCCAATCTCTATGGCCGACTGGGAAAAGCTGCGTCGCGTGATTGAGAACCTCGCCGACAACGCCATCAAGTACACCCATCGCGGTGGTCGCGTGGACGTTCGCGCGACGTTCTTGGCGCCGCTCGATCCGCAGGCGCACGATGGTGCGTTGGGCGCAGAGGACGAAGCCTGGCTCGCGGGCGGCGACGGCCACGACGCCGTCGCGCGCTCTGGTTCCAAGGCGGAATCGGATTCTGCGCGTCACGATTGGGAAGTCTCCCTCCCCTGTTCTTCCGCCCCGTATGGCACTATTTGCGTTACGGTCGCAGACGATGGAATGGGTATTGACGAAGGCGATATTTCCGATATTTTCGAGTTGTATAAACAGGCTGGTCAATCGCCCAATCGTCGCTATCGCGGCACAGGCTTGGGCCTTGCCGTTGTGAAGGAATTGACGGAATTGCACGGTGGCGTGGCGACCGTCGAATCGCGGCGCAAGGTTGGCAGCACATTCTGCGTGCGCATTCCTTATGTTCCCCTGCCGGACGAGGAGGAGGATTTCGATGAAGATTCTGCTTGCTGATGATGAGGTGAGCATTCAGAAGCTCATAAGCGGATTGCTTGAGGATGAGGGCCATGAATGCGTCTGCGTCGAAGATGGCGCTGATGCGCTCGAGGCGTTTGAGAACGGTTCGTTCGACCTTGTGATTCTCGACGTCATGATGCCGCGGATGGATGGGTTTGCCACTTGTCGCGAATTGCGCACCCGGGGCGTAACGGCTCCGGTGATTTTTCTTTCCGCAAAAGGCGATATCGTCGATAAAGGCATAGGGTTTGCTGCTGGCGGCGATGATTATATGACCAAGCCCTTCGACCCTCGCGAGCTGCTCATGCATATCGAGGCGCACCTGCGCCGCGCGCATATGGATGCTGCGCCCGCTAAGCCGGAGCCGAAAACGCTTGTGCTTGGCCGATTCGTGATTGACACCGCAAAGCACCAGGTCACCAAAGACGGAACGCCTATCAAACTCACGCCGAAAGAGTTCAAGATCCTGCTTGCGCTTGCCCGTACACCCGATACGGTGCTTTCGAAAGAGCAGCTTATTGAAGACGCTTGGGGTGCTGAATTCGTCGGCGAAACGCAAAGCATTACGGTGTTCATAAAGAAGCTCCGCAACAAAATTGAAGACGACCCGAGCGACCCTCGCATAATTGAAACAGTATGGGGAATCGGGTATCGCCTAGTCGAAGGCGCTTGCTAGCAAGATATCAACCTAACAAGCTAACAACCTGTAAAATGCTCGTAGCGTTTAACAGGCCTGCGGAGTGCAGGCTTTGAGACGAATGCGATGTTGGCAAAAAGAATGGGTGGCCGAAAACATGTTTCGGCCACCCATTCGCGTTGGCTGCAGCTACCGAGAAAACCCGCTCAATGCTACGAGCATTGAGCGGGCGCGCTTGGGGACGGGTATGGGAAAAACGGCGCCACCCGACCCGTTAAACGCAACGAGCATTTAACGGGTCGGGGCATGGAAGTCGCTTCGCTCCCTTAGCTCAGCTTCTCTTCCTCGATCTCGAGCGCACCGAGCACTTCTTCGTCGGCGGGCTTGGTGAGGTTCGCGTTGCGCTCGGCGCGGGCGGCCTCTTCCTTTTCCTCGAGGTTCGCTTTCGCCACCGAAATCATGAGCTTGATGCGGTTGAGCTGGTTGACCTCAGACGCGCCCGGGTCGTAGTCGACGGCCACGATGTTGCTCTCGGGGTAGCGGCGGCGCAGCTCCTTGATCACGGCCTTGCCCACCACGTGGTTCGGCAGGCACGCGAACGGCTGCGTGCACACCACGTTCGGCGCACCCGACACGATGAGCTCAACCATTTCGGCGGTGAGCAGCCAGCCCTCGCCCATCGAGTTGCACAGGCTCAAAATCTCGCTCGCGTATTCGGCCAGCTCATAGATGTTCGCCGGCGGGTTGAATCGCGTCGATGCGGCGAGCGCGTCGTTGACCGGCTTGCGGAACTTCGCGATGGCCGACAGCCCGATTTTGCCACCGAGCGCGCCCTTGGCGGAACGGCCCAGCGGGTCTTTCTGGAAAATGCCGCCCGCGATGCCGAACAGGAAGAACTCGATGAGACCAGGCACAACGGCCTCGCAGCCCTCGCGCTCGATCACGTCGACGATCTGGTTGTTCGCTGTGGGGTGGAACTTCACCAGAATCTCGCCCACCACGCCGACGCGCGGCTTGGTGCCCTCGCCCTGCAGCGGCAGCGTGTCGAAGTCTTCCACGATCTGCTTCACCGTGCGCTTGAATTCCGAGCGCTTCACGCCGCGCGCCAGCTGCGCCTTGCATTCGGCCATCCAATGGTCGAACAGGTGGTTGGCCGCGTCTGGTTCAATTTCGTAGGGGCGCGTGCGATAGAGCGTCATCATGAGCAGGTCGCCGTAGCACAGCGCGTACACGGCCTGCAGCAGCATCTTCGGCGTGATTTTGAAGCCGGGGTTCACCTCGCCCAGGTCTTTGAACGAAAGCGCGATAACCGGAATATGGCCAAGGCCGGCGGCTTTGAGCGCCTTGCGGATGAGCGAGATGTAGTTCGTGGCGCGGCAGCCGCCGCCGGTCTGCGTAATGAGCACGGCCAGCTTGTCGGTATCGTAGCGCCCCGAGGTAACGGCTTCCATGATTTGGCCTGTGACCAGGATGGACGGGTAGCAAATGTCGTTGTTCACGTACTTCAGGCCCGCGTCCACCGCGCCGTGGTCGACGCTCGGCAGCAAATCGACGTTGTAGCCGAAGCGCTTGAAAATGGGCACGAGCAGCTCGAAGTGGTACGGCGCCATCTGCGGGGCCAAAATCGTGTAGCCCGCTTCCTTCATTTCCTCGGTGAACTGCACCCGCTCGAACTCGGTCGAGGTTGCCTCGCGCTGCTTGAAGCGCTCGCGAGCCTCGGGCGCGGCCTTTTCCGTGAAGGTCGCCGGCGGCTCGATGGCCTGGGCCACGGCTTCGATCGCCGCGGCGTCGGCGGAACCGGCCTGCTGCTTGTTAGAGCCGGCGGCTTCAGCGGCGGCGACGCGCGTTTCGGCCTCGGCCAGAAGCTCTTTCACGTCGAGGCTGCACGCGGGGCATTCCTGTGCGGCGGCTTCGGCGTCGGCCTCTTCATCGGCCTGATCCTTCAGCGCGGCGAGCAGGCTGCGCACGCGAATGCGGGCGGCGCCCAGGTTGGAGACCTCGTCGATCTTGAGCACGGTGTAAATTTTGCCGGCGCTTTCCAGAATCTCTTGCACCTGGTCGGTGGTGAGCGCGTCCAGGCCGCAGCCGAAGCTGTTCAGCTGAATAAGGTCGAGGTCGCGGCGCTCGGCGGCAACCTTCGCGGCGGCGTAGAGGCGCGTGTGGTACATCCACTGGTCAACCAGGCGAATGGGGCGCTCAAGCGTGCCCAAATGCGCGATGGAGTCTTCTGTGAGCACGGCCAGGCCGAAACTCGTGAGCAGCTCGGGAATCGCGTGATTGATTTCGGGGTCGTTGTGGTACGGCCGGCCGGCCAGCACAATGCCGTGCGTGCCGGTCTTTTCCATCCACAGCAGGGTTTCGGCGCCCTTTTCGCGAATGTCGCGCTTGAAGGCTTCGTCTTCGGCCCATGCGGCGTCGACCGCGGCGTCGATTTCGGCCTGCGTCGGCGCGGCAACACCTTCGCCCATGAGCCCAGGGTGCGCCTGCACCAGCTCAACCATCAGGCGTTTCTTCAGGTGGTCTTTCTTGTCGTAGGGCAGCCACGGGTTCAAGAACGGCACGTCGCTCTCGCGAAGCTCGTCGATGTTCAGGCGCAGCGCCTCGGCGTAGCTTGCCACGATGGGGCAATTGAAGTGGTTGCCCGCGGTCGCGTCTTCCTGGCGCTCCCACTTGCTGCAGGGGAACCAGATGAAGTCGGGGTGCTTCGCGAGCAGGTTCATGATGTGGCCGTGCGAGAGCTTCGCCGGGTAGCACACGCTTTCCGACGGCATGCTTTCGATGCCCGCCTCGTAGGTCTTCTTCGTGGAGGGATCGGAAAGCACCACGCGCCAGCCCAGCTTCGTGAAGAAGGTGAACCAGAACGGGTAGTTTTCATACATGGAAAGCGCGCGCGGAATGCCCACGGTGCCGCGCGGGGCGGCGTCGGCCGAGAGCGGCTCGTAGTCGAACAGGCGATGGCTCTTGTATTCGAACAGGTTAGGCACGTCGCTCTTCTCGTTGAGCACGCCCGCGCCCTTCTCGCAGCGGTTGCCCGTGATGAAGCGGCGGTGCTTGCCGGTGGCTTCGTCTTTGCCGAAGTCGTTCACGGTAAGCAGGCAGTGGTTCGCGCAGGCCTTGCAGCGCACGGTTTTGTGCGTGGGCGCGAGGGCCTCAAGTGCGGCGGCGCCGAGCATGGCGGTGTGCACGTCGGCGGTTTTGCCCGCGCGCTCGGCTGCGCGCATGGCGGCCTGGTAGCGGTCGCGCGCCAGCAGGGCCGCGCCATAGGCGCCCATGTTGCCCGCGATGTCGGGACGCACGGCATTCACGCCGGCGAGCTGCTCAAAAGCGCGCAGCACGGCGTCGTTGAGGAACGTGCCGCCCTGTACGATGACCTTCTGCCCCACTTCTTTGGGGTCGCGGATTTTGATGACCTTGAACAGGGCATTCTTGATGACGGAAATGGCCAAGCCCGCGGCGATGTCGCCCACGGTGGCGCCTTCTTTTTGAGCCTGTTTCACGCGGGAGTTCATGAATACGGTGCAGCGGCTGCCCAGATCGACGGGGTTTTCGGCGGCGTTCGCGGTTTTCGCGAACTCGGTCACGTCGAGGTTCAGGCCGGCGGCGAAGCTCTCGATGAAGCTGCCACAGCCCGAAGAGCATGCCTCGTTGAGCATGATGTGGTCGATGACGCCGTCTTTCACGCGCAGGCACTTCATGTCTTGGCCGCCGATGTCGAGAATGAACTCGACGCCCGGCAGCATTTCCTGTGCGCCGCGAAGGTGCGCGACGGTCTCGATCTCGCCGGAGTCGACGCGCAGCGCTTCAAGCAGCAGGCCCTCGCCGTAGCCGGTCACGGTTGCATGTCCAATGGTGACCTTCGGCTGGCCGTCGGCTGCGGTGGGCAGCGCGGCGTACATTTCAGCGATGGCACGCTTGGCGGTGCCCAAAACATCGCCCTTGTTGTTGGCGTAGAAAGTCCACAGCAGGCTGCCGTCTTCGCCGATGAGGGCCGATTTGAACGTGGTGGAGCCGGCGTCGATGCCCAGGTAGGCCACGCCTTCGTAGGTGGAAAGGTCGCCGCGCTTCACCTTTTCGGTTGCGTGGCGCGCTTCGAATTCGTTGAACTCGGCCTCGTTGGCGAACAGCGGGGGCAGGCGCACGACTTCGCTGCCCTGAATGTCGCCCAGGCCGCGCAGGCGCTCGAGCACGTCGGCGAGCAGTTCGGGCGTGGCGGTTTTCTTGCCGCACAAAGCCGCGCCGCTCGCGACGAACAGGTGGGCATTCTTCGGGCGAATGGCGTGCTCATCGTCGAGATTCAGCGTTTCACAGAAGCGTTTATCCAGTTCAGAGAGGTATTGCAAGGGGCCGCCGAGTAAGGCGACATTGCCGCGAATGGGGCGGCCGCACGCGAGGCCCGAAATGGTCTGCGTCACAACGGCCTGGAAAATGGAGGCCGCGATGTCTTCTTTGCGTGCGCCTTCGTTCAGAAGCGGCTGCACGTCGGTTTTGGCGAACACGCCGCAGCGGCTTGCGATGGGGTAAATGGTGGTGTGGCTTTTCGCGAGCTCGTTCAAGCCGCCCGCGTCGGTGTCGAGCAGGGCCGCCATTTGGTCGATGAATGCGCCCGTGCCGCCGGCGCAGGTGCCATTCATGCGCTGCTCGATGCCGTTGTCGAAGTAGATGATCTTCGCGTCCTCGCCGCCGAGTTCGATGACGACATCGGTTTGCGGAATGAAGGTTTCGACGGCGGTTTTGCTCGCGATAACCTCCTGCACGAAGTCGATGCCGAGCCACTGCGCGAGCAAAAGGCCGCCCGAACCAGTGATGGCGATGGTCATGGGCGTTGCCGGGTATTGCTCGGCCGCCTCGCCCACCACTTCCACGATGGTCGCGCGAATGTCGGCATGGTGGCGGCGGTAGCACGAGTACAGAATCTCGTTGTTGTCGTCGAGCACGGCCACCTTCACGGTGGTGGAGCCTACGTCAATGCCAATGTGGAGCGGCGCCTGGCTCGCGGCGCCTGCGGCGGCCTGCGCTTCGGCGGCGATTGCCTGCTTGTCGTTGGTTTCAGCCATGTTGGTCCCCTTTTACATTTTGATGGATTCGCCCGGCTTGATGAACAGCAGGCGCATCGAGATAAGTGCCATTTCTTCGGAGGTCTCGGTCATTCCTGAATCGATCCATTCGCTGATTACGCCCAGGTAGGCGCCGGAATAAAACGAGATGTAGTAGCGCGTGAACGCCGAAGGGTCGTTTTGGTAGCGCTCGTGCAGAAGTGATCGCACGAAGCGATCGCACACGGCTTCGCGAAGGCGCATGCCAAACCGGGCGTCGCCGCCGGGGCCGAGCATCGCGTGCAGGAAAGGACCCTCTTCGCGCAGGTAGTCGTAGAGCTCCACGAGCATGGGAAGCGGTCGGTGCGTAAGACTGCATGCGGCGAGTTCGCGCAGCTTGATGCTTTGGAATTTCGCGAGCACTCCGCCGAGGCCCTCGATGACCTCGTCTTCAAAGGAAGCGAGCAGGCTTTCTTTGTCGCGGAAGTGGTTGTAGAACGTGCCGCGGTTCAGGCCGGCGCTCGTGCACAGGTCGCCCACCGAGAAGCCGTCGATGCCACGCTCTTCGACAAGCGCGATGAAGGCTTCGCGCAGTGCGGCGCGAGAGCGAGCGATGCGCGGGTCGCGTTCGGCTGCGGCGGACGCGGAAGCAGTGGGCGCGGGCACTGCAGCGGAAGCGGCAGCTGCGGAAGCGGCGGGCGCGGGCGCCGTGGGTGCGGGCGCGGATGCCGTGGCTGTGACCGGGGTTGCGGCTTGGCCGCATCCCTGATCGGCTGGTGTCGCGTGCACCGCGGGCGCTTCGATGGCGGTATTCGATGCCGTCAAATGTCCCCCTTGGGTTCAATCATCTGGTCTATTAAACACGTTGATTATTATTCAACATGTTGTTCAATAGTGCATTATACGGCTCGAAAACATGCGCGGCAACAAACTATGGAGGGCTTGTTATCGATTTGACAATTGGGGTTTGGGGGATGATGCGGAGTCGGTAGCATCTTTGCCCAGGGTGGACGCGTCCCGAAAACGCAACGGCTTTCGTTGAGCACGACGGCGTTGATAAGGGTTTGCTTTCGCAGCTTAGCCGCGTCAGTCCATTAATTAATAGCGAGTTACGATATGCATTGCGTGAACGATAAAGTACCAGGTTAAATGCGTTTGTGGTCCGCTGAATCTTTTTCTCTCGATTTTCGCCAGGAGAATAATTGAGCAATTAATGGAGGCTTAAGTAGGGCTGTCGCAGGAAGTGCGTGCATCATTGTCTTCGCGGCGGCGCTTGGCAACTTATCAGATGCTAAAATAAAATCCGTATTGCACTTTGCATAACAAGGACGGTTTCCATGGGTTATTTGGATTTACTGAGGGAAGACGCCAGCCAAACCGACATAAGGGAGCATTTGGTGAGCGGCCGGCCTGCCGCCATCACTATTCGGATACCGGAAACATTACGAGATGCCGCCAAAGAAAAGGCAGCTCTAAAAGGCATGAGCTTCTCCGCCTATGTGCGCGAACAGCTCATCGAAGACCTTACGAGAAGGGATGCATAGAATGGCAGCGTCCGTTACTGGAATTCTGGCAAACATCAAGCAGCCGCGCGGCGGTTACCTTCCGCTTTCAAATTTTGATATTGCGTCGCATTGCGACGATCTGCGCGTCGTCGGCGATTACAACATCGCGCCTTCGCTCGTCGGACTCGCGGTCGACTACGGAACGCGCATCGCCTTGGGCAACGACCCCGAGGAGACCTTTGGGGTGGCGACGGTCGGCGCGGGCATGGTCGGAGCCACCGACGTTGCCGAATCCCTGATTGCGGATATCGACGCCGCGGCGCTGAAGTCGGGCGAGATCGACGAGAAGAGCGTTGTTTCGCTGTGTAAGTTGTCCGGCTTCGATTCGGCTTTCCGCGCAGGGGCGTCTGCATACAGGCCCGTCTCCGAGATAAATCCCGACAGGCAGACCATCGCGGATATCGGCAACCTCATCCTGCGAACGAAGGCTTTCTTCGATGCGTCCGCCGAAACGGTCATTGCAGGGTTCACCTTCGAGGGCGCTTACACAGATGACGCGGGCGCAAGCGACGGCGACTACATCTGCGGCGACACCCTATGGGACCTTAAGGTGTCCAAGAATGAGCCAACGATCAAGAACACGATGCAGGTGCTGCTCTACTACCTCATGGGACTTCGCTCCAGCAAAGATGAGTTCAAGGCCGTGACTCGCATCGGGCTTTTCAACCCTTGGCTCCAGAAGTCCTGGTCGATGTCGGTGCTCGATCTCGACGAATCCTTCCTCTCCATGGTGGAGAACGACATCCTGGGCCACAAACCCCGACATTCTCGACCCTCGGTCAACTGGGCGAACGAGGGCTCGCGAACCATATACGAGGTAATCGACTGGATTCGTGACACTTGCGAATCGGAGCGCGACAAGGGAGACAGGTTCGAGCGCGCCAGCCGGTACTACCTCATGAACGACCCTGTTTACGCGCAGCGCTTCAGCGACGTGTGGATGTGGAAGGATGCGCCCACAAACGACGGCGCAGACCTGGGAATCGACCTTGTCGCCCAAGACGCGGAGGACGGCACGTATTGGGCTATCCAGTGCAAGTGCTACCAGAAGGCGACGCTCGACCTCCGCGACGTCGCCACCTTCTACACCAAGGCAAGCGCAACCGACGACTACGCGCACAACATGATAATCACCACTTGCGAGGACTTCGGCCCGAACTTGGACAAGACCGCCACGCAGTACGGCACGGTGCGCCTTTTTGCCGACAGCATGGCAGAGTCCGATGTGGACTGGGACGCCTTTGTTGAGGGCAAGGCGGTCGGCAAACGCTCGTTCAAGGAGCCCATGCCTCACCAGCGCGAGGCCATCGACGCCTGCCTCCAGAAATTCCAGCAATACGACCGCGGCCAGCTCATCATGGCATGCGGCACGGGCAAGACCATCACGTCGCTGCGTCTCACGGAGGAGATGCTCCCCGAAGGGTCTCTCGTGCTGTTTTTGGCGCCGTCGATCTCGCTCGTCGCGCAGACGATGCGCGTGTGGGCCAACCAGTCGAAGCGCGATTTGCGCTGCGCAGTGGTCTGCTCGGACGAGACGGCTTCCAACGCCGAGGGTGACACCTGGGAATCATCCCTTTCCGATATTCCGTATCCCGCCACCACGGACCCGACGGCATTACACAATCAGATAAAGCGATTCGATCGCACGCAGGGCGTGAACGTCGTGTTCTCGACCTACCAATCCATCCAGGTGGTTTCCGATGCCCAGCGCATGGGGCTCGACCCGTTCGACCTCATTGTCTGCGACGAGGCTCATCGCACCACCGGCGCCTCCGCCGCATCGGACGACCTCACCGAGCAGAGCGCGTTCACCAAGGTGCACGACAACCGCCTGGTCTCGGCGAGGAAGCGCGTCTACATGACCGCCACGCCGAAGATTTACGGCGACAAGGCCCGCGTGCAGGCGAAGACTGAGAGCTACGAGGTCTCGTCTATGGACGACGAGGAGAAGTTCGGCCCGGTGTTCTACCGCCTCTCGTTCGGCCGCGCCGTGGACGAGGGGCTGCTCACAGACTATCGCGTCATCGCACTCACCGTCTCGGAAGACGTGGTGAGCGAGGTGTACCAGCGCGCCATGGCCGACGAGGAGGGCTTCGAGATCACTGATGCCGCGAAGGTCATCGGGTGCTGGAAGGGCTTGGCGGACCAGGGCAAGAAGGACGGCAGCGGCCATCCGTTGAAGAACGCCGTCGCCTTCTGCTCGACCATCCCCGAGTCCAGGCGCATCTCCGAGTACTTCGAGCGAACGGTCAAGGCCTACATAGATTACGAGCGCGAGCAGGGCAACGACATTTCCGGCATGGAATGCGCCGTGCAGCACGTCGACGGTACCATGGACATGGCGAACCGCAAGGACAAGCTCGCCTGGCTCGCAGACACCAGCGAAGAGAGGTGCCACATCCTCTCCAACGTCCGCTGCCTTTCCGAGGGCGTTGACGTGCCGAACCTGGACGCCATTATGTTTCTGCAGCCCAAGAAGTCCCGCGTGGAGGTCGTCCAGGCAGTTGGGCGCGTCATGCGCCGCTTCGAAGGCAAAGACTATGGGTACATCATCCTGCCCGTGGTCATCCCCGCAGGCTACACGCCCGAAGAGGCGCTGGACAACACCGATGCCTTCAAAGTCGTGTGGGAGATAGTGCAGGCCCTGCGAAGCCATGACGAGCGACTCGAGGGTGGCGTCAACTCGCTGCAATACGACATGGCGACCACTTCCGTGGTGCAGGTCATCAACGTTGACAAGAATAAGGGCAGGGACCAGAATGGTGGTTCTGCTGCGGGCGGAAGCGCGGGCGAAGACGGGCAAGAGAGCACTCCCGGCGATCTCGGCCAGATGAAGATGGATTTCTCCGATCGAGAGCTGCAGGAGGCCGTGAACGCCGTAATCGTGAAAAGGTGCGGCAACAAGGTGTATTGGGAAGACTGGGCCAAGGACATCGGCGACATCGCCAAGCGCCACATCGAGCGCGTGGGCGAGCTGGTTTTGAATGGCGGTCCCGCTTCGGCTGAGTTCGCTGTCTTCCTGCGGGGTTTGCGCGACTCCCTCAACAACGGAATCACCGAAGACGAGGCAGTGGAGATGCTCGCCCAACATATGATCACGCTGCCCGTGTTCGACGCGCTGTTCTCGGAAGCCGAGTTCGCGAAGTCGAACCCCGTCTCAATCGCTATGGAATCTATGGTGGCGACGCTTCGCGGTTACGGCATCGAGACCGAGTCCGAGAAGCGCGAGC
The DNA here is from genome assembly GCF_934630525.1 of uncultured Slackia sp. GTDB lineage: Bacteria > Actinomycetota > Coriobacteriia > Coriobacteriales > Eggerthellaceae > Slackia. The sequence continues at coordinate 72,649 of NZ_CAKTVX010000007.1, forward strand.
TGGCGGAGCTGTATTCCAGCGTGCGCTTGCGCGCCGAGGCCATTCGCAGCGACGCCGGAAAGCAGAAGATCATTAAGGAACTCTACGAGAAATTCTTCAGCCAGGCATTCAAGGCCACATCTGAGAAGATGGGTATCGTTTATACCCCTAACGAGGTGGTGAACTACATCCTGCACGCTACTGACCGAATTTTGAGAAAAGAATTCGGGAAGTGTTTGGCCGACGAGGGCGTGCGCATCCTCGACCCGTTCACAGGTACAGGCACCTTCGTCGTGAACTTGCTGCAGGATGAGGAGCTCATCCCGACCGAAAAACTGCCGAACAAGTATGCGAACGAAATCTATTGCAACGAGATCCTGCTGCTTGCCTATTACATTGCCACCATCAACATCGAGCATGCGTACCATTCGCGCATGCCGCAGGAATACGTTCCCTTCGAGGGAGGCGTGCTCACCGACACGTTCCAGATGCACGAGGATGGGGATACCATTGACGCCAAGATATTCGCAAAGAACACCGAACGCATTCTAAGGCAGATGGAGACGCCTATTGATGTTATCGTTGGTAACCCGCCCTATTCGGCTGGGCAAAAGAATGAAAACGATAATGCCAAGAATCTGAGCTATCCGACATTGGATGAGAAAATTCGAAGCACTTACGCCGAGGCATCTTCTGCTACTCTTAAAAATAAATTATACGATTCGTATATCCGAGCATTTCGTTGGGCATCCGATCGCATCGAGGATAAGGGTATCGTATCGTTCGTCACGAACGGCGGATGGCTCGACGGCCAGGCTATGGATGGCTTCCGCAAGACTCTTGTCGACGAGTTCAGCTCTATTTACGTTTTCAACCTCAGGGGCAACCAGCGCACGCAAGGTGAGCAGTCACGTAAGGAAGGCGGTAAAATCTTCGGGTCGGGCTCGCGTACTCCTGTTGCCATCACCATTCTGGTGAAGAATCCTGATTCCAGCGAACATGGTGTCATCTACTATCACGACATTGGCGACTACCTCACGCGCGAGGAGAAGCTGTCCATCGTGGCGAGTTCGGTTCCCGGTGAGCCTTTTGAGTGGGACATAATTGAGCCAGACCGTCACGGCGACTGGCTCAATCAACGTGATGATTCGTGGTATGAATTTATCCCTATCGCTATCGATAAACATGGAATAGCAGGGCTGATGGAAACCTATTCTTTAGGTGTCCTTACGGCAAGAGATGCCTGGGCGTATGGATATGGTAAAACGCAAGTTCATAACAATATGCAACGGTTAGTCGATACATACAATAGTGAGCTGAATCGGTATGCAGAATCTGAAAGGATGACTGATGTGGCATCTTTTGTCGTATCCGATCCTACGCAAATCAGTTGGACTCGTGCCTTAAAGAACGATTTGCGCCGTTTGAAACCGATAACATTTGATGAAAATAAAATTGTCTTGAGTTCATATCGCCCATTTTGTAAGCAATGGGTTTATTTCGATAGGCGTCTTAATGAGATGGTTTACTTAATGCCGGAGCAATATCCAGATGGCATGCCCAATATGTCTATTTGCGTTTCCGGAGGAAGCAAATTCTCTGTTTTGGTGACAGATTGTTTGCCTAATTATCACTTCGATGGCGACTCGCAATGCTTCCCCCTCTATTGGTACGAGGAAAAGAAGGATATCGAAGGTCTATTCGCTGAAACCGGCATGAAGCAGAGCAATTATGTATGCCATGACGCTATCACTGACGAGGCCCTCGAAGTGTTCCGTGCTGCCTATCCAAACGCATTCGGAGGCGGTAAGGGGCGCACGATCGAACAAGCCAAAGCCGACGGCCTGCCCCCAAAGATTGCCAACAGCAACGAACGCTTTGATGTGAACAAGGTCGACATCTTCTACTACGTGTATGGCATTCTTCATTCGCCTGAATACCGTGGCCGTTTCGAGGCTAATCTTCAAAAAGAGCTTCCGCGCATCCCCTTGTCGCGCAACTTCCGTGAGTTCTGCGCTGCAGGTCGAGCCCTTGCCAAGCTTCATCTGGACTATGAAGCGATTGAACCTTGGCCGGTGAAAGAAGCGGGCTCATCGCTTTTGCCTGGGCCGGTTCAGAAAATTAAATGGGGTAAGCGCAAGGATTCCGAAACAGGCAAGAAGGTAGATGACCATACCGTTCTCATCTACAACGAGAACCTCGTGATTAAGGACATCCCCGAGGCTGCTCAGCGCTACACCGTCAACGGTCGAAGCCCGTTGGAATGGGTGATCGACCGTTACCAAGTGAAGACCGACAAGGCGTCCGGTATCGTCAACGATCCCAACGAGTACAGCGATGACCCGCGCTATATAGTCGATCTCATTGAGAAGCTCATTCGCGTCTCAATGGAAACCATGGAGATAGTCGATCAACTACCGCCGGTATCTGAGCTTCCGCAACCCGTCAACTGGCCTTTCGCCTGGAAGGCTGGTGAGTAGTGAAAAACAAGAAGGCGTTTGACGAACATCAACTCTGGGGTCTGGTTGAGGAGCTGAAAAGCGATGATAGAATCACCAGCCTTCCCCTTGATACACGTCAGTACGTAAGATACTTACTTGAGCAGCTCGACAAACGAGGAAGAACTACTAACGCCTATTACGTGCGGGTTTCTTCGCTTGATGAGGTGTACGGACAGCTGTGCAACATTCGCGACTGGCTTCCTGATTACCCGAGTTATATCGATAGCGCAGTTGACGAATGCATGCGTATCCTCGCTTCCGAGTGGCCTGCAAACAATGGGCGTCAAATCGTTGATATCGATGAAGCGGTTCGCGATGCCTTTTTTGCCGATTCGGAGGAGAGGATAAAGCGAGCGCGAGATGCTGCCAACAAGGTTGAGGATCTGTCCCGGCAGTTCCAAGAGAAGAAGGGTGAATACGAAGCTGGGCTCGTTGAGCTAAAGTCGTCGTATGCCGAATCGATAGCTGCGTCCAAGACGCAGCTCGAAAAGCGGCGCGACGAGCTGGGCGACGAGTTTGAATCGGAGGTTAAAGAACGCGCTAATAAAGCCAGCTCAAGCCTCGCCGCCGTTGAAAACGAATACAGAAAGAGTCTCAGCTCAACCAAGGCAAACGTCGATCAAATTCTCAATGAGGTCGAAAATACCGCCAACTCCATCAGTGGCATTGCTATGACGACGGACTATGCCAAGTATGCGACGGACAAGGAGAAAGCTGTTCGAATATACGATGGCCTGGCTATTCTCTTCGCCATTGTTGGCATTGCGTTGGTCGCTTTCGCTCTTACCGGCCTTCATGCGGATGCGACGTCCGCTTCGGTTTTCAAACTGGCCGTCTCTGTTGCGTCCTTTACCGTTTCGGGCTTTCTCTTCAAGCGCGGTACCTACAACCAGCGAGAGGCCAAAGCGGCAAGACGCACCGAGCTGACGCTTAGGGAATACAAGCCTTTCATTGCGAATCTTAGCGAAGAGGATAAGAGGGAAATTACCAACAAGATAGCCGACCGAATTTTCATCAAAGGGGAAATTGGAGATAAGGAAGAAAAGACAATCTCGAACGCTCTTTTTGACAGAGGGTTAAATGAAAAACAGCTTGCTTCGTTCGCTGCGATAGTAAAAGCTCTGTCAAAAGATTCGCCGAACTAACTCATGAATAGTTTATCCGCTGGTGCCAAAAGAAAGGCTGAAACAAATGGCAAAGAATGCGCCAGCATCTCATGATGACGACATCAGCGAGCTGATTCACGATGTCTCAAAAGGACGTTACCAGCTCCCTGATTTTCAGCGCGATTGGACTTGGGACGACGACCGCATAAAAGGAATCATCGCGAGCTTAACTATGGCTTACCCCATGGGCGCGGTGATGTGCTTGGAAAATGGCGGAGACTTCAAGCTCAAGCGGCGCTGCTTTGCCGGGGTCGAAATCGATGCCGAAACGGTCGAGCCAGATAAACTTGTGCTCGATGGGCAGCAGCGTCTAATCTCCCTGTATCTTTCCCTATGCTGCAAGAAACCCGTTCATACCAAGAACGTCAGAGGCGACGAGCGTCTCCTGTTCTACTATGCGGACATTAGGGCGTGCCTCGACGACGGCGTTGATCGTGTCGATGCGATCGTCTCGGTGCCCGCGAACCGAATTGTTACACAGAATATCGGCAGAGACATCCTGCTTGACATCTCTACTCGTGAGAAAGAGATCGAGCAAATGATGTTTCCGCTGAATATCGCCTTCGATGCTAGCGAAAGACAATCTTGGTACAAAGGGATAGTGCGGACGTACGGTTTCGACAGTCCAGAGGAGTCGTTGTTCAACGAGTTCCAGCACGAGGTGCTCGATACCATCGAATCCTACCGACTTCCCGTTATAACGTTGAGCAAAGCGACGCCAAGGGAAGCCGTGTGCAGGGTTTTCGAGAACGTCAACACCGGCGGGGTGCCGCTCACTGTATTCGAGCTAGTAACAGCCTCCTTCGCGATGGATGGTTTCCGCTTGCGCGATGACTGGGAAAAGAGGTTGCGGCGCATAAAGGAAGACCAGAGGGTCGTTACCGACATTCTTGACAAGCTCGACGCGACCACTTTTCTCACCGCTGTGACGCTGTATGCGAGCTTCATGGCAAAGCAGGATGGAAAAGGTTTCGTCAGCTGCAAGAAGAAGGACGTGCTTGCTCTTGATCTCGATAGCTATAAGCTGTATGCCGACACAGTTCAAGAGGGGTTCGTTCTAGCTGCCGAATTCCTTATAGTCAATGAGCACATCTTCCGAGCTCGCGATTTGCCATATTCCACGCAGCTCATACCACTTGCATGTGCGTTTGCGCATGCGAAGAATTCTGGTCTTGCGAATAAACAGACAACCAAAGACGTTCTTCATCGTTGGCTATGGTGCGGCATCCTGGGCGAGATGTATGGCGGAGCAAATGAGACTCGCTACGCGAATGATATGGAAGACCTTGCTGCGGCGATTGACGGAAGCGGCTCTCAGATGCGCACTGTCAACGCTGCTTACTTCCAAACGCCGCGTTTGCTAGGGCTGCAGACAAGGAACAGCGCTGCCTATAAAGGAATCATGGCGCTTATCTACCGGAAGAATTGCAGGGATTTCATTTCTGGTCAACCGACTAACGCCTTTGAGGTCATGGCGAAACGACCCGACATTCACCACATTTTCCCCGAAGCGTATTGCATAAAGATGGGGCTCGACAGGACGCGATGGAATTCCATTGTAAATAAAACGCCGCTTTTGCCGTCGACGAATAGAACCATAGGCGGTAAGGCGCCGAGCGAATACTTTCAGCGAATCTGCAGGGAATGCCCGAATGCCTCCCGGGAGGAATTGGCATCCCGAATCGAATCGCACCTTGTTGAATTCGACTCCTTCATAAACAACGACTTCGACACTTACTTTACCGCAAGGGCCAGGGCTCTTCTTGACCTGATTGAAGATGCGATGGGCAAGCCTGTCTCAGACCGAACTTCAGATGAGGTGGTTGCAAAATTCGGTGCATCGCTTGAATGAATTCCAGAACAGCAGGAGCCCCTGGGGTTGGCGACGTAACCGGCCCAAAGAAACATTTGCATCCCAGAGCGCCAGGAACTCCGATGCCTGGATTCCTAATAAACCTAACGTAAACTGAAAAAGCTAACAAAAGCTGAAAAGACTAACACAAGCTAAAAAAGCTAACTGATGCTAATCAAAACGAAAGATGCTATGCTGTGACGAAAGAAGGCCGTCGATGGAGGCAGACATGACAAAGGATTTCGTCAATCCGTTTACTCCGGTAGTTGGCAAGGTCCCCTTGCATATAGCCGGACGCGAAGAAATCATTGCCGACGTTGAAGGTGCGCTTGCTGGTGCGGGCAACGATCCGGCAATCATCAGCCTTTTGGTCGGTCCACGTGGAATGGGTAAAACGGCCCTTTTGTCTCATTTCGCTGATACGGCCGAGTCGTCTGGTTGGGTCGCCGCTCGTGTGACGTGCGTCGCGGGAATGCTTGAAGACATTCTCATTAGAACGCAGCGAGCAACGCGACATTTGGTGGATATTGAGCCTGCCCGCAAAATCAAAGGTGCGGGGATTGCCGATCTCGTTTCATTCGAATTGGAGGATTCGCCTCGCGAACTATCGAATTGGCGCTCAAGAATGGACGATATCCTGGATGCTTTGGCCGAATGCGATACCGGTTTGCTGGTGACTATCGATGAGGTCAATCCGAGCGTTGACGAGATGGCGACACTTGTCGCGGCTTTTCAGCATTTTCTCGACGAAGGAAAAAAGGTCGCTCTTATTATGGCGGGTCTTCCATATGCGGTCACGTCGTTGCTTTCGGGCAAATCGACTTCGTTTTTGCGAAGGGCTGCACGATATGAACTTCAGGCGTTGAGCGATTATGAAGTTGAAGAGGCCTTGATGAGAACGATGCGAGACGGCGGCAAAAACTTTGAGCCCGATGCGCTCGAGGCCGCCGTCAACGCCGTTAAGGGCTTTCCCTTCATGCTTCAGCTTGTGGGTTATCGTGTGTGGCGCATGGCTGGCGATTCGGACACCGTCGATGTCTCAATTGTCAACGCCGCAGCAAGCGTCGCTCGTAAGGAATTGGATCAAAGGGTATACGAAGCGGTTTGGTTTGAGCTGAGCGAAGCCGACAAATCTTTTCTTTTAGCCATGGTGGAAGACCCCACAATAACGCGGCAAGCGGATTTGGCGGGAAGGCTCAATAAGCCGAGCGGGCATGTTTCGAGATACAAGAAGCGACTGATGCAGCAAGGGATTATTCAGGAGCGCTCAAGAGGCTTGCTCGAGTTCTGCTTGCCTGGATTCAAAGAATATTTTCAGGAGCGCATTGCGGAAGAACGGGATTTGTAGAAAGCGTTGTCTGGCCCAGGTCGGTTAGCATATACTCGCCGTCGATCCGCACGATGCAATCTGTTCATTCCTTCGGAATGAACACGATGCGGTACTTGTGCATCGTGTTCATGTGGGACAGGCTGTTCGCCTGGTTTGTCATGGTGGCCGTCTTTCCGGGCTGGTGCGTCCTGAACAAACGCATCTTACTCCGCTCGGCGGCCGCTCCCAAGGCAAGGGCGGAGCTTTCGACGCGCACCCGCATAGCGGGTGGTTTTTTGTGGGCGCGCGCAGCGCGTCCATAGGCTCATGAGCCTACAATAAGATACGGCGGCCCAGATGGCCGCCGTATCAATGGCTATATATGAAGAGCCGAGCTGCTGACGACTATTTCAATGTTTCAACTGCGTGCTCTGCTGCAAGGCGTCCCGAAGTTGCGCACCAGCCTTGCTGACCGCCTGACATAACGTCGACGTCGTAGTTTGCGCCATACATGCCGTTCGCGTCTCCGCCCGCCGCATAAAGACCGCCGATTGGCTCTCCTGCCTCATTCACAACTTGCATTTGCGAGTTCACTTTCAAACCGCCAACCGTTGTGAACAGCGTCGGGGTAACCTTGCCACCATAGAACGGGGCCTTTGAAATGGGCAGGAGCATGTCGGCACTCTTGCCGTACTCTTCATCCACGCCGTTTTCGCAGTACTTATTGTAATTATCAACGGTTTTTGCAAGCGCTTCCTTGTCCAGCCCGAGCTTCTCGGCGAGTTCTTCAATAGTGTCGGCTTTCACAAGTCCTTTTGCGCTCTCGATGCCATCTCGGCATTCGAATGGCCGCCCCGCAAATGCGCCAAGGTTTGGCATGGGCATCCAAGGCCCAACGGTTTCGATGTGATCGATGTACGCGTCATCGATAATCACGTAGTTGGAACCTTGAGATGAAAGGGCATTGCCTCAGCTCGTGAAGTCGGAAGTGAACGCTTCATTGAAATAGCGTTGTGCGTTTTCGTTCACATGCAGTGTTGGCTGCATAGTTTATTGACGAATATGGCCTCGAGGCTGTTTCTTTCAGGAAAATTAGCCAGGTGACCGGAATGGCGACAATGACTATCTGCAATCGCTTTGGCTCGAAGGAGAACCTGCTTAAGGCGGCTCTGGTGGTCATGCTTTCAGAAAACGAGCCGTCGTTTCATCCCAATGAGACGTGGGATGAAAGCTTGAAGCGCGTTGCCCACCATGTTCGCAACATGGCGCTTGCGCATCCGAAGGCCTACTGGCTTTTCTTGCAGGTTCCTCCATTTGAGTCTCCCGTAAAGGAGTACACCCAATCGGTTTTCGCGACGCACGAGGGCCAGAACCTACCGAAGACCATGCCCTATGATTTTTTGAGCGTTTTGCATTCTTTCCTGACGGGCTTTCAGATTGCTGAAGGGTATGCGAACAAAGCTCTTTCTTCGTACGAAGAATTGCCGGATGATCTCGAGGAATTTTCGAAGATGTTCAACGAGCGTGCGTTTAATCGCGACCTCGACATCATTGTTCAAGGCTTTTCGGCAATGTATGGACTTCCTCTTTCTGAAGATACGAGCGCTTCGGATTGATTTCCATGCGAAAACAAAGGTTGCTGTAAGGTTTGGTCTTATCCCGATGTTAGGGCCTTTGCGGTTCAATTTTTTTCGGGCAAGTGCTTCAGACGCTCGGACTTTCGGCACGGCGGTTGTGGCGAGATGGGCATAGATGCCTTACTCGGTATTCGCCTAGTAGCGTTTTTTGCTGCTGTGGTTCGGGCGTCCGGCGTTGCTAACGGCGCTCCGACGATCGTGACCTTGGGGCATGCTTCGTGCTCTGGGAATCGAGAAAGCGTTTTTGCCAGGAGCCGATTTCGGGAATATTACCGAAGCGGATGCTATGGTGAGCAGAGTTATCCAGGGGACCATGCTCAAGCTTGACCCCAACGGGGCGGAAGGCGCGGCATATACCATCTTTGCTGTGGAGGCGGGTTGCCCGCCCGAACCTATGCCAGAATCCGTGAGGGTTGTTTTCGATCGCCCGTTCGCGTTCGCCATTTTCTCGCATTCCGGTGCGCCGTTGTTTGTTGGGGCATACGTGGGTAATTAATCGAGACGTTGTCTTCCAGCGCATTAGTCGGTCTTTAATTCGATAATTACCGCCGACCTCGTGGTTGGCCAAGATGCCGCGCTCGCAGCTGCGCTTCGGCAGAACGAGTGAGATGTTGCCGAGGCACAAAACGCCGAAAACGGCGCCGAATGCCAGCAGTCGGGCGATGCACGCGTTGCAAAGGCCAGTGAGGCCGTAACGGTTGCTTCCGCCGACGAGTTGCCCACCACCATTGAGGCTGGAGCGACCGTAAAACTTGCAGCGAACATCAGCCTCTCCTCGGGACGGTAGATTGAGCTCGTGACCGGAACGCTCGATGGCCAAGGCCGCAGCGTTGAACTCAGCGACAAGGCGCTCGACAAAAACGTGATCGGCGTTGTACAGAATTTGGGTGTAGCGGGCCAAGCGACCATGGACGATTGCGAGGGCGCCCTTGCTATCATTTGCTCGGGTTCCGTGCAAATGTGCTGGTCGACGGCCGATTTTGCCTATGGCGGATAGATTGGCGGTAACGCTGCTTGATTCGACGCTTTTCTCGCGGTAAATACAACCTGCAAGGGACGCGAGGTCCCTTTGGGTATTTTGATTTACCTCCCGGGGATCCAGTATCCGTGTTTGGCGTGCGTCCAGCGCCCGACAAATCAATGCCTAGGGCAAATCCGATTGATTCGATTATGGCAAACGATATCTCTGATTCCGACTTCTTTCTGCACCGATTCTTTCCAGCTTTCTTTCATCCATGAGCTTCTTCAGGCGGTACGTAACGGTGCTCCTGGGGATATCTAAGCTCTCGGAAATCTCACCGGCGCTGCAGGGCGCATTTGCGGCAACAAATGCGATTATGTCGTCATAGGCTGATTCGATTGACGTATGGCTCTCGCGCCTGCGAAACTCAAGTGAGAACATTGCAATGGAGTCCTTGACAATTGGCGCCTCCATTCGATTGCGTCCCAACTCGAGCTTCATGAGCTTGAATCCCGTCCCTCTGTTCTCTGCGACAAACCCCCCTTCGTAGGGAGTGGATTCCAGAATGTCAGCGAGATATTGGTTTCTAGTCGAGGAATAGCCCGCCGTTGCAATCGTTGCGGTAGTTACTGTGCCGTAAAGACCGCCCGGGCTCAAGAATTCCAAGCGATCGCTATAAAGGTTCACCTGGACCTGAGTGCCGCGCGCAAGCTCGGAGTAATCCCTGTGCATAAGGGCATTGCAGACCGCTTCGCGCACCGCCGCAGGCGGGTAATCGGGAACGTCGACCCTCTTCGCTCCGACCATGGCGCCGCCAAGCCTGGTGTTTCTTCGGACGGCAGCAACGGTATCGGCGATAATGGCCGGTATGGGGCCCGCCATCTTTTCGGTGTCGAGGTACTTTACGCCGCCTGCGGATGCCTTATCTTCCTCAGGGTACGCCGCAAACGTGACGGTAAGGCGTGGGAAGTACTTCTGGGGATACGCGCCCAAGGCGAGAAGGCCCGCCAAAGTGGGTCGGAGGATGCCGTCGGCATCCCTTGCCGCTATTCTCAGGTTGATTGCGATTTCCTCGTCGCTGAAGCTCGCGAACAATCTCGGATGGAGCGATTTCTGTCGCTGGATTACGTCGTCAAGTAGGTTCTTGTTCAAGTCATCCATCGTCGACTTTGCCACGATTTCGGCATCGTACGACGGCTGAGTCTTGTCTTCAAGCAGCCTGTCGATTTCGTAAGGGCTCAATTTCCTGTCCCCGTCGAATGAACGGATGAAGGACCCCCTGTACATTCCCTTGCTGGTGACGTAGCAGGGCTTATCGCGAGGCAGGATCTCATCGATAGAGGCAACGACGACATTGGCGTCGCCATGTTCTAGGATGTCGATATCGGCGCGAACGGGCGGGGTAAGTTTGTCGGAGCATGCCTGCGAGAGAGCATCGGCAATGCGTCGGGCGTCAAAACCCTTCGCCGGCTCAAAATCGTTTTCTTCGGACAGCCCTAGTATAATTGTGCCGCCCGATCCATTCGCAAACGCAGAGATCGTTTCGGCGATAGTTGACGGCATTTTCCCGACAGATTCCTTCACCTCAATCGATTGATTATCGGTATGCGATGATTTCAACTGCTGAATCGCGGCTTCGAGTTCTTTGTCGTTCATGTCGGAATCTCGTTTCTCGCAACTTGCTAACTTTTTGACAAGTTTAGCAAGTTAGTTGATAAGTTAGCAAGTTGTTTAGCAAGTTAGCAAATTTTGGATTGCTCTAACGGATGGCTTGAGTCCGAGGATGGCTTTGAAATCCATCTGATCGAGGGATTTACACCTTGTTTCGGTCATTCAAATTGATAAAGAGTCTAGCATTGTGGACCGAACAAGGGACCTCGCGAGCCCTTGGCTCCTCAGGTGGCAGAATCCATGTAGCAGGAAGGGCTTTCGATTTTAGGCCAATGCAAGAAAAGCATTATGCCCGTCAAAACAGGCTACAGCGCCAGTTGCTTTCTGAGGTTTTGCATCGTGATCATATGGAGTTCATCACTGTACTTAACCAGTAGGGTTTCGGCATCCTTATAGCCGTTTACTATCGAATAGTAGTTTTCACGTAGCAGAATGGTGGAGGCTTCCTCGCCGATGCGCATGCCCCTGGTTTCCAGGACATGGATTTGCTCGGCGATGGTTTTGAATTCCTTCAACATGCCTCCCTATAAAATCAGAGGGCCGCTGGTTGCCCAACGACCCTCCTTTGTCCCTGCCTCACGTAGAGTCCACAAGGACTGTTTCACTGAAAATATCATAAACCAAGTACTCATTGTGATTGGTGACAATTCAGCGAAAATCCGAAAGACCTCCAAGTGCATCCAAGGGGTTAATTTGCAAATTCGTCTGAACGCTTAGCTTTCTTTTTGCACAGCCTACATGTCTAAATTCAAGTCGTCTGCATACATGGGGAACATCCTCACTTTGTGGGCGCCCTTGAAGAACAGCGCGGTCCATAGCGCCACCGAAATAACGTAGAGCGCCCATGCGACGCATGCCAACATCGCCGATGGTATGGTAATGCATGAGGCTGCCAAAATGAGCGCTGCAACGGTGAGCGCCATCCAGCCCAGTGCATAGGGGCGGTACGGCTGCTTCATCGCGTCGTACGCCACGCCATAGCCCACATGCTTCATCCTCGAAACATAGGCCGTTTGCACTGCTGCCGCCGCTATTGTCGCCACAAGTGCGCATGCGAGGATTTTGTCGGCTGCCGCATCCCCTTCTAGCAGCGCGAGAGTATATGCCCCCATGAATCCTGCCGCTACGGCGGTTAGCAAGAACAGCGCGAATACAAGCTTTGTACTCCAGGCTGGTCGCGATTTCATCTGATATGCGAGCCCCGTGCATACGAGAAATGCGAGCGCCAAAACGGAAGCGATACACAGAAGCACCGTGCTGGCCGCGCCAGCGTTGAATGCGATTCCATCAAGGCCCGCAGCGATCAGAGCCACGCCAAGAAACGGCGTGATGATGCCCTCTTGCGTGAGGTGCGATTTTGGGTTCGAGAACGCGTTGAAAAATCTCGACGGGCGTTGTAGATGGAACACCGAGGCAATGCCGCCTGCGCATAAGAGCGCCAGGGTGATGAGACATGCGATATTCGAGGGAAGTTGTGAACCCAATACCGCATTGGCGAATACCACGCACAGCAAAAGCCCTAATCCAGCGCGTTGGCATGCCGTCGATATCACGAGAGGCCAATGGACTTGCATAGTGTCTCAGCTCCTTTCCGGGGAACGAGATAGATCACCTTTGGGTCATTCCCGAATTCGGGATGCACGCGGAACACGCGGTCGGCGTTTTCGGCGAGCACCTTTGAGATGCGGGAATCGGGGTCGTTCATGTCGCCGGCAACGCGTGCACCCGTAGTGCAGGTATAGCAGCACAGCGGCTGTTCGGCGGCGTCGAGCTTGTCGACGCACAGCGTGCATTTCTCGACGACCTTCGTATTGGGGTTCAGCGTGCGCGCCTCATACGGGCATGCCCATACGCAATATTGGCAGCCGAAGCAGCGATTCGCGTCGACGAGTACCACGCCTTCGTCGGTTTTGAATGTCGCCTTTGTGGGACACACGTCTATACAGCTCGGGTTTTCGCAGTGCATGCACCCGTTGGGAAAGTAAAACAACTCGAGAGCATCGGGCCATTGCCCTATGGGGCCCATTCGGTATACACGTGTGCGGAAAACGCCCAAATCCACGTCGTTTTCCATTTTGCAGGCCACGGAGCAAGCCTGGCAGCCTGAGCATTTATCGAGGTCTATGACCATTCCGTATTTCTTCTCGGCCACGGCTCAATCACCTTCCTTGCTCGAGGGGTTGGCCTTTTTGACGATGCGGACAAGCGTCGAGCGCAGGCCCGGCGTCATGTATTCGTTGCTGTAGTACTTGCTCGAGGTGAGTACGTTTGCATTGCACATGTCGTTTGGGTAGTCTTCCTTGTCGAGCGCTTTGCATCCTTGCCACCAGCCATGCGGAATCACGCATATGCGCGGGTCGAGGCCGACCGTGGGGCGTGCTTTCATCACGATGCGCCCTGTTGGGCTTTCCACGAAACACCAGTCTCCATACGCAATGCCCAGCTCATCGGCCACGCTCTGGTGGAACATGACCTGCGGATCGGGAACGATTTCGCGCAGTTGGGGAATGCCCCGGTACGCCGAGTGGTAATAGACTGGATAGCGGCGCCCCGTGACAGCGGTCAGCGGGTATTCTTCGGCAATTTCCGGCGTGGTGTACACGCTTTGTTTCGGCTCGCTCGCGCTGGGGAACGGGTTCAGCCCGCTCATGAGGCCGACTGTGAAATACAGCTCAGCGCGGCCCGTACCCGTGGGTGCTGCAATGCCGTTTTGTTCGTAGTCGCGGCTCGGCATCTGGGGCACGTGGTGGATCCATTGCTTCTTGAGCTCGTTCCATGTGATGCCCGCATGGGTCTGCTCAAGCTGCCATTCGAACAGCTCGTCATCGGTTTCCCATGGCCACCAATCGGGGTGCAGGCGTCGGCCCAGTGTGCGCCAGAACCACACGTCGCTTCGACGCTCATAGAGCGGTTCGACGGCATGTTGCTGGGCGAATACCCACTCGCTGCACACCTCGTCGGCCAGGTAGTCGCGCTCGGCCCAATGCGTCGAAGGCAGCACCAAATCGGCTAGCTGTGCGGTGGGTGACATGTAGTAATCCATTGTGCAGAGCAAATCGAGGTTCATCAGACCCTCGCGCACCTTCTTGGTATCCTCCGACCACGACAGCGGGTTTCCCTGTACGTGAATATAGCCTTTGATTGGGTAAGGCTTGCCGGTTTTCATTGCCTCGAAGCACATAGCGGTGTTCGACGAGCCGTTGAATGTGCCCGCTGCGCGTTCGTCTTTCAGTCGTTTCTCTTCGTGCGTCTCGGGGTTGGCGCCCGAGAGGGTGAACATCTGATTCCAGAACGGCATGGAAAGGTTGCCGCCCTTTTTCTCAAGGTTTCCGCAGATGGCGATGATGATATTGATGAGTTGGATGGAATCGCGGCAATTCGTCTGTTCTTCGATGCCTTGGAAGACCTCGATGCATGCGCTGGGGGCTGTTGCATAGGTACGTGCGCTTTCGCGAATCACCTCTGCGGGACACCAGCATTTTTCGGCAGCCGCCTCGGGCGTCCACTCATCGGCAATTTCCTTCAGGCCAATCCAGACGGTTTTTACAGGTATCGGATTGCCGTCGGCCCCGGTTACGGTGCCACGGTATTCCAGCTCAACTTCATCGGTGCGCTCCTGCAGCGGGTGCAGCTGGCCATCTTTGCCCATGAACAGCATGACTTGCTGGTTGCCGCCTTCTTTTACCAGTGACTCATTGAGCGGAGCGTTCACGCCTTCGATGATGAGCATGGGCGCATTGGTGAACTTCTTCGTGAAATAATCGTCGTAGAGGCCCTCGTTCATAATCACGTTGAGCCATGCCATCGCCAAATAGGTGTCGGATCCTGGGCGAAGGCCCACGAAATGATCGGCTTTTGCCGCAAGCGGGTGCTCGAAGAATGGGTCGATGACGATGAGCTTGGCGCCGCGGTCGCGCGAGCGACCGACTTGGCCCGACGTATACGTGGCTTCGGTCCACATAGTGTTGCAGCCCCACATCACGATGCAGTCGGAACTGTCGAAGTCGACACCATCGAATATGGGGAACATGCCGAATTGCAGAATGGACTGCACCATCATAGGCACCAGGCAGATGTTGCCTGGCGACAGCGAGTGGTTCACTGCGCCGCCGGCATTCGACGAACGGCTCGTCCACTGATTGGTGCCGCGGCCTGTGCCTTGGCCATACGCAACGGCTTCGGCTCCGTATTCGTCGCAGATTTCTTCGATGCGTTGCGCAAGCCATTCGATGGCCTCGTCCCAGGTGATGCGCTCCCACTGACCTGCGCCGCGCGGCGTACCGGCTTTGCGCCGCAACGGATAACGCAGCCTGTCGGGGTCATAGAGTATCTTCGGCGCGGCGAGGCCCTTTGCGCACATGCGGCCTTGGCTGCGCGGATCTTCCGGGTTGCCCTTGACCCCTACGAGCTTTCCGTTCTTGTCTACCTCGCATAAGACTCCGCATTTCGCATGGCATTCGAAGCAGTTAGTCTTCACGATTTTGCCGCCATCGGGCAGCTGTACGACAGACGACACGTTTCCCCCTTTCGCCTGTTTTCCTTGCCATCGATTGTGGCGGTGCTTGCCATGCTCGGCAAACAGGGAAACGGGGTTGGCGGCACAAGGAAATGTTGTTAAGGATTAGTTGAGCCAGATGCCGTGCTTCAGGGAAATTGCGCGAAGTTTGCATGCGGAAGCACACGATCCGCATGCATCGCATAGGTCGTAGTTGATTTGGGCATTCTCCATGTCGATTTTGATAGCTCCGCGCGGACATGCCTTTGCGCACGCGCCGCATCTACAGCATGCCGCAGTGTTAATTGCGTAGCGTCGCGTTTTCATGGATGGCTCCGATTCCAGTTATAGCCGAATGCGTCGCCTGTAAGCGACCCATATCGTTCCTGGTAAGGGGCGCATGCCATTGCAAGGTACTTTCGCAGAAAGTTCGCGAATTGCGCTTCGGGCGTGTCGGGCGCGACGTTTCCCAGAAAACCTATCGAGAAGTACACGCTGTCTTTAATGGGAACGAACGCGGTCGAGCCATGCTGGCGCTGCAGATAGCTTGAGAAAGAGTCGCTGAACGTGACGGCGCCGTCTCGCTCCATGGCGCGCGCGAGCATGCTCGTGTTGGTCGTATTTTGCTGGATGTTGGGTTCGAGCCCGTTGAAGAGCTTGCCCACCACTTTATTGAGGAAGGGCTCGCTGTAGAACACGATAGGGTATTTGCACAGCTCATCGCGCGTAATTGAATCCTTGCTCGCCAACGCGCAGCTTGTCGAGCATGCTGCCATAAGCTCAGAATTCACGAGGGGCTCGAACTCGTGGTTCATGCGGCTAATCGTTTTGTCCATGCCCGGCATGCAGCAGATGATTGCGAGTGGCTGGCGTCCTTGCTGTGTCGCGCGACGTGCCGATGGGTATCCCTCAGCGAAATCGTCGACAATACGGAAGAGATCGCGTTCGGTGACGCGCAGTCGCGTTCCGGGCGTTGTCGCTTCGTAATCGAGGAACAATTCTTCGAGTGCTGCCGAGGCAAACGGCGTGGTAAGGATCTCGACGGTATGGAGGTTTTGCGTCGTTGCTTCCATGGGCGCCGACGCGATTGCCAGCATGCGCCGGTGGGAATCGATGATGCGTTGGGCCTCCGAGGCAATTGCCCTCCCCCGCTCGGTGAGCTCGAGTTTGGGGCCGCCGCGTGTGAATAGGGGCGTGCCGAGCTCTTTCTCAAGTGCTTTAAGGGCCGAGGACACACCCTGCTGCGATATGAAATGCTGTTTAGCGGTACGAGAAACCGAGCCGTGTTCGGCGACGGATAAAAACAACTCAAGTGATTCGATGCGCATGCGGCCCCCTTGATTTTCGCCTCATAGCATAGCATGTGGGCTCTCGGCTGCGTTGGGTATCTCCTTCGGTACGGGCTGTGGTTTGCCTTTGCTTGTGCACGCCCGTCAAAAAACTTTTCGTTTGCCCGCTCGCGTTCGATGTTTTCTTTCGCGGTAGGTTTAGGAACCGGGTGTAATGCCCGACGATAGCTTTTTGGTCGCGTTCTATGAAAATGCCCTGGGGTTCGCGGAAAACAATCTGTCTCGAGAAGATCTTAATGCGCGCCCCTTTTCGAGAATCCCGATTTGCTGCGCAACGTCGATCCGAAAGAGGCGCTTAGGCGGAATGCATCTCCTGGTTCCTCTTTTTAATCGCTTCGTTGACGTTTTCGGCATATTCTTCGTAGTTCTTTGGCTTCAGGGGGTACAGAGGCGCGAACATTTCAACTTCGCCCTCTTCCGTTACGAACGAGCCTGTGAGTATCTGTCTTTTGCAGAAGCCTCTGAAGTCACCAAAATATGCGAAATCTTCGGCATAGTATTGAAGCGAATCGAAGATGCGCATCAAATTCGCTTTCACTTTTTCGAATTGTCCATCATCGAAAAAGAGCTTCGACGCCTCTCGTACAAACGCCGATGCGCCGCGCTGGTGATTGGTCGATGAAACTTCGGGACAGGCATAGAATGTTTTCAAGCACAGTAAGGTTACATCAATCCTGTCGTAAACGCCCCTTTCCCCACCACGGGCCTGGTTGAGCGTTTCATGGAATCCGCCGCTGTTTCCTCGCGGGAACAGGACATGGCCCCCGAGCTTTCGACTTTCTTTAAGGAACTCGCGAATGCGGGAGTCTGCCTCTGGGGCGTCAATTCCGTGTTCTGAATAGTAATCTTTAAGCCAGTGCACGCTCGGGCCAAGGTAGTCTACGGAGAGCAGAATCTTTTGGCTGCCTGATAGCACCTCGATGTCTCGGAAGGGTCTACTTTGGGAGGGGTTGCGCCCATAATTCTTTTCGGCGGAAACCCGCGCTTCATTCGTCTGGGGTCCCCAAAAAGCCTCTACCAAGCCTTCTTTGAGGATTATCGATTCGGAATCGGGGTCGGGGCGATTGTCGAGATCGTAGTTTGCCGTGGCCAAATCGTGCAGGTAATTGAATTCAAGAGAATGCATTGAGCCCTCCATTTGTCTATACATTCATGGTCTCGATTGCTGCCGAGGCGCGGTGGTCCGCTTGAAGGCTGTCCACGGCGCTAAAGACGCCTTTTGCGCGGCCACAGCTCCCAGTACTCCTCTGTGCTTTCGTCGTAGGCAAACACGGGGATCTGCCCCGTTTTCATGACGGCGCCGTCGATATAGAAATGCGACGCGCCGTCGTGCCACACGCCTTCGTAGCCCGCAATGCCCGAGACAGTTTCGGTGGCGATGTGCCCGCTTATGATGTCGAGCGCGAATTTTTGCCCCACGAATTCCGGCTGCATAGTCGTGAAGGCCTCCTCAAATGTGCCTATTCGCCACAAATCGCCCGCGTCTTCGTCGATTCCAGCATGCACGAAGACCTGCTTGTATGGCGTTTCGTAGTAATATGAAAGTTTCCGTATCCAGGAAAGCACATCGGCGTGGTTCGTTTTCATGCAATCGACGACGAATCGGTAGGCTTCTTCGAACTTTCTACGCGCGAGCAGGCGTTTTACCTGGCTAAACGCATCTTCCTCAAGAAAGCTTTTTGCAGTTGCGAGGTTGGAATCAGCAAGAATCCAACCTTGAGTAAACGCCGGGTCGCCGACCATGGCGCAGTATTCCAACAGCATTTCCTCGTGGTTGCCTCTTAGTGCGATTACCTGACCAGGATAAACGCGCTGGAGCTCCATGATTTTTTGGTAGACCTCAAGGCTCGCCGGGCCCCGGTCGCAGTAATCGCCGCACAGGATAAGCGTCGAATGCCCATCCGACAGGTCGACGAAGGAAAGCGATTTTTCGAAGGCGTCGATGCAGCCATGGATGTCGCTCATTGCATAAATCATAGGCGGGCTCTTCCTAGGTTGTAGCCGTTTGCAATGGGGCGGTTTTCCCAATAAGGTACGCGGGCGTGCTCCCGCCATTAATAATACGGGAGTACACCCGCCCTGTCAATGAGAAATAGAGGCTAGGGCCTTTTGTCTCCATAAGCTTTTCTTTTTAGTTATGCCAGGCGGTTGAAGACACCGCTGAAGCAGTCGCGTTCGTGGTGTTCGATGGCGTACAGTGCGCGCAGCACGGCCCGTAGGGCAAAATTGGTGTACACCATGCGCACGCCCGGGAAATCGAGCTTTGCGAGCGCGGCGCGAAAGGCTTCGAGCTTCAAGAAGAACGCTTCGGATCCAAACAAAGAGGCTTCGTAGCGTGTGGCGCCGTCGAAAGAAGCAGGAACGTCGAATACGGCGAGTGGCATGCCTATAAGCGCGTAAAAGTTGATTTTGCCGTATTCCTCTTCGAATGAATCAACGCGTTCGAGCGCATATTCGATGCAGGCGGTAAAAGAAGGCATGTTGGAGATGCCGTCCCTTACGCAGCATTTCGCGGCAAAGGGAACAAGGATGGCGACCTCTCGGGCGCATTTCACGTTCTTCTTTTGCAGGGCCATGCGTTTCCCCTTAAGCGATATAGGTTCGATGCGGAATAGCGTCCTAAGTATGCGGGTGTTCGCCCGCTTTTGCAAACGGCTTTTCAAGCAGCGAGGCCCTAGCGCACCTCATTCATCACGCCATTTTCTACACGAAGGCGCATGGTCGCGAATTCGCGAGCTTTTGCGCGATGCGCGGCAACGAAAACCGTCTTGTCGGGTAGAGCGGCAATATTGGCAAGCACTGCGGCTTCGGTTGCATCATCGAGTGCGCTTGTAACCTCATCGAGCACCATGACGGGCGCGCCGGAACATATTGCGCGCGCAATGGCCAAGCGTTGCAGCTGACCTTGGGAAAGCCCCTGCCCATGCTCGCCGATCATCGTGTCGAGCTCCAAGGGAAGCTCTTTTACGAAGTTCCATGCGCACGCCGCTTTGCAGGCGCGTTCGATTTGGTCGTCGCTCGCGTCGGAAGCTGCGAAGGCCACATTTTCGCGCACCGTTCCCGCGAATAGGAAGTTGTCCTGCGGCACGTAGGCGAACACCCCGGGCGGAACTTGGGATGCGGCGCACGATGCGACATTTCCGTCGCGAGCAAGCTCGTATGCGAACCCTTCGGCGTCATAGGCGCCGAGCACCAACTTGAACAACGTAGATTTGCCCGAACCAGAAGGCCCTTCCACAACCACGAAGGATCCCTTGGGAACAAAGGCGTCCACGCAGGTCAAGCTAACGTCATTGTCTTCAAGAAAAGCTTCCGCCGCCTGGGTCGAAGCGTCATTCCCTGAAGCACATGTCGCTTCGCTTTCCGCTTCGTCTTCTCCTTCGCTGTAGGAAAACGCCACGTTTTTTATGCTCACGCCCGTAAGGCGCTCGTAGAATTCCGTCGCGGTTAAGGGCAGGCGATTTTCCGAATGCGGCAGTTCCGTAACTTCCATTAGGCGTTCCGTCGATGCAAGCGTTTGATAGAGCTGCGGCAGCAGGCCCGACAAGTTCGAAACCGGAGCCTGGATGCGCGCGACCAGCTGCAGCACCGCCATAAGCGTGCCGTAGCTCATGGTGCCGTGCAAAAGCTCGAACGCGCACCACGTGAGCGCCACGGCGTACAGCGCGTTGAAGAAGAACGAGAAGCTGGCGTTGGCGGCAATAGAGTATCCACGACGGCGCATTTGGGCGGTGAAGTGGTCCTCCTGCAGCTTGTCGGCGCGCTCGCTCGTGGCGGGCTGAGCGCCAAACGAACGGATGACCAGCTGATGCTCGAGCGCCTCTTGCAGGAATACGCGCACGGCGCCTTCTTTTTCTTGCACGGTTTTGTGCAGCGCTTTCAATCGGCCGCGCAGCGTGCGCGCCAGTACGAACGAAACCAATGCCGCCGCCGCAAACAGCGCAACCATGGGCGGGCTGATGAGCGCGAGCACCGCAATGGCGAACACGAGCTGCATGATCATGGATACGAAGTTCGGGATGATGGTCGCTACGCCGTTCGATACGACCTGGACGTCGGAAAACATGCGATTGGACAGTTCGCCGGAATGGAAGCGCAGAACGTTGCGGTAATGCGCGGAGAAAATGCTGTCGAGCATCGATTTGCGCAAGTCGAGGGCGAAGCGCGCGCGAATGCGTTCTTGCATACTGTTGATGGCGAGGCGCAAGAAAAGTTGCGCAACAATAACGCCCGCAAGAAGCGCCACGCTTGTCAACAGGCCGTGCGTGTTGCCGGCGACTGCCTGGTCGATAACGGCGCGACATGCCAGCGCAAAGCTTACGAGCACCGCCGCTTGCAACGTGCACAGCGCAGAAAGCGCAACGATGCCGCCGTGCAGTTCCTTTGACTGCGCAAACAGCCACGCGTAAGTGGCGTTATCGCGTTCGCGCGACTCCTTGCTGCGCGTCATTTCCGCCCCGTTTCGCGCGCATTGTCGCGCTTGAGCAGACCGCACGCTGAAAGAGCACGCTTGGCGGCTCGCCTTGCGGCGGCGTTTGCACCCTTGCATGCCTTTCGTGTCGGGAACAGGGCCACCCAGAGCTTTGCATACGCATGGTATGCGCGCGAGGTCTCGCAATCGACGCGGCGGCCATCGCGATAAAAGCCGCTCAGCACGCCCAGCACGTCTTCGCGTGGGATGTATTCCAAAGCGATGCAATTATCGCCGCAGATCACGTAGCCTTTTTTGGAGCCATGCTCATAATGCCCCACAACGCGATGCAGCACGTATTTTTCCCCGCGGCGATAGAGCGCCACGTCGTAGCGGCGCAGCTCGCCTTTGGCCGGCACGACCATCATCACGTCGTGGCGGTTGCGAAGCATTGGCCACATGGAAATACCTGCAGGAGGCCCCATATAGAAGCCCTCGGTCGCCAAAACTTCTTCGATTGTGCGTGGTTTTCCTGCCGCAGAGGATATGTCTTTTTCGTTCGTCATGAATCCGATGCCATTGGGCGCCTCGCTACCAGGCGACTACTCGTCCAGCAGGTCAGCGGCGCGCAGCTTGTCCAGAAATGCCGCGACATCGGCGTGCGCCGTATCGTCGGAAACGGCATATTCAGCTTGTAGGGCTTGAAACAGCGCGTCTTCCGTAGTGTTCGCGCCGAGCTTTTCCCAAAGAAACGCGCCGGTGCCATTCAGACGAATCATACAATGACGCTCCATGCTGGCCTCGCCTACCGGCACCACAACGTGCTGGCTGCCAACTTTATTCACAATGAAGCCGTCTTTAATTTTCATGCTGGTGTCTTTCGTCTCGGCGCAATCGTTCGTTTTCATTATTGCACAGCGTCATCTCGAATGCCGCTTCAAAGGCAGCGGGGGTCGGTGTGCAGCGCAGTACGTAGAATGCGACGCTGGTCAGGAGTTTGTCTAGCAAATCAAGCTGCCGGGCGGCCAAAAGCGGGTCTTTCGGCATGAGGATTTGGTTCATGATGCGAGAGACGATTTCCCCATCGTCGTTCAGGCGGGTTAGATGGTCGGCCTCGCCCTGCTCGCAACGTTCGATGAAGCAAACGGCACGAAGGGGAACGCTCGTGTTGCGCCCCCAGTTTTCCTTGCCGTTGTATGGGGTGCCGTATGCAATAAATGAACCCGATGCGTCCTCGTTGCCAGCGCCTTCCCCGCTTTGCCATCGCAGAATGGGCTTATCGCCGTTCACCACCGTTACGCGCTCGCCTAGCGCGCGCATCCACTGCGCGATGTGCGTGCTTTTGCCCGTGCCACTTTTCGCCGTGAACGCGAAGCCTTGCCCCGCATACGAGATGATCGCCGCATGGAACAGGAACGCGTCGAAATCGAGCATTCGCGTACAAATCTTGCGGTAGAGTGCTAACGATTCGCAATATGCGGGCGAAAATGAGCCCGCTTCGTCATTCTCGGCTGCGATTTCATCGGGCGTTGCCGCTACCGAAAAATCGCACCCATCGGGAGAGGCGTCGACAATGTAGTTCGCACAAAGCCGTTCGGTGAACGCGTAGCGGTTCTCGATGGTGATAAGAACCTCGGCAATTTGGACGCAGAACATAGGCTTTGCTCCTTGGGGGGGACGGCAAGCGTGATATGGCGGCGGCATTCATGGCGTTGCGTTTATTGCACCGTTTTCAGGCATTTTGCGCGGCGCGACCGTCGTTGTTTTATTATAAAGCGCGCTGAACGTGCGCGCGCTTGGCCGTCAAGCACGCAAGCGATTTCCACTGTTGTCACGCATGCTGCAACGAGCAGCGAGAGGAAGTGCCCGTGGAGCTTTCCGCTGCCGAAGAGTACGCAATCAAGATTATCGCCGCCGAGGGCGGCATGCAGCGTCCTGCAGGCGAAATGCCGGCTGCGGTTTCAGCTGCGCACGAGAGCGATTCTGCGCTCGAATTGGAGCCTGGTTTTGCGTTGGGGCCTGAACACGAACCCGCCCCGGCGTCAATGTTCGATTCTGCGCCCACGATAGCGTGCGCTGCCGAACCCGCTCTTGCGATTCCCGATGATTTGTGGCCGGCCGTGCGCGCCGAACTGATGGCGCAATCGGTTATTGGCTATCCGGCGCATGCGGTTGAATCCCTTGCACTTAAGCCCGCCGACCAGACTGAATACCTTGCGCTTGCTGGGAAAAACCTGTCGAACTGGTACAGCCTCATGATGGCGCAAGATAGCGTGCTTGCGGAATTTCGCGCGGCGGATATTCCTGTTGTCGCGCTGAAGGGAGCTGCGGCCGCAGCGCATTATCCGCAGCCAAACAGCCGCAGCATGGGCGATATCGACCTTATTGTGCCGCCCGATTATTTCGATCGGGCGTTTTCGCTCATGGAGCGCTTGGGCTGGGAAAACGATATTGAACTTGAAATCAATCCGCGCCATGCCGGTTTCAAGAAGGTGGGCTGTCCCGAAGTTGAGCTGCATCGCTTTTTCAGCACGTGCGCCAACAAGCGGCAGGCTGAGTTCCTTGACCAGGCCATATATGATGCCATTCCGCATGCGACGTTGGTCGATGTCGCGGGTTTCAAGGTGCCTGTTTTGCCGCCGCTCGAAAACGGCCTGGTGCTACTTGCACATGTTAATCAGCACTTATGCTCGGGCCTGGGGCTTCGTCAGATTCTTGATTGGCAGATGTTCGTTGCGGCACACCTCACCAATGAGTTTTGGGAAAGCGGTTTTCAGCATGCAGCACAGCAGATCGGCATGGAGAAGCTGGCCGTTACAGCAACGTCGCTTTGCCGTACGTATCTGGGGCTGCAGACGTCGGCAACGTGGTTTGATGATGCTGATGCGCAGCTTGCTGATGACTTATTGCTCTACATCATGCAAAAAGGAAACATGGGCCGCAAGGTGGAACGCGGCGCGCGCTCGACTCGCACCGTGTTGCATAACTTCCGCAATCCCGTAGCCCTGGTGCGCTACTTGTATGAGGGCGGGCGCGTGCACTGGGCACCGGCGCGCAAGCACGCGTGGCTTGCCCCGGCTGCGTGCTTCTACCAGGTGGGGCGCATTATTCGCAAGGGTCTCGCGCGCAACGCGAGCATGAGTGAGCTCGTCACCGACGCGCGCGGTGCTCAAGAAGATATCGACCTGCTCAAACGCCTTGAGGTCACCAGGATGTAGGAAGGCGAAGGCCAGGGAAAGTTCTTTACGTTGAATAGGGAATACCCGGCGACGACTGCAAAATCGACCCTCCAGTGGCTTTTCCGTATCGGTTTCAGCTTTGTTCCGCGAATGCAAATCCGGTTTTACGGTTGAACTGTTTAATATAAAGAGCTGGTTTTCCGCTGAAATATTTGCTCGATGTGCGCAGGTTTTACCGTGGCTTGCTTGCCCATTGCTGGCGCGCGGGTGCCTTTCCATAGTGTCAGGTCGGAAGTGTGCGGCCTTCAGCTTCAGAAGATGAGAAGGCCCGCGCCACCAGGCGCGGGCCTTGCCTTGCCGATGAGGGAGACGGGTTCTCGGCTGCGCCTGCGGCGGCCGGAAGCACGTCGAACCAGAACCGGCGTCCCGAGCCGATGCTCCTTAGCGGTTTCTCTTTCGCCATAGCCATAAGCAGGCGGCGGCACATGCTGCCACAACAACGATGCCAAGAGTCATCCAAAACCAGGGGAAGCTTGCGCCCTGCTCTTGCTCGGTCGAGCTGTCCAGCTGGGAAACCTGCTCGCTGCCCGACTCAGAAGCGGCATTGGCGGGGTCCGCCGCGTCGCCGTCAGTGTTGGATGCGGCACCAGCGGCCGCAGCGGCGGCACTGCCTGAAGTAGCTGAGCCATCCGCGTCGACGGTGGCCTCGTCGATACCGGTCGACGAATCAGAGCCGCCAACCGAGCCGCTTCCAGTGGAATCGCCTTCACCGATCGATGTACCGCCGCCGACGACGTTGGACTGGTAGTTCACCGTAATGCCAGCAGCAAAGGCCCCTTCTTCCACAGTAGTAATGGTGTCCGGCAGGTTCACCTTTTTGACGTTGTCGTTGTGAGCAAACGCACCTGCGGCGATGGTGTTCACAGGAGTGCCAGCAATACTGGCGGGCACGGTAACTTCAGCTTCCTTGCCGAAATAGTCGGTGATAGTGATGGACTCATCCGCGATGGTATAGTTCAGCGCACCCTCGGTGTAGACGGTGTCCGCAAACGCCGGAACCGCCACAGCCAGCGCCATGAGCAGCGACAGCAGCGCGGGGATGAGTTTTTTCATAAGTCGCTCCCTTGATTTAAGCGCAGGGGCGTAGCCCACGCGGGCTACGCCCCTGTTTTAGGTTAGGGTTGGAGATGAGCGAATCAGCCGAGGATATCTGGCGTGTCAATCTCATCCGGACCAGACGCCGTGATGACGTCCTCGCCGTCAATCAGAATGACCAGCATCTCCGGAGACTCATACTGTCTCTTGTCCATCCTTAGTTACCTCCATTATTCAGGCTGTTGTAGCTTCCAGACAGGATTTCATCTGTGTACACATACAGAACCTCGCCAGCGCTGTTCTTCAGAATCATGTAACCGCGACCGTAGAGGGTGGTATCAGCCGTCCGGACTTTACAGTTGACGCGGGTCACACCGTTCAAATCGTTGTTGTTGCCAATGGACTCATACACACCCTCGGGCACCGTACCGTCCGCCGTTAGCTTCAGGTAATCCTTGCCCGCATCGCCAGCGCAGCGACTGTCAATGCTGTACAGAACGCCCTGTTTCACTAGCTCATAACCTTCAGGCACCGCGCGCGTTGCCGTGAAGGAGATTAGATAATAGCCATTGCCAGCGTTGGTATCAACAGCCGTCATGGAAATGACAGGCTTGGCCTCGGTGGTTCCGTCGCTGTAAATAGCTTTCACGGTCATGTCGCCGCTGGGAGCCAGTTTCAGCGTCTTAGTGTAGCCCAGAACGTTGCCGTCGTTGTCCGTCCAATAGGAAAAGGTCTTGCCCTCGATGTCCTTGGCCGTTACATTGACAAGCTGGCCAATCTTGGTATTCACGACATCATTGCTGGTGCCGTCGGGATAAACCACCGTCACCTTGCAGTCGACGCTGGGCTCCGTATAGAGCGCACGCACCTGAATGATACCGCTGTTGTTGGCCATGGCCTCACGGATCCCAGACTCCGTCATGGACCAGCCAGTGAAGGTGCAGCCCATCTTAATGGGAGGCATGGGGAACTGGATGGTATCGCTGGCGGTGTAGGCTTTGGAGCTGATGATTTGGTCGCTGTGGGAAATGAACACTACGGTGGCCTGATTCTGGCGCGCCTTGCCGTACACAGCCTTCAGGGTCGTCTCGCTACCCATGGTGAAGGTGTAGCTCTTATTGGTTGAAACCACCTTGTTGGATGCGTTGACCCAGTACAGGAAGTTCTCCGAACCGGTGAAGTTCACCGTCACAGATGCGCCGATGGCGTACTGCTCATACAGGTAGGAATCCTGCACCGCGCCGCCGTTGACCGTGAACTCAGAAGCCGTAACGCTCAGCCAGAACTTGCCGCCGCTGACGGGCTCGTAGACCGCGATCATGGTGCAATTGTCGGTTGGCTTGACCGTGCAGGTCAGGTCGGTGCTGTACGGCGTGCCAGCATACTCGTTGACGAACCAGCCCACGAACTTGTAACCGCTGATGGCGGACGTCGTAACCGTGGTACCCTCTGCGTAGGTGATATCACTGCCGCCGCCGGACACATTGGCCACAGGACTGTCGCTGGTAGTGGTGCGGGACGTCACCTGGACAGTGAACTTACCCACCGCCACGCCGTAGGTGCCGTCGGCGTTAGTGGCGGGGACGTAACCTGTAGCGCAGTAGTTCTCGGGAACGGCAGCCGTGAAGGTGCCGCCAGAAACCGCGATGGTGGAGTTTGCCTCGGCTGCAGCGCTGGTCACCGTCCACTTAGTAACATCAAGCGAGCCGCCCTCGATCTTTAAGGTCGAAGGATTGGGGCTCGTGACATCCATGTAGATTCTGCCGGTGAAGTGAGCGTCGCCGCCGATGACGGTTTCGCCAACCGTGCCCGCTTCGGTCCAGGAGTCGGTCCAAATGATGCCCGTCAGGTTGCCGCCCAGAATCTGAGCCTTGTTCCAGTTCTGAACAACAGATTGCTTGCTGGTCAGTGTGCCGCCGTTGATGGTGAGCTCGCCGTTGCTGTCGTTCTTAACAGCAATGAAGTTCTGCTGCTCGAACGTGCCGCCGTTGATGGTGAGCAACGATACATTATCCACACCGCCATTGCGGATCAAAGAAGAGCCCTTGGCGCCAGAATTGTTCAAGACGTTCGCCTGGTCAATGACCATCGTGCCATTGTTGTCAATGACGTAATAGCTCTTCTCGTTCGCGATGCCCTGATCATCACGCTTGATGGTGCCGGTCTTGTCGGCGCTCGTGTCGGTGATGGTCACGTTGCCCTTGTTCAGGATGGCTGCGTTCGCAGTGCCTGTGCCACCGTTAAGGGTATGGCCATTCAGGTCAAGCGTGATCTGCTTCGTCGCAGCGATGGTGACATTTTCCGTGGTGTCGGTCAGCAACTGGATGGTCTTGCCCTTTGCAGCCAGACGGATCGCATCGGTCAGCGTCTCGTACTTCTTGCTGCCGACCTGGGCAACATAGTGGCCTTCCTTGACGCCATAGGTGCCATCCGCGTTCTTGGTGGGAATGAAGCCATCGGCGCAGTAGCCTTCGGAAATGCTCTTGTTGAAGGTACCGCCGGAGACCTCGAAATTGTCGCTAGTGGCTTTGCCAAGTGCCCAGAAAATTCCGCTTAGCTTTTCGTTTACAAACTTACCGCCAGTGACCTTTGTGGTAGCTTCATACCCATCCACCTTGCCGGTCATAACGACCTTAGCATACGAGGAAGTATTTGTGGTCTTCTGGATAAACTCACCGCCATTGATGGTGGTATCGCCGTATACCAGAATGACCGCCGTGTAGCTCCACTTCTGCCCGAAATCGCAAGTGAACGTACCACCATTAATGGTCAGCGTAGAGCCTTCCTCGCTCTTAACGGTGTTCATGCCGCCGGTGTACGAACCGCTCTCGATGGCCAGCGTGCCCCAGTTATCGATCATGGAGGAGCCTGTGTTGCCCGCCGTGGCGGTCACATCCGCCAGCGTCAGGTTGGCATTGCTGTTCTTCGTGACCTCAATGTTGTAGTAGCCGGTGCCGCCCACAACGTTACCGTTCTTCACGGTAACGGTGCCGCCCTGCACGGAGATCGTGGACTTGCCGGAGTTGGTGTTGGTCAGGGTCTTGCCGCCCAGATCGAGGGTGATGTTCTTGCTGATGGCCACGTCTTCGGTCGCATCCGCCAGCAGCGTGACGGCCTGGCCGTCCTGAGCTGCGTCGATAGCGGCCCGCAGGGTGTCGCATGCCTTGACGGAGTTGCCGTCCTTGTCCATGATCTGGGCGGTCTTGCCGGCAGCTGCCGTGAAGGAGCCGTCCTCGTTCTTTGTAATACCAACGCCGGGAGCCGCGAAGCTGGGGGTCTTGCCGTCCACCTTCTGCTCAGGGGAGACGTTGGGGTCGAAGCCGGCGAACGTGCCACCGCCGATGGCCACACTCGCGCTGCCGTTCACATACGCATCATCGATGCAGTTGAACAGATACTTGCTGCTACCTTCCCATTTCTGGTGCAGGTCGAAGGTGCCGCCCTTGACGGACAGGGTGCCCTCCTGCACCTGAACCACGCTGACGTTGCCGTAGAAGGTGCCGTTTTCGATGGTCAGGTCGCCCTTCACCACGTTGATAGCGTAGCAATCGTTCTCCTTGGCATCTATGGTGCCGTTGCCAGTGATGGTCACCTTGGCGCCATTCGTGATGGACAGGATGGCGTTAGCATTATCGCCCCAGATGTCCACCGTGTTATGGATGGTCTTGCCGTTCAAGTCCAGCGTGATGCTCTTGCTGATGGCCAGCTGGCTATTCTGCTCGACATCACCCAGCAGGGTCACGGTCTGGCCGTTCTCAGCTGCCGCAACGGCTTCGGCCAGAGTGGCGTACTTCTTCGTGCCAATCTGCGCTACGAGAACACCTACGCCATACGTGCCGTCAGCATTTGCGATAGGAGTGCAGCCTTCAGCACACAGGTCGGCGGGCACGGCAGACGAGAACGTGCCGCCGGAAACAGCGACTGTCTTAGCGGAGTTGTCGAAATCCGACTCTTGCTTGGTTGCGGAATCCCAGGCGTAGGCCTTGATGGCCGCGTTATCACCCTTCGCCGTGAAGGTACCGCCGGTAATGGCAATCTGGCCAAGGCCCTTGTAGCCGGGGCGGTTGACGACGGAAATCGCCGCGCCGTCCTGGATGGCACCGTCGCCCTCGGTCTTTGCAACCGAGTCGCCCGACGCGGTAATCGTGCTGCCGGCGTTAACGTTCAGGTTGCCAGAGCACACCTGAACGCCCATCGTCTTCGCGTTGATCGTGGAGCTATCGATGGTCAGCGTTCCGCTGCTGGGGAAGTAAATGCCAAAGCCGTTGGGAACGTTGAGCGTGCTGTTCTTCAAAACAACGGTGTCGTTCGTGTTGTTGCCGTTCGTCTCGATGCCACTCGTGGCGGTGGTAGAGGCCTCAACGCCCTCGAACGTAAGAGTGGAGTTGTCGTAGGTGGTGGTGCCACCAGTGAGGCTGTCTTTAGCAGACGGAATCAGCCCGATGAGCTGCGAGCTCACGACTTTGCCGTTCTTCACCGTGAGCGAAGCGTCGGCATAGTTAATCTCGAATGCCGCAGAGTTTGCATCGGTTCCGGTGCAGGTCCAAGTATGTCCGTTCAGGTCAACCACTCGAGCAACGGTTCCAGAGTTGAACGTGCTGCCCGTAGTGTAGTCGCGCAGCAAGGTGATGGCTTCGCCACTTGCGGTCTGAGCCTTGAAAGCCTCGTCCATGGTGTAATAGCTGGTTTCGCCAACCTGGGCAAGGTAGGCCTTCGTCACGCCGTACGTGCCGTCGGCGTTTTGAGTAGCAGTGGAGCTTTCGACCAGATAGCGGGAAGGATCGGTGCTGAACGTGCCGCCCGTGACCTCGATAGTGGCCTTTGTGGGGTCATCGAAGCTGGTCGAACCGTATTTGCCCGCGCCCAGCGTGCCATTGACGGTACCACCCGTGATGGACACCTTCGCCGTCTTGCCTTCGGCACCGTCGTAAGTCACCGACTCGACTTTACCGTTGACGGTGCCGCCGCTGATCGTCAGATCGCTGTTGTGACCGCCGCTGTACGTCCAGGCCGCCACTGCGCCGTTGACCGTGCCGCCCTTGATGCTAGCTCTGTGCCAGTCTTCGATGGCGTAGCTGTCGGTGGAATTCAGCGTACCGCCGTTCAGGAACAAGTCGCCGCGATCGACCTTGATTACGATGAATTCATTCTGAGTAAACGTGCCGCCCTTGATATTCAGGCCGGGGAACTTGGCGACGCTGTCATCGCCCACGCGCACCAGAGACGCGCCCTTTCCCTCCGTGTTGCCGCTGTTGTTGGTTACGTTGCCGCTCTCGAAGGTGAGCCAGCCGCTGCCCTGAATGTCAATGACATAGTGGGAACTGACGCCGGAGTTCTCTGCGGTATCCTCACGCTTGATGGTGCCGGTCTGAGCCGCGCTACCGTCCTTGACGGTAACGCGAGCCGTAACGGTCAGCGCAGGCTTACCCTTCTCGGTGCCGCCGTTCAGGGTATAACCGTTCAGGTCGAGCGTGACATAGGGCGTGGAGATTGTGACGTTCTCCTTCGTGTCCGCCAACAATTTCACTGTTGCATTGCGCGTCGCAGCGTCAATTGCAGCCTGCAAGCTGGGATAGCTCTTGCCGTTCACTTCGGCAACGGCTGCTTCAGCGCCCTCTTCGCC
The DNA here is from genome assembly GCF_934630525.1 of uncultured Slackia sp. Lineage (GTDB taxonomy): Bacteria > Actinomycetota > Coriobacteriia > Coriobacteriales > Eggerthellaceae > Slackia. Next base: position 103,877 of record NZ_CAKTVX010000007.1, read on the forward strand.
AGTCTCGGCTGCAGGGGCCGCTGCTTCGCTGGTAGTCGCTTCGGCTTTTTCGGTTGTGGTTGCAGGTGCCGATGTTCCCTCGCTGGCCGTTGCATTGGCGGTGTTGCCAGCTGCTTCGGGCTGCGCGGCAAGCGTGTCGTTCGATGAGCTTGCGCCCGCTTCGGTGCCTTCTGCCTGGTCGGCAGGCTGCGCCTGCTCAACTGAGGAGGAGGTGCTCGACGCCGCGTCGTTTTCGGCGGCGAATGCTGCGGTTGGCAACATCATGGGGCACATTGCAACGCTCACCAAGACCGAGATGACTTTGTTTGCATTGCTTGTCTTCATGTCCTCTGCATCTTCCCTTCTGTTTCCCGTGGTTCCAATAATTGTTCTGTATGTCCATTCCCGCCGTTACGGCTTTTGACGGGAAATCGTTTTCCGAACGAGGAACTTCGCGAATACCGCGCCGCATTCATGCGAAGCGTTGGCGCGTTGTGCCGATACGACGGCGCTTGCGGCTTCATCGCCAAGTTCAATTCAATTAACTTCAAGGGAAAAAAGAAGGGTACCCCCATTTTTTCAAGGTACCCCCTCTGTCGGCGCGATGCTGGCCAAGATGCGCCGCTTTGCCAATGACATGCATGGTTTCGCCTTGTTCCGAAACAGCGAATTCGCCCGCTTCCAACTCAGCCATGATGTCACCTCGGTTCAAGGGCGCTTATGCGTATTAAAACACGAAAATGGTAACAGAATAATCGCTTTTGAGGGATGGGCACTTCTGTGGCAATCGTCATTTTGGAGTCAAATGGGCCGGAAATGGGAATGAGGTTGTATGGCGGGTTTTAATCGCTTTGACCGCGCCGAAAGAGAAGCGGGCAATCTTGACATTGTTTTCAGGGGCTCCGAGCGCATTTTGCCCACGTCGTTTTGTGCGTGCCCCTTCAGTTTTGATTGTCTCCCCTCCTGCTCTTTCCTTTTGATGAGCGATTGTGTTTTGCCATTGGTTCGCGCGCGTATGCGGAAAGCCTCGCCGGGAAAGGGGTAAAATCGGCGGTGAACGGTTATGTCCGCTGCTTTTCAGCCTGATGCCGACCCTTTCCGTGCGGCCATCGCTCGCGAGGAAGCCCTCGGTCGGCGCCGGCCCGAAAAGCGACCATTCGACTTGTAAGGAGACACTGCATGAAAGCGAAGTTCGTTCACCGCTGCACCCATGTGCTCGACAAGGAAGCAACCATCAAGTTCTACGAGGAAGCCCTCGGCATGAAGGTGCTGCGTGAAATGGGTCCTGAAGACGGCTCGTGGACCAATACGTTCATGGGCAACGACGACGTGCCCTTCGAGATTGAGCTCACCTGGAACCGCGGACGTGTTGAGCCTTACGAGAACGGCGGAAAAGATACCCATATCGCTTTCGTCGTGGACGACTTCGACGCCGCCCACGAGCTTCACGAAAAGATGGGCTGCATCATTCGCGAGAACCCCCGCATGGGCCTTTATTTCATCGCCGACCCCGAGGGCCAGTGGATTGAGATTCTGCCTGCCTGCTAACGCGGAGCCTACAACGGAATAGCGCAGCACGCGGCGTGGCATGAGCTTTCGCCGAGCGAAGCGTTGCTAAGCATCGGCTCGCTCGAACGGTACCCATGCCACGCCGCTTGGCGTTTCGGCGCGCTCGAGGCGTACGCCGAACGATTGCTCGATTGCGCTATGCACGGCTGCTTCGCCGGGTGCGCCTTGCGCCGCCAAGCGCCCACGCTCCATCACGAATACGGCATCGGCCACCGAAAGCGCCAAGTTCAAATCGTGGATCACCGCGATAACCGTTTTGCCGCGCTCGCGCACTTGGCGAATGAGCCGCATCATGTCGAAACACGCCGCCGCATCCATGAAAGACGTGGGCTCATCGAGCAATACGACAGGCGTGTCCTGCGCCAGCACCATCGCCATGCGCGCCCGTTGCCGCTGACCGCCCGATAAGCTTCGCAGCGGCCGGTCGCGCAAATCGTAGACGCCCACAAGCGAAAGCGTCTCGTCAATGCATCGTGCATCGGCCTCATCGAGCCGAGACAGCGGCCCATGATGTGGAAACCTTCCGCACGCCGCCAGCTCGCGCACCGTCATCATGGGCGCTTCCTGTTGCTGCACGAGCACGCTCAAACGGCGCGCCCTTTCGCGCGAATCCAGCGACGCAACGTCGCGCCCCTGGATAAGCACGCGTCCCGAAGTGGGCTTCATAAGTCCCATGGCGAGTTTCGCGAGCGTTGATTTTCCACACCCGTTCGGTCCGACGATGCAGCTGATCTGTCCTTTCGCGAAAGATGCGGAAAAGCCGTTGAACAGGGAATTTCCGCCATATCCAAATACGACGTTCTCAAAATCAAGCTCGCCCATCGACCTCCCCTTTCCGCGAATGAAGAATCAAATAGATGAAGAACGGGCCTCCCACGAGCGCCATGCAAATGCCCACAGGAATCTCGAACGGCGCGAACAGCGTGCGCGCGATGGTGTCGCACGCGCATACCAGAATGGCACCCACGATTGGCGAGAGCGCCAGAACGCGCCGGTTGTCGTGCCCTGCGACGTAGCGCACCACGTGCGGGACGATGAGGCCCACGAAGCCGATGAGCCCCGAGAAGCACACCGCCGCGCCTGCCAGCAGGGCCGCGAGCGAAAGCAGGGCGAGCCGTGTGCGGTTCACATTCAGGCCCAGCGCGTGCGCCCCTTCATCGCCAAGTGACAGAATGTTCAGGCGCGTTCCCTGCCCCATGGCGAGAATCAGGCCTGCGCAAATCATGATTCCGGGTATGGCGAGTTCCGACATCATGACGCCCGAGAGGCTTCCCACCAAAAAGCCTGATGAATTCACGTATGCGTCGGGATTGAAAATAAGAACGGTGTTCATGCCCGCCGTGAAAATCGCTGTGAGCGCCATGCCCGCGAGCACGATGGTCAGGCGGGAGGCGCCCGCGTACGCCGACACGAAGAACACGAGCAGCGCCGAGGCGAGCGCGCCTAGAAACGCCGCTGCCGCCGACATGCCCAACGCATGAGGGGCGACGCAGGCGAACAGCAGCACGAACAGGCCCGAACCCGCGTTTACGCCGATGATATTTGGGCTGGCCAGGGGGTTGTTGAGCGTCGCCTGAATGAGCGCGCCCGCTTCGGCCAGCGCGGCACCGGCCAGCACGGCGCCCAGCACGCGCGGGACGCGCACGTTCGCCAGCACGTTGTTCGCCATATCGGACGCTCCGCCTATGACGAACGCCGCAACGTCGGCTGCGCCGATGATGGAAGAGCCCAGCGACAGGCCGGCGAACGTCACGGCGACGAGCGCGGCGAGCGACAGCAGGAGCATGGCCCGAAAGCGGCGGCCCTCGTGCTTCGGAGCCGCCACGTTGGTTGTTTGGTTATTGCGCACCGGTCGGCCTATTCGCTATACAGCGCGTCGTACAAGAACTGATACGCCTGGTCCCAATTTTTGTTGGGCTTGTACTGGAACAGCTTCGGGTCGAGCGTGACCACGCGGTTGTTTTTCACGGCGTCAAGCTGCGCCCATGCGGGGTTGGCCGTCGTTTGGTCTTCAAGCGCCTTCTGCGCCGCTTCGTCGGAGTCGCCCATCGGAAGCAGGAAGATGGTGCGCGGGTTGGCTTCGATCAGGGCTTCGAGGCTGTAGTCGGAAAGCAGGTCCTTGTTGGAGTCGGCGATATTTTCCGCACCCAGCTCGGAAAGCATGACGCCCGTTTGCGTAGAGGACGACTGTACGCGCGTGCCGCCCGAATACGTGGTAAGCACCACCGCGCTTCCGGCCTGCTGGCCTTCGGCCTTCGCGCGAATCTCTTCGATTTTATCTGCCGCCGCCTGGCCGTTTTCCGCATATGCCTGCTCGTCGCCCGTGATATCGCAGCACGTGCGCAGCATGCGCAGATAATCGTCGAACGTGGTCACTTTGAAGTAGGCGACGGGAATGTTTGCCGCGGTGAGCGTGTCGGCGAGTTCGGTTTGCGCAACGCCGCCGCCGCGACCCGAGCTCGAACCCGTGAGAATCACGAAGTCGGGGTTCAGCGCGATGATCGATTCGGCGTTGAGCGAAGAGAAATCGCCGATCTTCTGCGCGTCCGAGGTGATGCCGTAATCGGAGAATGCGTCGTCGGAAGCGCCTACCAGCGTGCCGCCGGCCAGCTCCCAGATGTTCGCGAAGCTGCCCATGCCGGCAACTACGCGGTTGTGCGAAGCAACGGTTACCTCGCGGCCCAAATCGTCGGTGAACGTGTAGGATTCCTGCGAGGCAGATGCGGCTGCTTGCGCGTTGTCAGACGCGCTCGAATCGGCCTGCGACGAGCAACCTGCCAGGGAAAACGCGCCCATGCCCATGGCGAGCGCACAGGAAATCGCAATCGTGTCTTGCGCGATTTTCTTCATCATATGCTCCTTTTCGTTATGCTTTGTGGCGCTATGCGCGTTCGTCGGCCGCGGCTTGCTGCGCGTTCTTTCGACTCCAGGCGCAGTAGTTGTCTTGGCCCAAAATGTCGCCGTCGTGGTAGTACGCGGCACGGGCGCGGCAGCCGCCGCATACGCCTTTGTAGTCGCAGGTTCCGCACGCGCCTTTGTACGCCTGCGTGCGCAGTTTTTGGAATACGGGGCTTTCGCGCCAGATTTCGTCGAAGGGCTGTTTGCGCACGTCACCGGCGTCTTCAGTCATGTATGCGCATGCACGCACAATGCCCTCGCTGCCTACGACGCAATAGGTCAGGCCCGCCAGGCAGCCGCGCGTGTAGCGCGTTTGAACGCCGATTTGCTCGGCGATGCGCATGAACTGCGGCGCGCACGTGGGCTTCACCTCGATGCCCGCGTCGCTGCCGGCGCGCAAAATGTCGGCGAGCAGCTGCTCGTTTTGCTCGACGTCGATGCTTTCATCGGAAATGTCTTTGCCTCGGCCGACGGGCACCAGGAAGAAGACCGAATGGTTCATCGCGCCGAGTTCTTTCGCGAAACGCGTGATGTCGCAGATCTCGTTGCGGTTTCTGTCGACCACGGTGGTGTGGATTTGGAACGGCAGGCCGACGCTCTTGCATGCCTCGATGCCCGCAAGCGTGGCCGCGTGGGCGCCGGGCACTCCGCGGAAGATGTCGTGCTTTTCGGCGTCGAGGCTGTCGATGCTAATGCCCATGGCGCATGCGCCCGCCTCTTTGAGCTTGCGCGCGATTTCGGGCGTGATAAGCGTGCCGTTGCTGCCGAACACCGGGCGCAGGCCGCACGACGCTGCGTGCGCGACCAACTCGAAAATGTCATCGCGCATAAGCGGCTCGCCGCCGCTGAAAATCATGATTTTGAAGCCGGCGCGTGCGATTTGCGAAATCATCGTGCGCGCTTCTTCGGTTGAGAGCTCCCTGCTATCGCATTCGTCTGCGTCTTGGTAGCAATGGGCGCACTTCAGGTTGCATCGGTTCGTGGTCATCCACGATACGATCATCGTTCCCCCTTTGATCGAAATTGTGACGGGGAATGACGATAGATGGCGACGTTGCGTCGTGGCCAATACCGCGTACGACGTAAACGCGTCGTTACGCCTTCGTATTGGCGTTGGCGCGGGAGCAATCGAGCGCGTCTTGCAGGAAGCTGAGCGTGCGGCGTTGGATGCCGGCGTAGAAGTCGCGGCCGTATTGCTTGGGCCCTGAGCTGCGCTGGCGCGCGAGGCGTTTCAGGCCGGCAAGGGCATGGGGCATGCCGCCTAAGCTGGAGAAACGGATGGCCAGCGCCTGCGCGCGGTCGTCGGTGATCAGAACGCCGTCGTGCATGGCTTCGATGGTATCGCCCATGAGTTGGTGCCAGCAGATCACTTCTTCGCGCGAAAGCTCGGGGATGGGGCATTCCTCAAGCGCGTCGCCAGCGATGGCCGACCACAGCATGTCTTCGCGGTCTTGCGCGGCGCCCACGGTGGCGGCAAGCTCGCTCCAGTTCGCGTGGTCGTGGCCGGTAAGGCGGGCGCGCAGCCCCTGCACGACGTTCATGTCCCGCAGGATTTTCGCGCTTTCGCGCTCGAGTTCGGCTTCGCGCTGCGCGAGCGCGTCCGTCAATTCGGCCAGTGAGTCGCTTCCCTCGCCTTCCTGAATTTGCGAGAGCGAAAAGCCCAGGTATTTCAGGGTGATGATGCGGTTGAGGCGCTCCTTGTCGGCCGACGAGTACAGGCGCAGGTTTTGCTCGCCTTTGCATGTGGGGTGCAGCAATCCGCGCTGGTCGTAGTATTGAATGGTGCGAACGGTCACGCCTACGCGCGATGCCAGCTCGCCCACCGTCATGAGACCTCGAGTGCCTTGTTCGTCCATGTTTCCCCCTGTTTTGCGTGCGCCGATCGGTTTGCGTGCGGCGCAGTTTTACGGTTCCCACGGTTTTGTGGTTGCCGCGGTTTTGCGCTCGTCGTGGCCTTGTCGCCAAAGCGACTCCCCTGCCGCGCGGTGTTTCGCCTGCGTCAAACTTCAGGATGTGACGTTACGTCATCTTCGGAGTCTTGGGCGCCATGCCATCTGGTGTTCAGACAATCAACGGCCGCATGCCCGTGGACTGCGTTGTTTGCATTACTTGAATACGTTGAGCATGGGTTAGCCGGGCTTTTCGCCATAGCTAGATTGGCCTTTTATTATGGGTTGACTTGGGCTTTTACCGTGGACTAGCTTAGCCTTTCGCTGTGGGTTTGTTTGGGCTTTTGCCGTGGGAAAACGTTGGGTTTTTCGTCATGGGGTTCAGCATGTGGCGGTGCTTGTGCCCCGACCGCAACGAAAGGGTAACGTTTTGGTGCGGGGCGTGCGTGGGTTTTAGAATCGCGCCTATGGAAAACGCGAGAACACATATTTCTGAGGGGCAGCTCGGCGCTGTTGAGGGGCGAAGTCCCGCCGCCGAGGAACGGACCAAAAAGTCCGAGGAGACAACTTTCGAGGACAAGGCTAGAACCGCCGAAAGGCCGGCCAGCCAGTCGTCTCTTGCTCGCGGCATTCGCCAGGCGTTCATGTATTACGGCGTATCTATCGTGCAGACGTTCGTCGAGTTCGGCGTGTTCGCCCTGACCCAGCTCGCGCTGCCGACGGGCATCGCGAACGGCATTGCCGTCGCGTGCTCGGGTTCGTTCAATTTCCTTATGAACCGCAACATCACGTTCAAGGCGTCGAGTAACTTCTGGCGCAGCGTGGCCATGTTCGTCGCCCTGTATGTCTGGAACTTCCTGTTCGGCACCTGGTTTATAGGCTGGGCGGCTGCGTCGTTCGGGTGTCCCGAGATGGTCGGCAAATTCATCACCATGGCGATGCAGGGCATCTGGGGTTTCTGCCTGTGCAAATGGGTCATTTTCCGCTAAGGGTGCCGGCACCGCTGCAGGTGTGTGTAATCTGTGCGCTCCCGCTTTCCGCAAGTGGGTTGTTCTTCGATAAGGGAGCCGTACGCCGCTGGTTTGCGTGATCTGTGGTCTCCGCTTTGTTCTCGACCTTCCTTTTGTTCCGGCTTTGCCGAAAACGTGTCCCGATTTCGGCAATTCTGGCACAAATTTGCGGTTGTGAACGATTTTTCGTCTTGCTGATGGGCTTTTCTGAACGCTTTGACACGTTCCACGCTTCTGACCTGGTCTTTTGTAGAGCGTCTTTTGCGTTCCAAAAAATCCATCGTTCACAACCGCAAATTTGTGCCAAAACGAGAAGGAAACGGATGCGTTCATGATAGAGTGCTTCGCATAATCCCTGGATGCAGAAGGCGCCGCTATTACGGAATGCGCCACCATCGCGAAGGACGCCGTTATTGCGGAGGGCGCCGCTGTCGCAGAAACGTCGTTGCCGCAGAAACGTCGTTGTTGCCGAAGCTGCATCTGGTGCGTTGCGAAATCGCCGGAGGAAGAGGCCGCCATGGCTATTGTGCTCGGAAAGCAAAGTGCTCTGCGCGTTTGGGACGGCGTTGTCGCCGACCGTAATCGTGATGCGCACGTTGATTGGAACGCGCCCGTTAATCGAGGCATGTCTCCCAACCAACGCATTTATGTCACGCCGAACATGCCTACTGCCAGCCAAGATGCATCCATCGCCAGCGGGAGCGCATCTGCCGCTTGCGCCGCGTCTCCCAATTGGAGCATTCATGTCCCGCCGTACACGCTCGCTGCCAGTCGAGGCGCATCCATCGCCAGCAGGAGCGTACCTTTTGCGTTCCAAAGCTCGCGCGATTTTCGCCATGCGTTGGAGCGCGACACAAAAGCCGCCGTCAAGTTCCTCATGTCGGGCGCGACGCCCGCACTTGGCCCCTCAGCAAGAGCCCGCTTCTTTTCCGATGGGGTTCCGGTTCACGCAACCGTGGCGCACGCACGCCTTCGACGCGTGAGAGGCGGACTCGAAACTTCCGTTCGCAAGGGGCCGTTTCATCCGCGGTCGTTCATGCAAATTGACGGCGGCTTGTACGTGAGCACGCCGGAAATGGCGTTTTGCGAAATGGCGAGCGCGCTTTCTCTTGAACAGCTCATAGCGCTCGGCTTTGAGCTTTGCGGAACGTACCGCCGCGCTTCAACCTTCGGATCGGCTCGATACGATGCGGCCCTGCTCACTTCCCCCGCCGCCCTTGCGTCATTCATCGAGAAGTCGCCCCCGTTCAAAGGCGTGAAGAAAGCTCGTCGTGCGCTGCCCTTCATTCTTGCTGGTTCTGCTTCGCCGCGCGAGAGCGAGCTGGCCATGCTGCTGTGCCTTCCCTATTCGCTCGGAGGCTATGGTTTGCCGCACCCTACGATGAATACGGAAATGCCGCTTCCGAAAAATGTGGGCGCGACGGGGCGATCGTCGCTGCGCTGTGATTTGTATTGGCCTGCCGCGCGGCTCGATGTCGAATACGACAGCGCGGAGTTTCACTCCGCGGAGCGCCTGCTTGCGAACGATTCGATGCGACGCATAGCGCTTGAATCCATGGACGTTACGAGCGTCAATTTGACCGCCGAGCATCTGCGTCGGGCTTCGTTGTTTGATGAGGCGGCGCAGGGTATTGCGCGAATTCTCGGGAAAAGGGTGCGCCTGCCAGGCGATTTTCGCCTCAAACAAGAGAGGCTTTGGCGAGAGCTTGGAATCGTGTCTTCGGATATGGGTCTTTTGCCAGCTATGGGGGCGAACGATCCATCGGCGCCGAACGAAGGGATTTCGCCGGCGTTGGGCTAGGGATGCTTTGTCAGTGCAAGCGAATGTTGGCTGGCGCAAGTCGACACGATTCGGCGTGCGCTAGGTCACTTCGGACCAGAGCGGCCGATGTTGCCAGAGTCGGTTTGGGTGAGGAAAGCAAGAGTAGTTGAGGTCGGTTGGGTTGAGGTGACCAGCGTGGGCAGAGTTGGTTCGATCTGGGTTGGCGCAGACTCGGGCTGGCTCCCATAGATTTGAGTGGTTTCTGAACTGGGCTTCTGCAGGCTTAGGTAGCTTGACTGGATTTCCATGAATTCGGGTGGTATGAATCGGGCTTCCACGGGCCTGGCCAGTTTGGATCAGGCTTCTGCGGGCCCGCACTCGTGCTTTTGCTTCGAGTGCTGTTCTTTTCCTTGTTGCTTGTTTGCTCAGCTTTGGCTGCGTGCTCCTTGCTACTCTCGCTACTCGCGACTTGTCGTTTGCCGTGTGTTACATGTCGCGTGCGTGCGTGTTGTATGTCGCTTGTCGCGCTTCGCCTGTGTCTCGTGCCGCGCGCTGCGTGTTGCCTGCGGGCGCACAGCACGTCTCTTCCCCACTGTACTTTTCCAGCCGCCTTCTTCTTTGCGTCTTCGACGAAATCGTGTCCCGATTTCGACTTTTCTGGCAGAGAATTGCGGTTGTGAACGATTTTAAAGAGGCTTGTAAGGCCCATAATAAGAGGGTATCGTATCGACTTGCTTCTGACCTGGTGTTTTATGAATCGCTTCTTTTAAGAAAGCAATCCGTATCGCTCACAACCGCAATTTTCTGCCAAAATCTGCGGAAACCGGACATGTTTGGCATGCTGCGCCGTTTTAAATGTATATCGCAAGTCGGAGCGACTATGAAAACGACATGTTTAGAAAAGCGGTAAGCATTTAAGGCCGTAATTGAAAGGAACCTTTCCCTATGTTGGAAATCGACATCCCAGGACGTGGCACGTTCGAAATTCGCCATGTGGTGTGCGACTACAACGGAACCATTGCCGTCGACGGGCGCCTTATGGAAGGTATCGCGGGTCGCATTCGGGAAATTGCCGAGTTTGCCCAGGTCAGCGTGCTCACTGCTGACACGTTTGGTACGGTGCGTGCGGAATGTGATGGCCTTCCAGCTGACGTGCGCGTGTTCGCCCGCGACGATGCGAGCGCCTGTAAGGCCGCGATTGTGCGCGAGCTTGGCGCCGAAGGTTGCGTGTGCATCGGCAATGGCTTCAACGACATCGCCATGTTCGGCGAAGCCGCGCTTTCGATTGCGATTATGGGGAAAGAAGGTGCGTGCGGAAAGCTTTTGACCTGCGCCGATGTCGTGGTGACGAACGCGCTCGATGCGTTTGACCTGCTGCTTCGCACTGATCGCCTGCGCGCTACACTGCGTGGGTAATGCTGCTCCGGGTAATGCCGCGTGGGTGATGCCGCGTGGACGATGCTGCGTGGGCGACGCCGCGCGGGCGATGCTGTGCGGCGCGCAGCTTAGGCTTGGCCGCGCGCCGGGGCGTCACTGTTTCAGGGATGCTCGCTTTCTACGAACATTGCCCGTCTTCCACAAACGCTGCTCGCCTTCTACAAACACTGTTTCAGAACGTCGCGCACGTCTTCTTTGGTGAGCGTTTTATAGCCGCCGGTCATGATGAATGTCGCGGCAACGATGTCGTCCAGGTCGGTTTCGGCCACGCCCAGTTCCGTGAGGTTCATCGCAACGCCTAGCTCGTGCATCCATGCCTCCATGGCCGAAAGGCCGGCCTCGGCGAGCTCGCGTTCGCTTTTGCCCGCAGGGTCAATTCCCCACACGTGCGTTGCGAAGCGCGCGAATTTCGGCAACCCGGCATCCATGATGAAGCGGTAATACGGAAGGCTCACGGCGGAAAGCGTCATGCCATGGGTCGCGTCGGTCACGGCCCCTACGCCCTGTCCGATCATGTGAACCATCCAATCAGTGGGCTTGCCCTTGGCGATGAGCGTGTTCAGCGCCCAGGTCGCGGCCCACATGATGTTGCTGCGCGCCTCGTAGTTCCGGTCGTCTTCCGCAGCGATGCGACCGGTCTCGACCACGCTGCGCATAAGGCCTTCGGCGATGCTGTCGCTCACGTTGTTGTCGGTCCCGCTGAAATACTGCTCGCAAATATGGTTGAACGTGTCGTAGATGCCGGCCACAACCTGCCTATGCGGCAAGCTCAGAGTGAATTCGGGGTTGAGAATCGAGAATTTGGGCATCACGTCGCTGTTCGCGAAAACGTGCCCCACTTTAAGCTTGGCAGCATGGTCGGTAATCACGGCGCCCGCGTTCATTTCCGAACCCGTGCCGGCCATGGTGAGCACGCATCCCACGGGAACAACCGGGCAGCTTGGCTCCTCGAAGCGAACAAAGTATTTCTCCCAGGGGTCCTCGTCGCAGTTCACCGAAACCGACACCGCTTTGGAGTAGTCGCACACCGAGCCGCCGCCCACTGCCAAAATCAGATCGGCGCCGGCCGCTTTCGCCACGGCAACGCCCTCGCGAAGCTTCTCGACGGTGGGGTTTGGCATGATGCCGGAAATCTCGGTCACGTTTTTGCCTGCGGCGTTCAAAACGGCGGCCACCTGGTCATATACGCCGTTTTTCTTGATGGAGCCGCCGCCGTAGACGAGCACGACGTTCGGGCCGTATTTCGCGAGCTCGCCCGCGAGTCCCTCAAGCGCATCTGGGCCGAAGTATATTTTGGTGGGATTGTGGTACGTAAACGTTCCGAGCATATGGTTATCCCTCTCATCCTATGGACTTGCTTGGTAGAATGGACTAACCGTAAAACCTAAACCTGACTTTAGGTCAAGGGTTTCAGCGCATTTTTGAAGGGAATCGACATGTATACGATTGGGCAAGTATCTGAAATGTTCGCCATTCCGGTTTCTACGCTGCGTTACTACGATAAGGAAGGGTTGTTCCCCAATCTGAAGCGCGTGGGTGGCATTCGTCAATTTGACGATGACGAGCTCGAGCTGCTGCGCATTATCGAGTGTCTGAAGAAAACGGGCCTCGAAATCAAGGACATCAAGAAATTTGTCGCGATGATGCAAGAAGGCTCCGCGTCCTACGCTGCTCGCAAGGAGCTGTTCGAGGCGCGACGAGCACAGGCTGAAGAAGAAATTGCACGGCTGCAGAAGGCGCTTGCGATGGTGAAATTCAAGTGCTGGTACTACGAGACTGCGCTTCACGACGGAAATGAAGACCGCCTCAAGGCGATGCTGCGCGACGGCTTGCCGGAAGGCATCCAAGAGCTCTACGACGAGGCCCATTCTTAAAGCCATTCGGAGTCGAGTATCGAATCTACGCATTCTGAGCAGGCGTTTCCTTTAAAGCGTAAGATTATTCGCGTCGTATTCTCATGTATGCAACGCCTGGGGTGCTCGTGAAAGCCTTGAGCGGCATAAGGCTAACTCTGCAAGTGAGTCCAGGCCATGGCGTGCGCATTACCTGAGCGCGATGCCCCCTCTTTCCGCTCTATTCCCAACGAGCTGCGTCTTTTTCGAGCTAAAAACGAAAAACCGACCCCGGAAAGGTTCCAGGGTCGGTTCTTACGAGCCTAAGATTCGCCGGACCGTGCCTCGGCAAGCGAGGCGCGGTCCGAATCGTTCGGCCTTAAAGAGAGGTTTTGGGAGGGGTTGGAGGGTTAGCTTGGCAGGCGACTACTTGTCGGCCTTCCAGGTCATGCCATCACCGACGGTGGGCTTGCCCTGGGCGTATTCGTGGCAGTTGTCGCATGCGTCGGGAATGCCGCCGAGCTGCTCGGGGGTGTAGTCGAGGCTCGAGCCGTGAATCGGGTTATACGGATTCCAAACGCCCATGCTCTCGAACGACTTGCGCTGATCGTCGGTCACAGGATCGCCTTCACCATACACGGCCAGCTCAGGAATGTTGCCGTCAATTTTGGCGCCCTTGCCCAGCGTGCCATTCACGGCGCTTTCAGCAGCCACGTAGCCGAAAGTGACGGCGCGGCCGATCGAAGTGCCAGGAATGTGGCGCGGGTAGTTGCCGCTGAAGAAGCTGCCGGAAGCGTTTCCGCATGCGAACAGGCCTTTGATGGGATTGTCGTTCACGTCGAGAACACTGCAGTTCTCGTCGATGCACAGGCCGCCCACGGTGGCGAGGACGTTCGAATTCGTGGTGAAGGCGAACAGACGGCCGCCGGTAAACGGCGCGGTCATCTTCACGTCGCGGCCGAAGTCTTCATCTTTGCCGGCCGTGCAGAACGCCATGTAGCGATCGAGCTCGGCCTTTAAGCCTTCCGCGTCGATGCCGGCGGCGTTGGCAAGCTCTTCCACGGAAGCACCCTCGAACAGCCAGCCTTTCTGCTTGAATTCGTCGATGGCATCTTCCATGCCCTCGATCATGCCCTCATCGAAGATGTACCAACAGTTCTTGCCGTAGCCGGGCTGAGCGTTCTGGGCGTTCGAGACAACCTGGAACGGAGCGTCTTCACGCACGAAGCGCTTGCCGCGGCCGTTGACGAGGATGCCCAGGTAGATTGCGGTCCACGTGCGGAAGTCGGCGAACGAGTCGGGGGTGCCCCAACGGAAGTTCATGACAGGTTGCGGAATGGGGTCCATTTGCGCGCCAATCGCCAGGCCCATCATATGGCCGTCGCCCGTGGTGCCCCATGCGGGGTTCCACCAGCTGGAATACGCGTAATCTTCAACGCGCGTCCAAGCCTGCATCATTTCGGGGTTGGCATCGTAGCCGCCCGTGGCGAGAATGACGCCCTTGCTCGCGTTGGCCTGGAAGTAGCCGTCGGCGTCGCGGGCGATAACGCCGGTCACACTGCCGTCGGAAGCGGTCGTAAGCTGCACCGCAGGTGTGGAGAAGCGCAGGTCAACGGTGTCGTAAGCGGTTTTGGCGACATCCTGCATTTCGAGGCAGACGTACATGCCGGAAAGGCCCGAACGAACGCCGGCATCGGGCGGCAGGGCCGGCGAATCGTAGAAGCCGAGCTCGGTGTCGATGAGGGGCGTCGTCGCCGGGAAGCCCGAGGTGGACGGCTGCTGCTCAACCTTGGTGATTACGAAGCCGTTGGCGCCCTTGTCGAGCATTTCCTGCCAGAAATCGGTCGCCTCGCCCGAGCGGTCGACGTAGACGCGCGCGGGTTCAGGGCGAGTGCGGTAGTACGCGGAGCGGTAGATTTCATCGAGCAGCGCGGTCTTGTCGATTTCGGTGCCTTCCTGGCACTTCGCGTTCACGGCGCCGAAGCACTCGAAGCAGGCGCGTCCGCGAGTCATCTTTTCAAGAATAAGCACGTTTGCGCCCAGGTCGGCAGCCTTCAGGCCGGCGATAAGGCCACCAACGCCGGCACCAACGACAACGACGTCGAAGTCTTCGGTGCGCTTAATTTCGTTTGCGGCGATTTCGCGCGATTCGAAGGCGATTGGGCCGCGGGGGCCAGGGCACGGGGCCTTGCGCGAAGGCATAAGGCTCACGCCATCTTTGTAGATGTTCTGGTAGTCGGCGGTTGCGGTGTTTTCGGCCGTTGCTGCCACGTCTTTCTTGTCGCTTCCGCCTGTCGGTCCACAGCCGGAAGCGACGGCGCCAACGCCCATGGCGGCTGCTGCGGCCAGTGCGCCCTTCATGAAGTTGCGACGCGTGAAGGCGCCTTTGACCTCGTTATTCTCGTTCATTTGAATTCCTCCTTATAGAATCCCCTTCATTGTCTACAGCGTAGACCAATGGGGTAAAGTATACGACGTAGACATGATGGGGGCAAGAGGGTTTTTTGGTTTAGTTTTTCGTTGAGGCCGTATCGATGCTAGTATCGCTGACGTACGATTCCCGACATAAGGCGTTGATGAATTATGGCGACTCCAACGAACACGGAAAACAGCGAGGCATCTGCCCAGCTCACGCCCGAGATTATTTACGCAAAGGCGCTTGAGATTGCCGATGAAGAAGGCATCGAGAACGCCTCTGCGCGAAAAATCGCGACCGCTCTTGGTAAAACCCCCATGGCGCTCTACCGTCATTGCGCCTCAATCAGCGACATTCAGCAAGGCGCGTGTGCCCTTGCGTTTTCCGAGGTCGATACGACTCCCATTCCCGGTGAGCGTTGGGACGATACCGTGCGAAGGACGACGGCCTCAATTCGCGCGATGGAAATTCGGCATGCGAGAGCATGTCTGTTCAAAATCAAAGGCACTGCACTTTCGCCCGCTTTGAGGGCTCATACGGAACGTGTGCAAAAGCTGCATCACGACCAGGGCATTCCTCAGGAAATCCTCGAACGTTTCTGGCGCATCGTCGATGCATTCTTGAATGGGTTCATGATTAATGAAGTGAATATGATCAATGCGCTCCACGATGACGAAATCAGGGTTCCCGTCGATGTGCCCGAATGGGCGGAGACGGTTGAAGGTGCCTATTCCGACCAGGCGTTTCATGATGGGATCGAGATTATTATCGCAGGCATTCGCGCTCTTGCGGCGCCTGACCCTTGCGAGTGGTACACGCCTGAAGAATAGGCCGTATAGACCTTCGGCGTGAAGAATCAAGAGATTATCGCTGAATGCTTAAACCTGCGTAATGCCTTAAGCTGATACGGGTCGTCAAGCGGAAGCGTTTAACAGATTCCGGGGCTCGGTTGGATTGGTCGATCCAGTTGACTCGGCCAGCCCAGTCGGCGCTGCTCGATCTGCTAAACGCTACGAGCATTGAGCAGGTTCTTTTTCCGCATCCATTTTCGCGAAGTGTTCCATGAGCAGCGTGCGCACGGTAGAAATCACAGGCACGCCCAGAAGCACGCCCAAAAGGCCGAACAGAGAGCCGCCGGCGATAACCGCCACGAACACCCAGATGCTCGGCAGGCCTACCGACTGGCCCACGACGTTCGGGTAAATCAAGTGGCCCTCGATTTGCTGCAGAATAATCAGGAAGATGATGAACTGTACTGCTTGCAAGGGGTCTTGCGACAAGATCATCGCAGCGCCCATGATGCCGCCGATCCATGCGCCGGCGAACGGAATGAGCGAAGTCACACCCACAATAAGGCCAATTGAGGCTGCGTAGGGAAAATGCAGGATGGTGCCGCCGATAGCGCACAGCGTACCCAAGATGACTGCCTCGATGCATTGGCCGCGAATAAAGCGTGAGAAGCAATCGTTGGTAATGGCGCATGCGTGGAGCACGCGCTCGCGCACCTCGTCGCTGGGAATGAGAGTTGCAAGGCGCATGGCGCCGGCATGCACGCGGTCTTTGTCGAGCAACAGGTACAGCGCGAAAATCATGCCCAGCAGAATGGACAGCGTCACGTGTGCGACCTCGCCGCTCGTTTGAGCCACGATGCGCAGCGCTTGGTCGGTTCCGCCTATGGCTGCCAGGGCTTTCTCGCCCAGGGAGCTCCACGTGGTATCGTTGAGGATCATGCTCTTTTCGGCACCGGGAAGGTTCGCGATTGCTTGCGAAACCATGGTCGCGCCTTCGGAGACGCCATTGATGATAGCCGCGCCGACCGATTTGAACTCGCTGCCCACGAATGTGATGAGCGCAACGAGCGCGAGTGTGACAGCGGCAATTGCCAAAATGACGCAAATCGGGCGGCGGCTCTTAGTGACAAAGACGTTGGTCGAGCGGGGGAACCATCGCGATTCCAAGCTCGCGGCGATGAAGTTGAGCAGGTATGCCATGACGGCGCCCACCGCCAGCGGCTGCAATGCTTGGCATACGGTTGAGAAGATTTCGCACACGCCGTCGAAGCGAACGACGATGAGTGCTGCCGCTGCGATGGCCGCTACAAGAATAAGAACGTATCGAATGCTGTGCTTGTTCATGGGGTCCTGTCGGTTGGTGGGACGAGGCGCCGTGCGCCGCTGCTTGCTTTCCGTATCAGTATAAACGCGCGCAGCGAGGAAACGGCGCGATTGCCTACTTGTCGGCCTTTCGTGAAGAGGTCTTCACGTGGTCGACATGCGCGGCTTGGTGCCCCTGTTCGTGTAGAAGCGACTGCGGTAAGGTGATTGGCGCGTCGTTGCCTTGTTCGTGCCTTCTTGCATGGTGCGTTTATGCGCTGTCGCCTCTATTCGTTTGCATAAGGTTATACATTGCCTTTGCGCATTTCCGCGCGGCGCATGATGCATTCCGCCGCGACGCTCACGGCGATTTCTTCGGGCGTTTCGGCGGCGATGTCAAGGCCGATGGGCATATGCACGGCGCCGATTGCCTCTTCCGGTATTCCCGCATTCAGCATGAGCTCCCGCCCGGTTGCGATTTTTCGTCGCGATCCCATGAGGCCGACGTACGCCAAAGGCTGGCGAAGCACCTGCTCAAGAAGGGCGTAATCGCTGCGATGGGTGTGGGTCATGATAATGACGAAATCGCGCTTGTCCAAGGTCAGCGAGGCGGCGATGTTCTCGTAATCGCCCAAGACGACATCATGCGCTTCAGGCACGCGCGAGCGTTGGGCGAATTCGGGGCGGCAATCGAACAGCGTGCAGCAGAACCCGACGCGCGAGAGCGCCGAAACGGTCGCGCGGCCCACGTGCCCGCCGCCGAAAACGATGGCTCGCACGGGCAGCGAGACGGGCATCACGAAACGGCCGTCGATGACGGCCCTGCGCTCAAGGCTGGCGATGAGGCTCGCCTGCATGCCGCGCTCTCCCGCCAACGGCGCGCCGTTGGCATCGAGCAGGGCAACGGCGCTTTCGCTCGATTGGCAGTTTTCGGGGCATTCCACAACGAGATAGGAAGGAATGCGCTGGTCAATGCAGCGAAGCATTTCGCGTGCAGCATCGCGCCAATGCGTATCGCCAGAATTCACGGGCGTGTACAGAAGGGTCGCATCCCCGCCGCAGGGCATATTCAGGCCCTTTTTGGAGGCGAGTTTCAGCTCCATACTTTCGACGAAGCTCAGATTGTCGCCCAGCATGCCCTGCGCTTTCTTGATGGCATGAGCCTCGACGGCGCCGCCGCCAATGGTGCCGCATGCGAGCCCGTTTTCGTCGACGAGCATTTGCGAACCCGCGTGGCGCGGCGTGGAGCCTTTGCTTTCCATTATGGTAACCAGCACCAAATCGCGCGCTTCGCGCGAGGCGTGGGCGATGTGTTCTGCAATCGTGCGCATGTCTTGTCCCGTCTATGCTTTCGTGAGCGTGTCGCTCAAATGAAGAATAACTTCCAGCACGCCGCCCGCGACGGCCAAGCCTTTATCCGATACCGTTTCGCAATGGCTCACTTCGTCGCGCGGGTCGATATCGCCGCACTTCAAGCCCTTGGTAACGCGCGTTCCGCCAGCAAGCAGGCCTCGCAGCGTGCCGGTGAGGGTGGCAATAACAGGGGCGTCGTCCACGTATGCGACGGCTTGTCCCGCCTCGACGTGGTCGCGAATCGAAGCGACTTCGCGGAAGGTACCATCGTTCGGCGCGCGCAGCACGCGTTCGCCTGCGAAGCCGCCTACGAGCCCCGGCACTGCGGTGTTCGGAAGCGCCGAGCCCTCGTAATACACGCGACCGAGCGTGTGACCGCGCATGGTTTCGACCACGGCGTGGCAGTCGTCGCCCGCCGTGAATCCGGGCCCAATGCCAATGACGATGGGTGCCATGTCGATGGCGGTTCCCACATTGCGCTTGGCCAAAATGGCGTCGACCAGCACGTCAGGTTCAAGCCAAATGCATGAGCATTCCGGGTCGACGAGCACGGGGATGACCCCTTCGAGTGCTCGTCGCAGCGCATCGTCGGCGCTTTCGGCACGTATGCCAACGATGCCTTCCACCTGGGTTTTTCCTGAACGAACGGCTTCGCTGAAGGCGACCGTGCGGCGGACCGTCAAGGGGTGTTCGACTTCCGTCATAATGACGGAAACACCGCATTTGTGCAGGCGCAACGCTATCGCGCTGGCGATATCGCCAGCTCCGCGAATTATCGCAAGCATCGAAATTCTTTCCTCCAAAGGCTTCCCGCAACTACGGGGGTCGTGCAGAGCGCCGCTATGCGCTCGGCAATCCGCCAGTCGTCGTCGGATTCAACCTTATTGATAAAAATCGTATCGTGCAGGACTTCGGCCTCTAGCACGCGCGCCACCATTTCGGGCGTTGTGGCATCGGCTGTCGAGGCGCCCGCCAGTCGCGCGAAGCGTTCCGCTCGGTGGCAAGCCTGCGAAATAGGCCTGCCCACGCCGTCGATTCCCACGACGCAGACCGTTCGCTTCGCGCATTCGGGAATCACGGGCTCGTGTTCCGCATGCGCCTTCAGGGGCAGCATTTTCGCTCCATCGGCTTCAACGAGCAGGTAGTCGGCCGCGGCTTCCAGTTCGGAGAACGCCACGTTCGGCGCGTCAAGCTTGCCCGTTGGCCCATGGATGCGCCCCACGCAGACGATGGGGTGCGTCGAAAGCGCGAATTGCACCTCGTCCATTGTTGCGTCGAGCAGAACCGGGCACCAATCGGGCACGAACATTTTGGTGCTCGTGGCCACGATTACGCGCGCCCGCCGCCCTGCCCCAGCGGTGGCGGCCCCTTTGGTGGCGGGGCGCCTGCTTGACGGCTCGTCGCCATCAGCCGACGGATTATTGCCTGCGGCTTCCTCGGTCGGGCAGCCTTCGCTCGGCGATTTTCCTGCCTGAGGCTTGTCGGCCGCAATTTCGGCGGCCGCGAATCCGGCGCCCGCGGCCCCTTCCGTCGCGAGCTCTTCGGCCAGGGCGCGTAAAAGCGTCGATTTCCCGCCGCTTCCGATGATTGCCGTGGTTTTCGGCGATATGTGCAAAAGCTCGCTTAGAATGCCTACTCCTCGGGTTTCGCGAGCACGATATGCTCGGGCAGAATGGGCAGCTCGCGATGCCATACGCCCGTCGCGCGGTAAATGGCCTGCGTAATCGCGGGAGCCGGCGTGTTAATGACGATTTCGCCAATCGACTTCGCGCCGAACGGACCCGTGGGTTCGTAGGAATTCTCGAACTCGACGCGAATGCGGCCCGTGTCAAGGCGGGTGGGCAAACGGTACGTGAACAGGTTCGATTCGCGAATGCGACCCTTGGGCGTGCGCGTCGCGTCTTCCATGAGCGTGTGGCCAATGCCCTGTACGATGCCGCCTTCGGCCTGGATGCGCGCAAGCGCCGGGTTGATGGGGATGCCGCAGTCGACGACGCTCGCGTAATTGAGCACCTCTACCACGCCGGTTTCGCGGTCGAGTTCAATCTCGGCCATGCCCACCATGAACGGCGGCGGCGAGACGGGCGAAGAATGCATGGCGGTGGCTTCGGGAGCCAGGCAATTGCTCACCTGGCTTTTCGTGGCCACATCGACGAGCGACATTTCCTCGCCCGTCGCCTCGCGCACCACGCGTCCGTCCTCGAAGCTCAGCTCGCTCGCGTCACACCCCAGCGCTTCGGCGGCGATGGCGCACAAGCGTTCCTTCAGCTGCGTGCACGCCTTCTGCACGGCCATGCCGGTGACGTACGTGGTGGAAGAAGCGTACGAGCCCGAATCGTAGGGCGATGCGTCGGTGTCGGCGCCGAACACGGAAACATCGTCGACCGAGCAATCCATATGCTCGGCGACCATCTGCGCCAGAATGGTGTCGCAGCCCGTGCCCATGTCGGCGGCGCCGATGATCAGCATGTACGTGCCGTCATCGTTGAGTTTGATGGTGACCGAGCCCACGTCGATGTCGGAAATGCCCGAGCCCTGCATCGACATGCCCACGCCCGCAGCGCGAACTTTGCCGTTGCCCATGTCGCGCACGGGGTATTTCGCTTTCCAGTCGAACATTTCGGCGCAATGCTCCAGGCAGCGGTCGAGCGCGCACGCGTTGGCGATTTCGCCGAAGTACGCGGGCATCTTCATGCCTTCGCGCACCATATTCTGTTCGCGCAGCTCAACGGGGTCGCGGCCGAGCTTTTCGGCCAGTTCGTTCACGATGGTTTCAACGGCGAATTGGCCCTGCGTGGCACCGAAGCCTCGGTAGGCGCCCGAAGGCTGCATGTTCGTGTACACCACGTTTGCGGTGAATTTGAACGCTTCGAGCGAGCCGGTGTACAGCGGAATGGACTTATGGCCGGTAAGGCCGACCGTCGCCCAGCCGTGCTCGCCATAGGCGCCCGAATTCGACAGCGTGGTCATGCCGAGTGCGCGAATGCGGCCGTCGTTGTTCGCGCCCAGGCGCACGGTGATTTCCATCTCGTGGCGCGGCGAGCCGCAGGTCTGCGATTCTTCGCGCGTGTACACGCACATGGCGGGGCGGCCCGTTTTCATTGTGACGAATGCGGGATATACCTCGCACACTGCGGTCTGCTTCGCGCCGAAGCCGCCGCCGATGCGGGGCTTTTCGACGCGAATGCGGCCCTTCGGAATGCCGAGCGCGTGCGATAAGATGCGGCGCACATGGAAGACGACCTGCGTAGATGAAATCACGTGCAAGCGCCCGTAGCGGTCGAGCTCGGTGTAGGTGCGGAAGGTCTCCATCATTGCCTGGTTGTAGGCTTTGGTGTGGTAGGTGCGTTCCAGAACCACATCGCAATCGGCCAGCACGGCCTCGATGTCGCCGCCTTCGTCGGCCGTGGTGCCCACGAGGTTGCGCGTGTTATCGCCACCCAAATCGCACAGCATGCGCCAGTTGTCTTCGGGGTGCACGAGCACCGGGTTGTCTTTGGCGGTGCGGAAGTCCAAGACGGGTTCGAGCACGTCGTAGGTAACCTTGATGCGCGCGAGGGCCTTGTTGGCAGCCGCTTCATTTTCGGCAGCGACGATCGCCACCACGTCGCCCACGAAGCGCACGTGTCGATCGATGATGAGTCGGTCGTAGGGGCTCGTTTCCGGGTAGGTTTGGCCTGCGTTCGAAAAGCGCTCATTCGGCACGTCTTCCCACGTGAAAACGTCAACCACACCGGCGACCTTTTTCGCCTTCGAGGTATCTATGGTCTCGACGATGGCATTGGCGTGCGGGCTTCGCAGCAGCTTCACCACGAGCGCATCGCGCACGATATCTTCGGTATACAGGGGCTTGCCCAGCAGCTGCTGCATCGCGTCTTTCTTGCGGACCGACTTGCCCACCGATTGGTACTCGGGTCTATTCATGGTTGGCCCCTTCCGCGTGCTTGCTGTTCAGGAAGGCGCGAATGCCGCGCAGCTGGCCTTCGTAGCCCGAGCAGCGGCACAGGTTGCCGCTCAAGTACGCGAGAATTTCCTCGTCGGACGGGTCGGAGTTTTCGCGAAGCAGCGCGATGGTATTCATGACGAAGCCGGGGTTGCAAAAGCCGCACTGCTCGGCGCCTTGGTCGGCGATGAAGCCGACGAATTCCGACGCTTCTTCCTGCAGGCCTTCGAGCGTGTGCACGCTGCGGCCGTTGGCGCGCGCCGCGAGCGTGGAGCACGAAAGCACGGGTTCGTCGTCCATGAGCACGGTGCACAAACCGCAGCTTGAGGTTTCGCAGCCGCGCTTCACGCTGAAGCAGCCATGCGCGCGCACGAAATCGATGAGGAGCGTATCGGCGGGAACGTCGTCGGAAACCACGGTTCCGTTCAGCTTGATTTTGATTTCCATTACAGCACCTCTTTCAGGGCCAGAAGCGCGCGGCGCGTGAGCACGGGCACGAGCGCGCGTCGGTATTCGGCGCTGCCCCACATGTTGCCCGAGACGGTCACGGTGCCGGCGGCATAGTCGGCGAACGCGGCGGCGCTTTCCTCGGTAATGCCGTTGGCGAGAATGCCCTGCTCATCGCGAAGCACCACGGCGCGCGCGGGACGCGAGCCCACGACGACGCGCCACTCGCCCGCCACTTGGGCCGCAGCGCAGTTCAGCGAGGGGATGTCGGTGCGCTGCTTGCGCACGGCTTGGTATGCGAACGCGCCCGGCTGCTTCTTTACGATGAGGCGCACCAAAATGTCTTTGTCGTAAGGCATGCGCGCGAATTCTTCCAAGGACACGATGCCGCCCTTGTAGAGTTCGACAGAGCTGTCCATGGCGAGGAAAACCGTGAGGATGTCGGAAAAGCCCATGCGGCGCCACAGGCTTCCGCCGAGCGTCGCGCCGTTGCGGAACTGCACGCCCACGATGTCTTTGAAGGCGGCTTCCACCGCGCCGCAGGAATAGGCGGCAAGGCCAGGGTGCTTCTCCATTTGGCGCAGGGTGACCATGGCGCCAATGCGGAATTCTTCGTCGGTTTCTTCGATTTCGTTGAGACCCAGATCGCACAGGTCGATGGCGGTGCCGAAGGAGTGGGTGCCCATTTTCATCCACATGGTGCCGGCAACGATGCGATTGCGCTTTTTCTGGTTGAGCTCCCAGGCCTCGTCGAGGGTTTGCGGGCGCTCGTATTTTTGGAAGGTAATAATGTTTCTCGCCCCATTACTTGAGGTTGACATAGTTATCCATATTATACTATGGCCTGCGATTAATTCTCAAATCGAGCCCGTTCAACCATTGAATTTGCAAAGGCGAATACTGCTATGGCCCACGCTGGCGACAACCGCACATTGAAGCACGGATGCATTGTTATGGCATCGGGCGCGGGTGTGCGCTTCGGGGGCAATAAACTCATGGCCGAGCTTTGCGGAGAGCCGCTTGTTGGCCATGTTGTGCGAGCGACCGATGGCTTGTTCGATCGACGTGTGGTGGTCACGCGCCATGCCGATGTGGCTGCGTTGTGCGAGACGCTGGGCGCGAAGGTGATTTTGCACGACGAGCCCGGCCGAAACGACACGGTGCGCTTGGGCATGGAGGCCATGGACGGGTGCGATACCGTCACGTTTGTCCAGGGCGACCAACCGCTTATTCGCCCGGCGAGCATTGCCGCGCTTCTTCGCGCCGCTGAGCGTGATGCTGCCGCTGAACACCATGCCGCCGCTGCCGCGGGGCGCGATGCCATCGGCGCTGCTGGGCGCGATGCTGAGGGGCGTGATGCTGCGGAGGACTATGACACGGAGCACGATGCCGCGGAGAGCGGCGTTGATGTCGCTGTTGGACGTGATGCCGCGGGGCGCGATGCCGCCTGCGTCGCGGAGCATGACGCCGTGTGGCGCGATGCTGCGGGGTGCGGCGTTACAGATGTTTCGGGGCGTCCCAGTGCGCGCATTTGGCGTACATGTTTCGATGGCGCGCCGGGCGCGCCTGTGCTTTTTCCTTCCTGGGCGTTCGACGAACTCCGTTCTCTTCCTCATGGTAAGGGCGGCGGCTTCGTGGCAAAAATGCATGCGGAATACGTTCGAACCATCGAGGTTTCAAGCGAGTGGGAACTGTTCGACGTGGATACGCGTGACGACCTGCAGCAGTTGCGGGCATATGTTGCGCGGTGCGGCATGTAGGTTTGCCGCGCTGACACTTTTCGGCGCGCTGATACCGCCTTCGCGTAATTACTGTTTATCTCTTCTCTCCCCTTTCTCCTCCCCGCTCTTTTCGCCCATTCACCAATCCATCCGTTCGCACGTCCATCAATCCATCTGCTCGTACATCAATTCCTCCATTCGTCATCTATTCGCACATCCGCTTGTCAGTCCATTCATCTGTCTACCCGTTCATCCTCTCATTCATGTATGAATGAATCCTTCATCCGTTCGTTCCTCTGTCCTTCTCCTCCCCCTTTTCCTACTTTTCTCCGTCCTCTTCCTTCCTTCTCCGCGCCGTACTTGCTTCGAGTTTGCATCGAGCCTGCTTGTCATCTCATCGAGCAATCTGCTCCTGCTTGATATTTGGTCCCAATTGTCGATTTTTTTTGGCACAAATTTGCGGTTGTGCACGATGAAGAACGCACTGAGCCCTCTTGCAATAGATCGTGACCTGGGGTTTTGTTAAAGCGAAGCGTTTTTGGGACCTTTTTGGGGCGCTATGACCGTTCACAACCGCAAATCTCTGCCATTTTTAGCAAAATCAGGACATGATTTGGGCCGAGCTAGCCCGTTCGGACTTGTTATGGAGGAGTTCGTGGGGGGCGTTGTGGAAATGGGCGCGGAAAAGCCTGTTTAAGCAAGTGCTTCGATAGCTTGGTTGGGCGTTCGCTATGAAAGCTCACGTGGGAAAGTCGCACAGAAAGCGCGTGCAGGAAAGGGCGACCAGGCGGGCGCGATAAGAGTGGGTGCGAAAATGCACAATAGGTCCAATTGGGGATAACCATTGCGGTTGGCGCGAAGGGACCGGTTGAGCGCAATGAGTGCGGTTGGACACGGGCCGTTTCGTCGTTTTCATTTCGGCCACGCAATAAAGAACGGCCCTTTGTCTCTCGCGGGAGAAACAAAGGGCCGTTTGTTGGAGTGCATACGAGCGATTTGAATCAAG
>NZ_CAKTVX010000008.1 GCF_934630525.1 uncultured Slackia sp.
CCGCGGGCCGCGGGGCGCCGTCGCTCTCAGGGCTCCTGCCCTTCGCGGCGACGAGTTCGGTATTATACGCTCCCCCGGCGCGGCGCGGGCGGGAAACCCTCCCGCACACAGGATGCCGACAACTCCAGCGCGGTGGAGCGGAGGGGGACGGAGGGGATTCCCGGCGGGAGGGCGCCCCGGTCTGGCGTTTCTCCTCGGCCCATAGACACAATCGCACCGGGCGCCCAGCGTTTCGGCTCGGTCCGCATGCGGAGCCGACCCGCAGTCCCGGCGCTTCGCCTCGGTCCATATATGGAACAACCCCGGAGGCGCGGCGCTTGCGCGCCACGGCCCTCCGGGGCGGCCGGCTTGGCCGCCTCCGTTCAGGCGCCCGCCCGACCGGCGCGCGGGGCCGCACGGTTCCCGCCTTCGGGGACACCCCCGAAAAAGAAGGACGGGCGCCTCCGGAGCCCGCCCGCCTTACGCGCGGGCCGCCCCTCGGCGACCGTCTCTGGTCGATTCTCTCTATATCTATATATAGATATGTTTAGTAGCGGCTGTCGAAAATGCGCTTAGTCTTCTTCACGGAACGCGGCAACTCGCCCATGGGAACGCCCTTCGCTTCAGGCGTGCAGCCGATTTTCGCCTTGAAGAGCAGCGCAAGCTCCTGCTCGCACTTGGCCTTATCGTCGCCTTCAAGCGGAGTCTCGAACAGCACCGTGAGCACGTCGCGACCATCAATCGCCTCAATCATGACCTGATACTCAGAGCTCGCGCCGTCCGTAAACGCAATGACTTCCTCAATTTGCGCGGGGAACATGTTGCAGCCCTTCACCTTCACCATGTCATCGGTACGACCAGTAAGGGTGTCGATGCGGGGATGCTTCAAGCCGCAAGCGCAATCGCCGGGAATGATGCGCGTAAGATCGTGCGTGCGATAGCGAATAAGCGGCGCGCCCTGCTTGCGCAGAGTGGTAAGCACAAGCTCGCCCATTTCGCCGTCGGGCACGGGCTCGCCAGTCTTCGGGTCGACGATTTCGCAATATACGTAGTCGCTCCAAATATGCATGCCATGGTGCTCGCTGCACGAAATGCCAATGCCGGGGCCATAAATCTCGGTCAGGCCATAGATGTCGAAAATCTCAACGCCGAGCTCGTTTTCGATGCGGTGGCGCATCTTTTCGCCCCAACGCTCCGATCCAATAACGCCTTTGCGCAGGTCGAGCTTATCGCGCAAGCCTCGCTTCGAGATTTCCTCAGCGAGCAAAAGCGCATAGCTGCTCGTGCCCGTGATAACCGTGCTGTGCAGGTCTTGCATCATTTGCAGCTGCTTCTCGGTATTGCCGGGGCCCATGGGAATAGCCATGGCACCCAAGCGCTCGCAGCCAAGCTGGAAGCCGATACCGGCAGTCCACAAACCATAACCGGGGGTAATTTGAATGCGATCTTTATTGGTAATACCCGCCGTGCGATAGCAACGCGCGAACATTTCGGCCCAATCGGCAACATCCTGCGCGGTGTAAGGAATAATGACCGGCGTGCCCGTCGTGCCCGAAGAGCTGTGGATGCGCACAACTTCCTCGTCGGGTACGGCTTGAATTCCCAACGGATAGGCTTCGCGCAAGTCGGCCTTTTCCGAAAAGGGCAGCTTCTCGAAGTCGGCCTGGGTTTGCACGTCGGACAAATCGATGCCCTCGAACTTCTTCGCATAGAAGGGAGAGCGATCTTTCAGAGTTTTGAATTGCTCTTTAATAAGGTTGAACTGTTCATCGGTGAGCTGCATGGCACTGCCTTTCGCGCGTGTCTGAAATATTGTGCGGAAATTGGAGACGCTTCAAGCCTGCGAAAAATCAGGGCTTTACGCCGTTTCGTCATTCAGGTGCACGAAAAAGGCGCCTCAAGCTCGCTGAGCAAACTTGAAGCTAGAGCCATCGACCAGCCAACGCGGTACGCGCGGCTTTGAGGGATTGTATGTCGAGTGCATTCATCATGGGCACTATTGTACGCTAAAGCGCCCAATGGGCAAGATGCGGAATAAAAGATTCCGCGAACGGGCGCCCGGCGCACGACAACCTCGCACGCATCGGTCTTTGCGCGTGTCGACGCCAAGGACGCAACCTTTCGATGAGGACGTCGAGGACGAGACGTTTGAATACGCCGACTCGACCGCGCCGCAATTCAACCGCGAGCGACAAGCCCCCACTAAAACGCAAGCATGCCGCACTGCCTCACGATGCCATTTCGGATTCAACGATATCGAGCAAATCCTGATGGGTGTGGATATCGAGCTTCGCGTAGATATGCTTGACATGCGCCTTCACCGTGTTGCGTGAAACCGTGAGCTGCTCCTGAATATAAAAGCTGTCGCGACCACGAGCGAGCATCTCGAACACCTCCCTCTCGCGAGGGGTAAGCGAGGCCCGATCGGCAATGGCCGAGCATGCTTGTTCGAGCGTCGCGTGCGATGCCTCTTCGATATTGGTCGGCTGCGCGTCGACAACTTCGGTCACACCATTGATGGTATCGATGAAACTGAAATTCTTCAGGCCAATAAGCGCGTATGCCGCGAACCCGACAACGAGTGCGCCCGTTGCCAGCTGCACAGCGATGGGGTGCGTCAACGACGTCGCGCTCGCCCATACGCCGATTGCCGCGCCAACGATACTGCCAAGTGCCGACACGCCACGTCCCCATGCGATGGTCGCAACCGACGCACGCGTGTTACGCGCGCCAACTGCGGCGAGCACCACCCAGCCAACCACGTCAAACAGTGCGTTGCCACACGAGAGAAGCGACGCACTCGCCGCATACGCCCACGGAGCCGAAATCGTGGTTGCGAAAAAACCGGCAAGCACGAAGAGCACCGACACCTGCGCAAGCAGGTCGCCCTTTACAAGCTTGCCTGACGAGGCGACGGTATATAAAGCCAAAAAGCCAATCGGCACGATAGAGAAGAAATCTGCCAAAGGCGCGCCATCCACCTCCCCAAAACGAAGCGAGAAACCAAACGCCACGCGAAAGAAGAACAAGCACACAAACAATTGGGAACCCAATGCCAGGAACGACGAGGGCTGCGTGATGGCGATGTCGGCCGGCGAATCGGATGCCGCAACTTCAGCAAGCACGGGATTTGCGACGCCACGCGTAAGCAATAAAGCCGCCAGAGGAGCCACGAAAAATGCCAGCAAACCAACGCTTGAAGGCAAGAGCCAGGCAGCATAGCTAAACGCGCAATTGCCCAGAAAAGCCAGCGTGACGCTTTGGGCGATATCGGAAATGGGAAAACGCAGAAGCGATACCCCCACAACGACGCTCACCCATCCACGCGCGGCAGCAACTAAGCACGAAGAGAACACGAGCAGCCAAGACGATTGCATCGCGAACGACACCGCGATGCCCGTTGATCCAAAAACCAAAAATGCAAGCGCTGCAATATTGACGATATGAGAATCGAGCAAGGAAGAGCGGAAAGAAGCCACCAGGGCAACGGCAACCAAACACGCCGCGTTCGCGAGAACCGATATATCTCGCGCATATGTGAACACATGGTCGAACAAAGGAAACGCCGAAATATTCATGAAGCTTGAATTCGCAAGCACAAGGCAGAGCGCCGCCGTTGTGCGCCAAAACGCTGCATCGTGAATACGCTCGCCCATGGCTGCCCTCCAGATGGTTTCCCTGATGAACCGTGCCATTGTAGCAAAAGCCCGATGCCTCAGAGAGGGAGGGCATCGGGCGGGCGCCCCGTGGCGCCAGAGGGGAAGTGCACGCTCGCGCATAAGGGGAAACGCGAGGGCTCAAGAAGTTTTTAAGAAAGATGGCTTGCAGGGCCCCGCGCCAATCGAGCGAAGCGCGGAGCCCGGGAGTTTACGCCTGGCCCGTTGCGGCAAGCATGCCAGCACGACGGCCAAACGTCATGGTGCGACCCGCGGCAAGACCAGTCATAAGATTCGGATAGCTCACGCTGAAGAAGCCGCCCGAGTCGTTGCCGACCAGGTACAGACCGTCGATTTGCTCGCCCGCTTCGTTTACCGGGTGCATATTGGTGTTGATGGGGCAGCCATCAATCGTAGCCAGGAACCACGCGCCCGTGCGCACGCCGTAATACGGCGGATGCGTAAGCGACGTGAGACGATACGGCTCTTTGTTGTAGTCCTCGTCTTTGCCCTGTTCGGCGAATTTGTTATAGCGCTCCCAAGTGGCAACGGTTGCCTCGACGGGAAGATTCAGCTTGGCTGCAAGCTCCTCCATGGTGTCGGCTTTCTGGATATAGCCAGCCTCCTCGAGTTGGTCGAAGTTGCTCTGCATGGCAGAAATATCCTTGTTCGACGGAGCGCCGTTATCGAAGGGGTACAAACGGCAGCAACCGACCTCGTTGAGCTGCTTGACCTGCTCGACATAATCGGAATCCCAAATGTCGACGTAGGTGTGGTAGGGCTGCATGAACGCGGAGTGCAGCATGTAGTCGTACGGGCCGCTTTCGTTGCAGAAGCGTTTGCCCTGCAGGTTCACCTTAAGGAACGGCTGTTCGCCGAACCAGAACCACTTGCCAACCAGGTCGCTGCCAGCAACCTCATCGGGCTTGCAGCATGCGCGATTGAACGTGACGGCGCAGCCCAAGGGGTCGATGGTCGCACCGCACCACATAGCGGCCTTAATGCCGTCTCCCGTGCAGCTGCCACCAATGGGAATATTGATCTTGAGGCGATTGTTCCATGCCTGGCGAGCCTCAACCATTTCGGTGTTCGCCACATAACCGCCCGTTGCCAGAATTACGCCCTTGGAGGCATTCACGCGAATATAGTGCAGGTCGTTGCCATCGCGGCAAATAATGCCGGTCACGCGGCCCGATTCATCCTGCTCGCATTTCACGAGCATGGTGTCGTAACGAATCTCGGCGCCGTTTTCGATAGCGTAATCGCGCATGGTGCTGCCGAACGTAATCTCTTTATCGTCAACGAGCTTTTGGGGGCTATGGCCCGTAGCCCATGCCTTATCGCGGGCGCCCTGGCCTTCGGTGCCAACAGAGCCCTCGAACCACATCTTGAATTTCCCGTCGCGTTCGATGATATCGGACAGCCAGTTAATCATGTCGCCCGATTCATCGACCCACAGCTTAATAAGATCGTAATTCACGAAGCCATTCGCATAGCGCACGATGTCTTCCATGATTTCCATCTTATCGATCTCGAACTGAGGAAATTCGCTGAACGATTCGAGCTGGTAACGCGAATTGACGGCGCCAAGGTCTTCGCGAGGCTCGGCGATTTTGCTCATTTGCTCAATGCCGAGCACGCGCGCGCCATTTTCGGCAGCGGACATAAGGGCGGGCAGGCCGCCAGTGCGCAAGCCCACGACCACGACTTCATAATCGAGCGTTTCGGTGATTTCGGCCTCGTCGATTTGAGGGGCTTCGCCAAGCCAGCTCGGACCGGACGGACGCTGGGTGGTGTCGTTCTTGATGGACTCGTTGCTTTCGTAGCCGTTCCCGCAACCCGAAAGGGAACCAGCGGTGGCGGCAACCAGGGCGGCGGCGCCAGCGCCCTTGAAGAAATTACGGCGAGATACATTACTCATTGGCGGCCTCCCAGCCCTCGGGCAGGTTCAAGTCGTGGCATTTAGCGCAGTACAGGGTGCTCGTCTCATGCGATTTATGGCAATCGCCGCATTCGAGCTGATTGTCCTGGTGGCTGGAATGCGGGTTGAATTTGGCATCGTTGCCCTCAAAGCCCCACGTAGCGTTCACAACATCGGTCATGTTGTGGCAGCCATCGTTGGTGCAGAACTCCTCGGTCGCGATTTCCTTGCCCGTATTCAGCATGCCATCGTCGGTCATGGGATAGTCATCAGCCACCCATGCGCATACCTCGGTAAGCTGCTCGGTGATAACCGGATTGTGGCAGTCGAGGCAGTTCTTGCCCGCCTCGGCATGTTGCGTCACAAGCATGCCCGCGTCGCCCGACGAATAGCTCTCGACGTAATTGTCCATCGGACTGTGGCAAATGGCGTTGCAGAAGCTCGGTTGCTCATGCCACACCCAGAAACCAGCACCAGCGAGCACCAACACAACGGCGACGGTGCCAGCCACAATGGCCGGCTTCTTCTTGTTCTTCCCTTTGGGCGCGTGATCCGCGTCGACCGGCGCAACGGTGCGCTGGCCTTCGTTTTCCTCGGTCATTGGTCCCCCTTCTTCGTTCTCGGCTTTGCCGCGCTTTGCGGCTTCGACGCTACCCACAATGGCCGAAATTCCCACGCGCGCCTATTACCCCCGCAGGGTAATCTTTGCATTTTGCCTGATAAACGCAGAAATCCCGCAAGCACGCAACACTTGCGGGATTTCTTGGATTCAAAAGACTCGAAAGAGGGATACGCCCGAGAAAACGAAAGGGAAGACGCGTGTCGCGCTTCGCTCGTCGAGACGAAATTACTGCAATCCCAATTCTTTGCACACGGCATCGACCGCGGCAAGGTTCATATCGACGAATTTCGGCTTCACGCATACGCGAATTGCTTCCTTGAATTCGTCGAGCGAAATGCCCAAAAGGGGGTTTCCTTGAGCATCGCGCTGGGAGATGGCGACCGTCAGAAGAATGATGTTGAGAGCCTTCGAATTGCCGACGAGTTCAAGGAGCGCCGACTCGTCGACCACGACGGTTGCGCCCTCGCGCTTTTCGAGCGCCTCAAGCACTGGCGCGGCGGCATACACCGTTTTCGACAGCGACGCCGTGACGGGCTGCTTCACGCTCGACGCCGTGACAAGCACGCCCTGCGCAGAGAGAAGCCCGAGCATGCGTGCGGCCTCACCAGGCTCGAAGGCGATGAGCATATCTGCCGCGGCGGCGCCCACGAGCGGCGAAGCAACATGCTCGCCTTCGTTGCCCATGCGAACATGGCTCGTCACGCTTCCACCTCGCTGCGCCATGCCGATTGTCTCGGCGGTGCGCACATGCCAGCCGCGCGCTTGCGCAGCCTGGGCGAGTATCTTCGCGGCAAGCACGGTACCCTGTCCGCCAATGCCGGTGAGCACTACGTTTTTCATTGGACAACACTCCAATAATCATGGTCTTACAAAAGTCAGCAAGCGTGAGCCTCGCGCCCTTCAACCAGGATGCGGCAAACGGTGCGCCTTGAGGCGCCAGAAAGCCAGAAGCGACAACGACACACGAGCCGCCCAGTCGACAGCGGCGCCTACGAGGGTTGGCACGCTGGCGCGATGGCTCCAAACGGGCAAACCTGCGTGCACAAACCGCAGCCCGTGCACAGCGTTTTATCAATCGTGGCAACTTCGCCATTGAATCCAATGGCGGGACATCCTATCGCCGTGATGCACTTCTTGCAGCCCGTGCATGTTTCCGCGGCAATCGAGACAGGAGCCTCGGGTTTGACGAGGTTCACGCACGGCGCACGGAAGATAACCGCCGAAGGCCCCTCGAAAGAAACCGCCTTCGTGACCGCATCGACGCTCTCATCAAGATGATGGGGGTTGGCAAACTCGATGCATTCCACGTCAAGCGCCTCGAGGACGCCCT
This sequence comes from uncultured Slackia sp., assembly GCF_934630525.1. Taxonomy (GTDB): domain Bacteria; phylum Actinomycetota; class Coriobacteriia; order Coriobacteriales; family Eggerthellaceae; genus Slackia. Next base: position 7,509 of record NZ_CAKTVX010000008.1, read on the forward strand.
CGATAGAAAGCGGCGCGCTTTTCGGCCCCATGAGCGTGTTGCCCGTGCCGGGGTGAGGCTGCCCGCCCGTCATAGCCGTGGTGGAATTGTCGAGCACGCACACCGTGATGTCGTGCTGGTTGTATACGGCATTGGCAACGCCCGTAATGCCACTCGCGAAAAACGTCGAATCGCCCACGAAAGCGAGCTGTTTCGCCGTAGGATCGGCAACGCCGAGGCCTTGCGCCATCGTAATGCCCGCGCCCATGCACAAGCAGGTATCCACGGCATCGAGCGGCTTGGCATTACCCAAGGTGTAACAGCCGATATCGCCCGAGAAGATACCGCGAACGCGCATTTTCTTGAGCGCTTGCTTGCATGCGTAGAACGAACCGCGATGAGGGCAGCCTGCGCACAACACCGGTGGGCGCGCGGGGAGTTCGATATCGAGCTTGGGCGCTGCGGCTTCGCGCGCGCGAGCTCGCGCATTGGCACGTTCTTCAATTTTGCGCGCAAGCTCATCGCCCGAAACGCCCGCGCGACGCAGCAAGGCCTCATCAAAGAACCCGCTCAAACGCTCGGCAATATCGTCGGCATCGTTCTCGCCGGCATCGCGGCACGCGCCCGATGCGCGGCCAAGAACCCGAGGCGCGCTCTTGCCTCGCGCCGCGCGCAAGCCGGCCACATGAACGAGGCCGTCTTCAATAACCGAATCCAGCTCCTCGAACACGATCACGGCATCGAGGCCATCGAGGAATTCATCCACACGCGCCTCGGGGAACGGGAACGGAGTTCCAATTTGCATAAAACGATAGCTCGGAAGGGCTTCGTCGCACTCGCCACCAGCAGCACCAGCCACAAAAGCCGCCTGTTTTGCCGCATGCTCAAGAACCGAAAGCGCCTCTTTCGCATACGCGGCCGACACGCCGCCGCACGCGATGCCAATTTTCGGCGCATCGCCGTGGTTTTCAATGGGGTTGAAACGCGAAAGGTCTTCCGACGCCAAACCGCTCGGCGTCTCGGAAGCGCATGCGCCCGAGAACTCATCGGCGATCTTCGCCAATCGATCGTTGATTTCTTTATGACCGCGATATGCTCGCGCAGGGAAAATAACCCATCGCGAATCGTCTTTGGAGAAGCCTTTCACGGGGGCGCCCTGCGTTTTTTCCGCCACATCGACGAACGTTGACGAGTGGCATACACGCGTCGTTGGGCGCACGATAACCGGCGTTCGATAACGCTCAGAAAGCGCGAAGGCGCACGGGAGCATTTCAACGCCCTGTTCAACGCTCGACGGATCGAACACGGGAATCTTCGCGAACGACGCAAAACGACGCGTATCTTGTTCGGTTTGCGACGAAATGGGGCCAGGATCGTCGGCCACATATATGACGCAGCCGCCCTCGACGCCCACATAGTTCAAGCTCATGAGCGGGTCGCTCGCGACGTTGAGGCCGACTTGCTTGCAGGTGAACAGCGTGCGTGCGCCAGCATACGATGCGCCGGCGAGCAACTCGAGCGCCGCTTTTTCATTGGTCGACCATTCAACATGCACGTTTTCGGCAGCACCCGCCTGCACGCGCTTCGCGACGGTTTCGATAAGCTCGCTCGAGGGCGTGCCCGGATAACCCGCGACCACGGCAACGCCCGCCTCGAGCGCGGCATGCGCGAAGGCCTCGTTGCCCATGAGCAATTTCTTCGTCATTATTCAGCCATCTTCGCTTTGAAATCGGAAATCTTCTTGCGGCATTCATCGCAGCCCGTGCCGAGCATTTGCACCGCGAGAATGGCGGCGTTTTTCGCGCCATTGATGGCAACGCATGCAACGGGCACGCCAGAAGGCATTTGAACCATAGAGAGAAGCGAATCAAGACCGCCCAAGTCGCTCGTTTTCATAGGCACGGCAATAACCGGCAACGGAGTATAGGCAGCAACCACACCACCAAGGTGAGCGGCCTTGCCAGCAGCGGCAACGATAACGCGCATGCCGCGCTCCTCGGCGCCCGAGGCCCATTCATGCACCTCAGCCGGTTTGCGATGCGCGCTGGCAACCTTCACTTCGTAAGGAATGCCGAACTCCTCGAGCTGCTTCATGCACGGCTCCATATTGGGCATGTCGCTTTCGCTGCCCATGATGATTCCGACCAACGCCTTTTCTTCGGCCATGAAAATCGCCTCTTCCACTCGCGAACGCTTTTTCTCGCTAAAGTATAGCGTGTAAAAAGCGTCGGAATGAAAGAGGCGCAGGATAACTAAATGATACGTGGCGCGAAAGGACCGCGAGACAACGTGCGGAAACGAGCGGCTACCTTGCGCCACCGCCTCCTCCGCCGAAGCCGCCTCCGCCAAAATCGCTGCCACCCGAGAAGCCGCCACCGGAGCCGTCGCTGCTCGACGCAGCGCTGAGCGCTTCGGAAACCGTCTGCATCGTGTTGGTCTGCATGGTTTGGAACATTTCGGCGGGGCTCGCAACGGGAGCGGCCGCACCACCCGGCATGCCGTAATAGTGAGGCATGAGCCAATAGCCCGTCGATGTCGCGAAGCCTTCGTCTTGGATGACCTGAGGCAGCTTCATCTGCAGCGCTTTCATAGCCTCTTCGGCGACGCCAAACACGTAGGCGTACACCATCATTTCGCCCCACACTTTCACATCGGTGGGCAAGCGTTCGTCGAGCGCGCTGAAATCTTTGAGCCAGTTGCGCAGGCCGACGCACTTGGCATGAATCTCAACCGCCTCGCGGCTGCGGCGTTGCATGAACTTCGAAAGCACCGCGAGCACCACCACGGGCGGAATGAACGCCAAGAACAACGTGAATTCGTCGGTCACGAAAAGCGAGAAGACGCCCACGAGGCCCAGCAGCACTGCGAGCACGAAGAAAACCACGCGATAGTGCGAACCTTTTTCCTCAAAGAAGTTGCACTTGTTCGTTTCAGCCGAAACCACGCCCTGCCAGCTTTCCATAGCGTCGTTGAACGACTCAGGGTAATCGGTTCCGAACTGCTGGATAGTGCCAAACCACAAGGAATCGGCACCCTTGGCAATTTTCTTGAATACGAGGTCCATCGTTTTTTTATCGATGGGGTCGACGACCTTTTCTTCCCAGCCAGGAAGGCGCGTGATGTAGTAATCGTTCACCGTTTTGCTGCCGCCCATGCCAAAAAGCCCCTTGTTGGGCGCTTCGTAGCTGCCGGCATCGAGGCGAATTGCGCCGATATGGGACAGATGCATGAGCGTCGCTATAAGGTCATTGGGAGATTCGGCATCGAAGCGCCACAGTCGCCCGATAACTGCGGGCGAGAGACCCTTTGCAGGCACATCGCGCCAGTATGTATCCTGGAATTGGGGCTTATACTCGCGACCATGGCGGAAGAACATGAACACCGCCCACACGATAATGCCGATGGCGGCAACCAGGCACACGACAATGAAGAGAAGCGACTGCAGTCGGGAGGCGTTCGCCTTGTTCGCAAGCTGGGCTTCATCTTCGAGCACGGAGTCGAGTCGATTGCCCATATGCTTGTTGGCCGCCGAGCCCGAAACGTTCATCCATTCCGCAGGGAATACCGAGTGGATTTCAGCATAGCCGCCCGCGCTTACCGAAGAAACCTGCGCATAAATCGCGCCATCATCGCCAATGGACAGGCTTCCATCGAGCGGACCATGGCCCCATGCACGCACATTGTCGCCCGCGCGAACCTGCGTGCCCGCAGGAACCGGAACCGTGAGCGTCGTGGTTACATGGTCGCTGTCGACCGCCCAACCATGGCCGATATATTGCCAATACACCTCGGCGACGTCGTCGTAAACCTGAACGAAATTCGAAATGGAGTACGTGAGGGTCATCGAAACTTCGGAATCGGATTCGTCGAAGAACACATACACGGTGTTCTCATCCTCGTCGATGGAATACGACGGGTATCCCGCGCCGCCAGCCTCGCGCCACGCACGCTGAAATTCTACGGGGGAAAGCGTCTGGGTCTCGCCCGTGGACTCATTGGTGAGCGACACCGATTTCACCGAAAGCATGCTTTCCTTAGTCGGCATGTTGTCAAAGGACCACCACACCGCCGTGAAATTGCCGGAGAAATCGAATGTGCGCGTTTCGGTGACATCAAGCGAGCCGTCGGCGTTCGCTTGGGCGTCGATCGTGACGCTTGGGCATGTGTACGATTTGGCGTACGCGTGCGATGGCGCGCATGAAAGCACGACAACGGCAGCGGCCACGATAATAAAGAATTGCAAAATGAAGGTATATGCAACGCGTTTTTGCGAAGCTCTGTGGTGATTCAGCGATGAAGTCATCAAGTCTCCCTTGCATTTGGATAGGTGTCACGGTATCATACACCCCTGCACGCGCAAAAATGTGCGTCATGAGCGGAGAAGTGACCGAGAGGCCGAAGGTGCTCGCCTGCTAAGTGAGTATACCCCACAAGGGTATCTGGGGTTCGAATCCCCACTTCTCCGCCAGTTTGAATGCTTACAGGCACGGAAAACCGTGCCTGTTTTTCTTTTTGAAAGCCCGTTCTGACGAACGGGCTTTTCTCGTATGAGGCGTCCTGACGCTGCGTGGCGGGCGAGGCGCGCCACCGAGAAACCCTCTGCGCTCATTCTTGCTCTTCATTTCTTTAGTTAAGCGCAGCGAGGTGAGCGCATAGCGAGCAAAGCGAGCGGTAGCGAACCGTGGTTCTCGGCGACACGCCTCGCCCGCAGAGCCGTGAGGGAAATCGCCATCTCTTTCTTGCGTAAAACAAAGAAACCCGCCGAAGCGGGTTTCTTAATTGAGTGCGTTGTTGCACCTAGTTGGTCTTTGTCTCGGCGGGCTGAGAAGACTCAGTCGAGGCGTTCTCGGTCGAAGATTCAGTCGAAGAGTCGGCGGAAGCGCTTGCATCAGACTCCGTCGAAGTAGTCGTGCTCGAAGGCTCAATGCCGTCAAGGCTTACGTCGTAGGCAAGGCCGCTCGGCATATCGTTGATCTGAATGTCGGCATTGCTCTTGTAATCCTGGTACCACTGCGAATAAGCCTGCTGCTTGGCGGAAGCCTCAAGCGTGGACTTGATGGAATCCATGAACTCAGACGGAAGTTGGTCGGTCGACGTAACTTCCTCGGGAGCGTTGAACACCTGGGTGCACTTGATGATATGGATGCCGTAGCTCGAGGTTACCAGGCCGGAAACCTGACCTTCTTCAAGGCCATCAAGGGCAGTTTGGTACTCATCGACAAACGACGTCAGCTTATCCCAGCCAACATTGCCGCCGTCTTCCTTGCTGCCTTCATCCTGAGAATACTCTTGAGCGGCTTGGGCGAAGTCGAGCTCGCCAGAGTTGATCTTGTCGAGCACTTCCTGCGCGGTAGCTTCATCATCGGAGCTGAACAGAATGTGGCTCGATTTCTTTGCACCGTTGTAGTAAGTGGCATACATCTGCGCGTACTGCAGAAGCTCTTCATCGGTGGGGTCTTCCGGCTGGGCGACCTTTTCCTGAAGGGCCTGCTGAAGCATGGAAATCTCGAGCAGCGAGCGATACTGCGACTCGGTAGTGCCAATCTGCTTCAGCGCGTTTTCCCAATCTTCATCGGAATCGTAGTAAGAGCGCATCTGCTGCACCTGGGAATCGATTTCGGAAGACTCGACCTTAATGTCGTTTTCTTCGGCAGCCTGGCGAATAAGCTCCTGGCTCGCGTAATAGTTGATGACTTCCTCGCGAATATCGGCCGCGGTGTAATTATTGTCGACGAGCCACTGCGCCCAGTCGGCGTCGGACTCAAGATTCGACATGCTGCGGAAGTTTGCGATGTACGACGTCACAGCCTTCTCGCCGATTTCCGTGCCATTGACCGTGGCGGCAACGCCTTCGGACGTATCGTTCACCGACACGTCGCCGGAATCGCTTTTCGTCTGGCTGCAGCCAACGGCGGCAAAACAGCATGCGGCGGAAAGCGCCGCAGCGCAGGCGATTTTCAAGAAGTTCATCTTCTTCATTAAGCCCTACCTTCTCCTATGGGCAAGGGCAAACGGAACGCGACCTAAACTCTCCCCATGCCGCATTCGCTTTTGCCCTTTGTGTACGGGCCAGTATTTTCCCACAGGCGAAAAACGGGTTTAACGCCGTCACAATACACCCACACGCACACCACGCGAACGCCCAAAATGCACGGCCATATACGGCAAATTGGGCATTTCGGCGCATGCGAATAAACGCGCGTATATACAAAGACCCGCCCATATATGAGGGCGGGTCTCAAAGCGGCGAAATGAAATTCGCTAGTTCTTGTTGGCCTTGCGACGGTCGGTTGCGGAAAGCAGGCGCTTGCGCATACGAATGGACTGCGGCGTAACCTCGACGAGCTCGTCGTCCTCGATGTACTCCAGAGCCTCTTCGAGGGTGAACGTCACCGGCGGGGTGAGCTGGATGGCCTTATCGGCGGTCGAAGAACGCTGGTTGCCCAGGTTCTTGGTCTTCGACACGTTCACGACCATGTCGCCTTCCTTGGCAGACTCGCCAACGATCATGCCTTCATAGCACTCGTCGCCCGGCTTCACGAACAGGCGACCGCGCTGCTGCAGCGTGTCAAGAGCGTACGCAACGGCCTTGTCGGTGCTCATGGCGATCATGCCGCCATTCTTGCGACCCTGCATCTCACCGGTGTACGGGCCGTACTCGCGGAAGTGGTGGAACAGCACGCCCTCGCCGTGGGTCACGTTGAGGATGCGCGTCTTCAGGCCCATGGTGCCGCGCGACGGAATGCGGAACACGAGGTGCGTCATGGTCTCATCGGAAGCCATGTCTTCCATGATGCCGCCAGCGGTGCCCATGACCTCGATGGCCTTGCCCGAGTAATCGTTGGGAACGTCGAGCGTTGCCTCCTCGATGGGCTCGAGCTTATTGCCGTGCTCGTCGGTCTTGTACACGACCTGAGGGCGGCCAACCTGGAACTCGAAGCCTTCGCGGCGCATCGTCTCCATAAGAACCGACAGATGCAGAACGCCACGGCCGGCGACGCGAACGCCGCTCTTGTCTTCCGTCTCGTCGATGCGCATGGAAATGTTGGATTCCTTTTCGCGCATGAGGCGCTCTTTGAGTTGGCGGGCGCCAACGATGTCGCCCTCGCGGCCCACGATGGGGCTCGTCGAAGCTTCGAACACAACGGCCATGGTGGGCTCTTCGACGGCGATGGGCTTCATTTCGACCGGGTTCTCGCGATCGGTAATCACATCTCCGATGTCGGCAGCCTCAATGCCGATAACGGCAACGATGTCACCTGCGTGGGCCTCGGGAACCTCAACCTTGCCAAGGTTCTCGAAGGTGTACACCTTGCGGATCTGGGCATTGTAGGGCTCTCCCTCGGAAGGAACCACGAGCACGAGGTCTTTCTCGTGAATGGTGCCGCTGTGCAAACGGCCAATGCCGATGCGGCCTTCGTAGCTGCTGTGATCGACGGTGCACACCTGCATCGCGACCGGGCCATCAGCGTCGACGTCGGGCGCGGGGATTTCCTTCAAAATGGTATCGAGCAGCGGAATCATGTCCATATTGCCGTCGTCGTATTCATAACGAGCGTAGCCATTCACGGCAGAAGCGTAGACAACCGGGAAATCGAGCTGCTCGTCGGAAGCGCCAAGCTCGACCATGAGGTCGAATACCTTGTCAACGGCGGCTTCGGGGTCGGCGTTGGGGCGGTCGATTTTGTTCACGACAACCACGATACGCAGACCGGCCTCGAGAGCGTGCGAAAGCACGAAACGCGTCTGAGGCTTGGGACCCTCATATGCGTCGACGATGAGCAGAGCGCCGTCGGCCATGTTCAGCACGCGCTCGACCTCGCCGCCGAAGTCGGCGTGGCCCGGGGTGTCGATGACGTTGATCTTCACGCCCTTGTAGTTGATGGAGATGTTCTTCGACAGAATGGTGATGCCGCGCTCACGTTCCTGATCATTCGAGTCGAGCACGCGCTCCTCGACCTGCTGATTCTCGCGGAACACGTGGGCTGCACCCAGAAGGCGGTCGACCATCGTGGTTTTACCATGGTCGACGTGCGCGATGATTGCCACGTTGCGAAGGTTTTCTTGCTTCATTTAGTCTTCTTCCCAGTTCTCTTCCAATTGGCGCTTCTGCATCTCAATTTCGCCGAGGTGCTCATTGAGCGTCGCGATATTCTTGCACGCTCCTGTGAGCGTGACGATACCCCAAATTACCAACGTTCCCGCAAGGCCCGCCGCCCATACAACGCGTCGCAAAAACAGCGCGATAATGACGCCGGCCGCAATCATGATGATGGAATTGCGGCGCTCGTCGCACAGAGCATCGTGTTGTGCGATGAGCTGCGTGCGCGCGGCTTCCAAACCCGCGATTTTCGCCTCGCGCGCCGTGTAGGCTTGGCGAGGGCGAGAAGACGAGCGGCTCTGTTTCGACGCCGCGCGATCGCTCGTGAGGTATTCGTAGGCGTCTTGCAGGCGCTTGAATTGCTCAGTCGCGCGATCTTGCAGCTTCTTGTTATTCGCGAAGCGATCGGGGTGCAATATCTGCACGCACTCACGATAAGCCGATTTGATGTCGGCCGCCGACGCGTCGTCGTCGAGTCCAAGGATGTTGAGCGCTTCAGTACGATTCACGCAAACCCTTTCGTCGACAAAGCGGAAACATACGGGCGAGAATTATAGCAGGCATAGCAACGCTGCAGATAAACGCGCAAAACGCTTACAAAGAACCTGCATAGCAGCGCCCGCAGGCGGTCATATGATTCCGGCGCGAAGGATGCTCCTCACGCATGGCACAAGCGCAGCGCGATGAGGACGAGATACGAAAAACGCCGCCCCGAAGGACGGCGTATTGAATGTGGTGGAGAATAGGGGGATCGAACCCCTGACCTCAGGCTTGCAAAGCCCGCGCTCTCCCAGCTGAGCTAATTCCCCGTATCTAATAAACGCTCCACCGGCTCGTGGCTCACGGTGGGGCGTTTATTAAGCAAAGGTGGTGGGCCTGACAAGGTTCGAACTTGTGACCTCACGATTATCAGTCGTGCGCTCTGACCAACTGAGCTACAGGCCCGCGCTAAAAGCGCTTGGCTATATTACAACGACTCGAAACAACTTTGCAACAACTTTTTTCAACTTTTTTCGAAGTCGCCCCGAATGCAGCGATTGGACCCGTTCTACGCGAAAACAGGTGCGGCATCCGTTCCACGAGACCGCACAATCGATCGACGTCTAGCAAAACAAACCAAGACGAACTTTGCATAGACCGCGCAAGCCTCGCACGGCCTGCACAACCCACATCCGCGCAACGCCCAACCGCAAAGAAGGCATCCATCGGTACCAACAAAAATCGATTGGCGGGAAATGCCCGAATGGGGCCCGATTGCAACAAATCGAGTTTTCTATGGCAAGAATCGAAACGACGGGGCCTTTTTTAGGTCGCCTTCAGGCGTCTTCGCAGTATGGACGCAATTCGTAATGCCAGGTCAACGCCACGTTACAAAAAGAGGCCCACGCAAACTATCGCAAAAAAGGGATGCAACGAGGCCCCCTAACCGCATTTCCCGCCAAAAGCGGTCGCGCGACTAACGCCACATATGAAAAAAGCCCGTCCAGAAAGGACGAGCTTCAATGTTCGGTGGTGGGCCTGACAAGGTTCGAACTTGTGACCTCACGATTATCAGTCGTGCGCTCTGACCAACTGAGCTACAGGCCCGCGCTAAAAGCGTTCGTTCATAATACGGCAAGACTCCCCTGTTTTCCAACATTGATTCCGACGAAGCCCCTTGCGGCACAAAGTCACCACAATTCTACAGGCTCAAGCAAGCAACAACCAAAACGACCGACGCGGCAATCGCGCCCCAGTCTTTTGCGTCCATGCGATATATGCGCGCACATGCTCTCGCCCTCCTCGAACCGTAGGCTCGACTCGCTATTGACAGGGCAAGCGTACTCGACCTACGCAAGGCGCTCGCGAGCAAAGGAGTCGAAAGCGTCGCCAAACGCGCGACCCTTGCCACCCACGAACCGCTTTCGAAACATGCGCAGCGTGCAACCTGGGCGTTCTTGATTCGGGAAAGCTCGCTGGAAAACGTTGGAATGAACCGCAACGTGATTCCCATTACAAGCGCGGCATCGTCGACACGAACCCCAATATGCCGCAAGGGAGCAAGCAAGAACGCGAATGCATCGGTGAGAGCCGTTGGCGACGTTGTTGCCATGAGCGTAGACGTCGCGAGAAGCATGCACGCGAAACGCACGCACGATTCAAGCGCAAACGCCACGCCACCCGAGCTCACGCACACGATGCCCCACGCGAAAAGAATATCGCCGGAATTCACGAACAGGCTATCGAACGCCAGTATAAAAGCAATGAGCCATGCAAATGGCTTGAGGGCTCGATGCGCCTCGCGCAAGCTGAGCCCGGAAAGCATAGGGGCGGCGATGGCGCATGCGAGAATGAGCAACATGCCAAACGCGCCCGAGGCTGCGAATGATGCGATCATATAGAACAGGGCGAGTATGATTTTTGCTCGCGGATCAAGACCATGCATGAACGATTCACCAGGTCGATACACGCCGAACGAGAAGGCTCCCTGCGAGGCGCAACCGTTGGTTTTTTGCGGCGCATACGCATTCCGTCCGCACGCACCGCCGTGCGTCGCTTTCGTGCACGGCGCTCTTCCTCCGCGCCACGCCATGCGTGCACCACAACCCCAATTCCGATCCAGCACCCGCGGGTCTTCCTTTTGTCCATATAAAAGGTTAGCCACGAACCGCTGCGCGAAGGCCGGCATCACATTGGGGCGTCGATGCGGCGAAACCGACCCTATCGCCTGAGCAGCAACAACCCCCGTAAGCAATCCTGTCACGAGCGCCGCGACGCTGAGCGGCGCCAGGTTAATCATGACCGCAGGCGTCTTAAGCATGATTGCCGCCACGGCGAGCTGACCAGCATTGTGCAACACGGCCGCCACCATGCTTACCGCAACCGCGCCCACGCCAGGAATCGCACGCAGCGCAAGCATGCCCGAAAAGGCGAGCGCCATGCCGCCCAAGCTATAAGCGAGCATGACAGGCGAGCCGAACAGCAGCCCCGACGCCATGACCTTCGTCGCAGCAACCGCAGCGGCGCTCTTCCAATCGAGCGTAAACAGGGCGACCACCACGGCAACATTCGCGAGCCCAAGCTTCACGCCCGGCAAAGCGACAGGCAAGGGAACCATGGTCTCAAGATAACTGAGCACCAAAGCAAGCGACGAAAGCAAGCCGATTTTCGCAAGTCGGTCTATTCTTGTAGGAGTCTGTTTCACGAAAGCCTACGACCCCACGACATCGTACGGCGCGTCACCTGAATCGTCGCCCGAGCCATCGACAATACTCACGACGAGCTTATGCGGAAGGCATACGATTTGTTGGCCGGCGTTGCAGATCCTGCCCTGGTGAACGCAATCTTGATTCGGACAATCGGCTTCGCTCACGCGCACGGTTCCGTCTTCGACCACAACCGTGTTTTCGCCCGCGCTTGAATCCACCACAAGCGTGGCGTTTTCATTCAGCGGCATATCGTAGGTATTTCCATCGGCATCTTGAATATGCGCCGCGCGCGCGTCGGTCGCAGCGCCAAATATATATGTTGCTGCGGCGCCCGCCGCCACAAGCGCGACAAGAACAACGACGACGATAATGCCCGCCTTATTACCGGCGGCAACAGTTTTCCTGTTCGACATGGGGCTTCCTTACGCGTTCAGAATCTTGAATTGCGACCCGTTCGATTGCGTGGCCACATCGGCGTCATCGACGAGCAGGGCATCAAAACGCGAATCGCCGTTGACGAGGTCAAGCGCGGCGTCGTGTCCGAGCAGGAACAGAATGGTGGAATACGCATCGCCATCGGTCGAGGAGTCAGATTTAATCGATGCGCTCGCGAGGTCAGTTTGAACCGGGTAGCCCGTCTTCGGGTCGAGGATGTGATAATACAAAACGCCGTTCTCTTCGAAGCTTCGTTCGTATAATCCGCTGGTCACAAGCGATGCGTCGCGTGCAGGAATGCTCGCTATCACATCGTTGGCGGTGCCGTTGGGATCTTGCACGCCCACATTCCAAGCATCGCCATCGTAGCTTTCGCCCATCACATACACGTTGCCGCCAAGCGACAGTGAAGCATTTTCGCAACCAGCATCGCGCAGCATGCTCACCAAATCGTCGGTAATGAAGCCTTTCGCGATACCTCCTAAATCGAGCATAGTTTCAGGGTCGGAAAGCGTAACGGTGGTGCCGTCGACCGAAATGGTGCCATAGCCAATATGTGGAAGCGCGGCGGCGATGGCCTCGTCGGCGGGCTTGACGCCTTCCACGAAATCCCACAAGCTCGACACCGTGCCGATGGTGATATCGAACAGCCCGTTCGATGCCTTGGAGTATTCCAACGACGCCCGAATGACCCGAGCCGTTTCTTCGCACACCTCCACAGGCGCGCCTGCGGCATGATTGATGTTCCAAATATCGCTGCCCTCAACAGTGCGGGAGAATTTGTTCTCGAAATAAGTGCAGCGTTGCGCCAGGGCATCCATTGTCTCGGGCGCGCATTGCGCAGAAAGCTGCACCACCGTATCGAACACGAAAAGCGTACGCGATTGCACGTCGAACGATTGCGAATCGGCTCCCTCGGAAGCGCTCGGGTCGCCCTGCGCGCCTTCGCCGCCTTTCGTGCACGCCGAAAGCGCGACGGGCGCAGATAAAGCGAGCGCCGCGGCGCACGCCATTCTCACGAAACTTCTTCTGGTATAAGCAACGGGCATACGTCAACCAATCCTGAATAGCGAAATATGTCGAAAAGCAAACACGCGGCATTTGCCGCGCATCCGCTTATATTTTATTTGCCTAGGTTAACTTTGCCAAGGGAAGTCAACCCCGGTTATCTCTGAAAACGTGGGAATTCCAGCAATGGCGCCCGCAATCCATAAAACGGCAAGCAAGAGCGCCGATTTCACGAGCACCGCAGCAAGGCCCGTCCCCTTAATTCTGATGCGCGACCTCTCGCGGCCGCGCCCATCAACAGTCGTACCCGCGCGCACAAGAGCGACGTTCTCTAATGGGCACCCGTCAGCGCAGCGACCGCACGCGATGCATTCCCCCGCCGCAAACGCATCGCGATCGGGGAACACAGCCACCGGACAGCCCTTTTTGCATAACCCGCAATTTTTCGCGCAGCGACGTTTCGTGCGCGAAAACATAGAAAACGGCAAGACGGGCATAAGGGCGAACAGCGCGCCGAGGGGGCAGAGGAACTGACAGAAGAAGCGCTCGACGAGAGCCATGCCTACCACGATGGCCCCAAGAACGCACAGCGCGCCTACCGCCACGCCATCAACCGACCCCGCGATTATCGCGGCGAAAGCCGTCCATGGGCTGTACCCCGAAACTTGCGACCACATACCCGTAAAGCATAGGCCGCATATCGCCGCAAGTACGGCGAATTTCACCATTTGCGCCATACGCTGAAGACCGCTGGGCAACGGGCGGGCTGGAATACGCAGCACTTTCCTTAAGGGCGCGAACAGCGCATATACCACATCGCCCAGCGTTCCGAATGCGCACGCGTACCCGCAAAAGAACCGCCCGAACACCACGGTAAACGCCAAAATCGCCGCCAGCAGCACTACAAACGAGCCAGGCTCGACGGCCTCGCGCGCACCGAACTGCGTGAAAATATACTTCACGCCATTGAATGCCGCGCTGAATATCGCGGGCGCAATAAGAAAGAAGGCGATTTGCGCCGCCAAACGAACGGTGCGATGCCAACGCATAAGACGCTGACGGCCAAGGGCTTTTGATTGAGGCTTGAAATAGGCGACGATTCTCGAAACAACGCCTTCCGACGGCTGCGCCGCCTGCTTTTCCTTATCCACCTGCGCCATTTACGCCACCTCGCCATCGGGACTTTGGCCGGCGTTGCTCTTTTGCAGCGCCTCGGTGGCGCCATTCAGAATGCCCGCCGAAGTAAAGGTCGCGCCTGATACCACGTCGACTGCCGAAGTGTTCGCATTCACGACATCGGTCAGAAGCCGCCTCGTTTGGTCGAGATAGGGAGCGTCCTCGTTTTCGGCGCTCACGATTTCGACCGAATCGATGTAGCCATTCTCGATAGTCACGCGCACAGTAACGGCACCGCCATAGCCTTGCGCGGTTCCCAAAAAAGCGCCGTCAGTCACATAGGGGCCTCGATTCGCTGCGCGCTCGGCTTCCTGCATTTGCTTCTGAACGGCCGCGTCGGCCTCCTGCGTTTGCGCCGCCCACATGCTGAACCACGCGATGAGACCCACAACCACGGCGACGTTTGCCGCCTTGATGACGAAATTGCGCGCGGTGCCCACGATGCTAGACATGGGAGGCTCCTCGCGCAGCAACCGATTCGCTTTCCTCGCCATCCAAAGAGCCCTGAAGGACGCTTCCCTCTCCCGACGAGTCTTTCGAACTTCCCTGATCGGCATCGCCCGTCACACCTGAAGAGTTCGACCCCTGTCCCGAATCGAGATCGGCTTTTGTCGAATGCGCCTTTTCATATGCCGCCGCCGAGGCCGCGAGCGCCTTTTCGTACGCCATGGCAAACGCCTTCGACGAATACGTCGCGCTCGAGACCACGGTCACCTTTGCGGCCGAAACGTTATCTTCAAGCAACTGCGCCAGAACGCCGCGATAGAATACCCCGCGACGAGTGTATCCATTCACGCTTCGATCGATATATTCATCGTTTTCGTCATCGTAAACCCCAAGCGGGTTATCGCCTTCAAGGCCCTCAGCGGAGCCATGGATGTCCTTGATTTCGGAAACTTCGCCGTCTTTCACAACCACCGTGAGCATGAGGTAGTACGGCTCGAAGGCACTCGGATTCTTTTCGTTTTCGCATTTCACGGCGGCGGTATATTCGCCGTCTAAGTAGTTAGGCTTCTCGGCATCGGCGCCAGAACCACCAGAAGCGTCAGGCGCAGAAGGGTTTTCAGGCTCGGTTCCCGGCGCTTGAGTCGAGCCGCCGGGCGTCGAAGGGCTCTCCTCGCCGCCCGCCGACTCCTCTGTTTTCGCAGCTTTCGATTTCGCAAGCGCATCCTCAATTGCGGCAAGAATGCCCTTTGAGGAATACGTCGCACCAGACACGGTGTCGACCGAAGTGGACTGCTTCAGCATAACGGCAGAAAGCAACGACTCGGCTCGCGAGAAATACTCCTCATCGTCGTCGGTTTGCACCACCGCAAGCGAAACCAGCTTGCCGTCCTGCATGGTCGCGGCAATCACCACATCGCCGTTGAAGCCGAGGCCCGTTCCAACGAAGGTTCCATCGGCATAATCGCTCCCAAGAGAAACAATTGGATTCAGGGAAACATCGGGCTTCGTAACCTGCGTAGGCGCCGTCGTAGAAACCGATTCCGCTTCGCCTCCGGCCGCCTGCGCAAGGGCGTTACGAATCGCCATGAGAATACCCTTTGAGGAATACGTCGCGCCCGACACAGTGTCGACCGAGGTCGATTGCCGCGAAAGCACCGAGGTAATCACGCCCCTGGCGCGTGCGAAGTATTCCGTATCGTCCGCCTCGGAAAGCACCGAAATCGACGCTATTTTGCCGCCGGAAATCACGACCTGCACGGTAATCGTGCTCTTAAAGCCCTGCCCCGATCCGGTATACGTCCCATCTTTGAGGTTCGTGGCATCGATGCCATAATCCGCCGCGCTGTATTCGACACCGGTCGAAGGTTCGGCCGCTGCACGCTCAACCTCTGACGTATCGATGCTCGCAAGCAGAGCGGTTTGCGTTTGCTGCGGCGCCGGAAACTGCGAAGCATCGAAAGTGAGCGGTTCGTAATTCGAGACCACGCCAGCAATGCAAGCGCCCACAGCCATTGAAGGCATAAGGAAGCTCACGGGGGCAATAGATGCCACCACACGGGCGTGTTTGCCAACTTTTTTTGCCATGCTGGCTATGGCTCCTTTCCATATAAAACGGGCCAAAGGAGACCCCCTTTGGCCCGTAAGATTTGCCCGTGGGCCAAAGGAGCGAGTCCCGTGGCCCACATGAACGAGCTATCTGCCGATCAGGCGACGGCGCGCAGCGGCAAAAGCGCCGACGACGGCCGCGGCAAAAGCGGCGACTCCGGCCGCAGCGGCAAAGAACGGCGTGGAGTCATTCGTCTGGACGAATGCGCCCGAATTCTTGTCCTGGTTGTTGGAATTGCCCTGATTCGAACCATCCTGGGCACCAGATTGGATCCCCGATTGGTTCGCTGCGGAATTGGCGGTTGGCTTGGCGAGGGCGTTGCGAGCATCTTTAAGTGCCTGCGTTGCCCTCTCGACATCGGTCGCGGAAGCCTCATCGCTACCGAAAAGCGCGTTGGCGGCTTCAAGGGCCTTCTGATAGGCAGCCCAGCTTTCCGCGGTGTAATCGGACTTATTGAGATTTGCGCCCGCTTCGATTTCGGCGCGCAGGTCGCTCAGCTGATCGGAAGTCGGCGTTGCCGCGAGCGCCGCCTGAGCATTCTGGAGCGCCGAAAGGGCATTGGCGACTTCGTCGTCGGTGGCAGCGACGCTTTCGTTAACGCCCTGGGCAGCAGTTAGCGCATTCTGGAATGCGGCCCAAGAAGCGGCAGTGTAGGCACCTTTGTCGTTGCTCAGCTTGGCAGCAGCCTCGACCGCGGCGTTGAGCGCCGTCTTATCGGCCGACTTCGTGTAAGTGAAGCCCAGATTGGTGGTGTAACCGGTGGCCTCGATCTCGATCTGGTAATCACCGTTGGCGTCGAACACCAGCGAATTATCCTGCTTGGCGGCTGCCAGGTTGAGCGAGCCGTCAGCGTTGAAGATCTTCACCGCACCGCGACCCTGCGCACTGTACTCGGTACTGTTAACGGTGACCTTGGTGATGTTGCCGACGTAGTTGGCAACATCATCGTCCGTGGCATCGTTGGTGGCGATGAGCTTAAGGTTTGCGGCGTCAAAGCTGGCGACGAGCTTGGAGGTGGTTGCCGTAAAGCTCGTACTGATATCGGCGAACTTGCCCTTCTTGTCGATGGCAGTCAGCGTGTGGCTGCCGGGCTTAAGAGCCGAGGCGTCAAACGTGACGGTTGCGGAGCTGCGCGCGTTGCTGGCGAGCGGCTCGACATCCTGACCGTCGATCTGGTATGCGGCGTCAAAGCCTTCAGGCAAGGTGACATCGGCATTGACGGTGGCGTTGGCGCCGTCAAGCGAGGCATCCTCGGCCTTGATGGCGGCGTCGGCATCCTTGACGGGGACGTACTGGTCCATGGCAACGGTGTAGGTGCCCATGGAGGTGTAGAACGTCACGCTCTTGATGGTCTTGCCCATCATGGACGTGTAGTACCGCGAGCTCAGCGGGCTGCCGTGAGACTCCTTGACCAGGCCACAGCTCCAGGCAATCTCCTTGCCCTTCCAGATGTTCTCGACGGCGCGCATGCCATAGCCCTCGATGGTGCCGTCCGCATCGGCGGCGTTGACCACGGCACCGTATACGGTCGCCTGGTTGCCGTCGGCGTCGACCATCTGCTCGCGCAGGTTCTTAAAGTCAATCTCGTAGTCGCCGTACTTGCTGGAGGTCTTAAAGTTGGCGGTGACGTTTGCAAGTTCGGTGGTTTCCTTGCCCTCGACAGCGCCAAAGCTCAGGTTGCCCTCGGAATCGGAGGTGAGCTCCTTGTAATTGGTCGGAACCTCGCCGGCGGACAGCATGTAGTAAGAGTAGCTCGCAGACTCAAACAGGGCGCTCTTGCCCGTGTAGGTTGTCGTGGACTCCTTGCCCTTGATCGAGGTGGTGATCGTAACGGAGCTGTCGTCGGTCACGCGGGTGAACTTGGACCAATCGATGTCGCCTTCGCCCACCTTGACGGCAAACGTGACGCCCGAGATATCCGTACCGTCGGAGTTGACGTGGTAGGAGCCGCTTGCCAGCGTGGAGCGCGTCTTTTGCTTGGTGGCGGAGGTGACGACATCGGTGCCGGCGTTGTTGCTCTCGGCAGCATAGAAGTCGGCGTAAGGGATGTTCATAAGCACGTAGTCGCCGGCCTCGGGATACAAGCTCACGAGGGCATCGAGTGCGGCCTGCAGGTGGGTGATCTGCTCGGCGGCCTCGGACTCGCCCAGGTTCTTCTTGGCCAGGAGGTCCTTGGTCTCGGCGGTCTCGGCCTCGATGGCCGAAGCGGTCCAAGAGTCCTCGGTGTACTTGGACTTATCGAGGGCGGCTGCCTTGTCGTAGAGGTCCTGAAGCTGAGCCTTGGTCTCCTCGGTTACCGGCTCCTTGGCGCCCACGATGTTGTCGTCGGTCGCCTGGAACTCGTAAGTGTAATCGTTGTAGCCCAGGGCGTGGACGGTGAGCTTCCAGTAGCCGGTGCCGTTGGTGCCCTCGGGCAACTGGCAGCGCTCGGACTTGGTGAGGCCCAGCTGAATGCCCATGGACTTGTGCATCCAGTTGTCGGCCGCGAACTTGGTGCCATAGGTGGCAAGGGCGTTGGTGTAGGTCGCGTCGTCGCCGTAGTAGGTCCAGGTGACGCTTTGCATGTTGGCGCCCAGGTCGCCGTAGTCGCCGTTAAGGTCCACGCGCAGGAACTCGCCGTAGGAGCCGCTTGCGTCCTTAACCGCGGGCTCAATACCCGTGGCGGTCTTGAGTTCTTGGCCCTCGATGCCCGAGTCGGTGCCGGTGACGGCAGCCGAGAAGCTAAAGGCGCCGTTGTTGTTCGTCACAGTCTTAAGGCCGTTGGTGTCAGCGTCGACGGCTGCGACCAGGCCGGAGTAAGCCTGAAGGTTTTGCTCGCCATAGCCGCCGGCAAGCGTCTCGCCGTTGGCGACAAAGCTGTGGCGCGCCTTAAAGGCCTCAAGATCGCTGGTTTTGATTTTGACGGGCACGTACTTGAGACCGGTGACCTCGTGGCCGGTCATGGTGTACACCGTGCCGTCGGCTGCCGTCACGGTCTTGGCCCTGCCGTCGATGGAGAAGGTGTTGCCGTCGACATCGACAAAGGACTTGCTGTCGGGATAGTACGAGGGGTAGATGTCCTTGCCCTCGGCGGTCTTAATCACGTCGGTGCACTGGTAGCTGCCGCGATGCAGGCCGTGGTTAAAGGTCGCGCGGGTCACCACGTCGTAGCCGCCACGATCGTATTCGTAGACGCCGTTGCCCGCATCTCGATCGGCCTCGCTGGAGGAAGAAGTATTGGTCGCGTTGTAGGCATTTTCGCCCGCCCAATACTCGGCCCAGGTCAGGCCAGCGTAGCCATAGGTATACTCGTCGGTCGCGGGAGTCGACGGGTTCTGCTCGTCGTAAGCGGTCTGGAGGGCGTTATCGACGGCCGCCTTGATGGCGTTGGACGAGACGGTGGCAGTGGAGACGGCATCAACGCTTGTTCCGTTCGCCTCGACGATCTTGTCCGCCATACCAGTGACGTGCTTGCGGGCATTACCGTGTTCGGCTTTGTCGAGATAGTCCCAGCTCTCGCCGGTCAGCGCATCGTAGGTTTCATCGGCGACCTTGACGGAGGCAATCTTGCCCGAGGCGACCTCTACGGCTACTTTAATCTCGTAGTTATCAACGTCCCATTCGTTATCGCCCACAGCGGGATCATTCGAGTCGGCCGTAGCAGTGCCCGTGTACGTGCCGTCTGCGATTTTGGCCAAATCGTAGCCCAACGAAGCATTGGCCTGCGCGGCCACGCTTTGAACCTGGGCGTCATCCATGGTATATTGCTCAATTGAGCTGGATGTTTGCGCATCTTTGCTCGCTTCGGAGGCAGTCGCGTCGGTGTTGGTAGCAGTGATCGCGGCTGCCTCTTGTGCGTTTTTATCGCCCTCTTCCTGGGCAATCGCCAACGCGGGCGACATCGACAGCACCAGCGTTGCGGCAAGACCGGCCTTTGTGGCCCCGCTGCCCGCGCGCTGAAGGTACTGCCGAACAACATTTCGTTCGGTCATAGAAACCCTTTCGTTCGATTTGAAGAACGCGGGCACTTCGGTATGCCCACTGCAAACTCTCGAGAGGGTCGTTTTGCGTCGACCTTCTCGAGATGCTCTTCGCCAATTGCAATATCGCAAGATTATTGTAAGCCGAATGAAACTTCAAGAAAAAAGATAGCCAAGGGTATCGGTTAGCCTTGGAAAACATTTTAAAACCACGATTGAATCCATGGAAGACGCGACAGCCTAGGAAAGTCCATCATGCTAAAACGATCGAGATAAGACGCACGAAATGCGACGCCCGCTTCGTCGAATCCAATTGCCAGCCACGTGGCTGAGCATGAAAAAAGCCGCTCTTTCGAGCGGCTTTTGAATTCGAGTGGTGGTCAGAGAGGGACTTGAACCCCCGACACGGGGATTTTCAATCCCCTGCTCTACCGACTGAGCTACCTGACCGGTTGCGTCAAACGCAGGTACATATATTACAGACCGAACAACCCGAATGCAAGAACTTTTTTCGATATTTTTAAAGTAAGGCCCTCACCTGGACTAATCTGCTAAACGCTGCGAGCATTTAACAGGTTTTGGACCGATCGAGGCCGAACCTCAATCATATCGCGCCTGGCACAATCTGCTACGAATGGCATTCCAGGCACGCATCGCGCAAAAACCCAAGCCGTCCCATAAACCAAGAAACCTGCTAAACGCTACGAGCGTTTAGCAGGTTTCGGCATCGGATGTGACTATTAGATCACGAGGCTCGGCTATTTCGCCGACTCGTCGTTGGCGGCGCCTGCGGCGAGCATCTGCTCGAACATGCTGGCCGTCGATTTGAAATCGTTCGGCAGCACGACGGTCGCCCCTTTGCCCGATTCCGCAAAGCGTCCCATCATGTCGGCCCACTGGGTGAACATGAACAGCTCGTTTGCCTCCTGGGGCGTCACGCCCGATTCCTTAATGGTCTCGAGAGAATCTTTGATGCCTTGCGCAATAGCCTTGCGCTGATTCGCGATGCCCTCGCCGGCCTTTTCCATGCTTTCGGCCTCAGCGAGCGCCTCGGTGACCTTCTTAATACGATCGGCTTCTGCCAAATCCTGCGCAGCCAGGCGCACGCGCTGGGCGGAGTTGATCTGGTTCATAGAGTCTTCGACTTCCTTTGGAAGCGAAATACGCGTGATAAGCGTGCTCACCAGCGTGAAGCCGTAGGCGGCCATCTGCTCGCTCACCGTCGCGTTCACGTCTTTTGCGATGTCGTCCTTTTTGGCGAACACCTCGTCGAGCGAATACGTCGGAATGCTCGAGCGCAGCGCGTCGGTGATGAAGTCTTTCATCTGTTCGACGGGCTCCTGCAGCATGTAGTAGCTCTTGAAGATGCCCGATTCCATGGGATTGTTGCCCAGCGAATAATCAACGTGATACTGGGCGGAAATATCAAGCCCGATAGTAACGTTGTCCTCGGTTTTCACATCGATGCTGAAACCGTTCTTCATGGTTCGAAGGCTCACGGTCGTAGCCTTACGCTCGAAGAAAGGAATCTTTACGTGGAAGCCGGCACCAACGAACCTGCTGAATTTGCCCAGGCGCTCAATGATCACCGCATGCTGCTGCTTCACGATGAACAGGCCGTCTTTGATGATGGCCGCGATAACCAAAATGAAAATGATGAAGAACACAAGACCGCCAACCATGGTGGCACCTTCCTCTTAGGAGACGATGCCACCATTCTAGCAGGCGACGGCACCCACGCCGCATCAAGAGCACGCGAAATATCGCGACAAGCGCGACCAAACGAAACAGGCGAGCGCGGCGTCTCACGCCGAGCCGAAAGGCAACGACCCGCATCCCCAATGTTCGCGGAATAGGCCGGCAGCCCCGGCGATCGGTTCCCTGCGCTCCACATTGCGCCTTAACGCAAAAAGACCCGGAATGAAGATTCATTCCGGGTCCAGCACGAGGCGCCCAGTTCAAAAGAGTGGCGCCCTCGTTATTCCTTCATCGCGCAGCCGGCCCCGAAAAGCAAGTCGCGCTCCTCTTTGGGAAGCACGCTGCGAGCCTGATCGCGTAGGTTGTTCACGCCAATGAAGAACTGGCGCATCATGACGACCATGAGGTAGCGGCCCTTCGGCGTGAGCGTGATTTCCTCATCGTTGTCCACATCGAACGCACCGCTCATCTTCATGAACAGATACTCAGCAGGCAAGCCCGCCGCGACGCTGCAGCCGAAATCGCGCTCCCACTGCTTTTTGTCGAGACGCAAACCGAACAGCTGCATCATAAAGCGGTAGCGCATGCGGTTGCGCTTGCTGAACTCGGCCTTGCCCATGAGCGACATACGACCCGATTCGATGGCCTTGTTGTATTCGCGCACGCTGAACGTATTCACGTACTGCGTATGGCCCAAATACGTCATGCCGCCAGAACCAATAGCCGGGTATTCCTCGTAATCGACGATGTACTCATCGATCATTTGGCCATCGCCCGGCGTTTTTGCCGCAGGCGTCTCGTCTTCACGCTTATTGAACGTCCACGCGCTGCCATGCACGTAAGGCGAATTCGCGCCGCCGGCGAGCGTCTCTGAGATAATCTCGTAGAAACGCTGCTCGCGCTCGTAGTCGACCTTGCCGACCGTGCGTGCGAGCGATTTTTCAACCGAAGGCGACGCCATAAGCGGATAGAACGTGGTTTGGCCGCTGCCGCCTTCGATGACCATTTCCAAATCGCGACGCAAGATTTCTTCAGTCTGAGCCGGGAAGTTGAAGATCATGTCGACGTTGAGCGACTTGAAATACGGCGCAGCAACCTTGATGGATTCAAGAATGCTCTCGCCCGAGCCGTATTTATCGTAGCGGTCCATCTGCTTAAGAAGGCCGTTGTCAAAGCTCTGAACGCCCACGCTCAAGCGGTCGACGCGCCCCTGCAGCTTATCGAGATACGACGGAATAAGATGGTTCGGGTTGGTTTCGCACGAAACTTCTTTGATCGAAAACTCGCGCTTGGCCAAATCGATGAAATCGCACAGCTCGTCGATCATGATAGTGGGCGTGCCACCACCGATGTAGAGCGAGTCGAAGTCGTAGCCAAGTTCCTTCACCATCATGAGCTCGGCACGCAGGTTCTTGAAGTACGGCACCGCGCGCTTCTCGGAAAACGGAAAGCGGTTGAAGCTGCAGTACGGGCACAGGCGTTCGCAGAACGGAATATGCGCGTACAGCATGTAGCGCTGGCCAGCGTTCGGCCCGGGAATGCGGGGTTCGGTGCACGGCTTGATGTTCATAAACCGCGTAGCGCAAGAGCGCACGGCAGTGGTAAGCATGCGTTCACTCAGCATGAATTACGCCTCCAGCGCACGAAGCGCGATGTCGTGGCGATATTGCTTGCCCTCGAAGTTGATTTTGTCGCACGCCTCGTAAGCAAGCTCACGGGCATCTTCGAACGTGTCGGCAAGCGCGACCACATTGAGCACGCGGCCGCCATTGGTCACGAGCTCGTCGTCTTGGTTGAACGCCGTGCCCGCATGGAACACCGTGACGCCGTCGAGCTCTTCGGCCTCTTCAATGCCCAAGATGACCTTGCCCTTTTCATAGCTGCCCGGGTAGCCATCGCTTGCGAGCACCACGCACACAGCAACCTGGTCGGTCCAGCGCAGATCGAGCGCATCAAGCTTGCCCGTGGCAACCATGTAGAACGCCTCAAGCGCGTCAGATTCCAAGCGCGGCATGATGACCTGGGTTTCGGGATCGCCGAAACGCGCGTTGAACTCGAGCAGCTTGGGGCCTTCGGCGGTAAGCATGAAGCCGCCGTAGAGCACGCCCGTGTAGGCGTCGTCGAATTCCTTCGCCGTGGCGGCGGCGGCATTCTGCATGATTTCCTGCATTGCGGCTTCGAGCTCGGGAGTTACGCACGGCACCGGAGAGTACACGCCCATGCCACCCGTGTTTGGGCCCAAGTCGCCATCAAAAGCGCGCTTGTGGTCTTGCGCGCAAGGCATGGCAAGAGCCTTGCCCTCGGAAAGGAACGCGAGCATGCTGCACTCGGGGCCTTCGAGCATTTCCTCGATAACCACCACGCTGCCCGCTTCGCCGAAGTCGCCCGCGAAGCAATCGCGAACGGCCTCTTCGGCTTCTTCCATATCTTCAGCAACCACGACGCCCTTGCCGGCAGCAAGGCCGTCGGCCTTCACGACGATGGGAGCGCCCACCTCGTGCAGGTAATCCATAGCCTCATCCTGCGACGTGCACTTTTTGTAGCGCGCCGTGGGAAGGCCATGGGCCAGCATGAATTCCTTCGAGAAGCTTTTGGAGCCTTCGAGACGCGCACCCTGCGCGCCCGGACCGAACACCGCGATGCCCGCCGCACGAATGGCGTCGGCGACGCCGGCGACCAGCGGAGCCTCGGGGCCAATAACCACGAGGTCGATGTTCTCGCTGCGCGCGAAGCCGATAACGGCATCGGCGTCGTTCATGTCGAGAGGGACGTTTTTCGCAATAGTCGCCGTGCCGCCATTGCCGGGGGCAACGAACAGCGAATCGAGGCGAGGCGATTTCGCAATGGCCCATGCCAGGGCATGCTCGCGGCCGCCCGAACCAAGCACCAAAACGTTCAAGAATGTTCCTTTCCTAGATATGCATAAACCCGAACGCCGTCATGCGGCGCTCGGGTACGTATCGCAATTGCGGCCCCTATACAGGCCGAAACTTGTCAGCGAAGGCGACGACAACACGCCGCTTCCCATATGAAACGGCACGCAGCCGAACCGATTGAGCGAAAGCCGTAAGGCAAAACAACCGCCCGAAGGCGCCATCGCATCAAACACGCACGCCGGCCAAAAAGCCGGCGCACTGTGACTACCAACCCCTGGTAAAGGTCTGATCGCGGTCGGGACCAACCGAAATAATGGTGGCCTTCACGCCCGAGAGGCGCTCAAGCTCCTCGATGTAGGCCTGCGCGTTTGCCGGCAGGTCTTCGAAGCTCTTGGCCTTCGTGATATCTTCGCCCTTCCAGCCAGGCATGGTCTTGTACACCGGCTTGGCATGGAACAGCACGCTTTGCTGCATGGGGAAATAATCGTACGTTTTACCGTCGCACTCGTAGGCGACGCAAATCTTGAGCTCGTCGAAAGCGGAGAGCACGTCGAGCTTAGTGAGCGCGATGTCGGTGAGGCCATTGACCTCGGCCGCATAACGCGCGATAACCGCGTCGAACCAACCGCAGCGACGCTTGCGGCCCGTGGTCACGCCATATTCGTGGCCCTCGGCGCACAGCAAATCGCCATCGATAGCATCTTGGCCCTCGCCGCCGTTTTCGGGATACACGAGTTCCGTGGGGAACGGACCGGCGCCAACGCGCGTGACATAGGCCTTCTGAATGCCGAGCACGCGATCGATGGCCGTGGGGCCAACGCCCGAACCAGTAGCAGCGCCACCCGCGCAGCACGAAGAGCTCGTGACAAACGGATAGGTGCCGTGGTCGATGTCGAGCAGCGTGCCCTGCGCGCCCTCGAACAGAATATGCTTGCCCTCGCGCAGCGCATCGTTGAGCAGCTGAGCGGTTTCGGCCATATGAGGACGAATGATTTCGGCGAAGGGCAGGTAGGCATCGCAAATCTCGTCGACGGTGAACGTACGCTTGCCGTACACCTTCTCGAGAATGGCATTCTTCACCTCGAGGGCAGCCTCGACCTTCATGCGGAACACATGCTCGTCGAGCAGGTCCTGGATGCGAATGCCGCTGCGAGCGGCCTTGTCCTGGTAGCACGGGCCGATGCCGCGGTTGGTGGTGCCGATTTCGTTTTTGCCCAAACGGAACTCGGACGCCTTGTCGAGCTCGATGTGATAGGGCATGATCACGTGAGCATCGCACGAGATCTTCAGGCGCTCGCACGAAAGGCCTTCGCCTTCGAGCATGCGCATTTCCTCAACGAGAACCTGCGGGTTCACCACAACGCCGTTGCCGATGACCGGCACGGCCTTTTCATACATAATGCCTGATGGAATGAGGTGCAAAGCGAGCTTTTTGTCGCCGTGGATAACAGTATGGCCGGCATTGTTTCCGCCCTGATAGCGCACCACATAGTCGAAGTCACGAGCGATGAGGTCGGTGACCTTACCTTTTCCTTCGTCGCCCCACTGGGCTCCGACCAACACGACGTTCGGCATAATGGTCCTTTCGTTTGCCGATTCAAATAAAGCAGAACTAAATGATTATATATCTAAAACATGCACGTTCTGAGCCTGTTCGGTAAATGTGCTCACGACCTCCTTATGACAGGTGAAAACGATGACCTGTCGGCTTTCGGCGAGCTCGGCCAAAGCGCGAGCCGCGCCAGCACGGCGGTCGTCGTCGAAATTCACCAGAATGTCGTCGGCGAGCACGGGAATGGCGGTGCCAACCTCGGGTGCACATTCGAGCAGAGCGATGCGCAGCGCCAAGTAGAGCTGCTGGCACGTGCCAAGCGAGAGCAATCGCGGCGGAAATTGAGCGCCGAATGAATCGATAGCACACACATCGGAACCGCTCGACGCGACGCCCACCCAGGCTCCCGCGGTCATAAGCCCCATGAGATGTGATGCCCGCTCATATACCTTGGGCTGGCTTTCGGTTCCCCACGCCTCGATGGCGCCCGACACCATGCGTTTGGCGAGCAGAAGCCTCACGAGCTCATGTGCCGAGTCGGTTTGACGCGTGACGATTTGGGCGCGCTGGGTTTTCAGCAAATCGAGCTCGGACGCGCGTTCCCCATCGGAAAGAATTTGCCGCAGCTGGCCCACGCGCGAAATCATGCCCTCAAGCCGTTCGTCGAGGTTCGCGCGCTTCCGCGCAAGCTCAAACGCCGCCGTCTCAACATCGTCGAGCGACAAATCACCGGCAAGGCCGACGGATCCAAGGCACTCGCAGCGATACCCTTCGCACCTTGCGAGTTCTTCGCTTGCATCGTCGAGCCCCGTTTGCGCTTGGCGGCGCGCACGATCGGCGCGAAGCTGGGCTTCACGAGCATCGTGCATGACGTCAAGCTCGCGCAATGCCGCGCGGGCCGTAACGACACGAGGGGGAAACCCGAGCTGCGCGAGCGATGCGCGCACCTGATCGGCCACGACCATGACCTCGCCCTCACGCGAGTCGTACGTCGATTTGCACGCAACCATGGTGGCGCGAGCCGAATCGATGTCGACTTTTGAGGAAGGCGGCGCGGGCTTCGCCTTGGCAATAAGCAGAGCACCCACGCCTACGCAGCACACGCTCGCGACCATGGCGAAAATCGCCACGGGCAGGGCATCGGGCGCGGCAAGAGCCAGCGCGAACGCCGCCACAGCAAGCAACCCGGCTGCACAAAATGCCGC
This sequence comes from uncultured Slackia sp., assembly GCF_934630525.1. Taxonomy (GTDB): domain Bacteria; phylum Actinomycetota; class Coriobacteriia; order Coriobacteriales; family Eggerthellaceae; genus Slackia. The sequence goes on from NZ_CAKTVX010000008.1 coordinate 34,739, forward strand.
GATAGGCGCCGTGCGCGAAGCGCGGGCCTCCGGCGCCTTTTCGGCTTGCGCCGCCGCATCGCGACGAGCCTCCCAAAAACCGCGCGCGTGCTCATACGCCTCGCGCGCCGCCGACAAGCGCTGCGCCGCAGCGTCTTCCTGCTCGGACAGCAATTCGAGCGAAGCGCGCAAGTGCGCTTCCTCCTCCGCCGAAACGCGCGGAGTCGCAGCATAAGCGGCGCGCTCCGCCTGCGCGTCGGCCTCGCATGCGCGCAACTCAGCCTGCGCGCTGGTTATTTCTTCACGCAGGCGGTGGCGCGCCGAATCGATGCGCGAAAGCTCGCCTTTGCACGCCGCCAGCGCTTCGATTTTGGAATCGAGCACCGAGAGCTCGCGTTGCAATTGCTCGCGATCGTCAAGCAGCGAGCGCAACTCAACGTCTTCCGCCTTCAGCTCGTCAGCTTGGGCGCGCGTTTCCAGCAAGCGCTCTTTCACGCCTTCGAGCTCGCGCTTCAAATTGGGGAACGATTCGGTCTCGGAAGCCGCACGACTCATAAGCGCCGCGATACGCGCGTCCAGGGCGGAAGCCACATGGGCGGGACTTTCCTTGGTTCCTGAGCCAGCCGTGAGCAATTTCGCCGAGATGTCGGGCGCCGCCTCGAGCGATCGAAGCTCATCAGCATCGAGCGAGAAAAGCGTTTGGAACGTTTCGCGATCGATGTCGCCGCACACCGCCGCAAGCCACGCTTCGTCGCCAATGAGGCCTTCCGCATTGCGGGCGCGCGAAACGCGGCCCACTTCACCCGTTGATGCGTCGCAGAACAGAAGCGAACCTTCGCGCGAAGCGGCGCGAGGCTTGTATGCATTGCGCGAGCCGCGCGCTTCGGGCCAGCCGAACAGCACGCCGCCCACGAATGCGCGAGCGGTGGTTTTGCCCGCCTCGTTGGGGCCATACACCACATTGAGACCCGGCTTGAAAGGCCCAAGCGCTCGGTCGATGAAACGCCCGAACGCCGCCATATGGGCTCGCTGAAGGTATATGCCCGCATGGCTTTCCGCTTGAGGGTCCTCAGGCGCGTGGGCGCTTTCCGATTGCATCAAATCGCGCGACGCGTCAATGCTCGACTGCGCGGGCGCTTTCTTCTTCGAATGTTGAGCCACATGCTTCGCCGTCATAGCTGCTCACGCCCTTCCAAAAGCTCAAGGGCCATATCTTCGGCGCGTGCACACGCACCTTCGAGCGCTCGGTCGATGCCCGCCGACAACGTGAGGCCGCGAGCGGCAAATTCGCGCTGCAAGTATTCGATGGTTTCCTGTTTGTTTGAGGCGAGCTTCGCCGATTCGCGAAGAAGCGAAGCCTCGAAAAGGCCCGCAGCGCGCATCGCATCCCTGTCGAGAGGGGAAGTTGTCTCGTCGATAAGCGCGTCGCAGAAAAACGACGGATAGCGTTCGTTGAGTTCGTCGCGCATTTCATCGATATACCCCGGAGTCGCGAGCATGCCGTGCAGGGGCGTTGCTCCCACGAGCGTGACGCGCGCGATCATTTCCTCGCATATCACCTGGGAATTTGCATCGAACATAGCTCGAACGCAAGCGCCAAGCACATCCTCCGCACCTGCGCAGGCAGATACGTCGACGCGCAGCTGCTCCCACTCGACCGATTCGCACGCGATGAATTCAAGTTGGTTGGGCACGCCTTCCTCGAGCGTCACCGCATAGCAACCGCGGTCGCCGACTTCTTTAATGTCGCGGCCCTGCGCGCAGCCGCAGAAAGCGATTTTGGTCTCGGCGGCGTTTTTAGGAAAGCGGAAGTTTTTATGGATGTGCCCCAGCGCCCAATAGTCCATGCCCGACGCATACAGGACATCTTCGCTGGTAGGGGCCTTGTACGGATCCATCCACAACCCCGTGTGCAACATGCCGACGACAAACGGCACCTGCACGCCGCACGCCGCTTCGGCCGCAGCGCGCGTCATGCCCGCAGCGATATCGCTTTCAGGCGCCTGATTCGAAAAGCCGCGCGCGGCAATAATCGCGACAGGTTCGCCATCGCGCTCATAGACGACATAGCCCGGCTCATCGGAGCCGAACATATGCACGTTTTCGGGAAGCTGGTCGCGCAAACCCGCCCACGTCGCATAAGGGTCGTGATTGCCCGCAATGAGGTATACGGGGATCTGCGCATCGCGTAAGCGTTCGAGGCCCTGCAAGAAATGACGATAATGGGCGTAGCTTGGCTTGTCGGTGTCGAATTCGTCGCCCGCAAACAGCACGAAATCGACCCCGCGCTCGATTGCCGCATCAACCACACGGTCGTACGCCTCGGGAATCGCGCGCGTGAGTCGGTCGGCCCATTTCGGGGAAAGGTCGCGCAAACCGCGAAAAGGCGCACCCAAATGGATGTCGCCCGAATGAATGAATGTAATACGGTTTGTCATACGCCGAGTTTAGCCCAACAAACAAAGAAATGCCGCGGAGTTCAAACAAGCTCGGCGAAAACACGATGGACAGCTATTCCAAACAGAAAAGAGTCCTTTTCAGCCAAAAGCTGCATTCGCACCAAAAGTCAGCGAGCAAGGCTTCCGGCGAGTGCGATTCGGGCGTTGCCGTGGCGAAGCGTACTTCGGTACGCGAGTCGCGGCATTAGCCCGAAGCGTGCCGCCAGAAGCCTGCGCAGCGTCGAGTCGTTACGCCGTTCGTAGAACGGCGTAACCCTATATTTGAGATGCGTCGATATAGTTGCCGAACTTGGTGTATTCGGGATTAAACGACAGGGTGATATCGCGGGTGGCGCCGTTACGGTGCTTAGCAACGATGAGTTCGGCGGTTCCCCAATCGGGGCGGCCGTCGGTCTCGGCCTCCATTTCGTCCATGGAGCGGTCGATGAACATAACGATGTCAGCGTCCTGCTCGATGGAGCCCGATTCACGAAGGTCGGAAAGCATGGGGCGCTTGCTGCCACGCATCTCAACGGCACGAGAAAGCTGGGAAAGCGCAAGCAACGGCATGTCCATTTCCTTCGCGAGCACCTTCAGACCACGAGAGATTTCGGCGACCTCGACGGCGCGGTTGCCATCGCGGCGGTTCGACGGCGGCTGCATAAGCTGCAAGTAGTCGACGATGATGAGGCCCTTCTTCTTGTCGCGCAGCTGACGACGAGCCTTCGCGCGCATTTCGAGCAACGAGAGGCCCGGGGTATCGTCGATATACAGTTCGAGCCCCGAAAGGGTAGCCGCAGCGTTCATGATGGCGTTCCAGTCGCCTTCCTGCAAATTGCCTGCACGCAACTGGCCCAAATTCACGCGCGCCTCAGCGCACAAAATACGCTGCACGAGCTGATTGGCGCCCATCTCCAAGCTGAACAAGGCAACCGCGGCGCCGGCTTTCGCGGCGTTCGTAGCGAGGTTCAAGGCAAACGATGTTTTACCAACACCAGGTCGTGCGGCCAAAATAAGCAAGTCGCCGCCGCGCAAACCCCAGAATAGCTTGTCGACGTCAGTGAAGCCGGTCGGCGTGCCCGCCATTTGGTTCTTGTTGTTCACGAGCTCGTCGATTTCGTCGAAAGCCTGCGTGAGCAAGTCGGTGATGTTTTGGAACGAAGAGGAAACGCGCTTCTGCGTAACCTCGAACAGCATCTTTTCCGCGTCCTCGATAACTTCGTTGGTATCGTCGGGTGCGTCGTACGCTAGGGCGTTGATATTGGTTGATGCGTACACCAAATCGCGCAGCACGCTGTTGCGCTTCACGATTTCGGTATGGTTCTTCCAGTTGGTAAGAGCGAGCGTATTGTTAGCCAATTCGACCAAATATGGCCGGCCGCCCACTGCCTCGAGCTGGCCTTCGGCAGCCAAGCGATCGGCAAGCGAAATTTGGTCGATGGGAATATGGCGCGTGTTGAGCTCAAGGATGCCCGTATAGATAAGCTGATGGGCGGGGCGGAAGAAATTCTCGGGCACGAGCTTGGTCGCAATCTCGTCAACCGCATCGGGGTTGAGCATGCATGCAGCAAGAACCGATTTCTCGGCTTCAATATTATTCGGAAGCGGCCGGCCCGTCGTGCTTTGCAGCTGTGGCGCCTGATCGCTTCGCTCGTTCTGGTTACGGTTGTTCCTGTCTGGCATGATTTCGCCCTTTCGTCTATCTCGCCCATATTATAGAAGCCGCAAGGCGATCGCGGCCAACCCAAGAAAAGTTGTCGCTTCAACTCATCAAAACATACAGAGATTGAGGGGGCGTCCTTTTAATGGATCGGTAAAGGCGCTTTTCAGCCCATGAAAAAAGGGAGCGCGAACGCTCCCTTTTCAATAGCCATTGAGTTTCGCGAAACGAAAACTACTCGGCGGCCTCTTCGGTGGCCTCGGCTTCGACAGCCTCAGCCTCGACGACGGCCTCTTCAACCTCTTCAACGGCCTTCACGCCGACCATCAGCTGAAGGTCAACATGAATGTCGCGATAGATGTTGAGAGCAACGGTGTGCTCGCCAGCGGTCTTGATGGCCTTGCGGACATCGAGACGCTTGCGGTCGATTTCGACGCCAGTCTCAGCCAGAACCGCATCAGCGATCATGGAAGCGGTGACGGAACCGAACAGCACGCCCTCTTCGCCGACCTTGGCGTCGACGAAAATCTTCTTGCCCTCGAGCGAAGCCTTCAGGGCCTCAGCGTCGGCGATACGCTTCTCCTCGCGCTTGGCAATGTTGCCACGGCGCTGCTCGAGCTGCTTGAGATTGCCAGCGGTAGCCAGCACGGCCTTCTTCTGAGGGCCGAGATAGTTGTTGAAGAAGCCACGAGCAACTTCGACGACGTCGCCTTCGCCGCCCTTGCCCTGGACCTCGGTAAGCAGGATAACCTTCATTGGTGCCTCCTAGCGATTGCGGCGGTCGCCGCGGCCGCTCACGGCCGGAACCGTGTAGGGCATGAGAGCCATCTCGCGAGCGTTCTTGATCGCGCAAGCGATGTCGCGCTGGTGCTGCATGCAGGCGCCAGTCACGCGACGGGGCTTGATTTTGCCGCGGTCGGTAACGTATTTGCGCAGCATAGCCGTGTCTTTGTAGTCGACGTACTGCGTGTCGTCCTTGCAGAACTGGCAGTACTTGCGGCGAGGCTGCTTGGTGTATTCAGCCATTGATTTCCTCTTTCAGAACTGTGTCAATAATTGATTGACGGGAGCAGACTAGAACGGAATGTCGTCGTCGTAAACGGACGTATCGATCGCAGGCGCGGCAGCGGGTGCCGGAGCATACGATTGAGCGGGCGCGGCCTGCATGCGCGGGGCAGCCTGTCCGCCGTCGCGGCTCGTCATGAATTCGAGCTCGTCGACAACGACTTCAAGCTTGCTACGCTTGCTGCCATCTTGCGCTTGCCACTGGGACCAGCGCAATTTGCCCTCGATAGCGACCTTGCTGCCCTTGCTCAAGAAACGAGACACGCTTGCGGCGCGGTTGCCGAACATCGTGCAATCTACGAAGTTCGCGTAATCTTCCCACTGCTGGGTCTGAGGGTTGCGGCGGCGGTCATTGACAGCCACGCCGAACGAAAGGACCTGGAAACCGCTCGGGGTTTCGCGAAGCTCGGGGTCGCGCGTAAGATTGCCCGTGATAACCACTTTGTTGATGCTCATGACAAAATCCTCAATTCTTGAAGTTTGAGAGCAGCTGCTCCCTGCCTACTGGTTGACCGAGATTACTCGCGGTCGGTGCGAACAACGATCTTGTGGCGGACCACCGCGTCGGTGATGCGCAGCACGCGATCGAGCTCCGCGATGTTGGCGGGGTCTGCGTGGAAATCGATGAGGGTGTAGTCGCCCTCGGTCAGGCCGTTGATCTCGTAGGCGAGCTTGCGCTTGCCCCACTCCTCAACGTTGTCGATCTTGCCTTCGCCCTCGGCGATGGTAGCCTCGATACGCTTCATAACGGCGAGACGGGTTTCGTCGCTGATGGTGGGCGCGACGAAGAACAGCAATTCATAAGCCTTCATTGTGTCACCTCCTCTGGACTTAACGGTCCCGGGGCATATGAAGGCGCTGCCCGGGACAGGAAACCTGGCTATGATAACAGCCAAATCCAATCAGGGCAATTGTTGTTTTGCGCCTTTGCCTCAACTCCACGCGTGCGCCACAATTCCCTACGAAGCATGCACGTATTAGGTAGATTAGCGCGCGAATCTTGTCGAGACCTTGCCCGATTCGCGGCGTTTTCCCCTGGAAAAGCCGTCAGATTGCGTCAAATCAAACGAGTTTTCCACGCGTTTTCCTTTGCACTTCACTTCATTTCCCTCACGAAAAGCATCTCTCGATCCAATGAATACCTGTCATGCAACGTGTGTTTTCAACCGAAACGTTGCAATATCGCAGCTCGAGAGGCGCCTTTTGCTATGATTCGGCACGATTTGCAAAGCGCTAAAGGCGCATTGAGTTTCCCAACACGCTCGCGCGCGGGCGACAGAGAGGAGCAAACCATGGCTGACCGCAACGTTGAGAGCGACGAGCTCGGCGTTCCCCAGATTGACGAAACCCTTGAGATCCTGCTGCTGCAGGCAATCGAGGAAGCCCAGGACCGCATGGAGGCGGGTTCTGAGGTCGTGCCGTTCACGGCACTGCTCAACGGCGAAACCGTGACGGAAGACACCCACACCGGCACGACCGAAGAATGCTTCGAGTCGGCGCGCAAAACCGTCGAAGCCGCTACGGGCGCTCGCGCATACGTGCTGTGCTACGACGGCTACATCGACACCGATGCCGGCCGCAAAGATGCAATCATCGCCGAGGGCGGCACGGCCGACGGCGGCAAGGGCGTTGCCGTGTGCCTTATGTACGAAGAGGGCAACGACGTTCTGACGTTTGACGAAGAAGTCGTGTATCTCGCCGAAGCGCCGAATTTCCTGGCTGGAGACGAGGAAGTTCCTGCAATTATTGAAGACGAAGAAGTCGACGGGGAATAATTTTAAAAAATCTGTTTACCTTTGCGACTTTTTTGGTATACTCCTTTTTCGCTACGCGCAATACGCATAGCAATCGACGCAATGGAGAGATGTCCGAGCTGGCCGAAGGAGCACGATTGGAAATCGTGTATGCGCCAAAAGCGTATCTGGGGTTCGAATCCCCATCTCTCCGCCAGATAACCTAAGCGCCGTTTCGCACGGCGCTTTTTCATACGACCTTCTTGGTCGCACCCTCGGAGGGGTGGCAGAGTGGTTGAATGCGGCGGTCTCGAAAACCGTTTGGCCCGCAACCCGGGTCACGGGGGTTCGAATCCCCCCTCCTCCGCCAGTTGTTTATTTACGCCGTTCTAACGAACGGCGTTTTTTCTTTTGAGCCGACCTGACGCTGTGCGGCATTCAGGACGGCACCTTGCCTTTCAGTCGTCGCTCGCGTACCGAAGTACGCTTCGCTTCTCCTTCAAGGCAATCTGCTCGCCCGGAATGCCGCTCGCTGCCCTTCGTGCGAATGAATCGCTAAACATGGGCATGAAAAAAGCGTCCGCAGAAACGGACGCTTTCCTGTTTGGTTATGCAACGACGATTTAGAAGGTCACCTTCGGAGCAACCTCCGCACCAGCCTGGGCATCGAAGCTCGAACGCTCTTTGAAGCCGAACATGCCGGCGAACAACACGGCGGGGAACGTCTGAATGGCCGTATTGTACTTCATGACCGTATCGTTGAAGCTCTGGCGCATGTAGCTGATCTTGTCTTCCGTATCAGCCAGCTGCGACTGGAGTTGCTGGAAGTTCGCATTCGCCTTCAGCTCGGGATAAGCCTCAGAAACTGCGAACAGCGACTTCAACGTGCCGCTCAGAGCGTTGTCGGCTTCCATTTTCGCTTCGGGAGTCGTTGCATTGGTAACGGCCGAACGTGCGGCAATCACCTTCTCAAGCGTGCCCGACTCATGCGCGGCGTAGCCTTTCACCGTTTCGACCAGATTGGGAATAAGATCGCAGCGTCGCTGCAGCTGCACGTCGATTTGCGCCCAGGCGTTGTCGACCATATTGCGCATTTTCACGAGGTTGTTGTACAGCATAATCGCCGCAATAACGAGCACGACGATAATCGCGAGAATAATTCCAAGTACCATGATTTCGCCTTTCAGACGGAAGTTTCGGCGCCCTGCGCGCCGTGTGTCATCATTATACGGAATCGGACGTTCGCGCAACGCCTACGCAAGCAACGTTCACCCAAGCGTTGCGTTGGCGCGCCGGCAAGCGACCACCCCCGAAAAGCCGACGCCAGAACCCGAGCCCCAAAGCCCAAGTCCCAAGTCCCGAAGCCCCAAACGAGGACGATAATTCTCGCATCGCTTCCCTATGCGCCGCGCAATCCCGAACGAGCAAGGTTCGCCGCTCGCCGTCGCTACCAGATCTTGCGCGGAGCACCGAGGTTCGAACCTGTGCCTTGCCCATCGAGCACGCGCACACCAATGGGGGCAAACGAGCAGCTGCGCGCCCACATGCCCTTCAGTTTCGCCGCGGCCACAATATCGGCTGCCTTGCGAATCGAATCGCCGTCTTCCACAACCGCAAACGTCGCAGAACCGCTTCCGCACAAAAGCACCTCGGCCTTGCCCGCCGCATCATGCGCAACGCCCGGCTGGGACGAGAGCCACTCGCGCGCCTCGGCAAGGGCGGGAAGCACCTGCTCAGACGCCGCAGCAAGATTATTGAACAACGGCAATTCAGCAGCCGACTCAATTGCGTCGGTCGATTCGGCATGCTGCACAGCCGCCAGCTCGTCGAATGCGGCATATGCGGCTTTCGTAGACACACCCTCATCAATCTTCACGAGGACCACCGTGCCGCGCGTAGGCTCAAACGTACGCTCGAGCACATCGCCCTTCTCCCCCAGCTGCACACAGCCGCCATGAAGGAAAAACGCCACGTCGGCGCCCAATGCGCGCGCCACGTCAAGCGCGGCCTCGCTCGCGGCATCTTCGCCCCAAGCGCGGCACAGCCCGGCGATAACGGCCGCCGCATTCGACGAGCCGCCACCAAGGCCGGCCTCGAACGGAATATGTTTTTCGATATGGATGGAAATATGCCCCTGTTCATGGCCGAGCTTTTCAGCAAGCGCCGCCGCAGCCTTGTAGGCAATATTGCTTTCAGGAGCCACATCCAATTCGGGAATGCCCTCGAACGTCGTGCACGTCACGTCGATCGCGAAATCGCTGAAGCCATCAGGATTCAAATACGCATCCACGCCATCGTCGAGAACAACCGTGACCATATCGTGCAGCGTCAACGCCTGCATAATCGATTTCGCCTGATGGAAACCGTCGGCGCGGCGCTCGCCAATTTCGAGCTGCAAATTCACCTTCGCAGGGGAAAACACCGTGAGAGTCTGTTTCATGTCATTGCCTTCCTATTTCTCGCCGCGGCGCGCTTCGAAGAATTCCGAAAGCACGGCGACGCACTCACTCGCAAGCACGCCCGACTGAACCTCGAACGTATGGTTGAGCCGTTCGTCGGCGTGTATCGAATACAGCGACCCCAATGCGCCCGCCTTGGCGTCGGGCGCGCCGTACACGCATCGACCAATGCGCGCTTGGTGCATAAGGCCCGCGCACATAATGCACGGCTCGAGCGTGACATACACCGTGCAGTCGGGAAGACGCCAGCGTTCGAGCTCGCGCGACGCCTGCATGATGGCGGAAAACTCCGCATGCGCCGAGGGGTCGGCGTCGGCTTCCCTATGGTTGCGGGCCTCGGCGATAACCTCACCTTGGCACACCACCACGGCGCCTATGGGCACCTCGCCCTCGCATGCCGCGCGTTTTGCCTGCTCAAGAGCTGCACGCATGAAGCGCTCGTCATCTTCGGCAACATCGTCGGCCGACCGCCACGCTTCGGCGAGCGACATGCCCTCATAGCTCCATGCCATGCAAGCCCCTTCCTTCATATATATGCAGTGTGCATTGTAGAGCATGCCCGCGCGCTGCGGAGGTTTTCGTGAATCGACCACCAAGCTGTGAACGTGGCGTGAATCTACGGTGCCGCCTTTCCGCAAAATCGCGCGCGACGGGCGAGTCGGTTTCGAGGCGTTCCTATAATGAAGGGGTCTCGCCTCCCGCTTGGAGGCATTTTTCTTTGGAACAGCATGTGTATTGAGGGCGACTGCGCCTCTAGCTTCGTGTGCGCTCAATCCAAATCGCTTCGCCGGAGCGCTACAACCGGCCCAAAAACGTTGCGGCACACGCCGCGGAGGGGAGCTTTTAACTTGAAATTGGCTCGACATCAAATAATTATGCTTGTCGTCATGATCTTCGGCACATTCGTGACCGTGCTGAACCAAACGCTGGTCACGCCCGCCTTGCCTTCCATCATGACGGAAATGAACGTCGATGCGGCAACGGCGCAATGGCTCACCACGGGCTTCACCCTGGTCAACGCCATCATGATTCCCATTACCGCCTACCTGATCGACCGCTATTCCACACGCAACCTATTCACGGTGTCGATGCTCATTTTCACCGCCGGTTCGGCGCTCGCGGGTTGGGGCCTCAATTTCCCCGTGCTGCTCGCCGGCCGTTTGCTGCAAGCAGCCGGCGCGGGCATTTTGATGCCTATGGTCATGACGGTGCTCATGCTCACCTTCCTGCCCGAACGCCGCGGCTCAGCCATGGGCCTGTTCGGCATCGTCATCGCATTCGCACCCGCCATTGGCCCTTCGGCGGCCGGTTTCGTGATCGATGTCTACAACTGGCACGTGCTGTTCTGGATTGTGGTGGCGCTTTCGGCGGTAGGCATTATCTGCGCCTGGTTCGCGCTGAAAAGCACACCGAAGAATGAGTCGAAGAACCTGCCGCTCGATAAGCCTTCGGTCGCGCTTTCGACCATCGGTTTCGGCGGCCTTCTGTATGGCTTTTCGACCATCGGCTCGAACGGGCTTAACATCGCCGATGCTGCGATCACGCTCGTCGGCGCCATTGTGGTGGTGCTGTTCTTCCGTCGCCAGTTGAAGATGGATCGCCCCATGCTCGAGGTGCGCGTGCTTGCGAACAAGAAATTCCTGGTGGGCACCATTATTGGTATGCTCGTGCAGGGCGCGCTTTTGGCGGCAGGCATTCTGATGCCTATCTACCTGCAGAGCTATCTGGGTTATTCGGCGACCATTTCAGGCCTGGTCATTCTGCCGGGCGCCATCGTGATGGGCGCGATGGGCCCCATTGCCGGACGCCTTTTCGACAAGCATGGCCCGCGCGCGCTGAGCCTCATTGGTACGAGCGTGCTCACTCTCTCGACGCTCGCATTCGCATTCCTGGGCGACTCGACGGGATTGATTTACCTCACCATTCTGTACACGGTGCGCATGTTCTCGCTTTCTCTCGTGAACATGCCCATTACCACATGGGCCATGAATGCGCTCGACAATAGCCTCATGAACCACGGCACCTCGGTAAACAATACCCTGCGCCAGGTGGCAGGCTCGTTCGGCACGGCGCTGCTCGTCTCTATCTCTTCTATCGCGACGAACATGAGCGCGGGCGCGACCGACCCCGTGCATGCGGGTATTTTCGGCGTGAATATGGCGTTCGCGGGCGCCACGGTGTTGTGCCTTATCGGTTTCGTGCTTACCGTGATTTTCGTGAAAGACAAACCGAGCGATGCAGCCGAAGCCGACCCCGACAACGCCAAGCGTTCTGTGCTCGAAAGCATCATGAAGCGCGACGTGTTCACCCTGCCTGAGAATGCAACGGTTTTCGATGCAGTGAAACTGCTGGTCGACCGTCATATTTCGGCGGCGCCCATCGTGGACGGCAACGGCAAGCCCATCGCATTCGTCTCGGACGGCGACGTGGCCCGCTTCCTCTCGAAGCGCCACAGCACCTACACCGACCCGGTGGCGCTCATTATGCTCACCGAATCGAGCAGCGACGACTTCGCCGTGAAGGCCGCGAAAATCATGAAGATGCGCGCGTACGACATCGCGACGCATGGCGTGATTTCGATTGACGTTCACACCGACATTCGCGAGGTGTGCCGCATATTGGGCGAGAACCACTTGAAGAAGGTCCCCGTGACCGACGAAGGCCAGCTCGTAGGCGTCATCAACCGAAGCGACATCGCACACTACTCCATGCGCAAATACTTGGAGCAAAACGAATCGGAGCTCGGCCAAACCGCCGCGACGGCATAACGGCTCCGAGTGGAGCCACGGGCACGGCACCAAAACAAGCGTTCTGGGGCACCCGCTGCGGCCGCAACAATGCTGCACGTCCGCAGCGGGTGCCCCAGAAAAAGGCCCCGCGAGAAAGCGCCGCGAGGAAACCCCACAAGCGTGTGTGCGCCATGCATGCGCCGCGCACTCACGCAATTTCAAGAAACGTCAACGCATTTTCTTGAAGGCAACGAGCTTTGTGGTATGCTTTCAGAGCTTTGGAGGAATGGCCGAGTGGTTGAAGGCGGCAGTCTTGAAAACTGTTGTGCCGCAAGGTACCGTGGGTTCAAATCCTACTTCCTCCGCCATTGAATTATTGCGCCGTCCCTCCGGACGGCGCTTTTTCGTTTGAAGCATCCAAACGCCGCGCGTGAGCCCGGCGGCCGATTTCGCGCTCAGCCTTCGGCTTGCGCACTTGCAGTACACGACACCTGGGCTTCGGGCAATATCGGCTCACCAGGCCCACATTCGCTAACATATGGCGTGAATGGAACGTTAAAAAAGTCGAAGGCACGAAGGCTGGAGCGTTGGTAGGAGGAACCATGGAGCGCGATATTGTTCCAGGCGTATATCGCCACTTCAAAGGAAACGAATACGAAGTCATTGGCGTGGCGAAACACTCAGAGACCGAAGAACCCTTGGTCATTTACCGCGCGCTCTATGGCGAACGCGGCCTTTGGGCGCGACCGCTCGACATGTTTGCGGGCGAAGTCGACCACGATAAATATCCCGATGCCAAGCAACGATACCGATTCGAGAAAGCATAGCCCCCATCTTCTTCCCCAACCACAAAAGGCTCGAGCCGCAAAGCTCGAGCCTTTTCTAAAAAGGGGCCGATTCCTTGAAGGGAAGGTGGAGGGGTGGAATCGGCCCTCACGGATTATCGTGTTGCCGCGCTGCGAAACGTCAGCACCAGCTCATTATTTGCCGGCAGCAGCGTTTTCGCCAGCGATCTTGCCGTACACCATGCACATGCCGCAAGAAAGGCCCTTGAGCGAGATGGGGTACTGGACCGCGAAACGACCGCCCTGCGGAGCGCCGCAAGCGTACAGACCCTTGATGATCTTGCGATCGTTGTCGTACACATGGCACTCGTCGTCGGAATCGAAGCCGCCCAGGTTGCCCAGGGTAAGGGCGCAACCGCACTCGGCAGCGTAGAACGGGCCATTCTCCAGGGCGAACAGGCGCTGAGAGCTCTTGAAGAAGTCGGTGTCTTCGCCAGCCTTGCACAGCTCGTTGTAACGCTCGATGGACTTCTTGGCCTCGTCGACGTCGATGCCCTCGATCTTGGAAAGCAGCTCGTCGATGGTATCGGCCTTCAGGCAACGGCCGTCAGCGACAGCGTCGTCGATGTCCTTCTGAGTACGCACATTGATGCGCAGGCCAGAGGCGGTGTACTCGGGAAGCTCCTCTTCGCGATAGATGCATGCAACACCGTGGGCAGCCGGGAAGTACTTGAGCTGCTCAGGCCAGTTGGCGTCGAAGAACTGGTAAGCCTTGCGCTCGGGCTGAAGCTCAACCTGATTCTCAAGCTGCTGACCAGGAATGTCTTCGTTCATGAAGCGCTTGCCGCGCAGGTTCAGCCACAGGTAGCCGTTGTTGCCAATAACGCCACGGCCGTCGGGGCCAGCGCCGCCACCCATGTGGTGAATGACGGGAGCATGCCACTGCTCGATATGGGCACCAGCCCATGCGCCCATCTTGTGGCCTTCGCCGATGTTGGTGTAGTTGCCCGCGGAGTCCATATCGAGGGACAGAATCTGAACGCCGTTCTCAACGCACTGAGGAGCGTAGAACTTCATCATGTCCTCGTTGCCCAAGTAGTCGCCGGTCGCGATAATGACGGCCTTCGCGTTAATCTTGATGTACTTCTCAGAACTGGTCTTCTGAGCGAAAACGCCGGTCACGGTGCCGTCGGCGTCCTGAATGAGCTCGATGCCCTTGGTTTCATAGCGAACATCGGCACCTGCGTCGATAGCGCACTGCAGGTTGTCCTGCATGACGGTCGCCAGGCTGCTGAAACCAACAGACGTCGGGTAGCAGGGCAGGTCTTCCTTGGTGTAGTCATAGGTCTCGGGCACGGGATACATATAAGGGAACATGTAGTTCTTCTGGCTCGCCTCGGGAATCTCGGCATAGCTTTCGGGGGCGATGTAGAGATCCTTGGAACCGGCCACGAACCAGTCGAGGGCTTCGCCCGACTTGTCGTAGTAGGTGGAAATGATGGACTGGTTCACATGGTGGCTGCACTCTTCCATATGCATGTTGACGACCATCTTCTTATCGAGGAAGCCGTCGCCGCGGCCCCACTTGGCCTGCGTCTCGCCACCGAAAATAGCCATGTCGGAAGCAACGGAGTTGAGCTTCGGCGAAGACTCGAGCGCGACAACCTTCGCGCCAGCCTCAGCGGCGGCACGAGTGGCGGGAACGCCAGCGGCGCCCAGGCCAACAACGACAACGTCGGCGTCGACGGTCTCTTCAACGTCGGCGTCAGCGATTTCCGGCTTCTCGCCGAGCCAGGGCATAGCGCCCGTGCCGTCGAAGCCCATCGTGGTCTCGCCCGTAGCGGCGGCCTTGGTGTCGGCCTTGGCGTCGCTCTTGGAGCTGGAAGCAGACGGCGAGCAAGCGCTCAAGCCAGCCATGCCAGCAATCGCAGCACCCGCGACAGCAGCGCCGGACAAGAAGTTACGACGGCTCATACCATTCTCAATGCTCATGGTGTTAATCCTCCCTTTGGATTGTGCAGCCCCCTCTGGCTGCGCCTTAACCATGCGGCCCCTATGGGCCTTGCTTATGGTTCGTGGCGCCTCCTGCACCTCGAACCGATGCATTGCATTATGGAAAGTTTTGCCGAAAAAAGAACCATCCCCCATGGTTGAATCAGGGGGGATGGCGAGTGTTTCAAGATATGGACCAAATGTGTTGATTTTATTGTTTACCCAGGTAAAAAGGCTCAACACTTATGGATGATGATGGATTTTACCGTCTCTTTGCCATTGGGCCACGCATGTTCAGCGAAGGAGCGAACCCCCACTGCACCGAAAAGCTAAAGCGTGCGAAGCGCGTCGACCAGAGCAGTTTTGCCCTCGGTTTTCGCATCCTTCATCTTGATGACCTTCGCGGGAACGCCGGCGACAACCGCGCCCGCGGGAACATCATTCACCACGACGGCGCCCGCGGCGACAACAGCGCCCTCGCCCACGCGGCAACCCTCGAGCACCACGGCGTTCGCGCCAATCATGACATTGTCCTCAACGATAACGGGGGTTGCGCTCGCAGGCTCAACCACGCCGGCCAGCACCGTGCCTGCGCCAATGTGGCAATGCTTGCCGACAATGGCACGACCGCCCAGCACCACGCCCATATCGATCATGGTGCCTTCGCCGATAACCGCGCCAATATTAATAACCGCGCCCATCATGATGACGGCGTTATCGCCAATCTCAACCTGATCACGAATAATCGCGCCCGGCTCGATGCGGGCGTTGATTTCCTTCATATCGAGCATGGGTACAGCGGAATTGCGGCAATCGTTCTCGACTTCGTAGTAATCGAACGCATCGGCATTGGCCTCGAGCACGGGCTTGATGTCGGCCCAGTCGCCGAACACGATTTTGCCCTTGCGGCCGCCGAACACCTTCACTTCGCTCTTCGTGGCGTTGGCCTTATAGTTGATTTTCTGGCCAGGTTTCTCGCGAACATACACCTTTACCGGGGTTTTCTTTTCGGACGTAGCGATGAAATTGATGATTTCTTCAGCGTTCATGTTGATCCTTTCGATTCTCGACACCATACGATGCCGAATGCCGCCTGGGGTCGCGCTAGACCGTCGGCGCTCAAACTTGCTCTTGTTCCTTAGTTAAGCGCCGCCAAGCGGGCGCATAGTGAGCGATAGCGAACGGTAGTCCGGTGTGGTCTTGCGCGACTCCGGGCGACATTCGGCATCGCCGCCGTCGTTAAAACATCAGCTCGTCGAAACCGTAGAACCCAGGCTCACGTTCGACCAGCTTTTTCGCCGCAGCCACAGCGCCCGACGCGAAAATGCGGCGGCTCGTGGCGCGATGCGTAAGGGCGACCTCTTCATCTTCGCCGAAGAAGTGCACCGTGTGGGTGCCGGCAACCGTGCCGCCACGCAAAGCATGCACGCCGATTTCTCGAGCGGGGCGCTTGCCGCACATGCCTTCGCGGCCATACACCACATCGCAGGCGTCCTCGGGATTCACGGCCGAGAGCAACAGTTTCGCGGTGCCGCTCGGAGCGTCGACCTTCTGATTGTGATGGGTCTCGACGATTTCGATATCGAAACCGGGCAGCGCTTTTGCGGCCTCGGCGGCGAGGCGGCGCAACACCGCCACGCCAAGCGAATAATTCGCGCTATGGATGACAGGCGCTTTCTCGCCGAGCGCGCGAATGCGACCCATTTCGGCTTCGTCGTAACCGGTAGTACCGCTCACAAGCGCCGCACCTGTGCGATTCACATAAGCCTCGACCAAGCCGAGCATGCTCTTATGCGAGAAATCAATCGCGACATCGGCCGCGGGGGTGGTGTCGGCAAGCTCATCCTTGTTGTCGATGCCGATAACGCCCGCAAGTTCGAGCGATTCATCGGCTTCAACAAGCTCGCGAATGATGGTTCCCATACGGCCATCGCCGATAACAAGTACTTTGGTCATATTCGTTCCTCTTCAATAATCAAAAGCGGCGGGCGGCCTAGATAATGCCGGCATTCTTCATGGCGGCGGCAATCGTCGCCTTCGCCGCGTCGCTCGGCTCGCACAGCGGCTGACGATACACCGCCTTGCCGAAGCCCATGAGCTCCAACGCATATTTCACCGGAATGGGGTTCACTTCGCAGAACAGCGAATCGACGAGCTCAATGCCCGCAAGCTGGGTTTTCAACGCAGCGGCATGATCGCCCGCAAGCCACGCATGGCACATGTCGTGCACTTCCTTCGGCTGCACATTCGCCCAAACCGAAATAACGCCGCGGCTACCCAACGCCATCATGGGCACAACGATATCGTCGTTGCCCGAGAACATGCAGAAGTCGTCAGACAGGTAGCGCGCGATTTTCGTCGCATAGCCAATATTGCCCGAAGCCTCTTTGATGCCGAAAGCATTGGGGTGCTTCGCCAAGCGCGCGACATTCTTCTCGGAAATAGAGCACCCCGTGCGACCAGGCACGTTGTACAGAATGCAGGGAATATCGACCGCATCGAGCACCGTAGTGAAGTGACGGTAGATGCCTTCCTCGTTCGACTTGTTGTAGTACGGCGTGATGAGCAGCAAGCCATCGGCGCCCATCTTCTGGAAGCTCAGGCTCTTTTCGAGCATGGTCTGCGTGCTGTTCGAACCGCTGCCTGCGATAACAGGCACGCGTCCCGCAACGCGGTCGACGACGAACTTGCACACCTCGTCGTCTTCCTCGTGCGACATGGTCGACGATTCGCCCGTAGTGCCCAGCGTGAGCAGGGCGTCGGTCCCGTTTGCCAGATGGAAATCGACCAGGCGGCCAAGCGCCTCGAAGTCGACGCTGCCGTCTTCAGCGAACGGCGTGACGAGCGCCACGATGGAGCCGCTCAAGCCTTTCATATCTGCCATGTTCTTTCCTTTCGTCGTTTTAGGAAACGACGAAGCGCTCGGGGATGCGAGACCACCGGTCGCTTCGCCTAGCCCCTTATGCGCTTACCCTCACGCATCGAAGTACGCTTGCCGCGCGGCGGGGCTCTTCGAAACACCGGGCGGCCTCTCGCTGGCCTTCGCCAGTCGGGCAACGCTTATTTCCCTTTAAGTTTCTCCTCATCATAAGGGGCGCCGTCCAGCAACTCATCGCAACCATACAGCGTCGCGAAGTAGTCGGCCGGCGTCTCGGCGCGGCGAATGAGCTTCACGCTGCCGTTTTCCCGAAGCAGCAGCTCAGCGCTGCGCAACTTACCGTTGTAGTTATAGCCCATGGAGTGGCCATGCGCGCCGGTATCGTGAATCACGAGCACGTCGCCGTCTTCGATTTCAGGCAGCGCGCGGTCGATCGCGAATTTGTCGTTGTTCTCGCACAAGCCGCCCACCACGTCGTACACGTGATCGCACGGCGCATCTTCCTTGCCCGCCACGGTAATGTGATGGTAGGAACCGTACAGCGCCGGGCGCATGAGGTTCGCCGCACACGCATCGACGCCGATATATTCCTTATAAATATGCTTGTGGTGGATAGCCGTGGTAACCAAGCAGCCGTACGGGCCCATCATAAAGCGGCCCATTTCCGTAAAAATCGCCACATCGCCCATGCCAGCAGGCACGAGGATTTCCTCGTACACGCGGCGAACGCCTTCTCCAATCGCGCGAATATCGTTCGGCGTCTGGTCAGGCTCGTAAGGAATGCCCACGCCGCCCGACAGGTTGATGAACTCGACATGCGCGCCCGTTTCTTGCTGCAACTGAACGGCAAGCTTGAACAGCACGGCGGCGAGCTCGGGGTAATAATCGTTCGTCACGGTATTGCTGCACAGGAAGGCATGGATGCCGAAATGTTTGGCACCCTTGGCTTTGAGCGTGCGGAATGCCTCGAACAGCTGCTCAGTCGTCATGCCGTATTTGGCATCGCCCGGGTTGTCCATAATGCCGTTCGAGATTTCGAAAAGCCCGCCGGGGTTGTAGCGGCAGCTGATGGTTTCCGGAATGCCGCCAATCGTTTGCTCGAGGAAATCGATATGCGAAATATCGTCGAGGTTGATGATGGCGCCCAGCTTCGCAGCCGCCTCGTAGTCGGCCGCGGGGGTTTCGTTCGACGAGAACATAATGTCGTGGCCCGAAATGCCCATAGCATCGCAAAGCTGCAGCTCGGTCGCCGAAGAGCAGTCGCATCCGCACCCATAATCGCGCAGGATATTGATAAGGAACGGGTTCGGCGTGGCCTTTACCGCGAAATATTCTTTGAAGCCTGGGTTCCACGCAAACGCGTCGCGCACGGCCTCCATGTTGCGGCGAATGCCCACTTCGTCATAGAGGTGGAACGGCGTAGGGTAATGCTCGATAATCTCATCGAGCTGGGCCTTCGAAACGAAGGGTTGTTTGTTCATGCGCGTCGCCTTTCTGAAAACCTGCGCGCGACTCGGCGGGAAGAACCCTCCCGAACCGCATAATAAAAAAACGCCAGCAAGGCACGGCCTCACTGGCGTCGCATGCGCGGCATACACCAGCGCAAAACATTTCACAGCAAGATAGCGCACCTGCGATTTCGCAGACAGTCTTGCGGGTGTTCCCCGCAAACCCATTCGCGCGCCGTGCCCGGCAAAGCGAATTCGGCGGGTTTGCCTCGCTTTGGGATCAACGCCCGCCGACTCCCCCAAGGCCCATCGCACCCGCGCCTCTATCGTTCGAATGAAACTATCACTTTAGTGCGCTAAAGTCAAAGCACGAAGGCTATAATGCGCGAGAATTCAAGGAACTTTTAGACGAAGAGGCACTATGAACGAATGCGAACCTTGCAGCGGCGCGTTTGCCGAACCCACGCTGGCCGACCTCACGCAATACCGCCGCGACCTGCATCAAATTCCTGAAGTTGACTTCGATTTGCCGAAAACCATCGCGTACGTGCATTCGGTTATTGACGAGCTGCCATGCGAAGTGTTCGAGCCGTGCCGCTCAACCGTGTGCGCATTTTTCGACCGCGGAAGCGAGCACACTACCGCCATTCGCACCGATATGGATGCGCTGCCCGTGACCGAAAAATCGGGTGTGCCGTTCTGCTCCACGCATGCCGGGCAGATGCACGCATGCGGCCATGACGGACACATGGCCATGGCGCTCGGCCTCGCGCGCCACATTGCGGCGCATCTCGACGAACTCGAGCGCAGCGTGCTCATCGTGTTCCAGCCCGCTGAGGAAACGACCGGCGGCGCGCAGCTCATCTGCGAATCGGGCACATTCGAGAAATACCACGTCGATCGCATTTTCGGCTTCCACTTGTGGCCCGATTTGCCGAAGGGCCACATCGCGAGCCGCCCCGGCGCGCTGCTCGCCGCCACGAGCGAAAGCACATTCACGTTCTTCGGCAAGGCCACGCACATCGCCAAGGCCGAAGATGGCGCCGATTCCATGGAAGCGGGCATGCGCTTCATTCTCGAGGCGTACGACTACATGGCAAAGCGCGCACAGGAAGAACCCTGCACATTCAAGTGCGGCCTGCTCGAAAGTGGCCAGGCGCGCAACGTGATTTCTTCGCGCACGTACATCGAAGGCACGCTGCGTACATTCAGTGAGAAAATGGGAGCCGAAGCGAAAGAGGCGCTGCGCGAGATCGCCGAGCGTCGTGCCGCCGAAGCGGGCTGCACGGTCGACGTCGATTTCAGCGAAGGCTACCCGCCGGTCGTGAACAACGAGGAACTGTTCGAGCTCGCCTCACGCCACATCGACGTGGCCGAGCTGCCCAAGCCGCTGCTCATCGCGGAGGATTTCGCGTTCTACCAGCGCCACTTGCCGGGCGTGTTCCTGCTGCTGGGAACGGGCACGGGCATTCCCCTGCACGCCGATACTTTTGATTTCGATGAAGAAGTGCTCATGGCCGGCCTGGAAACCTACAAAAAGCTGATTCGCATTCCGTAAGCGAATCGAACAGGCTGCTACCCAGCGGCCCAGCAACTCATTGCGACCGCATACCATGCAAAGGAAAAGGCCAGGCAGCAACGGCGCCTGGCCTTCAAAATATCATGGTGCCCCCGGGCGGATTCGAACCGTCGACACCCGCTTTAGGAGAGCGGTGCTCTATCCCCTGAGCTACGGAGGCGTTTGAAAACTTTGTTATTCTAGCATGTCTTACACAGAATAGGACTCAGCCCTTACCAACGCAGTCGAAAACTACAGTCCCATTCAGGGAAAATTGAAGTTAAAGGCAGGCCGTCATATCATCAGGCGAGACATAGTCGACGATCTAGGGTAGATGGATGTTTCTGGTTTACGCTTAGAAAACGAAAGGGTGTTCCTCCTGCCGCAAGCGCATAATTGTTCATAATTGTTTTAGATTCATAAACAATTATGAAAGGCGTTGTATGCTGCAGCTTAAAGACGTGTGCAAGTCATACACTACGGCCGACTTCACGCAAGTCGCGCTCGACCATGTGTCGCTTGCTTTCCGCGATAATGAATTTGTCGCCATCTTAGGCCCTTCTGGTTCGGGCAAAACGACCATGCTCAATATCATCGGCGGGCTCGACCATTACGATTCGGGCGATTTGCTCATCGACGGCATTTCCACCAAGCAATATCGAGATCACGACTGGGACACCTATCGAAACAATCGAATCGGTTTCGTCTTCCAGGCATACAACCTCATTCCCCACCAAACCATTCTGGAAAACGTGGAACTGGCCCTCACGCTTTCAGGCGTGTCGCGTGCAGAGCGACGCGGGCGAGCATGCGCGGCCCTTAAACGCGTCGGCCTTGGCGAGCACGTCAACAAAAAGCCCAGCCAGCTTTCCGGCGGCCAAATGCAGCGCGTCGCCATCGCGCGCGCCCTGGTCAACGAGCCGGAAATCATTCTGGCCGATGAGCCTACGGGTGCCCTCGACTCGAAAACAAGCGTGCAAATCATGGATCTGCTCACCGAAATCGCCGGCGACCGCCTGGTAATCATGGTGACGCACAACCCTGAACTGGCCGAACAATACGCTACGCGCATCGTGAACCTTGCCGACGGCGTTATCAAAAGCGACACGCGCCCCTTCGACCCCGACGCAAGCAACGAGCCTCGCCGCGAAGCCAAAGCCGCACGCCAAACGAGCATGTCGTTTTTCACGGCGCTTTCGCTTTCACTCAAGAATTTGCTCACGAAAAAGGGCCGCACGCTCATGACCGCCTTTGCCGGCAGCATCGGCATCATCGGCATCGCCGCCATCTTGTCACTCGCGAACGGCGTGAACCAATACATCGCGAACGTCGAAGAAAACACGCTTTCGGAATACCCGCTGCAAATCCAAGACCAGGGCTTCGACATGACCAGCATGATGACGATGGGCATGGGCGGCGCGGGCGCCGACGATTCTGCCGCCACCACCGACGCGCAAACGAGAGACGCGGACGCTGCGGGCAATTCAGACAAGCCGGTGCATGAGTCAAAGATGATCACGCGCATGTTCTCGAGCATCGGGAGCAATGACCTCGCATCGCTGAAGGAATATTTCGACAACGGCGGCACCGACATCGGCAACTACGTGAATTCAATCGAATACGGCTATAGCGTTACTCCGCAGATTTTCAATTCAAACACCGACGACGGCGTACACCAGGTAAACCCCGATAAATCGTTCGCGAGCGTGGGATTAGGCGCATCGAGCAACGGCATCATGTCGTCGATGATGAGCACGAATATCTTCTACAAGCTGCCCGCGAACATGAACCAGGTCGATAGCCAATATGACGTCGTCGCAGGCCACTGGCCCGAAAATTACAACGAGGTCGTGGCAGTGCTCACGCCGAACGGCAACGTGAGCGATTTTATGCTGTACTCCATGGGCTTGCGCGACCATAAGGAACTCGAAGAAATGGTACGCGAATTCGCTAACGAGGAAGAAGTGCAGGTACCCGACGGCACACTCGACCTCGACTACGACGATCTTACGAACGTGGAGTTCAAGCTCGTTAATGGCGCCGATTTTTATCAGTACGACAGCGATTACCAGGTTTGGAAAGACAAGAGCGGCGATGCCGACTATATGAAAAGCTTGGTTGACAATGGCGAAACGCTAAAGGTGTGCGGCGTGGTGAAGCCGAAAGAGGGCCAGAAGATTACTTCGCTTTCAACAGGCCTGTATTACTCGAACGATTTGATCAACCACCTCATTGACGAGGCGGGCGATAAGCAAATCGTAAAAGACCAGCAGGCAAACCCCACAACCAATGTGATTACAGGCAAATCGTTCGCTGAAGAAGAGGATGAAGCGAAAGATGGCAATGGGTTCGATATGTCGAGCCTGTTCACAATTGACGGCGAAAAGCTACAGAGTGCGTTCACATTTGACGAAAGCGCGCTGGCCGCAGGCCTCTCGAACGCCGACCTCTCGAGCAGCATGGATTTGTCGGGGGCCAATATCGACTTGTCAAGCATGCCGGCCTTTGACGCTTCGGGCATTCAAATCGACCCGAGCAAGATTGACATGAGCCAGCTGAATTTGGACTTCAGCAACATCAAGCTCAACCTCGATGGCGCCCAGCCCGATATTAAAATCGACGTTCTTACCCAGGGCATTATGAATATCATGGAGGCGTACCCCTCTTGGCTCCAGGAGCAAATCAAGGACCACCCCGAATACGATACCAATCAAAATGCGGCAGTCGAGGCATACCTCGCAGACCCCGCCACGAAAGCCGCCATGCAGAAGGTCATTGCCGACAGCATCGATTTCAGCGGCGTGAGCGAGCAAATCCAACAGCAGCTGCAAGAGCAGCTTTCACAACAACTGCAAGCACAGCTTTTGCCCGCACTTTCTGCAGCTATTTCGCAGCAGCTGCAAGAGCAACTTTCCGCCGCTATGCAGTCGTATATGCAAACAGCAATGACGCAGGTCATGATGCAATACGGAACAGCGATTCAAAACCAAGTCTCATCCGCGATGACCGCCTATATGTCCACCCTTTCGGCAAATATGTCAAAAGCTATGGGCATTAACGAAAGCGCCTTCGCCGACGCATTCCAAATGAACATGAGCGAGCAGGAGCTTTCCGAACTCATGGCGAGCCTCATGTCGACCGAGCAGAGCAGCTACGATAACAACATGAAGAAATTCGGCTGGGCCGATTACTCGAAGCCGGCAAGCATCGACATTTACCCGAAGGATTTCGAAAGCAAGCAAAGCGTGATTGATATCCTCGACGGCTACAACGACAAGATGAATGCCGCCGGCGACGAAGATAAAGTCGTGAGCTATACCGACATCGTAGGCGCGCTCATGAGCAGCGTGACCACAATCGTGAATATGATCAGCTACGTGTTGGTGGCGTTCGTCGCGATTTCCCTCGTGGTGAGCTCAATTATGATTGGCATCATCACCTACATCAGCGTGCTTGAACGCAAGAAAGAAATTGGCATTTTGCGCTCCATTGGTGCGAGCAAGGGCGATGTCAGCCGCATATTCAACGCCGAAACCTTTATCGTCGGCTTCACCGCGGGCATTATCGGCATCGCTCTTACAGCCTTGGCCTGCATTCCCGCAAATGCAATTGTGTACTCGTTATTTGACGTGGAAAACGTCGCGATTCTGCCGTGGCAGGCCGCAATTGCCCTGGTTGGCATAAGCGTGCTGCTCACATTCTTGGCAGGCCTCATTCCTTCAAGCGCAGCGGCGAAAAAAGACCCGGTCGAAGCTCTGAGAAGCGAATAAGGAAGCGACGGGGGCTTCCCCAACAACCGCTAAAAGCAAGAAGCTCGTAACTACCACAGCTGCGAGCTTCCTAGCGACTATTTGAAAGAGAAGGTGCGATAACCCTGCTTCGTGCGCTTTAAGACGACCCTCAATCCCCTTGTTGCTGCAGAAGGGGATCGAGGGTCGTCTGTTAAATGATCACTAGGCAAGACCCAGATCCTTGCAAGCTGCGTTCGCAGCAACATATCCCGTCGTGCAAGCAGCACCCTGCCCCGATCCTCCATGCAGCCCATAGGGATAGTCGTTAAACTGCATGGAACCGTTATCGATGCCGCACACAAACAAGCCTTTGATGGGGAGATCGTCGTGTCCGATCGCCCGCGCCTCATGATCTCCTCGCACGCCGCCACAGGTGCTATAGGCGCAAGCCTCGACCTGAACCGCATAAAATGGCTTCTTTTCTAGAGGAGTCATGAGCGCGGGGTCGGCTCCAAAGGGGTCATGAGAGCCGTCCCCCTTCGCTCTATTATTGTAATCTTCCATCGTTGCAGCCAATGCTTCCGAGTCAACCCCCATAAGCTCGGCAAGCTCCTCGAAGCTATCGGCCTTCCAAACAAAGTCGCTGCCTTCAACCAAGGATCGGAACTCTCCGCTCCCAACACCCATGAAGGCAACGAACTCATTGAGTTTATCCTCGCCCTCGTAGGCTTCAACATGCGCCTCATCGAACAAGGTAAAGACCTTCGACTGAGAAGCGATTGCCGTGTTGAGGCGGGAGGTGTCGGCGTCTTCTGCAAGTGTCTCGTTATAAAAGCGCACGCCGCTCTGATTGACCATGGGGAGCGTTTTGCCTATTTCTAGCGGATACCGATAAGAGGGCGGCCACTGAGTGAAAATCGACAGCATGCTACTCCAACTTTCTCCGCACGCCTTCGAAAGTCCGTACATTACCGCAGACGGCGCCTGGGGAAGCGCGCCTGCCGTCAGCGCCATATTGATTCCGTCGCCATCTTGACCATCGAACCCCAGAAATACAACTCGTTCACTAGGAACGCGAAGCCGCTCGGCGCACATTTCCGGGTTTTTCCCGAATCCACCCGTAGCGAGCACCGTCGCTTTGGCATTAATGCGCACGAGATCGCCGCCGCTTTTTGCGTAGACACCCCCAACTCCCTCATTGTCGAGAATGATATTCACGGCAGGAGACTCTAGGCGAAAATCCAAATTATCGAGCGTCTCCCCATAGGCCCAAAGCGGCTTGAGCATACCCTCGCCGTTGTTTACCCAATTGCCTGCCTCGTCAAAGCAGCTCAGAAGGGCACCCTGGCCACCAGTTGACATCGAAGCCCCATGGCTTATGGCCCAATCGAGGGCTTCTCCAGAATTGTCCAGGTAGCACCAAATCCCTGGTGCATAAGCACCCCAATTGTGCCACTGCATGTAAGTTTCGAACTCGGTCTGCAAGTCTGTGGGCCCCTGCGCATCAAGCTGCTCTTGAGTGTTGTACGCAAGCGTACCCTCCGTTATCGTTGAAGTTCCTCCCTTGAGACTTGTCTTCTCAAGCCAGATTACACGAGCACCAAGCTCAGCTGCTCTAATGGCGGCATAGGTTCCAGCGGATCCTGAGCCGCACACTACGACATCGCACTCCTCCGTGCGGACCACATCCCCTTCATCCACTTCGACAAGCCGCGAAGAAAGAGGGCGATCTGCGCCCTTATGCGTACTGGTGCCCGATGCGTCGGTATCAGTCGACGGCAGGCCACCATTTGAAGGAGCGCATCCCGCGAGGCCGACTGCTGCCATGCTCGCACCAAATACTCCACCCCCAACAATAAAATCTCTGCGCGATATCGCCTTGTCCATTTTTGATCCTCCTCTTTCCTAACTGAGTTATTGCATGTGCGATTTTGGGCTCATGGACCATCGCCCAACTCGTCTATCGACAAAACGTTGACGGCGCCTATTCGAAATCGCACTTACGTATGAAAACGCAGGTATTGGATTTTGAGGATGCAGATTGAGGTTGATTGCAGGCAAGGAAGGATTGAAAAAACGGTTGATGAAGCGCATTGCGCACTTCAAGCTATTCCTCGCCTCCGCACTCCACTTCCTCAAAGTGCGATTACCTCGGGTTTTCCAGGCTTAATCGGTATAAAATAGACCGAGAGGCAGTTCTATGATGCGAAACCATTCGGGGGGGTCGAGCGTGGCCAAGGCGGTGACGGTAAA
This sequence comes from uncultured Slackia sp., assembly GCF_934630525.1. Classification (GTDB taxonomy): domain Bacteria; phylum Actinomycetota; class Coriobacteriia; order Coriobacteriales; family Eggerthellaceae; genus Slackia. Next base: position 61,447 of record NZ_CAKTVX010000008.1, read on the forward strand.
TCAGATTCGCAACGTGCCTTTTGCTCTCGCTCTGGCTTTTGCTTGCGCTTGGATGCTCGACCCTTCTGCTGCAATTCCGGCAGGATTCGCTTCACTCGTATCCTTTTCCCAATATTCCCATCTCCTTGTAACGTCGCTCGCATTCGGCGTCTTGGCCCTGTTTCACCGCCAAGCCAGCACTTTCCTCAGCAGTAAAGCGTTCGTTGTTGCCTCCTGCTCACTGTGCTTTCTCGGTTTTTTTGGCGCCTGGGCGTGCTCATTGCAGCCGGAAACTTTCCAGGGAGTTCTACCCTTCGCTTGTCTTTGCGTAACGGCGCTCTGCCGAGCCTCTCTGCTCATCTCGTGCCTCAAGGCGCTTGCGGGGCTCCCCCTCGTCGACTGCCTTTTAACGCTCATTGCTTGGCAGTTTTTTTGTAGGCATACTGCGGGCACTCTCCACTTTGCTTCCGCCACTTGCCATATCCTGTATTGCGCCCCTCGCAATCGCCCTCTGCCTCACGAGAAAAACCTCTATTGCGCTCTAGCGCGAAAACCCTACGGCTACTTCGCCCTCAGAAGAGGCCGGCAAAATTGAGCCGCGCAGTTTCTTTCTCATTGCGCGCTTGCTGCTCATTTATTCGCTTATCATCTTCACCATTCAAACGCTACAAGGCTTTGCCCCCACGCCCGTAGCTAGTGTTTCCTACTTCGGGCTCTTTATCGCCATTGCGGTTACCTCAATCGCCCTCGCGGTAAACGGAAGAATCGTTCGCATCAAGCAGCTCTATGACGCATCGCTCGCCATTCTGGAATTGGCAATCATAGTTTTCGCTATAGGAGCTGGGTGTTCCTACGAAATTGCTTCGATTCTTCTCGATGCCTCCTATATGACTTTTTCGACATTCTTCTTCACCATACTGTGCAATCTCTGCCAAAGAAGAGGAAAACCCAGTCTTTGTTTTCTCGCTTGCCTATCTTGCAGAGCAACTCGCCGCTTTTCTAGGAGAAGCTTTCTCGGGCATGATAGGGCCTGGCGTGCATGCGTTGCCCCTCGTCCTACTCGCAGGATTAGGAGCCATTGCGTTCGTCTATCTTTCTCCTCTCAGAGATGGAAGTCTCGAGAGGAGCACCGATCCAGCAAAGGCGCAGTACGTCGATCCGGCACGTTATTACACCATACTCGCCGAAACCTGCACATCGGTCGCCATGCAGTGCTCTCTGACTAAGCGCGAGGGAGACGTACTCCTTCTCCTCGCCCAGAGAAAAACGTTAGCGCAAATTAGCGACTATCTGGTGGTAGGCCTCGCTACGGTGAAGACCCACACTCACAACATTTATAAAAAACTGGATGTCCACAGCAAACAGGAGCTGTACCAGTTTCTTGGCCTGGAAAACCTATCCTATTCCGCCAAATCCTCCACGAAGCCCACGCGGTAGTTCTTGAAGATGACCTCGCCTTCCTCCTGGGTGGCGTCCAGGTTCACGTCAGCCTCGATGCGGAAGTCGCCGTCGGCGTTCTCGTCCAGGAAGATCTGGCGCACATGCCAGAGGTGCTGTTCGGCTTCGGGGCTCTCGTCGATGGAGAGGTAGGCGGCCGACCGCGCGTCACCGTCCAGGCGACTCTCGTTGTGCTCGGCGAAGTAGTCGTCGAGCGCCGCCTCCCAGGCGCGCTCGCCGTGGCCCCAGTTCTCGTCCAGGTTCCCCAGCTCGCGGGTGTGTTCCAGGGCGGCCAGGCGCACGCGGGCGAAGAGCGCCTTGATGGGGGCGGTGTAGTAGGCGGTGCGCCCCGTGGCATGAGGAATAATCGAACAGAAAGCGTTTCCGCAGGTAAAAGATGCGAAACACTTGCAAACCGCGTTGTTTCTTGGTGACATTCTTTGTCGTCGATGACGCCATTTTTCTGTAATACAAGCAGTTTATTTGAGCGTAAAACCAAAAGGAGAACCCTCTTGAGCTGGTGTTTTCAGGAGGGTTCTGTTTGTCACAAACCGATACGTTATTGTATCGCTATCTATTCCCGCTCAATAAGAAAGGGTGGCAGATTACCCAGCCACCCCATAGCGCTCATTTTCGCCGCGCCCCATATGAGCCCGTTAAGTATAATGGCGCATCGTTTAGTCGGCATACCCGTTCGGGTTCATCAACTGCCAACGCCACGAATCGGCGCACATGCGATCGAGGTCGTATTCCGCAACCCAACCGAACACGTCTTTGGCCTTCTGCGGGTCGGCGTAATTTTCCGCAACATCGCCAGCGCGGCGCGGCTGAATATCGACCGGGAGCTCTCGACCGCACGCACGACTGAACGCGGCCACCACATCGAGCACGCTCGAACCTTTACCAGTGCCGAGGTTCACGACTTCGACGCCCGTCTTGCCATCCATCCAGTTGAGCGCCGCAACATGGCCGCGTGCCAGGTCGACTACATGGATGTAATCGCGCACGCCCGTGCCATCGGGCGTGGGATAGTCATTGCCAAACACGCGAACGGCCTTCATTTTGCCAATCGCGACCTGTGCGACATACGGCACGAGGTTGTTGGGGATACCCTTCGGGTCTTCACCGATAAGGCCGCTTTCGTGCGCGCCAATGGGATTGAAGTAACGAAGCAACACGACATCCCATTCGAGGTCGGCGGTGTGCAAGTCGGTAAGAATCTGCTCGATCATCCACTTCGTCCAACCGTAAGGGTTGGTGGCCGGCTTCTTTTCCGCAGCTTCGCTCAAAGGCACGCTATCGGGCTCGCCATACACCGTTGCGCTCGAGCTGAACACAATGCGCTTGCAGTCATGCTTGCGCATAACGTCGCACAGAATGAGCGTGTTGGTGATGTTGTTGTAGTAATACTCGAGCGGCTTTTCGACGCTCTCGCCCACAGCCTTGAAGCCCGCGAAGTGAATAACGCCGTAAATATCGTTTTCAGCGAAGATGCGCTCGAGCGCGTCGCGATTGAGCACGTTGTCCTCATAGAACTTCATGCGCTCGGAAGCACCCGCCGGAGCTTTGCCGTCAGCTTCCGCCTGCTTCACAATTTGAGCGATGCGATTAACGGCCTTCTCGCAGGAATTCGACAGGTCGTCGATAATGACCACGCCATAGCCAGCCTGGAGCAGCTCAACGCACGTATGGCTGCCAATGAAGCCAGCGCCGCCGGTGACCAGGATGTTCTTAATATCAGACATATATGTCCCCTTCTTGGTTGGAAACCGCCGAGCGAAACCGCGCGACGGCATTACGCACAACCACCTCGATACGCGAGATTGTGAACGACGTTATTCTACACCGCATTTGAGGGAGCGACCCCTATCCACGGGAAACCCGTTCCACTATGCGGAACGCTGTTCCAAGGTTTGGACAAAGGCCGCCAAGCGGTTCAGGCCTTCTTCGAGATTCTCCATGCTGCAACAATACGACAGGCGCACAAATCCTTCGGCGGCAAAGCAAGAGCCCGGCACAAGCGCAACGCCCTTCTCCGCGATGAGGCGCGTGCAGAATTCATCCGAAGACATGCCGAATTTCTCGATAGAGGGGAACACATAGAAGGCGCCATCAGGCTCGACGACATCCAAGCCGATTTCCTTCAAGCGCGCGAGCACGTAGTTACGGCGGCCGCGATACACTTCCCGCGCCGGCGCAACGTCTTCTTTCAACGCCCGAATCGCCGCGCGCTGCACGAACGAAGGAACCGACGACACCATGTACTGGTGCATTTTCGCGATTTGCGCCGAAATCGGAGCATCGGCCGCAACCCAACCAAGACGCCAGCCGGTCATGGCGTAAGGCTTCGAAAAACTGTCGCACACGATGATGCGATCGCGCAGTTCGCCATAGCAGCTCGCAAGGCCAAGGTGTATGCCTTCGTCACTCTTGTATACACCCTCATAGACAAGGCTCGTGTACACATCGTCGCAGATAACGAACACGTCGTGCGCCTTGGCGAATTTCGCAACCGCATCCAAGGAACGCGGGTTGAGCACACAGCCTGTGGGATTGTTCGGGGACGTAAGCACGATTGCCTTCGTGCAATCGGTAGCGACTGCCTCGAGCTGCTCCAACGTGAGCTGGAATTTCGTTGGGCGCGTATCGACAGGAACGAACGTCGCACGATTCACCGCGATGATTGACTCATATAAGCCAAACGCAGGCGTGGGAACAATTACCTCATCGCCAGAATTCAGAATGCTCGAAAGAGCCGCGAACAACGCTTCGGTTGCACCGCAAGTCACGACGATTTCGTCTTCGCCGTAAGCGAGATTGCGCTTTTCCATATGAGCCGAAATCGCACGCCTCAATTCCACCGTACCGTTGTTGGGCGGATAGTGCGTTTCGTTTGCGGCAAGGGACTTCGCAACTTCCTCCTTCACGGCATCGGCGGTATTGCCGTCGGGTTCGCCGAGCGTAAGCAAAATGCACCCAGGCGTCTGCTTCGCAAACGCCGTAATGCGGCGAATACCCGAAGGTTGCAGCTGCGCAAGCGCGGTATTGGTGGTCAGGGCCATAAGATTCCTTCCGTACGCACATCTTCCAGCATTGTACGCGCCCTTTCCGCAGACGCGACGAAGCCTTAAGAAAGAAATAGGCCGCCGAAGCGGCCTTTCTGGCAGAGAATTGCGGTTGTGAACGGTTGTTTTGGCGCTCTCGCATTCTCCTTAAATAGCAACACTGGTTTGACCTGGGGTTATGCGAAATGCTTTTCAGAACACCCGCTATATCGAGCGCTTGAATCGTTCACAACCGCAAATTCGTGCCAAAATTCAGCAAAACGGGACTAATTTCGGTCAGCGATGTCGACATACTCGCGTGCGTGGCCCGTCTTCTTAAACGCGGGGCGCATGATGCGCTTGCCCGAGACGATTTCCTCAAAACGGTGCGCGCTCCAACCTGCCATACGAGCGCTTGCGAACATCGGCGTGAGCAATTCGCGGGGAATGCCCAGCGTAGAGTACACGCAGCCACTATAAAGGTCGACGTTCGCGCAAATATCTTTGCTCTTGCCAGCCTCGGCGAGCAGCTGCGGCGCCAGGCGCTCGATAATCTCAAGCAAGCGGAATTCCGCTTCGTGCTCAGTGCCCGCAACCAAGCGTTCCGCATATTTATGGAGCAACTCGGCGCGCGGGTCGGAAAGCGTATACACCGCATGGCCCATGCCATAGATAAGGCCCGTGCGATCGTAAGCTTCCTTGCGCACGATTTTGCGCAGGTAATCGGCCACCTGACCTTCGTCGGTAATGTCGGCGACGTGCTGCTTGATGTCGTCGGTCATGCGAAGCGTGCGATTGTTCGCACCGCCATGGCGCGCACCTTTCAAGCTACCGATTGCCGCAGCGTAAGCGGAATATGGATCGGTATCGGCGCTCGTAACAGCGCGGCAGGTAAACGTCGAATTATTGCCGCCGCCGTGCTCAGCATGCAGCATGAGCATAATGTCGAGCGTTTTCGCCTCAGTATCGGTGAACTGCCGATCGGGACGAAGCATCGACAGAATGGTCTCAGCGGTCGACTGGCCCGGAATGTAATGATGGATGAACATGGAGTCGCCGAAGAATTTGTCGCGCATCACATGATAGGAAAGCACCATGATGCGCGGAAGGCGCGAAAGCAGCATGATAGCCGTGTCGATTTCATGCTCCGAGCTGCGGTTTTCCGCTTCATCATCGAAGGCGTACAGCTGCAGCACCGCGCGGCTCATAGCGTTCATCAAATCGCGCGTGGGCGGCTTCATGATGTAATTCGCCGTGAAGCCATCGGGCAGGTCGCGCTGGGCGGCGATAAGGTCGTTGAAGGTTTTCAATTGCTCGGCCGTAGGAAGCTCGCCCGCCATAAGCAGGTACGCCGTTTCCTCGAAGCCGAAACGGTTTTCAGCAACAGCATGGTCGACCAAATCGGAAATGCTGTAGCCGCGATATGACAAACGTCCGCGGTCGGGAACTTTATCGCCCTCGGAAACAACGTAGCCATGCACGTTCGAGATATTTGTAACGCCAACCACAACGCCCGTGCCGTCGGCATTGCGCAAGCCTCGCTTGATATCGTAAGTGGTGTAATAACACGGATCGATTGAATGGCATTTCTCAAAGTCGGTGTAAAGCGGCAAGCTTTCCTTCATGAGCATCAACCCTCCCGGCGCCAGAAGCGCCCACAATTTACTGCGAAAGAAAAGTGTATGACGAGCTTAGCGCAGTTCAGACGGCATATCGGTAAACGAAATACACTTGTAACGTAGCGGTGCGCCACCGCTTGACCCCACGAATGGGAAAGCGGCGGCGAGTCGTCTCGCCACGTTTAAATCAAATGAGCGAACAGACCGCTGCGAAGCTTCGGTTCAAACCACGTCGACTTCGGCGGCATGAGGCGATCGGCGTCGGCCACATTGAGCAGCTCGTCAATCGACGTGGGGAACATTGCGAACGCCACAGCGGGGCCATCGCCGCGCGCATCGATGCGGTTCACCTTGCGTTCGAGCTCGCGCAGGCCACGAATTCCGCCCACGAACTCAATGCGCTCGTCGGTACGAGGGTCGCCGATTCCCAGAATGGGCGCGAGCACCTTTTTCTGAAGAATCGAAACATCGAGGCCGTCAACGGGGTCGCTGCTCTCGAATTCGGGCTTCACGCCAAGGCCGTACCACTCGCGGTCGAGATACATTCCCACTGCGCCCTTATCGATTGGCTCGAGCTGGGATTCTTGCGTATGGATAATCTCGAACGGGCCGTTTTCGCCAGCGAGGGCATTCAGGAATTCATCCTTGGTGAGGCCGTTGAGGTCGCGCACCACGCGGTTGTAGGCAAGAATCGAAAGCTGCGACGCAGGGAAGAGCACGCTCATGAAGTAATTGAATTCTTCGGTTCCGTCGTAACCCGGATTCGCCTCACGGCGCGCCAAGCCGACTTTCACGGCTGACGCCGCTCGATGATGGCCGTCGGCAATATACGCGCACGGCACCTTGGCAAACGCCGCAACCAAACCAGCATACGCTTGAGAGCAGGCGACTTCCTCCGACGCTGCAGCCATGCGCCATACGCGATGCGTGACGCCATCTTCACCGGTGAAATCGTAGAGCGGCGCGGTTTTCTTCACGGCCGCGACCAAAATATCGATCGCATCGGAATCGCGATACGTCAGGAAAATAGGGCCCGTTTGCGCATCGAGGGCATCGATGTGGCGAATGCGGTCGAGCTCCTTCTTCTCGAGCGTGTTCTCATGCTTCTTGATAACATTCTCGAGGTAATCATCAATCGCGCAGCACGCAACGACACCCGTTTGCGAGCGCCCGTTCATCGTGAGCTCATACAAATAGAAGCACGGCGCAGGCTCGGTCACGAACGTGCCATCGGCGCGGCGTGCATCGAAGAGCTCACGAGCTTTCGCATACACCTCGGGGGCATACATATCGGCATCGGCCGGAAATTGCGTTTCAGGGCGATCGATATTCAGGAAAGAAAGCGGCTCACCATCAACGGCGGCGACGGCCTCGGCTCGGTCGTACACGTCATAAGGAAGCGCCGCGACCTGATCGACGACACTTGCAGTTGGTCGAACAGCAGCAAACGGTTTAACAATCATAGGAAAACTCCCTTGCCTCAAATGGATCGGAGGACAGTCCTCCGATCTATAGTTGCATTAAAACGCTGGACAAACGAAAATCAGCGAGCTTGGGTTCTGGCGAGTGCAATTCGGGCGCGGCCGAGGCGAAGCATACTTCGGTACGTGAGCTGTTTAATACGCCTCATGGCATATTCAATCCCAAACTTCTGAGCACGAGCGGGCGCCGCCCAGCTTAGCTGGGCCATCACCGCCCGAAGTGCGCCGTCAGAACCCGGCGCAGCGTCGAGCACTTGCGTCGTTCGGCAGAACGACGCAACCTACTTAATAACGCGCACGCGATAAATGCTCGGAATCTGCTTCAGGGCTTCGATGGTCTCGTCGTCGAGATGCTCATCGGTGTCGAACATGGTGTAGGCATTCTCGCCAGCGCTTTCGTTCGTCATACGCTGCACATTGGCGTTGTCTCGGGCGAGCACTGCCGTAATTTGGCCGATCATATTCGGTACATTCGCATGCAGGCACGCGACACGGCTCGCCGCGCGCGCCTTGCCCATGGAGCAGGTGGGGTAGTTCACCGAATTGGCGATATTGCCGTTTTCCAAGTAATCCTTGAGCTCAGAAATGGCCATATCGGCGCAATTCGCTTCAGCCTCGCCCGTGCCAGCACCCGAGTGGGTGGTAATGAACGTGTTCGGCATAAGCACGGTTTTCTGAGTCGCGAAGTCGGTCGCGAACCATGCGATTTTGCCGGCACGCAGGGCGGCATCGACGGCATCCTCGTCAACGATGGTCTCGCGAGAATAGTTGATGAGCACGGCATTCGGGGCAAGCAGATTCAACTGCTCCTCGCCAATCATATGAATCGTGTCGGCCTTCGAGGGCACATGCAGCGTGAGGTAATCGCGGTCGCGGCACGCGTCTTCGAGCGTCGATACGCGCTGAACTTTTTGGGAAAGTGCCCACGCATGCTCGACCGAGATAAACGGATCGTAGCCATACACGTCCATTCCCAGATCGGCGCAGGCGTTGGCGACCTTCGAGCCAACGTTGCCCAAACCGATAACAGCAATGCTCTTGCCCTTCAACTCGCGGCCGACGAACGCCTTCTTCGCCTTTTCCGCGTTCACGAAAATATCGGGGTCGGCAGCATTTTCGCGCACCCAATTCATCGATTGCACAACGCCACGGCTCGAAAGCACGAGCATCGCCAAAACGAGCTCTTTCACGGCATTGGAGTTCGCGCCCGGCGAATTGAATACCACGACGCCCTTCTTGGCATATTCCTCGATGGGAATATTGTTCACGCCGGCGCCGCAACGCGCGATAGCGCGAATGCCTTCAGGCAGCTCATAGCCGTGTAGGTCGGTCGAGCGCATGAGAATCGCATCGGCCTTTTCAGCTTCGGGCACGAACTCGTAGCCGTCGCCAAAGGTAACCTGGCCGTCTTTCGTGATGTCGTCGATGGTTTTGATATAGCGCATGGAAATCTCCTTTTAGATTATCGAACCCATATGCCGAATCTAACGGAAGCCTTCGATTCTCGAAGGCCGTGGCGACCCGTCGATTCCCCGGCAGATTCAAGGTTCGTATTGCAACAATGATTATATGGTCGAGCTAACCACCCACTGAACGCCCGACCAGCCAAAAGGCGGCGGGCGTGCGCCAAGAGGCGTACGCGGGTGTGCGAATCAAGCCTGGCGACGCCACGCTTGAAAAGAAAATGAATTTGGGGCGAGATCTCGCCCTAGATAGATCGCGAACCCGCGGGGTTGCGCAATTCGAAGTCGCGCATGAAGTCAACGAGCGCCTGCACGCCCTCGATAGGCATGGCGTTGTAAATGCTCGCACGCATGCCGCCCACGCTGCGGTGGCCCTTGATATTCTTCAGACCGGCAGCATCGGCTTCCACAATGAATTTTGCATCAAGTTCAGCGTCGCCCGTAACGAACGGCACGTTCATAAGCGAACGGTCCTCCTCGCGTGCGGTGCCATGGAACACATCACTTTCGTCAAGCGCGTTATAAAGCAGCTGGGCTTTGGCGACATTGATGTCGCGCATACCTTCGAGACCGCCTTGGGCCTTAATCCACTTGAAGACTTTTCCGCATACATAAATCGCGTAGCACGGCGGCGTGTTATACATACTGCCACCGTCGACATGCGTTTTGTATTGCAGCATGGTGGGAACGCTGGGCAGATCATCGGTAGGAATAAGGTCATCGCGAACGATAGCAATCGTGACGCCCGCAGGACCCACGTTCTTCTGAGCGCCACCATAAATAAGGCCATACTTGGCCACATCGATGGGCTCGCTCAAAAAGCACGATGAGACATCGGACACCAGCGGCACGTCGCCCGTTTCGGGCAGCGCATGATATTTAGTGCCATAGATGGTCTCGTTTTCGCAAATGTAGACGTAATCGGCGTTCGGATTCACCTGCAACTCGGCCATATTAGGCACGTAGCTGAAATTGTCGTCGGAAGAATCGCCCAGAATGCGAGCATCGCCGAAGCGCTTCGCCTCCTGGTAGGCCTTTTTACTCCAAGAGCCGCTCACGATATATTCGGCAAAACCGCCGCTCATCAGGTTCAGAGGCACCATGGCGAACTGCGTAGAGCCACCGCCCTGCAAGAACAGCACCTTATAGTTGCTAGGAATGCCCATGAGGTCGCGCAAATCGGCTTCGGCCTCTTCAATAATCGCCTTGAAAGCTGAAGATCGGTGGCTCATCTCCATTACCGACATACCGCAACCGCGATAATCGAGCATTTCTTCGGCAGCTTCGCGAAGCACGCTCTCGGGCAGCACCGCGGGACCCGCGGAGAAGTTGTAAACCCTACCCATGTCGATGACCCCCTTTTCTTCAACGAGAGATTTTTAGCGTCTAAGTACGATATTGTAGTTCAAATGCGAGCGAAACAGTGCACTTTATTTGACTAGAGTGAAGAATTCACCGAATCATCCCGTTCCTCCCGGCTGGCAGACGCCGCGCCGATGCGGCTCTGCGTTCATCCTTGCTCTTCATTTCAAAACGAAACGCAGCGAGGTGAGCGCATAGTGAGCCGAAGGCGAACGGTAGCGAACCGTCCCCTTCGGCGCGGCGTCTGACAGCCGGGAGGAACAGGGGAATGGGTGGCACAAAGCGACGAATGGGCGGAAGGAAAGTCCATCCCAAAGCTTTTCATCACACCGCAATAAGCGCTTGTGCCGATTTCGCAAGAGCGGGATGCAAGTTTGGGTCGCATCCCCAGAACCATCCAAAAGAAATCGCCCCCGGATTTCCAGGGGCGACCGATCAGACCTATTCGATTCCAAGCACCTGCATCACAAGCAGCGCAACGGTGAGTATCGTAACGATAGCGACGGTAAACCAAATGATTCCCCGTCCGACGATTCCGCTCGCATATTTGCCCATGATGCGCTTGTCGGCAGCGATAAGAGCCATGAACACGAGCAGCACCGGCAGAACAACACCGTTGATGAACTGGGCGGTGAGCATGATGTTCATAAGGTTGAGGCCCGGAATAAGCACCACGATCGCCGAGAACACGATGACGGAAGTGAAAATACCCTTGAACATGGGCGCTTCCTTCCAGGTGAAGTCGACGCCGGCCTCCCAACCAAACGCTTCGCAAATAACGAACGATGTCGTGAGCGGCAGCACGCACGCAGCCAAGAAACTCGCGGCGGTAAGGCCAGCCGCGAACAGGATTTGCGCGTATTCGCCCGCAAACGGAGCAAGCGCGGTAGCGGCGTCCTGCGCGGAATCGATCGAAATGCCCTGCGGATAGAGCACTGCGCCCGTGGTAACAATGATGAACCAGGCGACCAAGCAGGCGACAACCGTGCCAGCCGTCACATCGACCTTCTGCAGGAACATTTCCTCGTGGTCGGTTCCAACGCCCTTATCGACGACGTTGCTTTGTGCGAAGAACATCATCCACGGCGCGATGGTGGTACCAATCATCGAAATAACGAGCGAAACGAAATGCACGTTCGCGGGAATCTGCGGCACCACGGTCGCATAGGCAACATCGCCCCAGTTGGGACCAGCCAAAAAAGCGGCGACGATATACGTCACGAACACGAGGGAAATCGCGAGGAAGATTTTCTCGACGCTTTTATAGCTTCCCTTCACCACGAGCAGCCACACAATCACAGCGGAAATAGGCACGCTCACCCAGGTAGGCACGCCGAAAAGCCCCATGCCCGATGCAATACCGGCAAATTCGCTGAACGTCGTGGCGACGTTGCCAATTAGCAGCGCGCACATGGCGAAAGCAGTAAGGCGAATGCCGAAACGTTCACGAATAAGTGCAGCGAAACCTTTGCCCGTTACCGCGCCCATACGGGCAGCGGTCATTTGCACAACGAGCAACAGCACGCACATCACGGGGATAACCCAAAGCGCGGCATAGCCGAAATCGGCACCTGCTGTGGAATACGTCGAAATGCCGCCAGCATCGTTGCCGGCCATGGCGCTTACGACGCCAGGACCCATAGCTGCAAGCACGAGCAGGAAGAACGGCTTCTTCTTCTCGTCGGCCGACCCCTCCGTGGCGGGGGAATCGGAAACGGTTTCCGCAAGCTCCGGCTTTCCCGCCTTGCGCGCGACGTATTCAGCCTCGCGGCGTTCCTGCATGACCTCGTCATACGTCGCATCGCGACGTATGACGGCCATTTACAGCACCCCCGCGATTTCGAGCACGATGAGCGTATACACGGCAAGAGCCGCCGCGCCGCCGATAATGCCGGCGACCACCGTAAGGGCGCGAGACGTATTCTTCTCGCTCTCGGTGCTTTCTTCCATGACTTCCATGGCGTCGTCGACGGTAACCAGGCCAAGCATGCGTCCCGATTCGTCAACGACGGGCAACGCGACCATGTCGTATTTCGAGATATCGGCCGCAACCTCTTCTTCATCCTCATCGGGCGGCACAGAGATGATCTCGGTATACATGATGTCTTTGAGCTGCGATTCGCGATGCGCCAGCACCAGCGTGCGCATCGACAGCACGCCGACGAGCTTCTCGGAGTCTTCCTCGAGCACGTACACGAAGTGAACGGTCGGGAAGTCCTCATCGAGGGCGCGGAGCACTTCAACCGTATCGAGCACGGTATCGGTTTCTTTCATAGCGACGAACTGGGTGGTCATCATGCCGCCGGCAGTGTCGTCTTTGTAGCCGAGCAAGGAACGAATCTCGGCCGCGTCTTCGACGCCCATCAGGCGAAGCAGCGTTTCAGCCTTTTCATAAGGAAGGTCACGAATAATATCGGCCGCATCGTCAGGGTCCATTTGGCCCAAAAGGCCGGAAGCCTCGCGGTCGCCCAAGTCGTCGAGCGTTTCAGCCTGGTACTCATCTTCCAACTCGGCGATAACCTCGGCCGAACGCGCATCGTCAAGGTGCTTGAATACCTCGGCACGCTGCTTGGGATCGAGCTGCTCCAGAATATCTGCGACGTCGGCAGGGTGCATCTCGTTCAAACGGCGGTGCGTCACGGAAAGCTGCACTTTGGACAAGTCGCGATCGAGCAGGTCCATATAGTTCCAGGCGATAATCTTTTCATCGATTTTCTTGCCGAAGAGCTTCGCCGCGCCCACAACGGCTTTCTCGAGAAGCGGATGAAGGCCGCGCAGGATGCCGCGCACGCCAACCTCGGCGCCCAGAAGACGCAGCTGCGTGCCAGAAGGGGAGAGCTTCAAGTCGTTAACGCGCACGAGCTTAAGGCCTTGCGTGTCAACAATTTGCTGATCAAGCAAATCACGGGCAAGCAAGACTTCGTCGGGCTGCAGATAACTGAAGCGAATGTTGTACGACTCGGTATTAAGGCGAACTTCGTCTTCGGAAAAGCTGTCGACGTACTTGCGCCAACTAATCATGAACGGCGTGCGGCCGGGGCCTTTAAACGCCAAGGAAGTAATGCGTGGAAACATCTCGCCCGTGGAAATAGCGAGATCAGACACAACACCGAGCTTTTCTCCCGTTGAATCGTATACGGGATTACCCAGCATGTTGGACAAGTAGAGCAATGCTTGCCTCCCCTCGAACAATGCGGCCTGAGGCCCACGAAGGAAAGCGGAGGACCTCAAGGTTAGCGAACTATGTGTTTTCGAACCTTCAAAATGGCCCTTTTCTCCTAGACAATAAAAAAGCCGCTCTCGCGGCGCAACTGCTTATCGGCTAATTTTGAACCGATTTTGCAATCGGCGAGAAAGTGGTGCGCCGTGAGGGATTCGAACCCCCGACGTACTGATTCGTAGTCAGTCCCTCTATCCAGCTGAGGTAACGGCGCACTTCATAAGCAGCTCGATAATAATAACCCATACACCCTAGAAGTCAACGGGTTTTAGAAAAATTTTTCAAAAATTAGCGGCCGACCGGGTTTGCCCCGATCGGCCGCCATTCTCACGAGCGACTATTCGTCGTCTTCGGTTTCGTCGAGTTCGTCTTCGACATCGGCCTCGTCTTCAATATCGACATCAGCTTCGACCTCGTCGGCGTCGACGTCATTCGAATCGGCGGTTTCGACTTCATCGAAATCGTCGTCTTCGTCGCCGTCTTTCTTCTTATCCTCGGTCGCGATAGCGCAGGTGCATACCTTGTCGGAATCGGCAACGTTCATCACGCGCACGCCTTGAGCGGAGCGTCCCAACTGGCTAATGCTCTCGACGGAAGTGCGAATCACGACGCCTTCCTCCGAGATAATCATGAGCTCATCGCTTTCCTCGACGACCTTCATGGCCGTAAGCTGGCCCTTCTTCGCCGTCATGGTAATGGTGAACACGCCCTGGCCGCCGCGGTGGTGCAGCGGATAGTCGGCAACGGGGGTGCGCTTGCCATAGCCCTTCTCGGTAATCACGAACAGCTCGGTGCCCGGGCGGGCGATTTCCATGCCAAGCACGCGCACGCCGGCGGGAACTGTCATGCCGCGCACGCCCATGGTATCGCGGCCCATCGAGCGAACCTCGGATTCATCCCAGGTAATCGCTTTGCCGGCGCTCGAAACCATCATCACGCGCTCGCCTTGCTTCACGCGGCGCACGGCGATGAGGTTATCGTCTTCCTTCAGGTTGATGGCGATAAGGCCATCGCGGCGGCTGCGATCGTACAGGCTCATGGAGGTCTTCTTCACCATGCCCTGCTCGGTGCCGAACATGAGGTATTCGTCCTCGGGGAAGTCTTTCGTCGCGATAATCGCCGAAATGGTCTCGCCCTTCTCGAGCGGCAACAAGTTCACGATCGCCGTGCCGCGAGCTTGGCGGCTCGCTTCGGGAATCTCATAAACCTTCAGGCGATAGACCTTGCCGCGCGTCGAGAAGAACAGCATATAGCTATGGGTCGACGCAATGAACAGGTGCTCAACGAAGTCGTTGTCCTTCAAGCTCACGCCCTGCATGCCCTTGCCGCCGCGTTTTTGCTGGCGATAGGTCGCAACGGGCAAGCGCTTCACGTATCCGGCCTTCGTCACCGTGATAACCATGTCTTCCTCGGCGATGAGGTCTTCGACATCGATATCTTTGGCGGCGGCGGAAAGCTGCGTGCGGCGAGGCGTGTTGTATTTCGCCTTGATCTCGAGCAGCTCTTCCTTGATGACCTGACGCATGAGGTTCTCGTCGGCGAGAATGCGCTTGAAGTAATTAATCTTCTCTTTGAGTTCCTTCAACTCGGCCTCGAGCTTGTGGCGCTCCAAACCAGTGAGGCGGCGCAGGCGCATTTCCAAAATGGCCTGCGTTTGCGCGTCGGTAAGGCCGAAGCGCTCGGTCAGGCGGGCAGACGCCTCTTTGTCGGTCTCGCTGCTGCGAATAATCTGGATAACCTCGTCGATGTTATCCAGAGCGACGAGCAAACCTTCGAGAATATGGGCGCGCTCTTCAGCCTTGCGCAGTTCGTACTTGGTACGACGCGTGACGACGTCTTCCTGATGGAGAATGTAGTAATGCAGCATTTCCTTCAGAGAAAGCGTACGCGGCACGCCATCGACCAGGGCCAGCATAATGACGCCCCAACCGACCTGCAGCTGGGTGTGCTTGTAGAGCTTATTGAGAACGACCTGGGGAATCGCATTCTGCTTGAGCTCGATGATGATGTCGACCGGCGAATTGCGGTCGGCGCCGTCGTGCACATTCGAAATCTCGGGCAGCTTCTTATCGCGAATGAGCTCGCCAAGCTTCTGCATGAGGTTCGTACGATTCACCTGATAAGGAATCTCGGTAATCACGATGGAGTGCTTGCCGTTCTTGCCCTCGATGATCTCGTGCTTCGAACGAATCGTGAGATTGCCGCGGCCGGTCTCGTACGCATCGAGAATGCCCTTTTTGCCCATGATGACGCCGCCGGTTGGGAAGTCGGGGCCAGGCATCACGGTCATGAGTTCTTCAGTCATGCAGTCGGGGTTGTCAAGCATCATGCACGTCGCGTCGATGGTTTCGCCCAAGTTGTGGGGCGGAATATTCGTCGCCATGCCAACAGCGATGCCGTTCGAGCCATTCACCAACAGGTTAGGGAAGCGCGCGGGGAGCACAGAAGGCTCTTGCAGGCTTTCGTCGTAGTTGGGATTCCAGTCGACCGTTTCCTTTTCGAGGTCGCGCAGCAATTCCATGGCGGGCTTGGCCAAACGAGCCTCGGTGTAACGCATAGCTGCAGCAGAGTCGCCGTCGATGGAGCCGAAGTTGCCGTGGCCGTCGACCAGGGGCACGCGCATCGAGAAGTCCTGAGCCATGCGAACCATGGTGTCGTATACCGCGGAGTCGCCATGCGGATGGTATTTACCAATAACGTCGCCAACCGTACGCGCAGACTTGCTATGCGGGCGGTTGGGCGTGATGCCGCTGTCGTACATTGCATACAGAATGCGGCGGTGAACCGGCTTCAAGCCGTCGCGCACATCAGGCAGCGCGCGAGCGACGATAACGCTCATCGAGTATTCGAGGAACGACGAGCGCATCTCATGGCCGAGTTCGGCCAATTTGATGCCCGAAGCCCCCGAATCAGAGCTTGCAATAATATCCTGATCAGCCACTTTTGTCCTTTCGTAAGAACGGCTTAATCTTAAATGTCAAGGAAGCGAACGTCGAGCGCGTGCTTCTGAATGAATTCCTTGCGCGGCTCAACCTGATCGCCCATGAGCTCGGAAACCGCAAGCTCGGCCGCGGCGGCATCTTCGATAGTCACCTGAAGAAGCGTGCGCGTCTCGGGCTCCATGGTGGTTTCCCACAGCTGCTCGGGGTCCATCTCGCCCAAACCTTTGTAGCGCTGAATGTCGTACTTGTCGGGGTCATCGAGTTCGGCCATGAGCTTGTCTTTGGCTTCGTCGTTGTAGATGTACTTCAAAATCTTGCCCGACTTGGAGTTCTTCTTCTTCAAACCGTACAGCGGCGGCTGCGCGATATAGATGTAGCCACGATTGATGAGGTCGGGCATATAGCGGTAGAAGAACGTCAGCAGCAGAATGCGAATATGCGCGCCGTCGACATCGGCATCGGTCATGATGATGATGCGATGGTAGCGGGCTGCATCGCCGTTGTAATCTTCGCCGATGTTCGTGCCAATTGCCGTAATGAGGCTCGAAATGGTGTCGCTCGAAAGCGCGCGGTGCAAACCAGCGCGTTCGACGTTCAAAATCTTACCGCGCAGGGGCAGAATCGCCTGGTATTTGCGGTCGCGCGCCTGTTTGGCCGAACCGCCTGCGGAATCGCCCTCGACGATGAAGATTTCAGACAGCGAGGCATCTTTGCTCGAGCAGTCGGCAAGCTTGCCCGGCATGCTGAACGAATCGAGCACGCCCTTGCGGCGCGTCATTTCGCGGGCCTTGCGGGCAGCCTCGCGCGCCTTGAGCGCCTGAGTCGCCTTGCTGATGATGCGTTTCGCCGGCGCGGGGTTTTCCTCGAGGTATTCAGAGAGGCCCTTCGTCACCGCACCCTGCACCAGGCCGCGAATCTCGGTGTTGCCGAGCTTGGTTTTCGTCTGACCCTCAAACTGCGGGTCGTGCAGCTTCACGCTCACGATAGCCGCCAAGCCCTCGCGGGCGTCGTCGCCGGAAAGGTTGCTGTCCTTTTCCTTCAGGATGGCATGGGCGCGGGCGTATTCGTTGATCGTGCGCGTGAGCGCATTCTTGAAGCCGTCGAGATGCGTACCACCCTCGTGGGTGTTGATGTTGTTGGCGAATGCGAGCACGCCGTGAGCGCTGTAACTCGTTGACCACTGCATGGCAACTTCCACCGTGCCCTCGGCGCTTTCGGCCGAGAAGTAAATCGGGGTATTCAGCGTTTCCTTGCCGCGATTGAGCCACGTGACGAAGTCGACGATACCGCCGGCATACTGGAACGACTCGGTCTTAAACGAGCCGTTTTCCTCACGCTCGCGTTCGTCGGTAAGCTGAATATGAAGACCCTTGTTCAGGAAGGCCATTTCGCGGAAACGCTCGGCGAGCGTATCGTAGTCATACACAACCGTGTCGGTGAAGATTTCAGGGTCGGGCCAGAAGGTAACCATGGTGCCCGTATGGTCGGCGTCGCCAATGCGATGGAGCTTCTCGACCGTTTTGCCGCGCTCGAACGCGATTTCATGCTTACCGCCATCGCGGCACACGACAACCTCGAGGCGCGTGGAAAGCGCATTCACGCACGAAACGCCGACGCCGTGCAAGCCGCCGGAAACCTTATAGCCCTCGCCGCCGAATTTACCGCCCGCATGGAGGATGGTAAGAACGACCTCAACCGTAGGGATCTTCTCTTTCGGATGCTCGTCGATAGGAATGCCGCGGCCGTTGTCGACAACCGTAATGGAGTTGTCTTCATGAATCGTGACATCGATTTTGGTGCAATAGCCGGCAAGAGCCTCGTCGACGGCGTTGTCCACGACCTCATACACAAGGTGATGCAAACCACGCGGACCCGTCGAACCGATATACATGCCGGGGCGCATACGAACAGCCTCAAGGCCCTCGAGGACCTTAATATCTGAGCCGTCGTAGTGGTCGGGCTTTTCTTTGACCACGGCCTCCTCCTTTCCGTCCCGATGAAAATCGGGATGCGCCGACAAACGCCGGCGCCATAGGCATAAAGCGTTTCAACCGCCAATTTCACATAGAACAGGACGCCGAGGAGCGCACCAGCTGGATGAGGTGCGTAAAAACTCAAGCAATCCAACTAGCGAATTTTACCATATTCAGGGTTTTATACCGCGCTTCAGCACGCGATTTAAGATAGTCCACACGGCCTACAAGGCCCCATTGTCGCCTTTTTCGACTGCAGCAGCGTTTTTTACCTCTAAATCGGAAATCATGGCGCGTTTAAGCGCTTCTCGCACCTTTTTATCGGGAATCGCGGACAGCTCCTCGTCAATCTGGGCTATACGCGCCTCAGAAAGCGCCACACGCCGCGCTTTCTCTTGAGCGGCCGTTTTTTCGGCTTCTTCACGGTAAGGATGAGAGAGTTTGTACTTGCCGCGCGAGACACGGATGCGGAACTCGTCGATTTCTTCGCCGAACAGCTCAAGGAACTTCAACTTGATCATCTCGCGGCGCGCGTCGACCTCCGCCGCGATAAGGCTATCTTCCACATACACGATGAGCTCGCCCGCGGGCGGCTTTCGACGAACGAACGCGCCACCTGCCGAACGGGGCGCGGAGGGCGACGTGCGCGAGGTTTCATTCCGTTCCGATGTTTCACGTGAAACATCGGTTTCCTCTTCAGCCTTGCGAATGATGTAAATCGAATTCGTGTGGTCGAGAATTACTGCGGCGGCGGGGCCGGCGCACGCTTCAAGCGCCGACTTCCACATGCGCTTCACCTTTGCGGCGCGCGCCGCTTTAGCCGCAAGCACGTCCGAAGATGCCTGCCCACGCAAAGTCTTTTGGAGGGCCATGGAAAACGATTTCATGGAATTGCTCATGCGCGAACACCCGCCTTCGACAAATCGAGCACAGACGCGCGATCGACGATATCGTCTTCGAAACACGTCAAATCGGTAGCGGTCATGAACGTCTGGATATCTTCATGCAACAAATCAACGAGCGCGCCGCGGCGGCGGGCATCGAGTTCGCTCATCACGTCGTCGAGCAGCAGCACAGGTTTTACGCCAAGCATCTTCTTCACCAATTCAACCTCGGCGATTTTCCACGCAAGCGCAATTGAGCGCTGTTGGCCCTGCGAAGCAAACGTGCGGGCGTTGCGCCCGTCGATGAAGAATTCCATATGGTCGGCGTGCGGGCCCACGACCGCACGGTGGCGCGCACGTTCCTCGAGGCGGCGCGAGAACATCGCATTCGCCGTTGCCTCAAGAACCTCGTCTTTCGACATTTCCACGTCGTATGGGCGGCTCTCGGCCAGCTCCGCCAAATCCTCCGAAAGCCACGAGGGAATGTACGAATACGAGAGCTCCTCCGCGCCGTCGGTGATATCGCCATATACGCGAGCCATGCGGCCACACAGATTGCGGAACAGCGCGACGCGATACATATGGAGGCGAGCGGCTACGGGAATAAGAGCGTCGTTCACGCTGTCGATAAGCACATCGGTCGCTTCATCTTTCAGAAGCGCGTTCTTATTGCGCAGAAGCTTCTCGTAATCGCGGCGAATAACGCGATGGTTCTTCGAAAGCTGGCTGCCAAGCAAATCGATTGCAGAACGCTTTGGCGTTTGAGAGCCCTTCGCAAGCTCAAGATCGTCGGGAGAGAACGCCACGGCGGGCAGAATTCCCTGCAAATCTTGCGCTGCGCGGCGTTTCCCATTGAGCGTGTACGACCTCGATGCCGGCTCAATCACCGTCGCAACGCTCAAGTCGCGCGAGTCGGATACAAATCGCGCTTCGAGGCGGGCAAATGGCGCACCCCACATAATGAGGTCGCGCCCGCGGGCCGAGCGAAACGACCCATGGGCGCACAAAAGCTGGATTCCCTCGACGACGTTGCTTTTGCCCGTGGCATTAGGGCCCACGAAAATCGTGAGTCCGCCAATGTCGCCCAATGCGAGGCTTCGATAGTTGCGAAAACCTGCCAGGCGCACTTCCTGAATGCGAAGATCATTTGCCACGGAGAGCACGTCCTTAAGATACGCGAACGGGCATAACGAGATACAGGAAGTTCTCGCCTGCGCCCGCACGGAAAATGCCGGGCTTCATGGGCGACGTGGTCTCAAAGAACACCTGGTCGGTCGAAACGGACATAAGGCCGTCGAGCACGTACTGGTGGTTCAGGGCGATTTGGATGCTTTCGCCCGCAACCTCGCAGCCGACGATTTCCTCGGCCGAACCGACGTCCTGCGTGGCCGCGTTGATGATAGCGTTGCCCGCTTCGGCATTGATATCGATTTTCACAGGCGACGAGAGAGCGCTCACCAAGCCCACGCGCTTAACCGCGGTAATGAGCTCTTGCGTGGTGAAGCACGTCTTCGTTGCCCACGACTGCGGGATGATCTGACGATAGTTCGGGAAATTGCCCTCGATGCGGCGGTTGATGAGCACCATATTCTGATAGGTGAACACGATCTGGTTCGCCGTAAGGCCGATGGTGATGTTCTCTTCCATCTTCGGCAGACCGGCAACCTCTTGGAGGAACACGCCAGAAACAATCGCCTCAAAATTCTCCTGAACGCCCTCAAGCGCGATATCGGCCACGGCAAGGCGATACGAGTCGGTCGCAACCATGCGCAAGCCTTCTTCGGACGTAGAAATAAGCACGCCCGTGAGCACTGCGCGGCTTTGGTCCTTCGAAACAACCTTCGCCACACGTTTCACCATAGAGCAGAATTGCGCGAACGGCACCTCGATGGAACTCGAAACGTCAACGTTGGGGAAAGGAGGAAAGTCTGCCGCGTCGAGCGTTTTGAGCGTGAACGACGATTTGCCGCACGATACCGTGACGGTCGAATCGTTCGTTTGGAACTCAACGGCTGCCTCGGGAAGGTTCTTTACAATATCGAGAAGAAGCTTCTCGGGAATAACGGTTGTTCCCTCTTCTTCGACGAGCGCAGGAACGCTGTAACGAATAGAGCGTTCGAGGTCGGTGGTTTCCATAACCAACCCCATACCCTCTGCTTTAATGTAGACGCCAGAAAGCACAGGGATGGTAGAGCGCGAAGCTGTGCCCTTGGACACGATGGTCAATGCATTAAGGAGTTCGCTCTTGTTGATGTTGAATCTCACTTTTTTGCCCTTCTGCTCTTAAGTAAATAATTAATGATTGTAGTAGTAATAAGGACGGTGGAAAAGTGGAAAAGGTTGCATCATGCCTGTTCAATCATTGTTTTTGATGACTGAAGAATGTTTGACAATCTGCATCTGCTTTCCACTGCTTTTATTGCTTATATTATCTTTCCACCGCTTTCCTCAAGTTTTCGACTAGTTTTCCCGAATGTTTTTAATAATAATCTCGAGCTCTTCTTGAAGCTCTCGACTCTCTTTGGTCTTCTTCTCGATCTTCTCGACGGAGCTCATGATGGTCGAGTGATCGCGATTGAACCGCTTTCCGATGTCGTTGTAAGGAATGTCGATCATCTGGCGGCACAAATAGATCGCTACGTGGCGCGCGTAAGCGATATTGCGCGATCGCTTCGTGCCAATGAGGTCGGCATGGCTCACCTGGTAGTACTGCTC
Organism: uncultured Slackia sp.; assembly: GCF_934630525.1. Classification (GTDB taxonomy): domain Bacteria; phylum Actinomycetota; class Coriobacteriia; order Coriobacteriales; family Eggerthellaceae; genus Slackia. Next base: position 83,566 of record NZ_CAKTVX010000008.1, read on the forward strand.
GACTTCGTGCTGCACGGCTTCGACGGTGATTTTCTTCAACGCGCCGGCTGAGAAGTGGTTCTCGAGCAGCGATTTTACGTCGGAGAGCGTGATGTTGGGGTTTCCGAACGCGGTCATTTGCGAAATGACCTTCGTTACGGCGCTTTTGAGCTCACGCACGTTAGAGCTCGATATTTCGGCGATATACATTTGTATATCTTCGGGAACATATAAATCCCAGCTGCCCTCGGAGCGCTTGTATTCCTCGATGAACGACTTGATAATGCCGAGTTTCGTTTCAACCTCAGGCGGTTGAATGTCGTAGGTACCGCCCGAATTGAAGCGGCTCTTGTATCGTTCGTCGATATCGATGCTCTTCGGCGAACGGTCGGCCGAAAGCACGACTTGCTTGCCGGCGTCGGTGAGGCGGTTGAACAGCTGGAACACGATATTGACCGTGGCTGATTTACCCTGGAAATATTGCACGTCGTCGATGAGCAGCGCGTCAGCGTCGAGGTAGCGGCTCTGGAACGCCTGGAAGCTCGACTTGTCTTTGCTGTGGTCGATAGCGGCGATGGAATATTCCGTGATGAACTCCTGCGCGTCGATATACACCACACGCATATCGGGCCGCGTTTCCAGGATGTAGTTCTGGATAGCTCGCAGCAAGTGTGTCTTGCCCAAACCGCTTTTTCCGTAGATGAACAGGGGATTCAAGGTTGACTTGCCGGGCGATTCCGCTACCGATACGGCCATCGAATAGGCTAAACGGTTCGAGTCGCCGATGATGAAATTCTCGAAGGTAAGCGCGGCCGCTCCCGTGTCCATACCATTTGCGCGCGCGATTTGGCTGCCCGTGAGGTGGCTCGTTGTCGCGGGCTGCTGCGAGCTTTGCTGCGTTGCGGCGGCAGGCTGGACCTGCGGCGCGACCTGGGGTTGGGGCTGAATCGACTGTGCGGTTGGTGCTGCGGGTTCGGAATGTGCGGGCGCGATGGGCGCGGCACCCGTCTGTGCTCCCGCCGCCTGAGGGACTGCCGTCGGTTGCGCGGCTGGCATGTGGGCCGGCGCTTGCTGGGCATTGTGCGTGGCGATTTGCTGCATGAATGCCGAAGAACCCGGGTCAACCTCGATTTCTACTACATATTCGGTTTCGAACAAATCGCGCAACGCCTGCTCGATTTGCGAAAGAAAACGCTTTTCAATTTGGCCTTTAATGAAGTCGGTATCGACGGTGGCGAGCAGGAAGCCCACGCTCGACGCCTGCGGCTGCATGCGCCCTAAAAACGCATCGACCTGCGCTGAGTTCACCGTGCCATACGATTTGACCTTTTCGATAACGGCTTGCCAAGTTTCATAGGGGTTGTTTGGATCCATATTTATTCAAGCCGCCTTCCCTCCGTAGATGGTATCGAAATTATAGCGGCCAATCCTCCAATTGTGGTGTCTTCAGCGGGGTGTGGAAATTAAAACAACGCGTCGATGACGCGCAGGCCCTCGTCGGTGACCTGTCGCATTTTTCCGACGGTGGAAATGAGGCCTGCTTCCTCGAGCTTTTTGAGCGCGCGATGGGCGCTGCTCGCCGCAAGGCCAAGCTCTTCGACGATGTCGGTCACGCGCAGCGTTGGCTGGTCCAGGAACAAATAAAGCACGTCTTTCTCGCGGTCGGAAAGTGCGGGCACCATTTGTTTGCGCTGTTCACGTGTGGGCGCGCCCTTCGGCGCGTCGAAATCTTCCTCGGGTTTCACGCTGATGGTAACCACGGAGCCGCATTTGATGTTGTCCTCGATCGTGATGCGACCGTGCGAGAACGAAAGGTATTCCTTTACCAGGGGCAATCCGCTGCCAACGCCGCGGATGTAGCGCTTCATGTCGCTTGTGGCCGACGAAAAGCCAGGCATTTGCGCCTTTTCCTTTTGGGGAATGCCGGGGCCTTGGTCGGTGAAGCGAATCGTGTTGCCCTTATCGAAAATCGAAACCACGATTTCCTTGAATTGGGCATGGATGAAGTTCTCGCTGACTTCGCGAATCGCGGTATAGGGAATGCTGCCGCCGGCCTGTTGGGCCTGGGTGTAGATAGTGGAGGCAAGATTCTCGATGAACTCCGCCGTGGTGGTGGGAGCTATTTCAGTCACGCGTGGCGCGCTTCGGAAGTCGTCATAGCAAGCGATTCGTGCGCTCGCGATAGCGCGAGAGTAATCCTCGTTGACTCCAGATGCGGGCTCGGGTGCGTTTTGTGCTGTGTTTAGTGTAGGTTCCAACGCTTTTCCCAAGTTATTCCAGGTTTTCCGCTAATTTTCACTCGCTTGGAAAATTGTAAAAACTTTTTCACGAATGAGTTCCACCATTCTAGAGGTGGAAAGTCATGTTTTTCAAGACTCTTTCCACTCATGGTGGAAATTTCCATAGCCAACAACCTCATGTTTTCCGAGTTTTCCACTTTTTATTCAAGGAATGTGGAAAACGGTGGAAATGATTGGAAACCAATGCGGAAAACCTTGAAAAACAGCTTGACTTACTGGAAAACAAGGGGGAGAGAATGGAAAAACGCGACGTTTTGTACGCTTTCCTGAAAAGTCCAGAGCAAGTTTCGAATTTATGCTGGAAAAATTGGCTGAAACATTGAAAAGCCCAGGTCATAGTAGCTTTTTGAGATTTCTGCAAAGCGGTTTCCTCGGTGCTGGAAAACATTTTTCCAAAGTGTGTTTCACGGTTTTCCGCGTAGTTTTCCACCGGAAAAACCGCGTAATGCCTGGGTTTTCCTCATTTTCCACATTTTTAGACAGTGAATAAGCTTAGTTTTCCACAATAGGGTGCATTTAACCCTCGATTACGCGGTGGAAAGAGCCGGAATCGCGCTTCGGTGGTTTTCCGCGGTTGGAAAACTCCTTGCTTTCCGTTCGTTTTTTCCACTCGTGAAGAATTCGTCGTGAATTGAAACCTATATATAGTGTTGAAAACACAAGCGAGCCTACTAGTAGCGGTTTTTCGCGTGAAAGCGCCGATTTCTTTCGAAAATGCTTTATGAACTGCGTGAAAAGGGGGTTTACATCCGATTTCGCTACGTTATACTTGTACGGCTATTCATTGAGAAACACATGCTGCAATAACGTGAAAGGGAGTCGAAATGAAGCGCACCTATCAGCCGAATAACCGCAAGCGCGCCAAGACCCACGGTTTCCGCGCACGCATGGCGACCAAGGGCGGCCGTGCCGTTCTCGCTCGTCGTCGCGCCAAGGGCCGCAAGCGTCTGACCGTGTAAAAACCTCGGAGGTCGGCGTGAAATCGACAATTAGGTCGAGCGCCGACGTTTCGCGGCTTTTTTCGCAGGGAAAACGCTTCAGCACGCCGTTCGCAACGGTGCTTGTGCTGAAGAGAACTGAGCAACACGACCATGATTTGCATGGTCGTGTTGCTTTTATAGCGGGAAAAAAGCTCGGCAACGCCGTTTGGCGCAATGCCGCGAAACGCCGGCTCCGTGCAATCGTGTGCGATCTTGGGGGCCCGTGGGAGGGTTGGGACGTCGTAATTTCGGCACGCTCCACCATTCTGAAGGCTTCTTATAGTAAAGTGAGCCACGCATGCGAAAAGGCCCTTGAAAAGGCCGGTTTAATCAATCCTGCTTCGCGATAATGCTCCGGGCGGGAGTTTGTGGAAGAAGGCATATTCGATGAATGCCGTGTTTGCGTTTGTGCGCTCGCTGCCGAAGCGGGCCGCCTTGCTCGCGATTCAATTCTATCGTGCTGCCATTTCCCCAATTTTTGGCCCCTGCTGCCGCTATGTTCCCACGTGCTCGGAATACGGGCTCGAGGCGATTCGACGTTTCGGCTTGCGCAAGGGAGGCTGGCTCGCCATAAAACGCATCGCAAGGTGCCACCCTTTTCATGAGGGCGGCTATGATCCTGTTCCCGACAAGCTCTAGAAAGGCAGTGCCGTATGTGGGACGTGTTTAAGGACTGGATATTCGATTGCATCGCATTCTTCGCCAATTTCCTTGGCGACTGGGGTCTTGCGATCATCGTTATCACGGTTATCTTCCGTTTGCTTGTTGCTCCCATCATGCACAAGCAAATCAAGTCGACCTTCCAAATGCAGAAGGTCCAGCCTCTTATGCAAGAGATCCAGAAGAAGTTCGCCGACGATCCCATTCGTCAGAACGAGGAAATGCAGAAGCTCTACGCTGAAACCAAGTTCAACCCCTTGGCCGGCTGCGTGCCCATGCTCATTCAGATGCCGATTTTCTTGGCCATGTTCCAAACGCTGCGCGAGATTGGCTACTCGCACCCCGACGAGGTGTACAGCTTCTACGGCATGGTTGCCGACCTTACGAAAACGCCTGCAAACGTGATTTCCGACGGTTTCGGCGCGTTCTTCCCGTACTTGGTGCTCATGCTCGTGTTCGCTCTGGCCACGTTCTTGCCAATGGTTCTGCAGAACATCAAGAGCGATTCCGCCCAGCGCAATCAGATGCTTATCATGGGCGGCGTTATGACGATCTTCATGCTCTGGATTTCCTGGAGCTCGCCCGCAGGCGTTCTGCTGTTCTGGGGTGCCTCTTCCGTTATCGGTATTCTGCAGCAGCAGCTTACCATGCATCACCTGAAGAAGGTTGAGGCCGAAGCCGAGGCTGCCCGCATCGAGGTCGAGCCCGTCAAGGTTGATGTCGAGCGCAAGGCCAAGAAGAAGCGTCCGACCAAAAAGCACTAATATCGATCCGACCATGCCGCGCGCCACATCTGGCGCGCTTGCATATACAGAAAGGATTGAACCATGTCCGACGAAATCATGGACGATCAGGTTAATGAGGAAGCGGTCGAGGAAACCACCGAAGACCAGCTCAAGGGCGATGAGCCGCACAGCGAAGAGCACGATGTGAGTGAAGAGGAGCTCGACGAAATCGCCGACACCGCTATTGCCGCGTTGAAGGGCATTCTCGAGCACTTCGATGTGGGCGAGGTCACCATCGACGAATACGAAGGCGACGAAGGCGAGCTTATTCTGGATATCACGGGCGACAACCTGGCTATCCTCATTGGCCGTCACGGCAAAACGCTTGACGCGCTGCAGTTCATCATTTCTGCCATCACGACGCGCACGATGGGCTTCCGATACCCGGTTATCGTTGACGTTGAGGGTTACAAGAATCGCCAGCGTCAGAAAATCGAGTCGGTGGCATACTCCGCCGCTCGTCGCGCGAAGTCGCAGCATCGCAGCGTGAAGCTGCGCCCCATGACGCCCTACGAGCGTCGCCTGGTTCATCTTGCCCTGCGCAACGAGCCCGACGTTGAAACCGCTTCCGAAGGCGAGGGTGCTGCCCGCCACGTGGTGATTATCCCCCGCTAGGAAACAAGCTTATATGCATGCTTTTAAGGCCCTTCTTCTGAAGAAGGGCCTTTCTTTATGGCGCGCCTTGGCCAACACGGTACAATTGCAGGCATTGAACACGCGCACCGCGCAACGAGAGAGGTTTCCATGGGCACGCTTCGCGATATATTGGCCACGCGTCACGGCATTGATATCACCGAACAGCAGGAGCAACTCCTGTTTGACGACCTGCATGCCATTATGGAAATCAATAAGACCATGAACCTTACGCGTATCCTCTCCGAGGAGGATGGTGCGGTGCTGCATTTGGAAGACAGCGTGCTCGGCTTGCCGTACGTGAATGATGCGCCAGTTGGCCTGTATGGCGACCTGGGTACCGGTGGTGGTTTCCCCGGCATTCCCCTGTGCGTGCTTACGGGCCGCGAAACTCTGCTCGTCGATTCGGTTAAGAAGAAGGTTCGCGCCTTGGAGCCGGTCGCTGAAGAACTCGGCGTTGGCGATCGCCTCTCCACGTATGGCGGTCGTATCGAAGACCTCGCCCTTGAACGCCCGAAGGAGTTTTCGGTGCTTACGGCCCGTGCTTTGAGCTCTCTCGGGTCGCTGCTCGAGCTGGCTTCGCCCCTTTTGCGTAAGAGCGGTCGCTTGGTGTGCTATAAGGCGCAGCCGACCGAAGAGGAGCTTGAAATCGCCTTCGGCATTATGAAACCGCTTGGCTTCGAACTCGTATGCGACGACAGCCATGAGCTCAGTGACGGTTCCACGCGCCGTATTTTCGTATTCCAGAAGGTGGCAAACCCGCGCATTGCGCTTCCTCGCCGCGTCGGCATGGCGCAGCGCAATCCCCTTACGCCCGCCGATTTCGTTCAGAAGAGCAATCAGAAGAACAAGAAGCGTCGATAGCAAACTCGACCCCTCCGTCTCAAGACTGCTCACGAGAAGCGTCGCCCACGCGGTTGGATATTCTCGTCTCGGGGGTTGTTTCAGGAAGCGTCGATATCGTGTTTGGGTCCTTCCGCATCATAGCTGCCGATGTGCCAAAAATTGGCGAACCAGGAATTTTTGGCACGGCTGTGGATTGCTGCGGCTAATTCCCTTACTGAATATATAATGGAACAACCTAGCGACAGAAATGCGCTCGACGGCTCGCCTGCGAGATTCGCAATGGCTTGAGCCTCGCGTTTTTACCGTCGGTTTCGATGTTTCACGTGAAACATCCTTCATCTTCGCTCTACATTGGCTATAAGCCTCGCATATACACGCAGTATCAATGAAGGAGGACGCGTGGGACTGTTTGATGGTTTGAAGAACCAGAGTCGTAAGCCTAAGAATCAGGAAGGCAACGCCGTCGAAAGCGAACAGGTCGGCTACAACCCTGAGAATGCTCCGGTTATCGAGCGCGACCCAAATGTTTCACGTGAAACATCCGTCGTTTCTTCCACCCAAGATGACCTTCAGGCTGATGCATATACGAATGAACCCGCTCCTTCTGAGGCGGTATACACCGCAACCCCGCTCCGCTCGTATGCGGAAAAGAAACCCGTGAGGCACGTCGTGGGCACCACGAAGGTTATCGCGATTCTTAACCAGAAGGGTGGCGTCGGTAAATCCACGACGACCATCAACCTTGGTGCGGCATTGGGCGCCATGGGGAAACAGGTGCTGCTTATCGACCTCGATCCGCAAGGCAATACCTCGAGCGGCTTGGGCATCGAAAAGAACCTTTTGAATGAATGCATTTACGATGTGCTCATTAGCGACACCCAGCTTACCGACATCATCATTCCCGATGTGTGCGAAGGCCTCGATGTTGCTCCCGCGACCATCAACCTTGCAGGTGCCGAAGTCGAGCTCGTTTCCGAAATGGCTCGCGAAGGACGCCTGAAGGAAGCGATTGGCCATGTGCGCGGCAAATACGATTACATTTTCATCGACTGCCCGCCTTCGCTCGGCCTGCTTACGGTGAATGCGCTTGTTGCTGCCGATAAGCTGCTCATTCCTATCCAATGCGAGTTCTATGCGTTGGAAGGCGTGACGAAGCTGCTAGATTCAATGAAACGCGTGAAGAGCCTTCTGAATCCCGGTTTGGAAATCTACGGCGTGCTGCTCACGATGTATGACGGACGCACCACGCTTTCGAAGCAGGTTGCTGCTGAGGTGCGTAATTTCTTCGGTCGCACGGTTTTCGACACGGTGATTCCCCGTACAGTTAAAATCTCTGAAGCGCCGAGTTTCGGCCAACCGATTAACGAATACGACCCGACTGGTAAAGGCGCGGAAGCGTACTGCGCCCTTGCAAGAGAGGTGAGCCAGCGTGGCTAAAAATAAGAAGGCCGGTCTCGGCCGTGGTTTGAATTCTCTGCTTGGCGGGTATGAAGCACCTGCCGAGCCTGCTCGCGTAGCGCCCGAGCGTCAGGTTGAACGCGTTGAGAAGCAGGCGGCATCGGTTGCGGAGCCCGCGCCTGCTGCACCTGCTCCTGTTGTCGAACGCGAAGTGATTCGTGAGGAAGACCTCGCTCCCGAAGATCGCGAAACGCTCGATGGCGAGAAGTATTCCGCGCCGAAGCAGTATGCGAAGCCGACCGCTGCAACCGAGCCGTTGAGCTCGCGCATTGCGGTGAAGGATGTGGTGGCGAAGACGGAACTCATCGAGGAGCCCGACGGCGTAACCATCAAAAGCGTCACCGAGCGTCCCGCGACGCCCGCCGCCCGTTATATGGAAGAAACCAATCGCCCGAGCGCTCTTGATGCGCGCTTGATGCAGCGCGAAGTTGCGCCCGCTCCTCAAGCAACGGTTCCTGCGCCTCAGGCGGCGGCCGTTGCAACTCAGACCCAGCCCCAAACCGAAACTGCTGGAACTCCTGAGCCTTCCGCCGAGGCAGCGCCTCACCATTTGGATGAGGTGCCTATCGAATTGGTGCATCCGAATCCGAACCAGCCGCGTATGCATTTCAACAAGGAAGAGCTCGACGAGTTGGCTCTTTCGATTGAGAAAGATGGTTTGTTGCAGCCTATCTTGGTTCGCGAAGATGCTCAGGGCTACGAGATTATTGCCGGCGAGCGCCGTTGGCAGGCCTCTCAGCTTGCTGGTTTGAAGAAGGTTCCCGTTCGCATCAAAGAGGCCGACGATATGAAGGTGCTCGAGCTTGCGCTCATCGAGAACCTTCAACGCAGCGATTTGAACCCCATTGAAGAAGCGTATGGCTACAAGCGCATGATGGAGCGCGGAAATCGCACGCAGTCTGAAGTTGCGAGCGCGGTTTCGAAAGGCCGCTCGACCATCGCGAACGCTTTGCGCTTGCTCGATCTTCCCGAAGACGCCCAGCAGATGCTGTATGAGGAAAAAATCACGGCTGGTCATGCTCGCGCGATTTTGGCCATTCCCTCCGATGAGGGTCGCGCAAAGCTCACCGAAAAGCTTGCCAAAGAAAAGCTCTCGGTTCGTGAGGCCGAATCGCTCGCTCGCCTGATTGCTGGCCGCGAGAAGCAAAAGAACAATCCGGTGAAAAAACCGCCGAAGCCCCGCTTCTTCCGTCGTGCCGCGAAAGACCTTTCGGAGTCGTTTGATACGAAGGTTCAGGTTCGCAGCGTGAACGGAAAGAATAAGATCGAAATCGAATTCAAGGACGAAGAAGACTTGCATCGTCTCTACGACCTCATGAAGCATTCCGCTGAATAGCGCCGACACACAACCAAGGGCCTTCGTGATATTCCGAAGGCCCTTTCTTTCGACGAGGGATATACAACATGGTAGATATCGAAAAGGGCATCAAGGCGTATTCGAGAGAAGGCCTTGCCGAGTTTATGAAAAGCGCTGGCATGCCTGCATTCCGCGCAAAGCAAATCGAGCAATGGCTCTACCAAAAAGGAGCCACTTCGTATGATGAAATGACGAATCTCTCGAAAGATATGCGCGCGAAGCTCGCCGAAGCTGCTCCGCTGTACTGTGCGGAAATCGACGATCGACAGGTTTCTCAAGACGGCACGAGGAAATACATCGTTCGATACGCCGATGGCTGCACGGCGGAAATGGTTGCCATGCCGTCGGGCGATCGCCTTACGGTATGCGTTTCTTCTCAAGTCGGCTGCGCGATGGCGTGTTCGTTCTGCGCCACGGGCAAAGAGGGATTCACGCGTAATTTGCTCCCTGGAGAAATTGTCGAGCAGGTGCTTCTTGCTCAGAACGATATGGGCACCCGTGTGAGCAACGTGGTTATCATGGGCCAAGGCGAGCCGTTTTTGAATTACGGCAATACCCTCGCTGCTCTTCGTTTCCTGAATGGCAAAGATGGGCTCAACATTGGCGCCCGCCACATCACTGTTTCGACGTGCGGCATTCTCGATGGCATTCGAGCGTTTGGTGCGGAACCCGAGCAGTTCATTTTGGCGGTTTCCCTGCATTCCGCCATCCAGGAAACCCGCGATGCCCTTATGTCTCGCGTGAAGAATCAAACACTTCCCGCCTTGCATCGTGCGATTGAGGAATACCAAGCCGATTGCGGCCGTCGAGTTTCGCTTGAATACCTTCTTATTAAAGGCTTCAACGATGACGACGACCACCTGCAGGCGCTTGTCGATTTCTGCGAGGGCATTTCCGCCCACGTGAATTTGCTGCCCCTCAATAATGTTCCGGGTTCCCCTTTCCAGCCTGCCTCCAAGCATCGCGTCGATGCATTCATTCGGACGCTTGAGCGCGCGGGCGTCGAGGCGACCATGCGCGATTCGCGAGGCGGCGACATTGCGGCGGCGTGCGGCCAGCTTAAAAATCAAAAACGCTAGGAGCAACATTCGATCAAAAACGTCGAGAGCCGCATTCGGAATACGAGGAGTCGGTAACCGCGAATGCGATTCGGCGTATGTTGTGTAGGCAGAAAATACGCCCAACACAAGCATGCCTTACATGTATGGGTTATATTGGGCGAAGGCAATTTAAGAGGGCGCGAGCCCATCGCGAAAAGCTGCGATAAGAGTGAGGAATGAAATGGCGTACTCAGGCAACCCGAAGGATTATTCCGTCGCTGTGGTGTATGGCGGCACGAGCGGCGAGCGCGAGGTTTCTTTGAATTCCGGCGCCGCATGCGCCGATGCGTTGAAAGAAGCTGGCTTCACTGTTGACCTTGTCGACCCCTCGGTGAAGGAAGATCTGAAGGAGCTCATCGACGGCAATTATGACATCGCGTTTTTGGCGCTGCATGGCAAAGGCGGCGAAGACGGCACGATTCAAGGGTTCCTCGAAACCGTGGGCATTCCTTATACGGGTTCGGGCATTCTTGCGAGCGCTCAGGCTGTGAACAAGGGCAAGGCGAAAGAGCTGTATGCCGCTGCGGGCTTGAATGTCGCCGCTTCCGCCGTTATTGGCAAGGGCGACGAGCTCGATGACGAAGACCTCAAAGAGATTTCCGCTGAAATCGGCATTCCTTGCGTGGTGAAGCCCACGACCGAGGGCAGTTCCCTTGGCATGACGATCGTCCATGAGTTTGACGAATTGCGCGGCGCGATTGATTTGGCTCTGAGCGTTGACGAGGAAGCTATGCTCGAAGCGTTCATCGAAGGCACCGAGCTTACCGTGGGTGTTATCGGCAACGATGATCCGCGCGCGCTGCCCGTTATCCAAATCGTGCCCACCGAAGACGAGTTCTACAACTTCCATGCGAAGTACGCCCAAGGCGGCAGCAAGCACCTGTGCCCCGCTCCGCTTTCTGCGGAGGCAACCGAGGCCGTGCAGGAACTTGCGGTTGCGGCGCATTCGGTTTTGGGCTGCCGTGGCATTTCTCGCAGCGACGTGATGATGGATGCCGGTGGCGTATGCTGGCTCCTTGAGACGAACACCCTGCCTGGCATGACGGGAACCTCACTTGTTCCCGATGCGGCGAAGGTCGCTGGAATGACCTTCCCCGAGCTGTGCGAAAAGATCGTCGCGCTCGGTTTGGAATAGGCCAAATCGCTGAAATCAAATGAAACGAGCCCTGCGGTGGTGTTTCTCCTCCGCAGGGCTCGTTAGTCTACTAAGGCTTTGAAAATGTCTTAGAACGGCTTAGAAAAGGCCGAATTTATGGAGCGCCCAAACCACGAGCGTTACAACGGCCAGGATAAAGGCCCAACTTACGATGTAGCAGCCGACCTTTTTGGAGCGCGCCGCATCGAGCATGGAATCGTGCACGCTGCGGTGGTCCTTTAGAATCGCGGTGCGCCCGCCGCCGCGCGGGATTTTGATTTTTGAGGAAGGCTTCCATTCGGCAGGGTTGGCGAGCACGGAAACAATGCTGTCGTTGCTGAGTTTAGGATCGGGGCGCGAGCCATCGCCGGCGGCCTTCGCGAACGCTTTCAGGAAAACGTTGAATTCTTCGGCGTAGCGCGGAGCGAAGGCAATAAGGGCGACTTGGCCCCAATACTCGCCTGGGTCGGGCTCTTCGCTGTAGGCGGTGAAGCTGAGCACATAATGCAGTTCCCAATCTTTTGCCGCCATGACGGCCGCGTTGTATGAGTCGTGGTTATTCAAAAAGCCAACCAATTGCCCGTAGGGGTTCTTGAGCCATGCGACTTGCCTCTTGGAGTCGTCGAGCACGAATTCGATGGTGCCAATGTCGCCAACTGCATTATCGGGGCCCGCGAGCGCAGCTCCTACTTTTTTATCCGCGGTGGAAAAGCGAACATACTCGCCATAATATATATCGCCGGGCTTATGAGAGGTCATGCGGCGTCCTTTCGTGGTAGGCTTCAAAACGCATATGGATGAATGAATCGAATCGGAAGTGCAACGAATGCAAATAGACGATCAACACACGAGTGTATACGACTTTGTGACCGATGGCACGCCCGCCGATGTGGCGGCGCGTTACGCCTCGCTAAAAACGCAAGCTTTGCACGCCGATTATGGTGACCTCGACCGCAATATCGTGGTTATCGACACTGAAACCACGGGCGTTTCCGAACGGAAAGATGAGCTCACGCAAATTGCCGCCGCTCGTCTTGAGCGCGGTGAAATCACCGAATGGTTCGTGACGTTCGTGAATCCCGGCAAGCCTATTCCCGATGAAATCTCGCATCTTACGAATATCTTCGATACCGACGTCGCCGACGCCCCTTCGCCCGTTGAAGCGTGCGAGCAGCTCGTGCAATTCGTGGGCGACGCCACGCTCGTCGCGCACAACGCCGCGTTCGACCGCCATTTCGTGACGAAAAACGCGGGCGGTGCATGCCTGAAAGAAAACCTCTGGATCGATTCGCTCGATTTGGCGCGCATTGCGCTTCCGCGCTTGAAGTCGCACCGCCTGATCGATTTGGTCCATGCGTTCGACGCGCCCATTTCAACCCATCGCGCCGATGCCGACGTTGAGGCCCTGTGTGCGGTGTACCGCATTCTTTTGGCCGCCGTGAGCGATATGCCGAACGATTTGGTCGAGTATATTTCCAAGCTGGCGCCCATTGAAGAATGGTCGACGGGTGCGGTGTTCGCGCTCATCGCGGCTCAGCAGCGAGACCGTGCGATGTCGGCGGCGGGCGCGAAGGCGGAAACCTTCCCGTTTTCGCTTTCAGCCATGCGTCGTGGCCGCTTCTCGCAAGCGAACCAGCCGAAGCCCACTTCCGAAAATGCTGCGCCCAATGCGCAATCGCAGGATTTGCCAATGGAATTCCCCGCTGCCGAGGAAATTGAAGCGGCGTTTTCCCCCGATGGCCTGGTGGGAAGCCTGTATAACGACTTCGAGCCGCGCGCCGAACAGGTCGTAATGGCCAAAGAGGTGCTCAAAGCGTTCTCTACGAGCACGAATTTGGTGGTTGAAGCGGGTACGGGTGTCGGCAAGTCGATGGCTTACCTGCTGCCCTCCGCGCTTGGCGCCCTTCGCAGCGGCTCGCGTATTGGCGTGGCTACGAAAACCAACGCGCTGCTCGACCAGATTGTCTATAAGGAACTGCCGCTGCTGAAAAGCACGCTTGCCGATGCCGGCGTGGGCGACTTGTCGTACGTGGCCCTCAAGGGCTTCTCGCACTATCCCTGCATGCGAAAAGTGTCGCATATCGTAAGCGATGGCGCGCGCACGGTGAATGTGACGGGCAAAGATGTGAGCCAGGCGCCGTCAATCGCCGCCCTGCTTTCGTATATTGAGCAAACTGAATATGACGACATGGATGGCCTGAAGCTCGATTACCGTGTGCTTCCACGCTACGCCATTACCACCACGTCGCGTGAATGCCTGAAGCGCAAATGCCCCTTCTTCGGCCCGCAATGCTTCGTGCATGGCTTGCGCAAGCGCGCCGAATCGGCGAACGTGCTCGTAACGAACCACTCATTGTTCTTCTGCGACCTCGCCGCCGAGGGCTTCTTGCTGCCTCCGACGCGCTATTGGGTCGTCGATGAGGCCCATGGCGCCGAGGCAGAAGCCCGTCGCGCGCTCGCTGTGAAGCTTGATGCCGCCGAAATCGTGCGCCTTGCGAATCGCCTGGCCGCGACCGATGCGAAGCGCAACCCCTTCGTGCGCCTGGAGCGCCGCGCGCCCATGAATGAGGCGACGATGCCTGAAGCGAGTTCGCTTTTCTATGGGCTCACTGAAAAGGCCGCCAAGGCGGGCCGCGCGTTCTCGGGCGATGCAATCGCGTTCTCTCACCATATGAAAGACCTGGTGGCGTGCGACACGAATCGCCAGAATCGCAACTACGAGAACATCGAGCTGTGGATCAACGATGAGGTGCGCGTGAGCCAGCAGTTTGCGGGTCTGCGCGAATATGGCAAGAAATTCCAGGAATCGGCCGAAAAACTCGTCGCCGCGGCGAGTGAGCTCGTCGCATTCCTCGAAGGAGTCGACGGTGTTGCCGATGTGCAGCGCGATGTTGCCACGGTGGTTATCGATGCGAAGGGCATGCTGCAAGCGTGCGACCTTATTCTGAATAAAGTCGACGAAAACTACGTGTATGCCGCGAAGCTTTCGCGCAAGCCTGAACGTGTTGCCGAGTGCCTCGAGGCCCTTATCGTGAATATCGGCGCTACGCTCGATGAGACTCTCTACGAGAAAACGCATTCCGTGGTGTATGCGAGCGCGACAATTGCCGTGGGAGACGATTTCAAGAACTTCCTGGGCGCTATGGGCCTTGGTGAGACCGAGGAGTCGCAGGCGAATACCTGCATGCTGGGCTCGAGCTACGATTTCAACAAGAATATGCAGGTGCTCGTGCTCACCGATATTCCCGAACCTAATCAACCTGGTTATTTGGAAACGCTCGAGGATTTCCTTACGCAGGCGCATCTCGCGCAAAACGGAAGCATGCTCACGCTGTTCACGAATCGCCGCGAAATGGAAGAATGTTTCGGCGCGGTCGATCCTTCGCTGAAAGAAGCGGGGTTGCGCCTCGTGTGTCAAAAATGGGGCGTTTCCACGAAGGGCCTTCGAGACGACTTCCTGAAAGACGAGCACCTGTCGCTGTTCGCCCTGAAGAGCTTCTGGGAAGGTTTCGATGCCCCTGGCGCCACATTGAAAGGCGTGGTTATTCCCAAGCTGCCGTTCGCCAAGCCGACCGACCCGCTTTCGTGCGAGCGCGCGGTGCGCGATTCGAGCGCCTGGTCGCATTACACCCTGCCCCAGGCAGTTATCGAGGTGAAGCAGGCGGCGGGACGCCTTATTCGCTCGCAAACCGATTCCGGCACGCTCGTGTTGGCCGACAAGCGATTGGTTACGAAGGGCTACGGAAAGGTGTTCTTGCGTTCGCTCCCGTCGAAAAACATCGTGAAATGCACGCGCGCCGAAGCGATTGAGGCGCTGCGTCGGGGCGTTATGGGCTCTGCGATACAATAACGGCATGAAGAAAAAGGCCCATACTGGGGAGCACCGCACCATTGCGGCCAACCTCCATTTGAAAAGAAATACCAAGGGAACGTCCAACGAGCTGTCGCTTTCGGTGCTCGGCGGCCTCAGCGCGCAAAAAGACGAAGAAGACGCGTCGCTGGGCGCTTCGGGCACTTCCCCTTCATTTACCATGCCCCACGTTTTTTCAGGGAAGTCGAAGCGTGCGCAGAGCGCTTCCTCGAAAAAGCAGCCCATTACAGGCGCCGACGTTGCGGGCATTGCTCTGTCGATTTCCGACCGCCGAAACAGAAGCGCCCAGGCGCGAGACCGTGCGCTTGCGAACCCCGAGGCTGAAATTAAACGCCGCAAAACGGCGCGCCGGGCGTGGCGCGCGGTGGGCCTTGCGCTTGCGCTCGCAGCGTTCGCGGGCGCTTCGGCGTTCGCGGTGCACGTGTTCTCGGCGGCATACGAAGACAACCAGCAGCACAAATCGCTGCTCAGCCAAGGATTCAGCGAGCTTACCTCGGCCGATGAGGTCGTGCTCGCTGCCGATGAATTGGTGGTGGCTTCTTTCGACGACCTCGACGAGTCGAAGATTCCCGATGTGGTGGGCAAGATTCCCGACGTCAACGTGAAGCTTTCCGCGGCAAAATCGTTTGCCGAATCGGCCAAAGAAGGCGTTTCGGGCGACGACGAGAAGGCCGCCAATCAGCTTGCGTCTTCGGCCGACGCGCGAAAAACCATGCTCGAACTCGCCGAGGCGATTCTTACTGAGGAACAAGCGGCCAAACAGGCTTCGAGCCTCATGGCGTCGTGCTGGGAAAACGTGCTCGGCGCCGACGCGCTTCTACGAGAGGCCGCCGAATTGGTGACCGATACCAATGAGGAAAACACGCGCGCTTCCCAGAAGAAATGCGAACAGGCCCGTGAACTTTTGACGCAAGCGTCGTCGCAATTCGAGGAAGCGCAAGCCTTGTATCCCGCCGATTATGGCCCGTTCGACGACTATATTGCAGCGCGGCAGCAGTCGATTGCTTATGCCATCGCGTCCGACGAAGCGATTTATGTGCAGGATAAGGCGACCGCCGATTCGAACAACGAAAAGTACAACGAATGCGATGCCGCTGCCGCCGAGCTTGCGGCCAAGCTTCCCAAAACCACAGAAGCGCCCATTGTGGCGGCGCTCGACGAATCGCTCGGCGATTCGCGCCAGCAATATATGGAAATACGCTCCCAAGCGGCTGCGTGCGATGCGTTTCTTCGTGATTATCTCGGCATTCGCGGCTGATGGAGTATACTTTCAAACGAATATGCCCACATCATGACGAATAAAGTCTGTGAAAGGTGCAACATGAGCACACCAATGGATCATATAGCCTACCTCTCCCAAGAAATTGGGCCGCGTCCCGCGGGAACCGAAGAGGAGCAGCAAGCGGCGCTCTATATTACCGAGCGTCTGCAAAAAGATGCCCATCTATCTGCGCAAATCGAAGACTTCACCTGTAATTCCAACGCGCTTATGACGCCGATCATTTGCTATGGCGTGGCAATCGTCGCGGTGTTGCTCGGCATTATTCTGCCCGTTATCGCTATTCCGGCTACCGTGCTGGCCCTGGCCGCTGCCGGTATTGCCATTTGCGAAGCGCTCGACCACCCTATTCTTTCGCAGGCGTTCACGAAGGGCGTGAGCCAGAACATCGTCGCGAAATATGAGCCCACCCAGTCGAGCGACGCTGCGGGTTCGCGTCGCCGCAAGGTTATCGTGGTTGCTAACTACGACAGCGGCAAGGTGCGCCGCGAAACCGCCGGCGTCTTCGTTCGCACGCTGCGTCCTCTGCGTTATGGTGCGCTTGGCGGCATGGTTGTCGCGGCAGTGTTCACGCTTCTGCGTGGCGTCGTGCTTTCCGAAGGCGCTGCTTCTTTGGTGCTCGCTGTGCTTGCGGGCGTATGCCTTATTCCGAGCGCTGTCCTGCTCGTGTTCGCCCTGCTCGAGAAATTCGGCCCCTTCACGGAAGCCGCAAACGATAACGCTTCCGGCGTTGCCGTTATGCTTGAGGTTGCCCGTCGCCTTGGCAATGGTGAAGTTTCGGCCGATGCGCCTATTGCTACCGGCGAAGATGTCTCTTTCGTTTCCGAAAAGCGTGAGCCTTCGAGCATTTCCGACAACCTGGTACAGCTGAAAGACGGTCCCATCGTCGCCGATACCGCGCAGCAGCGCAAGGAAACTATGGCCGCGTTGACCGGCGCTCCCGAAGGCCCTCTTGCCGAGGTTGCCGCGAAGGCTGCCGAATTGAACGAAAAGCATGCTCAGGAAGAAGCGGCCGCCGATGCGCGCGCCGCATATGAAGAGCGCGTGCGCGCCCGCCACGAGGCAGAGGCCGCAGCCGCCGAGGCTGCACGTATTGCCGAGGCGCAAGCGGCGAGCGCTGCTGCAGCTGCGGCCGCGAGCCGCCCGGCGTCGGTGCCCGATTGGTATAAGAAGGCGACCGAGAAAGCTCGCGAGAAGATGGTCGAATCGAATGAGCAGGCCGCCGCGGACGATACGTATCGTTCTCGCTTTGCCGACTACCCGACGGGTGCTGCTCAGGCAACTGCCGCTGCCGAACCCGCAAAGGCTCAGGATGAGGCTGCCGCTCCCGCGGTTGTTGCTGCCTCCGAACTGGTTGTATCCGAACCGGCTGCTCCCGCTGCGCCCGCCGCGCGCGCTGCAGGACCCTTGACTGCGTCCGTCGCTGATGAGTCCCAGGAAATTGAAGCCCCCAAGCCTTCCGCCGATATGTATGCCGTGAAGCCTGCCGAGCCCGTTGCCGCCGAACCTGTTATTGCGGCGGCCGATCCTGCGCAGGAGCTCACCCAGGAGAATCAGCCTACGCAAACCGAAATCGAAGCCGCGCCCGTCTCCGCTTCGGAAAAACCTCTTCCTGAAGCGCAGCAGCCCGCTGCCGACAAGGCTCCCGTGAGCCCCGCCGCCGCAACGACGCGCCTTCCCCAAATGATGTACTATCAGCCGCCCGCCGATCGTTCCGCCGTGCAGGCCGAGCGTGCGACCACGCCTCGCGTGATTGTCGAAGCGACGGCTGCTGAAGCTGTGGATATCGCAGTGGACGAGAAAGTGGCGGCCCAGCAATCGGGCGTTGCTGCATACGAAGCAGCGATCGCTGGAAGCGCTCATGCTTCCGAGGGAGCCGAAGCCGCCGCTCCGGTCCAGCCCGCCGCGAAGGTCATTTCGGCGAACATTCCCGTGGTCGATTTGCCGCGTATTGAACTGCCCCCTATGGTAGCGCCTGAACCGAAGCCTATTTCGTTCGATGAACTGCGCCAGCGTGCCCCGCTTGCCAGTGCCGCCGAGAATCGCGGCACCGAAGCCGCGAAGAGCTTGCTTTCGACGTCGGTTCCCCAAATCGAAACTCCGGCACCGGGCGCCACCGTCGCAATGCCCTCCATGCCCGCCGCGCCTGCTGTTGGCGCTGGTGCCTACGAGGTGCCTTCTGCAGAGCAGCGCTCCAACGTGAGCCTCACGGGTTCTTTCTCAGCCATTAGCTCCATTGGCGCTGAGCCTGTGGGCGACGAGCTCCTCGAGGGCGTCGAGCCAGAAGATATGTATATCGACGACGCTGACGATTCCGCTTTCCAGGGCGATTTCACCGAGACCGGTGCATTCGCTGGCCCCGGCTATGTCGAAATGCCCCAGTCGCGCGTCGGCAAGTTCTTCGGCAAATTCCGCCGCAAGAAGAAGGAAGAAGAGGAAAGCGCTTCCGAGTGGCTCGGCGTGGGTGACGATTTCGACGCACGCGAGGTTGGAAAAGCCCGCGGTGGCTGGGAGAGCTTCCGCGACGAAGACGACGATTGGAACGGCGGCGCATTCTCGAATATGCGTGCGCGCGTTTTGGGCGAAGCGAACGGGGCTGCTTCCGCAGATGCGGCCGAACAAGCTCCCGCGCCTGCTCCCGCAACGCCGGCGGTGTCGCAGGGTGCTTCGGTTTCGTCCGATTCGTTCGCTTCGGCGTACGAAGCTGCGCTGCGCCATGCCACGTCTGAGGGCGATAAGATCGAAACCGCCGAAGAGATTCAGCAGATTTATTCTTTCGCGGCCGGTGACATCAACACTGAGGTGTGGTTCGTTGCCCTTGGCTCCGAGCTCGCCGACAATGGCGGCATCAAGGCGTTCCTTGCCGAGCATGCGCCCGAAATGCGCGGCGCCGTTATTGTGAACCTCGAGGCATTGGGCGGCGGCACGCTTTCCTACCTCGAGCATGAAGGCGACCTCTCTCAGGCTAAATGCTCGCCTCGCATGAAGCGCTTCATTAAGAAGGCGTCTCAGGCATCGGGCGTGCAGTTGGCAAGTGCTTCCATCGATTGGAAAGAAAGCCCTGCAAGCTACGCCGCGAAGCATCGCATGCAAGCCGTGTCGCTTGTTGGTATGGACGGCTATGCGCCGGCTCGCTACGCTCAAGCGAACGATATGGTGGAAAACATCGATTCCCAGAGCGTCGATGCGGCTGCCGATTTCGTTGTGGAGCTGCTGAAGAATATCTAGCCTATGAAAAAAGCCGCCATTCGGCGGCTTTTTTGTTGCCCCAGGCGATTCCTATTCTCTCCGGCATCGAATCGCGAGGTGAGGGGCTAGAAAATACGGTATTATATGCTGGTACTCAAACGGCCTTGTGGAAGGCCGTTGTGTTAAGGAGCGCCCATAGAGCGCTTGCCAAATGAACCATTGGAGGTTACTTATGGCTATCGAGGCTTACTGCGTGAAATGCAAGGCTAAAAAGGAAATGCAGGATCCTGTTGAGGGCGTTACCAAGAACGGTAAGCCGATCACCAAGGGTAAGTGCCCCGATTGCGGAACCACCATCTGCCGCATTGGCGCTGCAAAATAAAGCATCATCAAAGCCCCGTAAGGGGCTTTTTAATATGGCTTCTCGGGTGGTTGCCCGTTTCAGCTGTTTCGTTAATCGACTTGCGAGCATTTAACGGGTTCGAGTCCCGCTACGTTTTCGTAAACAAAAAAAGCCAAGGAACATGTCCTTGGCTTCGGATTCCATGGAGCGGGCGACGGGAATCGAACCCGCGTTGTAAGCTTGGGAAGCTCAAGTTCTACCATTGAACCACGCCCGCATTAATGAATCATTATACTGCTACCTCCTTTATCGCCCCGGTCATTTCAGGGAATCCCCACGAGTCTCACGCTAAGCGGCCGCGAGCTGCACACCATCGTCCCCAAGGACGCCTTTAGGGACGTGGACCGGGTGGAGGGCGCCATCCCTTCGAGGCGTGGAAGTACTGGTTCCCCCTTGGCGAGCCGCCGTCAAACGGCCTGCGCACCATCCAGAACGCCCCAGGCACGGACAAGCCGCTGGAATAAGCGGGAGGTCGCGCACCGAGCGCGAAGCTGGTCCACATCGTGTATGATGGGAGGCGCTCTTCGCCGTAGACGCTACTTGCCGTCCGCTCGTCGGGCATCTCGTCTTGCATGGGAGAAGAGGTTTTCGCTGTCTGGACTTTTGCGATTCAGTGCGGCATTTCGACAACGTTGCTGTGAGGAAGGTATGCCATGACTGATGGTCGTGAGGAGCCTTCGGCTTCCTATAAGCTGGGGAATGGCTGGGTTATTCTCCATTGGTGCGCCAATCTGACCATTATCCTTACAGGTTTCACGTTCATCCCTGCTCGGATCAACGCACAACCAGATGGGCAGGTCTTCATCGTTTGTGCGATCGTCCAAGTTGCGGTGCTCGTTGTTCTGGGCATAGCCTCGCAGATAACGGTTATGCGCCCGCTTTCCATGGAGAACTGGGCTTCACCATTGCGCACGTGCGTCCTGTTCCTTGCCGGTGTTGCGTGGTATTTCGCTGCCCACGCCATTGTGCCAGCTTTGGGTGGATTCTGGCTCGTTGAGATCATTCCCTCCGCCGTGCTTCTATCTGTCGCATCGACCATGGGGTTCATGTACATTGTCGATTACTGCCGGGCCACTTCCGAGACCGATTTCTGGAAGCATGCCGTCCCCGGATCCCTTATCGCCGCCTTTGTTGTGTTCTTTCCCATTGAGAGGTTCCCCCTCGCCGGTTCCGCCCTCTGCTGCCTGGTTTCCCTCGTGTGGTACATCGCGCATCGACGTCTTTCTTCCTCTTTGACGGAATACGAGACGGTATTGCCAGAGGGAGCCGAGGATCGACGTCGGCTTCCCATGGTGCTGGGATCGACGACCGCGCTTTTGTTCGCCGGTGGAATGATCTGCCCCATTGTAATGAATCCCACGAGTTTGGCGAGTGCGAGCTATACGATGCTCTATATTCTTTCGCTGCTCTCGCTGACCATCATCTTGACGATTACCCCAGCTCTTGGATGCCTACGGAGCATCTATTCTTACGCGAAGGTCTGCGTTGTCCTGTCGGCATTGGCTTACTGTTTTCTGGTATGCGCCGGCGATGCCTTGGTGGGAGCGACTGCCGCTGTACTGCTTGGCGCATTTACGGTCAACGTGAGCATGATGTTCTATGTGCTCAGCCAGTGCCTTGGCGATCCCCGTGTGCGGTCTCTGCGATTCTGGGGTGCGGCACTTCTCGTGTTCCTCGCGTTTTTTCTCGGAATCGCCCCCGCGTCGATGGCGATACATGCGTCGGGTGACAGGGACATCGATCGGTTCGTGGTTCTCTCGCTCTGCTCGTATCTGTTCTTTATCGTCTGCTTTCGTGAATCGTGGTCGTTCCAGAAGCCCCAGGCACTCGCTGTGAAGCGTATTGCCGTGACGCCGCTTTTGGCTAACTCCCTCGAGAATGAGCTCCATGAACGCTGTCAGGCCATAGCAGATGTCTACCAGCTGACCGATCGGGAGACCGAGGTTCTTACTTGCTTGAGCGAAGGGTGGAGCATTCCCGCGGCGGCTCGGCGCCTGATGGTCTCGCAGGATACCGTGCGCACCCATGTAAAGCACATCTATGCCAAGATCGGCATCCATTCCCGCGATGATTTGGTTGAAATCATTAAAATGCCTGATGGGAGCCTTCTACCCAAATCTGGGTGATACGTCGATTTCCCCTAGCGCAAGCGATGACGCGTCAGATTCCTCCTCGTATGTTTCCGTCAGCCCGGTTAATCGGGAATGATCGGATCGCCCGTTACGGAGGGCGAGAAGGAGGGGGAATCGACATGAGTGAGACGAACGTGCATGGCATCGATGGGGCGAATATGGAGCGGCGGACGTTCCTGAAAGGATCGATGACGGCAGCGGCCCTTTTGGGTGCCGCGGGTATGTTCGGCTGTGCGCCGAATGCTGATAAGCAGGAAGAGGCCAAGACTGCGGACGTGCCCGATACGGGCGCCGTGGATCCGACGGCCGAGTACGAGTGCTGGTTGCCACCCCAAGGTGAGGTAGCGTTCGAGTCCGAGCCCGTGACTGACATCGCCCAGACGGAAGACTGGGATGTGGTTATCGTCGGCATGGGGGCGGCTGGTTCGGCCGCCGCAGCCTATGCGTCTGCAAACGGGCTTAAGACGTTGGTGGTGGAGAAGATGAGCACCCCTGCTGCCAATCCCGGGGATATTTTCGCTATCAACTCGAAGGTTCAGAAGCAGCACCAGTTTACCTGTCCGACCTTCAAGGACTTCATGGAGGCCCTCATGACCTCGAGTGCCTATCGGGCCAACGCGTCAAAGCTCGCGGCGCTCTATCATCACAGCGGAGAGGCGTTCGACTGGCTCTACGACAACGCCCTGGTGCCGGCGGGCATCGAGGCCGAGCCGACGTTCCCCGCCTTCCCCGGGATCATGATGGAGGGTTGGACGCGCTGCGTCAACGCCAACATCACGTGGGTTGGGGGACGAACTCAGCGGCTGGCTGACGTCCACAAATCCATTGCCGACCTCGCTTTGGCCCAAGGTGCAGAGATTCGCTTCAACACGCCTGCCGTGCAGCTTGTGCAAGACGAGAACGGTGCAGTGACCGGTGTTGTCGTGAAGGGGAGCGACGGCGCGTATACACAGCTTAACGCGTCGAAGGGAGTCCTGTTGGCGACGGGCGGCTATGCGGCGAACATGGAGCGCATGAAGAAGTACATGCGCCCGCGCGATTACGCCACGATTGCCGCCGTGCAATTCGCCAACGTCGGTGTGACCGGCGACGGGCACGAGATGGGCCTTGCGGTAGGAGCCGCGGAAGACGACGCGCCCCATTCGGCCCTACTCAACAGCTACGGTATAGTCGATGCGCATATGATGGGCATCCCGGCCCTCTTCATTCCCTGGATTCGCGTGAACGAACAGGGTCGCCGTTTCATGAACGAGGAGGTGCCCGTCAGCATGCAAGGCGCCGCCATTATCAACCAGACCCACGGACGTTGCTGGACGGTTCTCGATGCCAATTATCCCCAAGCGGCCGCACAGCTCAAAACGGCCTATCTGTCCATGGATCCAACTATCGCCGATGGGTCGGTGGCGGTGATCGGGCAGATGATCGAGAAGGGCGCTTTGATTCAGGCCGACACGGTGGAGGAGCTCGCGGAGAAGATGGGCGTCGACGCTGCGACTCTGAAGGAAACGTTCGAGCGCACCACGCGCGATGCAGCGGCCGGCGTCGACACGCTGTTTGAGAAGGAGTTCCTCTATCCGCTCGATACGCCGCCGTTCTACGCTATCCACGAGGGCCCGACGCTGCTCAGCACGTGTAGCGGCTTGCATACCGACGAGGTCGCCCGAGTTGTCACGCCCGAGGGAGATGTCATTCCCGGTCTCTACGCGATTGGCGAATGCGCCGGTGGTCTGTGGGCTGGCGGTATGTACACCCATCATGTCTATGGCGGTGATTGGGCTGCTGCCATCACGTTCGCCTATCTGGCTGTGCAAAATTTGATGGAGGCTTAGCGTTTCGCTCCTTGTCTTACCCTCCCCTCCGTGGCACGGCTTACTGCCGTGCCACGGCTGTTTCCGAGAGGAATAAGGAGCGAGGGCGATACCGTGAGCGAGCCGCCGAACAGGCTGGGTCGTGCAATGCAGCACCTGAGGCGTCTATTCGCTGGCCGGCGTATCGCGCCAGCGCTTAAGCGAGAAGGCCCTGTGCCGATAAATCAGCGTCTCAGTTTTCCTTTGGGCTCACGGTATCATTGAGAAGATCGATCAAGTCGCTCATGTCGACCATTGAGGAAATATAAGCTTCGCATAGTCTCTCAGGGCTGATGGCTTTGAAGTTGAGTTCCCAGCCCGCTTGTCGGGCCAATTGGTTCGCAAATATACGCTGCGTTCTTCCGTTTCCCTCGCGGAAAGGATGGAGGGCATTTATCTCCGCGATGTAGAACGCCATCCGCTCGATAAAGTCACCGCGTTCGAGATCGCACAGGTAATTCTCCGCCAATTCGAGCTCCCTGCAGCATTTCGTCACGGGCCTGCCCGTCGAGATGAGCAGGCGGCGATCTCGTGCCTGAACTCGTCGGTGTGCCCGGCGGCCACAAATGCAGCATTTGAGATAGGAATTAACGATTCGGCATCAATGATTAAACGAACCCGTATGGTGCCAGGTTGTGCCAGGCTATGTCGCCGAAGGGCTGATTCGTGCGCAATTCGGGCGAATCAGCTCGGTGATTCGCGATTTTGGGAATGACTCACCTGATACCGCAGAACCGCCAGTCGAGGAGGATGTCGCGCTTGGGGGTCATTCCGATCGCGACCACGGGGTCATATCGCGCCAGCCGCTTGGAACACCGACCTTGTCCAAACCGATGTCCCGAAAGTCCTCGAATAGACTCTCCAGTTCGCCCCTCCATGGCTCGGCCGCATCGCCGATCCTTGCGAGCAGCTGGTAAATCACCGACAGGACAGCGAACGTTCTGCCGTTTGCAACTCCGGACCAGCTCCATGCGTTCGGGATTTTGGGGCAAACGCCCCACTCCCTGTTCCAGACGCGAGAATGACGGCAGCATGCGTTCCTGGTGACGCGAAGGACGGAAAGCCAGTTCTTGAATACGGGGACCTTCACGCCAAGATCCGAGGCTACCGCGGTTCTCGTGCTCAGCGAAACCTTCGAGAACAAGAGCTCGAGCGTGCCCATGGTGGCGCACTCCACCATCATCCAGTAGGGAGGAAGGTCGTGCTCGTCGCCATACGTATTCGCGAAGTGCTTGATGTACTGCTCGCTTTTCTTCGCGGCTGAGTACTCCCGGGATAGCTTGGTCCTTGCGGAATCGGGATACCCGAACGCCCCGTCTTCCTTCGCGGCGAAATAGGCAAGCCGGCTTCTCAGGAACACCTCGATTCTCGCGACCGCCTCGAACATCAGGAGGCGCAGCCTTCTGTCGAATTCGTAAGTCCGCATTATCTCGTCGAAGGTAGTGCCTTCGCGGAAGACCGTCTTGCCGTCGCCCGAGGAGGTCTTGTACGGGAACCAATATGCAGAGAGCCTGTAGTAGCCGATGGTCTCCAAGGATCTTTTGAGATCATCGACGTTATTGCATCCGAGATCCTTGCCCCTCGTCAGCAGATCGACTTGGTCATCTATGAAAAATCCACTTCTTGGCGTATTTCATGTTTCACCCTCTGGATATAAAAAGAGCTGGAGTTGCGCATCAAAGAGAGGCTTTCCAGCTTTAGTAACGCATATTGTACCTAGCTCGCAGTATCGAGTCAAGGCGCGAAGATTAGAGGGATGCCGTTATTTCGCATGACAAGCACGCCGGAACGGCGAGCTGGCCCGCAGGCCGCACGCCAATAAAGCCGGCAAACGAACCGACGCCTTTCGGGTTGACCCGGCCGCCACGGCGGCCTTCTCGGCCCTGAAGAGCGCCCTGCCGCACCTCGGCGGCCTGGACGCCCACGACCGGACCCTGCGCGCCGTGGTCATCGGCGGCGGCACCGGGGCCCCGGTTTCCATCCGCACCCTGCTGTCGCTGGGGGTGCAGACGAGCGCCGTGGTGGCCATGGCCGACGACGGCGGCAGCACCGGCGTGCTGCGCGAGGAGGCCGACGCCAC
The DNA here is from genome assembly GCF_934630525.1 of uncultured Slackia sp. Lineage (GTDB taxonomy): Bacteria > Actinomycetota > Coriobacteriia > Coriobacteriales > Eggerthellaceae > Slackia. The sequence continues at coordinate 109,600 of NZ_CAKTVX010000008.1, forward strand.
GCCCCCCGGCGACATCCGCAAGTGCCTCGTCGCCTTCGCGAAGGACCCCTCCGACCCGCTCGTGCGGGCGCTCAAATACCGCTTCGCCGTGGCCCGCGACCACGCCTGGGGAACCTCCTGCTCACCGCGTTGGAAGACGCCACCGGGTCGTTCCCCGAGGCCATCGCCATCTGTGAGCGGCTGGTGAACGCCCAGGGGCATGTGTGCCCCTCCACCTTGGACCACGTGATCCTGTCGCCGGCCCTGCAGGACTTCATCCGCCTGCGTGTCACCTATCCCGAGGCGTCCCTGAAGGAGCTTGGGGAGCGCGCGAACCCACCTCTTTCCAAGAGCGCCGTCTACCACCGCGTCCGCCGCATCGAGTCGATGGCCGCCGAAATCCCGGAGTGACGACGCCCCTGCGCGGGCATCTCCTCCGCAGCGCGGGCTGTGCCCGCGTCTCAACGAGAACAGTCGGTCGATGCTGGTTGAATCGCGGGCACAGCCCGCGCTGCAGGAGGATTCGCATCCCGGCGAGGGAAAATTCGGGGGAACTCGGAAGGGAGGACTTCAGCTCTTTCGCTGATCTGACACCTCGGCATCCGAGTCAGTGCCCTCGTTGCTCACCTTCCGCAAAGGCCCTTGATCGCCAACCGCCTGGCAGAACGCCTCTAGCTCGCTGTAGTAGGCCCGGGCGTCTTCTGGCGAGGGGCTCGTCTTGATGAGGCCCACCAAGGCGCGCACCAGGCAATAGCGCAGCCCATGCTTCTTCGCGAGGCCATAAGCCTCGTGGTTCAAGGTGTAGGACTTCAACGGGTTCTCCTTGTGCACGAGCATGGCCTGTACGAGGAGGGCTGTGGTCAGCGGTCCGAATGATGGCATCTCTCGGGCCAGGGCTATGGCGCGCTCCATGAGTGTCACGCCCTCTTCCTGTTGGCCGGCTAAAATGGCGCTCAAGGCCTGGGACTCCATGAGGGGAAGCGCGAATCCGCTGAGGGGCACATCGTCGTAGAAATGGTGCTCTGCCTGTATGGCGCTCGCCAGCTGGTTGTCGTCGGTGTTGTTGAGGGCCGTGACCAGCAGCACCACGCTGTGGAGGTGCAGCAGCGGAAGGTAGGAGCGCTGCATTCTCTCGGGTAGGCCCACCATGGCGCTCACCGTGAGTCGCAGCTCGTTTTTGGCCATCTCCACATTGCCGTCCATAATGGCGTAGGAGGCGATGAGGATGGACAGGAACGCCGAAAGGCAGCGGTTGTCGTCGGTGGAGTGCAAAAGGGTCTTGGCCCGAAGCAGCCGTTCGAGAATTGTCGGATCGAGATCGATTCGGTAACTGGGATAGATGTAGGTGCGCAGTTCGTGGTACTCGGGCACTTGGGTGAGCGCGAGGGAGGCGCTCAGGGCCAGAATGTAGGGTTCGAAGCCGTGCTCGGTGGCGTAGTCCAGGGCATTTTGGGCGTACAGGTTCATCTCGTAGAGCTGCCCGGTGTCCAGATAGCACTTGATCAGGATGAGGGCGATGCGCAGTTTCTCCTCCTGCTCGGCGTAGCGATAGGCGATCTTGTAGTGGCCTATGGCGCCAGCGATGTCGTCGACGTGTACGAGATAGTTGGCCGCAGCGATAGCATAGGGCAGCGATGTTTCGGGATGACTGCTCTTCATGAAGTGATCGGCAATGTTGAGGGCCGCCGAGCCCGCGCCGTCATAGTAGGCGGCCAGCGAGCAGGCCAGCTCGTATTCGAGCTGCATGGTGGCGTGTTGGCCGGGATTAAGGCTCTCCACGATGAAGTCCAGGATCCTGGAGTGGGCGATGAGCACCTGGCCCAGATCGTTGCGCGAGACGAGGCGGGCCGCGGCCAGCTCGTTGAATATCGGGGAGGGGTACGATTCTCCGCACCACAGCGCGAAGAGCTCGAAATCGCAGCACCCGCCCTGAAGCGCCAACAGCGACACGGCGCGCCGGGCCGGATCGCTGAGTGCCCGCAGCGAGCGGTTGAACAGGTTCAAGAGGGAATTGGCGCCCGAGAACTCGGTGTATCCGTCGTCGAGGCCCTGCATGATGCACTTGAGCCAGTAGGGGTTTCCGTCGGCCAGGGCGATGAGCTTCGCTGCGGTGGCTTGATCGATGTCGGGATAGTAGTAGGACAGCAGGATGCTCATGCTCTCGTTGGTCAGTTTGCCCAGTTCCAGGATAGTCGTGGGGTCGGCCCGCTGCATATCGTTGAGGAACGCCAACAGTTCGGGGCCGGCCAGCGAGGCTCGCATCGTGGCGATGACGCGGGGGACGCAGAAGGACTGGTGAGCGTAGAGGTGCTTGAGCGCTTTGAGGGACGAGGAATCCGCGTAGTGGATATCATCGATGAGCAGCACGGTCTCCCTGTGACGGCACACCATATCGAGGACGGCGCCCAGCACCGAGGCGACCTCATGGGACGAGGTCAGCTCGGTGCTGGCCTCGATACCGGCGGTGTGCAGCTCGGGTAGCAGGAAGCGCAGCGCCTTCAGTTCCCGCTCGTCGAGGGGGAGGGCGCTGGGGGAAAGTGGCTCGGCCGAAGAGGCGAGAGCGGCGCGGAGAATCGAGCGCACCAGCGCGAAGGGCAGCGCCGCTTCTTGGGAGATGGCCTGTACCAAGAATGCCCGCACGCCCGAGGTGTTTACATACTCGCGAACAAGGCGCGTCTTGCCGAAGCCCGACTTTCCCTGAATGAGCAAGAACTGCGCCTGCTGGTGGGTACAGATAAACTCCAGGGAGTGTTCTCGGCCCACAAAGGGCATGTCCTGCATGTCGTCGGCCGCCAGTGACATTTCGACTGAGGGCAGATAGGTCTTGTTGCTGCCGATGATCTCCTGGTAGCAGCGCACGGTGTCGTCGGCCGGCGGCACTCCCAGCTCACTGCTGAGGGATTCTACCAGGGTGTGGTATAGCCCGATGGCCTCGGATCGCTGCCCCAGATCGCACAATGCCCGCATGGTCAAGCAGCAGATCTCCTCGTTGAAAGGGTCGCTTTTGCGAGCTTGGGCCAAGATGCGCTGCGCTGTTTCGGCGCGTCCCTCATCCATGAGTGCGCGCGCTGTACGCAAGGTCAAGCTTACGACGCGCTGGTTGAACATGAGGCGAAACGCGGTCTGCCATTGCTCATAGACCTCGTTGTCGCGCAGGACGAAGCCCTCCAGTACCGATCCCGAGACCAACTGCAGGGCACCGAGGGCGTCGTCGGCCGCTTCTGATGCGGCTAAGGCGTTGAAGCGGCGCAGGTCGGTGTCCACGGCATCGCTCAGGGCCACAGTGGTTCCCGTGACGAGCAGCGCTTCGGCGCCGAGGGCCTTCTTGGCGTAGGAGATGTGCGTGCTCAGATTGCGGTGAGCCACTTTCGTTGTCTCTTCGGGCCACAGGAGGTATTCCAGGCGCTCACGATTGAGGGGTCGATCCTCGGCGGCGAGAAGCCAGAGAAGCGCCCGCACGCGGGCGCGAGCCACGACGATGACGTCACTGTCATGGGTTACTGTAGGCACGCCGAGAATGTTGATCGAAAGTTCGCTGGCCAAGAAGCCCTCCTTTTCTCCGGGCGACATACCTTAACAAAGTAACATTCCCCTTAACAAAGTGTTAACGCGCCTCTCGTTTGGGTGTGAAGGAACACGAAAACCCCGTTTTGGGGACTGCTCAACGTTGATGAATTGTTAGAGGCCTTTTGATAATTTTCAAAGCACGGATTCAGGTTACCACTCGGTAACGGCTCGCAAGGGGTCATCTGAGGGACAAGGAGGAGAAGCACAAGGGGTTTCGGCGAGTGAGAATCCGACCGTATCTAACGGGAAAAGTTAAGGAGAAGTATGGAAAAGAAGAATGTTATCAAGTTGGTGGCATTCGCAATCGTCACCGCCCTCTCGGTTACGCTCGGCCTCATCGAGCCGTTCCCGGGGCTGGAAAAGACCGGCATGATCTTCCTCGGTATCTTTATCTGGTGGGTCATGATGATGATTGTCGAGTTGATCCCCAACGCTTTGAGCTGCGTGCTGGCTCTTGTGCTGTCCGTGGCCTTCGGCTGCGGGACGACGGCAGAGGCCTTCGGCTCCTTCGCTGGAGCCACCGTATGGCTGCTCATCGGTGCCTTCGGTTTGGCCACGGCGCTTGGCAACAGTGGGCTGTTGAACCGTTTGGCTATCAACGTCATGCGCTTGTTCCCGGGAACCTATGCTGGACAAGTGTGGGGCCTGTCACTCGCCAGTGTGGTGTGCGCCCCGGCGGTGCCCTCCACGACGGCTAAGAGCACGATCCTGATTCCCTTGGCCTGCATGGTGGGAGAGAAGATGGGCTATGCTCCCAAGAGCAAGGGCATGACGGGCCTGTTCAGCGTGACGAATATCATCACGAACTTCGGCGGATGCATGTTCCTCACCGGTGGTGTGGTCGTGGGCATCATCCTGGCTCTGACGCCCGACCCGGTCTCCTGGCTCGATTGGTTGAAGATCTTCGGTCTGTGGGGCGTCATCGTGGTGGTGCTCGCCGCCCTGTTCTCGCTGTTCTTCTACAAGCCCGCGCCGGGCGAGGGCAAGAAGCTCGACAAGGCTGAGGTCAAGGCCATGGCCGACAATCTCGGTCCTATGTCGAAGAAGGAAATCGCCGCTCTCGTTATTCTTATCGTCGCGGTGGCGGCCTGGATGACCGAGAGTATGCACGGCGTGCCCACCTATGCGGTGGCACTGCTTGCCTGGATCGTTATGTCTGCTTGTGGCTTGTTCTCTCCTGCCGATTTTATGAGCAAGATCATGTGGCCGATTGTGATCATGGTTGGTGGCACCCTGGGACTTATTGGCCTCCTCGGAACGACTGGCGTAGGTGCCTGGATTTCGAGCTTGGTGGCCCCCGCCGTGCTGATCTTTGCGAATACGCCGGTAGTACTGCTGCTTATCATTTGCGTTGTCACCACGTTGCTTATGTTCGGTCTGGTGCAGGGCCCCGTGTCGGCGGCCGTGTTCGTCACGCTGCTGGCCGCCGCGCCGGTGAGCCCCCTCATCATCGCCTTTGTGACCTCTATGGCCGCCATGGTCTACGTCCTTCCCTTCCAGTTGCCAACGGTGATGGCTGCAGAGGGCATTGCTGAGGGCAAAGTGGATCACAAGGACGTTATGCCCAGTGCTTGGGCCTACATCCTGATCAATATGGTTGCTGTTGCGGCGAGCGTTCCGTGGTGGACGGCGCTGGGTCTGATCGGCTAACGACTGTTCAGTCCGTGCTTTCCGATAGTAGGTCAACTGTTTCAAGGAGGAAACAATGGCAAAGAAGAGTGATGTTCCTGAGTTCGGCATGCTGAGCGGTGTCAAAGTCGCATTTCAGGCGGTGTCGGTCGCTGGCCCCTTCTTCGGTACGATGTGCGCCGACCATGGTGCCGATGTGGTATGGATCGAGCCGGCCGCCTTCGATCCCATTGATCGATCTGGCGAACCGCTGTTTTTGGAGCAGGACCGCCGCAATATGCGCAGCTTGAAAGTGGATGTCCGCACCGAGGAAGGTCGCGAGGTGTTCCTCAAGCTTCTGGCTGATGTCGATATTTTCCTGGAGGGTTCGAAGGGCGGCACCTACGAGCGTTGGGGCCTGACCGACGAGGTACTGTGGGAAGCCAATCCCAAGCTGGTCATTATCCACCTCAGCGGCTTCGGCTTGTGGGGCGACGAGGACTATGTGACCCGCGCCAGCTACGATCCCATTGCCCAGGCCTTCGGCGGCATGATGTACGCCAACTATGCGGAGGGCGAGGCTCCGCGCGCGGCCTCGGCGGTCGTCGGCGACTACTACTCGGGTCTGATGGCCTTCGGCAGCGGCTTGGCCGGCTACATCAAGGCTCTGCGCACCGGTCAGGGCGAGAGCATCGAGGTGACCCAGTTCGAGTCCGTGCTGCGCTGCATGTGCGACAAGGCCATCGGCGCCTGGAACTACGATGACGACCATCCGATGAAGTTCAAGCCCGGTAACTTCAATGGCCACACGGCGGGCTACAACAGCTATCTGTGCGGTGACGGCGACTACGTGTACCTGCTCGTCTTCGGCGCCTCGGTCATGGAGAAGGCCTGCAAGATCATGGGCGTGGAGTGGGGTTCCGATGACTTCCCCGTGGCGCCGATCTACCGCGACTTCTCCCCTGAGGGCAAGCGCTGGGATGCCGTTCTGGGCAAGTTCTGCATGGATCACACGGCCAAGGAGGTGGAGGCCATCTTCTCCAAGGCAGGCATTCCGGCGATGTGCATGATGAAGTTCGAGGACATGCTGGAGAATCCGCACTACAAGGCCCGCGAGTCCATCATCAAGATTCACGCCAACCTGTTCGATCGCGACCTCTATGTCAGCAACATCGTCCCCAAAGTGAAGAATGCCCCGGGTAAAATCTGGCGTCAGGCTCCCCATGGCGGCGAGGATACCGTGGATATTCTGACCGATCTCGGCTATAGCGCTGAGGAGATCGACGGCCTGATCGAGGATGGCGCAGTCGCGAAGTACACGCCTTCGGCTGAATAGGGAGCAATGGTTCGATACCGTAACGTTAACTAGTCGAGGAGTTTGACCAATGCAGTGGAAGCATATTGCAGAGCCGATCAAAGAAAATGCCGAAACGTTTCCCCAGCGAATAGCACTGATTCACGGTGATGGGCAGCTCACCTATGGCCAGTTGTGGGATAGCATTCAAGCTTGGGCCAGCGTGCTTCGCGATGAGTACGAGATCGGGGAGGGGGATCATGTGGCCTACATTCTCCCCAACGGTCTCGACATCGCAGAGTTGTACTATGCGGTGCAGGTGCTCGGAGCAGTGGCCGTACCCCTTAACGAACGGCTCATTGCCGAGGAAATTGTCACTCTGCTGAGGCTTTCCGATGCCAAGCTTCTGGTGTATGCGCCGATTGTGGCCGAGAAGATCGAGACATTGCCCTGGCAAGCCGAGGGCGCTATCTCGGGGGATCGGACTATGGTGCAAACGGTTTCGAGCCAAGAGATTCGCTTCCTGGCCCAGAAGAGGGAGGGAGAGCGCGTCCCCCTCGTCGGAGGCGGAGGCGCTTGGTCGCGCATTCAGTTTACTGGAGGCACCACGGGTATTCCCAAGGGGGCGTGCCGGTCCCATTGTGCCGATCTTTTTGAGGCCGACAGTCTCCGGCAGATGATCGGATTGGGCGAACGTGAGTGCGAGACGGTGCTCGTGCAGAGTCCCGTCTCGCACCATGGCGGTCATGGATGGCTGATCACGAGCCTCAGTGCCGGCGCCACTCTGATCCTCTGCGGGAAATTCGATGCCCACGAGCTGTTGACTCAAATGGAGCATTACGGGGTCACCCATCTGCTGATCATGCCACCAACAATCTACCTCCGTCTGTTCGAGGGGGTAGGGGAGACGGACTACGATCTCTCGTCTGTGCGGTTCGTCCAGACTTCTGCGGGTCTGACCACAGCCAGCATCAACGAGTTGATTCTCGATCGGTTCCCCAATGCGGTGCTGAGCTACGGCTGGGGACAATCTGAGAGCGGCGCTGGCACGGCGGTTCGCTTCGATCGTCAGATGATTCGGGATGCCTCTCCGGTACTCACGAGCATCGGACGTCCCATGGCTCACGTGGAGATGCGGCTGGTCGATGATGATGGCAACGATGTTGCCGAGGGGGACATCGGCGAGGCCATCTTGCGCGGCGCGACGGTCATGGACGGTTATTACCACTTGGATGAATTGCAATCATCGGCGTTCACGGAAGATGGCTGGCTGCGCACGGGGGACATGATGCGCCGCGACAAGGAGGGCTATTACTACCTTGTGTCGCGCAAGAAGGACATGATCAAATCCGGCGGTGAGAACGTGTTCGTCGGCGAGGTTGAGCAGTGCCTGCTCGCTCACCCGGCCATCACGGACTGCATCGTTTTCGGCACCGAAGACGCCGAGTACGACGAGGCCGTGGCCGCGGTGGTGACCGTAAAGCCGGGAGTCGAAGTGACGTTGGCCGAGGTGCAGGAGCATTGCAAAGCGCATCTCGCCAGCTATAAGAAGCCCCGCTATCTCATGGTAGTGGAGGCCTTCGACCGCGATGATGCGGGCAAGATTCGCAAGCAGACGATCATCGAGGAATTTGAAAGGCAAAAGGCAGCCCTTCAAAAGTAAGAGCTGCCTGACGGAAAGGATACATGTTATGGATTTTCGTAAGACTGAAGAACAGGAGCTGCTGCTCGAGAGTCTCGACGAGCTTATGGAGCGCCACTGCAGCGAGGCCTACCTGCGTGAGTGCGATGAGGCCCATCGCTGGCCCAAGGAGTTCACCGACATCCTGATGGAGAACGGCTTCGGTCTGCTGGGCCTTCCCGAGGAGTACGGCGGAACCCCGGTGGATTACACCACCCTGCTCATGGTGATCGAGCGCATGTGCGAGAACGGTCTGCCGCCCTATGTGTACGGCGGCCAGGCTCTCAGCCTACGCGACATGATCGAGTTCGGCAGCCCCGAGCAGCAGGAGCAGTGCTTCGCCGAAGTGAAGCGGGGCAATCCCGGCTTCGTGCTAGGCTTCACCGAGCCCGGTGCCGGTTCCGATAGCTCGGGTCTCGCCACCACCTTCACCCGTCGCGACGGCAAGGTGTACATCAACGGCAGCAAGTCCTTCATGACCAACGCCATCAATTCCCGCTACGTGCTGTGCCTGGCCCGCAACGCCGAGGACGATCCCACGGACAAGGCCAACCGCTCCAAGGTGACCATGTGGTGGATGCCCATCAAGGACGAGGACGGCAATCCCACTCCCGGTGTCACCATCGAGCCCTTGGACAAGATCGGCTGGAACATGGGCAACACCTGCGAGATGCACCTGGAGGACGTGGAGCTGGAGGAGAAGGACCTCGTGGGCGTCGAGGGCCAGGGCTTCATGCAGGCGATGATCAACTTCGAGGTGGAGCGCCTCGTCATGGCCGCCTCCGCGCTCGGCACGGCGGAATGCGCCTTCAACGATGCCACGCGCTACGCCACTCAGCGCGAGCAGTTCGGCAAGCCCATCGGCCAGTTCCAGCTGATCCAGGAGTACATCACCGACATGTATTCCAAGATCGAGGCCATGCGTTACATGCTGTACCACTGCGCCTGGGAAGTCGATAACGGCATCCCGGTGCAGATTGACTCCGCTATCGTGAAGCGCTTCTGCGCCCGTGCTGCCTTCGAGGTGTGCGACATTGCCATGCAGGTCATGGGCGGCATCGGCTACACCAACGACTGCCGCATCTCCCGTCTGTGGAAGGACATCCGCGTGTACCGCATCGGCGGTGGCACCGACGAGATCATGGTCCACATTGCCGGTCGTGCCATCCAGAAGAAGTTCAAATAGCAGTTTCCGCGTATCCCAGAAAGGGGCTTGTGCACATGATCGTTGCAGTACCCATTAAGATCGTGGCCGACGACCAGGATCTCGTCGTCAATCCCGATCTGACCATCGATGGCTCGAAGGCCCCCCGTGTGGTGTCCTCCTACGATCTGAACGCCATCGAGGCCGCCGTCCAACTGGCTGAGGGTGTTCAGGATGCCCGCGTGGTGGCTGTGTCCGTGGCCGATGCCAAGGCCGACAACTCTAAGCTGAAGAAGAACATCCTGGCCCGCGGTGTTGACGAGTTCGTGCTCATGGCCGATGATGCCTGCGCCGACTTGGACGCCCACGCTACGGCGAAGCTGCTGGCTGGCATGATCGCCGATTTGCAGGCCGATCTCATTATCTGCGGCGACGGCTCGGCCGACAACTACGCCCAGCAGGTGGACGTGCAGTTGGCCGATACGATGGGGCTTCCCGTCGTTACGGCCGCGTGTTCGGTGGCACTGGAAGAGGGTCAGGGCACGGTGGTGTGCGATCGCTCGCTGGAGACGGTGGTTCAGACCGTGCGCGCCGCACTGCCCGCGGTGGTGAGCGTGGTTCCCGATGCGGCCCTGCCGCGCATCCCCGGCATGAAGGACATCCTGGCCGCCGGCAAGAAGCCCACTTCTCTGGTGGCCGCCCCCACCATCCCCGAGGCGACGGTGGAGACCCTCTCGATTGCCGGCATCAAGCCGGCCGAGCGTCAGATGAAGATCTTCGATATGTCCGTGAGTGGGGACGTGGCCGCGTTTGCCGCCGAACTCAAGTCGGCCCTCTAGGAAAGGAGCGAAAATCGCTATGAACGTACTGGTCTTAGCTGAAAACGATGCCGCTGCACGCGATTTGTGCGCCGGTGCCTACACGCTGGCAGACGAGGTCTCGCTTGTCGTATTCGACCCTGACAGCCCTCTGCGTTGCGCGAACAAGGTGTTCTGCATCGATGTGCCCGAGGATCGTACGGTAGATGACGCCTATCTTACGGTCAAAGGGATTGTCGTCGAAGAAGAGCCCGCTATCGTGCTCGTCGAGCCCACGCGCTCGCTCAAGGTCGTGGCGGGTCGTCTGGCCGACCGTTTCGGCACCTCGGTCGTGACCGATATTCTCTCCCTGAACGATAACCAGGCCGACAAGATGTACTTCGGCGGCGTGGGCCATCGTCTGTGCGAGGTACGTGGCAATATCGCCCTGTACACGGTTGGAGCCGGCGTGCTCGGCGGCGTTGCGGAAGAGAAGAGTGCCGTTGTGAAGAAGGTGGACTATCTCGTTCCCGATGGGGCGCTCACGGTTGTGGGGGTGAACCCCCTGGAGTCCTGCGGCACCAACCTTCCCGCCGCGGATGTCGTGGTGGCGGGCGGCCGCGGCTTCGCCTCTAAGGAGGAGCTGGGCCTGCTGGATGATTTGGCTCACAAGATTGGCGGCGAATGCGGCTGCACCCGTCCCTTGGCCGAGGGCGTCGACTGGATGCCGCGCGAGACCTATATCGGCGTGTCCGGCCTGATGCTGGCCCCGAAGGTGTACGTGGGCGTGGGCGTGTCTGGTCAGATGCAGCACATGGTGGGCTGCAACCGCGCTGCCACTTTGTTCGCCATCAACAAGGACAAGAACGCCCCCATCTTCAAGATGTGCGACTACGGCCTGGTGGGCGACTTGAACGAGGCGCTGCCGGCTCTGGTGGCGGTCCTGTAAGCCTTTTCCGTTTCAGCGGCTTACCCTTACCCCGAGTGCGGCCGCTGACTCTTTCCTCTGGCGGCCCGGCTCTCATCGGCCGGGCCGCATCTCTGTTTCAATCGTCCTCCCGCAAGGGAGAGGAAGGAGAAAGAGTGTCTGACGCAGATTTCGACATCATCGTCGTCGGGTCGGGTTGCGCCGGCGCCGTGGCGGCCTACGTGGCGGCCGAGGCCGGCAAGAGCGTGCTCGTGGTGGAGCGCGGCAACTACGCCGGGGCGAAGAACATGACCGGCGGCCGCATCTACTCGCACGCGCTGAAGCAGGTCTTCCCGAACTTCGAGGAGGAAGCCCCGCTCGAGCGCAAGATCACCCACGAGCGCATCGCTATGCTGAGCCCCGACTCGGAGATGACCGTCGACTTCACCTCCGCGGAGCTCGCCCGCGAGGGCAGGGACTCCTACAGCGTCCTGCGCGGCCCCTTCGACCAGTGGCTCGCCGAGAAGGCCGAGGCCGCCGGCGCCGAGTACATCTGCGGCATCGCCGTGGAGGAGCTGATCCGCGACGAGGCGGGCAAGGTGTGCGGCGTGCGCGCCGGCGAGGACGAGATCACCGCCGAGGTGGTCATCGTGGCCGAGGGCGCCAACGCCCTCCTGTCCGAGCGCTCGCTCGGCAACCCCCGCCCGAAGCCGCACGAGATGGCCGTGGGCGTGAAGGAGGTGTTCGAGCTCCCCGCAGACCGCATCGAGGACCGGTTCCTCGTGCCCGAGGGCGAGGGCGCGGCCATGCTGTTCGTGGGCGACTGCACCAAGGGCCGGGTCGGCGGCGGCTTTTTGTACACCAACAGGGACTCCGTCTCGCTGGGCCTCGTGGCCACCATCTCCACGGCGGCCGACGGCGCGAACCCCGTGCCGGTCTACCAGATGCTGGAGGACTTCAAGAGCCACCCGGCCGTGGCCCCCATCATCCGCGGCGCCAAGATGGTCGAGCACTCCGGCCACATGGTCTCCGAGGGCGGCTGGAACATGATCCCCGCCTACACCTTCGACGGGGCGCTCGTGGCGGGCGACGCCGCCATGCTCTGCATGAACCTCGGCTACATGGTGCGCGGCATGGACTTCGCCGTGGCCTCGGGCCGCATGGCCGCCGAGGCGGCGGTGGAGGCGCTGGACTCCGGCGATGTCAGCGCCGCGGGCCTTTCGGGCTACCAGCGCCGCATGGAGGACTCCTTCGTCATCCAGGACCTGAGGACCTTCGGCAAGTGGCCCCACGTCATGGAGGAGTGGGACGCCATGTTCACCGACTACCCGGTCATGGTGAAAGAGGTGTTCAACGCCATGTTCAGCGTGGACGGGCAGCCCCAGCAGCCGCTCGCCAAGCGCATTATGCCCATCGTGAAGAAGCGCGGCCTCATCAAGACCGCCATGGAGATGAAGAAGGCGGTGAGCGCACTGTGAGCGAGATCGCGACCATTACCGTGAACGTCGACGAGTACCTGAGCGCGAACAAGTACGAGGTGGACGAGGAGAACGCCCACATCGAGCTGGTCGAGGACCCCGACATGGAGGAGTTCAAGAAGCTCGTGCGCGTGTGCCCGGCGGCCCTGTACAAGATCGACGGGGAGGGCAACACCTCCTTCGACTACGCCGGCTGCCTGGAATGCGGCACCTGCCGCATCGCCTGCGGCGACACCATCGTCGAGAAGTGGGACATGCCCCAGCCCACCATGGGCGTGGAGTACCGCTTCGGCTAAGAAGCGCGCATGCCCCCTTCCGACAGTACGGGAAGGGGGCATGCGATGATTGCGAGGATAGCATGAGGCCTGATATATACGAAGTGCGGCCAGGACTTTTCTGTGCAGTGATCCCCTTCCCGAACAACCCCTTGAAAGCTGTTAATTGCTACATTGTTCTCGATAGCGAACGAACACTGGTGATCGATATGGGGTTCGATCTTCCCGTATGTCGAGAGGCGTTGCTCTATGCGCTCAAAGAGTGCGGGCGTTCTTGGGAAAGCGTGCAGGTCGTGGCAACGCATTCTCATCCCGATCATATCGGATTGCTTGACAGTCTCGCGCCCGTCGGGTCTCCCGTATTGGCCGGTTTCGCTTCTATAGAGGATCTAATCTCCTCGTATCGTGCGGTGAGGGATGCAGTGCCGCTGCTTCTTGACGGCGCGTTGCTCGATGAGTCGTTTTGCCAAGTTCGCTTTTCCCCATGTGCGAACGTGCCTATTCAAAGAGTGGTTGAGGGGGATGAGATCGCTGCGGGACGCTACCGATTCCAGGTCATGGAGACACCAGGCCATGACGAGTGGCACATTTGCCTTTGCGATGCATCGGCGGGCGTGATGTTGGTGGGTGATCATGTGTTGAGGAAAATCGTGCCCAGCGTCAACGTCTTCACTCCCCATCGCGACCTTTTGGGTTCCTATCTTAACAATCTTCAGCGCATGCCGGCAACGGGGGCGCTCACAGCGTTGCCGGGGCATGGAAGGCCCATCGAGGATGTGCGAGCCGAGGTTGATCGAATTAGAACGTATTATCTCGATAAGGTGGAGGAGATTTACGAACTTGTCTGTCAAGGTTTTGATGATCTCGAATCTATTGCAGCTCGTTCCAGCGGACTTTTCTCGTGCTGGTCGCACCAGCATCCGCTGTGGCGAATACGGTCAGTGACCGAAGTAATGGCGTACTTGGTGAAATTGGCTCATGATGGCCGCGTCGCCATCTCCTGCGACGCATCGTGCCGGTACCTCTTTGAGCCTTGTTGACGATGTTTTTGCTGAGATAGCTTACTGGTTTGCCCGTGTGTCTGCCTGCGGTAGTATGCAAAAACCTGCAGGATGGCACCTACACGCGTTATGCTGCCTCCAAGGGTGTGATTCTTGCTTCGGGGGACTACAGCTATAACGACGAGATGCTTCAAAAGTATGCCCCCTGCGTGTATGCCCACAAGTAACTACCTTTTCTCTCACGAAGGAATGGACTGCAAAGGAAACCACGCAAGCACTGGCGACGGCCAGAAGCTCGGAATCAGCGTCGGTGGACACCTTGATATCGCCTCCCATGCAATCATGGCGCATATCTTCCAATTCGGCGTCGAAAACTTTATCGAGCTGAACGAGCGAGAAGCTGCATGCGTCTTCTTGTCACCACGGGCGGTCTTGTCACCGATACAAACGCACGGGTTCTTGACGACGACCTGAATCCCATCCAGGGGCTGTATGCGGTTGGAAACGTTCAAGGTGGCAGGTTCGTCGACGATTATCCGTTCAGCCTGTCAGGCGCCAGCCATGCAGCCGCACTAACCTATGGCTACCTTGCCGGCGAGCACATTGTGAATGGCGAAACCGCGGAATAGTCCATTCAACCAAACCATATCACGACCCTCCCATTCGAGCGCGTACGACGCATGCGGTCGCCCCCTCCAGGCCACATGCGTCGACGCTGTCGTCAATCCCTTTATATTCACGGTCCCATCACACTAAGGGTGCATGAATAGAGAAAAGCTCTCTGGCATGGGATTATTTAGAAAGTCGATTTGCAAGAGAAGTTAGCGGAACGTGTCAGCAAAAACATTGGGAAGCTGATGCCTTGCCGCTTGGCGATGTCTGCATGAAATTTGATTAATACAGTAAAAGAAGCGTGCCTATGCTGAAATAATGCACGGCAAAGGCAAATCATGCGGCTCGGTTGGAACCTGATTAACCCGCTGCGTTTCGAATGCCACACCGATGATTTTAGCGCCGGCCCCCGGGAGTGTTTCACATGAAACGAACCTGAGGTATTCATCGTAATTGCCACCGCCGTACCCTAGGCGTTGAAAGTCGCTATCGAATGCGACCATGGGAACGATTACCGCATCAATTGACCCAGGTGCACAAACAGGGAAATCAGAGATCGACTCATCGTCTTCCGCATAACGTTTAAGAGGGTTGGCGATAAAAGGGACATTCCTATCCTGCCAAGCAGGGTATTCGACCGAGCGCATATTCATGCGAGGGGTAGAACCCTTCATATTCATGCAAGGGAAAACCACGGTTAACTTTTGTGTATAGCACCAGGCAATAAATCCCTCGAGGTCCACCTCGCTTTTCATTGAGGCGTATACAGCAACCGTAGAACCTGGGCTCAGGCTCGCGAGCCGGTCTTTGAGCTTCTGGCAAATGGCACGTGAAGCTTGCTCTCGGGCGGAAGCCGATAAGGCATCACGCCGGGTGAGTACCTCCCGGCGGAGCTCTTTCTTGGTATGTATCGCGTCGTTTTGCATGATCGAAGTATAACGCCGCGCCCAGCAAGCGACGAAATCGTTTCGGTTTCATCGCTTGCTCAAGCGTGATTCCCTTGATTCGTTTTCGACTTCGATGAATCGCGGTATGGTAACGAAGGCGGGTTCGCCTCGTGGCGAATACGATTCTTGACTCTCTTGCGCTCGCGATGCCTGTCTCGAGGTCAAAGTCTTCTGATCCTTATGAAAATTAATGCAAAACACGAGGTCGCAATCGAGTTAGAAATATTTTCAAAAAAGTCTTTGCAAATCCTGGAAAAGCTTGTTATTATAGACGAGCTGACAAAGCAACGCGCCGTTACCTCAGCTGGATAGAGGGACTGACTACGAATCAGTACGTCGGGGGTTCGAATCCCTCACGGCGCACCACTTGAATACCAAAGCCGCTCATAAGAGCGGCTTTTTGTTTATAAGTCTCGATAAAAAATTGAGGCATATAGGACAAAAAGTGTGTCTCATCTAGGGGCATCGGCGCAGGTCGATGCCCCTTTCTCGTTCGTTTAAATT
>NZ_CAKTVX010000009.1 GCF_934630525.1 uncultured Slackia sp.
CGCCTTCGCCGAAAGTACTGCAGCGCCAGGCTGCGGGAGGACAGGGCGTCGCGCTCATGCAGGGCGCTTCCGCATATACAGGGCCTTCGGGCCCTTTTTCTTTTTGGGGCCGCGAGGCCCCTTTCCTATATCGGGGGCAAGGCCCGCCGCAACCTGTTAAATGCTCGCAGCGTTTAACAGGTTCATTTTCAGGTTGCCTAGCGAACTGCGGGGTGTTCTCTTGGTCAGAAATCGTTTTTCGTCCGTTTCTTGTTTTGTGGAATTGGATACTATTTTCCCTTAGTGAAAACGATAGGGGATGACTATGACCTGGGAAGTGCATGAGGTTCATGAGCGTCTCTATCCCGACCAGGGATGGACGCCCGCTAAAGTGATTCTGGAGGACGAGAAGCATCTTCATGATGCCGACCATCCCGATGCGAACGGGTGGCCTATTTGGCATTTTCGCCACACTCGACCGACCGAAGGGCCGGGGTCGGGAGTTCTTCCCGATTGTCCAATTGTCGATGTTCATACTCACGCATGGGTCGATAGCTTTGCGCCTCGCATGCGTGCTTATTTCGGAGACAACTTCGGCGCTACGGCTTTTAATCCTGGCACGCTCGATGGCGTTCGTGAGCGAAAACGCGAGCTTGGCGTTACGAAATCGGTGATACTTCCTGTGCCTACGAACCCTCGCCAGGTGCCGCAATTCAATGAATGGCTGCAGGATTATACCGATGACCCCGATATTGTTCCGTTCATGAGCGTGGTGCGCGATATGGATGACCCTGTTGCCGAGATTCACCGATGCGCGGAATTGGGTTTTAAGGGCATGAAGCTTCATCCGGTGAATCAGCATTTCAAAATGAGCGACCCTAAAATGTTTCCTATATACGAGGCCGCCATTGAAGAGAATATGGTCATCTTATTCCATACGGGTTCGGGCATTGATTACCCGACGGTTGGTCCCGATTGGGATTGCTCGCCTGTTGAAATTGACCGCTTCTTTAACAAATTCCCTTATGAGCGCACGGTTTTGGCTCATTTAGGCGGCAGTGTGCCTGATTTCACGCATCCGCCCGAGCTGCATCCTGAATGGCCCGGGTATATGGATACGGCGTTCCAGCTTGGCCATATTTCTAACGATGACTTCCTGCGCATTGTGCGCGAATATGGTACGACGCGTATTTTGTTTGGCACCGATTCTCCTTGGGAAGACACCGCGGACTTTTTGACGAGGCTCGCTCATATTGGCCTAACCGATGATGAGTTGCGTGATATTTTGTATCGCAACGCGAATGCGCTGCTTGACCTTGGTTTGGAATAGTTCGTTTCTGGTGGCCGATTTGCTGGAGGGGCTGTATTTTGTGGCGCGGATCGGCGCCAGCGGAAATATAACGCCCTGCTCAGAATTGGGTTTGAACGTACCACCCGATTATTCAACCGTTCCCATATTATCGGCTTCTTTTATACCCCGCCTGGTCAAGGCGGGGTATACTCTTCTCTACATCTGTTGAGCGGGCGCGCTTTCGCCGATGTTCCGGTTTGCCGGGCATTTTGGGAAGAGGTGAAAGCGCGTCCACTTGTGAAGGAGTGGATAATGGAAGGTTTTGCGCTCATTGACACGGGCATATGGTCTATTGTGCCCCCGCTTTTGGCGCTCGGTTTGGCGCTTCTTACGAAGGAGGTGTATTCCTCCCTCACGATCGGCGTTTTTGTTGGCATGGTGATTTATACCTTCACCATCGATGGCGTTGGATTCGGTTCGCTCGTTGACGCGTTCTGCCTGGTTCCCCAAATGATGGGTGAGCAAATCGCCAACAACGGCGCGCTGCTGCTGTTCTTGGCGTTGCTGGGTGCGCTTGTCGTGCTTATCGCCATTGCCGGCGGCTCTCGCGCATATGGCGCATGGGTTTCTCAGCACGTGAAGAGCGCTCGCCTCGCCCGCGTAATGACCGCCGTTTTGGGCATTCTCATTTTCGTGGACGACTATTTCAACTGCCTCACGGTTGGCGCGGTTATGCGTCCTATTACCGACCGCTTCCGCATGAGCCACGAAAAGCTCGCATGGCTTATCGATTCGAGCGCGGCGCCAGTGTGCATTATCGCCCCGGTGTCTTCGTGGGCTGTTGCCGTTGGCGGCTACCTGGGCGATGACGGCTTCAACCTGTTCGTTCAGTCAATCCCGTATAACTTCTACGCGCTTGGCACTATCGTATTCGTGTTCTTCGTTGCATTCATCGGTTTGGACTTTGGCCCCATGAAGAAGGCCGAAGAGGCTGCCGCGAAGTATGGTTCCGCCGAGGCCGAGGAAGTTGCTGCCGCAAACCCAGGCAAGGTTATTACCAATCCCAACGAGGTCGAGGGCGATACGCGCCTGAGCGTTGCCACTGAGCGCACTGCCGCCAAAATCGCCGCGAAGAATAACCCGCAGACCGCGCACGATTTGCCTGCGACCGTTATTGCGGAAGAGACTGAGCTCGCCGAGGCGTTTGAGGCGAATAAGGCCGAAGCTCAGTTCAAGGGAATGGAAGTGTCCGAGAGGGGCAAGGTGTTCGACCTTGTTGTGCCTATTCTCGTTCTAATTGTGTTCTCCATTTGGGGCATGCTGTATATGGGCGGCTTCTTCGAAGGCGTCGAGTTCGCGACCGCCGTTGGCGAGAATCCTGTTGCTGGCTTGTGCATCGGTTCGTTCGTGGCGTTGGTCGTTGCTGCTGCCATGTATCTGCCTCGCGGCCTGTGCACGCTTCAGGGCTACATGGAAGGCGTCGCCGAAGGCGTGCGCTCCATGGTTGGGGCCATTATGATCCTCGTGCTCGCTTGGTCGCTCGGCGGCGTATGCCGTTACATGATCGGTACGGGTCCGTTTGTGAGCGGCTTCTTGAATGGCCTGGGCGTAAGCCTGGCTCTGCTGCCGTTCGCTATTTTCCTGGTTGCGGCATTCATCGGCTTTTCTATGGGCACGAGCTGGGGCACCATCGCGCTTATCCTGCCTATCGTTGTGGGCGTATTTGACCCGAGCGACCCGCTGTTCTTGGTCGCCATCGGCGCGACTCTCGGCGGCGCGGTGTATGGCGACCATATCTCGCCGATTTCCGACACGACGATTCTTTCGTCTGCCGGCGCTGAGTGCAACCATATGGCGCACGTGTCGACGCAGATTCCGTACGCATCTATCGTATTCGTGTCGGGCGCTATCGGTTATGTCCTTGCGGGCATCATGGGCAGCCCGTGGATTCCGTTGGCCGTCACCATTGTGTTGGCGTGCGGCGGCTTCGTTGTAATCGCGAAGATCATGAACAAGAAAGACGCTGCGGCGTAAGAGTTCGATACAGAAGAGGCCGGGTTCGCCCGGCCTCTTCTGCTGTCCGGCTTCGGCCGCCTGACACGCGGCTCCGCTTCGGGCAGGTCCTGGCTCGCACGAACGTGCCACTGGCGCGTTCGGCTCGTGCGGAATCTTGCGTATCCGTATGTCAGGCAGCCGAAGCCTATATTGCCTATGCTGACGCAATCATGCCCGCTGGTAGTCGATTCCGTCGAAGTAGCTGCGGAATTCTACATGGTGGCTGCTGTGGGGGCAGATGAATTTGTGGGCTGCCAGGAAATACTCGTCGGTCATCGCGGCGAGGTAGTCGACGACGATTTGGTGCGGCTCTTCCTTTCGGTAGGGCGCGTCGTCGTCGTAAAGGCGACGCTGTCGCTCAATCTTCTCGATATGGTGTTTGAAGAGCGGGGAGCTTTCGTTATTCGCTTTTAGGTCGCGAAGTAGCTGCTCATAGAGTTCTTCGAACATGGGGCGAATCTCTTCTTCGTAAATGTCGCCCTGGTCGCCGGCTAGGTAAATGCGCTCGTAGTTTTCGGCTTTGGCGGTTTTAAGCGCGGCGAAGGCGTCGTCGCTCATTTCGATGTGGTCGCGAAGGTAACTGTGCTCGACGATGTCGACGGTGAGGTTGTTGATGATTTCGGCATTCATAACGCCCATGGGACCTGCCGTGAAATGCCTGTCCGATTCCAGCGCGCCAACGCCCATGGCGTCTTGGCGGTCTTTGCCGACGTAGGCGACCATATCAGAGATGCGCACGACGCAGCCTTCGAGCGTGCTGGGGCGCAGGTGCCCAATGGCCGCCTCGTCGGTATAGCATGCCTCCATGCGGGCATCGAAATCTTCAAAAGAATGCGTCGTGCCTAGGTAGAACGATTTCTGGCTGCTTTCGCCGTTGTGGCACAGCACGCCATCGAGCGTTTGCAGGCTCGTATTGCGGGCGTAGAGATGGTCGAGCACACGCGCACTGTGGACGTTATGGTTGAAATAGCGTCCCGTGTCGGCGTGATAGAGGTCGTTCAAGATGTGCTCGCCTGCATGTCCGAAGGGCGTATGTCCCAAATCGTGGCCAAGGGCAATGGCTTCCGTGAGGTCTTCGTTGAGGCGCAGCATGCGTGCGATGGTGCGCGCGGTGCGGGCGACGAGCTGTACGTGCAAGCCTCGTCGCGAGATGTCGTCGTTGCGCACGAAGCTGAATACCTGCGTTTTGCCGGCGTAGCGGTTGTAGGGCGGCACGTTGAGGATTTTGTCAATGTCGCGACAGAAGGGCGGGCGGTGCAAACGCTGCGACATGTCTCGCTTGGGGTTGCGCCGTATGGCATCTTCGTTGGCGCAGCGATAGGGGTTGCTAACGCCGTTTTCAGTGTCGGCATTCCACCGCTCGACGAATTCGGGTGAGAAATTGTTGTAAGCCATGGCTGCTCCTTGGCTGCGTTTCGAAAATCAATATGCCGAGTATACGACATCGGCGCGCGCAGGCCGCAGAGAGGCGAAAGGAGCTCTGAATGCGCGATCTCGTGCATTCATAGGCGGGTGCTTTCGATTGGACGGTCGCCGCTGTCAAGCTTCTATGCTTCCTTGAAACCTTTTTGAAAAAAACTGTTCCACTGTAGCGTGCGATAGTGCTATAGTCTCCGTCAGCACCTTGAGGGATTGAGGTTAGCCTTTTTCCTCTCTCTTGTCGCTCTTCTCAATCCTCCAAGGTTACAAGTGCATAGCGCCACCCCGTCGATACGTCTTGAATCGAAGCTTTCCCGGCCGAGACTGGACGCGTTAGGGGCCTCTGGAGAATCCCAATCATTTGGGTGCCGAAGGGGCAAGCGCCGCGAAACCCATGATCGCGCGGCGTGAAACTCTCAGGCAAAAGGACAGAGCAGCTTCGCAGCTTGTTGCAGGTATTCGTGCATGCGTATTCCTGCAACAGCTCTTCTTCTGTTTTTCATTTCTCCCTATATTCCAAGGCTCCTTCGCTTTCTGAAAGCGTGTCGCGTGCGGCGTTAGATAGTCGGACGTTTCGCGATGCGGAATGAAGAAAGGAAGAGTTGTGGAACAGTTTTTCGCCACGGTGAACAGCATTTTGGTCGCCATCGACGATTTTATTTGGGGCGTGCCGCTTATGGTCCTCATTTTGGCCGGTGGTATCCTGCTGACCGTGCGCCTGCGCGGCCTGCAGTTTTCCAAGTTGCCCCGCGCGCTTCGCTACATGATGAAGAATGAAAAGGGCGATGACGCTCACGGCGAGGTGTCGAGCTTCGGCGCGCTGTGCACGGCGCTTTCGGCCACCATCGGCACCGGCAACATCGTGGGCGTTGCGACGGCTGTCGTTGCCGGCGGCCCGGGCGCGATGTTCTGGATGTGGCTCGCTGCGTTGTTCGGAATGGCCACGAAGTATTCCGAGGGCCTGCTTGCGGTGAAGTATCGCAGCATTGACGAAGACGGCCATGTGCTTGGCGGCCCGTTCTATTACATCGAGCGCGGCATGAAGCAGCGTCTGCCCCAGATTTCCTGGCGTTGGCTCGCAAAGATCTTCGCGTTCTTCGGAATGTGCGTCGGCCTGTTCGGCATTGGTACCTTCACGCAGGTGAACTCCATCAACTCGGCTATCACCGGCTTCTTTGACCCGAACATGGCGCATACCGTGAGTCTGTTCGGCATGGAATACTCCCTCGCTACGGTTATTGGCTCGCTCGTCGTCGCCATTTTCGTTGGCCTGGTTGTCATTGGCGGCCTGAAGCGCATTTCGAGCGTCGCTCAGAAGATCATTCCCGTTATGGTGGTCATCTATGTGGGCTTCTCTCTGGTGCTCATCGTAGTGAACATCACCGCTCTGCCCGATGCGCTGGTCACGATTGTCGAGAGCGCGTTTGGTCTGCGTGCCGCCGCTGGTGGCGCCCTGGGTGCGATTATCATTGCTATGCAGAAGGGCATCGCGCGCGGTATTTTCTCCAATGAGGCTGGCCTCGGTTCTGCTCCTATTGCCGCCGCCGCTGCCCAGACCAAAGAGCCTGTGCGTCAGGGTCTGGTTTCTATGACGGGCACCTTCCTGGATACAATCATCGTGTGCTCCATGACCGGCTTGGCCCTCGTGATGACGGGCGCGTATCAGATTCCCGGCCTTGAGGGCGCAGCCGTTACCACCGCTGCATTCCAGGCTGGCTTGCCGTTCATTCCCGGCGAGGCCGTGAGCTTCGTACTCATGATTTGCCTGGCGCTGTTCGGTTTCACCACCATTCTGGGCTGGGACTACTATGGCGAGCGCTGCCTCGAGTATTTCAGCAACGGCTCGAAGAAGGCCGTGAAGGTGTACCGCTGGGCTTATATCGCCTGCGTGTTCGCCGGCCCGTACATGACGGTTGCTGCCGTGTGGACCATCGCTGACATCTTCAACGCATGCATGGCTATTCCGAATATGATCGCCCTGATCGTGCTTTCGGGCGTGGTTGTTCGCGAGACCAAGGACTTCTTCAAGCGTCTTGAGGAAGCGAACGGCGACGAGGAAGCTATGGTTCCGTACAAGGCGCAGTAAGAATCGATTTGTCCGATGGAAGCGGGCGACGGCGAACCGATTGGCTTCATGTGGAGTTGTGGATCGCTGCCGCCCGCTCGTTTGAAGAAACTTCGAGCCAACGGCGCTTTCGGCGTTTGCAGCTTTATAATATCCCCCATGAACCGACGCGCCTTCGGGCGCGTTTTTGTTGTTTGCGGAAAGACGGGAACCAAACGTGGTCGACCAGGAGAAAATCCAACAGGCTGTTCGCCTTTTGCTCGAGGGCATGGGGGAAGACGTTGAGCGCGAAGGGCTGCTCGAGACGCCTCAGCGCGTGGGGCGCATGTATGCCGAAATTTGCCGAGGCATGGACGAATCGGCATCGGAGCATTTGTCTACGACGTTTTCCATCGACTCCGACGATATGGTCGTCGAGCGCGATATTCAGTTCTACTCGCTGTGCGAGCACCACTTGCTTCCGTTTTATGGCAAGGTGCATCTCGCCTATATCCCCGACGGTCGCGTGACGGGGCTCTCGAAGCTCGCGCGTACGGTCGAGGTGTTCTCTCGACGCCTGCAGCTGCAGGAGCGATTGACTTCGCAAATCGCCGATGCGCTCATGGACGATTTGGGCGCGAAGGGCGCTATCGTCATGGTCGAGGGCGAGCACATGTGCATGTCGATGCGCGGTGTGAGCAAGCCAGGCGCTTCGACCGCAACGCTTGCAAAGCGTGGCGTTTTCGAAGGCAATCAGGCGCTGGTTGATGAATTCTTCCGCCTGATTGGGAAATAGTCCGAGCGCATAGACCATCGATGAGCCTTGCTTTTTTGCGAGGCTTATTATTTTGATTGACCGAATGCATGAACCGGGGAGGCGAGTATGGCGAAGCCCGATAAAACCGAACGATTCAAAGTGACCGAACGCGAGGCCGGAACGGGTCGCGTTGTGCACGAAATGCAGGGCGACGCTCCAGCTTTGTCGGCGGTAAACACGTCCGATGCCGCGAAGCTCGAGGGCTTCGAGGGCCCGGTTAACCCCCTTGCGGTTGATTCTCGCTTTTCCGCAACTTCCGTGCCAGTAACGGGCGGCGGGGTTTCTGTTGCCGAGGTTTTGCCGTCGGGCGTGTCGTCCCTTGGGGCGGCATCGCCGAAGACGGCATCGATGATTGCGCGCGAGCAGGAGCTCGAGTTGCGTGGCATTTGCGGAAATGACCAGGTCATGCCTGCGGTAGATGTGATTCGCCGCCATCCTGATTTCATCGACCACATGAAACGCATCCATCGTGCCGAATTGGGCCGCGAGTTTTGTTGTCATGGGGTCGATCACCTGCTCGACGTGGCGCGCATCGCCTACATTCGGGTGCTTGAGCGCAAAATGCCCTTCCGAAAAGAAACGGTCTATGCGGCAGCCCTCCTTCACGATTTGGGCAAGGCTGAGCAATATGAGCACGGCGAGCCGCATGAAGTTGCCGGCGCGCGCGTTGCGGCGAACATCTTGATGGATATTGATGGCTTCTCGGCGCTTGAAAAAACGGCCATCGTTGCCGCCGTGGCGCAGCACCGCCGCTTCGTCGACGATGCATCGCCGTTGGGGAAGCTGCTCTATGAGGCTGATAAAGTGTCTCGTCCGTGTTACGCGTGCGCGGCGCGCGAGCGATGCGACTGGCTGCCCGAAAAAATGAATGCCGGCATTAAAATCTAGATTGAACAGGGGATACGATGGATGAAATCCGCATCGTCGATTTAGAAGTATTCGCGAACCACGGCGTGTTTCCTGAAGAAAACGCATTGGGGCAGAAATTCATTGTGAGCCTGGCGTTGCGTGGCGATTTTTCTGTGGCATGCAAAAGCGATGCGTTGGACGATTCGGTCGACTACGGCGCGGTATGCCATCTGGTTGATGCAATGTTGCGCGCATCGACGTTCAAGCTGATTGAGCGCGCGGCGCAGGCTGTGGCCGATGCCGCGTTGGATAGGTTTCCGCTGATTCAAGAAATTGATGTTGAGCTGAAAAAGCCTTGGGCGCCCATTGGCCTGCCTGTTGCGTATGCCTCGGTGAAAATCACGCGAGGCCGATAGGCTGAATGGGGGCGTAGACGGGCTGCCTGCCGAGGTTGGGAAGCTGGTGGATGGGCGACCGCGCTTCTTTCAGACCGTCTGTGTTCAAATATGCCCTCTATTCTAATATTGAACACAGCCAGTGAGGCGCATAGCGACCGTAGGGAGCGGTAGCCGAACGTGGTCGTGAAGAAGGGAGGTGGCCCATTCACCAGCGGTGGGTCACTTTTTCTTGGGCCTGGGAAATATTTCGCTCATCACTATGGCGCAGAAGATGAGCGCGAAGCCCGCAAGCAGCATCCAGGTGAGTTCTTCGCCATAAAGCAGCACGGAAAACGCCACGCCAAACACGCTTTCAAGCGAGAGCAAAAGCGACGCTTGCGCCGGGGGAATTTTCGCTTGCGCCACATTTTGAAATACCATGGCCAAGCACGAAGCGAAGACCACCAGGTAGCCGAGTTGCGCCCAAAAATCGATGCCAAGCGATGAGAAGGCGGGCGTAGGTTCGCTGAGCGCTCCAATTGCGATGCCGCACAGGCCGCTTGTGCCGATTTGCACGATGGTGATGGTCATGATGTCTCGACGGTCGGCGAAAACGGGCACCATAACCATATGCAGCGCGAAGAACACGGCCGAGAGCAGGGTCATCGCATCGCCCCAGCGCATAGAGAACGTGAAATCGCCGCCGAGCGAAACGAACCCGACGCCCGCAATGCACATGACGGCGGCTACCAGGTTGAATACCGTGGGGCGACGCTTCGCCACAATCCAATAAAGGAACGGCACCATGACGCAATACGTCGCAGTAAGAAACGCATTGCGGCCGGGGGTCGTGTCGGTAATGCCAATGGTTTGAATCCAGAAGCCCAAAAACGAGAGCACACCAAGCACGACGCCTGCAAAAAGATGGCTCGTATCGAAGTTCGCACGCAGCGTTTTATGGAATACCACGGCCAGAATTGCGGAGGTGGCGACGAAGCGCATGCCCATAAGCCATGCGGGCGATACGGCATCGACGGCGTCTTTTACGACAACGAAGCTGAAGCCCCAAATAATGGTGGCTGCAATAATGAGCAGTTTGTAGAACAGGGCGGGGAGTTCTTTTTTCATGGGAGTTCTTTCGTGATTCTTGCTGCGGCGACGCTTCGTTTTCTTTGCCTATTGTACGAGTTGCGACGTTGATTTGGCAGGAAGTGCGCCCATGGGGCCCTATTGCAGGGGCCTTGGGCAATAAAATAATCGTGAGGAATAGCGCGACCAGGCATTTTACTTTATAAAAGCTTGTTTTGCCTTTGATTTTCGACGAAAGAGGGGCCCCTTGGGTGCGATTCCTGCCAATGTGCGTTGTTTCGTATGCAATAGGGCCCCATGGCGACGTTTTCTGCCACGAATTACTGCGAACTTCCTTTCTTTAAGGGGAAGGTTTCGCTTATCGCGATGCCGAAGATGATGAGCGCGAAGCCGATGACTGCCGTGATGGTAAGCGTGTCGCCAAAGAAGAGCACGGCGAATGTCACGCCGAAAAGGCTTTCGGTCGAAAGCAGCAGGGCGGCAGGTGCTGCGGGAACATGCTTGATGCCGATGTTTTGGAAACAGAGCGCGCCGCATGAAGCGAATACCACGAGGTACGTCATGCCTGCGAATACCGAAGGGTCGGCAAACGTGGCTAAGTTCGGAGCGCCTTCCGTTGCGGCTCCCCACGCCATGCCAATAAGGCCCGCGACGATGAATTGAATCGCGGAAAGCACGAGCGCATCGCGTCCATCTGAGAGGCGCGCCGATGCCGCCATATGCAAACCAAGGAAGAATGCCGATGCGAGCATAATTGCTTCACCGATGCCGAAGGTGAGCGAAACCTCACCTGCTCCGGAAAACGAGATGAATCCAATGCCGGCAAGGGCGAGCACCGCCGCGGCGATGTTGTAGCGCGTGGGGCGTTGCTTCGAAATAACCCATGCGATGAAGGGCACCATGATGGAATACGTGCCCGTAAGGAACGTTCCCTTCGATGCCGTGGTGAACTGAAGGCCTGATGTGTTGAGCAGGTATGCCGGCGCGAGCACGAGGCCGATTATCGCGCCAGCAACGAGCATCTCTCGGTTAAGGCATTGCGCGACGCGTTTATGGAAAACGATGAGCAACAGAATGCCTGCGAGGAAAAAGCGAATGCCCATAAGCCAAGCAGGAGAAAACACCGCGACGGTGTCTTTGATGATGCAAATGCTGAGGCCCCAAATGGCGGCGGCGCCGAGGAGCATAGCCTTATATCCCCATTGGGGAAGCGGCGTTGCAGCGGTTGGGGGGTTGTTTTTGATGTGTGCCATGTTCGCTATTGTAGCGGGGCCTTTGAGGCGAATCGAGGGTTGCGTATCGCGTGAAGTTAGGTATTTCGAACGGTGGCGTCGCTTTCGGAGACGGATTCGGAATCTGTTGTCGTAGCCGTTCGCTCCATCGCCGAGAACGCCATTGCATTAAAAAAGAAGCGCCCCTCAGTTGAGGGACGCTTCTTGAAGGTAAGGGCTGATCGCTAGTTCGTCGTGCTTCCGGTGTTGGAAGCGTTGCCGGAATTGTTCGTGTTATCACCCGTGGAGCTCGAAGATTCGGGCACGACGTAGATAGTGACCACGGTGCCGCTGTCGACCTTCTTGCCAGCGGTGACGCTTTGCTTGGCAACCGTTCCCGGGGTTCCCGAACCGGCGGATGCCGTGTCAAGCGCATAGGCGAGGTTGTAGGAGAGCAGCGTGTTAATCGCTTCGCTCTGGCTCATGCCCGTGACCGATGGTACGGTGACCTTGCTCTTCTCGGGGTCTTGGCCCTGCGATACGGTGATGGTCACGGTGCCGCCCTTTTCAAGCTTGCCGCCGTTGGGGCTTTGCGACATGACGATGCCTTCGCCGTATTTATCGCTGTAGTCGCCCGTTTCGACCTGCACGGTGAACCCGGCGCTTTCCAGTTGGGCTTTAGCGCTTGCCTGGTCGGATCCGACTACATTAGGCACCGACGTGTCTTCGGGGCCCGTGGAAATCCAATACTTGACCGTGGTGCCTTCGTCGACTTCCTTGCCTGCTGCGGGGTCTTGCCTGCTCACGGTGTCTTTGTCGGCGTCAGACGCCTCGTTGCCGGCATACTGGGCCTTCAGGCCGGCGTCTTTCAGCGCCTTTTCGGCCTGTTCAGACGTCATGCCTGAAAGATTGGGAATGGAGCCCTTCTTCACGCCCTTCGAAATGACGATATTGATTTTGCCGCCCTTTTCGAGGTCGCTGTCGGCTTCAGGGTCTTGCTTGCATACGCGGCCCGCTACGGTTTCGGCGTCGTAGTCTTCCGTGACGGTACCCACGGTGTAGCCGGCTTTTTCAATGGTTTGAACGGCGGCTTCCTGGGTTTGGCCAATCACGTTGGGAACTTTGTCGCCCCCGCCGAGGCCTCCCGTTATCGCGAATGCGAGCGCAGCGATAACGGCAACTGCCGCGATGGCTGCCACGGCAATAAGGGGGCCGCGTTTCTTGCTCTTCGCCTTGCCCATGTCGATATCGTTGCCGCCGCGGTACGAGTTCGTTTTCATCCCCGCGTCGTTGCCGATGGGCTGCATGACAGCGGTGCCGCCCGCTTCGCCCGCCATGCCAGGCACGCTGCCCATGACCGATGTGGGTGCGCTTGCGAAGCCGCCCGCCGCACCGGCGATGTTCACGGGACGTCCCATAAGAAAGTCGTCGAGCGCCTGCTTCATGTCGCGCGCCGTTTGGAAGCGGTTGTAGGGGTTTTTATCCATCGCCTTCAAGATAATGGCTTCGAGGTCGGGCGAAATGTCGGGCTTGACCTGCGAAGGGGGCAGAGGCTCTTCCTGAACCTGCTTCATGGCGACGCTTACGGCATCGGGGCCGTCGAAGGGCAACTGGCCCGTGGCGGCTTCGTAGAGCACGCAGCCGAGCGAGTACATGTCGGAGGCGCCGGTAAGCTCTTTGCCCTGCGCTTGTTCGGGCGAAATATAGTGCGCCGTGCCGAGCACGCTGCTCGTCTGCGATTTCACGGAGTTTTTCGCGCGCGCGATACCGAAGTCCATGACCTTCACGTTGCCGTCGGGCTGGACCATGATGTTTTGCGGCTTCACGTCGCGGTGAATGATGTCTTGGTTGTGCGCGACGGAAAGCGCTTGGCACACCTGGCTGCCGATTTCGGCGACCTTGCGCTGATTGATGGCGCCGCGTTGCAGAATGGCGCTCTTCAAATCGGTGCCGCGCACGTATTCCATGACGATGAAGTACGTGCCATCGTCATGGCCCCAGTCGTATACGTTCACGATGTAGGGGCTCTGCAGGTTGGCCGCCGATGCAGCCTCCTGCTTGAAGCGCGCCGCGAATTCAGGGTCGGCTGCGTATTGCGGCAGCATCACCTTCACAGCGACAATGCGGCCGAGCGTTTGGTCCTGGGCCTTGTAGACCTCGGCCATGCCGCCAATGCCGATGCGCTCGGTGATGCGGTATCGGCCGTTGAATACTCTGCCTATCACGTTTCTCTCCTCACCTTCCGCCGCCGCGGATGGACCTATGGTTAAGCGCTTTTCGGCTGGTGCGTTTTCCTAGTTCGATTGCCGAGCGCTTTCTTTCGTTAAATACCTCATTTTATTCCAACTACAGCAGGCCTTGCGCTTGAAGTGCCGAAGTTAACACCTTCTGCGCACGCACGCTCGCCAGGCCTGATTCGTCGGTGCCGTGCACGCCTTCTTCAATGAGCACGGCGACGGCAACCGAGGGATTGTCGGACGGTGCGAAGCCTACGAACCAGCTGTCGTTGTATTCCTTGTTTGTCTCGGCCGTGCCGGTTTTGCCGGCGACCTGCACGCCTTGGATTTTCGCTCCTGCGCCGGTGCCGTTGTTCACGACGCCTCCCATCATTTCGGTGATGGTTTTCGCGGAAGAGCTCGACATGACGCTGCCGAGGCTCTTCGGAGTTGCGCTGAAGGAGCGCTCGCCTTGGGCGTTGTAGATGCCTTCAACGAAGTAGGGCTTCTCGAGCACGCCGTCGTTCGCAATCGCCGAGGCGACCATGGCCATTTGCAGCACGGTAGCCTGCGGGCCTGCGGGGCTTGCGTGTTCGCCTACCGGCTGGCCGCATGCTGCCCACGCGGTTTCCCAGGTGGTCATCTCGTTGGGGTCGGGCATGAGGCTCGCCGTGGTGGGGATGTCGGTGTCAATGGCGCTGCCGAAGCCGAACTTCTGTGCGGTTTTCACGAGCAGGTCGCTGCCGACTTCCTCGCCGAACTGGCCGAATGCCGTATTCGATGAAACGGCGAGGGCCTGGGCGAGCGTGATGGTGCCATAGCCGATGTCGTCGGCGTTGGTGACCGATGCGTTGCCGATGGTCATTTGCGCCGGCGCGTCGACGGTGGTGGAAGGCGTGGCGAGGTTGCCCTCGATGAGCGCGGTAAGCGTAACGAGCTTGAATGTGGAGCCCGGCGCATACACGGCGCTCGTGGCGCGGTTGATGAGCGCGCCATTCGTGGTGTCGGTTCCGCTTGCGGCCTGGGCCAATATGTCGTCGACGTCGTTGATATCGTAGGTGGGCGAGCTCGCGCAGGCGAGCACCGCGCCCGTTTTCGGGTTCATGACCACGACGGCGCCCTTGTAGCCCTCGAGCACCGATTCGGCGGTTTTCTGAATCTCGGAATTGATCGTGAGGCGCACGTCGTTGCCGGGCGTCTCGATGCCTGCCATGCTGTTCACCACGTCGGTCCAGCTTGCGAAGCTCGAATCGCCCTTCAGCGCGTCGTTCTGCGAGGCCTCGATGCCCGATGCGCCGTAAACCTGCGAGTAGTATCCCACCAGGTGAGCGGCGAGCGAACCCTGCGGGTATTCGCGCGTGTATCCGCCGTCGTCGGCCTGAACGCTGTCGGCCAACACGATGCCATCGTATGTGGAAATGGAGCCGCGTTCGGTGCGCGCTTCCTTATAGAGCGTGTGGTTGTTGCCCGGGTAGCTCTGATACTCGTCGGCCATGAACACCATAACGTAGGTGAGGTTCGCCACGAGTGCGGCAAACATGAGCGCGAACGCGAGCGCGGTATTGGTGAGGCGCTTGCCCAGGGCAACGCGGCCGAGCACGCCCGTTTCTGCGGGGCGGCCGTGCGAGCCGTGCGCGCCAATGGGGGCCATGCGGCTCGTTCCGTCGCGGACTTCCGAGTTGATGCCGGTGCCTTCGTCGCCGCATCGCAGCAAAAGGCCAATGCCAATGAAGCTTGCGAGCAGGGAAGATCCGCCTTGGCTAATGAAGGGCAGGGTAAGGCCCGTAAGCGGAATGAGTCGCGTGACGCCGCCCACGATGATGAACGCTTGAAGCACGATGGTCACGGTGCAACCCACAGCCATCATGGCCGACACGTCGCTTTTCGCGCGAGCCGCGGTTGCGAAACCGCGAATGCACAGGCTCAAATACAAAAGCAGCACGGCGGCTCCGCCGAGCAAGCCCGTTTCTTCGGCGATGGCGGCGAAGATGAAGTCGGACTCAACGACGGGAATGTTTTCGGCGAGGCCGTTGCCGATGCCTACGCCCACCATGCCGCCATCGGCCAGGGAATAGAGCGTTTGGCACAGCTGATAGCCATTGCCCGATGCGTCAGAGAACGGGTCGAGCCAGGTGTTCACGCGAATTTGCACGTGGCCGAAGAACTGGTACAAAAACACGCAGCCAATGGCGGCAAGGCCGAAGCCCACCACCAAATAGAGCTTCTTTCCGCTCGCGATATAAAGCATGACCAGGAACAGCACGAAGCATACGAGCGCGCTGCCCAAGTCTTTCTCGAATACGACGATGATGAACGAAATCGCCCACATCACGAGCAACGGGGCGAGCGTTCCCAGGTCGGGCACGCGGAAGCGGCCAACGCGCACGGTGAAAATGGAGAGCATCTCGCGGTTTTGCGCCAAATACGACGCCAAGAAGATGACGATACAGATTTTCGCGATTTCGCCCGGCTGGAAGCTGAAAGGACCAAGCTTCAGCCAAATGCGGCTGCCGAGAATTTCCTGGCCGAGGCCGGGAATCATGGGGGAGAGCAGCAAAATGATGCCCAGCACCATGAACGTGTATTTGTATTGCGAGAGACGGTCGATGTTGCGCACGACCGCCAGGGTGATCACCATGCACGCGATGCCCACGAACAGCCAGACGATCTGGCTTACCGCCAAATCGGGCGCGAGGCGCGTGACGAATGCAATGCCGATGCCGGAAAGGCCGAATGTGATGGGCAGGATGGCCGGATCGGCGTTTTTCGCGAGGAAGCGGGTGGCGATGTGCGCGACCACGAACGCGGCGAACAAGCCGAGGGGCGCGGTGAGCGATTCGAGCGAAAGCGCTGTGCCTTGCTGAACGAGCACCATGGCGAACAACAGCACGACGAACGGCGCTGCCAGGCATAAAAGCAGCAGTTCGGTATTGCGACGGCTCATTATTTGTCACCACCCTTTCCCTCGTTGGCGTCGTCCTGCGTTTTCTCGGATGTCGCTTGCGATTTCCACGTGCTTACCAGCGAATCGGCGTCGGCCACGGAGTCGACGCGCATGCCGCCGTTTTCGGTGAGCCTATCGATGGTGTTTTGCGGAAGGTCCAAATCGCTCGTTTTCACGCCGGTTT
Source organism: uncultured Slackia sp. (assembly GCF_934630525.1). Lineage (GTDB taxonomy): Bacteria > Actinomycetota > Coriobacteriia > Coriobacteriales > Eggerthellaceae > Slackia. The sequence continues at coordinate 16,476 of NZ_CAKTVX010000009.1, forward strand.
TATGGTCGAGCGTGTAGGTTTGGATGCCGAAGACCTCGCCCGGCAGGCCGCGGTTCACGACGATTTCGTTGTTTGAATCAACGGTGAGAAACGCCACGTGGTTCAGGTAGGCATACGAACCGAAGGCGGTTGCGGCGAGCACGGCAAGAAGCGCGAGCGCACCGATAATGGCGCCCGTTCGGCTGCGGAACCGCGCCTTCTTCACGCGGGTCTCCTCGTCGCCTTTCACGTCAATCACGACGGCGGTCACATTGTCGAAGCCGCCGGCCTTAATTGCTTCGTTGACCAGGATATTCGCGCAAAGCTGCGGATCGCAGCGGCGCGAAAGCACGCTTTGGATGACGTCGTCTTCGATCATCGACGAAAGGCCGTCTGAGCACAAAAGCAGCCTGTCGCCGCCTTCGAGCGTCATCTCGTAAATATCGGGCAGGGTTCGCGGGTCGCTGCCGAGCGCGCGGGTGATGACGCTGCGCTGGGGATGCACGCGAGCTTGCTCTTCGGTGATTTCGCCCGCTTCGACCATATCGGCCACGAGCGAGTGGTCGCGCGTGATGCGCTGGAGGTTGCCGCGATGCAGCAGGTAGGCACGCGAATCGCCGACCTGTGCCACCACGAGGCGAACCCCGTCGAGCACGGCAGCGGTCATAGTGGTTCCCATGCCTTGCTTGCCGCGTCCGTCGACTGCGGCGCGAATGACCGCGCGGTTCGCTTCGACCACGGCGCGCGCGAGCGCATCGCCGTCGGCGGTGTCGGGTGCGTTTTCGACAAGCGTTTGGATAGCGATTTCGCTGGCGACTTCACCTGCTGCATGGCCGCCCATGCCGTCGGCGACGGCGAATACGGGCGGGGCTACGGTCAGGCTGTCTTCGTTATGGTCGCGAACGAGGCCGACGTCGGTACGGGAGCCGTATTCAGGCAAATCGACCTTGGCGTGGCGGCCGCGGCGTTGGGCCTTCTGTGCGGCGGTCATTATTCGTACCTCACTCGCATGGTGACGTCGCCGATATTGACCACATCGCCGCTTTTGAGCGCGACGGGCTCAGCGATGCGCTGGCCATTCACGGCGGTGCCGTTCGTTGAGCCCAAGTCTTCAACGAACAGGTTTTGGCCCATGATGGAAAAGCGCGCGTGGCGTGCGGAAACATAGCTCGCGCCAATCACGATGTCAGCGCCGGGCGAGCGGCCCACGATAACGGGGCCGCGCACGGGCATTTTCACGCCGCGCAGCTCTTTGGGCCCGCGTTCTACCGACACCTCCCAGGCCTTTTCGCGTTTGCGCTGGCCTTTCACCAGGCCAATTCCCGTTTTCATGATTGCGAACAGGAAGAGGTACAAAAGCGCGACGAACAGAAGACGGCCAACTAAAAGGACGATGTCGATCACGGAAGGGCTCCTAACGCAGTGAGAAGATGAAATCGGTGATGCCGAGCGTGATGCGGTCGCCGTCGGACAGGCCGCGTCGCGTGACGGGTGCGCCGTTGACGAGCGTGCCGTTGGTGGAGCCAAGGTCGGTAATGACCCAGACGCCCTGCGGTTCGAATTCGATTTGGGCGTGCTGGCGCGAAGCATTCAAGTCGTTCACGACGATGTCGTTGCCCGTTTCGCGGCCGAGGAGCACGCGGTTGGTGGCAAGGTCGTAGGAGCGATTCGACGCAACGTCAATGAGGCGCGCGCGAACGGCGTTGGCATTGGGAATTTGGTTTGCCTGCGCGGCTCCAGCGGTGAAGGCAACGGTTCCAGGAACGCCTGCATAAGCCGCATTGCCCGGCATGCCAGGCGTGCCGCCTGCAGCTTCGGCGACGTGGGCGACATCGGGGAATGCGCCAGCCCCGCCTGCGGGGTAGGTCGCGGGGAACGCGCCGGGGAACGCGGGGGCCTGCTCGGGCAGGACGACCGGTTCGGGCGCGGGAGGCTGCGGAATGCTCTGCGCGAACGATTGGGCGGCCTGGGCGCCGGCGGCGGCAGGCTGCGCGACGCGCTGCTGATTGGCGTAGGCGGGAGCTTCGGGCTCAATTACGGGCGGCACGTTGACCGGCGCATGGGGGTCGCTGAAGTTCTCACTGTTGAACGTGTATTCGCCGTAGTTGGCGTCGTAATCGATTTCATCTTCGTTGACCTGCGGCAGCGGCGGCTTTACAGCAGGCTGCTGGGCCGCGCCGTATGCCGCGCCTGCCGCGGCGCCGTATCCGGGTGCCTGGCCGAAGGCCGCATTTCGATTGGGCTGCGCGTATGCGGGCTGCTGGGGCTGCGCTTGCGGTTGCTGGCGGTACGCGGGCTGCTGGGGCTGTTGCGCGTAGCCTCGGCCACCGGCGGGGGCCATGCCGTAGCGCTGCATTTCCTCATCGCGCAGCTGAGCGATGATAGGCGCGCTTACCACTTCGGCGATCACGTCGAATTTACCGTGTTTCAGGCTCTCGTCCACGATGAAGCGCACGAGCGGCTTGCAGTCCAGGGCTAAGCCCTCCGACGATGCGGCCGATTCAAGGCGCGTTTCGGTTTCGCCCGCGAGCGTGGGATAGAAGCCGAAGAGACGCTGGTCGTCGTCGGCGTTCACGAGCACGGTGTAGAGCGTGGGGGCGAATTCGCGGCCGGCGCTCACCATCTTCTCGCGGCGCATTTGCTTTTCAGCCTTCTTCATTATTTGGACGGGCGAGATGGGGGCGTTGTTCATTTTCCCCGCTGCACCCTCGAAGGTATCTTCCATTTTGCCTTCGAATTTCGAGAAGAATCCCATGGGCGACTCAAGCCTTTCTGCGGTTTTAATACGTGAGCTTAAAAAAGATATAATAGCCAACCATTAAAACAGAAAGGCCATGTGGCGTGCAAAATCTCATCTTGAACAGATATAGGCCGCTCGAGGAAGCGGGCGCGGGCGGTTTCGCAACGGTGCTTGCGGCGTGGGATACGCGCATCCAACGGCGCGTGGCCATTAAATGTTTGCACCTTGACGCCTATGCGTCGCCCGCTGACGCGCGCTCGCCGCGCGAGATTCCCGGGCTCGATGAGGCGCGCACGGCTGCCATGTTGTCCGATTCGCACATCGTGGGCGTGTATGACTTCGACGCATCGGGTGCCCAGGCGTATTTGATTATGGAATACATGGACGGCATCACGCTCACCGAGCTCATGCGCGAGGAAGGCGCGTTGTCGCTCGATGTGGCGACGTGCGTGTTCGAAGCGGTGGCCGGTGCGCTTGAAACGGCGCACGAGAACCAGGTGCTTCATCTCGATATTAAGCCCGATAACGTTTTGATCAATCGGCAAGGCCAGGTCAAAGTGGCCGATTTCGGCCTGTCGCAGTTGTCGCATGCGGCGGGGTATGGTAGAGCGGCGGGCGGAACCATTGGGTATATGCCGCTTGAGCAAATGCGCCTTGAAGCGTGTGACGCGCGTACCGACGAGTGGGCGCTTGCCGCGCTTACCTATGAAATGCTCGTGGGTGAAAATCCGTTTCGGGTACCCGGGCTCGATGCGGCCGAACGTGCTATTGAACAGGCGGAAGTGTTTGTGCCGTCTATGGTGCGCGGCGATTTGAATGAAGAAATCGACGAGGCTTTGTTTGGCGCGCTTGCGATTGACCGCGACGACCGTTTCGATTCGGTGGAGCTGTTTGCCGACGCCATGCTGCCGCATATGGGCGACGCGCGGCGAGGCGCGCGTGAGCTTGCGGTGCTCGTGGGTGAGGCGTGCGACGACGGAGTCGATTTTGATGAAGAAGGCGGTGCGGTGTCGGCATTCTTGCCGGGGCGCGGCGGCGCGTATGCGGGCTTGAGCGTGTTCAATCGCATGACGCCGCGTACGAAGGCGCTGGTCGCGCGTTTGTGGGCGGCTGTTGTATGTGGGTTTGCCGCGTTCGAGGCAGCTGCGAACATTCCTGCGTGCATGACGATTGCCGGGCGCATGGAGCCGGCGTTTTGGGGTGTGGTTGGCGTTGCCGTTGCGGCGGCGCTCGCGTGGCCCGGGGCAGGTGCTGTGTTTGCCGTGGGCGCGCTCGTGGTGGCGCTCGCGCTTTCGGGGTCGCCGTTTCTGGCGCTCGCGCTCGCGCTCGCGGGGGCGGCGTGGCTCGCGCTTGGCGGCGCGCGGCATCATGCGTGCGCGAATGTGGGGGCAACGGCCATTTTGGTGGGCGCGTTCGGCTTCGCGCCGGTGGTACCGCTGCTCGCGGGGTATTTCCTGGGGGCGAAGCATGCGCTTGCAAGCACGGTGTTTGCGGTGGTTGCGGCGTTTTGCCTGGCATGCGCGGGCTCGCTCGATTTGACGGGCTGGAATGTGTTCGCGTTTGGGGCTATGCCGGGCGCGAGCGCTATGGAGAATGCGGCGTTGTCGCTCGTCGCAAGCCCGAGCATGTGGGCCATGGCGGTGTCGTGGCTGGCTGCGGCCGTGGTAGGCTCGCTTCTGTGCGCCCGCGGCAATCGGGGCCTCGCGACGTGCGGCATGGCGGCCGCTACGGCGGTGCTCGTGCTCGGCGTTATCGCGGCGGCGCGCCTTGGCGGCGCTGATTTCCCCGATGTGGCGCAACTCGCCCCCGCTTTGGTCGCTGGAATCGCTATGGCCTGCGCTACGGCGGCCGGCGTTCCCTCGCGCGAGTAACGTACGTTGGGGCTGTCGCCTTTGGCGATCTTATTTGCGAGGGGGCGGCTTACTGCTCAGGGTTGCCTCGATTTCGACGAGGTTGCTCGAAGGATCGTCGCCGAGTTCGTCGAATAGGCGCTGGGCCGCGCGCCGCGTGGCCATGCGCTCCTCATTACGTTATACGCCGTCATTTTCCTGCGGTTCATGTGGCTGGCTCCGTGCAGGGCCAGCCACATTTTGTCTGGTGATAAAGTTCAGTTCGCTATAAAGGGGGCGTGCGGCTTTTCGCCGCTCGCATTGCATGGAAGGATGTTTGTTGTGCTGGGCGTTTTGATTCTTAACACGGGAACCCCCGATGCTCCGACGCCCGAGGCAATTCGTCCTTACTTGAAGCAATTCCTTTCCGACCGCAACCTCATCAACGTGCCGCGGATTATTTGGAAGCCGGTGCTCAATTTCTGCATTCTGCCGAATCGCCCGAAGAAAACTGCTGAGCACTACCAGCGGTTTTGGACCGAAGCGGGCAGCCCGTTTTTGCTCACGTCGCTTGTGCAGCGCGACAAGTTGCGCGCGCGCCTGGTGGAGCTTATGGGCGAACCCGTCGCGGTTGAGCTGGGCATGCGCTACGGAAACCCGTCGACGAAATCGGCCATTGAGGCGCTGCTCGACGCGGGCGTCTCTCGAATTGTGGTTGTGCCGCTCTATCCGCAGGAAACGAAGGCGTGCGCGGGCACGTGCCTGGAGGAATTCGAGCGCGCCTTCGGCGAGGCTATGGCCGAGCATCCCGAGCTGCCGCGGCCGGAAGTGCGCACGATTTCGCACTATTGGAATGCGCCGGGCTATCTCGATGCGCTCGCGCAATCGGTGCGCGATGCGTGGTCGTATGAGCCAGGTAAAAAGCTCGTGATTTCCTTCCACTCCATCCCCGTGAGCTTTCAAGCGGCGGGCGATACCTATCCCGAATCGACCAAGGCCACGGCCGAGGGGCTGGCGTCCAAGTTGGGCATTGCGCCCGAAGATGTGGCGCTCACCTACCAATCGCGCTTTGATTCGCGCAAATGGCTTGGACCTTTCCTCGAGCCCGAGTTGCGTCGTTTGGCAGCTGAAGGTGCGCGCGACGTTGCGGTGGTGTGCCCCATTTTCTCGGTCGATTGCATCGAGACTTCGTATGAGGTGGGCATCGAGGCGCGCGAGGAATTCGTCTCGGCGGCGTGCGAAGCGGGCACCGAGGCGCCGAATTTCACCTATATTCCCGCGCTTGGCGCGGCCGATTCGATTGTCGGCGTGCTGGCCAATCTCATTATGGCGAAGGGCGCGTAAAGCCCCACGTCCCGCGCGCCTTCTCGTCGCGCATGGCGTCGCTATTCTTCCTTGTGCGCCATAAAGCGTAGCCTTTGGGCCTCTTTCTGGATGGCGGGGCGTTTCGCTTCCGTGGCCGAATGCGCATGTGCCCCTTCGGTTTCGCCGCGAATGCGAAGTCTCGCCTGCGCGGCGTTTGCGCTATTATCGAACGCCGAAAGTTTCGCGGCGCGTCGGCGCTGCCATTTGTGAAAGGATTCGCCCGCATGCCTCGTTTCATGCCGAATGCAACGCTCGTGTTTTCTGGGCTCGGCTATGCCGCCGATGGTCCCTATCTGCTGGTCAATGATGTGTATGGAAAAAGGCAGATGCGCCTGCCCGTTCTGGGCCGCACCTTTACGTTCCGCCATACGCAAAAGCGCTTCTGCATTGGGCCGTTCGATTTGAAAACCTACCAATCGAAGGCGTGCGAAAACAGCGTGGAGCTCATGCCGTTTTCCCAGTACAAAGATAATATGTGCCCGGCTTGCCGCGAAGAGACGGGCTTCAATCCCGCTTTCTACAACGCCGACAGCATTTCGGCTCAGCAGCGCGCCTACAATCTCACGCCGCACTTCGTGTACATGGCGTATTTCTCGCCGCAGCATTTGAAGGTGGGCATTTCGTCGGAGACGCGCGGCATTGAGCGCCTGCTCGAGCAGGGTGCGCGCGTCGCGGGCATTCTGAAGCGTTTCGCGAATGCCGACGAGGCCCGCGCGCTCGAGGCCCACTTGTGCGCGCAGGAGGGCATTTACGAAACCATGCGTTTGGGTACGAAAGTTCGCCTGCTTAGCGACCCGTTCAAGGCCGATGCCGCAATCGAAACGGTGTACGAAGCGGCTCGCGCCCATGGCGTTGAGCCCGAAGGCGGCGTGCTTGACCTCACGAAATACTACTTCGGCGACGTGGAAGCGGCGCCCGATATCGTGCAGCTGCCTGACGACTCGCCAAGCGATATGGTGGCGGGCCGCTGCGTGGGCATGGTGGGCGGCATTTTGATGCTTGAGCAAGGCGGAAACGTGTTTGCCGCGCCTGTGAAGGAATGGGAATCGTACGAGGTCGAGATCACGGTCGGCGAGCTTTTATGCGAATACGAGTATGAGCCGCAACAAATGGGGCTGTTCTAACGCGATGCAATTGGCGCCATACGCAAAAAGGCGGCGCCACAACCCCTCCCTCGGTGGCACCGCCCGCATTGGAATCATAGCCGTTTTTTCGGGCAAATTCGTCCAGGCGTCGTAAAAAGTCACTGTGCGGGCGGCCCTGTTCCGGGCGTATCCATTGGCCGTCTTGCCCTATCGCCGCTCGTTTGTGCTCAAATATGGCAAGGGGACCGCGCATAGCGGTTGGCATGCTAGAATTGCGCCCATGACTACTTCAACGACATCCGCCGCCCACGACACCATCCGCCGCCACAAGAAGGTGCGCGAATATTCCGTGGGCGAAGAAATCGGCAATTCGATTACGCACGGCGTAGGCGCGGCTTTGGCCATCGCGGCGATTCCCATTAGCATTGTGCGCGCCGTCGGCGATGGCGCAGGCGTGCTTTTGGCCGCGGCGCTCATCTATTCCATCTCTATGCTCATGGAATACTTGGCCTCGACGCTTTACCACGCTCTTGCCATCGATGGCGCGAAGCGCGTGTTCAAAGTCATCGATCACGCTGCGATTTACCTGTTCATTGCGGGTAGCTACACCCCTTATTGCCTGGTTACGCTTTCCGAATCGGGCGGCGTGTACCTGTGCGCGTTCGTGTGGGCGCTCGCGATTATCGGCATGGCCGCCGAAGCGTTCTGGACATTCCGTCCCCGCTGGGTGTCGGTCGTGATTTACCTGATCATGGGCTGGTGCGTAGTGGGATTCTTGCCGGCGCTCGTCGAAAACCTCGCGCCAACCGGTCTTTGGCTGCTTGTCGCCGGCGGCGTTTGCTACAGCATCGGCTGCGTGTTTTATGTGCTGAAGAAAATTCCCTTCATGCATATGGTGTTCCATCTGTGGGTGCTCGCTGGCAGCGTCCTGCAGTTTTTCTCGATATTGTTGTTCGTGCTGTAAGCACACCCGCATGGCTGCGGTGATTTAAGAAAGCGGTGACGTGCCTTTATGGACGCAGGCCCTACGAGTTCGACCCCTTCTTTTGAAGAAAAGCCTTCCTCGAAAGGCTTCCTTTCGATGTTTTTCGGCGACAAGCGTCGCCAAGAGGTCTCGGAAGACGAGATTCGCACGATGGTCGCCGACAACGAAGAGCTCGACGACGAAGAGAAGCGCATGATCCACGAGGTCATGGACCTCGGCGATGCCACGGCGGAAGAGGTCATGACCCCGCGTGTCGACATGATCATGGTGGGCTCCGACGAAACGGTGCGCCAGGCCATCGACCGCATGCGCGGCACAGGCTACTCGCGCCTGCCCGTGTTTCGCGACGATGACGACGACATCATCGGCATCGTTCGCTACAAAGACCTCATCGATCCTTTGCTCGAAGATAAAGAAGACGACCTTGCGGCCGATTACGTGGCCGAGGTGGGTTTCGTGCCCGAAAGCAAGAGCTTGCTGCCGCTGCTCAACGAGATGCAAACGAATCGTCAACAGATGGTGATAGTCGTTGACGAATACGGTGGCACCGCTGGTTTAATTACCATCGAAGACATCGTTGAGGAAATCGTTGGCGAAATCGTCGACGAAACCGACTTCGAAGATGCCGACATCAAAGCACTTGGCGAGGGCTCGTGGTGCGTGAAAGGCTCGTGCCCCACAGACGACGCGGCCGAGGCGGGCTTCCCCGTGAAGGTGAGCGACGATTACGAAACCGTGGCCGGCTGGCTTATGGACGAATTCGATTGCGTTCCCCAGCTTGGCGATGAATTCGCGAAAGACGGCTTCACGTTCAAGGTGCGCAAGGTGCGCCGCCGTCGCATTTCGGAGCTTTTGGTGACGAAGGTAGAGCAGGCTTAAGAGCGCGGCCACGTGCCGCGCGTGGCGAGAAGGAAGGACACGTTGGCGGCAACGAGGAAAATTTATCGCTCCGACGATACGGCCATTGCCGGCGTGTGCTCCGGTATCGCCGAAGGGCTCGATATGGATCCCGCTGCCGTTCGCATTCTCGCCGTGCTGCTCGTTCTTGCTACGTTCGGGCTCTTTACCCTGGTATATGCCACGCTGTGGCTCGTGTTGCCCAAGCATGTGGCGATTTCCCCCGAGACCCTGCCGTGTGACGCGTATGCGGCCGATGGTTCGCCGCGCCCGTGTTTTTCCGAAGACGATTCCCCTTGCGGCATTGGGCCTCACGGCTGGTCGCGCGCGGGCATGTGGATCGGCACCGCGGCGCTCGCGGTGGTCACGGCGTTTTCCCTCACGATTATTGCGCCGAAGGTCGAGTGGTGGCAGTTTTTGCCCATCGCCGTGTGCCTTACGGGCGCGGCTCTCATGATCACGCCCTCTCGCAGCATGGCGCGCCTGCGCCGTTTCTCGCTGGGCCTCATGCTCATGTTCTGCGGGCTGACGCTTTTGGCCGTTTCGGTCGGGGTGGTCGATTTTGAGACGCTTCTGTATGGCATTTCGGAACTGTGGCCCGGGCTTCTTGTCGTCGTTGGCCTCGTGCTCATTGGGAAAGCCATAAAGGACGACCTGTTTTATTTCGCGGCCGCTGCGTGCTTCGCCGTGCTTTTGGCTGCAGCGACGTTTGGTTTTGCGCCTCCGGCTCCGCTTGAGGTAATCGAGATATCGCCGTCGCCCTATACGCCGCGCGGCATGTTCTAGGAGGCGTTTCGTCATGGCTCAAAATTCTTCGGGAAAACGCGGCAATGCCCCGCAGGTCGCCGTCGTTATTGGCGTGGTGCTCATTCTTATTGGCGCATGGAACCTTGTGAATGTGCTTGTTCCGGCCGCCGCGATTTCGAGTTTGATCAACTTCGTTCGTCATTTGTGGAGCATTGTGTGGCCCTGCGGATTGCTTGCTGCCGGCGGGTATTTGCTGTGGGCGACTAAGTCTGGAAAGCTGTCGGGCTTTGCACAGCCCGGCAACCATGAGGCGTTTCGCCGTTCGCGCGCCGACAAGCGCATCTTCGGCGTATGCGGCGGCATCGCGTATTACTTCGGCGTCGACGCTACGGTGGTTCGCATTATCGCGGTTATTCTGCTTGCCGCATTTCCCCCGATGGCCACGGTGGCGTACCTGGTTATTGCTCTTTTTGTGCCGCAGGTGTGAAGCTGCGAGCGCCGTTCGCGGCGTGGATTTTGAGCCGTCTCGGTTTCGCGATATAATAATCCAGTTTTCTTGTATTGGCAGATGCGTTTCGCAGGCCAGCACATACGTGCTTTCGGCCGCGATTCGCCGCATGAGGTTTGGGCGGCGCGCATCTTGAACATTGGAGGCCGAGTGGCTCGTATCGCTGAAAAACGCGGCAATAGGCACGCATTCGCAGCGGCGTTCATCGCCGTGGCGGTTGTCGCCCTTGTTGCTGCGGGGTTCACGGTCATCACCCTTGAGCCCGCCGTTGCATCCCACGACGTGGACAACTCCACGCTTGGCATCGGCGAGGCGCGCAATACCGTTTCCGACGATGAAGCATTCGCTTCTTCCGAAGGCAATTCCAACGCGCAGGAGCGCATTAGCGATTCAAATTCGCTTACGAAAACCGCATCGCGCACCATTACGGTGAAAGACCCCGATCCGGTTATCGCGCTTGCTGCATATGACACCTTGAATTTGTCTACCGCCGAGGCCGCGTTGGCCTTGGGAACCACCAATCCGCTGCCCACTGCACCGCGCATTCTCCCCGATGAGTCTGACGGCTGGTCCTATGGCATGGCTTCGGCGTACAGCCGCTCCGACAACGACGATGGCTCGGGCAACTTCTGTACCGATGCCACCGCGTCGGGCCGCCTGCTTTCCGAAAACGAGCTCACGGTGGCCGTTCCGCAATCGCAGTCGAATCTGCTTGGACATGCGGTTGCCATTCGCTACGGCGAAACCATCATCGTCGCAACGGTGACCGACACGGGCGGCTTCGAGAAATATGGCCGAGCCCTCGATTTGGCGCCGGGCTGCTGGAAAGCCCTCGGTGCAAGCCAAATCGGCGACTGGGGCGTCAAGCCTGTTTACTACAAATTCCTCTAACGCGCCGTTGACCTCGGCGTAGGCCGAAAGGCAGGAGTATGGCGAATATCATCATCGTTGGCTGCGGGCGTGTTGGCTCTCAGCTCGCAACGCTGCTTTCCCAGGGCGACGGCAATGTGTGCGTCGTCGACCGCAATGCTGCGGCGTTCTCGAATCTCGATCGCAATTTCAATGGCAACACCCTGCAGGGCGTAGGCTTCGACGAGGACGTTCTTGTGCGCGCGGGCGTGGAGGAAGCCGATGTTGTGGCCGCCGTTACGCAGTCGGACAACTCGAACCTCATGGTGATCGAGGTTGCTCGCCGTATTTTCCACGTGCCTCACGTTATCGCGCGACTTTACAACCCCGCGCGCGAGCGAGCCTATATGCAGTTGGGCCTCGACTATGTGTGCGGAACCTCGCTCGTTGCTGAGGAAATCTTCTCGAAAATCATGTCGGGCCACGGAAGCCATCTCGATACGTTCGGCGACTTCGAGGTACTTCGCTTCTCCATCGATTTATCTATGACGCCTCGCGGCCGCGTGAAGGTGGGCGACCTCGAACGCAACCACGGCATTCGCATTATCGCGTTCGAGCGCCGCGACGGCTCCATGAGCTCCATTCCCACGCGCGACAGCGTGCTCTACCATGGCGACAGCGTGCTGGCATGCATTCGCCATGACCTGCTGAATTCGTTCTCGGTTTACATGATGCAAAGGTAGGCTGCGGTGTATATCGTTATTATGGGCGGCGGCAAAGTCGGCGAATACCTGGCGAGCGTTTTGTTGGGTAAGGGCCATGAAGTCGCCGTGCTCGAAAGCGACCGCGATACGGCCGACCATCTCTCCGTCGAGCTTCAGGGTGAATACCTCATCATTAACGGCGATGGCTGCGACTCCGACTTCCAGGAAGACGCGGGCATTCGTAAGGCCGACGTCTTCGTTGCCGTAACGGGCCGCGATGACGACAATCTGGTGGCGTGCGAAATCGCGACGCGCGTATTCAACGTGAATCGCTGCATCGCCCGCGTGAACAACCCCAAGAATCGTCGAATCTTTCGCGAGGTCGGCATCGAGAGCGTGTCGTCGACCATGCTTATCGCGAACATGATTGAAGAAGAAGCCCTGATGGGCGGCGTGGGCGTCGTGTCGGCCCTTTCGCGCGGCGATATCGCGCTGCTCGAAATCGCGATCCCGCAGAAGCTTCGCCACTTCAAAATGAACGACGGCGTGCCCGTCGATGTTATCGATCTGCCCGAAGGCAGCCTGCTCATTGCTGTTGATCGCCGCGAATACGGCGAGGCCGAGGTGGCGACCGACGACATGGTGCTTTACCCGGGCGATAAGGCCGTCGTGGTTGCCGAGCACGATATCGTCGACGACGTTCGCGCGGTATTCGGCGCTTTGTAGGGCCAGATTGGGCTGCTCTCTTTGGTTTGCTTTCGGGAATTGAGGCGGTCTCGGCCATCCTTGAAGACTGTTCCATGCAAGGCGATTTTTGTTCATAGGCGCAGAAGGCGCCGGGGCGGCCGATCGGAAATGCTCGGTTTCTCATTTCCTCTAAAAACGGGAAACCGGAGCTCGGCGCATAGGCCGCGAAGCGGCCGGTAGCCGAGCGGGCATTTCGGGGCGGCCGCCCCGGCGCCTTCTGCGCGCGAGCGGTTCTCTTTTTCGCCTCTAAGGTGTTCGTGCTTCGACTTTATCGCGATTCCGCGAGTTTGCGCCCCCGCTGTACCATTGGCCGTATAATAGCCTGGTCAATTCGCCTGAAAGGACCAGTATGATTTCTCGCTACACGCGCCCGGCCATGGGCGCCATTTGGGAGCTTGAGAACAAGTTCAACATTTGGAAGGAAATCGAGCTGCTCGCATGCGAGGCCCAGGCCGAGCTGGGGCAGTGCGGCATCACCAAGGAAGACGCAAAGTGGATTCGTGACCATGCGAACTTCACCGTCGACCGCGTTTCCGAAATCGAGGCCGTGACGAACCACGACGTTATCGCGTTCCTCACGAACATGGCCGAGTATATCGATGCCGATATTCCCGAAGGCGAAGAAAAGCCCAGCCGTTGGGTGCACTATGGCATGACCTCTTCCGACTTGGGCGACACCGCGCTGTCATACCAAATTACCCAGGCGCTCGACATTATTTTGACCGACGTGAAGCAGCTCGGCGAAACCTGCAAGCGTCGCGCGTTTGAATTCCAGGACACCCTGTGCGTGGGTCGTACCCACGGCATTCATGCTGAGCCCATGGTGTTCGGCATGAAGTTCGGCAGCTGGGCTTGGGCCCTCAAGCGCGCCGAGACTCGCCTGCAGCAGGCCCGCGAGGTTGCCGCAACGGGCGCCATTTCTGGTGCGGTTGGCACCTATTCGAGCATCGACCCGTTCGTTGAGCAGTACGTCTGCGAGAAAATGGGCCTGACTCCCGACCCGCTGTCTACGCAGGTGCTTGCCCGCGATCGCCATGCGCAGGTCATGTGCGCGCTTGCCGTGTGCGCCTCCACGCTCGAGAGCATCGCTTTGCAGGTGCGCCTCATGCAGGAAAGCGACGTCATCGAGGCGGAAGAGCCGTTCAAGGCTGGCCAGAAGGGCTCTTCGGCCATGCCTCACAAGCGCAACCCCATCACCGCGGAACGCGTGTGCGGCCTGGCTCGCATCGTGAAGGCGAACGCCCAGGTCGGCCTCGACGACGTGGCGCTGTGGTTCGAGCGCGACATCTCGCACTCGGGCGCCGAGCGCGTGGCTCTGGCCGACAGCTTCATTGCGCTTGACTACATGTTCGGCAAAATGCAGTGGATGCTCGACGGCCTGCAGACGTATCCTGACAAGATGGAGCACAACCTCCATCGCACGCGTGGCCTAATCTTCTCCTCGAAGGTGCTGCTTGCCCTCGTGAATACGGGCATTACGCGCGAAGACGCCTACGTCATTGTGCAGCGTAATGCCATGGCTGTGTGGCATGACATCCAGAATGCGGTTGCCGGCCCCACCTATCGCGAGCGTTTGGAAGCCGACCCCGAGGCAAAGCTTTCCAAGGAAACCCTCGACGAGATTTTCGATCCGTGGGCGTTCTTGCAGCACAAGGATGAAGCCTTCAAGAAGCTCGAAGGCCTGGAATTCTAAGCTTGTTCGATTACCGCGAAGGAGCGTTCGGCGACCTGCCGGGCGCTCCTTTTTGTATATGGAGAAAGAAGCCTTGCTTGTTGCGCGGAAGGGCTCGTCGTGGCCCGTGCGTGGAAGGCGCCGGGGCGGCCGATCGGAAATGCTCGGTTTCTCATTTCCTCTAAAAACGGGAAACCGGAGCTCGGCGCATAGGCCGCGAAGCGGCCGGTAGCCGAGCGGGCATTTCGGGGCGGCCGCCCCGGCACCTTCCGCACATTGATACGGCTGCTGTTTGGTTTTTGACGGCCAGCATTTCATGAAAAAGGGCGGCGCTTGCGGCGTCGCCCTTGGGCTGTTGTTGGCTTGTTTGACGGGGCGTGATTATACGGTCCACACGCGCACGAGGGTATACGCGTCGTCTTCATTGGTGCTCATTCCCAGATACGTGACGAGGGAGTCGACATCGCCTTGGCTGGCGAGGAAATCGCCGTAGTTGTCGCAATCGTCGGGGCAGTCGAGCGAAAACATCTCGCGCGTGTTTAAGTTCACGCCAGCGACCGTGCGGGTTGATTTCACGACGAGGTTTCCGCCGCACCATGCGGGGGCACACAGCGGGTTGCGGTCGAAGCAGAACCATTGGCCGCCCGTGTCGTTGCTTACGGGAGCGTATGTGCCGAGGCTCGCGAGGCCTTCGCCGTAGGTGTAAATGGAGTCGAACGTGAACGAGAAGCGTCCATTCACATAGGCGGCTTCGAGCGGGCGCATCGAGGCGGGCAGCGTGAGCGACTCACGCATGGCTCCCGATTCCGCATCGATGAGCGTGAGCTGCGAATATGAGCTGGAGGCTTGCGAGCGCGGCGAAATGCAAATGGCGTCGCCCGTGGAATAGGGCGACGTGCTCATGCGGCCATTGCTTTCCCAATCGACGCGCACGTCGCTCGACCCGAAGGCCGCCGATTTCAGCGCGGACGGCTCGGAGGTGGCGTTTCCGCTCGTTGAGGGCATGACCTGCCAAAACGCTCGCGATTTCGCAACGGTGATCGATGGCACGTCCCAGTCGCCATTGCCCGAATCGACTTGCTTGGCATCGCCTGCAACGCCGCGCGAAAGCGTGGCTTGGAAAACGCGCCACTCGCCCGTATAGCAATTGGATTCAATCCATACGATGCCCTGGTCGTTGCAGCGCACGTCGTAAATGTCGAACCCGCGTTCGCTGCTATGCGGACCGTCGAGCACGACGGTGTATTGCCCGCTGGAAAGCGAGAGAACGGCGGCCTGCGTGAGCGGGCTTGAGCTTTCGGTGGGCAGAAGGCATGCCGCGTAGGTTTCGCTGTTCGCCCACACCAACGTCCCGTAGGGCATTTTGAACTCGCCGGCGAGCGAGAGCGGGGCAGAGTCGAGCACAGTGCAATCGGAAATCGAGAACACCGATTCCTTATTCACGGTAAGCGCGTCGACTTCGCTGTCAGCCTTCTTTTCGTTGCTTACGGCCGATGCGGCTGCGCCGGCAACCACCACGGCACCAACGCCAAGAGCGCCAATGAGCAATTGACGTCGCGTAATGGAGAGGCTTTCGCCCGCCGGCAGGGAGATGTTGATCCTCGCGTCAGGCGCTTGGGATGCCGCGCTGGGGCGCCCTGCGCCAATGCTCGCATTGGGGCCGGGCATAAAGGTCGTAGAGCCGAGGCTCTGTTTCACGGTGCCATGCGCGCCGCGCCCCGCTTTGCCGCGAACCGCCGAGGCTCCATGGCGAGGCGCCCTTGTCGCCTGGCTGCGTGCCGATGGGCGTGCTGTTGCGCCGCGCGACGCGCGGGTTGCGCGCGTGTTTTGGGCATGCGGACGCCTGCTGCGCTGCGAAGCGCCGCGTGTGGAATGTCGTGGTGTTTGGTTTCTTTGGGCCATAGGGGCTTATTATGTCGTTTTGCCAGCAAATGGCCCACGGTTGCGCCTGAATCGTTACAATAAACCCAAATCGAAAATTGCGCGCGGCATGCGCCGTACGCCGGGGTCGCGTGTCGGCCTCGAAATCAATACAGCAGGGGAGCATTCATCATGAGCAACGAAACGCGACGCATTCTCCTCGTCGAAGACGAGAAGGCAATCCGCGATGCTGTAGCCGCCTATCTCGAACGTGAGAACTACTGGGTGACCGCCGTTGGCGACGGCCAGGAAGCCCTCGAAGAATTTTCCAAGCATCATTTCGACCTGGTCGTGCTCGACCTCATGCTTCCCCGCGTGCCGGGCGAGCGCGTGTGCCGTGCCATTCGCGACAATTCCGATGTGCCTATCATCATGCTCACCGCGAAGGGCGAGGTTGAAGACCGCATCATCGGTCTCGAGCTTGGCGCTGACGACTATCTGGTGAAGCCCTTCAGCCCTCGCGAGCTCGTCGCCCGCGTTCGTGCGCTGCTTCGCCGCGTGCACGCCGATTCTGAGCCTCAGCGCGAGGTGCTCGAGTTCGGCGAGCTCACGATTGACGTTTCGGGCCATAAGGTGCTCGTCAAGGGCAAGGAAGTCGACCTTACCGCCAGCGAGTTCAAGCTGCTCACCACGCTTTCTCGCTATCCTGGCCGCGTGTATTCGCGCATGGAGCTCGTCGAGAAGGTTCTCGGCTACGACTTCGAGGGCTATGAGCGCACGATCGACTCCCACGTGAAGAACCTGCGCGCCAAAATCGGCGACAATCCGCGTAACCCCAAGTGGCTGCACACCGTGCATGGCGTGGGCTATCGTTTCGAAGACCCCACCAAGCAGTAAGTCGGTTTGCGCCGGCTTGCCGGCATTGAGAAACACGAGGGTGAGATCGCAGCAATTATGGCGTCAGAACCTAAGCAAGCAAGTGGCAAGAAAAAGCGAGACGACGAGCGAACCGCGCGCCAGCGCATCCATGATTGGTTCTTTGGCTTCTCGTATACCACTCGCGTAACCGTAACCTTTTCGCTCGTTGCCATCATGACCGTCGTGGTGGCAATGGGCGTTCTTTCCTATGTGTGGGAAGAGCATTTCCAGGCCTATACCCGCGAAAACGTTCAGCAGCTCGCCGATACGACTGCCGCCAACATCGCGAACCGCTACGAGCGAAGCAATTCCGCAACGCTTGGCGCCATTGGCGAGGGCAACAAAATGAGCTACCCGTCGCTTTCGATTAACGACGTGGAGCCTGCCGAATCGGTGCATATGCTGCAGCCGGGCATGGGCATTCAAGTTATTTCCTCTTCGACCGAAACCGTCGTGTACGACTCGTCGCGCCCCAGCGGCTCTTCGTATTCGTCTTCGAACAGCATTGATGAAACGGGCTCGTTTGCGCCGTCCGATGGCAAGATGGCCTCCGCGGCCATCACGCTTGGCGATGGGCAGGTTGTCGGCACCGTCCAAATTTGGGTTTATGGCAGCGATTTGCTGCTTTCGAAGGCCGATCAAGAATTCCGCATGCAGAGCTACCAGGGCATGTGTCTTGCCGCCGTGCTCTCTGTCGCGCTTGCTTCGCTTATCGGCGTTCTGTTCGCGCGTGGCTTGGTGCGTCCTATTAACCGCATCACGAAAACGGCGCAGGAAATCAAAGAAGGCAATCTTTCGGCTCGCGTGAACCTCGATGGCAAAGACGAAATCGCCGAGCTCGCCAAAACGTTTGACGCCATGGCGGAAAGCGTCGAGAGCAATCAGGAACTCGAGCGCCGCCTCACCACCGACGTGGCGCATGAGCTGCGCACGCCTCTCATGGCGATTCAATCGACGGTCGAGGCCATTATGGATGGCGTGTTCGAGGCCGACGAAGAGCGCCTGAACACGATTGACGCCGAGGTGCAGCGCCTTTCTCGCTTGGTCGACGCCATTTTGAAGCTCTCGCGCCTCGAGAGCCGCTCGACCCCCATGAATGAGGAAGTCGTCGACGTGGGCGACATTATTCGTCCGCTTGTTATGTCGCACGAAGCGTTCGTCAACGACGCCGGCCTCACGCTCGAATACGACGCAGAGCCCGACGTCATCGTCTACGGCGACCGTGATATGCTGCGCCAGGCAACCGCGAACCTCATCTCCAACGCGGTTCGCTATACGCCGGCGCCGGGCAAGATTACCGTTTCGGTCAAGCGCGGCGATGTTATGGCCGCAATTGCCGTTCGCGATACGGGCATCGGCCTTTCCCCCGAAGAGCGCCGCATGGTGTTCAAGCGTTTTTGGCGTGCCGAGGAAAGCCGTCAGCGTCAAAGCGGCGGTTTGGGTGTAGGCTTGGCCGTTGTGAAAGAAATCGTCGACCGCCATGGCGGCTGGGTGCAGGTGGAAGGCAAGAAGGGCGAAGGCGCTTGCTTTACCATTCATGTTCCGCTTTATGACGAAGAGCGCATCAAGGCGCAAAAGGAAAAGGCCAATTCGAAAGAACGCGGCGCAAAAGCGCAGGCGGCAAAACGAAAGGGAAGGAACTAGGCTGTGAACCCCATTACCATCAAGCCCGACGCGCAGGGCAAGGTACGCGACATTTATGATCTTGGCGACACGCTGCTGTTCGTCGCGACCGACCGCATCTCGGCGTTTGACTACATTTTGGAAGACGAAATTCCCCACAAGGGCCAGGTTCTTACCCAGATCAGCTGCTTCTGGTTCGAGCTGCTCGAGGGCGTTGTCGAAAACCACCTGGTCTCTTCCGACGTGAACGATTTGCCCGAGCAGTTCAAAGAGTGGAGCGACTACCTCAACGGCCGCTTCATGATCGTGAAGAAAGCCCAGATGATTCCTATCGAGTGCATCGTGCGCGGTTATCTGACCGGTTCCGGCTTCAAGGATTACCAGAAGACGGGCAGCGTATGCGGCATCGAGCTTCCTTCTGGCTTGCAGAACTCCGCCAAGCTTCCCCAGACGCTGTTCACGCCTTCCACGAAGGCCGAGATTGGCGATCACGACGAGAACATCAGCTTTGAGCGCGCGGTTGAAATCGTGGGCGAGAAAGCTGCGACCGACATTCGCGACCTGTCGCTGAAGGTGTACGAGACCGCCGCAGAGCATGCGCGCAAGCAGGGCATCATCATCGCCGACACGAAGTTCGAGTTCGGCGTGCTCGATGGCCGTACGATTCTGGGCGATGAGGTGCTCACTCCTGACAGCTCTCGCTTCTGGAGCGCCGACGACTATGAAGTGGGCCGCGAGCAGGCGAGCTTCGACAAGCAGTTCGTGCGCAATTGGCTCAACGCCAATTGGGATCGCCAGGGCAACCCGCCGCATTTGCCGGCCGACGTTATCGAGAAGACCACCGAGAAGTACATCCAGGCATACGAGAAGCTTTCGGGCCGCACGTTCAACTTCTAAGCGCTCTTCTTTCGTTTATTTCGGCGCGATTGCGACGTTTTTCAATGAAACGCCAAAAGGTCCCATTGAAGGTTTGCCTTTGATGGGGCCTTTCTTTATTATTTATGCCTTGGATTTACCAAGTGTTTTCGAGAAGAAAAGTATCCATATGAGCACACGAAACCCGATGAACGACCGCTATCAGACCGACGGACCGAAGGGCCAGACCAAGAGGTCGGCCTCTTCGCTCAAGCCGAAGTCGAAAGCCGCGTCGAGCGTGTACGTGAAGTCCACGCAGAAGACTCCGCAGGAAAAGAAGGCCGCGCAAAAGGCCGCCCGCCAAAAGCAGGCCGAGCTCGACCGCAAGTACTACAATCCGCCTACGGCTCAGTACAAGAAGTACAAGCGCATTTGGTGGGGCATGCTCGGCGGCGCTATCGTCTGCACGCTGGTCGCTATGGGCGCTGGCTCCTGGTGGCCCGATAACCCGACCATGACGTGGTGCTTCCTGATTCCCGCATATGCGTTGATCATCGGTGCTTTGTGGTTCGACTTCGCCAAGGTGCGCAAGGTTCGCCGCGAGTACCAAATGGAGATGCTCAAGAAGCACCCCAAAGAGGCCAAGAAGCATCCCACCACGGCAGCGAAGAACAAGGTCGATGCCGCCAAGGAAGCTGAGCGCGAAGCCGCGAAGGCGGAAAAGAAGCGCTTCGGCCATTCCTTCATTCGCAAGGCAAAGCTCGAAGAAGCAGCTGAAGACGAAAAGAAGTCCGAATAACAAAAAGCCCGCTCAATCGAGCGGGCTTTTTTGTGCGGCTCCGATGGGCGTGCCGCGCTGGCATGCCCTTCCTTGCTCCGCCTTTACACGACCTGGAAGAGGAAGAACTTGAGGTAGTCGGTTTCGGGCACGCCCCACACGATGGGATGGTCGGGCGATTGCTGGCGTTCCTCGATTTGGCGAAGTTGAACGCCAGCATCGTGCGCCGCGCTCACGAGCATTTTGCGGAAGCGATCGGTATCCATGAAGTGCGAGCAGCTGCAGGTGGCCAAGTATCCGCCGCGCGGCAAGGCTTTCATAGCGCGATAGTTGATCTCGTGGTAGCCACGCGTGGCCGAATCGATGGTCTTGCGGCTCTTCGTGAACGCCGGCGGGTCGAGAACGATGAAGTCGTACGGCGCCTTTTTCTGAGCCTCGATTTCGGGCAGCAAATCGAACACGTTGACAGCCTGGAAGCTCATGCGGTTTTCGAAGCCGTTCAGGCGAGCATTCGATTCTGCCATGTCGACCGCGAGCTGCGAGATGTCGACGGCATGCACGTGCTCGGCTCCGCCAGCGGCGGCGTTAAGGGCGAACGAACCCGTGTGCGTGAAGCAGTCGAGCACGCGACGTCCGCGGGCGATGTTGGCCACAGCGCGGCGGTTGTATTTCTGGTCGAGGAAGAAGCCGGTTTTTTGGCCGTTTTCGAAATCGACGTGGTAGCGCACGCCATTTTCGACGATTTCGGTCGTAGTGGGGCCGAATGCCGCTGCGGCTTCGTCGTTTGGCGCGAGAGGCGCGGGCACCGCCGTAAGCGCAGGTTGAGCGCCCAGGCCGGCAAAATCGCTTCCCAGGGGGAACCATCCGCAGCTTTCCTGAAGGCCTTCGAGCTTGCGCGTCGACACGTCATTGCGCTCGTAAATGCCGCGAATGATGACGCCATCTTCGGCGAGTACCTTCACAAGCAGGGGGAACACGACAGGTTTCAGGCGCTCCATGCCGTAGGCGAGCGTTTGGGTCACAAGCACGTCGTTGAAGCGGTCGACGACGAGGCCGCAAAAGCCATCGGCCTCGGAGAAAATCATGCGGCAGGCGGAAACGTCGTCGCCCATCACGGCGCGACGATGGTTCCATGCCCAGCGAATTTTGCGTTCCCAAAACGCCGAATCGAACGCGTCGTTCGCGTTGGTCGAAAGCAGGCGAATGCGAATCTTGCTTTGCTGCGAGAAAATGCCCGTGCCAAGGTATGCCCCTTTGCGTGTGAGCACGTCGACGAGGGCGCCGTTTTCCGGGGCGATTCCGCCGGATTCGATCGATTCTTTCCACGTGCGGGCCGCTTCTTTGGGGTCGCCCGCTTCCACAATGCGCTCGACTTCCGCATCGTAGACCCAAGGGTGACCGGCGCGGCATGCGCGTTCGCCTTTGGGCGTGATGAATGCCATAGGGTAGGGACGGTGGGTTTTCATGGGTTCTCCTTGGTTGGAGCGTGCTTGGCCGCATGGGCCGCATCGCAAGTAATACCAGGGCATTATACGTTGCGTTGGGGCGGGGCGGAACAAAGGGGTAGAATAACCGTAACTGAAATACGGCTCCGCTGGGGCGAGGACACGCACCTTGCCTCGGGCGATGGAAAAGAGTGCCCATGAACCCAGTTGTGATTATTCCCACGTTCGTGTCCGCGCGTGGGCGCGTTGAATCGGGTCCCGTTACCACGACATATGACCATACAACGTCGATGTCTGCCTCGGGCGAGTTGCCCCGCTGCCTCGAATCGCTTCGGTGCGTGCGCGGGCTTGGGCATATCATCGTGCTCGTGATTGCCGAACCCGCTATCGAGAATAAGGCCGCAAGCAAAATTCGCGCCGTTGCCGAGCAATTCCCCGATTTGAATATCGCCGTGGTGGGCGCTCCCGAGATGGCGCTTGTGCGTCAGCGCATGGAGCAGCTCAATATCGGCCTGCGCGGCGAAGTGGGTCTTGCGGGCTATGGCGCAATGCGCAACCTGGGGCTTCTTCTTGCGGGTGCGCTCGATTTCGATTCGGTGGTATTCATCGACGACGATGTGGTGATTGACGACCCCGCGTTTTTGGAAAAGGCGATGTATGGCCTGGGCAAGCTTACGCGCAGCGGCGTGCCCATTCTTGCGAAGTCGGGCTTTTATCTGAACAAAGAAGGCCAATACCTCTCGAGTCGATCCACGAAATGGTACAACCGCTATTGGGACCAGGCTACCGCATTCAACAAGTGGATTTCCAAGGCCATGAAGGGCCCGCGCCTGTCTCGTTCGAACCATGTGTGCGGTGGTTGCTTGGCGCTGCATCGCGAGGCGTTTCGTCGCGTGTCGTTCGACCCGTGGATCGCTCGCGGCGAAGACTTGGATTACATGCTCGATTTGCGCATGTACGGAAGCGATATCTGGTTCGACAACACGTGGTACATGCATCACCTTCCGCCCGAAACCAAGCGTGAAGGGCTTCGTTTCCGTCAAGATATCTTCCGTTGGCTCTACGAGTATCGCAAGGTGGAATACGGGCGAACCCAGATCGACCTGCTTCAGATCAAGCCGCAATCGTTGCTGCCGTACCCGGGGCCTTTCTTGGAGCCGGGCATCACGCGCCGCATTAAGCGCACGGCGTGGCTGCGCAGCTTCGGGCGCCCCGATGGCGCCGGGTATCGTCGCGCGGCGAAGGCGGCCACGGGCGAGGCGTCTCGATATGCCGAAGACCACTGCTCGAAGTATTTCGGCTTCCAGTCGATGTGGCCGGCGGTCATGAAGCGCATGGCGAACGACGCGATTCTCCAGAGCGTGCTTTTGAGCTCATCGAACCGCGATGCGCAGCAAGCCGAGGCGCAGCGCGCCCAACGTGCGGCATGGGGAGCCGCCGGCGGAATCGACCCTGGCGCAACAACGGAGATTCGCCTTAATATGGGCAACGCAGAATAGGATTTATGGGAAGTACATTCATGGTTTCGTTCTTCATCGCCGCGCTCGTTGGTGTGGGCGTCGGCGTGCTTTCAGGACTTTTGGGCATTGGCGGCGGCACCATTATGGTGCCCCTGTTCCGTCTGGTTTTTGGCATGGAGCCCATTGCCGCCACGGCGACATCGCTGTTCACCATTGTGCCTACGTCTATTTCGGGCATGTGGAAGCATGCTAAAAACAAGACGTCCCTGCCGCGCGTGGGAATCGTGTGCGGCTTGGCGGGCGCGTGCCTCTCGCCCGTTGGCGTGTGGGCCGCAAACGTGTCGCCTGGCTGGGCGATTATGGGTGCGGCTGCGGTCATCGTTGCGTACTCGTCGTTCACTATGCTGAAAAAGGCATTGGCGGCGCCGAAGGGCGGTGCTGCGAAAGAACGTTGCCAGGCGTGCGACGGCAAAGCGATGGACATAGCGGCCGCATCCGCGAAGAGGAGCGACGGCAAGGCGGTGGGCGCTGCTGTGGCGACGAACGATGCGACGGCGGCAAACCTCGTGGCGACGGCGCCTGTGGCGGCTGGCGGCTCGGGTGTCGCGGAGGCGCAAGCCGCTTCCCCCGAGATGCCGGCAATCAAGCTCACCCCGAAGTACGTGGCGAAGGTGGCGTTCATCGGCGTTATTGCGGGCTTCATGAGCGGATACGTTGGCGTGGGCGGCGGCTTCATCATGGTGCCGCTGTTCGTGAGTATGCTCGGCATTCCCATGCGCCTGGCGTCGGGAACGTCGCTTACCGCGGTATGCATCCTGGCTATTCCCGGCGTTATCGAGCAGGCCGTTTTAGGGAATATCGACTACATGGTTGGCATTGCGATGATGGTTGGATCTATCCCTGGCGCGGTTGTCGGCGCCAATTTGGTGAAACGCGTGCCCGAGCGTGCGTTGCGCTTTACCTTTGCGGCGTTTTTGCTGCTGATGGCCGTGCTTTTGATCGTGAATGAGGCAAGTGTGATTTAAGGGAAGGCGATTGCTCCGTCGCGTCGTGCGAAAATGGCGCATAGCGGTTCTGGTCGACCCCCAAGAGACGTTCTCGAAATTCCGCTCAGCGGTTGGCGTCTTTTAACGTATGAAAGGAATCTCATGTCCAAACCACCCCGAAATATTTATGCGCGCGTGCTCGATGTCGTGCTTGCGGCAATATGCATGCTTTCGGCCGCGGTGCTTGCGTGCGCGGTGGCTTGGCCCGAAACGGTGGGCAATTTGAACGTGGTCGCGGGCGTTTCGTTCACCATTTCTGTGGCGCTGCTCATCTATCTGCGCCTTAACCCTGACACGGTGCGCGCTCGCCAGTCCGATACGATTTTGAAAATCGCGTCGCAGACGCTTGCGTGCTTCCAAGAGGGCTTCGACATTCCCACGGCGCAGAAGGTGTGCCATTTGTTGCTGCCCGCCATTGGAGCGCAGGCCGTGGCAATCACCGACCGCGAGTCGATTTTGGGCTATGCCGGAGACGACGAGGAAATCAGCCCCGGTGGCGCCCCC
The DNA here is from genome assembly GCF_934630525.1 of uncultured Slackia sp. Classification (GTDB taxonomy): domain Bacteria; phylum Actinomycetota; class Coriobacteriia; order Coriobacteriales; family Eggerthellaceae; genus Slackia. The sequence goes on from NZ_CAKTVX010000009.1 coordinate 41,072, forward strand.
ATTCGCACGAAGGCTACGCATGCCACGCTTGAAGACGGCAAGCTGCGCGTGTTGGGCACGCCGCAAGAGATTGGCTTCCCCGATAGCATCAAAGGCCTGCGAGCGGGCATTATCGTGCCACTTACGCGAGGCGACGCCATTATCGGCACGCTGAAGTTTTACTATCGCCGCTCGCGCGACATCACCGAAACGCAGGTGGCGCTCGCGGAGGGCCTGGGTCAGCTGCTTTCGACGCAGATTGCCGCCGTTGAGCTGGAACAGCAAACGAAGCTCGCGACCACCATGGAGCTCAAGGCGCTCCAAAGCCAAATCAACCCGCACTTCCTGTTCAACACCATCAACACCATCGCGTCGCTCGTGCGCACCGACCCCGATCGCGCCCGCATGCTGCTGCGCGAGTTCGCCGTGTTCTATCGCCGCACGCTTGAGAATTCCGACGATTTGCTCGAGTTGTCGCGTGAGGTCGAGCAGACGATGCGCTACTTCACGTTCGAAGTGGCGCGATTCGGCGAAGACCGCCTTGCCATTGACGTCGATATCGAGCCGGGCTTGGAAAGCGTGATGGTGCCCGCGTTCATGGTGCAGCCGCTTGTGGAAAACGCCGTGCGCCACGCCATGCCGCAAGAAGGCAAGCTCGAGATTCATATTCTGGCGTACAGCGAAGGCGATGACTTGTATATCACCGTTTCCGACAACGGCGTGGGCATGGACGCCGAACAACGCCGCAAGCTTTTGCGCCCCGAAGCCTCGAAGGGCTTGGGCATTGCGATGAAGAACATCAACGAGCGCTTGCGCGGCTATTTCGGCACCGAGTCGCGCATGGAAGTCGATTCGACGCCGGGCAATGGCACCCGCGTGACCATGTTCATGAAAGATGGCTTGGTGGAAGACTAGCGTCATGGCGTTTTGTCGGCGACTGGTTTTCCTGAGCTAGCGAAAGGTATGAATTTCCTGGTGAGCGGTATTTTCCATTAGCGATATCTATAGCTTGCGTGAAGTGGGGCCAAAGGTGTCCCATTCTATGGTTTCCACGCTTTTAAACATCGCGTATTTGGGCTACTATTCGTATACGGGCATCGCTCGCCGACGGTTTTACGCCGTTGGCACGGGGCGCTTGAGCCCGCCTTCCTTATACGAACTTTCCAGTTATTGGGGGATGCTGTGCTGAACGCGATTATCGTTGACGACGAAGCTCCTGCTCGTTCCGAGCTGCGTTACTTGCTGGGCGAAGTCGGTGGAGTCGAAGTGCTCGCCGAGGCCGCGAGCGTACGCGAGGCTATTGAGAAAATGCAGAGCTATCCCGTGGACGTGTTGTTCCTCGATGTGAGCATGCCCGAGGTCAATGGCATTCAGTTCGCCGAGGCCTTGCAGCGTTTGAAAAATCCTCCGGCGGTCATTTTCGTTACCGCCTACAGCGAGCACGCGCTCGAGGGCTTCAAGGTGAATGCCGTCGATTATCTGGTGAAGCCCGTCGAAACCGATCGCCTGCAGCAGGCTGTGAACCGCGCGAGCGAATACATCACGCTGCATGTGAAGGCCAGCCAGTCGGAGCGCATTCCTGTCGAAAAGGGCGGCAAGAAGATTCTCATCCCTATCGACAGCATTCGTTTCGTCATGGCGCGCGACGATTACGCATACCTGCAAACCGACAACGACCGCTACTTCTCCACCGTGTCGCTCGCTCAGCTCGAAAAGCGCCTCGATGGCCACGGTTTCTTCCGCGTGCATCGCGGTTACTTGGTGAACCTTTCGCATGTCGAAGAGGTCGAGCCCGTTCCCGGCGGCACGCTGCTTTTGTCGCTGAATGCGACCGACGAGAAAATCCCCGTTTCTCGTCGCCGCGTTTCCTCGCTGAAAAAGGCGTTGGGACTTTAACGTAAAGGCCGTTCTGACGAACGGCCTTTTTCTTGACGCTGCGATCCCGTCTCGCGGGCGATTTCGGTTTCAAGCGTCGGCTCGCGTACCAAAGTACGTGTCGCCTAGCTTTCAACCGAACTCACCTCACGAGACGGGCTCTCGCTGTCTTTTTCTTGTCAGGCGGCTTATTGGGATTTTTCTTCAATATGCGCCCTCGCTTTTGCGATGTCTCGCTTAATGTCGGCGGCCGTTCGCAGCCTGCGCGCCACGTCAACGCCCGCGGCCTGCTCTATCTCGTCGGTTACGGGGCTTCGGTAGCTGAACAAAAACCAATTCTCGGCCAGGTGGCTGCCCTCCATGCGCAAAAGCGCATCGGCGACCTGAGCGGCGTTTCTGTTCCATCCCATATCGCTGCGAAGCAGACGCAAGGCGAAGAATGCGGCGTAGCACACCAGGAAATGCGCGCGCAAGTGAATGGCATGGGCGACGGGGTAGGGCGAAGGCGAGAAATCGGATTCCAACAGCTGAAACGGTTCGGTGAGGCGCCACAGCTCGCGATAGATATGGAACAGCGTGCCAGCGGTGAGCTTCGTTTCGCTTGACGATATGCAAATATAGCCATCGAGGGCTAAATCGCGCGCCTCGTCTTCGGCTCGGCCTTGCTTGCGGGCGATTTTCGCGTAGTCGCGGCCCCAGAGCACCGTGTCTTTGACGCGAATGCCGGCCATTTCGTCGGTGCGCGATTTGACCTTGTAGCTGCCCGATTGCGTGGTGATGTAATCGGAGGCGTCGGCGACCCATGCTTGAAGGTCGAAAGCGGCTGTTTCGAGCGGCCGGAAAAAGACGAAGCCATCGCCGCTTTCCGCGAGCGTCTCGACGATTTCGCGCGCATGGGGAGTGCGGCCCGCAACCACAATGACGCGTTTGGCGCCGAAATTGCTTTTCGCGCTCGCGACGAGCCCCGATACCTCTTCGGCGCTCGGCGAGGCGCTCGTGACGTGGTAGGTCATGGGAATGCCCGTGCGGTCGAGCAGCATGCCAATACCCATCGACAGCCCTTCGTCGCGATCGATTCCGCCTGCCAGTCGAGCGTTCGTCGCGTTCACGTCGCCCGTGTCGGCCAGCGTGAACGAAGCGAGAACCAGCAGCACCGAATTGACCTGGTAGGGCTCGCGAATCGCTTGATAGGCTTTTGAGAGATGCGCCACCAGAGCTCGCTCGTTGCGCGCGAAGCACTGGAAGGCGGCGTACGTGTCGGCCAGCGTGAAATCGCACGTGCGCGGGAATGAGGCGCGGCGTTGCCACGTTTCGCGCTTGGGGGCCACGTGAATCATGCGTTCGGATGCGAGCATCTCGAAAATGCGGCCTGCATGCGCGGGAAATCCGACGTGTCCCGCGCGATTTTCGAAGAAGCGACGAACGCCCAGCGCGTCGAGGTATGCGAGCGCGATGGCGCTTCCCCAGCGGGCCTGCGCGATATGGGTGTCGTCGATGGTTGCGTCGCGTGGGAATGTGAAAGCGATGGGCGGGTTTTCGCTCTTCGCCTTCTCGTTGAGCTCGGCGACGTAGCTCTGGAAGTGGGCGATAGGGTCGGCGTATTGGCTCGTGAATTGGTCGACGTAGCCAATCGATTCGATGGTCTTCGTCTTCGTTTTTCCGCCCTCTCGGTAGTTCTGCACAACCGAGAGGTATACGCGCTCGCCGCGCTTCGTTTTCTTCAAGTGCATAGCATACCTCCTGGGTGTAAGTATAGCTCCGCCTCTCGTTCGGAATGCCCCGCTTACCCCCGCATAATGCCGATGGGTAAGGAAAAATCGTTTATGCAGGTCGACGGCGCGTACAATATGCGCGTTATCGTTCGTGGCGCGTGCACGTCCGAAGGAGAGGAGCTGACCGTGCGGCCAGAAAAGAAGCAGTGGACCTATCGCGAGAAAATGGCGCAAGCCAATCACGAGGCGAAGGCGACCGTGGTCGCGCTCGCGATTGTTGTGGTGGTGTGGATAGTGGCTGGCTTTGGCCTTTCCGCATTCGATGTGGAAGCGTTCGGAACGCCGCTTTGGGTGTTCGGCGGAACAGTCGGCACATGGATCGCCGCCATCGTGGCGACTGTGGTGCTGGGCCGTCGGGTATTCGCTGATTTCGACCTGGACGAGGAGGAACGCGATGCAAACAACTAGTATTGCGGGCCTGCTTCCCGTGCTCATCTTCCTCGTATTTGCCCTCGGGCTCGCGATTGCGGCACGTCGCCGTTCGAAGGCGGCGGGCGAAGGCGGCTTCGTGAAGGAATACTTCATTGGCAACCGCACGCTCGGCGGTTTCGTGCTGGCCATGACCACCATTGCCACCTATGGCTCGGTGAGCTCGTTTGTGGGCGGCCCCGGCCAGGCGTGGCAAACCGGCTTTGGCTGGGTGTATATGGCGGCCGTGCAGGTAACGACGCTGTTTTTGCTCTATGGCATCATGGGCAAGAAGATGGCGCTCGTGTCGCGCAAGCTCGGTGCGGTTACGGTGATCGACGTGATTCGCGCCCGTTTCCGCAGCAATGCGTTGGCGAATGCTGCGGCTCTGATTATCGTGCTGTTCTTTGCGGCAACTATGGTCGCTCAGTTCGTGGGCGGCGCGAAGCTGTTCGAGGCCGTGACGGGCTATTCGTATTTCGTCGGCTTAGCCATTTTCGGTGTTGCCGTGATTATTTTCACGACGGTGGGCGGCTTCCGCGGCGTTGCCGTGACCGATGCGTTGTGCGGCATCGCGATGCTCGTGGGCATTGTGGTGCTCGCGGCTGGTATTCTTATTGCGGGTGGCGGCTGGGAAAACATCATGGGCACCATTCGCGCGAACCATCCGCAGATGCTCGAACCCCTTTCGGGTGGCACTATGCCTGTGTCGCTGTACTTCACGCAGTGGCTGCTCGTGGGCATTTTCACGTTTGCGCTGCCCCAATCGGTGGTGCGATGCATGGGCTACAAAGACACGAAGAGCCTGCGCGGCGCGATGATCGGCGGCACCATCATTATCGGCGCCATGATGATCGGCGTTACCACGCTCGGCGTGCTTTCCGCGGGCGTGCTTACGGGGGACTTGGCCTCGTACGGCGGAAGCGTTGACAATATTATTCCGCGTACCATTGTGGAAACCCTGCCGCCATGGCTTGCCGGCGTGGCGATCATCGGTCCTGTCGCCGCGTCCATTTCTACGGTGTCTTCGCTGCTCATCGCTTCGTCTTCGGCCATTATCAAAGACTTGTGGCTGCACTATGCAGACGATAGGGGCCAGCAGGTAAGCGACGCCGTGGTGGCTCGTTCGAGCCAGATTATTACCCTGGGTGTGGGCGTTATCGTATTCGTGCTTGCCGTGGTTCCGCCGAGCGTCATTTGGAAGATCAACATGTTCGCGTTCGGCGGTCTTGAAACGGCATTTTGCTGGGTTCTTGTGGGCGCGCTCTTCTTCAAGCGAGCGAACAAAGTGGGCGCGATTGCGTCGATGGTGGGCGGCACGGCTGTCTATTGCCTGTGCATGGCGCTTGGTTTCAAGCTGTTCGGCCTGCACCAAATCGTGATCGGCATTACCGTGTCGCTTCTGTGCATGGTGATTGGCTCGTGGGTCGGCAATCGTCGCGCGAATGTTGCCGACGCCGCTGCCGACGCTGAGATGCGCGAAGTGTTCTTCCCCGAGGCGTAGGGATCCATCGATATTCTTTCCGAAGAGAAGAGCCCGCAGCTCAATGAACTGCGGGCTCGTTTCGTTTTTGTGGGGCGCGTCTATTCGGCGGCGCGCTCTCGCTCGATTTCGTCGAGAACCTTCATGACGGCATCGCCCAGGGCGCGAATGGTCACGCCGGAATTGTCGGGCAGGTGCAGGTGCATGCAACGGCGGCCGCGCTCGATAAGAATCGAGAGGTCGGCGGCAGCCTGCGTGCGCGCGAGCATGCCCAAGCTTTCGGGCTCAACATGGCGCAGCGGAATATCTTTCAATTCGTCGGCCGAAACCATGAGGAACACGCCATTGTTCGTGCCGCCTTTTTGCAGCTGGCCCGTGGAATGCAGGTAGCGGGGGCCAATCTCGAGGCAGCTTACGACGCCGAGCTTGTCGGCGACGCCATGGCGAATAATCTCGAGCGCCTCGCGGCGTCCTTCGCCGTCGAAAGGCAAGAATGCATCGAGCGCGAAGTAGTCGCCCGGCTTAATCGACGCAAATAGGTTGCGCAAGGCTCCCATAAGCGTGTCCGATTTGATGCACGGCGCAATGGTGACCTCGGCCTCGCCCATGTTCACGTTGCCGATGAAGTTCTCGGTGAAATCGGGCTTCGGACACCCTTCCGCGAGGAACTTCAGCGCAGCTGCCTTGGTGGAGGCGACGTCGGGCTGGTCAAACGGGCAGCGCTTCATAAGATAGCCGCACATGGCCGTTGCGTATTCCCACATCACGAAATGCTCAGCCAAATCGAGCACGCTGTCGATGCGGAAGGAAAGGCGCGGAATGGTCGGGTCGAGGTAGGCGAGGCTCATGTCGAAATTCTTGCGCTCGTCCCATAGGTCGGTTTTGGTTTGATAGGTGATGACGCTGCGGTCTTTCGGGTCTTCGGTAAGAAGCAGCGCGTCGAGCTCGATGTTCGGCAGAATTCCCACACCCTGCTTGCCGAGGCTTTCGGCGACAAGCTGCTCGATCCAAAGACCAAGCACGCGCCCGCGCTTTGGCGTGAGGAAGCTGAATTTGTCGCGGCCGTTCAAGTAGTTGTCATACAGGAAACTGGCCAGCGTAATGGCGGGGTTGTCGATGGAGTTTTCGCTGCAGACGCGCTCGGCGTCTTTGGCGTGGCCCAAAAAACCGCCCAGGTCGATGCCAACGAGCGCAGCGGGCACGAGGCCGAATACCGAAAGCGCGCTGAAGCGTCCGCCAACGGTGGGCTCGCCAAGGAAGCATGCGCGCCAGCCTTCATCATGGGCGCGCTTCTCCAGGTCGCTGCCGGGGTCGGTGATGGCGACCAGGTGCGAGGGAATTTTCTCGGTTTTCAGGTACATCTCGAAGTGATCGAGCACGGCGTCGAGCACGCTGCGCATTTCGATGGTGCCGCCCGATTTGCTGGAAACGAGTACGAGCGTACGCTCCAAATCAAGGCCGGCCAGAATCGAGCGCACGCGAACGGGCGACACGGAGTCGAGTACCTTGAAGTCGAGCGCGTTGCGGTCGACTTTGTTGTATTTGGTAATAGTCATAGGGGCCTGGGTGGAGCCGCCCTGACCAATAAGCAAAACGGTTTTAAAGCCTTCGGCGATGATGCCTTCTGCGAAAGCCTGAATCTTTTTATAAGGATAGGGCGGCTGGCTCGCGAGCGTTGCCCAACCGGTGAAGTTCTTTGCGCATTCGGCGGCAGCTTCGTCGAAATCGTAGAGGCTTGCATCCTTGGCGTGAAGGCGGCTGGCGACTTTGTCGCGAACCAGGATTTTCGCCGAGGGGTAAAGCTTCTCGGTGTCGTTGATGAGCATGGTTCCTCTTTCTCGCAATCATTATGCGAATGCGGGGAGCAATCTGGTGCAGGTGTTGCCGAAAGTTCCCCTTCACGAAGCAGGCGCGCAGAAAACGCGCGCCTGAGTGATATCTTCGTTGTTGGGGTATTGTACCGAAATCGGGCCTCAACTGGAAATTATCGCCTGCTCAATGTGGAGGTGGCGTGATGGCGGGGCGAGCGCGGCCGTAAAAAAATGGGGCAGGGGGTGCTTTCCCTGCCCCATTGCGGGTAATTAGCAAATGCGCGGAAGCTGTTCGCCTACGAGCATATCGAGGATACGGCGCGTGCCGAAGCCCGTTTCCAGAAAGACTTTCGGGCCGCGGGTTTCGTTGGCCTCCTCGACGCGGCCGATAATGGCGGCATCGGCGCCGTATTTGTTGGCCTTCATGGCAGCGAGCGCGGCTTCGGCCTGCTTGGCGGGCACGATGCAGACCATTTTGCCTTCGTTGGCAACCTGGAATACGTCGTAGCCGAGCATGTCGCACGCGCCACGTACCACGTCTTTCACGGGAACGCGGTCTTCCGAGACCACCATGTCAACGCCGCTTTGCGCGCCCAGCTCGTTGAGCGTCGAGGCCAAGCCGCCGCGGGTGGGGTCGCGGAAGCAGCGCGTATCGGGGGCGGCGGCGAGCACGTCGGCAATAAGGCCGTTCAGAGGGGCGGCGTCGCTTTCGATGGGAGCGTTGAACGAGAGGTTCTCGCGCTGGCTCATGATGCAAATGCCGTGATCGCCCAGCGTGCCGGAAAGCAGAATGGCGTCTCCGGGCTTGCAGTTCGCGCCAGAAAGCTCGACGTCGGCCGGCACCAGGCCCACGCCTGCTGTGTTGATGTAAATGCCGTCGCCGTGTCCGCGATTCACGACTTTCGTGTCGCCCGTTACCACATGTACGCCGGCCTCGGCAGCGACTTCGCGAATCGTTTCGCAAATGCGGCGCAGGTCATCCATGGGGAAGCCCTCTTCGAGCACCATGGCGACCGAGAGGTATTTCACCTTGGCGCCGCTCGTGGCAACGTCGTTCACCGTGCCGCAAACGGCCAGACGGCCGATGTTGCCGCCGGGGAAGAAATGCGGCGTGACCACGAACGTGTCGGTGGAAAACGCCAAGCGCTCGCCAGGGGCGGGGGCAGGCAGAAGCGCCGCGTCGTTGCCCTGGGCAAGTTCTTCAGAGCCATATGTCGCGGCGAACACGTCGTCGATGATGCGCTTCATCATGGTTCCGCCGGAGCCATGACCCAAAAGAACAGTTTCGTCAGCCATTATGAAAACTCCCTTCATCGGGTGATGAGTGTGGACCCCATCCAGTAATAGCGGGATTCGATGGGCGATTTCGGTGGTTCCTCGCGGAGGGGCCGCTACGACATGCCCGCTCGGCTACCGGCCGCTTTGCGGCCTATGCGCCTCGCTCCGGTTTCCCGTTTTGGAAAAAATTGAGAAACCGAGCATGTCGAAGCGGCCCCTCCGCGAGGAACCACCAGCCATCATCATAGTTAGTAATACCTGAAATACGCGGCGCAGGAGCCCTCGGAGCTCACCATGCAGGGCCCTACGGGGTTTTCCGGCGTGCAAACCTTGCGGAACAGCGGGCATTCGCTTGGTGCCATAATGCCGCGCAGGACATCGCCGCAGCGGCACCCCTTCGGCTCGATCGTGGGCTCTACCTCGACCTCATGCACGCGCATCGCATCGAAATCGGCGAATTCATCGCGAATTCGGTAGCCGCTTCCCTCGATGGGGCCAAGGCCGCGCCATGTCGCGGTGCAGGTATCGAACACCTCGTCAATCGCGGCAAGTGCCACGGGATTGCCCTCGGGCATGACGCCGCGCGCGTACGCGTTCTCGATTTCGGCGCGCCCTTCGTGCAGCTGGCGCATAATCATGGCGATGCCTTCGAGCACGTCAAGCGGCTCGAACCCGGTGATAACGCCGGGGATGTGGTATTTCTCGGCCAAAAACTGGTAAGGCTTCATTCCAATGATGGTGCTTACGTGCCCCGGCAAAATGAGGGCGTTAACCTTCAGCTCGGGGTCGCCCATGAGCACGTCGAGCGCACCGGGCATGTTCTTGTGCGCTGCATATACGCTGAAATTGGCAAGCCCCATCGCCTTGGCGCGTTTGATCGCCATGGCAACGAGCGGCGTGGTGGTTTCAAAGCCGACGCCTACGAAAATGACGGGACGCGTGGGGTTTTCCTTGGCGACCGTCAGCGCGTCGAGGGGCGAATACACGATGCGAATGTCGCGCCCCGCGGCCTGTTCCTTAAGAAGCGAGCTCGTGGAGCCAGGCACGCGCGTCATGTCGCCGAAGGTGGTGATAATCACGTTCGGAACGCGCGAGAGCGCGATGACCGTATCGATGTCGTGGTTGCTCGTCACGCATACGGGGCAGCCTGGACCGCTTGCGAGGCGGCAGCCTTCGGGCATGAGCGAACGAATGCCGTTTCGGGCGATGGCGACGGTGTGCGTTCCGCATACTTCCATAAGGGTCGCATGCTCGGGCGCGAGCGCCTGGATGCTTTCGATGAGCCCGCGTGCAAGCACGGGGTCTTTGAAGCTGTTTTGGTCAACCATGGCTGCCACCTACACCGCGGGCGCGGGTTGCACGTCGTCGGCGAATTCGGGGAATTGGCGAATAAGATCGAGCGTTTCGTTCGCGGCCTGTTCGCTTACCACCTCAATCGCGAATCCCGCATGCACCAGCACGTAGTCGCCTACGGTTGCCTGCGGGGTAAGGTCGATGGAGATGGAGCGCGTGACGCCCAAAATGTCGACGGTGGCCATATTGCCCTCGTCGAGCTCGGTGATTTTTGCGGGAATCGCAAGGCACATATTGGGTTCCTCCCTCTATTTCTGCGCATCTGCCTGCGCGTGGCGCGCTGCGGCGATGACGGCTTGTCCGAATGAAACGCCGCCGTCGTTGCACGGCAGCTCTTTATTGAGTGCGACGGTGAAGCCGGCGGCTTCGAGCGCGGCGAGCGTGTGCTCGAGCAGGTAGCGATTCATGAATACGCCTCCCGAAAGCGCCACGGTAGAAATGCCGTAGGCGGCATTTGCCACCAGGCATGCCTGCATAATGGCCTCGACCATGGCGTCGTGGAACTTGCGGGCGATATCCGACGTCGCCACGCCTGCCGCCATGTCATCGAGCATGCTCGCGAATACGGGCTGGGCGTCGAGCAGAATGACACTCGTGTCATGCGCGGTGCTGTCGGGGTTGGCGCAATTCTTGGAAACGCCCATGTGGTAGGCGTCGCCTGCGGCTTCGGGGTCGATGGTTCGCTTTCGGCCCAACGAGGCGTCGCTTATGGCCGCCTCCAGCAACGCAGCGGCTTCGCCTTCGTAGGCGGGGTGCTCGCATACGCCCAAAAGCGCGCTCGCGGCGTCGAACAGCCGGCCGACGCTTGAGGTGCGCGGGCAATTCAGGTCGCGTTCAATCATGTGGTCGCACACCTGGGCGGCATCGCCGAGCGCCTCAATCGCGGGGGCGGCCGCGGGGTGATCGAGCAGGTCGAATTCGTGCAATGCCCCATAGGCCATGCGCAGCGGGTTTTTCACCGCCGCCGCGCCGCCTGGCATGGGAAGGTAGGCGAAGTTCGCGAATCTCTCGAAATCGGTTCGGTTCGCGAGCAGAACCTCGCCGCCCCAAATGCGCCCGTCGTAACCGTAGCCCGTGCCGTCGAAAGCAACTCCAATGGTCGCTTCGTCGAGGCCGCATTCGGCCATGGCGCTTACGATGTGCGCGTGATGGTGCTGGATTTTCTCAAGGGGCAGCTCTTCGCCTGCGTCGGCTGCGCGGCGATGGGCCTCTTCGGCCCATTTCGACGAGAGGTATTCGGGGTGCATGTCGGACGCAAGGCTTTCGGCCACGGCTTGGAACAGGCTCTCGAAATGCTCTTTTGCCGAAAGCCACGCGTCGAATGTCTCGGCGTTTTCCATGTCACCAATATGCTGGCTCACGAACGCCTCGTCGCCGCGCAGCAGACAGAACGTATTCTTTTGTTCGGGGCCTGCGGCGAACAGCACGCGCTTTGCCTGGCCGCTGTCCTGATCACCCTTCTTCGCAAGCGAAATTGGCATGGGCGCGAACCCGCGCGCGCGGCGCACCATTTGCACGGCGTCGCCGGCGCTGCCCGCCGAAATCACGCGCACGACCGAATCGTCGAAACGGCAGCGAATGGGGCGGTTGTTGCCCAGGAACGCGTCGGTGATGCCTGCGAGCTGGGAGCGCGCCTCGTCATCGGTCATGCAAATGGGCTCATCGTGCAGATTGCCCGACGTCATGACGAGCGGTCCGCCGAACGCGGCAAGCAGCAGGTGCTGCACCGGCGTATACGGCAGCATAACGCCCAGTTCGGGAAGATGGTCGGCGAGGCCTGCGGCGAATTGCGCGTCGCTGCGCTTCTTCAAGAGCACGATGGGTCGCTGCGTGCCCGTGAGCAAGCGGCGTTCGGCGTCGTTGACCTGGCAGGTTTCACGCACATCGTCGAGCGTGCGATACATAACCGCGAATGCTTTGCCTTCGCGGCGCTTGCGGCGGCGCAGCTCGGCGAGGGCTTCGGGGTTGCGTGCGTCGCATGCCAAATGGAAGCCGCCAAGGCCTTTCACGGCGACGATGGCCCCTTCATGCAAAAGTTCGGCCGCGCGCGCGAAAATCGCATCGCTGGCCTGAAGGGTGCAACCCCACAGCGTTCCGTCCTCGTCAGCATCGGCGCCGTCAAAAGCTTTGTCCGTTGCGGGGTTTTCCGCAAAGCTCTTTTCCCACCAGGAGATATGGGGACCGCATTCGAAGCATGCGTCGGGCTGTGCGTGGAAGCGCCTGTCCGCCGGGTTGCGATATTCGGCGTCGCACGCTTCGCACATGGGAAATCCCGCCATGGAAGTTTTCGCGCGATCATAGGGGAGGCTGTCGATGATCGTGAAGCGCGGTCCGCAATTCGTGCAATTGATGAACGGGTAATGGTAGCGGCGGTTGTGCGGGTCGAACAGCTCGGCCACGCATTCGTCGCACGTCGCCAAGTCGGGCGACACCAGGGTGGTCGCGTCGGCTTCGGCTTCGTCCGAATAGCGAATTTCGAAATCGGAGAACCCTTCGAGAGGGGCTTCTTTCATATTGATTTCGTCCACGCGCGAGGCGGCCGGCGCATTGCTGTTGATTTCCATAACCAACGCGTCGATGTCTTCGGGCTCGCCTTCCGCGTGCACGAAGACGCCCGCGGTGGCGTTGAGCACCCAACCGCAGATGTTGTGGCGCAGCGCGGCGTTGAAGACGAACGGGCGAAAGCCTACGCCTTGAACGACGCCATGAACTTCTATGTCGAGGGCTTCTCTCATGGATGCTCCTTGGGGCTAGTGCGTGTGGCTATGGCCGTGGGTATGCGGGTGGTCGTGCGCGTAAGCGCGCGCGGCATTCACGGCATCGGTGCCCGGTGTGGGCTGGTTGTCGTAGATGCCATGCCCCGTCGAGGTCATGGTGAGATGCCCGTGCGTTACGCCCTTCGTGCCCAGGATGATATTCGAGATGGTTTGAATCAGGCCGCTTTCGCCGCGCAGGATAATGACCTCCATGCAGGCTTCGGCATCGAGGTGCACATGCATGCTCGAGATGATTTGCTCGAAGAACTCGTGTTGAATGCCGTCGAGTTTGTCGCGCACGTCTCCCGTGTGGTGATTGAACACGATGGTGAGCGTGCCCATGACCTCTTCGCCGGGCATGGAGCATTCTTCCTCGATGAGCGCGTCGCGCACCAGGTCGCGAATGACCTCGCTGCGGTTTTTCGCCAGGCCGCGTCGCGCGACCAGGGCGTCGAAGCGAACCAAGAGGTTCTCGGGCATTGCGACCGAGAACCTCATAAGGTCTTGAGCCATGATTTACACCAGTTTGACGGTCACGCCGCTGGCCTTTTCAGCGTCGTCTTCCAGGGCTTCTTTGGCGTCGTCGAGCAGCGCGCGAATGTCGTCGAGGGCGCTCATGGCCGCATGGAGCTTCTCGCCGGCGGTTTCGAAGCCTGCGTCTTCTGCCTGGTGGGCCAGGTTGTGGGCCCAGCGGCGTTCCAGCTTGATGTGGTCGTCGATCTGCTCGATCATTTGCTCGAACTGGCCGGTGTTAATGCCGTTGGTGCACATGGTGGCTCCTCTCACTGCGCCACGCGGGCGACGCTTCGGCCTCGTTGGCCGGTGGTCGTTGGGGCTGGCGCAAAAAATGGCGATGGGCGCGATGGGCGCTCATCCGTACGGTTTTCGGCGGGCGTTCGCTTTTAGACGTTACGTTGCCGCTCGCGACTGGAAGTGCGGCGACTGAGCGCGTTGCCTTTCGGGCGGGTTGCTCCGTCGGAGTTGCCCCGAAGAGGGTTTTGCTGTTTGGCCTCTCGGGTTTGGGGCTATTATGGTCCCGCGCGTGTTGCATTGAAAGCAAGAAAAGGGGATAGGTGTGAAAAAACCAGCGAAAAGTAACATGTATCTCGATGCGAAGTTCGAGCAGCTCGCGGAATACGATGCGGCCATTGCGGGCGACGTGGATGCCGATGCGTGCATCGTTGGTTTTGGCGAATTGCCTGACCAGGTGTTTTCTGCGCTTTGCGCGGCATGCGCAGGTATTGGCATGCCAGACCCCGTGATAGTGGATGCGTCGCTTGTTGGCGACCCCGCGCGTGCGACGTTCGTAGTGGAAGCGCTTGACCCAGCGGCGATTATCGTGGCCGATGGGATTGCGGCGGCCATGCTCTCAGATGGCTACCATGCAAAGCTGCCGCTCAATGCCGCAACGCGCTTGTTGGGGCGCCCGTTCGTGGCGTTCGAATCGTTCCAGGAAGATTTGTCTGACGACAAGTTGAAGCAGCGCGACTGGGCGCTCATCAAAACGCTGAAACGTGCGTAACTTAGTTCTGCTTGTAGGTGGCTTCTTCTTCAATGATGAGTTCGGCCATGTGCGCCTCGCCCCAGACGCGCATGGCGTCGATGACGGGCTCGAGGCTGCGGCCGCGATCGGTGAGCGTATATTCGACGCGCGGCGGCACTTCGGCAAACACTTCACGCTTGAGCAGGCCGTCTTCTTCCATGGCACGCAAATTTGAGGTGAGCACTTTTTGGGAGATGCTGCCGATAGATTTCTTCAGCTCGCCAAAGCGTTTCGTGCCGGTAAGAAGGTCGCGAAGAATGAGGACTTTCCATTTGTCAGACATGAAGGAAAGCGTCGCCTCGACGGGAGATGAAGTTCTAGACAGCTTAGTGGCCATGCGCCATGGATCCTTTCGCTCGTGCGGTGTTTAAGGTGTGTGTAAGCGAAACTTATGAAATTGTGTGCGGTTGCTGGTTGCACGGTGGTTAGTATCCCACAGAAACCTGATTACCGCAAATAATTCATAGGGTTTCCTATGAAAAAAACGAGCAATTCGAAAATGCAATTTGTTGCATGCGGCTATCTTCTGAACGTGTGACGTGGGGTTTTGCTAACGCGTTACAAAAAGGTTGGAACCGTTCAACGCCATTTCCGAATTTCTTCTTGCAAACGCTGCAAGTCATGGTATTTTGCGGTCAGTGATTTGAGCCGGCGGGGTGCCGGTTTGAGTTTTTGTCAGTGTTGATTTTCAGCGTTGAAGCTGAGTACACAAGTGAGAGGAGCACACAATGGCTCATCCTGTGCTTGAAACCGAAGAGTGCATTGGCTGCGGCATTTGCGTTGACGCTTGCCCGCAGGACGTTTTGGAGATTGCCGGCGGCGTTGTCGTTGTCGAGAACGAAGATGCATGCATCGCCTGCGGCGATTGCGTCGAGGAATGCCCCATGGGCTGCATCACCGAGATCAGCGAAGACTAATTCAGATTTTGGTTGCCTTTGAAGGCCCCGCGTTCGAGATGAGCGCGGGGCCTTCGTTCGTTTTGGGCTGAAAGTGAAGGAGCTTCGCGAAGGAGACGTTTGCAGATAGATTTCGCGAGAGCGGCGTTTGCAAATGGCGGCGGTTTTGACCACGATTTACGCCGAAGTGGTCAAAACCGCCGCTATTTGCAATCGATGGTGCGGTGCCCATGCTTGCCAAGCAAGGTTTTGCGCCTTCGCACTGGCAAATCTTGCGCCTTTGCGCTCGCGCTGGAAAAGTTTGCCCTTTCGCGCCGGCAGCGGCGTTTAAGTCAAAGCTGTGGCTCGGCATTCCCGGAAATAGAAAAAGGCCAGGAGTGAACTCCTGGCCTCAAGTTTTAAGTGGTGCGGGTGAAAGGACTTGAACCTTCATGGGGTTGCCCCCATACGGACCTGAACCGTACGCGTCTGCCAATTCCGCCACACCCGCGTGGCTTCTTGCTGAAGCGAGTTAGTACTATATCTGAAGCGATTCGTGGATGCAAGCACTTTTTTCGAAAAAATGAGATTCGATTTCGTGGTTGGCTGAAGAAGTAACCTCGGCACTGCGAATGGAGGCGCGGGGTTTGCGCTTGCATTTGGATTAGTTGAAAAAGCGCGCGCAACGCTGCAAGTGCAAGCGCAACGCCCTTGCACTTGTTTTTTCAGCCTGAGGATTTCTGATTTCGGGAGCGCGGGGAGCCGAGCTCGGGAGCTTTATCCCTCGGGCGCCTTCCTCAAAATAAAAATGCCGACACGAAGCCGGCATTTCTTTCAACGGTTGTGGGCTTGAGGTGCCTGGTTGGTTCGGCGACTATTCGTCCTCGTCATCGTCATCATCGAAGAAGGTGAAATCGTCATCGTCGTCTTCGACTTCGCCGCGATCTTTGAATGTTTGGCGGGTGCGCCACTCCATAATCACGCACACCAAGACCGAAATCACGAGGCCTGCAAGCACCAGAATGCCCACGCCAGCGAATGATTCGAAGAAAAAGTGGTACAGCGACTCTATGCTCATGACGATCTTCCTAAGTTTTAGATGAGTAATTGCGCCTTCGCGCTCCTGCGATTCTAAACGATTGCGCGCAGAAGTTGGGCGAGACTTGTTCATATTGCAGAGAACCAAACAACCTCGCGGAACGGGTGCGCGTGCGGGGGAATTGCGCGCTTGCGGCGCTTGGCGTGTTTTTGGGCGCACTCGGGCCGCCCTGTGCAAGCGCGTTTGCTTTTTCGCCGGAGCTTGGCGGATGGTTTAGCGGGCTCGCGCGAAGCCGCGTTCATACGCTTCTGCGGTCGGCGCCGGCGGATAAAGAAGGCCGTTAGCGAGCGCGCGCCTGAAGACTGCGGGGCTTTGCGATACTATAAACGGTTATTGGTGAAGCAAATGCATCGCGAAGGGAAAGGTTGGTGGGTTTTGAAGAGGCTGGGCGGTGAGATTGAGGCATCGAACCCCCGCAAGCGGGTGAAGCTTGCGCCAGCGGCCGCGTCACTTGTGACGTTTTCTTTCGCGCTTTTGTTTTCAAGCGCGCTGTTGTATGCGGCGCTCTTCCCGGGCTTTTCCGTGCCGAGCTCGTATGCGTCTTTCCACGCCGAGAAGAGCAGCTCCGCATCGCCTGAGGGCATTATTCGCGCGCTCGTCGGCGACGGTTCGAGCGAAGCCTCTTCTGATGACGGGAGCGAGCCCTCTTCTGACGTTTCGGCATCTTCTGCGCTTACGTTCTCGAGCTTTTTCGCTTCCGCGCTCCAATCGACCGAGGCGACCGTTTCGAAAAACGAATCCGTCAACTCGCAGGACCCTTCATCGGGCAATTCCTCTTCGGGCGATGCGTCGGGCGGTTCTGACCAGTCGGGCCCTTCGGGCGGAAGCCCCGCTGGCTCAGGTGGTTCGGGTGGCACCGGTTCCAACAGTTCGGGCGGCGCTGCGACGGCGTCGGGCCTTACGGCGGCCGAAGAAAATGAATTCCACGCGTTTCTCGTGGACCGGTTCAATCAATGCGTGCAGCTTTCTGGCAGCCTGCGTGAATCTGCGGGGCATTTGAACTACGACGTGGACTTGGGGTATTTCGGCGATGCCGCGCAATGGTATTCCGACATGCTTGTCTATGACAGCTCGATCGACTCCATGAAGGCGGCGCTCAACATGAAAGTTGCCGTGGCCGAGCGTTCGCGTTATTACCGCTTTTGGGAAGAAATTGAATATATGGTGAACGACTTGGGCACTATGTCGGTCGCGCTCGTGGGTCAGTGGGGGGCCGCGAAGCAATCGGCCTCGGCGAGCGCCGTGGACATCTCTGGGCCCTATGCGAGCTACCGCGCGCATGAGGATAGGGCGAGGAGCTTGGCATGAGTGGCTGGCTTTCGGGGCCGCGCGACTCGCGGCCATTGGGATATTCGGCAATCGATGGGGGCGGCGACCCCTTCGGCGGCGCTCGGGTAGTGAGCGTTGCGCACTTCGAGCCGGCTGTTGGCATGCAGGGCGAGGCGCTCGATTCGTACAAGCGCCGTTTCGGCACGCTCTTCGTTGACGAGTCTACACGCCGTCGCGGCGGCATTGGGTCGGTCGTGCGTGCGACCAATGTGCTTGGCGAGCAGTTCGCGCTGAAAACGCTCGTTATGCCCGAGCGCGACGAGCGTGCGAGCGATGCTGAATACGAACGCTATGGAGCGGGTTTGAAAACCGCGTTTCGTCAGGAATTCGAGTGTCACAAGGCCGTTTCGGGCCTCAAGGGATTTCCTCATTTGTATGGGATGGGCGAGGTCGCGGGCGCGCCTGCCATCGTTATGGAATGGGTGTGCGGCGAAACGCTCGCGCATGTATGCGACGCCCTTGCGGTTGACGGGGCCGGCCGCATGCCCACGCTTGTGGCTGCTCAAATCGGCCGCGACGTGTTTGACCTGCTTGCGCACCTTGATTTCCTTGAAGGCGGCTTTGTCCATCGCGACATCTCGCTCGCCAATGTGATGGTTCGAACTTCACGCCTCTCCCTTGCCGAGCAGGTTGAGGAAGGCTTCTTCGATGTGTGCCTTATCGACTTCGGGTCGTCGACGCCGGAAGAGATGCAAGGCTCGTCGTTCACGAGGGTCAGTTCTCTTACTCGCAAGGCGACGGCCGATTTTGCGCCGCCCGAGATGCTTACGGAGGATATCGCGGGAGTCGATGCGCTGCGCAAATCGCCCAAAATCGATGTGTATGCGACGGCGAGCGTGATATACCGGCTCGCCTGCGGGCGTGCGCCGTTTGACCTGGAGGCGGAAACCGCGCAGCCCGCGGCAGGTTCGGGCGATGCGGCCGATTCGAGAAGCGGAAAAAGGTTCGGGAAAAATGCCGAAGCAGCGAACCGCGCGTTCTCTCCGTATCGCGTAAAAACCGAGACCGCTCCCGCCCGCCCCGTGTTCGCGCATGCGGCGGCGGCCGATATCGCCGCAGTGCTTCTCTGCGAGCCGGAAGTGGACAAGGCTCTTCGTCGCGCGTGCTCCGATGCGGCGCAAGCCCCGAGCGTCGACGAGGTGCGCGATGCGCTTGCGTTCGTCGACGACCAGCTCGCCTCCGTGCTTTTGGCGTGCCTTTCCGCTGATCAAGGGGCGCGCCCCACGGCGCATGAGGCTTTCAATGCGTTTTCGGCGTTTTGCGGCCACTATTTGGAAAACGTTGTGCTTTCGTTTCAGGGCGAGCCGCTGATCCCATGCACGTTCGATGGTTCGGGCGCGGGGTCGATGCGCGATATGTTTGCCGCGCGATTGGCGGTGCGTATTGCCGCGTGGGCGGCTTCGGCGGCAGTGCTCGTGGTTGTAGCCGCGTCGGCGGCGTATTCGGTGGATGGCATGGAGGCGAGCCTTCTTTTACCCGGCATGCAATGGCGAGGGGCGCTTGAGCCTTGGATGGTCGCCCTTGCGTTGGCTGCGCCCGCCGTGCTCGGAGTTGTTTTTCGCGGTCCGAGCTTGCATTCGCGAGCCGGCTTCATTCGGGCGAGCTTCGGCGTTGCGGCGGCGGCCGTGGTTGAGGGCTTCGTCTTGTCGAATGCGGCGGTGGCTCCGCCGAGCGCGCATGCGAGTTTGGCGGCGGCCCTTTTTGCAGCCGCTGCTGCGGCATGGTGTCCATTTGTGGCCGATTTTGCGTTGGCGGTGGTATATGGCCCCGCTCGTAAGAAAATACATGGGACCTTGCCGCCGGGCGCAGCGCCTCGGGGCGCGTTTGGCGCTGCTGCGGCGGCGTTGGAAGAGCCCCAAGGCGATAGAGCGTGCAAAAATGCTTCGGATGGTCAGAATGTTTCGGCCGAGCAGAACGCTTCGGACGAGCAGGAAGAACCAGCTGAGCAGAAAGATTCGGTTTTAGAAGACCCAAGGAAGGAAGGTGACCAGAGTGAATAACAACCCTACGCCCTGCGGCGCCCTGTTTGACGTGATGAAAAAACACGCCAGCATCAGCTACAAAGAGCTCGCGGGCCTTATTCTGTCGAATCGCCCTCTTTCGGATGGCCGGAGCCCCATAAGCCGCGTCGGCGATAGAACGTGGATCTCGCGCTTCATCGTGCATGCGCCGGCTGGTTCGCTGCAGGAGCGTTATTTCTGCGACTATGGCGTGGCGGCGCTTCGCGTCATGGCACGCCTTCGCTCTCGCACCAATCGTCCCATGCAGGGCCGTGATGTGCTTATCATGCTTCGCGACCAGGGAATTCCCGAAATGGCGGCAGCTCTTTCGCGCATTGGCGAAGACGCGAGCGTCTTGCGCAACGTGTTCGACCGCCTGGTGTGCGGATCGGGCTATTCCGAAGACGAGCGGGCCGACGTGGCCATGGTGCTGTTCATCTCGGCCGGTTGCATGGGGAGCGCTCGCAAGGCGGCCGCGTTTGCGCTCGAGTATGCGCAAACCTCGCACGGTGGCAGACTCGCGGCCACGCCAGCCATTATGATGCGCGACGATGGCGCCGAAGACGTGCGTGAAATAGAGCCGCTTCCTTTGTCGCTCGGCCTTCTTCGTGTCGTCGATGGCTACGTGAAGGGCTCGCCCCACTGGGTCGACCCCGGCAGCAAAGAGATTGAAATTGGCGCGCTCGCCTTGGGCGATGACGATATCGCCGACGTGGGGGCGGGCGCTTCGGCCCACCACGCGCGTCTCGTGCGTGAAGGCGCGGCGTGGTTTGTGCGCGACCTTGGGTCCACGAACGGCACGGAAATCGTGAGCGGCGCCACGGGCGAGCGCGCGGTTGTGCACGAAGGCGCGATGTCGCGGCTGAGCGCGGGCGACCGCCTTGTGCTCGGGGACGATACGGTGTTCATCGTCATCGAGGGCGTGCCAGGGGCGTAAAGCGAATAAACAGAGGGATGCTGCGTCTGGCGGTCTTATGGCTGGTTCAGCCCTTTCTTGTGCAACCTTCGCGCAGGCGGGGCGGCGCGTGGCTTGAAGCGTGCGCGTTTGGGCTATACTTTGGCGATATGTTTCTATTGCCCCTCGCGATGCGCGCGGGGCTCAAAGCCACCGAAGGCGGCGCGCCGCGCGTCGCAGTCACTTGAAGGAGTGCCAGGCCATGCTTGATATTCGCTATGTTCGCGATAACCAGGAAGCCGTTGCCCAGGCAATGGCGAACCGCAATTTCCCGTGGGATGCCGAGCTGTTCGCATCGCTCGATGAGCAGCGTCGCGAGGCTATTTCCGCCGAGGAAAGCCTGCAGGCCGAGCGCAATGCCGCTTCTAAGGAAATCGGCAAGCTCATGGGCGCTGGCAAAAAGGAAGAGGCCGAAGCTGCCAAGGAACAGGTTCGCCAGATCAACGAAAAGCTCGCCGAGGCAAGCGCCAAGCGCGAAGAAGTCGACGCCAAGCTCAATGACATTTTGGTGGGCTCGCCGAACATTCCGTGCGACGCCACTCCGGTGGGCAAAGACGAAAGCGAAAACCCCGAGCGCCGTCGCTGGGGCACGCCGCGCGAGTTCGATTTCGATTTCAAGCCCCATTGGGATCTTGGCACCGATTTGGACATCCTCGATTTCGATCGTGGCAATAAGCTTTCGGGCAGCCGTTTCACGGTGCTCGGCGGCGCAGGCGCTCGTCTCGAGCGTGCGCTCATCAACTACTTCCTCGATACGCACACGTCCCGCGGTTTCAAAGAGTGGTGGCCGCCTATCGTCGTGAAGCGTCAGGCCATGTTCGGCACGGGCCAGCTTCCCAAATTCGAAGACGACGCATATCACGTTTCCGGCGACAACTTCCTTATTCCTACCGCCGAAGTCGTGCTTACCAACCTGCATGCGGGCGAAGTGCTCGATGCTGCCGATTTGCCGAAGTGGTACACCGCGTTCACGCCGTGCTTCCGCGAAGAGGCTGGCTCGGCTGGCCGCGACACGCGCGGCATCATCCGCCAGCACCAGTTCGACAAGGTCGAGATGGTGAAGTTCGCCACGCCCGAAGATTCCGATGCCCAGCTCGAGAGCATGACCGCTGAAGCCGAATACCTGCTGCAGCAGCTCGAGCTGCCCTACCGCGTTATTTCTCTGTGCACGGGCGACCTGGGCTTTTCCGCACGCCAGACCTACGACGTCGAGGTGTGGCTGCCCAGCTACAACGCATACAAAGAGATTTCCAGCTGCTCGAACTGCGGCGACTTCCAGGCGCGTCGCGCGAACATCAAGTATCGCGACCCCGCGAACTTCAAGGGCACGCGCTACGTTCACACGCTGAACGGATCCGGCCTGCCTGCGGGCCGCACGATGGCTGCCATTTTGGAGAACTACCAGCAGGCCGACGGCTCCATCAAGGTGCCTGACGTGCTCGTTCCCTACATGGGCGGCATGGAATACATCAAGGCCGAAGCGTAAAAACGCAAAGGCGCACGAATGACCGAACCTCTTCGCGACGATACACGGGGCGCTGCGGCGCCCCCACCGCCCCCTCCGCCGAAATACGCGCCGGAGTCGTCGAATCCTGCGCCCGATGAGGAACTCCAGCAGGAAAGCGGAAGCGCGCGGGGCTCAGCTGCATCGCGGGCGAAGCTCAAGGGCAAGGGAAAGGCTCACGGCGGCAAACGCGTGGTTACCGCCTCTACGGTTGTAGCCCTGGTTGCCGCATGCATCGTTGTCGCCGCCTTGATTTTCGCGTTGTGGGCGATTGGTTTTGCACAGAAGTCTCCTCTCGACACCCGTCTGGGCGATGCGTCGTCGCAAAATTCGTCGAGCGCGCGTTCGTCTTCGTCTGACGATGCCGCGAAAAACGACGAGTCGAAGCGAGCGACGGCCGATGTGCAGCAGGCTCTCAATGCGCTTGCCGCCGATGAAGATAGCCAGTTCCTCGATTGCGTACAGGAATTCGTGGACGCATACGATTCCGTCGTTGACGAGAGGAGCTACTCGCTCGCCGATTTAGATATCGACGCCTCCGATTTGGCTCCGCGTTTGCGCTCGGAGTTCGAATGCAAAGTTGTCCAAGCTGATGTATACAACGGCATGGCTTGGGTCGACGTTGATGTGACCTCGAAAAACATAGCGAGCGCAGTTGATTCGTTCGCTCGCGAGGTGGCGGGCGATGCCTTGTCGTATGACGACGAGGATGCTTATCGCGCACATTTGAAAGAAGCGCTGCTCGATTCAATCGACAAGCAAAAGCCGCGCACGGTGCGCGTGCTGCTCACGCTCGAGCAGGGCGATGATGGGTGGCAGGTTTCGCAAAGCGACGTGGAATCGCTGCTCGGTTCGGCATGGGGTTCATAGTGAAATTCAAGAAAGGGCTGCAGTAGGAATGGTCAAGTCTCGTTCGAACGACTCTCATGCACGCCCTTCCGTGCGCCAGTCTGTTCCGCAGCCTGCAAAAGAATTTCTTGAACCAGCCGATTCGTTTGACCTGGGGGACGACGCCTCCAGCGCCGAGGCGGCTGCGGGAGAGTGGCTTGGCCGCAAGGCCGCGGCGAAATCGCGCAAGAAAAAATCGCTGAAAGAAAAAACCGCCCGTGGGTCGGCTGCGACTGCGGCGACGAAGGAACCGGCGCCTGCGCAGAAAGTTCCTGTCGCGCAGGAAACGCCGTTATCGCCGAGTGTGGCCGAGTCGGGCCGTGCCGACGCGTCGTCTTCGCCTGGTGCAGATGCCCTCTCGAATTCCGCATTGGATGAGACGTGCTCCCCTGATGCGGGCTCGTCGTCGCGCAATCGCCCCTCGCGTAGGGGAGCGGTGGCAAAGCCCCACTCTTCGGAGCACCGCAACCGCATTCTTAAAATCGTCGCCGTATGCTTTGCGGCAGTGCTTGTCGCATGCGCTGCCGTGGCCGCATTCTGGGCGTGGGATACGTGGCTTCGTTTCGACGATTCGGCCGATATCCAGGGCGAATGGCTTACCGCCAACGGCACCGCGCTCGTGGTTATCGATGCCGAAGCAATCCATATGCCCGATTCGGTCGATTTCAAATACACCCTGGATACGAAGAGCAAAACGATTTCTTATACGTTCGTTGATCTTACGGGCGGCGGCTCATACGAGTTCTCGCGAGACCGTGCGACGCTCACTATCACCGAGTCCGATGGGTCCCAAACGGTGTTCCAGAAATACTCCGACTCAACCGATGGGGAGCCTCGCGTGCTTTCGGCTGATGAAGCGGCGGCTCTAATGAATGCTGGCCAAGGCCAAGAAGGCGCCACTGCTCAGAATTCTGGCGATTCAAGCGAAGCCTCGGGTGAAGCATCGGCTGAAGCTTCTGGTGAAGCAGCTGGCGATTCAGCCGCGCAAACCGAAACGACCGATGAATCGGCATCCTCTGCGTCTTCGGATCCTGCGCTAGATGAAGAGGAAAGCGCCAAAATCGCCGAAGCGCTTAACTCGAGCTCGGGCGATTTGTCTCCCGGATCGAATGCCGTGCAACCTGGCGCGATGGGCGCGGCTGCAGGAGCGTAGCCTTGTTTTCCCAACGAAAACCGTTTGAACCAACTCAAGCGCCGCCGGCTTTTCAGTGGGCGTGCCGAATTGTGGCTATCGAGGTTCGGCCCGACCGCATGGTTGCTCATGTGGAAATATCCGATGAGCGATTCTGCTTTGCCACGCCGGCGCTTATCGCCGACCTTTTGCCGCGCTTTCCGAATATTCTGTCGCACACGTGCGTGAATGAGCGTGGCGAAACGTTTATGAGCGTGGCCGCAAACACGTCGATTCCCCATGTGCTCGAGCATTTGGTTATTGACGAGCAGGCTCGGCTTGATGAATCGCCCAGCAAGGTGGTGTTTGTCGGCAAAACCGCGTGGTCGAATCGCTCCGAGCGCAAAGCGTGCGTGCAGGTGAGTTATGCCGACGAGCATGTTGCTCGCCAGGCGCTCGCCGTCGCGCAGTGCGAGCTGAACGACGCCTTGCTCGCGCGAGCTCGTTAGGCGGGCGTTCCGGCACCGGTGCTTTGCGTGCATCGCCTGGCCCGATTCCCGATCGTTTCGAGTAAGCTCGGAAATCGTCCGAGGCTCTTGCGCTCGCGGCGGGCATGGGTCGCCGGCAGTTCTGCGTACTGTGCGAATTCTCCTTTTTGGCGCATCGGCCTTTCGCTTCAACATAACGGCAACGCTCGCGTTCGTGCGGGCGTTTTCTCTTATAATGACCCCAATAATGATAACAACGTCGTTGCGTGGCGGCGGCGCGTACTCGAGGAGGCAAATATGAACAACAAACTCGGTATGTTCCTGGCGGGCGGATTGATCGGCGCGGGAGTCGCATTGTTCTACGCTCCTCGCACGGGCGTTGAGACGCGCGCGATGGTGGCCGACAAGGCCCAGGCAATGTGGGGCCAAGCCCAGGGTTTGGGCGCACAGGTTGCGGTTGACGCTCAGCAGTTCTACGGCAACGCCGCCCAAAATGCCCAGCAGGCATACGGCGCTGCTGCCGCCAACGCGCAGGCCGCCTACACGAACGTCGCCGCTTCTGCCCAGCAGGCGTACACCAATGTCGCTCAGGGCGCTCAACAGGCATACGTGACCGCGGCTGATCGCGGCAAGCAGGCCGCCGACGCCATTGCCCAGGGCGCTCAGGTCGTTGCGGGCCGCGCGCATGAGGCGGCCGAGGGCGTGAAGCCCGTATTCGCCGAAAAGAACGACGAGCTGCGCGCGAAGATCGACGCCGCCCGCGAGCGTATTGCCGCCCAGGTGGCGAAAAACGCCGAGCAAGCATCCGCGAATGCCGAGCAGGTCGCAGACGAGCTTCAGGCAGAAGCCGCTGTTGAGCAGGCCGTCGAGCAAGTCGAAGAGGCCGCCGAAGAAGAGCAGAAGGCAGAATAACGCCGCAGCTACAGGTACAGCACAAATGAAGGGTCGGCCTTGCGCCGGCCCTTTTCGCGAACGGAAGGGAAGCCGACATGGCTCGTAAGAAGCTGGTGACAAGCCACGATATTCGAAAGCTCCGCGTTGTGGGCGGCAAGAAGGGAGCGAAGCGCATCGGCAAGGTGAAATCGTGCGTGTTCCACCCGACCGAGCGACGCTGCATTGGCTTTATGGTGAAGCGTCCCGATTTGCTGTGGATGTTCCACCGCAAAGACATTTTCGTGGCCCTTGGCGGCTTCGATTTCGCCGACGGCCGCATTCGGGTTAAGCCCGATGCGCCTACTTCGGGCCATGCGGTATGTCGAGCCATGGGCCTCGATTGGGATAAGTGCGTTTTGTGGGAAGGCCTGCCAATCATGACTGCCGACGAAACGGCGGTCGGCTTCGTGAGCAACATCACGTTCGATATCGAAACGGGCCAGGTCGAAGCCGTGGAAGCGAGCAACGGTGCTACGGCGAAGCTTCTTTTGGGAACGCTCGAGGTGCCGGCGAGCTACATTGTGGGCTTTAAGCGCGGCATGGGTGCCGATTTGGCCGTGAAGGAAGATTCGCGCGAAGCGGGCGAAGAGGTCGTGTTCAAGGGCGCGATTTTGGTCTCCGACGATGTGTGGGAGCTCTCTCCCGAAGGTGGTTGGGCCGAGGCCGCGGGCAAATTCACGGCGAAGGCTGGAGCTCGCGCGCGGGAAACGGCCGCTGCCGCCAAGGAGGCGGCTGATGCTGCAAAGCCCAAGGTTGAGGCCGCGACGGCTGCTGCGGGCGCTGCGGTGAAAGAGGGCGCCGAAGGCGTTGGCCGCCAAGTGAGCGCGACTAAAGACGCGTTTGGCGCATTCAAGGAAGAGTTCAACAAGGCTGCTGCGGGCGAAGAGACCGAAGTGGGCGAAGAGGTCGCCGAGCGCGAATCGAAAACCAAGGGCATGTTTGCCGCCTTCAAAGAAGAATTTGATAAGGCCAAGGCCGGCGACGAAGAGTACGACGAAGAGTACGACGAAGAGGGCGAGGCGCTTGTCGAGGCGGCCGACGACGAGGGCGAATACGAAGAGCCCGATGACGACGGGTACGATGACGATGACGAAGACGAAGACGATGACGAAGATGCCGACGAGGAGCCTTCTCGCAAAGATCCTGGCATAGGAGGCATGTTCGCTGCGTTCAAGAGCGAATTCGACAAGGCGGCGAAGGGCGAGTAGCTCAGTCGAACGGGTTTCGTTCTGGCGGCATTCGTCTTAATCCGTATCGATTGTTACGGCAACCTAACGAAATTACGGCAAGACGGTGGCATTCGGGTTTTTCGCCTGACGCCACCGTCTTTTGCGTCACAATGGCGTCAATGCGTTTGGGTGAGGCGCTTTGATGAAACTAGGTGAACCAGATGGCGATGGATTCGTCGGGCATGACCGGCAAGATTGCTCTGAAAAAAGAAGAGTTTCAAGAAAAGCGCGAGGAGCTTCAGGAGAAGCGCGAAGAGCATCGCGAGAAATACGAAGCGAAAAAGGAAGCCTTTAACGAAAAGTACGAAGTTCCCGTTTCCGAGCGCCCTTCTCTTGCCCGCCTGACCAAGGCCGATATTTTCAAATTGGTAGGCCTGGGATTGTTCTTCGTGCTCATGGCGGGCGTGTGCGTGCTTGTCGCGCCGTGGATTTCTGAGCTTTCCGAGCCTGACGGTTTGCAGCGCGTGCTTGAAGATGTGCGCAACGCGGGCGTCGGCGGCGTGTTCATTTTGCTCGCCTTCCAGTTCCTGCAAATCGTGGTGGCGTTCATTCCCGGCGAAGTCGTGCAAATCGCGGCAGGCATGATGTATGGGCCATGGATTGGCGCCCTCGTCGTAATTGTGGGTGCCGTGATTTCGAGCGCCTTCATTTTCGCAATCGTGCATAAGCTCGGCGCGCCGTTCGTTCGCGCGATGATTCCCGAGAAGTGGATGAACAAGCTTGAACGCTTCGAGAATTCTGAAAAGCTCGATGTCATGGTGTTCATCCTGTTCCTTATTCCCGGTCTGCCGAAAGACGTGTTCACCTACCTGGTTCCGCTTACGAATATGAGCATGCGCAACTTTGTGGTGCTCGCGAATGTCGGGCGCATCCCCGGCGTGCTCATTAGCACGCTTGGCGCCGATAGACTTATCGAAGGAGATTACGGCCAAAGCGCCATTCTGTTCGGCATCGCGGCGGTTATCGGAATTCTTGCGATTTGGCAGCACGACCGCATTCTGCATATCGCGGCAAAGCTTGGGCTTTCCAAAAAGAAGGGCACTGAGCAGGAGAAATAAACGAATTCGGAAGATGCGTGGCGTGGTGTGCCGCGCACGGCCGGACTGCTACACTTGACGGGCTGGGTTATCTGGCCCGTTTTTCGTTTTTGAAGAGGAGTGCGCGTCATGCGTTTGGTTTCATGGAATGTGAATGGCCTGCGAGCTGCGGTGAAGAAGGGTTTCGAGGACTCAGTGCTCGATTTGGACGCCGATGCGATTTGTCTTCAAGAGACGAAATTGCAAGAGGGTCAGATTGATCTTGATCTTCCTGGCTACCTGCAGTTTTGGAGCTATGCCGAGAAGAAGGGCTATTCGGGCACCGCGATTTTTACGCGCCGCGAGCCGCTGCGCGCGCTTCATGGTTTGGGCGTGCCCGAGCTTGATACCGAAGGGCGCATTGTGGCGTTGGAGTTCCCCGAGTTTTGGCTCGTTGATGTCTATACGCCGAACGCGCAAGATGGCTTGGCCCGCATAGACCATCGCATGGCCTGGGATGATGCGTTTCGTGATTTCTGCAAGGGGCTTGAGGCCGGCGTGATTCCTGCGGGCGTGCCTGTGCAAGCTCAGGCGGCAGGTGAGGGGCATGTGTGCGTCGCCGAGCTTCCGCGAACGGGGGCCGGTGAAGTCGCGCATCCGAAGCCCGTTGTCATGTGTGGCGACTTCAATGTGGCGCATGAGGAAATCGACTTGAAGAATCCCAAGACGAACCGCGGCAATGCGGGCTTTTCCGATGAGGAGCGCGGTAAATTCACCGATTTGCTCGATGCGGGGTTTGTGGATACGTTCCGCACGCTGCATCCCGATGTGGAAGGCGCGTATTCGTGGTGGAGCTACCGCTTCAATGCGCGCAAGAACAATGCGGGTTGGCGCATTGACTACTTCTTGGTGAGCGAGACCCTGCGAGCTTCGGTTGAAAATGCTGCAATCCACAACGAGATTTTCGGCAGCGACCACTGCCCTGTGTCGCTCGATTTGAGGCTGTAGAAAAAATTTTCAAAAGAGGGCTTGACCGCGATTTTGAAACTCGTATAATAATTACCCGCTGGTTCGACAACAGCCAGTTAAATGGGCGGTTAGCTCAGGGGGAGAGCACTACCTTGACACGGTAGGGGTCACAAGTTCAAATCTTGTATCGCCCACCATTTATATATGCGGACATGGCTCAGTTGGTAGAGCACCACCTTGCCAAGGTGGGGGTCGCGGGTTCGAGCCCCGTTGTCCGCTCCAGTCTTTATTGCGCCGTTCTAACGAACGGCGCTTTTTCGTATGAGGCGACCTGACGCTGCACCCCATGCTGGGCGGCATCTTGCCCTTCAATCGTCGCTCGCGTACCGAAGTACGCTTCGCTCCTCTTTCAAGGCAATCTGCTCACCCAGCATGGCGCTCGCTGCCTTTGCTGCGAATGCGGCTCTTCGGAATCCAGCCTACAACTCTGGTCCGAAGGGGGCACGGATCGGGGCTCGAACCGATGAGGTGGAATTCCGTCAAGAAAACCGCCCCATGCACGGTTTTGTGCCAGCTGGCGTATAATCATGCAATTATGGATTTGCGAGCCTACAAAGAAACCTTGAACAGCCTGAAAACTCCCATGCAGGGGGTTTTCGTCGTTGTGCTGTGCACGGTGGCTTTTGTCGTGTGGCTTGGTGTGCTTGTCGTTATCACGAAGCTGTTGATGGGTTAGCGCGCTATGTGGCAGAAATTCTCATTCTATGACTTCCGCGTGATCGCGCATTATCTGGGCGTGCTCATGATGTTTCTTGCCGCCGCTGAATGCGTCCCGTTCGTTGTGGCCATTGTGCTTGGCGAGTGGCAGCCGGCGTCGCATTATCTGTTCGGCATGGGCGTCGCGCTCATCGTCGGTTCGCTTTTGCGTCTTATCCTCCCCAGCCCTGGCAAACTCACGCCGAAGCAGGCCTTGGCCGTTACGGGTTTTGCGTGGCTTGCGTTGGCTCTTTTGGGGTGCATACCTTTATATATGTCGGGCCATTATGGCAGCATGCTCGATGCGGTGTTCGAGGGAATGAGCGCATGGACCACGACGGGCTGTTCGTTGGTGCAAGATATCGATCATATGTCGATCGCCGATAATACGTGGCGCTTCACCATGCAATGCATCGGCGGCCAAGGCGTTGTCGTTATCGCTTTGTCGCTGGGCTTGTTCGGGCGTGCGGTTGATTCGTCTTTGTATTCTTCCGAGGGTCGCAGCGAGCACGTTATTCCCAACATTATGCAAACGGCTCGCTTCATCGTGCGATTCTCGATGGCGACCATCGTCATTGGCACGATTCTGACCACGGCGGCGTGCCTCTTCATCGGCATGGCGCCCGTGCGCGCGTTCTTCAACGGCCTTTGGCTTGCCGTTGCTTCGTTCAATACGGGCGGCATGACTTCGATGTCGACGGGCATTATCTATTACCATTGCGCGCCGCTCGAGATCGTCATTATGGTGCTCATTCTTTTGGGCTCTATCAACTTCACCCTGCATAGCGAGGTATGGAAGGGCCATATCGAGCATTTCTTCCGCGATATCGAGATTCGCACGCTCGTCGTATGGTTGAGCGTGATTCTGGTTGCCTTCGTCGCGACGCTGTGCGCGGCGAAAGTCTACGACGACCTGCCGACGCTTTTGCGGCGAGCCGTATTCACTGTTGTGGCGGCATTCTCCTCGACGGGCTTCCAAACCATTAGCGTGAACCAAATGACCACGGTGATTTCGAGCGGCGCTTTGCTCATCATCATTTTCTGCATGGCGGTTGGCGGCTCAGCCGGGTCGACCACAGGTGGTATCAAGGTGCTGCGCATCGGTGTTCTGGTCAAGGAATTGGTCGCCTATATCAAAGATTTGCTCGCACCTGCTTCGGCGCGACAGGTGGTTATGTACTACCACGTTGGCCGCCGCCCTCTTTCCCACGATTTGGTTCGCGCAAACCTCGTGGTGTTGCTGCTGTATGGCGTGGCGTTTCTCGTTACGACCATCGTCACCGTCACGTTCGGCTATGCCGCCGCGCCCTCGATGTTCGAATCGGTATCCATGGTGTCGAACATCGGCATGTCGTGCGGCATTATCCAGCCTGGCATGCCTGACCCGCTGAAGGTGCTCTATATCGTTGATATGTGGGCTGGCCGTCTCGAATACGTAACGCTCATCGCATTGCTGGTTTCCATCATCGCGTCCATTCGCCCGAGGAGGAGGGTCCGTGCACGTTAGCGTGAACAAGCTATCGCGAACCGCTCTGGTTGCGGTTCTTGCTGCCGCTGTGGCATTGGTGCCCGCGGGTGTTGCATTTGCCACCGACGGCGATGGCAGCTCAACTGGATCGGTGTCGAGCTCCGATTCAACCGCCACCGCCGACAAGAAGGATGTGTCCAAGGCGCGCGTCGATGCCGCTGCTGCTGACGCCGATGCCGCAAAGGGCGAAAACAACAATGGCGAAGCGCCTAAACCTGTTGACGATCCGACTAACTCGATTGATGACGGGCAGACCTCCGACAACTCGTTCCTCTACGATGCGTCCATCGCCGATTTGGCTGGCGCCGATTCGTATTACGACAAACAAACCGTGCAGGTGACGGGCGAAGTGGTGGGCGAGGCCATTTCCGTGACGGGCGATGCCGACCATGCGTGGATCGTGCTGCGCGACTCAGATACGGGTTCGACCGTTACCGTATTCGTGCGTCGCAGCGATTTGCGCAAGATCGACACCTACGGGGCATACGGCACGACGGGAACTACCCTGCGCGTTCGGGGCGTGTTCAATTTGACGTGCTCTCAGCATGAAGGCGAAAGCGACGTGCATGCCCAGGTGGTAAACGTGGTTTCGGCTGGCTATGAACATAAAGACGCCTTCAATATCGATGATTTCGTGCCCGGTGTCGCCGCGTTGGCGGCGGGCATCGTTTTGGCGCTCGTGTTTTGGCGCATGCGGGAAAGGTCGCGTTAATGCTTATGCAAGGAACTGTGATCAAGCTTGACCGCGGGTATCCGCTCGTGCGTTTGAGCGATGGACGCGAGCTTCGCTGCGAGCACGCAACGGCTTTGGTGAAGGGCGCCGACGTGCGCGCGACGACGGGCGATGTCGTCGATGTGTCTGCGCCCGATGGGCACGACAAGGGCATTATCGAACGCGTGCACGATCGCAAGCGCGCTTTCGTGCGCAAAGACCCGACCGAGCGCATGGAGCAGCAGGTGCTCGCGGCGAATTTCGATACGGTTATCGTGGCCGAGCCTTTGGTGGGCATCAATGTGCGCCGGCTCGAACGCGAACTCGTTTTGGCTCACGAGAGCGGCGCGAGCGTCGCCGTCGTGCTTACCAAGGCCGATTTGGCGGAAACCGAAGTCGAGCTTGCCCAGGCGCGCGATTTGGTCGAGAAGATCGCCCACGGCACGCCCGTTCTGGTGGTTTCTGCTGAAGACCCCCAAAGCGTTGAGGGGGTGCGCGCCTTAATTCCGGAAGGTCGCGTCGCCGTGCTGTTGGGAAAAAGCGGCGTCGGCAAATCGAGCTTGGTGAACTTGCTGGTCGGAAGCGATGTGCAGGCAACGGGCGCCGTTCGCGAGGGCGATGGCAAGGGTCGCCACACGACGGTTTCTCGCGAAATGATCGCGATTCCTGGCGCCGGCAGCGTCGTCGATATGCCGGGCGTGCGCGGTCTTGCCCTATGGGATTCTGATGCGGGCATTGAAGCCGCATTCGTCGATGTGGAGCAGCTCGCTGAACAGTGCCGATTCCGCGATTGCCGCCATGAGGCGGAGCCTGGGTGCGCAGTGCGCGCCGCCGTGAAATCGGGCGAGCTTCCCAAAGAACGCTACGACAGCTACCTTCGTTTGCGCGGCGAGGTTCGTGAGGCTAAAAAGCGCAACGAAGAGGCGAAGCGCATTCGCTCGCGCAAGGGCCATCCTCGCCGCTGGAAGGGATAGGGCGCAGGTCGCCTTTATGGCGTCCCTGCTCTTGCATCTTCGAATCTCTACTCATATGAGCAAAAATGCACATGTTCGTCGTGTGAGTTGATGACGTTATCAGGCGTTTTTTGGCATTCGGCCCTAAAATGTTCCGCTATGGAAACTTTTGCTGAAATACTCCCGCATGCTTTCGAGCATGCATTCATCGACACTTTGAAGCTTGTGCCGTTCCTTTTCGTGACGTATCTCGCCATGGAAGCGCTCGAACACTACGCGAGCTCGAAGAGCATTGCCGCCGTTCGTCGTGCTGGCACTGCGGGCCCCATTATTGGCGCGCTTCTGGGCGTAGTGCCGCAGTGCGGCTTTTCCGCCGCTGCCGCGACGCTGTATTCCGCACGCGTTATTACCCTGGGCACGCTCTTCGCTGTATTCCTTTCAACGAGCGATGAGATGCTGCCCATCATGATTGCCGCGCAGGCCCCAGTGGAGTTCATTGTTGAAGTTCTCGCGATCAAAGCGCTTTGCGGCCTTATTGCCGGTTTTGCCATTGATGCGGTGCTGCGGCTTCGCCACCATGCTGTAGAAGCGATGCGCATCCATGATTTGTGCGAGCGCGACCACTGCGGCTGTGACGATGAAGACGATGCGCCGTCCGCGCTTTCTGATACGCGCCAGGAGCATGGGGAAGGCGCCGCTGATCGCACTGACGATTCGGATGGCGGGCTTTCGCGCGGGGAAGAACGCGAGGCTGAACTTGCGTGCGCTTCCGGCGAGCGACCCGACCATGGCCATGATCATGCCCGCGAGCACGAGCACGAGCACGCCCACGATCACGCCCACGATCACGCCCATTATCACGCCCATGCCCACGATCACTCGCATGGCCACGCCCATGGCTTCGGCGCTATCGCGAAGAGCTCTTTGGTGCATGCGTTGCAGGTCACGCTGTTCATATTCCTCGTTTCGCTTGCGCTTGAAATCGTTATCGACGGCGTTGGCGAAGACGCGCTCGCTTCCTTCATTTCCGCGAATTCGAACCTCTCTGTGGTGGTTTCGGCAATCGTGGGGCTTATTCCCAATTGCGCCGCGTCGGTCGTTCTTACTGAGTTGTATCTCGAGGGCGCCCTTTCTACGGGGGCCATGCTTGCTGGATTGTTGGTGAGCGCGGGTGTCGGCCTGCTCGTTCTGTTCCGCGCGAACCGTCCCATGCATGAGAATTTCCTTATTGTCGCGGGCTTGGTCGCATGCGGCGTAGTGTTTGGGTTTATTGCTGGAGTATTCGGGGTCGCACTCTAGCCGAATTGTCGTTGAACTTCGTCTTTCGGCGAAATGATATGGACAATTATTTAGAAGCTGTTTAGTATAATCGTTCAGTTGAAAGGGCGTTCCTGGCGTTCGTTATTGCATAGGGGTCAGCAGTCGTTCGCCAGTCGTTAGTGGCTTTTCAGCGCTCTTTCAGCATGTAAACAGTATCGTTTCAATACAGGGGTTTATTTCGAATTACTAATACTGTTGGAAAACTGTTTGCATGTAATAGGGTCTGTGTCGTTGCATACTTTGGCCAGGGCGCGGCATAGGGGGAATATTGGATTATGAAGGGAGGTCGGCTTCGTTGCGTGGCGAGACCGAATCCCAAGGAGTTCGCTTGAGCTCCGCTCAAAAAAGAATTCTAGGCTACATTTCAGCGGAAACGACGCTGTCCGATGGCGTGCGCTGCTCGAAAAAGGAGCTCGCTAAGCAGGCGGGCTGTAGCGTGCAAACCGTCGACAGGGCGATTTTCCGCTTGCGCAAGCTTGGCCTTGTCGAGGTCGAGGAATGCCATGCCGATTCCGGCGCGCAAACGGCGAACCTTTATCGCGCCAAACGCTAGCACCACCTGGACTTTTTGCCTATAATTCGGCTTAATTGAAGATTTGCCTGCCCTCATCCCCGGATGAGGGGCGAAAATGGCACCTGCATCGTTTCGTTAGGGGTCGCTCTTTGGTGGGCGATAGAAACGCTGCGGGTGCCATTTTGCTCAAGGGCGAATTCGTTTTGCGTCGCCCGTGCGGCGCGCAGGAATAAGGAGGCAACACTATGGCGAAACTCGATGCTGGCATGACGCGAGAAACGGCATTCGATTTGCTGCAGGAGCACAACAAAGACGCGTTCCATATTGAGCACGGCGAAACGGTTGAGGCGACCATGCGGTATTTCGCGCGTGAATTCGATCCCGAGAACGAAGAATTCTGGGGCATTGTTGGCCTTCTGCACGATCTTGACTGGGAAGAGCACGACGATGAGCCCGAGATGCACACGCTGTATGCCACGCCGCTCATCGAAGCTGCTGGAGGATCGCCCGAGCTCGTTCGCGCGATTCAGAGCCACACGAGCGATTTCAATACCGACCTGCCCAAGCCGGAGCTGCAGATGGAGAAAATCCTGTTCGCGACCGAGGAACTCACAGGCCTCATTGGCGCGGCGGTCATTATGCGTCCCAGCAAGAGCGTGATGGACTTCGAGGTGAAATCGCTGAAGAAGAAGTTCAAGGACAAGCGTTTCGCCGCCGGCGTGAATCGCGATGTGATTCGCTCGGGCGCCGAGATGCTCGGTTGGGAGCTGGACGAGCTGTTCGACCGCACCATCAAGGCCATGCAGAGTTTCGCGCCCGATCGCGACACCTTCAAGCCTGCCGAATAACGAACAAGGCCGCCCCTGGGGCGGCCTTTCTGTTCGCGGTTCTATTCTTCCACCGGTTGGCCCGAGAAATTGAGGCTTCCCGTGAGCGCGCGCGCTGCGGCTTCGTCGAAATCGTCTTTATCGAAGGCTTCGATCGCCCTGAAGGCGATGGCTTTCGTGCCGTCGAAAATATCCCAGAAGCTTTGCGTGCTCACTTCGTGGGTATACGGGTTTTCCCAGGGGTGGCGCATGCGATTGTCGAAGTCGCTCACGCGCGTGGCATTGTCGCGGTGCGACATGGATTTATAGAACGAGAATTGCCTGTTCAGAATGCGCGTTTCAATGGTATTGAGCGCGCTTTGCATAGTGCCATTCGGCGAATAGAACAAGCGCTGTGCTCGGCGGAAATCGTGCACGGCGGAAACGAACAGGTCGACGGGCGGGAATGCGCGGTACGCCTTCATCGCCATGAAGGCGTACATTTTCCCAATGGTCTGCAGGGTGCGCTCGCTCGCATGGAGCGTCTCTTCGAAGGGGCGGTAGGAGCGAATGGTGCGCCCCAGCTTGCTGAACAGCACCATCTCGTCGTATTCGCGTTCGATTTCGGCATGGACTTCGCTTTCCTGGCTGCGGTCGAGCCCGTCGACACCCGCATCGCAAATGGCGTATTGCTGGCAATACACAAGCGGGTGCATGGCTCGGTCGAGCGAATAGTGGCACAAAAAGCCCAGCGCATAGGCGCGGCCCACGGGCGCTTCGTCTTCCTCGAGCACCTGCAGGCTTTCCTTCAACGCGGCAATGAGTTTGCTGGGGGTGTCGTGGTGCATGACGCCGCCCAGTCCGAAGAATTCCTTCATGCTCGGTGAAAGAACGAGGTAGAACAGCGGATCGGGGCCTTGGTTGCCCAGTAAGAACGCATCTTTCTCGTCGATTGATTTGCCGATGACGTGCGAATGCGCAGCATAGACGTCTTGGCCGAAGAAATCGTGGGTAAGAATTGCAGGCATGATGCCTCCCTTTCGGAAGTGTGGCGCGGGGCGTTTTACGGCGAATTGACGTTAAGCCGCCAATGCACGCGCCCCAGTGTAGGCCCCATGATATACAATCGTTCGAGCGTTTTTTCCGCAGCGCCCAGAACTTTACGCAAGTTGTTATTTTGGGCGTCCCTCCCACGAAAAAAAAGGAAGCACGCATGTCCGCAATGAAACTGACGAAGCGCGAGAAGAGCTGGATTGTCTACGACGTTGGCAACTCGGCATTCGTGCTGCTGGCGTCGACCCTTATCCCCATTTACTTTTCGGCGATCGCCGACCCGGGCAGCTCTGTTGTGGTGGCCTGGGGCTATGCAACCACGGTGGCGTCGCTTTTGCTTGCGTTGCTCATGCCGTTTTTGGGCAGCATCGCCGACCTGAAGGGCAACAAGAAGCGCTTGCTCGTGGGTTCTATTGGCACGGGCGCCGTGCTGCTCGCATGCATGGGCATTCCGGGCAACGCGATGGTGTTCTTGGTGATGTACGTGGTGGCGACCATCATGCTCAACGCGTCGCTCGTGTTCTACGACGCCTTCCTTATTGACGCGACCGATTCAGAAGACCGCTACGATGAGGTGTCTTCGCAAGGCTATGCGTGGGGCTACATTGGTTCGTGCGTGCCCTTCATCATCTGCCTCGTGCTTGTGCTGTTCGGTGAGAGTTTCGGCCTTGGCCAACTCGACGCTATTCGCATTTCCTTTGTAATCACTGCTGCGTGGTGGGTTGTTTTCAGCATTCCCGTGCTGAAGAACGTGCACCAAACGCATTACAAGGAACGCACCGAGCACCTGTTCCGCGACGCGCTCGTGGGCCTGTGGGCCACGGCGAAGCGCATTTTCGCCGACAAACGCGTGTTCATGTTCATGCTTGCGTTCTTCTTCTACATCGACGGCGTGCATACCATTATCACGATGTCGACGAGCTATGGCACCGATTTGGGCATCGGCTCAACCCAACTTGTGCTTGCGCTGTTGGTTACGCAATTCGTGGCGTTCCCCTCGGCCATCGCATATGGCCGCCTGGCGGGCAAAGTCGGCACGAAGCGCATGCTGCTTATCGCGATTTTCGCGTACTTCTGCATCACGTTGTTCGCCGCGTTTTTCCTGCGCTCCGCCACGGAATTCTGGGTTCTCGCTGTGTGCGTCGGTTTGTTCCAGGGCGGCATCCAGGCCCTTTCGCGCAGCGAGTTTGGCAAGCTCATCCCGAAGGAGCACGCCAACGAGTACTACGGCTTCTTCGATATTTTCGGCAAGTACGCAACGGTGCTTGGCACGCTGCTCGTGAGCGTGTTTACCCAGATTACCGGCAACTCCTCTATCGGCGTGCTCAGCATTGCCGTGCTGTTCATCGTCGGCTTCGTTCTTATGACGAAAGTTCCCGAGAGGTAGGACCCGCATCGCTCGCGCGACGCGTGCAACTTACGAAAACATAACGCTCGTTTAACAGGTGGGCGGCGGCTTAAGGCCGTCGCCTTTTTTCGTTATAGTATGGCCCCAACACATATTTCGGGCATCGCGAATGTGCGCGATGCGCCGTTTTGAAAAGGAGAGAGGTCATGGCTGAAGAGGCGAAGAATTCGGCGGCTGCGCATGCTGCCGAAATTGAGGCGCTCAAGCGTCAAATCGAAGAAATGAACAAGCGCCTCGAGGAGCTTTCCGCGGCCACGAGCGCGGAGGTGGCCGCCGAGGGCGCGTCTGCCGAGGACGATGCTTCTGCTTCGGCCGCTTCGGCTTCCGCCGCGTCGGCCGAGGTCGCTGAACCCGCGATTCAAACGCAAGACAATGCCGAGGAAGAGGGCGGCGCGGAAGCGGAAGGCGTCGTTGAGGAAAAAAGCGCTTGCTCATCCGGTCCCATTGAGGGCGCCAAGGAGGCCATTGAGGTCGAAGCGGTTCCCGCCCCTGCCCCCAACGTGCCGGCTGCTGCGCCGGAGGCTTCCGGGGTTTTCCCGAACACCCCGCCGATTGAGAAGGTCGTCGACGACGACGGCAAGCCGGTCGATCCCGCCTATGTCGCGGCGGCCGTTGCCGATTTCATGCCTACGTCGCAGCCTCCCAAGCCGGCGCCTCCTGTTTTCAATGGCGTCCCTTACGGGCAGCAAGGTGCGGCGCCGCAGCAACCTGCCGGCCAGCCGCAGCAGCCCTACGCGCAGCCTGGTTATGCTGCTCAGCAGCCTTATGCTCAGCAGCCGGGCCAGGCGGCGTACTATTCGCAAAGCAATGGCTACTACGCGCCAGGCCAAGGCGCCTATCAGGTTCCCTATCAGCAGCCGCTCGTGCATACGAAAGACCATGTGGCTGCAGGCCTGCTCGCGATTTTCCTGGGCGTGTTCGGCGTGCATAAGTTCTATCTGGGCTATCACACCACGGGCTTCATTATGTTGGGCGTGACTATTTTGGGCAGCCTGCTCACGATCGGCATTGCGGCGGGCGTGGTATGGCTCATCGGCGTGATCGAGGGCATTATCTACCTCACGAAGAGCCAATCGGAATTCGAGCAGCTCTACGTATTCAACAAGCGCGAGATGTTCTAGAGGTGCGCCACCTCTTCGTATTCGAAAGAAAAAGCAGGACGGCCGTTGGGTCGTCCTGCTTTTTTGGGAGGGGCAATTGGGAGGTGCTTTTTTGGGCGCATGCATTCGCAGCTGCGGCCGCGAGTAAAGTTGGCTTACGCGTCGATGTCCTCGGAAGCGTACATGCCTGCCATGCGTCCGCCGTTATAAGCGCACATGAGAGAGAAGCCCTCGTAGTCGCAATAGGGCGCGCTCATCAGAGTGCCGTTGTCGGCGCCGGCAACGTAGAGGCCCTTGATGGCCTTGCCCTTGTTGTCGATGGCCTGCATACGGTCGTTCGTACGAATGCCGCCGATGGTTACCCAAGCGCTGGGCTCGTACTGAAGGGCATAGAACGGCGCGGTGGCAACGGATTGCAGGAAGCATGCGGGCTTGTAGAACTGCTCGTCTTTGCCGTCGGCGCAGTAGTCGTTGTACTCGTCCACGGTTTCGACGAGATCAGGCGCGTCGATTGCGTTGGCAAGCTCCTCAATGCTGTCTGCCTTAAACGCCCAGCCTGCCGCCACGGCGGCGTCGATATTTTCCTGAACCTTTTCGAGGCTCTTTCCTTTCAGGGTCATAGAGCCGGTGCGCCAGTTTTCAGCATCAGATCCGCATAGAGTCCATGCGTCGGTTCCTGCATTCAGGCCATCAACGTAAGTCTGGTCGACAATGGCGTAATATTGGCCACCGACCAGCGAAATTGCGCCGCCGAGTGCCAACGGCAAATTGGCGAAGCGGCCTTCGTTGGCGAAGCGGCGGCCCTGGTTATTCACCAGCATGGTGCCATAAATGCCAATGGAGAAGGCGGCGTTGTTTTTGCCCCACACGCCGTCGGCGTTTTGGTTAGAGCCCGAGAATTCGTTGCCGGCAATGCCCCACTGCGTGGACAGCTGGCCGCCCGCGGCGGTAACCATGTCGATGCCCTCGCCGATGGACAGCACGTTGCCCAAGGGGTTCACGTGCGTGCCGAACTGCTTCTGCATCATTTCGTCGTTGCCAAGGAATCCGCCGGTGCATACGATGACGGCCGGGGCCTTCACGTCGATGACCTTCTTGTCCTGCTCGCATTGCACGCCGACGCAGGCGCCTTCTTCCATGAGCAGCGTTTTGCCCGTGGTGCTGAACACGAACTGGGCGCCGTTGGCCTCGCACCATTGCTGCAGCGGCCCCATGCGATTCACGCCCTTCTGCTGAGTTTTGGAATCTTTCGGGTCGGCCTGGAAGTTGCAGCGAACCGACTCGTGGCCGGCGCCATAGTTATCGGGGCGAAGGCCGGTGGGAACGCCGAAATCGTCGGTGAACTGGTCGACGGTGGAGCCGGAGAGCTCGACTGCCTTTTTGATAGCGCCGCCGTTGGTTGCCCAGTGGGCGTATTCCATAATGTGGCAGAAGGCCTCCTCAACGCCGAAATCGATGCCGGCTGCCTGCTGGAGTTTCGATCCCACCATGAATGGGCCGCCCGCTATCGAGCCATTGGATACGCCGACGTCTTGGCCTTTCTCGATCACGATGGCCTTTTTGCCAGCGCGGCACGCTTCGACGGCAGCCCACATGCCGGCGCCACCCGCACCAACGATGGCGATGTCGCATTCCATGGTCTCGTCGGCGGTTTTAACCTCGGCGGCTTTGGCGTCGTCTTTTGATGCATTGCCTTCCGACTTCGTTGGGGCGCAGCCTGCAAGAGCGGCGCCTCCAGCGATGGTGGCCAGCGAACCCAATGCCAAGAAGTTTCGGCGGCTCATTCCTTTAGTGCTCATTGTTCCGTCCTCAATGGTATAAGGCGCGCGTTCTTCCGAACTCGAGGCGACCCTTTCGCCCGGGCCGTTTGCGCGTGGTGCGCTTGGCTCCGCCTTCGGTGGGTTCATCATTGCGCCGCCGCCTTGCTCTGTCGCGGGTGAAGCGTGCGCACAAAGGGGTGAATTCGCGTTCACCCCTCATCACCCCTTTAGTGACCTGGAAGAATGCATATGCGAAAGAAGCATTGCGTTTTGGGTATAATGCCGTGTGAAGTGGGTGCCGTGCAGTCGAGCGGCTTTTTGGGAGGGGCCATGTCGAAAAACCAAACGATGTCGCAGGGCGCGCGCTCGGCGGAAAACGTGTGTTTAGCGGGAAGCGTACAGAGCGCGCAAACGCTTGGCGAGTTCGATTCCGCCAGCGTCGATGCACCGGACGATTCCGCCGTATCGACCGCGCTTCATCCTCTGCGCTTGCTCGGAATGGGCCTTTTTGTGGCATGGCTGTGCTGCGTTCACATTCCGTCTATTTTTTGCGGTGAGTCCACCGTGCTGCGAAGTGTGGCGTCTATGGGTATGCGCGTGGGCGATATTGGCATGTTTGTGATTATGGCGCTGATCGCTTCGCGCTTGGGGCCGTTGAGCTCGCAGCGCGCGATGGGCAACGTGCTCGTTGCTGCGACGACCGCGCTTACGGCGGTGCTCGGTTATGTACTTGTGCCGGGTGATGCGAATGCGACTCTCGTTTTTGTCGCGGGCATAGCTTCGGCGCTCGGTGGTGCTTATTTGTTCTGCCTGTGGGCGGAAATCTATTGTCAGCTTGGCACCATGCAGATGGTGGTGTATGGCGGCGGGTCATGCGTCGCTGCATGGGCTACGTATTGTCTAATTTCTACCATGACCCATAATTACTCAGTTGCGGCTACAGCGCTTTTGCCGGTGCTGTCACTCGCGTGCGCGTGGGCGAGCTTTCGCCTCGTTGCTCCCGAGCGGCCCGTGCCTTGCGTCGCTGTGGAGTTTCGTATTCCCTGGAAAATCGTGGGCATTATGGCTCTTGCGGGGCTCGCGTCAGGAATTTCGGGCCTCTTCGCGAATATAGGCGAGGGCATGGGCGCGATTCATCGCATTTGGGCGACGGCGGTGGCGGGCGGTGCGCTTATGTACGCCGCGTTCCATGGAGAAAAATCATTCGATCTGCGCAAGCTGGCGCAGGCGTGCCTGGTTGCGGCAATTGCGGCATACGCTTTTACCCCGCTTGCGTTTGCGGGGCTTGGGGCGGTGGTTTCGTTCCTTACGAAATTCGCGTACGTGTGGTTTACCGTGTTTGCGCTCGCGATGCTCGCGAATGTGGCGTTTCGTTTTGAGATTCCCAGCTTGCGCATGTTCGCCATCGCGCGCGCAAGCAGCGAGGGGGCTATTTTAGCAGGCGTTCTTGTTCGCGATGGACTGCGCGCGCTTGGTGTGGTGTCCGATGCATTCGCGTTGTCGGTTGTGGCGGGCGTGGGACTTTTGCTCGTTGGCGTGAGCGTGCTGGTTTGGCGCAGCGAGGAATCGGTGAACGCCGACTGGGGCGCTGCGGGCATCGATTTGGAAAGCGGTCAGCGCGCCATTGGGCAACGCGAACGGCTGCTTGCGCGATGCTCAGTGCTGCGCGAGCAATTCGGCCTTACCGAGCGAGAGACTGAACTCCTCGCACTTATTGCTCAGGGCAAGACGCGCGCTGAAATTGAGCGTGAGCTGTTCTTGTCTCAGAATACGGTGAAAACGCACGCTCGCCATTTGTATGCGAAGCTTGGCGTTCACTCTAAGGATGAAGTGCAAAGGCTCGTTGTCTAATGCCTATTGGCGGCTTTGATAGCCGCAGATCAAAGGGCTAGTTGGGCGAAATGTCGAGCGACATGCCGAATGCGGCGGCTGCTGCAAGCACTGCGATAATTACAACGATGGCGATAAGAAGGGCGCGTTTACCAGCGCTCTTCTTTTTTGGGCCTTCGGCGTAATGGACCGATTCCGCAGAGGCGGGCTTGGTGCCATTTATGGGTGCGGGGGCGATGAATTCGGTAATGTCGGGGCTTTTCGCCTCAAAAGGCGTGGGGTCGCAGAATTGAGCGGGGCTGGCATCGGGGTAGAGAGCTGCAAGCGCGGCGATTTCGTCGGACTTTTCCTGTTCGAGGGCTGCTTTTTCGGCGCCGAATCCAGGGAGTATCGTTGTTTTGTCCGACGGTGTGGCAAGTGGAATCACGATTGTCTCGCTGGACGAGTTGTTCGGGGCATCGAGCTTGGTCGGGTTTAAGCCCTGGCCTTCTTCAGCTTCGTCGTGGTCATTTTCATCGGCGGGTTCCGATGCGCCGTGGGCTTGCTCGCTGGATTGCCCCTCCGCTGACGTCTCGTCTGGGTCGTTTTCATTGGTTGTTGCGAACGCGTCGTGGGCATCTTCGACGAGGTCTCCTTCGATGGCGGGCTCTGGTGCGTCGGGGCTTTTCTCGCTGGAACTGGTTGTGGGATCCTCTTGGATTTCGATGCTGAATTCTTCTTCGTCGATGCTTCCGCTGTTTGCGGCAACGATATTTTCTGCATTGTCGGCGGGTTCGACTTTCTTTCCGCACATGAAGCAGAATCGTGCTTCATCGGGGAGTTTTGTGCCGCAATAAACACAAAACATTGCATGGCTCCTTCGCGACGAATTTTCCGGGCCCACGGGTCCTTTCGTGAATGAGCCCATTGTAGTGCGCTCGGCTTCCGCATGCTGAAAAGTCGCGAAAAGCGCAGCGACGAAACGGGGAATCTTCCGTTTCGCCGCTGTCTTGACTGCGATTTACTTGCGGACTATTTTGCGCTTGGCAAGTGCTCCGAGCATGGCGGCTGCGCTTGCGATAGCGGCCGCAGCGCCCAAGGGAGCGGCGTCGCCCGTGGTGGGCAAGGTATGTTTACCGGCTCTTTTCGCTTGAGCTGAATCGGGCTGCGGTTGCGATGCGGCGTTGGTTTGCTGCGAGGCGGCTAGCTGCTTTTCCCTCTCGGCTGCCTGGGCTTTCGCGAGTTTGGCATTCGCTTCATCGAGCACGTCCAAGGCTTCGTTGTAATTGACTAGCGCTTCGATGTAGGCGGGTGCGTGTTTGCCGGTTTCTTTGGCGGCGGCATCGAGGGCGGCTTGAGCGTCGGAAGCGTTTTCGGCAGCATGCTTCGCTGCGGCAAACAGAGTATTCAAGGCATCGTTTGCGTTGGCGTTGTTTCCTGCCCCAATCGACGCGTCTGGGTCAATGCTTTGAAGCGTGGCGAGGGACTCGTCGGCTCCGGCCTTGGCTTCGCTGGCGGCAGCAATCTTTGCTTCGGCGGCAGAAACGGCGGTGTTGGCGGAATCGAATTCGGCTTTGGCGGCATCTTGGTCTTCTGCGGCCTTGTCTGCTGCCGCCTGTGCTGCGGCGAGCGCGTTCGCGTGGGTGACGAGAGCGTTGTATGCGGCTTCGGCTCCCTCGGAGGTTTTTTCTGCATCTTCTTCGTCTTTGCCCGCCTGCGCTGCGGCGGCCTTGGCGGCGTTGAGTTTGGTTTCCGCATCGGTCTGTGCGATTTGGGCGTCGCGCGCCTGGGAGGCTGCGCTCTCGAGGGCCACTTCTGCATCGGCCTGTGCCGCAGTTGCTGCCGACAGGTTCGATTGTGCCGCGTCGAGGGCTTGCTGCGCGGTGCTCACGCCTGCGAATACGTTGTCTCTCGCTTGTACTGCGTCGTCGTAAGCCTTTTGCGCCGCAGCGACGTTTCCTGCGGCTTGCTCGCTTGCATGCTGTTTTGCTTGCAGTGTTGCAGCAGCGTCGTTGGCCTTTTGCTGAGCTCGCGCCTTCGCTTCGGCTGCCTTTGCCTTTGTCTGTTCGGCGGCGTTCGCTTGCTCTTTCGCTTCGCTGAGTGCCGCATTCGCGTCGTTTACCGCTTGCTGTTTGCCTGCGATATCGATGCTCTCGAGCGCGTCGTTCGCTTGGTCGAGAGCGCTTTGCGCTGAAGCGATATTTTCCAGAGCGCTTGCGGCTGCCTCCTGTTTTGCTTGCACATCATTCGCGGCGCGCGACTGAGCAGACGTGGCCTCGTTGAGCTGTTGCTTCGCTGCGTCGACAGCGGTCGTCGACGCCGAGGTCTTTTCTTTGACGAATTCGTCGATTTTCGCTTCGTACCAATCGACGGTGAGTGCTCCTGGTTCTATGTTTGAGGTGTTAATCCAGTCCAAATCG
Organism: uncultured Slackia sp.; assembly: GCF_934630525.1. GTDB lineage: Bacteria > Actinomycetota > Coriobacteriia > Coriobacteriales > Eggerthellaceae > Slackia. Next base: position 85,865 of record NZ_CAKTVX010000009.1, read on the forward strand.
AGCACGGCGGTTGTCCAGCCGCTGTTCGTTCCCTTTGCGCAGATGCCGAAGCCCATCGCGTTGCTGCTCGTGGTGCAGAGATTGATGTAATGCCCCACCACGCGCTTGCCTGCCTGCTTGTCGATTTCGTTCTGGTGGTCGAGATAGAACTGGAAGGCGGTTGCTTCGCTCTGCTGCTCGTAGCCGAGTTCCTTGCAAATGTCATCGAAGTCGGCCTTTTCTCCTGCCCATTGGCTAACGAAATCTGCGTCAACGCCATAGTTCCATGCGGCATTTTCGGCATTGCAGATGGTCCAGTTTGGGGAATGCTCGAGTTTCACATCTGAATAGTCGGCGTTGAGCATGGCGACAACGCCCGCCTTTTGATAAGAGACGAGCAGCTCATTGAGCCCGCGGTCGGTGCGCCATTTGTTCACGACGCGCATTTGCTGCACCGCGGCTCGAATGTTCGCCATAGAAAAGGCATCCTTCGGGTCGTTTGCATTGCAGTAACCCATGCCGAGTTTGTCGATTTGCTGCTGGGTCCATCCTGTATTGCCAACCATCCAATCGATGAATTCGGTGCCTTTCAGGTCGGCTTCGGTAATGGCGCCGTCGGCGGCTTTCTGCGCGTCGTCGTAGGCCTTTTGAGCTGCTGCGACAGCGGTATCGGCATCTTCTTTTGCTTGCTGCGCGTTGGAGAGGGCTTCGTCGGCTTCCTTTTTCGCGGACTGTGCCGCTTCGAGCGCCTGCTGGGCTTTTTGCTGATTTGCTTGAGCGTTGGGATATGCGGTCTGCGCCTTCTCGAATTCGGTTTGAGCGGCCGCTGCCGTATCGTTGGCATTGGAGAGCGCTTGTTGCGCGGTTGCGTCGGCGGCTTCTTTTTCAGAAAGTTCGTTAGTGGCTTGGGCAAGCTCGTTGTTGGCGGCGTTTGAAGCTGCTTGCGCGGTAGCGAGCTCATCTGCCGCTGCTTGTGCGGCGGATGTGGCGGAATCTAAGGCGACTTTGGCTTGATCGACGCGCGCTTGGGCTTCGTTGTAGCCGACTTCGCCTTGTTTTGCCTGATTGAGTGCCTTTTGTGCGGAGTCGAAAGCGGCTTGGGCCGAAGCGACTTGGCCATCTGCCGCATTCTTGGCCTGCTGGGCGGCGGCGAGCGCCGTTTGCGCTGCCGTGTTGGCGGCGACTGCCTCATCGGCATGCTTTTGCGCTTCGTTGAGCGAGGTTTGCGCATTCGCCGCATCGGTTTGCGCTTTTTGCAGCGCGCTGTTCGCCTGGTCGACAGCCGCTTTCGCGGCTGCGAGGGCTTCGGGGGTTGCATCGCTTGCGGCTTGCTTGGCCGCATTGAGGGCGGCCTGAGCCTCGGCTGCTGTGCGTTTTGCGGCATCGTAGGAATTGGCTTTAGCGGCTGCGTCGTTCTTGGCGGTTTGCAGTTCGGCGTTCGCGGCATCGAGCGCGACCCGGGCTTCATCAGCCTTTTTCATTGCGGCATTCGTTTGCGCGGAAAGTTCATCGAGCGCGGCTTGCCTTGCTTCGTCGGCGTTCGTTTTTGCGGAATCGTACGCGGCTTGGGCGGCATCTTGCGTCGCTTTTGCCTGAATGTAGGGTGCGCCGTTGCTGTTGAGGGCTTCCTTCGCCTCATCGGCGTTTTGCTGGGCGCTGCTTGCGACGCTCTTCAATTCATTGATGCTTGTCGCGTGCTCGAGCTGCGCTTTGATGATTGCGGTGCCGCTTCGCGTGGCAGAAGCGATTTGCGATAGATCGGGCGTGTGCATATCGGGGATGTTGCCGGTGTCGCTCGGCTCGTTTTGCGCGAGAGCCTGTTGGGGCGATGCGCAGAAGAGCACCAGGCTTGCGACGAGAGTGGTATTCAACGCTGTGGCAATGGGCTTTGCCGTCGATGCGTTCTTTGCTAAGCGAGGCGTTGCTTCGGTTGCGTGGGCTTTCATGGGAACTCCTATCTTTTAGTTGTTGCATTTGGGAGCCGAATATCGAATGCTTTCAGATGCAATGCAGACTCTGGCGGGC
>NZ_CAKTVX010000010.1 GCF_934630525.1 uncultured Slackia sp.
GTTTTAATGGAGCGGGTGACGGGAATCGAACCCGCGTTAGAAGCTTGGAAGGCTTCAGTTCTACCATTGAACCACACCCGCGTATGGTCGGGACGACAGGATTCGAACCTGCGACATCCTGCTCCCAAAGCAGGCGCGCTACCAAACTGCGCCACGTCCCGTCGACCGTTCAGCTTGGCTATTATAACAAAGCGAGGCGTATGTTCAAGAAAATTTCGCTTAATTCGAAAGCGCCCGAATCGCCGCCGCCAATTCGGCTACCTCATGGATGATCGCCGTCGGATTCTCGACCGCGAGTTCTTCCTCGCAGAACATGCCCCATGTAACCGCAATGGTCTTACAGCCGGCAGCATTGCCCGCCGCGATGTCAAACGGAGAATCGCCCACATACACGCATTCCTCGGGCTGCGCGCCCATGCGCTCGCAGCCCAGCAGAATCGGCGCCGGATCGGGCTTGTGTTTCGCGCAATCGTCGGCGCCGATGAGGCACCCAAGATAGGGAGCCGCCCCAACCACCTGAAGCCCGCGCCATGCGAGTGCATGCATTTTCGAGGTCACCACGCCCATCTCGAAGCCCTCCGCGCGAAGAGCCGCCAATTCGTCGACAACTCCTGGGAAAGCCCTTATGAGCTGGTCGTGCGTTGCTTCGTTATGGGATCGATACGCCTTCAGCAAGCGCTGCTGCTCTTCGCTGTTGCGCGCGAAGTCGAGCATCTGCGTCGCGAGCGGCTGGCCAACCTTCGCCATATATTCCGCTTCGGAAAACTGCTTTCCCAGCACTTCTTGCGTGGCATGCTTGAAGCTTTCGAGAATCATGGTGTAGGTATCGACAAGCGTGCCATCGTTGTCGAGCAAAATCGTGGTTAGTGCCACCGTATCTTCTTTCTAATCGCGCTGCTTTTCATCCAAACAAATCGGCCCCGCCGCCATGGAAGCCGCAACGCACTTACCTTCGCCCCCGCAACGGCAGTTCTGCCATTGCCGTGCCCGCGCGCCCGCAAGGCCGCACGCGGCGGCACGATGCCGTATTATTGCACCACCATATACGAACCATCGCCGCCGCGCGGGCGCGTGGCGAGCTTTCCGCGATAGGAGCATGACATGAGGGCTTTGGTGCAGCGCGTCACGCACGCAAGCGTGACGGTCGAAGACGAAACGATTGGCACCATCAACGACGGATTCTTGATTTTGCTCGGCGTCGGGCACGAAGACGCCGAGGCGCAGGCCGACAAGCTGTGGAGCAAGATCTCGAAAATGCGCATTTTCGAAGACGAGAATGGCAAGACCAACCTGAGCCTCGCGGACGTGCGCGGCGAAGTGCTCGTAGTGAGCCAATTCACGCTCTACGCGAACTGCAAGCGCGGCAATCGCCCGTCGTTTACCGACGCAGGCGCTCCCGACGAGGCGAATCGCCTTTACGAGTATTTCGTAAGCCTCGTCGCGCGCGATTTGGGCCATGTGGAAACGGGATCGTTCGGCGCGATGATGCAAGTCGAGCTCGTCAACGACGGCCCATTCACCATTTGGCTCGATACCGATACGCTGTAAAGCAAAAGCTTGCTCGCCGCCCCTCTCACCCGCGCTACAAGCGCATAAGGCGCACAGCATGCAGGTAGCGCCTGCGCAACAACGCGGAATGACAAGCGTCAAACAACGAATCGAGCAAGACATGCGGCTTCTGCCAAACGGCGTCGCCCGCATTCACGCGCGCTGCGCGGATGGCGCCCACAACCCAAAAAGAAAGGAGCCAATCGGCTCCTTTCTTGCTTCGCAATCGTTTTCGCCGCGAACGCGGGGCTTTTTCGCCTAGTACACCATGCCCATGGCTTCTTGCACTTCACCAAGCGTTTTCTCGGCGACTTCGTTTGCACGACGATTGCCCTCATGCAGCACGTCTTTCACGTAATCGAGATCGGCCTCGAACTGGTGACGGCGCTCGCGAATGGGCTCAAAGTAGTTATTCACGGCCTCAGTCGTGTATTTCTTCAGCTGGCCCGAACCACCCATGCCGATTTCCTCGGCGATTTCCGCAGCATCGCGACCGGTGCAAATCGCCGCCGTAGAAAGCAGGCCCGACACGCCAGGACGATTCTCGGGGTCGAACGTAATCATGCGCTCGGAGTCGGTCTGGCTCTTCTTGATGCGCTTGGCGGTTTCTTCGGCCGTCATGGAAATGGAAATGGCATTGCCGTAGCTCTTCGACATCTTGCGACCGTCGAGGCCTGGAAGCAGCGGCACGTCAGAGAGCAGTGCGTCGACCTCGGGGAACACCTTGCCGTAGCGGTTGTTGAAGCGACGGGCAATGGTGCGCGTGAGCTCGATGTGGGGCAGCTGGTCGCGACCGACCGGCACCACATTGCCCTTGCAGAACAGAATGTCGCATGCCTGATGGACGGGATAGGTGAGCAGAAGGCCCGTGAGCTCGTGGCCCGACGCCTCCATCTCGGCCTTCACCGTGGGGTTGCGCTGCAGCTCGGCCTCGCTCACAAGCGAGAGGAAAGGCAGCATGAGCTGGTTGCACGCCGGCACTGCAGAGTGGCAGTAAATCATGGTCTTGTTCGGATCGAGGCCGCACGCCAAGTAATCCATAACCATGTTGTACACGTTGTCTTGAATATGCTCGGTAGTGTCGCGGTCGGTAATAACCTGGTAGTCGGCAATGAGCACATTGGTGCGGCAGCCTTTTTCCTGCAGCTCGACACGGCCTTTCAGCGTGCCGAAATAGTGGCCCAAATGCAGGCGGCCCGTGGGGCGGTCGCCCGTGAGCATGGTGTATTTCTCGGGGTGGACCTCGAGGTCTGCGGCAATTTCGTCGCTGCGCTTCGATGCCGCTTCGTAGCTTCCTTCGTTGGCCATAATGGGCCCTTTCTATTCACGATTAATAAAAACGATTTATCAGCGAGTCGCGCGCTGGAAGCATCGCGACCCTATCTCGAACTTTGCTATGGTACCACGACTTTCCCTGGCAAAAACGGCAAGGGCCGCTCCACCATGGTATAGTTGCAGGCATGAATTCTTACACCACCATTGACGGACGCGCCGTCGCAGAAATCGAAGAGAAGAAGAGCCGCTTCATCGCAAGCCTCGCACATGTCGAGACTGAAGAAGAAGCACTCGCATTCCTTGACGAAATTCGCGTCGCCAACCGCATGGCGCGCCACAATGTGTACGCTTACGTGCTGCGCGAGGGTGGCGCAGGCGCAGCTGGCCGTGTGCGCTACTCAGACGACGGCGAGCCACAGAAAACCGCCGGCATGCCAACGCTTGAAGCGCTGCAACATGCGGGGCTCACCGATGTGATTTGCGTGGTCACTCGCTATTTCGGCGGCGTGCTCCTGGGCACGGGCGGGCTTGTGCGCGCCTACACGGGCGCCACGCAGGCGGGCATCGAAGCCGCAACGAAAGTCGTGGTGTCGAGCTGCGTCGATATTTCCGTGCGCATCGAATACCCGCTCTACGATCAAATGTCCCGCATCGCCTCTGACTGCGGCGCAAAAGTGCTCGATACGCAATATGCCGAAGCGGTCACGCTCAAGCTGCGCATGCTCGACGGCACCCAGCAACCCCTGCTCGACAAAATCACGGAGCTGTGCCGAGGCCAAGAACGGGTCGAAGTCGGCGACCCCATCGACGCGATGCTTTAAAAAAACCGGCCTTGAGCGAAACCCCTTTCGAGCCAATCTCGCAGAACATGAAGCCGGCCCGCCCCATAATCCCATTTTGCAGAAATGCCCCATCAGCCGGCACGGCAGAGGCCTGTCCTTATCGCGTTTTCGCCTACTCCACGCCCAGCGCTTCGGCGAGCTCAAGCCACTCGTCTTCCATAGCTTCTTTTTTCGCCTTCAAGTCATTGAGTTCGGCCTGCAGTTCGCCTAGGCGCACAAAGTCGGTCGGGTCGGCGGCAGCCATCTCGGCCTCTTTCGCCTTCACCTTATCGCCCGCGGTACCCATTTTGCGGTTGATGCTCGCCAGGCGCTTCTTCATCTCGCGAAGCTCCTGGTTCGAATATTTCGGGGCCTCATCGGCACCCGTCGCAGTCGCAGGCGCTTCTTTGCTAACCTGACCAGCAATTTCGGCAAACGAGCGACCGCCCGAGCGCACAGCATCGCGCTCATCGAGAAGCTCGAGGTATTCGTCCACGCCGCGCGGGCAATGGCGCAAGTGGCCGTCGATCAGCGCGAACTGGTCGTCGGTCACGCGCTCCATCAAATAGCGATCGTGCGTCACCATGACAAGCGTGCCCGCCCATGTATCGAGCAAATCCTCCAATACGGCAAGCATATCGGTGTCAAGGTCGTTGCCCGGCTCGTCGAGAATGAGCACATTAGGTTCTTCCAGAAGAATGAGCAACAGCTGCAAACGGCGCTTTTGACCGCCCGACAAATCATCGATACGCGTATACAAGTGCTTCGACGAAAAGCCGAGGCGTTCGAGCAGCTTGGCGGGCGTGGTTTCCTTTCCATCGACTACAATGCGGCTCTTGTGGCGCGAGAGTACCTCGGTCACGCGATATTTTCCCAGCTCGTTCAGTTCATCAAGGCGCTGGGAGAGCACAGCGAGCTTCACGGTTTTGCCGATTTTCACAAAGCCCGAGCTCGGACGCAACGAGCCGTCGAGCACCGAAAGCAGCGTGGTTTTGCCGGCGCCGTTTTCGCCCAGAATGCCGTAGCGGTCGCCCGGCCCCACGTGCCAGTCGATATGGTCGAGCACCGTTTTGTCGCCGAATTTCTCGGTGACGTTCGTGAATTCAACCACCTGCTTGCCCAAACGCTGCATGGCCATAGCGCGCAACTCGAGAGTATTGCGCACAGGAGGCTCGCCAGCGATAAGCTCCTCGGCAAGCGCCACGTGAAATTTCGGCTTGGTTGAACGGGCTCGGGCACCGCGCGAAAGCCACGCAAGCTCTTTGCGCATGAGGTTTTGGCGGCGCTCCTCGGTCACACGCTCGATGCGCTCGCGCTCAACGCGCTGCAGCACATAGGCGGAATAGCCACCCTCGAACGGCTCGACTTCGCCATCGTGCACCTCCCACATGCCCGTGCATACCTCGTCGAGGAACCAGCGATCGTGCGTGACGCACAAAAGCGCACCGGAATTACGCTGCCAGCGGCTATTGAGATGCCGCGCAAGCCACGCAATGGCGCGAATGTCCAAGTGGTTGGTGGGCTCATCCATCATGATGACGTCGTAATCGCCGATAAGCAGGCGCGCAAGATCGACCCTTCGGCGTTGTCCGCCCGAAAGCGTTCCGACCTTCGCGTTCCAATCGATATCAGCGATGAGCTCAGAGATAATCTCGCGAATGCGGGGGTCGCTCGCCCATTCGTACTCGGGCGCGTCGCCCACCACCGAATAGCCCACGGTGGCGTCGTCGGAAAGCGAATCGGTTTGACCGAGCACGCCGACGGTGAGCCCGCGCGTGCGGCGCACAAGCCCGCCCTCAAGCTCGATTTGCCCGGCGAGCACGCCAAGCAGCGTCGATTTTCCGTCGCCGTTCTTTCCGACAATGCCGATGCGATCGCCTTCATGCACGCCGAGCGTTACATCGTCGAGCACAAGCTTTGCGGGAAATTCGAGATGGGCGCCTTCGCACCCCATAAGAAACGCCACCGATGGGTCCTTTCTTTTCGTGTAACCCGTCGATGATAGCACGCAGACGAGCTAATACACTGGACCGATGATCTCAACCTCAAGAAGATCGCCAACCTGCACAGGCGCCGCTCCGCCTCCCGACGGCATCATGAACAGGGCATTCGCGGCATTTGCCGCAGGCGTGCCCCAATGGCCATGCACTGGGCGCACTTCCATTCGACCCTCGGCAGAAACAAACAAGCTCATGGGCTTGAGCCCGAAGAACACGTCGGTCGGACCCGTGGCCTCCAGGGGACGGTCTTCCCCGGCAGGCTTCTTTTCTTTCTCAGATTGAATATCAGCAGCGCCGCCGCGGCGAGGGGCGGGCATTTCTTCTACAAGCGTCGCCTTCACGACGATGGGGGCCGGATTGAGCGAAAGCGCCGCGCGAATAAGCGGCCGCAAATAGAAGCCGAGCGTAACGGCTGCGCCCGCTGACGGACCCGATATGCCTACGATAGGCACGCCATCGACCATGGCGTAGGAGCTATGGTGTCCAGGGCCATGGTTGGTTTGGTGGCATATCATCGTACCGATGCTCTCCATAACCTCGCACGCCCAGTCGCCCGACCCTTTCGACGAGCCCGCGTTGAGCACGACGATATCGGCCACGGCGCACGCTTCGCGAATCGCAGCCTCGATAGCCGAGGGGCTATCGGACACAACCTGCATCGGCACGAATTCGCCGCCCCATGCTTCGGTTTTCATTTTTACAACAAGGGAATTCGTCTCGATGTTTTTGCCCCGTGCGACAAATGCGCTGCCAGGAATTTGAAGCTCGTCGCCCGTAGGGATAAACGCCACGCGCGGTTTCGCAAGAACGGGCACACTCACGACGTTGCCACCCGCAATGCGAGCTGCCACCTCGGGCGTGATTTGCTCGCCGGCATGGGCCAAAATATCGCCCGCATGCATGCGCGACCCCACGGGGCGGGTGCCCGCGAAACGCTTCGAGGGCACCGCATTAATTTCAACATGCTGTTCATCAGGAGACACCTTTACGTGCTCAATGACAATCGCCGTATCAAACCCCTCGGGCATAGCGACTCCCGTATTAGCGAAATCCCAGTTCACGCCACGCGTCCAAGCGGACGTATCGGGTATTTTCCCGTCCTCGAAATCGTCGTATCGTACCGCAATGGAATCAAGCGCACAGGTAAGGGCGTTCGGAGCGTCGAACTGCGCCTCGACATCGCGCGCGAGCACGCGGCCCGCCGCATCGGCAACCGCAATTCGCTCGACACGCAAAGGCGACTCACCTGGATTGCCCACAACGTCTGCAAACCCGCTTGTCTCAAGCATTCGGCGTACGGCCTCTTCGCGCGTAAGCTCAATATGGCTGGAATGATCCCTCATGTTCGCCTCTTCCAAAATCGAGAAGCTTGCCACCACACAGGCGACAGCAGCTTCGAGGAAAGGCCTTCGCCGCTCAAGGCGACGACCGGCCCCTTATTCCATATCGAATGTCCTCGGTAGAGAATAAAACAAAATCGGCCCCGTAGGGCCGATTGTTTTTGACTATTCCGAAGGCTCAAGCACCTGTTGATACATTTCATACAAACTTGGAAGCTCACGTTTTTGGCTCACCGGCTTGAACGTTTGCTTATCAACGAGCGTAAGCACCGTTTCCCCGACCACGCAGGGCTTTTCGTGCTCAACGTCTTGCCCTTTGCGATAAACCTCACAGGTATACGTGGTTTTAACGGGAGTCACTTTCGTCACTTTCGTGCGAACGAGAGCTGTGTCGCCGTAGCGAAGCGGCGATCCATACTTCAAATGTACGTCAACCACAGGAGACATGAGCCCTTCAGACTCAATGCGCGCATAGGGATACCCGATTTTCTCAAGAAAGTCGGTGCGAGCAACCTCGAAATACAGCAGGTAATTCGCGTGATACACCACGCCCATGGCATCGGTTTCGGCATAGCGCACCGGAATTTCAGTTTCAACAACCATCAAACAACCCTTCAATCGCATCAGCGTAAACGAATGAGCCAAAAAGTGACAAAAGTTGCGAATCCGGGGGCGCCAAATAGCACTCTGGCATCGATTTCGGCCCTATAGGCCCTTTGGAATACCCAAAATTGGCTCCCACGGCTCTAAAATGCCATAGATACATTGCTTTTATGGGTCCCCAGTCGGCCAACGAGGTAGACGATGCCCCCGGATTCGCAACTTTTGTCACTTTTCGCGGGCTTCGTTTACGCAAAGCGGCCGAAGGCACTCCAGCCCCCGGCCGTCCCAAACGTTACAACGTGCCCAAGTCGTAAGGCGTAGTCTGATACACATAGTAGTTCAGCCAATTCGTGTAAATAAGCTGGCCCTCAGCACGCCAACTCACAATGGGATCTTGCGAGGGGTCGTCGTTGGGGTAGTAGTTCTTCGGAACCTTGATATCGATACCCTTGGCAACGTCGCGATCGTACTCAAGCTTGAGGGTATCGCGATCGTATTCGGGGTGGCCGAACACAAAGAAGTGCTTGGAATCAGTACTCTTGGCAATCGAGACGCCGCATTCGTCGGAATAAGAGATAACCTCGAGCTTCTGGTTGGCGACGATATCCTCATAGCGCGTTTCGGAGTTGCGCGAGTGCGGCATCATGGAAACATCGTTAAAACCGCGCACCAGAGGAGACGAAGGCTTGATCAGGCGATTTTCGAAAACGCCAAAGCACTTCTCGGAAAGATTGTGCTTGGGCACGCCGTAGTGATGGTACAGCGCAGCCTGCGCGCCCCAACACACATGGAGCACGCTGTGAACATTGGTAAGGCTCCAGTCCATGATTTCAACGAGCTCGGGCCAGTAGTCAACGCTCTCGAAGTCGAGGGTCTCAACGGGGGCTCCTGTAATGATCATGCCGTCGTAGCGAAGGTCGCGCACCTGGTCAAACGTGCGATAAAACGTCTCAAGGTGATCGGCTGAGACATTTTTTGACTTATGGCTCGCAATGCGAAGCAGGTCGACCTCAATTTGCAGCGGGGTGTTCGACAGTTTACGCATGATCTGCGTTTCAGTGACGATTTTGGTGGGCATGAGGTTGAGCAGCAGCACACGCAGCGGACGAATATCCTGGTGCATCGCACGATGCTCCGTCATGACGAAGATATTCTCCCCCTCCAGAATAGAAGTCGCTGGCAGGGCATCGGGAATTCGAATGGGCATGGCATGCTCCTAACATATATAGGGAAGCGGACGAGCCGCTCGTTAAACCGCCTGTCATTGTAGCGCTATGTTAACCAGGGAAATAAGGCAGAGCGGCATCACGAGCAAGAAAATAGCAACGGCAGCGACCATATAGGCAAGAAATAAAAGAGGGAAGGCGGTCGCTGCCACAGAAGCCCCATACGAACTCGCGATGCCGCAGGTCCGACAACGTCCGCACAGGTTTCCAAGCGATTCATGCGTTCTTTCGTCACCCGATAGAAACACTTAATACCTAAGCGTATTGGGGTTTATACTTTTTCGCACCATACAATGCGCCGTCGAAGGGCGGCACACCTGAAGGAGGCAACGCTATGACCGAACTCGGTACTACATGCGTGCAAGGCGGTTACCATCCCGGCGACGCCGAACCGCGCCAGATCCCCATTTACCAGTCGACCACCTGGAAATATGACACCTCAGAGCACATGGGCAAACTCTTCGACCTAGAAGAGTCGGGCTATTTCTACAGCCGCCTGCAAAACCCCACATGCGACCTCGTTGCCGCAAAAATCGCCGAAATGGAAGGTGGCGCGGCAGCCATGCTCACAAGCTCTGGCATGGCGGCAAACTTCTTGGCCATCTTCAATGTCGCCGGCATGGGCGACCACGTGGTGGCGAGCTCGGCCATTTACGGCGGCACGTATAACCTGCTTGCCCATACCATGGGCCGCATGGGTCTGAGCTGCACGTTCGTTGCCCCTGACTGCACCGACGAGGAGCTCGAGGCGGCCTTCCAGCCCAACACCAAGCTCGTGTTCGGCGAAACGATCGCCAACCCCGCGCTCGCCGTACTCGATATCGAGCGATTCGCAAACGCCGCGCATGCGCATGGCGTGCCGCTCATGATCGACAATACCTTCCCCACGCCTGTGAATTGCCGTCCCATCGAATGGGGCGCCGACATCGTGACGCACTCCACCACCAAATACATGGACGGCCACGCAGCCTATCTTGGCGGCGCAATTGTTGACGCCGGCAAATTCGACTGGATGGCGCATGCCGATAAATTCCCTGGCCTCACCACGCCCGACGAAAGCTATCACGGCGTAACGTATGCGGAAAAATTCGGCCTCGAGGGCGCATTCATCACGAAGGCCACCGCTCAACTGATGCGCGACCTGGGCCCCATGCAGAACCCGCAAGCGGCGTTCTTCCTGAACAGTTCGCTGGAAAGCCTGCATGTGCGCATGCCTCAGCATTGCAAGAACGGCCTGGCCATGGCGGAATTCCTGAAGAGCCACCCGAAGATTCGCTTCGTAAGCTACCCGGGCCTCGAAGGCGACAAGTACTACGACCTGGCGAAAAAATACATGCCGAATGGCACCTGCGGCGTGGTGAGCTTCGGCTTCACCGGCGGACGCGCAGCAGCCGAGCAGTTCATGAAGAGCCTGAAGCTCGCGCAAATTGCCACGCATGTAGCCGATGCGCGCACGTGCTGCCTGCACCCCGCCAATGCCACGCATCGCCAAATGAACGATGCCGAGCTCGAGGCGTGCGGCATCAGCCCCGATATGGTGCGTTTGAGCTGCGGCCTTGAAGCGACCGACGACTTGATCGCCGACGTCGCACAAGCCTTGGACACGATTTAATGCAGAAAGCGCCGCCGGATGGTTCCAGCGGCGCTTTCTTGCTTCCCTCCGAGGACGGCCTCGGCGGCATGGCCCGCAAAGGCCACGGCTCGCTACCGTTCGCTTCGCTCACTATGCGCTCGCCTGGCCTCGTTCAGCTTTTATATGAAAAGCAAGTTTGAACTCGGACGACCTTTGCGGGCCATGCCGCCGAGGCCGTCCGCTTCATCATCGCGGTTCGGGTGCCGGGCGGGGCGGTCTTCGGGGTCGTCGGTGTTCATTCTTGCTCTTCATTCCAAAATGAAGCACCGCCAGAGCGGCGCATAGTGAGCCGAAGGCGAACGGTAGCCGACCGTGGCCCCGAAGGTCGCCCCGCCCGGCACCCGAACCGCCCCAGATCCGCGTTACACGATTCCAAACGCCAGGCAGCCAGCGTGGATGCAGAACGCAACCACCCACGCGACGGCGCATTGAGCGACAACGAGCTTCGCCGCCGTGCGACCGTTCGTTTCTTTTTTCACCGTCGCGATAGCCGCAACGCACGGCGTGTACAACAACGTGAACACGAGGAACGCATATGCCGTCGCAGGCGTGAAAATCGTGGGCAACAAGCTCACATCGCCGCCAAGCAGCACCGTAAGCGTAGACACGACGCTCTCTTTCGCCATAAAGCCCGTGAGCAAAGCCGTCGATGCGCGCCAATCGCCAAAACCCAACGGCGCGAACAGGGGCGCGAGTACGCCGCCGATAGCCGCAAGCAAGCTGGAATCGGGCGATTCCGCCACAGACAGGCTTGCGTCGAACGTTTGCAGGAACCACACGACGAGCGTCGCGATGAACACAACCGTGAACGCCTTCTGAATGAATCCCTTCGCCTTATCCCACACAAGGCGCGCCACGCTCTTCGCGCTCGGAAGACGATAGTTCGGCAGCTCCATCACGAACGGCACGGGCTCGCCGTGGAATTTCAGCCGCTTCAGCGCGAGCGCATACAGCACGCCCACCACCATGCCAAGCAGGTACAACGACAGCACCACCCAGCCGCGCGCAGCGGGCTCGAACAACGCGGCCGCGATGAAGCCGTAAATCGGCAGCTTCGCCGAACAGCTCATAAACGGCACAAGAAGAATCGTCATTTTGCGGTCGCGCTCGCTCGAGAGGGTGCGCGCCGACATAATGGCCGGAACCGAGCAGCCAAAGCCCATGAGCATCGGCACAAAGCTGCGCCCCGAAAGGCCCAGGCGGCGCAGCGGCTTGTCCATCACGAACGCCACGCGAGCCATATAGCCCGAGTCTTCCAAAATCGACAGGAAGAAAAACAGCGTGACGATCGTCGGCAGAAAGCCAATAACGGCGCCCACGCCGCCGCACACGCCATCGGTTACGAGCGAGCACAACATGGGCGCCACCTCGGCCGCCGCAAGCGCGTCGCCGATCGCGGCAATCGCCACATCGATGCCCTGTTGGAGCCAATCGGATAAAAACGCGCCGAGCCAGCTGAATGTCATAAGGAACACGAACGCCATAATCAAAATGAAGCACGGAATGGCCGTGAATCGCCCTGTAAGAATGCGGTCCGCGGCGACCGAGCGCTTATGTTCGCGGCTTTCATGCGGGCGCACTACCGTGGTAGCGCACAGTCGCTCGATGAACGAGAACCGCATATTGGCCATCGCGGCCTCGCGATCGAGCCCGCCTTCGCGTTCGAGCGCGTCTACGAGCTGATTCAACGCGGCATTTTCCGCCGCGGGCAGCGCAAGCGAGCGCTCGATAAGCGAGTCGCCCTCAACCATTTTCGTCGCGGCGAATCGAAGCGGCAGCCCGGCCTTGCGCGCCGCCGGCTCAAGCACGTGCATGAGCGCGTGAATGCAACGGTGCACCTCACCAAGCGGATCGCCTTCAGCCGTATCGGCCGGGCAGAAATCGACGCGCTTGGGCACCTCTCGATTCAGCGCAACGTGCATCGCATGATCGACGAGTTCGTCGATGCCTTCGTTCTTTACCGCGGAAACGGGTACCACGGGAATGCCAAGCGCGGCCTCGAGCTCGTTGATGCGCACCGATCCGCCGTTGGCGCGAAGTTCGTCCATCATGTTCAGCGCAAGCACCATGGGAATATTGAGCTCCATGAGCTGCAGCGTAAGGTAGAGGTTTCGCTCGATGTTGGTCGCGTCGACGATATTGATAATGGCGGTAGGTGCATCGTCGATAAGGAAATCACGCGTAACGACTTCCTCATTCGAATACGGCGACAGCGAATATACGCCCGGAAGGTCGACCACGGTCGCCTCGGGATGGCGACGCAGCTGGCCTTCTTTTTTGTCGACCGTCACGCCCGGGAAATTGCCCACATGCTGGTTCGCGCCTGTGAGCTGGTTGAAGAGCGTGGTTTTGCCGCAGTTCTGATTGCCGGCCAAGGCGAACGTTATGGGCTGGCCCTTCGCGATGGGCGCGCCCACATTGCGAACGCCCTCGTCGCCCGCAGCGCCCGCCTCGCCAATGCCCGGATGCCCAGCGGCAACCACCGGCGCGATGGGCGCGGCGCCATACGAAGGCGCGGGGAGCTCATCGACAGGCGTTATCGCCACCTGCTGGGCATCGGAAACGCGCAGAGTGAGTTCGTAGCCGCGCAACTCAACTTGCAGAGGGTCGCCCATAGGCGCCACTTTGCGCAATCGCACGCCGACGCCAGGCGTTAGGCCCATATCGAGCAAATGGCGCCGCAGCTCGCCCGACCCATTGACCTCATCGATTATCGCGCACGCGCCCACCTCGAGCGCATCGAGCGTCATGCTCGCCTTGCCGTTTTCGCCCACGTTCAACATCTCCTGCTTTTCGTTAACGTAGGGTATCTTCACGCACGACAATCGAGTAACGCAAGGGTGACTTGCGGTTTGTGAAGAGGGTCGGAAAATCCCCAAATTGCGAAGCTGAATCCAGCAGCTTTACGAAGCAGGACAATGACAGCTCGCGCTGCACTCGGACCACCCCCCCCTTCAGCCACGCAAGCCCTCCCACCCCGCATAATTGCGGGATATGGGAAAGACCGCATCATGGTGTCTCCACATTTGCGCCGTTCGCCGGCGATAAACAACCGCACACGCATATAATTGCCCGAAACGCTTCGCACCACGCAGGACAGAAAGGGTTGCGCATGTCCAAACCAATCAATGATCGCAAAGTTGCCATTATCGGATGCGGATTCGTGGGCTCGTCGAGCGCATTCGCGCTCATGCAGGGCGGCCTGTTCAGCGAAATCGTGCTCGTCGATGTCGACCGAAACCGCGCCGAAGGCGAGGCGCTCGACATTAGCCACGGCATGCCGTTCGCCCACCCCTGCAAAATCTACGCGGGCGATTACAACGACATCGACGACGCCGCGATTATCGTGATTACCGCCGGCGCGAATCAAAAGCCCGGCGAAACGCGTCTTGACCTGGTCCAAAAGAACGTCGCTATTTTCAAGACGATTATTCCCCAGATTAGCGAGCGCAATTATCAGGGCATCATTTTGGTAGTCAGCAACCCGGTCGATATTCTGACGTACGTCACGCTAAAGCTTTCGGGCATGCCGGCAACCCGCGTTCTCGGCAGCGGCACCGTGCTCGACTCGGCGCGCTTCAAGTACATCCTCGGCGAGCACCTGAGCGTCGACCCGCGCAACGTGCATGCGCGCATCGTGGGCGAGCACGGCGATTCCGAGGTCGCCGTATGGTCGACCGCGAACATCTCGGGCATTCCGATTCACGATTTCTGCGAGCTTCGCGGCCACTATGACCACGAAGCGGCCATGAAGCGCATCGCAGAAGACGTGAAAAACTCCGCATACGAAATCATTGAGAAGAAGCACGCGACGTATTACGGCATCGCCATGACGGTAAAGCGCATTTGCGAGGCCATTGCGCGCGATGAGAAGACCATCATTCCCGTATCGAATTACCAGAATGGCGAATACGGGCTGGACGACGTGGTGCTTTCCATGCCCGCCATCGTGGGTCGCGGCGGCGTCGAGTACAAAGTGCCCGCACCGTTCAACGCGCAAGAGCTCGCCCAGCTGCATGAATCGGCGAAAACGATGAAAGAAGTCATCGAAACGTTGGACCTGTAGGCCTTCGTTGATGCATGGGGCGGGCCCGTTGCGCCCCATGCATCCGCCCACCTCACTGCTCGCCTGCCCCACCTGTGAAAACCTCGCGTTTTCGTTGCAGGCGTTGCCTGTTTGTCAAATCGTCGCAAAGTTTCTTCCAAGCATCTCGCGTATGCTTGGAACCATGATGATTGAAACAATACAGAACGCAGATTTGTCCATTCTGCACGCCATTCAGGGGGCAGCAAGCCCCACCTTGGACACATTCATGGTCGGCTTTACCACGCTCGGCGAATTTGGCGCTTTATGGGCGATCGTCGGCGCAATAATGATCGCCTTAAATAAGCACCGAACGTTCGGCATCGCCATTTTCGTAGCGATTGCGCTCGCATTCGTCATTGGCGACATAGGGCTGAAAAACGTCATAGAACGCCCGAGGCCTTTCCTGGTCGACCCCGTACTCACGACGTCGCTCATATCGCTGCCCGGCAGTTTCTCGTGCCCATCGGGCCATACGTCATCGTCATTCGCGGCCGCAACCGTGATATGTCTCGCACCACTCGCGCATCGTTGGCTGAAGCCCATTGCGATGGCAGCAGCTGCGGCAATCGCGTTCTCGCGCCTGTATTTGGCCGTGCACAACCCCACCGACGTCATTTTCGGCGCGCTGCTCGGCATCGCATGCGGACGCCTCGCCGTTTGCATTGTGAAAGCAATCGAATCGCGCAGGAAGGGCCGCAAAGCCTAAGCAAAGCCAATTCAAAGCCACAGAAACAGAAAGGCGCCGCTCGCAGCAAACGAACGGCGCCTTTCTCGCAAGGGGGCTCAATGCATTAAAAGCCCCACATTTTCACTTCAGGTTCAAGCTCAACGCCGAATTCTTCTTTCACGCGCGCTTGCACATCGGCAATGAGCTGGCGCACGTCAGCAGCGGTGGCACCCCCGGCATTAACCACGAAGCCTGTGTGCTTTTCCGACACCTGCGCACCGCCGACCTTATAGCCACGCAAGCCGGCATCTTGAATGAGTTTGCCTGCGAAATAGCCCTCGGGGCGCTTGAAGGTCGAGCCGGCGCTCGGCATTTCAAGCGGCTGCTTTTCTACGCGACGCGCGTGGAAATCGTCCATGCGCGCCTGAATTTCGACTTGTGCATCGGGCGAAAGCTCGAGCGTGGCTTCAACTACAACATAGCCCGCATCGGCCATCATAGAATGACGGTAGCCCCATTGCGCCTGGTCACGCGTTACTTCAACGATTTCGCCTTCAGGCGAGACGCACTTCAACGACACGGCCGCCGTAGAGAAATCGCCCACATAGGCGCCTGCATTCATGATGGCGGCGCCGCCAATGGTTCCCGGAATGCCCTCGGCGAATTCGTAGCCAGCAAGGCCCGCCGCGCACGCAGCTTCGGCAACCGACAGATTGGTGGCACCCGCCTGAGCAATCACACGATTGCCTTCGACGCGAACCGCATTCAGGTTTTCCGCCAAACGCATCACGACACACACGAGACCCCCATCGGCAATAAGCAAATCGCTTCCCAAGCCAATGACGCGCATCGGGGCTTCGGCTGCAGCGCATGCGCGAACCGCCTCGGCGACCTGTTCGAGCGACTGAGGCGACACCATAACGGCCGCAGGACCGCCAATGCGAAACGTGACGTGCGCGGCCATGGGCTCGCCGACGCTCACATTTTCGACACCAACAATCTCGCAAAGCGCATCGAGCAGCGCCTGGCTCGGCGTCCATTTCTGTTCGGGCATACGAACCTCCTTGTCGAGGGTGCGTTACTTCTTCTTAGGGCGCGTATTCAACGCGCAACCAATCGTTCAATGCTCGCGAACCATTGTAACGGCATTGGCGCAGGCGCGCCGAAGTTCGCCGAAAACGCACCGCCAGACGCCAACCCGTTAAACGCTACGAGCATTGAGCAGGTTCGAAGCTCAAAGTCTCTCGCAAACTTTTTCGGATTTCTTATTGACACCGCAAAAAGCGCAGCGGTATAGTCCCTGCCAACGAAATACCAATCTTCAGGGCGGGGTGAAATTCCCCACCGGTGGTTACAGCCCACGAACCGCAAGGTTGATTCGGTGAAACTCCGAAGCCGACAGTACAGTCTGGATGAAAGAAGATTGCACCACGCGGCAGCATGCCGCGCACCAGTGCATTTACGAGCCCTGAAACGTTCGCGTTTCAGGGCTTTTTGCATTGGCGGGATTTCGGGAGTTTGGACTCGTGAGAGCCGAGCGTCACCGGGCATCCATCGCCCATCCGCTCCAAACCCACGCGAGTTGATCGGCCGTCGATTTCGGCATCATGCGCATCAGCGCCCGCACGTCGGAAATCGCAAACCGCAAGCCCCTTCCTTCTGCAAACGCCCTGATACGAGGCATAAGCAGGAGGCAGTCGTGGCACACAGCGAAGCCGATATCGAATACATGCGCCGAGCCATTGAGCTCGCGCGCCGCGGCACGGGATTCGCGAATCCCAACCCACTCGTAGGCGCCGTGCTCGTGCGCGATGGCGAAATCATCGCGGAAGGCTGGCACGCACGCTGCGGCGATCTTCATGCGGAACGCGCCGCTCTTGCCAACTGCCAAGCCCGCAACACCTCGCCCGAAGGCGCAACCCTCTACGTAACCCTCGAGCCATGCTGCCACACCGGCAAGCAGCCTCCGTGCACCGAAGCCGTCATCGAAGCGGACATCGCACGCGTCGTCGTGGGATCGGCCGACCCCAATCCGCTTGTCGCGGGACGAGGCTGCGAGCAACTTCGCGCAGCCGGCATCACGGTCGACGAGGGCGTCGCGCAAGCGGAATGCGATGCTCTCAACCCCATCTTCTTCCATTTCATCACGCACCGCACGCCCTATGTCACGCTGAAATATGCCATGACGCTCGATGGCAAAATCGCCACGAGAACCGGCGCATCACGCTGGATTACCGGCCCCACCGCACGAGAGCGTGTGCATGCCGAGCGCCTGAGGCACGCCGCCATCATGGTCGGCATCGGCACCGTGCTCGCCGACGATCCGCAACTCACCTGCCGAATCGAAGGCGGACGAAATCCCCTGCGCGTTATATGCGACTCGCGCCTTCGCACGCCCATAACTTCCGCGATAGCCCAATCCGCCCACGACGTGCCGACGATTATCGCATGCGCTCCCGACGCATCAGACGATCGCGCCTCAAAGCTCGAAGGGGCAGGTTGCGAAATTGTGCGCACCCCTGAGCGCGACGGACGCATCGATTTGCCGCAGCTCATGGCGGCCCTTGGAAAGCGCGGCATCGACAGCGTCTTCATCGAGGGAGGCGCCACGCTCGCCGCATGCGCCCTCGAGGCCGGCATCGTCAACCACGTGCAGGCGTTCATCGCGCCAAAGATTTTCGCAGGCACCGGCGCACCCTCTCCGCTTGGTGGCACGGGAGTCGATGTGCCCGACCAGGCATGGACGCTTTCCGCAACCACCATCGAACGCCTTGGCGACGACATGCTTATCGAAGGAGACGTCGTAGCCGCCGAAGACGCCGTGCCAGAGCATGCGGCAGCCGCACATGATGGCGAAATCGCAAACGCTGAGCCGAAGGAGGACGCATGTTCACAGGACTAGTCGAAACCGTGGGCCGCGTGCGTTCCATCAAACGCGGCGCGGCAAGCTCGGTGCTTTCCATCGAAGCGCCGGCGATTATGCAAGGCGTGCGCATCGGCGACAGCATCGCTACCAATGGCGTATGCCTCACCGCGACGCGCGTGGACGATGCGGGCTTTTGCGCCGACGTGATGCACGAAACGCTGCAGCGATCGTCGCTCGGAGCGCTGAGCGCCGGCAGTGCCGTGAACCTCGAGCGCGCCATGCCAGCCAA
Organism: uncultured Slackia sp.; assembly: GCF_934630525.1. Taxonomy (GTDB): domain Bacteria; phylum Actinomycetota; class Coriobacteriia; order Coriobacteriales; family Eggerthellaceae; genus Slackia. The sequence goes on from NZ_CAKTVX010000010.1 coordinate 18,356, forward strand.
TGGCCGCTTCGGCGGACACATCGTGTCGGGCCACATCGATGGCACGGGACGCATCGCCTCCACGCGGCGCGACGACGTTGCCGTGTGGTACGACATCGAGGCGCCCGAGGCCATCACCCGCTACGTCGTTGAGAAGGGCTCCATCGCCATTGACGGCGTCAGCCTCACCGTGGCACGCGTTTCCGAAAATGGCTTCTCGATTTCGATGATTCCCCACACCGCCGACGTAACCGCGTTTGGACGCAAACGGGCAGGCGACATCGTGAATTTGGAATGCGACATCATCGGCAAATACGTCGAAAAGCTTCTTTCCCCGGGTCGAGCAAGTCCCGTCGACAAATCGCACGCGACCAATCGCGCAGACAAGGCGCAATCGACGCTCACCGCCGACTTCCTTGCAAGCAACGGCTTCTTCTAAACCGCACCACGCCGCCTCGGCATACCGAAAGGAACCCCTCATGATCGAATACTCCACCATCGAACACGCGCTCGATGAGTTGCGCGCCGGCCGACTCATCATGTGCACCGACGACCCCGAACGCGAAAACGAAGGCGACCTCATTTGCGCGGCGCAATTCGCCACCACCGAGAACATCAACTTCATGGCGACCCACGCCAAGGGCCTCATCTGCATGCCCATGAACGACGAGTACATCGCCAAGCTCGCGCTGCCGCAGATGGTCGCCCGCAACACCGACAACCACGAAACGGCTTTCACCGTATCGATCGACCACGTTGACACGACCACGGGCATTTCTGCTGCCGAGCGATCGGTCACGGCCATGAAGTGCGTCGACCCCGACGCCCAACCGCAAGATTTCCGCCGCCCGGGGCACATGTTCCCCCTGCTCGCCAAAGCGGGCGGCGTGCTCGAGCGCAATGGGCACACCGAAGCGACCGTCGATTTGTGCCGCCTCGCCGGCCTTGAGCAGTGCGGCCTGTGCTGCGAAATCATGCGCGACGACGGCACCATGATGCGCGCAAGCGAGCTCGCCGAGAAGGCCAAAGAATGGGGCTTGGCGTTCATCACGATCAAAGACCTGCAGGAATACCGCAAAACGCACGACCACCTGGTCGAACCCGTCGCGGCGGCCAAAATGCCGACCGCATACGGCACGTTCGTCGCGCACGGCTTCCGCAACACGCTCAACGGCGAACACCATGTGGCGCTTGTGAAGGGCGATATCGGCGACGGGGAAAACGTGCTCGTACGCGTGCATTCGGAATGCCTCACGGGCGATGCGTTCGGGTCGCTGCGCTGCGACTGCGGCGAGCAGCTCGCCGCAAGCATGCGTCAGATCGAACAAGAAGGACGCGGCGTGGTTTTGTACATGCGCCAGGAAGGCCGCGGCATTGGCCTTCTGAATAAGCTGCGCGCCTACGAGCTGCAAGACCAGGGCATGGACACGCTCGACGCGAACCTCGCGCTTGGATTCCCGGCCGATGCGCGCGAGTACTACATCGGCGCCCAAATCTTGCGCGACCTCGGCGTGAAGAGCATGCGACTGCTCACCAACAACCCCGACAAGCTCTATCAGCTTTCGGGCTACGGCCTCACCATTGCCGAACGCGTGCCCATCGAAATCGCCCCCACGGAATGCGACAAACATTACCTGGAAACGAAACGCGACCGCATGGGCCACCTGCTCACCGTGTAATTACCGAAGAATTCGCAAGCAAGCAACCACAAAGAAAGGCACCACATCATGAAACTCTATGAAGGAAAAGTCGTATCGGAAGACATCAAAATCGGCATCGTCGCCGCCCGCTTCAACGAATTCATCGTCTCGAAGCTCGTCTCGGGCGCGCAGGATGCGCTCGTGCGCCATGGCGTTGCCGATGAGGACATCGCCCTGGCATGGGTTCCGGGCGCTTTCGAGATTCCGCTGGCAGCGAAGCGTATGGCCGAAAGCGGCAAATACGACGCCGTCATCACCTTGGGCGCCGTGATTCGTGGAGCCACGAGCCACTACGACTTCGTATGCTCCGAAGTTTCCAAGGGCGTGGCGAACGTCGCCCTCGGCGCTGACATTCCCGTGATGTTCGGCGTGCTTACCACCGACACGATCGAGCAGGCAATCGAGCGCGCCGGCACGAAAGCAGGCAACAAGGGCGCCGAATGCGCACAGGGTGCCATCGAAATGGTGAACCTGCTTCGCGAAATGGCGTAAAACGGCCAGCCGAGCGTGCCCCTGAAAGGCCTCTCAGGGCGGGCGGGGAGACGCGAACGATTTGACACAGAAAGAGAACGGACGGCCCTTGCGAGCCGTCCGTTTCGTTTCTTTATTCGTATGAAGCGATAATCGCTTCCGCCACGCGAAGGCCATCGACCGCGGCGCTCATGATGCCGCCTGCATAGCCTGCTCCCTCGCCGCACGGGTAAAAGCCGCCCGCGATAGGCTCGCCTTCCGCCGTGCGAGAAGCCGCCGCAACCCCGGCCGACTCATCGGCGATCTTCAGGCCGCAGTCGGTCGTTTGCGAAAACAGCGCCTGGCACGTCGCTTTGTCGCGCACGATGCGAACGGGGCTCGAGCTGCGGGTTTCGACGCCCGTAAGCACGGCATTCGGGTCGCTGAAGCCACGAATGCGCCCATTGAACAGGGGAATCGCCGCATGCAGCGAGCGTGCCACGAACGGCGGCAACACCTGGTTTAAATCAACCCATTCAACACCGCGCGCATACGTAGGCTCGACCTCGAGCCGTGAGCGATGCTCGCTTTGGCCGCGGTTGAACTTCCCGGCCGAAGCCATGAAATCGCCCACGCGCTGGGCCGGCGCTTTGTAGCCTTCACCGGCCGCGCGATATGCCGCCGTTTCCATGCGACGCTGAAGCTTCACGCCCGCCAACACGTCGTCGCCACGCAAGTCGCGGTCTTCGACGTTCACGAGCAGCGCCGCATTCGCGTTGCGCCCATTGCGGGCATGGCGGCTCGCGCCGTTCACCACAACGCCGCCCAGCTCCGACGCCGAGCACATAACCTCGCCGCCCGGGCACATGCAGAACGTGTACACGCTGCGGTCGTTGCGCAAATGCACCGCCATTTTGTAGTCGGCCGCGCCAAGTGCCGGATGGCCCGCCGCATTGCCGTATTGCGCCTTATCGATGAGCTTCTGGGGATGCTCGATTCGCACGCCCACCGCAAACGGCTTGCGCTCCATGAGCAGGCCCGCATTGCGCACGCGGTCGAACACGTCGCGCGCCGAATGGCCGCACGCGAGAACCACATCACGTGCCGGCAGAACGAATTTCTCGCGCGTGCCGTCTTCTTGGCGCTGAGAGCCTCGCACAGCAACGATGCGTCCGCCCTCGAATTTCATGCCTTCAAAACGCGCGCCGAAGCGCACCTCGCCGCCCCACGCGATAATCTGCTCGCGCATGGTTTTCACGACATCCACGAGCTTGTCGGTGCCGATGTGCGGCTTGCCTTCCCAAAGGATTTCTTCAGGGGCACCCGCCTGCGCGAAAATATGCAGCACGTCGCGGCAACGAGGGTTCTTGATGTTCGTGGTGAGCTTGCCGTCGGAAAATGTGCCTGCGCCGCCCTCGCCAAATTGCACGTTCGATTCGGGGTTCAGGGCGCCGCCTTCTTTGAAGGCGGCGACGGAAGCCATGCGCGCATCGACGTCTTCGCCGCGCTCAAGCACGATGGGCGCCGCGCCCGATTTCGCAAGGGACCATGCCGCGAACAAGCCCGCCGGGCCCATGCCCACCACGATGGGACGAGCGTCGCCCCCAAGCCATTCGCCAACGCGATAACCCTCATAGGGAACATGGCGCTTGACCTGGATTTTCGTTTTCGTTCGCTTGCCCGCCAGAGCTTCTTCGATTTCCGGATCGGCTACTTCGAAAACGAACGACGCCGTGAAATGGACATCGTTTTTCCGACGCGCATCGACCGAAAGCTTCGAGAACTTCCACGAAGTGATATCCGCATAGCGAATGCCCAATGCGTGGGCAAGCTCCGCCTGCGCCATGCCGGCACAGCTTGGAAGCGCCGCGTCGAGCGGCAGATACACATTGCTTGCTTCGAGCATCGATTACCTTCCTAGATTCAGCTTCGGGCGTCCGTTGGGCCCTTTTCCGCCGTTGTTGCCGCAATTGGGGCGGGAGGCTCCAGCATTGCTTCGCTGACTGCCCTTGCCGCGCTGACCGCCGCTTTGGCCCTTGCCGCGCTGGTCGCGCGCATCGGCACCCCGACCGCTCGCCTGGCCGCGAGGTGCTCCATCGCGCTTCTTCTCGCCGCCACGAGCGCCATCGCCGTGCTTGCCGCCCGAACGCGGACCATGTGAGCGCTGGCCGCGACCGCCTTCATGGCCCGAAAGCGACGAGCGACGCGCGCGTTGCGCCAAACCCTCGACCGAGCTCAGCGAAAGCCCCTCGAAAGAACCTTCAGGGGCATCTTCGACATGGGCCGCGGAAGCGCCCGCGAGCAGGCCGCTCGTCCAAGCCCAATGCAAGTTGTAGCCGCCGCAGCGACCATCAACATCGAGTGCCTCGCCGCACGCGAAAAGGCCAGCGTGCTCGCGGCACTCAAAGGTATGCGCATCGAAGCATTCCGTCGCGAATCCACCGCGCGTGACCTGCGCCTGCTTGGGGTCGGCAATGCCGCGTACGGAAAGGCCGAACGACTCGGAAACCATGGCCAAAACCACAGCCTCCTGCTCGGCGATAATAGGCTCGTCGGGATTCAAGCCGCCCGCAACCACCACGGCGCGCGCCACGCGAGAGGGCAAAAGGCCGCTCATCACTTCGGCAGCGGTACGACTCGGATGCGCCATGGACTGGTCCCAAATGAAATCGACCTTGTCTTGCGGCTCCATATCGGGCAAAAGATCAAGAAATACCATTTGACCAGGCTCAACGTAACGAGACATATCGAACACGGCAATGCCGGAAATGCCCCAATCGCGGAACAGCACTTCGCCGCGCTCTTCGGGGCCCTGATAGCTCGCCTCGAATTCGGGGTCGACCACATCAAGCCAGGCGTCGCGCAAATCTTCGGGCTCTTCATCGAGATACACGCGCGCGCGAACGCGAATGCCGGAAAGCGCCTTGATGTTCGTCGTATCGGTTTTCAACGCCGCGAGCACAGGCGTGCATGCATGGAACGCGATATCGCTCGGCAAAAGCGCGCGCGAGGGATTGCCGCCTACGGCGCACACAACCGCGTCAAAGCCTTCAACGGCATCGTCGTCAAAAGCAACCGCCCAGCCGCCGCGCGAAAGCGGCGCCACCGCGCGAACCTCGCGATCGCAATGCTCGACGACGCCAGCTTCCTTCATGCCCAAGCGCAGCATGTCGAGAACCGTCGCGGCCTTGTTGCTGTAAGGGTAAATGCGGCCTTCGTCTTCTTCGAACGCAAGCACGCCCAAATCTTCGAAGAAAGCCATGACCGATTCGGGCGGCAGCACGTTCATTGCTTCCTGCACGAATTCGGGGTCGTTGTAATCGGAGCTCAAGATGTCGGCGTTGCTCATGTTGCAACGGCCATTGCCCGTCACAAGCAGCTTCTTGCCGACGCGATCGGCTCGTTCGAACACATGGGCCTCAGCCCCTTCTCGAGCCGCCGCGATGGCGCACGCCATGCCCGCTGCGCCACCGCCGATGATCGCCACTTTTGGCATACATTAACCTCGCTTCACGGCATAGGGACGCGCATCGACGATCTCGCGCGCCTTGATTGATTCAGGAGAGCCGACCTTTGGGCCATGCGCGATGAAGAACTTGCACGTCAGGCAGAATTCCTTCACCACGACTTCGCGGTCGACATCGGGGTTTTCGAGCATATCGAGCCCCCACGCGGTTTCATGGGTAGGACGATCGCACACCGCGAATTTGCAGTCACCTGGGCAACGCTCGCCCGGGATATTATGCGGGCAGCGGCTTGCCATTTCCTCGTCGCAACCGCGCGTTTCCCAACAATGCAACGCCATTTCGACCCCCTTCTTCAAGCCGGCGGCACACGCCGCCACGTCTTCTGCAGCCATTTTCCCAGATACCGCCCGCGCAGACGCCCACAAGCCCCTAAAAACAGCGGAAGGCCACCATACGGTGACCTTCCGAAAGAAAAACCCTGCATTCACACCAAAAGTCAGCATACGTAGGCTTAGACGAGCGCGATTCATGCGAAAGCAAGGCGACGCACACCTTCGATACGCGAGTCGCAGCTTGAACCCGAAGCGTATCGCTAGAACCCAGCGCCGCGTCGGCAGTGCGTGTTTGCTGTTTCGGTACGCGAGCGACGATCGAAAGTCAAGCCGACCGTCAGGGCCGTTTGCAGCGTCGGCGACTTTCGCCGTTCGACAGAACGGCGAAACCAAACTAAGCAGACACAACCTTGGTGATGCCCGGAATGTGCTCTTTCAGAATGCGCTCAACGCCATTGGCAAGCGTCATCTGGCTCATGGGGCAACCGTTGCATGCGCCATGCAGCTGAACGGTGACAACGCCCTCTTCGTCAACGTCGACCAGCTGAACGTCGCCGCCATCGGCCTGAAGCGCCGGGCGAATAAGGTCGAGCACGCGGCTGACTTGGTCTTTATCGATAGCCATAGTAAGCTCCTCACATCGAATGTTCTTGTCTGCGCCATTGTATCGTAAGACGCCAAGGGCCTTGCGACGAAACGTTTTTTCGTCCGTTTTCTTCTCGTAAAACCGCAAGGCGCCGCCTGCGTTAAAGCTCTTTCACCCAAAGGCCATGGAGGTTGCAATGCTCGTAGACTTTGACGGGCGCATCTCCCTCGGCGAGCGCGAACGTCGCCATGGGTTTATCGGCCGGCGTGAGCGGCGCGATCTGATACCCCTTTTCGGTCACGAGCACAATGAGCTGAATGTAATGGGCGTCCATCATCGGGTGCTCGACTTCGCCCACCTGAACCTTGACGGTCGACCCATCGATTTCGACGGCCGGCACGTGCTTCTCGAACGCGCCGTCGACAGCGCCCGCAACGAGCTCCTCCATCGGCTCGCCGCAGCACACCAGGGGTACGCCGGAATCGACGACCTTAATCGCGATGTTTCCGCAGTGAGCGCACTTGTACAGCTTGATGTCCATGACTCCCCCTTTTTCCTTGAACGGATTCTGCGTCGCGCTACCGCAAAGGCAGCTTCAACACCTCCATTATGCATCCTTGGAGCATGGCCGGGGCAAACCGTTGCCAACCTGGTTTCACGTCGTGGCTTTAGAGTGCCTTGCCTCAACCGAAAACAGGATACGCCCTAAGGCTGGCTTATCTCAGAATCAGGAAGGCCCATCTGGGGTTTCTTCGTTTTCCACGCATATATAAGGAAAACAACGCCCGCAACCATAAGCGGAATAGAAAGCGCTTGCCCCATAGTGAACCAATGGGTTCCCAAAAGGTAGCCAATTTGAGCATCGGGCTGGCGAATGAACTCCACCATAAAACGGAAGAATCCATAGAGCAGCAAAAACGTTCCGAAGAAGGTTCCGCGCGGACGCGCCGGGGTTTTACGCGAGAGCGCAAACAGGATAATGAAGAGCACGACGCCCTCGAGCAGCGCCTCATACAGCTGCGAGGGATGGCGCGCCATCGTGCCCGCGGCGCCCCCAAACACCACGCCCCATGGCACATCGGTGGGAGCGCCCCACAGCTCGCCGTTGATGAAGTTCGCGCAGCGACCAAAGAACAGGCCAATAGGCACACCGACAACGCCCATATCGGCCAACGTGAGAAACGGGATCTTCGTGATTTTCGCCGCAATAAAGCCGCCAATAATCACGCCCACGAGTCCACCGTGGAAACTCATGCCGCCCTCGTTGAACGCGAGAATTTTCTCGGGATGCTGCAGGTAGTACCCATCGCCGTATACGAGTACATAGCCCAAACGGCCGCCAAGAATCACGCCGAAAATCACGCAAAAGACCACCGTGAAAAAGGCATCGTCGTTAATGCGGATCTTCCAACGTTGGGAAAGTTTGGCGATAACGAGAAAGGCACAAATGAAGCCGGCGACGTAGGCCAGTCCATACCAACGAATTTGCAGCGGCCCCAAAGAAAGCGCCACGGGGTCAATTGCATGATAGATATCGTTGAGCGTCATAGGGGCTCCCCTTCTAAAAACTCGCCCCGCGCTAAGGCGGGGCGTGATTGCGTTTCGCCTACAGGCTATGCCGCGCTATTCACGGCAGCAGCGGACGAACCTTCCGCTTCGACGTCGGAATCGCTCGACGCACTTGAATTCGATGCTTCGCTCGAAGTTGCCGAGGCATCCTTTTGCGAAAGAGGCACGATATTGCCGTCTTCGTCGACCGTTTCGTTGCGCGCGGCGAGCACCGTGCGCCAGTCTTTGCCGATGACCACATACACGTTCGTGTCGAACGAATAATGAACGGTATCTTGCAGCGTGCGGCCAATGCCAAGAGCAGCCACCACGGCATTGGCGGCATTTTCCTTATCGGCATCGCCGTATACGACGAGCGTTTCGTCGTATACCTGCATGGAGGTGTTGCCCGTATCGGTCACGTTGAAACCGACCTGGCGCAACATGTCGGCCGCTTCTGAAGCCGCGCCCACAACGTCGCCGCCGTTGTAAACCGAAACCGTGTAGCTGCCCGCATCGATAGAGCCCAACACGTCGGCAGCGTCGGCCTGCGGCGTCTCACCAGCGCGAATGCGATCCATCATTTCCGTAATCGCATCGTCGACGGGCACCTGATATGTTTTCCCGCTCGACTGCGCGGAATACGTGGGCAAAGCCGCAACCTGCATATTCTCGGTCGAAATGGAGCGAATGCCTTCGAGGAATGCCCCGATTGCCTTTACGTCCATGTCGGTTTGCACGAGGTTCGCAAGGCCATCCATGCGCATATAGTAGCCAAGCCCGCCCTCTACCGAGGTCGCCTTCTGCATAAGGGCCACCGCCACGAGCGCCTGCACCTTGCCGCGCGTCTCTTCGGCGTTCACGGCATAATCATCTGCTCGACAGGCAAAAATCGCCTGCTCGCCGTTGAGAGTCTGCTCGCCTGCCGAAAGTTTCATATCGCCCGCCTGGGCATCGACGATATCTTCGGGAAGATTGACATCGATGCCGCCAAGCTCGTCAACGAGCTCGGCGAAGTTATGCGCATCAATCGTCGCATAATGGGACAGCTTGATGCCGAGCAAATCGTTCACGGCGTTGACCAAGCCGACGGTGCCCTCGGAGGCTCGAATTTCGCCGAGGGAAGTGCGCGAGGAGCCATTGGTCGACACGCGCGTGCTCGAGGGAAGCGAAATCGCGTAGGCGGTATTCGCTTCGGGATCGGTGCGCATAACGACAATCGAATCGGGCGACGAGCCGTCTTCCCCATCGTCAAAATCGGCGCAGAGCAGCGAATACGTCGCTTTCCCCTCGCCCGAATCGGCAACGAGGGCCGATTTCAGCGAAGAATCGTCGAGCACGAGGCGAGAGTTGATGCCGTTCACGAAAACGAACGATGCGACGACGCACGCGACGATCACGATAAGCACCGCAAGCGCAGCCACGAGCGCGATTTTGCGCCTTCGGCCCGCGGCAACATTTCGCTCGACGTACGAACGTCGGTTCATGCGCGCCTCATAGGCAAAGCGATCTTCGCGCGTCGTGGTGTTCGGCAGCACTTGATGAATCTCGCCGCGCACTGCCGAGCGAGCATAACGCTGATTCGCGCCCTTGCGATGCCCCACTGAAGGGCGGGGCGCCGACACGTGCGTCTCGATCGTCGATTCGCGCACGCGGTTCGACAATCGCTTGTAGTTGTGGCTCGATGGTTTACGCGACATGCAACACCTGCGCTACCAGTCGATATCGTCTTCGTCGGGAACGCGACGAACATTCGCGCCCAGGCCCGTGAGCTTGCCCACGTAGTCTTCGTAGCCGCGATCGATGTGATAAATGTTGTGCACCTGAGTTTCGCCCTCGGCAAAAATGCCGGCAAGCACCAAGGCGGCGCCGCAACGCAAGTCGGTCGCCTTCACGCTTGCGCCTTGCAAAGTAGGCACGCCCTCAACAACCGCGTGATGGTCTTCAATGGTGATTTCGGCACCCATGCGTCCGATTTCAGCGGCAAACATAAAGCGGTTTTCGAAAACATTCTCGGTAATCACGGAGTTGCCGTTCGCGACAGAGGCGAGCAGCATGAACTGCGCCTGCAAATCGGTGGGGAACCCTGGATGCGGCAGCGTTTGAATATCGGTGGGCAGCAGAGGACCCTTGCGCGAAACCGTGATGGAATCGTCACCCACATCGACCGAGCAGCCCATGGCGGAAAGCTTCATAAGCGCCATGCGCAAGAAGCTCGGATCGATGCCGCGAACGGTAACGGGGCCGCCCGTAAGCGCGCCGCCCACGAGGAAGGTGCCCGCTTCAATGCGGTCGCCAACCGTGGAATGCTCGCACGGATGCAAGCTGGAAAGCTCCACGCCATCGATGATGATTTCAGCCGTGCCAGCGCCCGAAATGCGAGCGCCCATAGAATTGAGCATGTTCGCAAGGTCTTCGATTTCAGGCTCGCGAGCCGCGTTCTCGATAACCGTTTGGCCTTGAGCCGTCACGGCGCACATCATGGTATTTTCCGTGGCGCCCACGCTGGGGAAATCGAGCGCAACGTATGCACCATGCAAGCCGTTGGGCGTGCTTGCCTCGATATAGCCGTGGTCGGTATGGAAATGAACGCCAAGCGCCTCCATGCCAACCATATGCATGTCGATTTTACGAGCACCCAGGTTGCAACCGCCCGGCATGGCAACGCGAGCCTTGCCGAAACGAGCCACCAAGGGGCCGAGAACCGAAATGGATGCACGCATCTTCGAAACGAGCTCATACGGCGTTTCCCATGTATCAACGCCAGCAGTGTCGACATACAGCGTGTGGCCATCGCGGCGAACGCTGCCGCCAAGGGTCTCGATAACCTTCGACATAACCACAATGTCGGAAATAAGAGGCACGTTATGAATGGCGCTTTCGCCCTGGCCCAAAAGGGCCGCCGCGATAAGCTTGAGGGCCGAATTCTTCGCGCCCGAAATATGCACCTCGCCCGCAAGCGGCGTTCCGCCTTCGACGACGATTTTCTCTTTTGCCATAAGATTACCTCCGCAATCGTTTGCGCCCCCAACGTATCGGCGGCGTATATGCAAGCTGTTATTGTCGCACGAACGGAAGCGTCGTTAAAGGGACGAAGCCCGAAACAAGAAAACCCCCACTGCGCACGCAGCAAGGGTTTTCTGGTCGACACTGTGCAGTAATCTCGCGGGCGTCTTGCCTTTCAGGTTTCGCGCATGGCCGTAATCCGCGCAAATAAAAATGCCGGCCCGAAGGCCGGCATCGTAAAGGCGTCGATTATTCGGCAGCCTCGCCAAGCGCGAAGCGCTTGAAGCCGGTGACCTTGATGAAGCCACCGAGCTGCTTGGCAACGGAGTCAACGTACTCAGCAACGCTCTGATCAGGGTTCTTCACGAACGCCTGCTCAACAAGGCACTGCTCCTTGTAGAACTTCTGCAGACGGCCGGTAGCCATCTTCTCCTGGATAGCCTCGGGCTTGCCAGATTCGGCAGCCTGAGCCTTGTAGATGCCCATCTCATGCTCAACAACAGCAGGAGCAACATCTTCGCGAGAGGTCGCGATGGGGTCGACAGCGGCGACCTGCATGGCAACGTCGCGGCCGCACTGAGCGAACTCGGGAGCGGTGGCGTCAACGCCCTCGGTGGCGAAGGAAACCAGAACGCCAATCTTGCCGCCCATGTGGATGTAAGAGCACACAGCGTCAGCCTCGAGCGTAGCGAAGCGAGCGAGCTGGGTGTTCTCGCCCATCACATGGATGCAGTCGGCGACAACGGCCTCGACGGTCTCGCCGTCAATCTCGGAAGCCTTCAGGGCGTCGAGATCGGCAGGCTTGTTAGCGACAGCGGCGCGAGCGATCTTCTCAGCGTAAGCCTTGAACTTCTCGTTCATGCCCACGAAGTCGGTCTCGCAGTTGAGCTCGACGAGAGCGCCCGTCTTGCCGTCCTCGGAAACCAGGGCCATAACGGTGCCCTCGTTGGTGGCGCGGCCGGCCTTCTTGGCAACAGCGGCAAGGCCACGGGTGCGCAGAACGTCAACGGCGCCGTCCATGTCGCCGTCGGCCTCGGCGAGGGCCTTCTTGCACTCCATCATGCCTGCGCCGGTCATTTCGCGCAGTTCCTTGACCATGGAAGCGGTGATGTTTGCCATCTTTGCGGTTCCTTTCTCAAGTTCTCTCTTGGAAAAACGGGCCCCGCTTCGCTCTTCAGAAACAGGGCCCGACCTCTACGTATTGGTAGAAAGCACTGGGCTTTCAACGTATGCGTAAATTAATTACTTACTCAGCAGCAACTTCGGCAGCGGCTTCAGCAGCCTCGGCCTCGGCGGCCATCTGCTCTTCGATGACGGGAGCGCCAGTAGCGGCGATCACAGCGTCGGCAACGAAGGTGCAGAGCAGGTTGACCGAACGGATGGCGTCGTCGTTGGCAGGAATGCCGAACTCGACGTCGTCGGGGTCGCAGTTGGTGTCGAGGGTGCCCACCACGGGAATGCCAAGACGCTTGGCCTCGTGGATAGCGAGCTGCTCACGGTTGGTGTCAACGACGAAGATAGCGTCGGGGAGCTTCTTCATGTTGCGGATGCCGTTGAGGTTGGTCTGCAGCTTGGCGAGTTCCTTCTTGAGCAGGATCTGCTCCTTCTTGGGCAGAACTTCCATGCGGCCGTCGGCTTCCATGGCCTCGAGCTCTTCCATGCGCTGAACGCGGGAGCGAATGGTCACGAAGTTGGTGAGCATGCCGCCGAGCCAGCGAGCGTTGATGTAAGGCATGCCGCAGCGGTCAGCCTGAGTGGCGACAGCTTCCTGGGCCTGCTTCTTGGTGCCGACGAACAGAACCGTGCCACCCTTGGCAGCGGTGTTCTCGACGAAGGTGTAAGCCTGGTCGAGACCAACGAGGGTCTGCTTGAGGTCGAGGATGTAGATGTCACCACGGTTGCCGAAGATGTACGGCTTCATCTTGGGGTTCCAACGACGGGTCTGGTGACCGAAGTGAGCGCCTGCTTCGAGCAGGGACTTGACGCTGATTTTCGCCATGTCATTCTCCATTCGTTAAGCGTCTGCCCGAGGTCATCCCCGACACCGCAGCCTTTTTCGGTGGCCACTCGCGGCGCTAGGTCGCTCGGACATGTGAAATATAGAAACCATGGCATTATACGACCTTGCAGGCGCAATGCAAGAGAAATCCACAAGGAAGTGGAGATATGCAGACGAAGAGCCCCCTTGAACGCTGGGGAGGGCGTGGGCTTGTCCAAGAGACGATAACTGAGCCCGCACGAACAGTCCACTGGACTGTTCGGCTCGTGCGTACGCTCTTGGCCAAGCCCACGCCCTCCCCAACACGCCCGACCAAGCACTTGGCAAGCCCATCTCACTTCGCGCTATGCGGAAGAACCCCTTCCACTTCCATCATGCGCCGAAGGAATTCCTCGCAGGCGCGCGAGCGTAGGCGATACTTCTTCCACACAAGAAACGAGGCAATCTGAAGCGGCGGATCGAACGGGACAAAACGCAGGTCGGCGCTTTCATCCACCTGCAGCAGGTGGTCGATACCCATAGCGCACGCTTCGCCAGTGCGCACAAGATGTGACGCGTTTCCTATAAGGTCGAAGTGCCCTACCACGTTCAGCGATTCGGGGCGCAAAACGCCATTTGACCACGCCGCCAAATTGACCGCTTTGTTCGATGTGCGCGAGCTGAGAAGCAACGGCATGCTCGCCACATCGGCTGGCGTGGCGGAAGAAAGCGATCCCCAGCGACCCGACGCCGCCACGGCCACGCCCACACGATCGGCCGCCGGCATGCGCAACCATTCATATTTATCCAAATTAACGGGTTCAAGAAGCAGCGCGAAGTCGATAAGTCCTCTTTCGAGGCGCTCCTCAACCGCATCGGCGTTGCCCGTATACAAATCGATTGTCACACCTAGATGCTCATTATGAAGGCCCGCGAATGTCTCGAGCACAGTTCGCACCTCTTGGGTTTCTCCCGCCCCAATGCGTATAGACCCCGCAATGCCGAGCTCCCGATCCGCCAATTCCGACTCGGTCTGCTCCACCAGAGAGACGATCTCCTCGGCACGCTGGCGCAGGCGCATGCCGTCGCTTGTGAGCATGCACGACCGATTGGTGCGCTCAAACAGCTCGACGCCCAGTTCGCGCTCAAGGTCGGCAATTTGACGCGACAGCGTCGGCTGCGTCACATGCAGCACGTTTGCCGCCTCGGTCATGTTTTCCTCGCGCGCCACCGCCAGAAAATAGCGCAACGTTCGCAGCTCCATGTTTGCTCCTTCGCGGACAGCGGAAAACCCCGTTCGGTCCGTTTCGTTTTCCATACGTATTCCGTATACCTAGCAAGTCGCTATAGGCAATATACATTAACAAATGCCAGAAGTATCTTTACGGAAGAGCACCATCGAGAAAGGGCACACATGGACTACATCACGCTCAACAACGGCGTCAAAATCCCCCAGCTAGGGCTTGGCACGTATCTGCTTAAACCCGACGATGCCCAATCGTCGGTCACCTCAGCACTCGGCATGGGATATGAGCTCATCGACACCGCCAATGCATACGTGAATGAGCGGGCAGTGGGTCGTGGCATGCGCGAATCGGACCTGCCGCGTGAAAAGGTGTTTCTCGAAACCAAACTCTGGCCCTGTTTTTACAGCAGCGACACCGCCGTCGGCGAAACGCTCGAGCGCCTGGACACGCCTTACATCGACCTCATGATTCTGCACCAACCCGCAGGCGACTATTTGGCGGGCTACGAGAAGCTTGAGGCCGCGTACAAAGAAGGCAAGCTCCGCGCCATCGGAATCTCCAATTTCAACGAGAACGAAATCGAAAAGCTTCTCGCGAATTGCGAAATCGTCCCATCCCTCATTCAGGTCGAGTGCCATCCGTATTTCCCGCAGACCGAGCTGAAGAAGTTGCTCGCCCAGCACGACATTGCGTTGCAGGCGTGGTACCCGCTCGGCGGGCGCGGCAACAGCGACATCATGGACGAGCCCGTCGTGCGCGATCTTGCTGTCAAATATGGCAAAACACCTGCTCAAATCATTATGCGCTGGCATATCCAAGAGGGGAATATCGTCATCCCCGGCTCCAAGAACCCGACGCACATCGCCGACAACATCGATGTCTTCGACTTCGAGCTCACGGATAGCGACATGACCGCCATAGCAACCCTCGATCGCGGGAAACGCTTCTATGAGCGCACGCCCGAGAAGCTCGCGCACTATGTCACTTGGCATCCCGACGTCGAGAACCAGAAATAGGAGCATCATGCAATACACCGCCCTCGGACATTCCGGCATCAAAGTCTCCAAGCTCTGTTTGGGCGGCATGAGCTTTGGCGAGGCCAGCCCCGACTTCCATCAGTGGACCATCGGCCCCGACGACACTCGCGCCGTCATCAAGCGCGCGTTCGACCTCGGCGTCAATTTCATCGACACCGCCAACTGCTACAGCTTCGGCACGAGCGAGGAATACATCGGCGCCGCGCTGCGCGACCTGGGGATCGCACGCGAGGACGTCGTGCTGGCCAGCAAGGTCCACTTCAACGAAGGGGGCCTTTCCTCCTCAGCGATCAAACGCGAGATCGAGGGTTCGCTCAAACGCCTCGGCACCGATTACTTGGACCTCTACATCATCCATCGCTTCGATTACGACGTACCCATGGAAGAGACCATGGAAGCGCTCAACGACCTGGTGCGCGAGGGCAAGGTGCGCGCGCTCGGCGTCAGCGCCATGTACGCCTACCAGCTGCATAACCTGCAGATTGTCGCGCGCGACAACGGCTGGACGCCCTTTACGAGCATGCAATGCCACTACAACCTGCTCTACCGTGAGGACGAACGCGAGATGATTCCCGTGTGCCGCCAGTTCGACATGGCAATCACGCCGTACAGCCCCATGGCGTCGGGACATCTCTGCCGCCCCACATGGGAGAGCGCCAGCACGCGCGGCACCACCGACAAGACCATGGTCAACAAATACGACCACGACCGCACCATCGACATGCCCATCGTCGAGCGCGTGGCCAAGGTTGCCGCCGGTCACGGCGTTCCCATGCCACAAGTTGCGTTGGCATGGCACTGGGCGCGGGGGATCGAGGCCCCCATCGTGGGCTGTTCCAAGCCCGAACGCGTCGACGACGCCGTAGCCGCGCTCGATCTGACGCTCTCCACCGCCGAGGTCGATTTCCTCGAGGAGCTCTATCAGCCGCACGCACTCGTGGGGCCCAAGAGTCGCCCGGGCGAGAAGCCGCTCGCCGGCACCACCAAAGTCAAGACCTCAAGGTAGGACCATGGACGGCAACATCGTCGACAACCTCCGCGACGCCGGCTGCAGCGAAGAGCTCATCGAGCAGTACGCCTCGGCCGCCAGCGGCTGCGCACGCATGTGCCTTCTCAAACAATATCGTCGCGAATTGCTCGAGAGCATCCACTCGGAGCAAAAGAAGCTCGAATGCCTTGACTATCTCATCTACCAGCTGCGCAGCGTCTCGACCGGGTGCTGTTCACGTACGTCAAAGGAGTAACCACCATGAACATCAAACAGACCGCGGGCCACGACGCGCTGGGCGAGTTCGCTCCAGAGTTCGCGCACCTGAACGACGACATCCTCTTTGGCGAGGTTTGGAACCGCGAGGACAAGCTGCCGCTCAAACTGCGCAGCATCGTCACCGTGAGCGCCCTCATCGGCAAGGGCATTACCGACAGCTCGCTCAAGTATCACCTGGCCAGCGCGCGCACGAATGGTGTGACGCGCGAGGAGATGGCAGAGATCCTCACGCACATCGCCTTCTACGCCGGCTGGCCCAACGCCTGGGCGGCCTTCAACATGGCCAAAGAAGTGTATGACGACGATGCCGACACAAATGACGGCCCTGAGGCCCACGGCGGAATGTTTGGCCTCGGCGAGCCCAACGACGCATTCGCGCCGTACTTTATCGGGCAGAGCTATCTCAACGCGCTGACCGCCGCGGGCGATTACCTGCCCATCCATAACGTCACCTTTGAGCCGGGCTGCCGCAACAACTGGCATATCCACCACGCGAGCAAAGGCGGCGGACAGGTATTGATCTGCGTCGACGGCGAGGGCTGGTACCAGGAAGAGGGCAAGCCCGCGCAGCGCCTGCACCCCGGCGATATCGTCGAGATCCCCGCCAACGTCAAGCACTGGCATGGCGCCGCCGCGAATAGCTGGTTCAGCCACCTGGCATTCGAGTATCCCGGCGAGGACTGCTCCAACGAATGGCTCGAGCCCGTCGACGATGCGGCCTACGCCGCGCTGGAATCGCAGCCGGAATAGCCCTTGGAAGCAAAACGCGATTGGACGCCCGAATCGAACGCATCCAATCGCAATAGAACAATACAGAAGATGAGACAGCGCTTGAGGCCTCTCGATTACACAATGCTAGCAAGGACGGCGCACCGCAAGAAACGCAGCGAACGCAATTTGCCTTAACCGTGTTTCACACCGAGGTTGCTGCCAGCGTTTTCGCGCCATACAACAATGGGCGATGTGCGCTACTTCTTCTTCCCCGCAATAAGGCCAGCGCGGCGAAACGCCATGTACACGACGTAGCTCGCCGCCACCACGGGCACCATGACCAGGAAGAGCACGCGATAACCGAACGCGGGCGCAATCCAGCCAACCAAGAAGGGACACAGCCCAATAGCCACGTCGAGCAGCACGAAATAGGTGGAATTCGCGGCGGTGAGACGATCGTCAGGGCAACGACGCATGGCAAGCACGAGGCCATTGGGCTGCACCGAACCAACGCCCACGCCAGCAAGCGCCGCCGACACAAGGAGCATGGCGCCGTTTTGCGCGAAGCCCATGATGAGCATGCTCGCGCCCAAACAGGCAAAACCCAAGGTCATGATGCCTTTATCGCCAGCCGAATCGAACCATCGCCCCGTGAATGGACGCGTCACGAACATGGCGATGGAATATGACACGAAGAAGAAGCTCGCGGCACCCGTAAGCCCCACTTCGGCCGCATACGGATTGATATACGTGATAAGGGCGCCATACGCGAGGTAGCCCACCATGATGGCCACCGACACGGGCAGCGCGCGCACTTCGATGAAATTCGCCAGGCTGAGCCTGTGCTTTTTCGCGGGCTTGCTGGCATCGCTGGCACTCTCGGCCGCTCCGGCCTTTTCGGCAGCGCCGGTCGCTTCCGCCCCATTCGCGCCATTGGCCGCACTGGTCGCCCCAGCAGCCTTGGCCGCTTCCGCACGTTGCTTGCGACCAGGAAAAACAACCCCGAGCGCCGCGATATACCCTACAGCGATCATGCCCAAGCACGCGATAAAGAGCATATCGAAGTCGCCCGCATTCGAGAACGCCGAGCCCATCAGAGGGCCAAGCGCCGCGCCGAGCGTGACCGAAAGCATGTAATAACCCACGCCCTCGCCTTTGCGGGAAAGCGGAACGGCGCTGCTCACGATAGACGTGACCGTTGTTTGCGACAGGCCATAAAACGCGCCGTGCAAGAAGCGCAACACGATAAATACGCCAATTGCCGGCACGTGTTCAAAAGCCAAATAGAGAAGCGTGCACGCAACCTCGCCCGTCATGCACGCGACGAGCACGCGACCACGACCGACCTTGTCGATCGCGCCACCGAAGAACAAGCGCGAGCACAACGCGCCCAAAATGAAGACGCTCGCCGTGAAGCCGCCCTCGGTTGCTCCGGCCGCGAATTGCATGGCGGAATAGCCCGCCATGGCGACCATGAGCGCGTAATACTGCATATACAGAATGAAGTTCACCGCAAAGCCGGCAATGAAGCGCGGCGTGAAAATAGGTTCGTTGGACTTGCCAGATTGGACAGTGTTCGATTTCGCAGATGCCTGAGGCATAGAATTGGACTCCTTGGGTAGTTCTTCGCGCGCGATTTCCGCACGTGAACAAGGAGTATCCCGCTGAAATGCGGGTAATTCGCGAATTTCAGCACACCTTCACGAAACGTGCGAGTTTCCCAAGAGGCCGCCCAGATACAAGAAGGGCCGGGAGGCGCAAGGCTCTCCCGGCCAAAAACGGCCACGCGGTCGCCACGTTGTCGCGGGCCGATAGAATGATCAAAACGAGCCGCCGCTGGGCGAACAAAGTCAGCGAGCGGGATTCTGGCTTCTGGCGAGTGTAGTTCGAGCGAGGCCGAGGCGACGCGTACTTCGGTACGCGAGCCATTGAATATGCCCAAACGGCATATTCAATCCCAAACTTCCGCGCCCGAGCGGGCGTAGCCAGCTCAGCTGGCTACGAAATACACCGTCGGAATCCCGCGCAGCGTCAAGCAAGTGCATCGTTCGTCAGAACGGCGCACCATCAGTTCGCGTACATGCTGGCGTAGGGGCGGCTGTTTGCGGGGCGCAGGCGGAAGAATCCCTCGCCCGAGACATCGACCGGACCGCCAATTTCTTCGGCGAATTTCTCGTTGTATTCGCCAAGCAAGCGCGCGAGCACGCGGCAATCGTGCTCATCGACCGGCTCTTGCACCAGGCCAGCGGGAATATCGCGTTCGTCGAGCACATGCTTCAGGTAAATCACGCCGCCATGCATGCCCGTTGCCAAATACGGGCCCGCCGTGCCCATGAGCACAATCACGCCGCCGGCCATGTATTCGCCCAGGAAGCTGCCGGCGTCTCCGCCGATCACGATAGCCGGCGCCTTGTCGCCATACTGCTTCATGTGAATGCCGACGCGCCAACCGCAGCCGTCGCGCACCAAAATGCGGCCGCCGCGCATGCCGTAGCCCGCAGCATCGCCCACGCGCCCATGAATCACGATGTCGCCATCGTTCATGGTGTTGGCGACCTGGTCTTGGGCATTGCCGAAGACCTCGATTTCGCCGCCATCCATGTAGCACGCCATGTCGTTGCCGGGCACGCCATGGATCTCGAGGCGCTTGCCCGCGGGCATGCCGCACCCAAGATAGCGCTGGGCGAATGTTTCGCGCAGCTCCACCACATCGGCGTCTTCGAGAGCTGCACGCACCGCGGCGTTGCCCTCGGTGAAATGCACCGTGCCGAGCGTGACCACCGTTTTGCCATCGAGCTTTTCGACAACGGGCTCGGTCGTGGGAAGGTTTCCGAATTCTGCCATGTTATTCCTCGCCTTCTGCCTTGGGCCAACCAAGCTCGTTGAGCGTCGACGGATAGCCGCGATGCATACGTGCGGCTCCTTGCGGGAAATCGATATTGAGAGGAACGCGGTCAAACGTATCATCGGCAAGCGATGCCACGGGCACGCCGCGCTCGATCATCGCCGTGTACATGCCCGCGTTATCGGGTCGATTCAGCAGCACGTAGCCCACAAGCTTGCCGTCGCGCATGACGAATTTCACATATTCGTCGTCTTCGACCTCTACGCGAACATCGAAGTCGCCATCGGCTGGCGGATTGATGATTCCCGAGGTCAGAAGCGTGATGTCGAAGAAATCGACCGCGTTCACCGCGAAGCTGCCCTCATCGGGAAGGGCACCGGGCACGCCCGCCATGTGCATGGCGGCAATGCGGCCCTGACGAACGGCGTTGGGCCACAGCGCCAAGGGGCGCTCGCTGCCGTCGAGCGTATCGGTCACCTGGGTCACATCGCCCGCAGCGTACACATCGGGCAGGCTCGTTTGCAAATCGGGCCCGCATATAAGGCCTCGACCCTGCTCGGCGCCCGCCTCGACGGCGAGCTTGCTCGCCGGGCGCACGCCGACCGCGACGATAACCATATCGCACGCCTCGTCGGAACCATCGGTCAGGCGCACATGCGTCACGCGCTCGCCTTCACCGAGCATCTCGTCGACCGACATGCTGGGGTGGCAGAAAATGCCATGCGGCTCCACAAGACGCGAAACAATCGCGGCACCGTCCGCATCGAGCACAGCGGGCAAAATGCGCGGGCTGCGATCGAACACGTCGATACGGTCGGCATGGTGGCTCAACGCCTCGGCCGCCTTCATGCCAATTAGGCCGCCGCCGATCACCACGACGCGGCTTTCACGGCCTTCCGCATGCGCACGCTCAGTTGCTGCACGAACGTCGTCCCAAGCCGCCAGCGCATCGTCGAGCGTAATGAACGTATGCACGTTCGCGCGCCCTTCCATGCCGGCAATAGGAGGAACGAAAGGAACGGAGCCCGTAGCGAGCAGGCATTTCCCGTAGGAAATCTCTTCCCCGCCCGCAAGCTTCACTTCATGGGCCGCCGCATCGAGCGCCACGGCTTCAAACTCAGCGCCGAACAGCGTTTCGATGCCGCGCTTCTCGTAGAAATCGGCCGATTTGTAATCGAGATGCTCGCGATCGGTTTTGCCTTCAAGCAAATACGAGATGAGCGGGCGGCCGTAGCAGCGATACGGCTCATGGGAAACCATGATGATGCTCTTATCCGGCGCAGCCGCAGAGAGGAATTCCGCCGCAGTCACGCCCGCCGCAGAATTGCCAATAATCAAGTAATCACACGTATGGTGCGCCATGCTACATCGCCTCGCTTTCCACGTAAATGAGCGCGCGATTCGGGCAGGCCGCAACGCAGCTCGGCTCACCCGGCGCACCCGCGCCGTCGCCGCACAAATCGCACTTCAACGCAATGGACTTCACGCCCAAAGGGGACGGAACAACCGTGATGGCGCCGAAGGGGCACATGCTCACGCACGTGCGGCAGCCCACGCAACGCGATGGGTCGCTCGTGACCACGCCGGTTGCAGGGTCGCGTTGCATGGCGCCCGAAATGCAGCCTTCCACGCACTTTGGCTTGGCGCAATGGCGGCAATTCGCCGCGAAGCTCACGATGTTGTCGCCCTCGACGCGCACGCGGTTGTAGATTTCATCGCCCGCAAGCGTAAACGCCTTCACGATGTTTCCTGGCCACGGCGAATGCTGCGCCTTGCAAGCCACCTCGCAACGGCGGCAATTCACGCACCATTCGGGAATCGCGTAAATCCTCTTCATGCCGATCACTGCTCCCCTGCGTATTTCACGCCCAGAATCTCGAGTTCTTTCTCGTTCAGGCCCACGCCGCGCAGCATGAGTCGATTGCCGCGCAGGCTGTCGATGGCGTTGATGCCCATGCCGCCCATGAGCTCCTGAACCTCGTGGTTCCACGCGCGGACCAAATTCACCACGCGCTCGGCGCCAATTTCGGGATTGAGGCGCTTCGTGAGGTCGGCGCGCTGCGTGGCGATGCCCCAATTGCACTTGCCGCCCGCGCACGCCTGGCACTGATGGCAGCCCAGAGCGATAAGCGCGGAGCTTGCGCAGTATACGGCGTCGGCGCCCAGGGCAACGGCGCGCACGATGTCGGCCGAGTTGCGAATGGAGCCGGCGGCCACCAGGCTCACGCGGCTGCGAATGCCCTCGTCGCGAAGGCGCTGGTCAACGCTCGCAAGCGCAAGCTCAATGGGGATGCCCACGTTATCGCGCGTACGGGCCGGCGCTGCGCCCGTGCCGCCGCGGAAGCCGTCAACCACGATCACGTCGGCGCCCGCGCGGGCCATGCCGCTCGCGATGGCGGCCACGTTGTGAACGGCAGCCACTTTCACCGAAATGGGCTTGGTGTAGCGCGTCGCCTCCTTCAGGCTGAAAATGAGCTGGCGCAAGTCTTCGATGGAATAGATGTCATGGTGCGGCGCGGGGCTAATGGCGTCGGTGCCCTTCGGAATCATGCGGGTGCGGGACACTTCGTCGTTGATTTTCTCGCCAGGAAGGTGTCCGCCGATGCCAGGCTTTGCACCCTGGCCGATCTTGATTTCGATCATCGCCGCAGTTTCGAGGTAGTGCATATCCACGCCGAAACGGCCCGACGCCACCTGCACGATGGCATGGTCGCCATATTTCTCGAGGTCTTTATGCAGGCCGCCTTCGCCGCAGTTGAAATAGGTGCCCAGCTCTTCGGCCGCCATGGCGAGCGACTTTTGGGCGTTCAGCGAAATGGAGCCAAAGCTCATGGCCGAGAACATAATGGGCACGTCGAGCTTGATGCGGGGCGGCATCGACGAGACCACCTTGCGCTCGCGCTCGTTGATGCGCAGCGCCTCGGGGCGGCTGCCCAAAAACACGCGGGTCTCCATGGGCTCACGCAGCGGGTCGATGGAAGGGTTGGTGACTTGGCTCGCGTTGAGCAGCAGGTGGTCCCAGTAAATCGGATAATGCTGGGGGTTGCCCATGGAAGAAAGCAGCACAGCGCCGGTTTGCGCCTGCTTGGCGATGTCTTGCATGGCGGCAAGGTTCCAGTTGTTCGAACCGTTGCCGACCTGGGGCCAATTCGTAATGGCGAGCGCGTTCGTGGGACACATGACCACGCAACGCTGGCAGTTCACGCACTTCTTGTGATCGGCAATCACGCGGCCCAAGTCGGTATCGACCGTATGCACCTCGTTAGCGCACTGACGCGCACACACGCCGCATTGAATGCACTGGTTGGGGTCGCGCTCGACCTTATAGCGCGGATACGTGAAATCGAGCATGGCTTAGGCCTCCTTTCGGGTGATGCGCGTTTGCTGAT
Source organism: uncultured Slackia sp. (assembly GCF_934630525.1). Lineage (GTDB taxonomy): Bacteria > Actinomycetota > Coriobacteriia > Coriobacteriales > Eggerthellaceae > Slackia. The sequence continues at coordinate 41,898 of NZ_CAKTVX010000010.1, forward strand.
GGATGTCGGGCTCGTTTTCCGCAGCGGCGTTCTGCTTGGCGCGCGCGACTTCGTCGAGCTGCACCACGAACGGCACGCCGCCTTCGATGGAGCGCACATTCTCGACATCGGGGCACACGAGCTCGATGGACGCCTGTTCGCTGGCCAGATACACCATGGAATCTTTCTCGCCGACCATCAACGCGCGCAGCTTCAGGCGGTCGTTGAGCGCCAGCAGACCTTCCTCGGATCCCAGAATGACCGAGAACGGGCCGTTCACGAGCGCGTCGGAGTACACGCAGCGCAGCGCCGTTTCGAATTCGGCCTGTTCGGGCGGCATGCGGTCGATGGCATCCCACGAAGGGGCCGCCATGATGTGCGCGGCCATTTCCTGGGAGAAGCCGTGGCGGCGAACGAGCAGGTCGAACAGATAGGTGATGACTTCAGTATCGGTCTGCAGCGCGCAGTCGTAGCCGAATTGCTCGACGTAGCGGCGGTTGGTGTCATAGCTGGAAATCTCGCCATTGTGCACGATTGACCAGTTCAAAAGCGTGAACGGATGCGCGCCGCCCCACCAGCCAGGCGTATTTGTGGGAAAACGCCCGTGCGCAGTCCACAGCCAAGCCTTGTATTCGTCGATGCGATAGTACTCGCCGATTTCTTCGGGGTAGCCCACGCCCTTGAATGCGCCCATATTCTTGCCCGAGCTTGCGACGAACGCACCATCGATGTGGGCGTTGATGTAGAACACGCACTGCATGACGTATTCCTGCTCGTCGAATTCGCCCAGTTCAAGCTCATGGTGCGACGGGTGCGGGGTAAGGAAGTAGCGCCAGGTGTCGGGCGGGTTCTTGATCGCCTTCACCGTGGCGGTGGGAATGCGCTCCTGCTTTTCGGAGAGAAAATGCTCGTTGAGATACGCTTCCGTATTCATGCGCGCTTCATGGCTTTCATAGAGCACGTGGAACGCGTAGAAATCGGCGTATTCCGGATAGATGCCATACGCGGCGAAGCCTCCGCCCAAGCCATTGCTGCGATCGTGCATGAGCGCGATGGCCTTCAGAATGTCGCATCCGTCGTGGCGCGCGCCAGACTTGTCCATGATGCCGGCAATGGCGCATCCGGCGGGAATGCGCACGTCGCCTTCACGCAGGCCGCGGCTGCCAAGCGCGCGTGCGCGGGCTGCCGCCTGCTGCGGCGTTTCAGCATAGTGCATGCTGCACCTCGTTTCCCCCATTGGCCCAACCCGGGCAATTCGAGGCGTGGCGGCCTCGTCGCGACGGGCACGTGGCGATGCGCCGCGCCGCAAGGGCTGGGTAGCGAATGTAGTGTTTCTAGGATATGGGTGCAGCATTTCACGAACGTGACACGCATGTTACAGCGAAGTGTAATGTGTGTTTCGAAGGCGTTAACGCCGCAGGAGGCGCAACGGAGATTCAGCATGCGGCGACAGGAGGCGCAACGAAGATTCGACATGCGGCAATAAGGGAATAGCATACGCCCGTAGGGAAACGACGGGGGTGTTGCGCAACGACGCCGTGCTCCTCCGAATCGCCCATTGCGTCCGAACGGTGGCGTCGTGACAGAAAATGGCACAATGAGGCCCTTCTGCAGGGTCAATAACTCAAGAAAAGCCGAGTGGTCCGCGACGAGGAATACGTTTTGCCTGATGGGAGGCAACATCAATTTCATACCGAAGTTCCGCCCCGCGAAAAACAGGCCCCATAGTCGCCATTCCTGGCATAGAAATACGATTCCTATGCAATGAGGCCCCCTTCTCGCATTTCCTGCCATGGACAGAGGTCACGCCTCGGGCTAAGAATCGCCCCATAGACAAGAGCTCATCTCGCAAATGCAATCGATATCGAATAAGAGAGCAATCACGGCTCACATGTACAACAAATACCCTTGCCATAAACAAAAAACGAGCCCCGCCAGGCCATTAGCCCGATTGGGCTCGTCTCGTATAACAGCGAAACGCTTTCGGAGAAGCATTGCCGAAAGTGTTTCTCTCTTTTCAGACCTTCTTCCCTTAACGCATTTGCGGCGAAAACCCACCACGGGCCGCGCAATGCCACATCGCATGCCACATCGCATGCCGTGCTTTATTGGCAGCGCTCTTCGACGGGCACGAACTCCACGCCATCGTAGCCGAAGACGGCGGGACCAACCGTGGCCAAGCCCTCGGGCGTGCGCCACTGCGGCGCGCAGGGAATGCCCAGCACGATCGCGCGGCAGCCGTACTTCAAGGCTTCGCCCGTGATGGGCGTGAGCGTTTCACTATCGAACATGGCGATAAGGTCGGGCGCCGTGCACACCACTTCCCCATTGCGCTCCGCGATGAGGAATTCGTTCTGGAAACGTACATCGAGCACATCACCCTTGTAGGTATCCATGCCCTCCAGATGCACCAAACCGCGCGCAAAACCGCCGATGGTGCGGCGCTCCACGTCTTCGACCTTGCCACGGAACAGCTCCACCGCCCCAAGCGCCTCGCAAAGCTCGGAAATGTCACTGGAACGTTCGTCGCGTGCGCGGCGCAGAATGCGGCCAACGTTTTCGCACAACGTATAGGTGCCGGCCACGCTGTGCGCCTTGGCCTCGGCGCCCGTCATGCCGTAGCACGCGAGAGAAATATTGCCGCCCATTTCCACCGTGGCACCACGGCACAAATCTTCGCCGCACTTATTCGTAGCCGCATGCACAAGCAGCGTATTGCCGCGCTCGTCAGCAACGCCAATGGGGCTCGCCGACTGGCCGTACATCGACCACGTCACCATTTGCAATTCAGGGAACGCACGGCCCATACCATCGGCATCGAGCAGCGGAATGTGGCGCTGCGCCGCAGGAAGCATAGGATGCAGCGAGTTCCAACCACCCGCTTCGGACGGAATGAGAGCATCGAAGGTATGCCCCACTTCGCGCTCAAGCGCCTCGAGCGCATAGACAGGCTCGGGGCCGGCGGGCACTTTTTCGACGAGCACCGTAGGCGCGCCAAGGCCCATCGACACCGCGACGCGAGCGTCATCGGACAATTCATCGAGCGTGAGCAGCGGAATGGGGCCATTGTCAGCCACGCACTGCTTCGCGATGAGAATGCCCACATAGGGGTTGCCACCGCCGCCCGATGCCATAACGGCTGCACCCATCGCGATGTCTTCAACTTCTTGTTCGCCCAAATATCTCACGGGGCGTTCCTTTCACTCTAGTGCACTGTAGTGCTAAAGCGTTTCGATAAAGAATATGAGTTGGGCCAAGCCCAACTCAACTCGTCCGCCTTGCTTCGCCGTGACAGGCATACCTGCGATCACGGTTCGCTACCGCTCGCTTCGCTCGCCATGCAATCACCCGGCGGCGTTTCAATTACAAAGAAAAGGCACGTCTGAACGCCGACGGTTTAAGATAAGCCCGTCGCGGCGAAGCGAGACGCCCCATCATTTCTGGAAGACCCGTTCGCACCAAAAGTCAGCGAGCATGGGTTGCGGCGAGTGCAACATTGAGGAAGCTTCCGCCATGGTCGTCTATTTCGTCTTAGACCGTCGGTGTTCAAGCTTGAATTTCATTTCAATGTTAAACACCGCCAGGCGGACGCATAGCGAAGCCGAAGGCGAAGCGGTAGTCCGCCGTGGTCGTAGGCGAAACGGACGACCACGGCGAAAACGACAGCGAACGACGAAAGCAATTAGATCTTCAGGTCGCCGACGGCTTTCACGCGCACGCGAGTCGCATTGCCGGGCAGGTAGGCCAACGGCACGTCTTCCACTTCGACAATCTGAATCGAATCGGGGTCGGCACCGGCCTTAATGGCCTCTTCGGTAGCCAAGCCCTTCGCGACCTCGAGCGTTTCGGCACGGCCAAGCTTGTCGAGCGAGAATACGCGCTCGATCTGGCCCGACACCTGGGAAATTGCGCTGCCCACGGCGTTTGCTTCGCCGAAGTTGTTCGGCTTAAGCACGCGGGCCACGCCTTCGAGTTCGCGAGGAACCAGAATGGAGCCGCCGCCAACGAGGATGACATCGATATCGCCCGCGCTCGTCTTCATGCGGTCGACGCAGTTTTCGACCATCTCGGTCATGACGGCCTGGGCCTTCTTCACGAGCTCCGGGTCCAAATCGGCCACGAGCGCAGGGTCGCCCACGCCTTCAGCAGCACCTGCTGCCACAACGATGTCGGTCGCGGTAAGCGTTTGGCCGCCGAAGCACAGCGCCTCTTTCGTCACGCGATAACCCACCGAATCGGGGCCGACGGTCACGGTGCCATCTTCATGCTGGCGCACAATCGAGCCGCCGCCAAGGCCGATCGAAATAATGTCGGGCATGCGGAAGTTCGTGCGCACACCGCCGATTTCCACGGCAAGCATGCTCTCGCGCGGGAAGCCGTGCGTCAAAACGCCCAGGTCGGTAGTGGTACCGCCCACGTCGACGACCACTGCGTCCTTCAAGCCCGTCAAAAACGACGCGCCGCGAATGGAGTTCGTGGGGCCGCACGCAATGGTGAGAATCGGGTAGCGCATGGCGTATTCGGCGCTCATGAGCGTGCCGTCGTTTTGGCACAGGTACACCTCGGCATCGGTGATGCCTTCGCCCGCAAGCGCCGCGATGAAGCTTTCCGACGTGGTTTTCGCAACGTCGACGAGCGCCGCGTTCAGAATGGTGGCGTTTTCGCGCTCAAGCAGGCTCACGCTGCCGATTTCGCTCGAAATGGAAATAGGGAAATCGTCGCCGAGCGCCTCGCGCATGATGGCCGCGGCGCGCGTCTCGTGGCTTGCGTCGACCGGCGAAAACACGCTCGTGATGGCGACGCTGTCGCATTCGCCCTTCACCTGGTTCGCAATGCGGCGCAGCTCGTCCTCGTCGAGAGGGGCGATTTCGCGGCCATCGAACTCGTGCCCGCCGCCCACGAGGAACCACTGGTCGTTGATGGCCGCACGCAGCTCTGCCGGCCAGTCGATCATGGGCTTGATGGCGCGCGTCGCAGGCGCGCCGATGCGAATCACGGCAACGCGATCGAGACGTTTGCGCTCAACGATGGCATTCGTGCAGTGCGTCGTGCCGAGCATCGCGTAGCCGATGCGGGAACGATCGACGCCTTCGCCGGAAAGCACGGCCTCCATAGCGTTTTCGATGCCGCTCATAACGTCTTCGGTCGTGGGGCTTTTCACAGCCGAGATAAGATTCAGGTTCTCGTCAAGAACAACGGCGTCAGTGTTGGTGCCACCAACGTCGATGCCAATGCGCCAGTCTTTGTTGGACATCGTGTCTATCCCTTCATATATCTATGCCGATGCGAGCTTGCGTAGCGCGTTGGAACCTACAAGCTTTCCATTTCCGAAAACGACCGCCAAGCCGCTTCGAGAAACGTCAAACTCCGACACCTTCAACGCGCCAGAACCCCGCTGGCTCATCCAGAAAAACCTACTGCTCGTTCGCGCTTTCGGCAACGCGCTCCTCAACGGGAACGAAGTCGATGTCGTAGCCGAAGTAACGGGGACCGGCGATTTCGAGGCCGCGCTCGCTGCGCCAATGCTCATGCACGGGAATGCCAATGACCACGCCGCGCGCGCCGTATTTCATACCCTCAGTGGTAATGGGCAACGCCGTTTCAATGTCGAGCACGGCGATGAGGTCGGGGGCTGAGCACAGCACCTCGTCGCCCGACTTGGCGAGCAGATGCTCGTTTTGGAAGCGCAGCTCGCATTCGCGGCCCGCATAATCGTCGATGCCCGCGAAATGCGCATAGCCGCGCACGAAGCCACCCTCGGTTCGACGCGCGACGTCGTCAAGCTTGCCGCGGAACAGCTCGAATGCACCGAGCAAATCGAGAATCACCGGCAGCGGATCGACGTTTTGCTCGTGGGCCTCGCGAATGGCGCGGCCGATTTGCTCGCAGTAGGTCGACGTGCCAGGAATAGAGGCCTTCTTGGCCTGGGCGCCCGTCATGGCGTAGTCGGCCATGAACACGCTGCCGCCCGTAGTAATGGCCGCGTTGCGCGAAAGGCGCTCGGCCCACGCATTATCAACGGCCTCGACGGTAACCACGTCGCCCTTTTCGTCGCACACCACAGCCGGGCACGCGGGAATGTCGAACAGCGTCCACGTCACATGGCGCAGCTCGGGAAACGCGCGGCCCATGCCGTCGCAGTCGACGATGGGCACGCCCTTGGCCGCAGCCACCTGGAACGGCAGAAGGGAGTTCAGACCGCCCGCTTCGAGCGGCATAATGGCGTCGAATTTACGGCCCAGGCGCTTCTCCAGCGCGTCAACAGCGCCTACGCCTTCCATGCCGTTGGGCACCTTCTCCACGAGCACCGTGGGCGCGCCCAACATGTGCGACGCGCAGACGAACGCATCATCGGGCAATTCGTCGAGCGACATCATTTGGAACGGGCCATATTCGTCAATCGCCTGAAGGGCCATGAGCTTGCCGATATACGGGTCGCCGCCGCCACCCGATGCGAGAACCGCGGCACCAACCGCCATATCCTCGACTTCGCGCTTGCCAATAGTGCGCACGATGTTCCCCTTTCGAACGAAAACAGGGCGCCGAACCGAGTCGCGCCCCACGATCCACCTGGCACTACTTTACCGTATTAAAGCGAAAAAGCGGCCGACGAACGACCGCTTTTGGAAGGGAACGTAACAAAGTTGTTATAGACGGGAAGCACTTTCAGAAGGAACCGCTTCGAGCAGAGCCCTGGCTAGCGCAAGCAGGCGTTCGAAATACCCATCCGGCGCGGCCTCACGCACCTTCGATGCGAAAGCGTCAATCCACGCGAGAGGATGGTCGTGGACGAACTCCACAATGCGCTCGTCGCTCCAAGGCTCGCCGTCGCATTCGCCGCCAGCTGCGCGCCTGTGGCACAGTTCCGAAAGATATAAAAGCTCGATGCCCATATGGTCTTCGTACTGGCGATTCTCGTTGTTCAGCTCAAGGCCGAGCTCGCGCAACAGGCCACGCATTTCGAAGGTGGGCTCGCCAAAACCGACGGTCACTTCTTGTGCGGCCTGGCCGTGCGCGCGATGCATGGTTTCCCACGGCGCCGCCGCCGGCGAGGGCGGCCCCACGAACAGCTGCGTGTATTCGACGGCGCATATTAAAGCCGGGTCGACCCCATTGCGCTCGGCGCTCTTGGCAAACCCTTCGGCCCATTGTGCAAGGCCTTCCGTCGCCGCCGCAACCCGCCCGTCGTCGAAGGCGGGGAAATTCCTCCAAAACGATGGGTCGAGCCCGATGCTCGACGTTTGCGTCATGGGCGCAAGCAGCGAGTTCCCGCAAAACGCAAACGCCTCGGCAAGCTGTTCGTAGCTCATGACAAACCCTTTCTCGAACCTTGGGGCGCAGCGCGCAGCCGCGCCCCTACACAATACTTACGCCTGCTGGCGGCCTGCCAGCAGCTTGCGCGACAGCGTGATGAACGCGAGCACGCCCAGGGCCACCACGCCGAGCACCACCACAATTTCGACCCAGGTGGGGCTGTAGGTGCCAAGCGTCGCCCACACATCCATGCCCGAGGCACCGCGCGCGGCCGTCGAGCCGGAAATCACGCCGGGCGCGCCCGAGATGTTGAACGTAAAGAACGAGGTGAACAGCAACCACACGCGTTTACAGAACACACCCACGATAACCAGCACGCACGACACGCCGACGAGCTTCATGTTTGCGCGGTTTTTCTCAAAAACCATCAGGCAGAACGGAATCACTAGGCCACCGATAATCTCGATCCAGAAAAACGGCGCGGTAATGCCCATGGCCATGATGCCCAGCGCCTCGGCACCCTTCGCACCGGGGTATGCCATGGTGAGGCATTCGCAGCCGATGAAGAACGCGTCGATGGCGATGCAGGTGGCAAGCAGGCCGGCCAGGCTGGAAATGAGCTTTTTCTCGACCTTGAACAGGCCCGATTTGTTCAGTCCCATGAGCGACAGCAGCAAAAGCGCCAGGCCCGAATCCATGGCGGACGCCACGAAAATCGGCGCCATGATGGCTGAATACCATTCCTTGGCGAGCTGCAGGCCGAAGATCCACGCAGTCACGCTGTGCACCAGAATGGCGATGGGCAGCGCGAAGCGCGACACGATAGACACCTTATGCTCGGCGCCAGGCTTCTTCGAGCACATAAACACCAAGTACACGATGTTGATGATGAGATAGCACGTGATGACGACCATATCCCACAGCAGGACCGACGCGGGGTTGGGCCCGGTAATAATGCGCCACACACGTTGAATGCCGCCCAGATCGATAAGCACGAACATGCCGGCGAGGCAAATGCACACGGTAGAACAGATAACCGCAGGCAGCGCCACTTTTTTATACTCGGCGATATGGAACACGCTCGCCGAGCTGGCCACAATAAGACCACCCGCCGACAGGCCCACGAAGAACATGAAGCAGGTAATATACAGGCCCCACGACACGCCGTTGTTCATACCGGTCACGCCGAGGCCGTTGATAAGCTGGTAGATCCACGCGGCACCGCCCGCCACCACGAAGGCGCCCAGGATGCCGTACGTCATCTTCAATTTGCTAGACATTGCGCACCTCCTAATTGAAGTAGTGGACTTGCGGACGCGTACCCTGCTCTTCGAGCAGCACATAGGCATGGCGCTTCGCGATAACCTGCGAGATTTCGCTAGCCGGATCGTCAAGATCACCATAGATTCGAGCCTTTGCGGGGCAACATGCCACGCACATAGGTTCTTCGCCGCGGTCGGTGCGCTCTTTGCACAGCGTGCACTTCTCCATTACGCCCTTCTGTCTTGTTGGAACAGACGCGTCTCCGTATACAAAATCGGGCGTACGCTTCGGTTCGCTCCAGTTGAACACACGAGCGTTGTACGGGCAGGCGGCCATGCACATACGGCAGCCGATGCACTTGTCGTAGTCGATTTCCACGCGGCCCTTATCGTCTTTGTAGGTAGCACCCGTCGGGCACACGCGCAAACACGCCGGGTTCTCGCAATGCTGGCACGCAAGCGGCGTATACACACGCTCAAGATTGGGGTACGTCCCCAAAGCACCGTCTTCCACATCGCAGCCCTCGGTGAGCACGCGATTCCAACGCATGCCGTCGGGCACGCCGTTCTGCATTTTGCAGGCGAACGCGCATGTCTGACACCCGATGCAGCGCGTTTGATTGATTGCTATAGCCAATTTCGTCATCGTTTGTCACCTACGCTTTCTCGACCTGGACCAACGTGTCGTTATACGGAATCTGGGGGCCATGCATCATCACATAGCAACGCTCGTTGCGCGCCGAATTTGTCACATTCTGCAAAAAGCCCTGCTTGTAGTATTTCGTATACGTGGTTTCGGCCATAAAGAGCACACCCGGGCGCAGGCTCTGGTTCACGAGCACCGTTGCAACAAATTCGCCGCGTTCGTTGAACACGCGCACGTCGTCTCCGGTCTTCAGGCCACGCACCTCGGCATCGCTCGGACACATATTCACACACGGCCCAAAGTCTTCCTGGAACCACGGAGACGCGCTGTAATACGCATGGATACGATAGCGGCTCTTACCCTGCATAAAGTACAGCGGATATTTCTCTTTAAGAGGGTTCTCTTCGTAGGCCTCGTCGGGCGTCTCATACACCGGAAGCTGATGCCCTTGATCCAAAAGCGTCTCGAAATAACACTCTATCTTCGTCGACGGCGTTAGATACACCTGGTCGGCAAATCCATCGGGACGATAATCCGGCCCCGTTTCGGGCATGGCGATGCAGCCGCCTTGCTTCAGCAAAGCATCATAGGTAATGCCCTCCATCGCCGGATCGAGTTCTTTAGCGCCCTCGAGCGAGAAACGCGCCAACTCCTCATACGATTTCGGCAGAAGGTCCTCTAGACCCCACTTCGCTGCCAGCAAGCGCTCAATTTGAAGATCGCTCTTCGACTCAAACAGCGGGTCAATCATGCCATTCGCAAGCATCACATGGCCATAGCTAGCGCGCAATTGTTTGACGTTTTCCTCGCATTCGAACTTCGTGCACGCGGGAAGCACGATGTCGGCGTAATCGACCGCAGACGAGTGATAGATATCGCAAATCGCAAAGAAGTCGAGCGTTTTAACCCATTCGAGCATGTCATTTGCGCTACCCGCCTCAAGCGTAAACACGTCGCCAAACGTGAGCGCAGCATGCACATTATTCTTTTTGTAAGGCATATCGTAGAGCGCGATTTGCGATTCCGAGGGCACATACTCTTTGGGAAGCTCCCACGCATTGAATGTCGGCGAGGGGTCGTTCGTTCCGCCCGCCCCATAGTGGCCCGAACCCGCGCCTTTCTTTCCAAAATTACCCGTAAGAGCCGTCAGGATTGATACGGAATGGCCCAAAACGTCGGCATTAGTGTATTTATCGGGACCGCCAAGGCCGAAATCGATAATCGCCGGGCCGTTATTTGCATAGCGGTCGGCAAGCGCGACAATAGTATCTTCGTCAATACCCGACACGCTAGAAGCCCAAGCGGTAGTGCAATTGGCAATCCACTCTTTGATCAGGGAGAACTCGGTAACGTATTTCTCGCCGGCAACTACCCATTCGCCTTCAAGCGCGGGAACCGCAGACGGATCATCGTAGAGCTTCGGGGAATCGGTTAGCGTATCCCATACATACGGCTTTCCAACTTCTTCCTTATCGACGACCGTCGGATTAGGACACATTTCGTCCGCGCTGCGATAGTTCTTGCCTGTTTCGCGATTCACCAAGAAGCATACCGAAGTATTCGCTTTCATGAATTTTTCATCGTACCATTTGTTCTCAATGATTGAGTTAATCATGCCCTGGATAAGCGCCGCATCAGAACCCGGCAGAATCGGCAGCCATTCGTCAGATTTTGACGCCGTTCCGCTGAAACGGGGATCGACCGTCACGATATACACGCCAGCCTCTTTGGCATCCATAAGCGAACGCGACCACACAATGGCGCTTTCGAGAGGATTATGGCCAAGCTGGATGATAGTTGACGCGTCAGAGAATTCCTTGATAGAACGCGCAGGAAGGAAAGTGAACGCTCCGAATGCCGGCGTGGTGCCATTCGCCTGGCCACGGTCGAGGCCCCAATTGCCACCCGTCTCCGCATGAATCAGCGAAGTAATCCATTCAAAACCGATACCAGCCTCGGTCGATTTGCGCACGAATACCGAATTCTCGCCGTATGTTTCCTGGGATTTCTTAAGCTCCTGATAGATGGTATCGATTGCTTCATCCCAACTTATTTGGACGAACTTACCTTCGCCGCGCTCGCCCACGCGCTTCATAGGAGTCTGCAGGCGATCCTCGGAATAAATATGGGCGACCTCATTAATGCCACGCAGGCAGATTGTGCGGTGGCTTTCCTCGGCCAAGTCGCTCGGCTCGATGAGGCTCACGCGTTCATCGCGAATAGTGCATTTAAGATTGCAGCCAGTCAAGCAATGGAACTGATGGCAAAGATGAGCAACCCGTTCACCGCCATCGGCATGCGCCTCGGCGGGCGCGAACCAGCCGTTCGTTGTCGCCATACCGCCAGCGCCAGCGAGACCGACCGCGCCAACCGCGGCGGTTGTTTTGAGAAAGTTCCTGCGCGTCATCATGGCGCGCGGCGTCGTCGATTCCGACATCTCTCCCCCTTCGAAACATCGGAATGCCTTTCCGCAAATGCCCCCTTACGGCCCGTCGGCCGCCCCCAGGACCAATTCGCTCAGCATTCCCCAATACTTCTTCGCTGAAATTGGCCAAATTCCATGCCACCAATATACGAAATTGTCTTATGACAATCAATAATTATCATAAGACAATTTGTCATAGGACAATTCTATTTTGAGGATAATTCAACGCGGGAGGGGTAACCGAAGCATGGGAAGGACGCCCGAGCACCCAAGCGGACTACGCGCCCGCGTTCTTCTTCAGCGCATCCTTCATCGAGTCGCCGAGCACATCGCCGAATCCTTCGCTGAAGCTGCTCGGCATAACCACCGTACCGCCCGTCTCGCGCACGCTTTCATACAGCAGATGCATCGCACGCAGACGCAGGGCTTCATCGTTGTTTTCGTACACGCGCCCAATGCCGTCGAGCATATCGGCCACGTCTTGCTCGCCTTCCATGAGGATGATGCGGGCCTTGCGGCGCTGCTCGGCCTGAGCCTCAAGCGACATGGCATCGTGCAACTCGCGCGGCAGCAGAATGTCACGCACCTCGACCGACAATACCGTGATGCCCCAGTCGGCGCACTTTTCTTCGAGCGCCTTTTTCAGCTCGCGGTCGAGCTGTTGGCGGCGAATGGCGACCTCGGCCACATTCGCACGGCCAATCGCATCGCGCAGCGCCGTTTGGGCGGCAAGCTCCACCGCGCGCGTGAAATCGCTCACCTCGGTGCATGCCGCCTTCGCATCCCACACCATCCAGAACAGCACGGCGTTCACATTAAGCGGCACCAAGTCGCTTGTCAGCGTTTCCTCGGCGCCGAATGTAGTCACGCGCATGCGCCCGTCGACGCGCATCACATTCTGCTCGATGATGGGGAACGTCCAGAACAGGCCGGGACCGCTGACGCGATTGAATTTGCCCAGCCGCAGCACGACCACCTTTTCCCACTGCTGCGCAATGTGAATACCCATAATTGCCAAAAGCGCCACAACCGCCGCCGCCACGATACCAATGGCGCCAATGCGGCCCGCAACCGCGTACCATATCCCTGCGACCAGCGCGAACGCAATTACGAACACCGTTGCCGAGAACAACCACACGCCCGCATTGTTCGCACGCTCGCCCACCATTTCAGTATGCGGCGCGGGCACCACGCCCTTGGCCGACGCGGCCGGGCCCGCCGGCGCTGTCGTCGCGGGCACCGCGCCCGAAAAATTGGTTTGCTGCTTGCTCTTCTTTCCGAACGCCACGCGTATCACGCTCCCGTTTTAGCCGAAGGCACGTCGCCCGCGCCCATGTCGAGCTTGATCACCCTGCTCGCCGCTTTATCGACAGAAGCCGTGGCGCCCGCTCGCTTCAGCTTGCTCACTTTGCGTGACACAAGGGCCACCACGTCATCGGGTGAAAGTCCCATGTCCAAACACGCCTGGATACAATCGTCAATCACACCATCGACCTCGCTGGCATGTTCCGACCACACCTCGTCTTCGATGTTGCGCACGAACGCGCCGCGCCCACGCACCGACTCGATGTATCCATCGGATGCAAGGCTCAAATACGCCTTGTTCACCGTGTTGTAGTTCACTGAGATTTCAGACGCCAAGCCACGCACCGTTGGCAGCTGGTCACCCGGGGCAAGCTCGCCCGTCTCGATAAGGTGCGCGATGCGGCGCGAAAGTTGAGCCCACACGGGCACGTCGCTCATTTGGTCTATTTGAAACGAAAGCATGGGGTTCCTTCCGCCTAAAGGGTCGATATTTCCGGATGCGCACCCGCACCCACCAGGCACACTCGCAAGACAATGCCGCCGACAAGTACGCACGCGCATGCCGCGAGCGCAAATCGCGAGGAATGGCCCGATTTCACCCAAAGGCTGTCGAACAGCAATGGAGCCGCAAGGCCTACCGCAATAAGACCGAGCCAAAACGCGGGCGCGAAATCGCCGAGCACGAGGTTCTCAGCAGACGTGAGAAGCGTCGCCTGGGTCTGGCTTGCAGCGTCAACATGCAACGCCGAAACCGTGAGCGCCACAAGACAAGCGACCTCTACCGCAATAAGGGCCGCGTCGCATTTTGCAATGACCGAAAGCGCCCTGTCGAAGGCTTTCGCCATATTGGCGGCATGAGCCGAAAGCACCGCGAGTGCGCAGCCGCACGACGCCGACGACGCCACGAACAGTACCGGCACGAACGGGGAATTCCACAGCGGTACCGAGCCAATGCTCTGCAGCAAAAGCCCCGTGTAGGCCATGACGCAGAAAGAAACGAGCAGCGCGACGGCCTGCGTCGCGAAAACCACGCGCAAGCGTCGGCCGCTTGAACCTCGCCAGCCGATGCGCAGCCACGCGAGCGCAAGCGCGAGCGAAAGCACAAAGCACGCAAGAACGGCAAACGAGCCAACGGCAATATAGCTGACTCTTGGAGAGAAGAGCAGCGCGACCAACGCATCGAAACGTCCCAGGTCAAACGACAAGCACGCCGCACCCACAAGGAGGCACGCCGCCGCGCACGAATAGGCCGCGACGTAGAATCGGCCGTAATACGGGGCGAATTCGGCGTTCGCCACGACACCGCGAGGCGAACGCAGCGCCAAAACCGACGCGACAAAGCACGCGCCCGCACCCGCGCCGCCCAAAAACAAATATGCCACGACCAAGTCGCTCAGCACCGAATGCCCCCATTGCCAAACCGCCTTTGGGAAATCATACACCGAATCACACTCGATTGTCGTATGACAAAGAACGGAAAAGGCGCAGAGACGCGAGAGTCACGAACCGTTACCGTTTGTTCGCTATTATTTAGAACATTTGTTTGCTATGCTGCGCAGTAACGGGAAAAGCAGGAGCAAGGGGCACATATGGACAGCAAGGAGATTGAAAATCGCAGGCTTACGCTTGATGATTTAGCGCACTACGACAAAACCGCCGAAGTTGAATTCTGGTACGCGCGAGAAATCATGGAGCTCTTTGGCTATGAGCAATGGCGGCGCTTCGAGGATGCCATCAAGAGAGCAATGATTTCCGAGAAAACCTCAAAAAGACCAGGTGAACACCATTTTGCCGAGGTCGGCAAAATGGTCGAACTCGGTAGCGGAAGCAAACGAAAAATAAGAGACTACAAGCTCACTCGGTACGCGTGCTATCTCATCGCGATGAACGGCGATCCACGTAAAGAAGAAATTGCGTTCGCGCAGAGCTATTTCGCATTGAAGACCCGCAAGCAAGAGCTCATCGAAGAGCGCATGCTTGCGATTTCCAGAATAGCAGCACGAGACGGGCTCATCGAAGCCGAAAGGGTGTTCTCGGCTAACGTGTACGAACGCGGTGTCGACAGTGCAGGCATCGGACGCGTTCGTTCGAAGGGCGACCGTGCCCTTTTCGGCGGGCATTCGACAGCATCCATGAAGAAGCGGATTGGTATCAGAGACAGCGCTCCCCTCGCCGACCGCCTACCAGCAGTAACAATCGCCGCAAAGCAGCTTGCGACAGAGCTCACCAACCACAACATCGAAGAACGCGACCTCTATGGTGAAAAATCCATTACCGTTGAACATGTTCAAAATAACGAAGGTGTTCGCGACTTGCTCGGGAAACGAGGCATTAAACCGGAAGACCTTTCCGCGGAAGAGGACGTCAAGAAGTTACGTCGCAAGGTAGACGGCGATAAAAGAAAGCTCGAGCAAGAATCGAAGGGGTTTCCGTCGGAAGAATAGGCAGGGCGTACAATATGGCCCCAAAACACCCACAATCGCAAGAAGGAAATAAAAGAATTCCCCCACCATTAACATGGCGGAGGAATGGGCACATCGAAGTATATGTTCCCTCTTGGGAGAAGAACGCCGGGCCTGTACGCTACCGCTTCCAGCAAGGCGTGCCGGCGGCGCGCAGCGTGCAGTTCTGCCTACAGGCGCAACCATCGCAGCTTGCCTTCACGCCCGATATTTCATCGAGGTTCGCGTCGGCGTCGAACAGGCCCACGAACGCCGTGACGCTCTTTGCGGGAATGAGCAAATTCGATTCCGTCGCCACCATGCCAAAGCACTTGTCAGCTGCGAGCACGCGCACGATTTCCGGCTGAAGCGCGAGCGGCAAATCGCCGTAGCCGGGGCTATAGCGCCAGTTCGTGCGCATGCCTCGCTTCGCGGCATCGGCAACCACGGCCGCCTCGCACGCATCGGCCACGCTTTCCACGAGCGAACTTCCCGCCGCACCGTAAATGGCCGCGTCGAGTGCGCTCTGCGCTTTCCGCCGCGCCATGGCCGCTTCGTTCGCCACGCCAAGCGTGCAAGCCAGAACAGCGCATTCCGCAGCACCTTTCAAATGGCGCGCGATATCGGCGCCCTCGAGCACGAGCGAGCTGCCCACAAGCCGCACGCCCCGCTCGCACGCCTCGATGGGAAACGAGCGAAACACGAACCCCGGCCGAGCCTCGCGCTCGCACGCCGCGATGTTTTTATCGATGCGCGCTTCCATCTCAGCATCGAGTGCCTGCCCCGCGTAACCCAAATAGCGCAGCGCCTCTGACTTATTAACCTTGTAATCAGGCATTTTGCAGCCAGGCGTTACGCAATCGCGCCCGCATCACGCAGCGCCTGAACGGCAGCTTGCGCGATATCGGGACGATTCATGGTGTAGACATGCAAGCCGTCGACGCCTTCTTTCGAAAGGCCCACGAACTGCTGGCACGCGTAATCGATACCCGCCTGGCGCAGCGCCTTCGGGTCGTCTTCGTAGTGCGCGAGCAGTTTGATGATGGGCGACGGCAAGCTCGCGCCGCACATGAATACCATGCGCTGGATTTGCGCCTTCGAAAGAAACGGCATGATGCCAAACGTGATAGGCACAGTAATGCCCGCCTTGCGCGCGGCATCGAGGAATCGCAGCGCAAGTTCGTTATCGAAGAAGAGCTGCGTGACGAAGAATTGCGCGCCCGCGTCCTGCTTTTCCTTCAAATGGCGAATGCTCTCGTCGAAATCGAGGCAATCGATGTGGCCTTCCGGATACGCCGCAGCGCCAACGCAAAAACCAGCCTCGCGCGCAACGGGAATCAGGTCTTTGGCGAACTTGAAATCTTTCGGAGCCGCACCCGGCACCGCGTCGCCGCGCAGGGCAAGCACGTTCTCAATGCCGGCCGCCTTCATGGACGCAAGCACGGAATCGATGCCCGCACGATCGGCGTTCATGCACGTAAGATGGGCCATCATGTTCAAATCGTATTCGTCTTGCGCCATTTTCGCCACATCGATCGTGCGCGAGGAATTGCCCGATCCGCCCGCTGAATACGTGACGGAAACAAACGACGGCGAAAGCGGCGCCAAACCCCCGATAACCTCGCGGGCTTCCTCCACAGGAAGGTCGCCCTTCGGAGGGAAGATCTCAAACGAAACAGGCAGCTTTTCGCTGCCAAAAACATCGATGATGTGCATGCGAACTCCTTTGCGCAAAACAGTCCATCGTTTTTGCTTCGACCCACCGCTTCCGCCGTGCCGCACAGCGATTCGCCCTTTATGGTTTACCGCGAATCGCCTTGTGGATTCGGCCTCAAGCGAAAGCGCCGCCGATTGAGCGCTTGATGCAAAATCCACGCAGGCGAGACGCGCCGTCAGCTTTCGAAATCGAGCAAAATCGAGGGGTCGATGCAAAAACTACCAACTTAAGCGATATGGATAATAGCGCTTTATCGCAGTAGAGCGATTTGCGGCGGCAAGAAATGCATGAGAAATCGAGCATTGGCTTTGCGCCCAAAATACAGCGAACCCGGCAGGGACTGTCTCCATGCCGGGTTCGCTTTCTTTTTCGTATGCTATTCGATGGTTCGGCCTTCG
Source organism: uncultured Slackia sp. (assembly GCF_934630525.1). Classification (GTDB taxonomy): domain Bacteria; phylum Actinomycetota; class Coriobacteriia; order Coriobacteriales; family Eggerthellaceae; genus Slackia. The sequence continues at coordinate 59,325 of NZ_CAKTVX010000010.1, forward strand.
CACTGGTCGGTTCGCAACACGCGAAGGATATCGCCCGCGCGCAGCTCTTCCGCGCAATCGAACGAGTACGTCTCCATCGTGCGATTCGCCACATTGACGGCGCACAGCGTGCCGCCTACAACGTGCGGATCGGCGCCGGCAAGAACGCCCTCGCGACGGCGCTCCACATCGTCGGGGCTCGCGTCGTCGGCGGCGTGCCAAACCAAACGCGTGGGCTTAATCGTGAACACGCCGCGTCCAGGCGAGAGCACTTCAAGGGTTTCGCCTTCGAAGAAACGATTACGACACATCACGACCGCCCGATGCGTCTGCGCAGGCGATGCGGCCAACCCGTCGATAAACGAAAGGCTCACGCAGCCCTTCTTTTCCGCATAGGGGTCCGACGCGATTGCCTGGCGGCGCGCGGCAATTCCGGCCTCGGGCCACGGCTGAACCTCGGCAGCGCGGCGACCGGAAGCTTCGGCTCGGCTGGCAGCGCTGGGTCGATCGCTCGCAACGATCGCGGTAGCAACCGCCCGGTCCGTTGCGACCGCCTGGTCAGCAGCAACGGGCTCGTTGGCTGCGACTGCACAACGAGCAGCAACGGACGGCGAAAAAGAAAGCGAGGCGCCGCCCACACCCTCACCCGCCGCCGGCGAAGGCGCGGCCGTTCCGCACGAAACTACGCGAGCGACCATTTGATAATCGCGCGCGTATTCCTTCACGCCCTGGTTCTGGCCAGGCGTGCCGAAGTAAAAGCCCGTCGAATACGGGCGGTGGCTCGTTGTTTCGAGCTCGGCTTGCCACGCATCGGCAGGCTCGCCGTCGAGCACATGGCGATACGCGTTCACGGCCGAAGCCACATAGTAGGCGCCCTTCGCGCGACCCTCGATTTTGATGCTGTCGACGCCCGCCTCGGAAAGCTCGCGCACATGGGAGAGCATGTTCATATCGGTGGAGCTCATGATGAAGCTGCCGCCGTCTTCCTCAATGACCGAGAAAGGCTCGCCCGGGCGCGTTTCTTCCACGACCGTGTACTTCCAGCGGCACGGCTGCGCGCAATGCCCATTGTTCGCGCCGCGCGAGGGGCTCACCATGTAGTCGCTCATAAGGCATCGACCTGAATAGGCCATACACATGGCGCCATGCACGAACGCTTCGATTTCCAAATCGTCGGGAATGTTTTCGCGCATGCGGGCGATATCGGAAAGGCTCATTTCGCGCGCCACGACAACGCGGCTCACGCCCAAATCGTAATACGCCTTCGCAGCTTCGGCATTCATGCACGACGCCTGCGTGGAAAGATGCAGCTCGAGCTTTGGCGCTGTGCGCTTGCATACGGAAAGCGCGCCCATGTCGCTCACGATGGCCGCATCCACGCCTGCATCTTGCAGCATGGCGAAGAAGTCTGGCAGAGCCGCCACATCGCCGTCTTTCATGAGCGTGTTCGCCGTCACGAAAACCTTCACCCCATGCTCATGGGCGAATTTCACGGCGGAGGCGATGCCCGCATCATCGAAGTTCGAAGCGCGACGGCGCATGCCAAAGCGCTTGCCCGCCAAATATACGGCGTCGGCGCCGAAATGGACAGCGCATTCCAGCTGCTCCATGCCGCCTGCAGGCGCCAGCAGCTCCATAGGTCGCGCCATGCCGGCGCAGGTGTGTTTCAGAGAAGTAATCATGGCCACAGCATAGCAAAAGGATGACGGAAGACGCTTTACGGACGAATATGCAAACGACATCCGCATGAGTCTATGCAAAAGGCCCCCTTCAATGAAGGGGGCCTTAAACAGAACCGTCAATGCTAAAGAGCGATCGCCGCGCTGAGCTTAGCCGTTGTCTTGCTTGAGCTGCTGCGCGACAAGTTCCAAATTCGCGGTTACCACGTCTTCCACCTCGTAGGAAAACGGCGTCAAATCGCCGGCCTCCACGAAACGGGTGCGAATGTGGCCGCCGCATTCGTCGCACACATGCAGGCGATGCGACTCGTCGCCCTCGACCGACACGTAGTGCAGATGCGCCGGATTCTGGGTGCCGCAGCGCGCGCAGCGCACACGCTCGAACTCCCATTCGGCACCGCACTGGCCACACCACAGCATGCGTCCGTTGCCGCTCGAAAACGGATTCGGACCCACATACGCCATGGTCGCTTCGCCACCGCACACCGGACACGCCATGGGCTTTCCGCCCTCGGGAGCGTGAAGCTGCACGAGGCCCGCGCGAGCGAGCCCGCACACGGAAGTCGCGGCCGACGAAATAAGCGGCTTAATGGCCGCGGAAAGCACGAAGCCCGCAAGCCTCGGCTCGAGCAGGGCGCCATCGCACGCCGAAGCCTCGGCATTCGCCAAAGCATTCATCACGGCATCGAGGTACGCCTCGGGGTTGGCGCCAGCAACCTCAACGGGAGCCAACGCCACGATGCGCGCCCAATCGGCGCTCTTCAGCGCTTCTTGATCGTCATCGGAAAAGCCGCCCTTTTCGACGAAACGCGCCGCCACGAGCGACGCGGCATTCGAAAGCAGCTCGACCGTGATATAGGCCGGAGCCTGCGAAAGCACCGGCGTGCCGGCCGCCGCCCACGCAGCGACCTCCGCCGAGCTCGGGCACGCATACGGATGCGAGGTCGACACCTCGCGCTCGATGCACTCCTGCACTCCCCACAGGGCACCGAAGAAGCCCAAGCGTTCGGCAAGGGCCCTATCGCCGCGGCGCGCATATGCTGCCGCCGCGGCGTGGATACGTTTGACATCCATGGGCCGCGCCCTATTTCTGCTTGGGAGCGCCGCGCTCGATCACGTGCTCGCCCGAGGTCATTTCCTCACGAGCCCAGTGACCCCAGTGATACAGCGCGTCTGCCTCGCTCACGGTGCCATCGCCGAACATGAGGCGATAAGTGCCGCGGTAGGGCTGGAAGATGCCGCCGCCCAGGAAGATGTGCGCCATGCCGAACACGGCGATCATCAAAAAGCCGAAGTCGTGCAGCCACAGAATGATGCCGTACCCCGTGCCGAAGTCGAGCACGGTGGAACCGAGCAGGAGCAGCACGCCCGTGATGCCCATCTCGGCGCCGAACAGCCACAGCATGCCGTCGGCGAAACGCTGGCCAGACTTCACTTCGCCCTGGTCAGGCATGTGAATCCACTTTGCCATGAACAGGTAGGGGAAGAACAGCAGCATCCACTTCTTGTCGTCGCTATCCCACGAATGGAACAGGTTCTTGAAGATGTGGGCCACGCCCTTCGGAGCCAAAATGGCCGAAATAAGAGGCACGCCAACGAAAATCAGGCCCAAAACGCGATGCGACATGCGAATCGCGAACACGGTCTGAGCGCCAGCCGCCTGAGCCAGCGCGGGCACGAACACGAACAGGCCGGAAATGCACAGCAAAATGCAGCACACGATGGTCACGCCGTGGGTGATGCGCGCCTGCAAGGAGTGGCGCACGATGCGCTTTTCCTTGCCGGAGGCCTTACGCTGCTTGAGGAATTCCTCGTTTTTGGCCGCCTCTTCAGCGGACACGACGATGGTTTCGCTACTCATGGTTCTTGCCTCCCTTCCCAAACGGCAGGTTCTCGGTGATGTGCTCCACAACCGACTTGGAGTCTTGCGGGTCGCCATGCTGGACAACTTCGCCAGTATCGTAATCGAGAGTGTCCTGCGTCTCGGGGTTGTAGGCGAGACGACGGCGATCGTAGCCGGCGGCAAGCGCGAACATGGCGCCCAGACCGACCACGGTAAGGCCGCTGATCGCGCCGGTAACGGGCTTCATGACCTGCGTCATGGCGACCGTCGCGGGAATGGTCGGGTTCTCGAGCTGACCGTGAGCCTCGTAGCCATACTTCAGCACGTGCAGCACATGCGTCTTGTAGTTCTCGTCGTTGCCGGCGACGCATGCGTCGGGATACCCATGCTCGTACAGCCATTCGACCTTCTCGTTGGCGATCTTCAGCATTTCGTCGCGATCGCCGAACTTCAAGGCGTCGGGCTGGCACGTAGCGACGCACGCAGGCTCCATGCCCGCGCCAATGCGGTCGACGCAGCCGGTGCACTTGTTGATGATGCTCTTGCCGAACGTGCCGTCGTTGTAGTAGCGCGGCACGTCGAACGGGCATGCGCTCTTGCAATACTGGCAACCGATGCACTTGGAGTCGTCGACGGTAACCATGCCCGTCTCTTCGTCCTTCGTAATCGCGCCGCCAGGGCACACCGTGGCACACGGAGCGTCATCGCAGTGCTGGCAGCTGCGGCGGCCAAACGCCCAGCCAATGGGCTTGGTGGAATAGGCCGCCGGAGCCTCGGTCTCGTTGAACGTGATGATCAAACGAGTGTCGCCGTTGATGTCGATCGGGTTTTGGTGCGTGCCCGACCATTTCGCTTCCCCGGCCGCGGGCGAGGGCAGGTCATTCCAGCATTTGCAGGCGACCTGGCATCCCTTGCACGCAGTGCATTTGGAGGAATCGAACAGGATTGCTTTTTCTGCCATGGCTTCCTCCCTATGCCTTCTCGATGTTCACGAGGAACGCTTTGTATTCAGGCGTGAACGAGTTCGGGTCGCCGACGTTCGGCGTGAGGTCGTTCACAACGTCGCCCGTGCCGAACAGATCGGCCCAACCGAAGTGGTGCGTCAGGCCAACCTGATGCTTGAGCTCGCCGTTGATGGTCATCGGACGGAAGCGCTTCGTGACAACAGCGGGAACCACAACGGAACCACGGTTGTTGAACACGCGCACCTCGTCGCCGTTCTTGATGCCTTTTTCCTCGGCAAACTCTTCGCTCATCTCGACGAACTGCGAAGGCATGGACTCGACGAGGGCCGGGCACAGACGCGTCTGGCCGCCGGTCTGCCAATGCTCGGTCACCGAGTACGTGGTCGCGATGACCGGGTAATCGGCAACGGTGCCCTGCTTGGTCGACTCGTAGTTCACGCCGAACGCGCAGGGGTTCTGGAACGCGCCATTGAACGGGTTGCTGTCGGTCGGCGACTCGAACGGCTCGTAATGCTCGGGCAGAGGGCCATCGACCATGCCGTAGCTCTCCAGGCGGGCGTTCTGCTCCCACAGCATGAAGAACGTCTTGTTGTTCGGCGGAACAGGCACGCCGTTTTTCGCAGCGACGAAGTCGGCCTGGTCAACCAGCTCCCACTTCTCGCCCGTCCACTCCATGAGCTTCTTCTCGGGATTCCACGGCTTGCCCTGCATGTCGCAGCTGTTGCGGTTGTACAGAATGCGGCGGTTGGAGGGCCAGCTGAACGCCCAGTTGGAGTTCAAGCCGATGCCCGACGCGTCGTTGGTGTCGCGGCGGCACAGCGGCTGCTCGGCGGCATCGAGCGGAGCGTCGTTGTTGTTCCACATGCCGGAGTAGATCCACATCGCGCACGCGGTGGAGCCATCGGCGCCGAGTTCCGCATAGCCCTTGATCAGGTCGGTCTTCGGGCTGTCGGACGTCGTGTTGCACTCGGTGCCAGCCACGCGATAGCCGTTCAAGGCCCACGCCACGGGGCGCGGGTCGATCTTGCCGTCGACGTAGTAGTCCCACTTCGTATTCAGAATAGGATCGGGGTTCGCGCCGCCCTCTTCCTTATACAGGTTGCAGATTTCGTTCCACAGAAGGTCGCACATCTCGTAGTCGGGCTTGGCCTCGTCCCACGGCTCAACGGCCTGCTGGCGATACTGAATCCAACGACCGGAGTTCAAAATGATGCCCGGCTTCTCGTAGATCAACGCGCACGGCAGGTAGTACACCGTGGTGTCGATTTCCTCGGCGTTCATGTCGGGGGCCTTCCAGAAGCTCGCCGATTCGGTGATGACCTGGTCGGCAACCACGAGCCAGTCGAGGTTCGCCATGGAACGGCGCACGTTGCCGGCGTTCGGGGCGCTGTGGCACGGGTTCATGCCCCAGTTGAAGTAGCCCTTGATGACGCCCTGCTGCATGAGCTCGAACGTGGAAATATGCGTGTAGTCGACGTCGCCCGTCTTCGAGGGAACCTTCGGCCACCAGTCGTAACCGTAGTCGTTGTCCACGGTCGCGGCGTCGCCGAACCATTCCTTCAGTGAAGACACGATGAACTTCGGCTTGTTGGTGTAGTAGCCGTCAGAATAGGTCTGAGACTCGAGCCACTTGCGCAAGCTCGCGCGGTCGGTGGTGTTTGCCCACTTCAGATACGCGGGATGCTCGTTGACCATCATGCCCATGTCGGTTGCGCCCTGAACGTTGGGCTCGCCGCGCAGCGCGTTCACGCCGCCGCCGGGGATGCCGATGTTGCCAAGCAGAAGCTGCATCACGCACATTGCGCGCGTGTTCTGCGCGCCATAGGTGTGCTGCGTCTGGCCCAAGGCGTACAGCACCGTGCCGGCCTTGCCGGGCTTAGCGGTGGAGGTATAGGTGGAATAGACCAGCTCGAGGGTCTCTTTGTCCATGCCGCACACGCTGCATACGGTGTCGAAATCGTAGCGAGAGTAGTGCTTCTTGAACTGCTGGTACACGCACATCGGATCCTGCAGGGTCATGTCGCGCTTGGGATGCTGCAGCGTGGGCGTGGTGAATTCAGGCACGCCTTCGCCGGAAACCCAGGCATAGTTGCCCGTAGGAGTGGTGTCCCATTCCTCTTCAGATTCGGTCTGATAATGCCAGCTATGGGCGGAATACGTCTGCGTCTTCTGATCCCAGCCGCTGAACAGGCCCGTCGCGGGGTCGAATTCATACTCGGGGTCGAGCAGATAGCTTGCATTGGTGTAGTTGAGCAGGTACTCGAAGTTGTACTCGTCCATGTTGCCCGTTTCCTGGTACTTCGCCAGGTTGGGCTCGATGAGATGCTCAATGATGTAGTTGTACATGCCGCCGTAGAAGGCGATGTCCGTGCCGGAGCGAATGGGGCAATAAATGTCCGCCTGCTCGGCAGTGCGAGTGTAGCGCGGGTCGACGACGATCCACTTGGCGCCCTGCTCGTGGGCCTTTTCAAGCCACAGCGCGCTCACGGGGTGGTTCTCGACGGAGTTCGAGCCGCAATTCAAAATAACATCGGTGTTTTGGAAGTCACACCAGTGGCTCGTCATGGAGCCACGACCAAATGATGCTGCCAGACCGGCAACCGTGGGGCCGTGTCAAACACGCGCCTGGTTGTCGATGGCAATAACGCCGAGAGAGCGCATCATCTTCAAGATGAGATACTCTTCCTCGGAGTTCTGCTGCGAACCGCCGAGCGATGCAATCGCGGTGGTGCGGTTCACGGTAAGCCCGTCGGCGTCTTTCTCTTCGAAATTGGCGTCGCGGGTATCTTTCACCTTGCGGGCGATTTCCTTAATGGCATCGTCCCAGCTGATGGCCTCCCAATCGGTGGCACCAGGGCGACGGACCAAAGGCTTGGTCGAGCGCTTGGGATTTTTCACCACTTCGCGGGTTTCGGGGTCAACGATATTGCGCAGCTGCGCCATCGTCGCGCCCTTCGGGCACAGGCCGCCCTTGTTGATAGGATGGTCGGGGTCGCCTTCGAGATTGACCAGTTCGCCATCGCGCACCGAGCACAGGCTGCCGCAACCACCAGCGCAGTAGCAGCAAATGTTGGTGTACTCATCGGTGCGATCAAGCTTGAAGTTCTGATCGCTTTCAAGGGCGAACGCCTGAGATTTGGAGGTGAGCTCGAATGCCATGGCAGTCGCAAGCGCGCCGCCGCTGGCCTTCAAAAACCCCCTTCGCGTCATCTCCATTGGGTTCTTCCTTTCTCGCACACGCATATCGCCGAACACAGGCGATGCGCGCCAAACATGGGACGCACTTCGGTTGCGCCCCGCTTTTCGGCAAGCATCCCAACAGCGAGACACCCATTCCCGCCGCCGAATTGCTACCAATGTGGTCAAATTTCGCACATATATGCGAAAAGGGGGCACTCATTTCGCACGAGCGGCCGAAAAATCACGGGCGAATGACACGCAATTCACTATTTATTCACTACCATTAAGGCGATCGAAATAAATCGAATCGCAAAAACCCGCAAACACCAGGCACGCTCTTTTCGAATAAAGCAATTTACGGTCATTTTTCCGAAGTTGACTAGTGTTTTAAACTGTGCTTTATAGTAGGTCTACCGTTCACCGACGGCGAACGGTAGATTTACTGGTCAAATTGCTGTTCTATGGGCGGGCACGTTTTGGCGCGTTTGAGTATGGCAATTATTCACTCCCATTTATGGATTCGGTTTTTACCACCGCCCATTCCCTATACATACCCCACCTCACTTATAGGTTGATTCCGCTATTAAACCCCTCCTCCAAAACGCCAGCCAAGCGGTTTCGGCCATGCTCGGACGGCTCCGCTTACACGCGAGTGCGCTATGATGGAGCCATTGGAACCATGCGATGGGAGGCATCGTGAACGATAAAGAACGCATTCGTTTGACCGAGCTCACCTCGCGTGGCGGTTGAGCGGCAAAATGGGGTCCGGGAGACCTCGAACGCATTTTGAAAGACATCTCCATTGCGCAGACGATGCCGCCCGAGGCCATGCTCGGGTTCGACACGGCCGACGACGCTGCCGTATGGCGAATCGCGCCGAATATCGCGGGCATTTTGACAATCGACTTCCTTACGCCCATCGTCGATGAGCCCTACGACTTCGGACGAATCGCCGCCGCTAACGCGCTCTCCGACGTTTTCGCCATGGGCGGCGTGCCCAATGTGGCGCTCAACGTAGTCGCCATGGATTCGACCCTGCCTGAATACGTGCCGCGCGATATGCTGCGCGGGGGCCTCGAAAAGGTCATCGAGGCGGGCGCCGTTATCATGGGCGGCCATTCCATCGATGACGAGGAGCCGAAATACGGCCTGTGCGTTTTCGGCACCGTCGCCCCCGATGCGCTCGTGCGAAATGAAGGCGCGAAGCCGGGCGATGTCCTGTACCTCACCAAGCCGCTCGGCACGGGCATCGCGAGCGCAGGGCGCAAGGTCGGCATTCTGGACGACGTCGCATTCTCGCCGGTCGTCGAATCGATGGCCGAGCTCAACCGCGCTGCGGGCGAGGCGATGGTCGCCGCCGGCGCGCATGCCGCGACCGACGTAACTGGTTTCGGCCTCGCGGGCCACCTGCACGAGATGCTCTCTGCGAGCACGTGCGCCGCGAGCATCGCCTGGAGCGGCGTGCCCACGTTTGCGGAAACCGTCGATCTTGCGCGCCAATGGTGCCGCCCTGCGCGTTCGTTTTCCGTGGAAGACTTCGCTCAGCCGTTTTTGCACGTGCCCGACAATCAAATGGGCGAAGACGCCACCGCCGTGTTGTGCGACCCGCAAACGTCGGGCGGCATGCTCTGCGCCATACCGCCCGAAGCAGCCGCAACTTTCGAAGAGGAATTCGCGGCACGCTGCGGCCGCACGCCCGCAAAAATTGGCCGCGTGATAGAAGGCGAATCGGGCCACATTCACGTAGTGGAATAATGTTCGCCTATAAGAACTTTGTCATATGTGCCTCGAAGGAGAATTATGGCAACCGAAAAGAGCCTCAATGAGCGCATGCGCGCGCTTCCCAAAGTCGACGAGGTCGTAGGGCTCGTCGAATTGAGCGACGCCATTCGCGCATGCATTCCCGAAACCGCCATAACCGATGCGGTGCGCGCGAGCATTCAAGCCATGCGCGAACGCCTGCTGCGAGGCGAAGACGTTGACATCGCCGCGCACGCCGCCGCGCGCGAAGCCGAATGCCGCGTGCGCGCACTCGCCCGCCCCTCACTTCGCGCCGTGGTAAACGCCACGGGCGTTATCCTGCACACCAACATCGGCCGCAGCCCCTTGGCACAAGAGGCCCTCGACGCCGTGGTTGACGTGTCGCGCGGCTACTCCACGCTCGAATACAGTGTTGAGAACATGGCGCGCGGTAGCCGCCACGCCCACATCGAGTCGCTCGTATGCGCGCTCACCGGCGCCGAGGCAGCCATGGCCGTCAACAACAACGCCGCCGCAACCCTTATGGTGCTTTCCGAATTCGCGAAAGATCACGAGGCGGTGGTTTCGCGCGGCGAGCTCGTGGAAATCGGCGGATCATTCCGCATTCCCGAAATCATGGCAACCTCGGGCGCCAAGATGGTCGAGGTCGGTGCCACCAACAAGACCCACGTATTCGACTACGAGCGCGCGATTACAAGCGACACGGCGATGCTCTTAAAGGTGCACACCTCGAACTACCGCATCGTGGGCTTTTCGGAAAGCGTGACCGCGCGCGATCTGGTGGGCGTCGCCCGCGCCGAGAACGCGCGCCGCGCCGCTGCCGATGTGAGCGACCGCGTGATGGTGTATGAAGATTTGGGCTCTGGATCCCTTTTGCCGCCCATCTTGAACGTGCCCGACGCCGAACCCACCGTGGGCCAGTCGCTTTCGGGCGGCTGCGATTTGGTGTCGTTCTCGGGCGATAAACTGCTCGGCGGCCCGCAGGCGGGCATCATCGTAGGCAAGAAAGCCTATATCGACCGCCTGAAGAAAAACCCGCTCGCACGCGCCATGCGCCTGGACAAGATGACGCTCGCTGCGCTCGAGGCCACGCTGCGCCTCTATCTCGACGGCACCGCCTACGAGCGCATTCCCACGCTGCGCATGCTCAATGCCACCCTGGGAGAAATGCGCGAAGCCGCCGACGCACTAGCCGCCGTTATCGAAGAGCACCTTCCGAGCGGCTGCGCGCGCATCTCGATCGTGGAGGAATTCGAGAAGGCTGGCGGCGGGTCGCTTCCCACCCTCGATATTCCCGGCGCCGCCGTGCGCATCGATTACCTGCGCGGCAACGCGAACGACTGCGAACGCGCCATGGGCAATCGCACGGGCGCACCGGTGCTTGCGCGCACCAAACACGAAGGCACCCTGTTCGACGTGCGATGCCTGATGCCCGGCGACGAACGAATCATCGCCGACGCACTTGCGGAATATTTCAAAACGCTGGATTAGGCCATTCTTCCAACGCTCCTCGCCGAGGCGAGCGAGGGGCGTTGCGGCCCAAGCGTCGGTGATGGGAAGGGGTCCCGGCGCAGTTCCGCACGAGCCGAACGCCCCAGTGGGGCGTTCGTGCGAGCTCAGGACTGTTTGAGCACGGGCGCCCCTTCCCACCACCGACGCCAAGCCCTTCATGGTTGAAAGAAGGTAGCCATGTCTACTCACGAATACAACGAACCCTCTATCGTCATTGGCACCGCGGGCCACATCGACCACGGCAAATCGACGCTCGTGCAGGCGCTCACTGGCACCGACCCCGACCGCCTGGTCGAGGAAAAGCGCCGCGGTATCACCATTGAGCTGGGCTTTGCTCGACTCGACTTGCCAGGCGGCGCATCCGTCGGCATCGTCGACGTGCCCGGCCACGAGAAGTTCGTGCGCCAAATGATCGCCGGAGCCACAGGCATCGATGCCGCCATTTTGGTCGTAGCGGCCGACGACGGCATCATGCCTCAAACACGCGAGCACCTTGCCGTGCTGCGCCTGCTCTCGGTGCCGCAAATCGTCGTCGCGCTCACCAAATGCGACATGGTCGACGAAGAATGGATCAAGTTCATGAGCGGGGAAATTCGCGCGGCGCTCGCTTGCGGCCCCTATGCCGAAGCGGAAATCATTCCCGTCGCCGCCCGCGAAGGCCGCGGCCTCGACGAGCTGAAAGCCGCGCTCGCGAATATCGTATCGAAACAGCAGCACGCCCATCACGAGGGCTTTTTGCGCATGCCCATCGACCGCTCGTTTACCGTGAAGGGCGCGGGCACCGTTGTTACGGGCAGCCTGTGGAGCGGCACCGTCGCACCCGGAGACACCGTGCGCGTACTGCCAAGCGGCAAAAAAACGCGCGTGCGCTCGGTGCAAATTCATGGCGAAAGCGTCGATGCCGCGTTTTCGGGCCATCGCGTGGCCATGAATCTCGCCGATGTGAGCCGCGACGATGTGCGCCCCGGCGATTTCATCACGGCGCTCGACGCCCCCGACGCCAGTGACCGTTTCGATTGCGAGCTCACCTATTTCGACTGCGAGAACGCAAGCAGCGCGCTCGAATCGGGTGCCACAGTGCGCGTCGCCCATGGCACGAAGGAAGTGTTCGGGCGCGTTCTATTCATGGACGGCCACGCCAAACTCAAGCAAAACGAGCAGGCCACAGCGCAAATACGCCTCGATGAACCTTTGTGCGTGCTCCGCGGCGACCGATTCGTCATTCGCGCCGCGACGCCCGTTCGCGTCATCGGCGGCGGACGCGTGCTCGCCGGCCATCCGCGCAGACGCTCCATTCTTTCCGAAAGCGACAAGGCGGTGCTTTCCACCCTCGCTTCCGACGATGTGGCCGCCGCCGCCCAAGCATATATCGAAGAACCCAACGCCATTCGCACCGTGGCCGACATCGCAGGCGCTCTCGACGTGAGCGAGGCCGATGCCGCCCGCATCGCGAAAACCATTGTCGGCAAAAATATCGTCGCCACGGGAAGCGACGCCGACCCCCTGTTCGCCACAAAACAGACCCTGCAGCGCGCCGCCTCGAAAATCGCGAGCACGCTGCTGAAATTCCACGCAACATCGCCCAATGAGCTGGGCATGCCGAAGGCCGCGCTCAACCACGCGGCGCTGCCTTCGCTCAACGGCACCCGCTTCGATGCCGCTCTTGCCGTCGCCCTGGAAAAAGGCGACGTCGTGTCCATGGATGGCGTTTTGAGCCATGCCACTGCGGGAGCCGCCGCGCATGCGCGCGCTCAAGAACGAGCCAATGCCGCATTCGCGCTTCTCGAAGGCTCGCTTACGCCCCCCTTCGCCGATGGCGTGATTTCGGCGCTCAACTGCACGAAGAGCGAAGCCTATGCCGCGCTCGGCGACCTCGAAGAGCAGGGGCGCGCCGTGAAAATCGACCGCGATCTCTACTACGACGCTGCCGTATTCGACAAGCTCGTCGAAGCCGTACGGGCCCATATCGAATCGAAGGGCCCCTCGCTTGCCGCCGACCTGAAAGACGCCATGGGCGTTTCGCGCAAGTACGCTATTCCCGTGCTCGAAGCGCTCGACGACAAGGGCATCACGAAGCGCGATGGCGACCTGAGAACGCTTTAACGGCATCGATTCTTGACCCCCCTCTTACGTGATTTTCGCGACCACATAACTTTTCTCGTCGGCCTCCCGCGAAAATTGCGTAAAATGTTTGCTTGGTTTGACTGTTGAGACAAACAACATAGGGAGATGAATAGGTTCCTGGTGGACCTCGCGGCCTTCAAAGCCGTTGCGGGGCGCGCAGAACGTCTCGGGTGTGTTCGATTCACACGCATCTCCGCCATATACAAAACACGAGGAAGGGCATGCCCCTTCCTCGTTTTGCTTTGCAGGCTTTACAGCTTCTCGAGAAGCTCGAATTCCGTTTTCGATATCTCGCGATACAGCGCCGAGAGGCCCCGGGCATCGACGCAAACCCGCGCGAGCGCACCCGCCGCGGCGTCGTTTTCCGCATCGAAACGCATCGACATGCCGCAACCCGCCGATATCGCGCGCGGGGTTGGAATCATGGCCGCGTGCGCATGCGCGACTTCAAGAGCGGCCTCCGATGCCATGGCCGCGTGCGTCGACTCGAACGCCATAACGTAGGTATGTGACACAGCGCGCCCTTACAGCGTAATGGTCTTCGTGGCTTCTTGCATACGGCCCAGGATGTCGTACATATTCGACACCTCGCCAACCTTAAGCTGCTCCTTCAGGCCATAGAAGTCGAGACACGTACCGCATACGAGCACTTCGGTGCCCTTCTCGATAAGCTTGTTCACCGAATCGATGATTTGCTGCTCATCGCCGGCCACGAGCTTCACGCCGCTGTTCATGAACAGCACGCTCGCCGGCACGTCTTCGCTTTCCGAAAGCGTGTAAATAGCCATTTTCATGAGGTTATAGCCGAGCTGGGGGTCGCCTTCGCCCACGTGGTCTTTGCCGATGAACACGGCATATCCGCAGCCTGTAGGCGTGCAGACAGGCGCAGCGGCAGAAGCAGGGGCGACTGCGACCGCAACGCTTCCCTCGCCTTCCGAGAAGTTCACGCTCCAGCCGCCTTCAATGGTCTCGACAGCGACGTTGAGGCCGTATTTTTCAGCCAAGCGCGAAACGTTCTTCACTGCGATTTCGTTGTCAACGTGCACGGAAAGCTCGCGCGCGCCTTCGTCGATCTTCGCCTTCGCCATCATGAGCGGCTTAGGGCACGCAAGACCGAATGCATTGACAGTTTCCATGGAATGCCTCCTTCGTTGTTCTGGCTTATGCCAGCATATACCTCAATCTTCTATTCGCGAGTTCGGGCTTGCACATTCGCGCGAATTTGGAATGCGCAAGCCCGCGCTCGCGCGCAATGGGCGGCTTTGCGCCCATTGTCGCAGGTCGCAAGGCCGCCAAACGCTAGCAATACGTGTCGCGCGCGGGGTTGATAGCGCCCGCGACACGCACAATGCGCTCAATGGGATACGGCGCAGCCTCGATGACCGGCCGCGCCGCATCGACCACTTCGGGGTCGAGAAGCACCGAAGTGCCGCAGCACGCCTGCATGCCGTGCGGAGCGGGCGCCACGCGCGCCGGAACGCCAGCATCGACGAGGCGCTGATACAAATCGAAGCCTTCCGTGCTCGTACGAACAAGCACGTAGCATGCATCTTTCGCCTGAAGCACCGCTAACACCCCTGGCCAACGGCGTGGGCGATTTCGCGCACGGCCTCGGCTGCCACATCGGCGTCGGCTGCGGTATTCGCCGCCGCGAAGCTGAAACGAACCGCGCCTTGGCTCTGAGTCCCAAGTGCCTTATGCATAAGCGGGGCGCAATGAGCGCCCGCACGCACGCAGATGTCGTAACCACTCGCCAACCGGTCGGCCACTTCGGCAGAATCGACATCGGCGATATTCAATGCCACGATGGAACCGCAATCGCATGCGTCGCTTCGGCCATACACTTTCACGCCGGGAATGCCCGACACCGCGTCGGCGAAACGCTGCGCAAGCGCGCCCGCATGCTCATGCACGCCGGAGGGCCCGCCGAGCGTTCCTTCGATGTAGCCAATGCCCGCGGCCAAGCCCGCTACGCCATGCGCGTTCAGTGTGCCCGCCTCGAGGCGTTCAGGCATGAACAGCGGATGGCGCTCGTCATAGCTGTGCGTGCCCGAGCCGCCCTCAAGAAGCGGGGCGATTTCGATGCCGCAGGCCACGCACAAACCACCGGTCCCCTGCGGGCCCAGCAGGCTTTTATGGCCCGTAAAGCACACCACGTCGGCACCGATTTCAGCCATGTTCAGCGGATATGATCCAGCTGTCTGCGCGGCATCGAGCACGAACTTCGCGCCCGCTTCATGGGCCATGGCGCACATGCGCGCCACATCGTACACATCGCCCGTAAGGTTCGACGCATGCGTAACTGCGACCAGCGCAGGCTTATGCTTGAGCAACTCGGCATACGCCTCGAAATCAAGCGAGCCATCGGCGGCGATAGGCGCAATGTCAACCGCGCAGCCAGCCATATCGCGCAGGCGGAACAACGGGCGCAGCACCGAATTGTGCGACGCCGCCGTGGTGAGCGCCCGCTGGCCCGGAGCGAGCAAGCCATCGATGGCGATATTGAGCGCCATGGTGGCATTGTTCGTGAACGCCACGCTCGAAGCACCCGGCGCACCAAGCAAATTCGCCACCGCCGCACGGGCGCGATACACCGCCATGCCCGCCGCGATCGACGCCGGATGCACGCCGCGGCCCACGCCTCCGAACGACGTCATGGCATCAGCCACGGCACGCACCACGCATTCGGGCTTCATCATCGTCGTGGCCGCGTTATCTAAATAAATCACGGGCGCTCCCTTCATTTCCCCGATCGAGGTTTACAGCATTTCGATGAACGCGGCAATGCGCGTTTCGAGCTGTCCTGCATCGCTTTGTGAATAATCGGTCTCGAGCTTCATGTACGGAATGCCCGCGTTCTCGCACGTTTTCGCCACATTCGCGCTTTCGACGTTGAACGTGTGGCACGCGGTGAGCACGTTCTCGATAACGCCATCGACATGGTACTTCTCGCACATGTCCATCATATTCTCAAGACGGCCACCGTTCGGCGTCATGACCGAGCAATTGATGCGCAGATAGCGATCGGAAATCGCGCGCAGAATGTCGGGGGCGCTTTCGTCGATGAGCATGCGGTTGGTGCGCTCGCCCGAACAATCGTCGGAGCACACAATCACGCCGCCGCAGCGCTCGATGGTGCGGCCCACCTTGTTGATGACGCCGCCCATGGGGCAACCCGTAATAAGGATGCGCTTCGCATTCTTGTCGATGGGGCTTTCCCCGCGCTCAAGCGCAGCGCGCCTCTCTTCAACGAGCACCTCGATTTTCGCGGCATAATCTTCGATGTCGAAGCTGAACGTTGAGGCCTGGATGGCGGAAAGAATTTCCACGCCGCCCATCGCCGGCGGCTCGGCGCGCTGCAGGTCATACATGCTGGCAAGCGCGCGGCGCAGGCGGTTGCGGCGGCGAACCGCGGCACGCAGGTCGTCATCGGTGATTTCGATGCCGTAAAACTCTTCGAGGTGGCGACGGAACAGCTTCACATCCTCGTACCACATATCGGCCTCGTACGGGCGGCCCTGGCCTTGAGGCAAATGCAGCACGTACGTTTTCTTGATCTCATTGAGGAGCTCGTACATCTTCTTTTTGCCGTCGCACGTGGTTTCGCCCACAATCATGTCGGAAAAATACGTGAAGGGGCATTTGTCGGTCAGCGCGAAGCCGTACGTCGACTTGATGAGCGGGCACAGATTCGCGGGCAGCACCGTTTCTGCCGCCGGAATGGTCTCGTCCGACATGCCGCACAGCGCCACCGACGCCGCACCCGCCGCATCCATGACCTCAAGCGGCGTGTAGGAGCATAAAAAGCCGATGAGCTTGCCGCCCGCTTGCTTGTAGTTCTTCACTTTGATAAACGACGCCTTGCGCTGGTCGTTGAATTCCTCAAACGTGCGCGGCAGTTCGATTTCAGCCATGCGATTCTTCTTCCTTCGATATCCCCGGTATGCATTCCGCTTCCCCGCGGCAGTTATTTCTTCAGCCCCAATGCCACCTCGGCCGCGCCAATGGCGCCCGCGAAACGCGCATTCGGCGCCGTGCGCACGTTTCGGCCGAGCACGGCGGAAAGGCGCTGCACGATATAGTCGTTATCGCACAGGCCGCCCGTCAGAAATACCTGGTCGCCCGCAATGCCCGACGCCATAGTGGCCACGCGCCCCACAACCGACTCGATCACGCCGTTGGCGATGTTTTCACGCGGCTCTCCTCGGCCGACAAGCGAGATGACTTCCGACTCGGCGAACACGGTGCACATGCTCGAAATCGACGTGGGCTCGCCGGCGCGCGCGAGTTCGGAAAGCTCGGCCTGACTCACCGCGAGCCGGTCGGCCATAATTTCCAGAAATCGACCCGTACCGGCCGCGCATTTATCGTTCATCAGGAACTTCTTCACCATTCCGCCCGCAAGCTGAATGACCTTCGTGTCCTGGCCGCCTACGTCAATCACCACGCCGTCGCGCCCGAACAGGCGCGCTGCGCCTTTGCCGTGGCACGTGATTTCGGTCACAACTTTATCGGCAAACGGCACCGCCACGCGCCCATACCCCGTCGCGACCACGGCATGCGGCGCTTCGAAGAAGCCTTGTGCCTCAAGGTGTTCCGCCACGCCATTCGCGGCATCGACGCTCGAAAAGCCCGTCGGACGCATCCACGTCTCAACGATCTCGCCCGAATCATCGAGCACGGCGACCTTCGCAGCGGTCGACCCTATGTCCACACCAATTCCGAGCATTTCCACCCTTTCATGCCGCGGCGAAGATATTCGAAACGCGCCCTCGTGCGCATTTCGATTCGTCCATGCCGCACCGAGCGGCCCCGCGCCAAAGCACGAGGCCGCCAACCATGCAGTGCAATAATCGAACGTTAACCAAGCATCTCCACGAACGCCTCGATGCGCGTGCGCAACTGCTCAGCATCGTTGTCGGTGTAGTCGGTCTCGAGGCCCAAGCACGGAATGCCTTCGGCTTCGAGCGCCTTCGCCACGGCCGACTTCTCGGTGTCGTACAGCGTGCAGAATTTCAGGTTCGCATCGATCACGCCGTCGACGTGGTACTCGCGCGCCAGGCGCACGATGTCGTCAATGCGGCCTTCATTGGGCGTGAAGCAGGCGCAGTTGTTCTTCATATAGCGCTCGGACAGAGCATGGAACTGGCCTTCGAGCGTGGTTTGGGTTTCATCGACCAAATGCTCGAAGTAGCGCGTGCCCGTGCACATTTCCTCGCACACCACGGCGGCGCCGCTCGTCTCGATAATGTGATGCAGCTTCCAATTCGGAATAGCCATGGGGGTGCCGGTAATAAGAATGCGCTTCGTGCCCTCGGGGAATACGCTCACGCCGTCGGCGATGCGCTGCTCGAGCTCGTCGGCGAGCTCGTTGGCCTTCTGCGCGCAGCGGGCGGGGTCGTCGAAGAAGGCGATCTGAGTCATGAGCAGGCGGTCTTTGCCGGAAATAGGAATGCAGTTTTCGGCCTTCGTGGCGTCGAATACGCGTGCGAGCGCACGGCGCTTCTCGTTGGTAAGCTTGATTGCCGCGGCGAGATTTTCTGCCGTCAGCTCATTGCCGGTGAATTCTTCCACCATCTTCGCGAAGTCGGCGATTTCGTCGGCCCATTTGTCGATGTCTTTCGCGCGCTTCATCTGGGGAATATCCATCACATACGTGCTCTTGTCGGCGCCCAGAATCTCGTAGGCCTTCTTCTTGCCGTCGCAGGTGGTTTCGCCCACATACATGTCCGCCACGCTGAAATACGGGCACGTTTTGCCGAAATGGGCGCCCAACGACGCCTTCACCAACGGACACATATCGCTCGGTAGCACTTTCTCGCCATCGGGCACCCAGAACTGGGATCCGCCGCACAGGCCCGTAACCGCGCCGCCGCACGCAACGACGACCTCATCGGGCACGTACACGCAAAACGTGCCGAACACCTTGCCGCCCTGTTTCTGCAGCTCAATGAGCTCGGCAGGGCGAATGCCGTGAATGTCCGATACCACGAAATCGTAGAATGCCATGCCCGCGGGACGGTTTTCCTGGCTCAGGTACACATCGCCAAACGCCGTGGGAAGCACGGCGCACAGCTGGTCATGGGTTTCCAGGTCCATGCCGAGGCTTTGCCACATTTCACGATTGTCTGCCATGTTCGATTCCCCCTTCGTGCGAAGGCGGCATCCCACCCCTGGGGCCGTGCGCACATGCGCCCTTCGCGCTCGGTTTCCAATAACTATCACGCGACGAATCGCCAGCCCACAAGGAATATGGGCGCAAAAAAGAAACGTCGGGCGACGGTGCAGAATGGCGGACGCGCTGCAGGTGCGCGAGCGTTGCCTCGCCTTCGAGGCATATGGGCACACGCTTCGGATGCAGAATGGCGACGGGGCAGAATTCGTCGTCGAACGAAGCGTTGCTGCGTATAGCGCAAGTGTAGCGCGCGGGGAGCGCAAACGGAAGCTATAACCCTGCAAGCGGAGGGTTTTATGCGGGAGCGCCTTGCCGATGCGAAAAGGGCCACCGCATACGCGATGGCCCAAAAACACACAGGAGTTCCTGTGGTATGGCCGCGTGGCTGACGCCGGCCATTGGATTGGTTCGGTTGATTTCGTCTCGAAGCCGCTAGAGCGCCTCGAAGGCGCGCGTCGCACGCGCCACGAGCGACTCCCAAGAAAGCGCCGACACGTCGAACTGCTCGGCCGGCCGGCCCTCGCGCGCGGCTCGTTCAAGGGCATCGGCAAGGCGGGATTCAAACGCAGGCAAATCTTTCTTCACCGGTTCGTCGACGCCACGCATCCTGGGCAATTCCACGTAGTCGATAGGCGCGCCCGGGACATGGGCCTCAAGCCAAGGACGAACGCCCGGCAAATCGGTAACGACCGCACGGCAACCGCACGCCATAGCCTCGATAGTCACAAGGGGAAGGCCTTCGAAAAACGACGGCAACACGAACACATCAGACGTGCGATACGCTTGCACCAAATCATCCTGGCTGATTTTGCCCGCGAACGTCACGGGAATCGCGCATGCGGCGGCTCGCTGCGCGATTCGGTCGTATTCCGCGGCATCGCTATGGCCGCCCACCAAACACGCCTCTATGCGCGGGGCGCCGGGACGCTTCGCCAGCACATCAAGCGCCGCGATAAGGCTCTCGACGCCTTTCTTGTACCCGATTTTGCCGACATACAGCAAACGGCAGACGCCATCGTTGGCCGCGCGCTCGTTGGCGGGAGAAAACTCCTGCGCGTTGTATCCTGTGCCAATCACAAGCACTTTTGCGGGTTCGACGTCAAAGATTTCAACGATTTCGCGCTTCTGCTCCTCATGCAAAGCGAAAATCACCTCGAGCGAGCGGACGGCATTCATGATGCGCTCGCGCTCAAGGCCGTGGTTGCGCATTTGGCGCAAATCGGTCGAATGGCACACCGCAGCCATGGGAATGTTCGGCAATGTTTCGCGGGCAACGGCGCACGCGAGATACAGGTGATGGCATATGACCACGTCAGGTGCGAATTCTGTCGCCGCATGCGCGATGCGCTGCGCAAATGCGGCACAGAACTGCTCGGCCATGGAAGGCGTAAGGTCGCGATAGCGCGTGGCGGCATACGGCATCACGTCGGACATGCCGCACACATTGAATGGCAGCGCCTCGGTATTGAAGCGCACGAAATAAGGGACGGCGCCCTCAGGCAGCATCGGCGCATCGGACGCATCGACGCCGGCGACCACAGCGGCCGCATGGCCAGCCGAAAGCTCGCAACGCACCATTTCCGCCAGGTACACGCCACTTCCCGTTGAGTCGGGCTTTTGCGCCGAGATATTCAGAATGCGCATACGCGCCACCTTTCCTTCGAATTCGAACCATCATACCTTGACGCGAAGGGAAGCTGCGCAAGCAGACCGCGAACCGCACGGGCAAGCCCGCGAAAAGCCAAAAGCCGAAAGGTTCGCAAAGATTTGTCGGCACGCAACCGACATGCAAGGTATGATTGAGACATAGACCGAGCGAAACGCAGCGCGCATGACGCGCTGTCGAGCGGAAGGAGTCGCCATGAGAATTCAGATGGAACTCGACCGAGGATATTTGCCCGATGCTTACGGAAAATACGCGGCACCCGAAGACTGCTACGACTGGAGCTGCCGCCGCTCGTTTCCCTTTACCGTCGAGGGCGTTCCCTATGGCACGCGCGCGCTCGCCGTATTTTTCATCGACTGGGACAGCGTGCCCGTGTGCGGCTTCCCATGGATCCACTGGTGTGCCTATGTGAATGGCGACTTCGAGGGAGATATCGAATTCCCCGACGACTTGAGCCGCAACGAGCACTCGCGCCTCGTGCAGGGATACAACTCCGCCGCGAAAAGCGAGCCCGAGCGAGGCGTGGGATACGTCGGCCCCTGCCCGCCCGATCGCGACCACAAATACACGCTGCAGGTTATCGCGCTCGATGACGAGCCGCTCGTTGAGGCGCCGTTCTGGGCCAACGAACTGCTCGATGCCTGCCGCGGCCACGCCATCGATGAAGCAGGCAGAATTTTGCCCAGCAGGTGCTAGGGGGACGCAAACAGCCCAGGTGCTTCGCCTGGGCTGTTTTCTTAACGCGAATCGACCTCAACGGTTCGAATCCCTTCGTCAAGCAAAACAAAACAGGCTAGGCAACCGCCTGGGTCAAGGCATATCTCTGCCACAAAAGAATCGCTGGTCAGACCAGGACAGCGAGCGGAAGCCCAGTGCTTCAGATTGGCTTGAAAGAGGAGCGACGCGTACTGCTTGTACGCGAGCGACGATTGAAAGCCAAGCTGGAGTGCTGGGCTTCCGCGCAGCGGCAAATAAAAAGGCCGTTCGTCAGAACGGCCTTTGAAATTACGTGGTGGAGATGATGGGATTCGAACCCACGACCCCCACGTTGCGAACGTGATGCTCTCCCAGCTGAGCTACATCCCCACGTAAGATGCGCTTGTGCGCAAGCAAGTATTTTGCACGTTTATCGCTCGGGTGTCAACACTTAATTTCATCTTTGGGAAAATTACGTGTTCACCTGGGCGACATCAGCAACGAAACCGCTTACAGATCGTCGTCGTCATCGTCCTCAAGGTCGTCACTCAGAAGCATCTCAAGGGCCGAAGCCGCAGCGTTCTCTTCGGTTTCATCGTCCATGAACTTGCCGAAGATGGGCTCTTTCGTTTCGGCGTCGAACAGTTCGACCATGCCGGTAAGAATATCGACGTACTGGTACGACTGGCGAGCCTTGCGACCACGCTTGCGGTCAACCTCGACGACGAACAAAGCGGGGTGCGCCTGCATGAGCGTGCCTTCGCATTCGACGATTTTCGAGCGACCCATATTGGCGCGAACCTTCAGGCGAGTGTTAATGCGATCCATAAGCTCAGCACGAATATCGCCGACAAGATTTGCCTGCTTTTCAAGTTCCATTCGGTGGATTCCTTTTCATATATAGTACGGCGCCGACATACAGCGCACTTATTACACGCAAGGGAGCATAATACCACGGAATGGAAGAATTCATAGAATCTGCAGGTAGATGCCTATTTATCGTTGAGATGCCGTTGCTTTTGAGCCGTGCGGCGGCACGTATCGTTTTATTCTTCGGCCTTCGCCTTCGCAAGCACGCGACCGAGTTCCACGAATTCCGACAACTCGAGCGTTTCGCCGCGTCGCTTCGCGTCGATGCCCGCTTCGGCAAGAATTTCAGGAAGCTTCGCGGCAATAGCCTTGCCCTGATCGCCACGGCTCGAGAAATAGCCTTTCATCGAGTTCGAGATAGTCTTTCGACGCGTGAAAAACGCCGCGTCGGCGGCCATGCTCGCATTCGCGATTTCCTCGGCAGACAGGCCCAAGTCGCTGCGGCGGTCAAGACGAATAACCGAGCTCGTCACGCGCGGCGGCGGGAAGAAATTGCCCGGCGAAACCTGGAAGCGGCCCGTAGCCTTTGCGATGAGCTGCAGCTTCACCGAATACGCGGCGTAATCTTTCGTGCCCACAACGGCTTCCATACGATCGGCCACTTCGCTTTGCACCATAACCGTGGCGCTCTGCAGGCTGGGAATTCGCTGGAAATAATCGAGCACGAGCGTCGCCGCCACGGCATAGGGCAAATTCGAAATGAACTTGTTGGGGGCCTCGCCCGCCTCGACCGCCTGCTTGCCAAATGCGGCGATCAAATCGTCGTCGTTCAGGCGCAGGGCGTCTTTGCCAATGAGCGTGAAGTTGTCGAAATCGTCGCACGTCTCGTCGAGCACGGCAGGCAAATCGGGGTCGCGCTCAATGGAGAGCACGTGCTTCGCGCGAGGCAAAAGCGCCACGGTCAGCGTGCCAATGCCCGGGCCCACCTCGAGCACGTTATCTTCTTCGCACACCTCGGAAAGCTTGCAAATGTTCGCGATAACGGCATCGTTCACCAAAAAGTTCTGTCCGAGCGAATGCTTCGTGGCCAAACCGTGGCGCGAAAGCACGTCACGCGTTGCCCCAACCGATGCCAAATGCGATGCGATTGCCATAGAGTTTCCTTTTCTTCGTCCCCGTTGCTCAAAATCGGCACGTTTGCGCCCGCAGCCACCGGGCCACGCGCCCTCGAGGGCCTTCAAACCTTCGAGGGGCGGGCCATCCCATGAACCATGCCCGGCTACGAACCAAACGTTTCTTTCTGAGATTCCGCCTCTGGCTGGCCCCAGCCAATGCGGTCGGCCACTTCTCCAACACGCCAACCTGCAGCCCCAAATGACGAGCGCACGCAACTTTCCAGAGCGGCAAACCCATAGGGGTCGCCTCCCGAACCAATCACGTGCAACGTAACGGGGCGCTTTGGCGCATCGGCAGCACCTGACTGCCTATTCGGCCCACGCCGTTTCTCCCAGTATGGCTGAAGTCGGTCCAAAACGGCTTTGAACTGCGACGTCGGCCCCGAGAAATACACAGGTGCTACCACATGAACCGCCGCCGCGCCATCAAGCAGGGCATACAGCCCGTCCATATCGTCGCGAATCACGCAATGTGTCAAATGCTCCGAGCATTGAGCACGTTGCAACGCACGGCGGCACCCCTCGCAGCCGACGCAACCGCCCACAACATGGTCGGCCACATTCCAACGCTCAACAGCAACGCCCTTCGCTTCGAGCTCAGCGATCAGCTGCGTCGCATAGCGCGACGATACGCCGTTTTTACGCGGCGAGCCGCAGAGCACCAGCTCATAGGAACCCTGCGCGGCGTTCATCGTGCATCCCTCGCCATATCGGCATGCGCACGCTGCCATTCCGTGGGCTCGCGATCCAAAAACGCCACACCCGCATCGTGCATCTGCCGCAACAAGGCGCGACGAGCCTCGCCCGGAGCGGCCCCTCGGACTTCGGCTATGCGCTCGGCCGTGAACAGCGTGAATTCAGGCCCACACTCAATACCGCGAAACGGAACGGGGGCCATATAGGGCGCGTCGGTCTCGGTAAGCAGGCGATCGGTCGGGACCATCGCCGACGACGCACGCAAATCGTCGCTTCGCTGGAAGGTGACCGCGCCGCCGAATGCCACATGCGCCCCACGCTCGACCCAGCGCGCAAGCTCATCGGGGCCCACGCTGCAGCAATGCAGCAACGTGCCGGCTTCAGGCCAGCCCTCTTCTTCAAGAATACGGAATGCGTCTTCGTGCGCATCCCTCACGTGAAGCACGAGCGGCAAACCCGTAATATGGGTCAGCTGCACCTGCCGACGGAATACGTTCCGTTGAACATCGCGCGGAGACAAATCGTAGTGGTAATCGAGCCCAACTTCACCCAAGGCGGCGGTACGCGGATCGGCCAAACGCTCAAGCAAGGCCGCTTCCATAGCGGCATCCCACTGGCTTGCGACATGCGGATGAACTCCGCATGCGATGCGCATGCGAGGTATGGCCGGCTCGGCGCCCCAGCACAAATTGCATACGCGCTCATCAACAGCCGCCGACTCGAGCAGCGCCGCCGCCTCGGCCGCTTGGCCCGCATGCTTCTTGCCAGCGGCATGAGCCTGCGCTTCGAGCGATTCGCGCTCAGCCGTCACATTGCGACGCGTAGCCTCGAATACCTCGGGCAACAAGCGCAATGCTTCGGCACGCCATATACCCAGGTCGCGATACGTGCGCTCGCATTCATCGCCCTCGGCCGGGTCGCACATCGCGCATACGAAATCGACGCCCACCACGGCGCAACGCGCAAGCGACAACGCCGGGTGCGACAGCATGGCAAGGTGCGCATGCGTATCGGCCACGGGCGCCTCAAGGGCAGGCGCCGGCGAGCCCACATAAGCCCACCCTTTTTTGCGATGCTTGCGAAACAGCGCATCACCGAACAGCAGATACCCCGCGTCGCCATCGGGATCGATATCGAAATTCTTTTGAACCATTGCCAACATCCAAACTTCATACGCCGCAACGCCATTGAACAAGCCAATTGCAGCGTGGTATACTCCAGATGCACTGGCAAAGCCCGTTCCGGGCTAGGGAACAACGGGCGGCGCAGGTGTTTACGATTTAGTAGGGTCGGTTAGCTCCGGCCCTTCTTTTTTCTCCCCTTGTCGTCCTCGCGCGCATTTGACTTTAGTTCTCGCCAGACTTCTAAAACAAAGCCTGCTATTGTGGCGACCGCAGCTGCGGCACATAGAATTCTTTCAAACATAAGCGTTGCTCCAATCTGCGTTGAAGCGCCGCTCCGCGTCGGACTTTACCAGCACGCAGGCATTGTAGCACGCCCGCAAAAAAGAGAGCCTGACCCATGCAAGCTGGACCAGGCTCTTTAATGCTTTTGTTCTTCAGATGAACGATTAGTCGTTCTTCTGCAGGCGCGGGAACAGGGCGTCGCCCTTCTCAACCGGCGCGCCGCCAGCCAAGCCGCCCCATACGCAGGCTTCGGCCAGGTTGTCGCTGCCAGCCTCGGCTTCGCACGAAATGCGACGCAGCGCCTCGGCGCTCGTGGTGGGCATAAACGGCTCGAGCAAGTGCGCGGAAATGCGAATGGCCTCGAGCAGGTTGTAAATCACGAACGCGAGCTGGTCGGCCTTTGCCTCGTCCTTGGCAAGCGCCCACGGCTCGGAGTCTTCGATGTAGTGGTTCGCAGCATGGATAAGCTCCATAACGGCATCTTTGCCTGCACCGTAATCGAGCACGTCCATCGCGGCGGCATAGCGATCGACCAGACCCTCGACGATTTTCGCGAGCGGGTTGTCAAACGCATCGGCGCTGGCAGGCTTCGCGGGAGCGCAGCCGTCAAAGTACTTCGCGCTCATGTTCAGCGAGCGGGAAATCAGGTTGCCCCAGCTGTTAGCCAAATCGGCGTTGTACACCTGCTCCATGCGCTCAAACGAAATAGCGCCATCGGTGCCGGGAACCACGTCGGTCATGAAGTAGTAGCGGTAGCCTTCAACACCCAGCAGGTCGATGACGTCTTGCGGGGCAATAGCGTTGCCGCGGCTCTTCGACATTTTTTCGGCCTTGCCGGTCTCGGAGTTGCGCACCGTAAGGAAGCCGTGCGCGAACACGTGCTCGGGCAGCGACTCGCCAATAGCCATGAGCATGGCCGGCCAAATGACGCAGTGGAAGCGGATGATGTCCTTGCCCACAATGTGGTACTGAGCGGGCCAACGGAAGGCAAACTCTGCTTTGGAAGCATCGTCGTCAAGGCCATAACCCACAGCCGTCATGTAGTTCAGCAGCGCGTCGAACCACACATAGGTCACATGGCCGTCATCGAACGGCACGGGAACGCCCCAATCGAAGCTCGTACGGCTCACGGAAAGGTCGTTCAGACCGCCTTCGACGAAGCTGCGCACCTCGTTCCTGCGGAAATCGGGCTGCACGAATTCGGGATGCTCGTCGTAGAGCGCGAGCAGCTTGTCCTGGAACGCGGAAAGCTTGAAGAAGTACGACTCTTCCTGCACGCGCTCGAGCGGACGATGGCAATCGGGGCACAGGTGCTGGCCAACCGAACCGTACTCCTCGTCGCCCTTCTTCACCTGGTTGTCGGTGTAATAGGTCTCGTCGGGTACGCAGTACCAGCCATCGTAGCTGCCCTTGTACAGGTAGCCCGATTCCTGCATGCGCTCCCAGAGGTACTGAACCGCATGGTGCTGGCGCGGCTCGGTCGTGCGAATGAAGTCGTCGTTGGAAATCTCGAGCGTCTTCCACAAATTCTGGAACAGGGGAGCCTGGCTGTCGCACCATGCCTGAGGCGAATCGAAGCCGTGCTGCTCGGCGGCCTCGGCGACCTTTTCGCCATGCTCATCCATGCCGGTGAGGAATTTGACGTCGTAGCCCATCGCGCGACGGTAGCGAGCCTGGACATCGGCCAAGATGGTCGAGTACGCGGTTCCCAAATGGGGCGCCGCGTTTACGTAATAAATGGGCGTGGTAATAAAGAATGACGGCTTGGACATGCATGCTCCTTCTCGCCCGCGCGGCCAATGACGCCGCCGAGCCTTGGGGTTTTTCAAACTTTTGTATTGTAGCGCACCCGTGCGCAGGCCTGAAGAAGCACGGAGACATTCTTGCGACGACTTTAAAGAAACGCCGAAGAGTTAATTTGCGAGTTCATCCGAACGCTTAGCTTCCGTTCTCGAACTCAGCCGGACATGTCCGGCTGAGTTCGAGAA
>NZ_CAKTVX010000011.1 GCF_934630525.1 uncultured Slackia sp.
GGCACGACGGCACGACGGCACGACGGCACGACGGCACGACGGCACGACGGCACGACGGCACGACGGCACGACGGCACGGATTCTAAAGCAAACCTCATATTTGGTCGCTTTTCTCAAGAAAATGGCAGAGATTTTCGGTTGTGAACGATGGTTTTGCGAACGTGAGCGAAAGCGGAAAATTTGACCTGGGGTTATGTCGCCCGAATCGGTCGATTCGGTAAAAATGAAGCCCAATAACCGTTCACAACCGCAAATCTCTGCCAAATTTCCGCGTTTGGGGACACGATTTCCCGAAAGACAGAGCCCAACACGAAAAGACATGCAAGCCGCAGAAAGGTCAGAGCCCCACCCCGGGAAAACATGCGCGTCGCAGAAGGGCCAGGAGGCCACACGACAAGATTGCGCACCACGGAAACGCCCGAGCCTTAATCCCGGAAGGCGCGCGAGCTTCCGAAAAGCCCGATTGAGCTCAAAAGACGTATTCGCTCCGAAAAGGGCACTGTACATTCGAGAAAGCACGCGATCAAAAAACGATGCACCATTCATCACGCAAATGAGGAAATGGATGGCGGTTGACACTGATGCCTCTATAAGACACATTTTGTGTTCCATAAGCTCGACCTTAGGATAATCGGCCCGGATGACCGTCCAAAAAAAATTGGACGCCAGCCTGCGCCAGCGTCCAAAACCAAATATTGTGCCCTCCGAGTCTCCGATATCCGCATCTCGAATAACACCCGCCTTCGATAAAGAAGGCCCAGCGGCGTTGCCCCGAAGAAATTCGAGGTGCCATGGCACGCTACCCGAGCCTTAATCGCTTTACGACAGGCAGCCACCACCCAAATTTCGATGGAGAAATCGGATCAAGCGCCATTGCAACTCGGGACCCTTTCGCCCTTCGTAGCCAGCAAGCCTTATTTCGCCCTTGCGGCGAGCCATGCGGCAGAAGCCTCGCGCGCCCAAGCGTCGATCTCGGCGAGCTGACCAAGGCTTTCAACCTTCTGCAGGCCACCGCCCTGCCCCGCCTCATGCGCCTCCATCATGGCACCGACGCAACCGTCGATATCCAGGTAGCCGCACGCGTCGCGCAAAAACGCCGCCACAGCAACCTCATTCGCGGCGTTCATGACGCATGGCAGCGTGCCACCCGTATCGCCTGCATATTTGGCCAGCTTAAAGCAACGGAACGTATCCTCGTCGACCGGATAGAACTCGAGCTTGCCGAGCTGCGTGAAATCGAGCGGCTCCACCGGAGCATCCCAGCGGTCGGGATAGCTCAGCGCGAACTGAATGGGAATGCGCATGTCGGTGGTGCCCAAATGGGCCTTCACGCTGCCGTCGGAATACTCCACCATGGAATGAATGGCGCTCTGCGGCTGCACGACCACCTTAATGCGGTCGTACGGCATGTCGAACAGATGATGCGCCTCGATCACCTCGAGGCCTTTGTTCATGAGCGTCGAAGAGTCAATCGTGATTTTCGAGCCCATGTTCCACGTGGGATGCTTGAGCGCCTGAGCGGCCGTCATGCCGCGCAGCTCGTCACGCATGCGACCGCGGAACGGACCGCCGCTCGCGGTGACCCACAAGCACGACACCTCTTCAGCACGCTCGCCGAGCAAGCATTGATAGATTGCACCATGCTCGGAATCGATGGGCATAAGAGCACCCGCCGGACCCGTCGCGGGGGCCACGCCTGCCGCGCGGCGAGCCGCATCGACCTTGGCCGCCATAGGCATAATAAGGTCACCGCCCACGACCAGGCTTTCTTTGTTCGCAAGCGCAAGCACCTTGCCAGCGGCGAGCGTCTCATAGCTCGCGCGCAGGCCCGCAGCGCCCACCAGGGCGTTCACTACGACGTCGGCCTCTTCGATGCTCGCGAGCGCGGCGACGGCCTCGGGGCCGAAACCGACCTTCACGCCGCCGTGCGCATTCGCGAGGCGTGCATCATGCGCAAGCTCCGCATTGCCGAACGCGATATTGCGCACGCGGAACTCATGCGCCTGAGCGAGCACGGTATCGATGCTGGAGTTGGCCGCGAGGGCGATCACTTCCAGCTTGTCGGGGTGGCGACGGGCCACATCGAGCGTTTGCGTGCCAATAGAACCCGTCGATCCCAAAACAACAATCTTGCGAGGCATGCCGCCTTCATTTGCATGAGCCGTATAGGCCATTTCAAACCACCCCTTACCAGAAGCGAAAGTGGGCCACTTTCGCGCCAAAAACCAACGAGCAGAGCTCAGGAAGGACCCGTTCGGATACGGCGGAAAACCCGCCCGGCCCAACGCGCGCTACCGAAAGCACCCCGGAACAAATTGCGCCGCTCAAAGAACGGCGCAAT
Organism: uncultured Slackia sp.; assembly: GCF_934630525.1. Taxonomy (GTDB): domain Bacteria; phylum Actinomycetota; class Coriobacteriia; order Coriobacteriales; family Eggerthellaceae; genus Slackia. The sequence goes on from NZ_CAKTVX010000011.1 coordinate 2,342, forward strand.
TATCCAACATTCCTATCCGAACACATACGGCACGCAGCCGCCGCCGATAAGCATCACAGCCGCAGTAACCGACGCCATGAACAGCGAGTCGCAGCGATCGAGCAGGCCGCCATGACCAGGCATAATGGTACCCGAATCTTTCACGCCCGAATTGCGCTTGATGCGACTTTCGGCCAAATCGCCCAGCACGCCAGAAAGACCGCAAATCAAGCCAAACACGAGCGCCTGGGGAATCGCCATGTTCACACCGGGAATCAGCGTGATGAGGCACCAAATGACCATGGAGCCCACCAGGCCGCCAATGAAGCCTTCCCAGCTCTTCTTCGGCGAAATGCGCGGTGCGAGCTTATGCTTGCCGAATTTGCTTCCCACCAAATATGCAAACGAGTCGTTCGCCCACACGCTGCAGAAAATGCCGCACACGAGCACGCCGCCCCAAATGCCGGGCAGCGACATGCGCACCAAAATAAGGCTCGAAAGCAGCAGGCCCGTGTATGCCGCGCCGAAAAACGACACGCCCACGTCACCCACGCGCGCACGCATGAAGAAGACATACCACACAAGCAACGCCACGAGCAGCGCGCCCGTCACCAGGAGCGAGCCGGAAAGCCCCAGCTTCCACATGCTGATGGGGTACGCCACCGCAGCCAGCGTACCAAGCAGCTCGTTGGGCAGCTTCGCGTCGCTACGCAGCATGAAGAATAGCTCGCCCGCGCAAATGCCCGAGAGCACGCACAGCATAATGACGCACGTCAGATTGCTCACGAGCGCAAGCGTCACCGAAAGCACCACGTACACGGCGCCCGTGCGAAATCTCACCTGCAAGTCGGTTGGATGCTTGAACTTATCAGGCGTTTTGCCATACGCGAATGCCTTCGCAGCGTCTTTTTTCGCTACGGCAGTTTGCATGACGTGCTCATACGTGGACTGGGCTTTTTCGAAATTGGTAGCCTCATGGTCGCGCGACCGGGCCGCCGCGTCGCGCCCTTCCGCCTGAGCCTCGACGTCGCAGGTGCGAGTCTCGGCCGCGGCATCGCGATTCTCCGCCCCAACCACAGGCTCGCACGAGACATCGGCAGGCTGAACGCCGACGACGCCTTCGCGCGCCGACTGCTCCGAAAGCTCATCCTCGAGTTTTTCGCTATCGGTTGACATGGACTACACCGCCCCAAACCTTCGATTACGCTCTTGGAAACTCAGAAGCGCACGCAAAAATTCATAGCGATCGAAATCGGGCCACAAGGTATCGGTCACGTAAAACTCCGAATACGCCACCTGCCACAGCAGGAAATTCGACAGGCGCATCTCGCCCGACGTGCGAATCACCAGGTCGGGATCGGGGCAATCGGCGGTATAAAGACCGCGCTCGAATTCCTCTTCAGTCAGCTCGCGCGGAGCGTCGCCGGCCATGGCGCGCGCAACAGCAACATCGATGCAGCGCTGCGTGGCGCGCAGCATTTCCTGACGCGAGCCGTAATTCACGGCCACGAGAAGCGTCATGCCCGTGTTGTTGCGCGTTTTCTCCCATGCCTCGGCAAACGCATCGCGCGTTTCCTGCGGCAACATGGAGATGTCGCCAATTGTGCGCACACGCACGTTTTCGGCATGCAGGCCGTCAACCTCGGCGAGCATGGTTTTGGCGAACAGGTCCATCAGTCCCACGACTTCTTCTTCAGGACGTTTCCAGTTTTCCGTCGAGAAAGAGTAAATGGTAAGGAAACGAACGCCCGCGTCGCTCGCCGCGCGAATGAGCTCGCGAACCGCCGCAATGCCGGCCTTATGGCCCTTCAGGCGATTGAGGGCACGCTTTTTCGCCCAGCGGCCATTGCCGTCCATGATGACGGCGACATGCTGCGGCACCGCGTCTTCGCGCAAAGCGTGCGCATCGAGCCCGGCGGGCGGGTTCGGGAACATTTCATCTATAGGTTTATGGAACATGTCAGCTCCTTCGAAATAGGCCCCTCTAGGGTACTCCAACGGCCAGAAGCCACCAACATGGGCCCCTGGCCGTTAAAATTTCGAAAGAAAAGAAGCTCGTTGATGAGCCACCAGCCGTTGATGTCGCGACGAACTCCGCAGCGCACATCACGCCACGTTACAGTCGTGCCAATGCAGGACTAGAAGCTCCGACGACGCGCTAGATGCCACCACCAGCGCCGCCGCCGATGCTTGCGCGGCGCAAGTACGCGAGCAATGCACTCGCCAGAGCCAACGCTCGCCATCGCGCAAGAACGGAAAACCCCTTCACGGACCGGCCAGCAAGAACCGGGGATAATCCCTCTCGCGTCGGACCGCAAGAACGGGAAGGGCTTCCCTCGCACGCCAGCCAGCGAGCGGAATTCTAGGCGAGCGAGTTGGCTTGAAAGAGAAGCGAAGTGTACTTCGGTACGCGAGCGACGATTAAAAGCCAAGGCGCCGTCCAGAATTCCGCGCAGCGTCGAGTCATTGGGCCGTTCGGAAGAACGGCCCAATTCCTAGATCTCCATAACGTCAGCTTCCTTTTTCTTCAGCATGGCGTCGACTTCGGCAATGTATTTGTCGGTGAGCTTCTGCACCTGCTCTTCCGCGCGACGAGCCTCGTCCTCGGGCAGCTCGGCGTCCTTCTTGGCGCGCTCGATCTTGGTGTTGGCGTCGCGACGCTGGTTGCGCACAGCAACGCGAGCTTCCTCGGCGTAGCTGCGGCACTGCTTCACCATTTCCTTGCGGCGCTCTTCGGTAAGCGCGGGGAACGGCAGGCGAATGACGGAGCCGTCGTTAGAGGGCGTGATGCCCAAGTCGCTCGCCAGAATGGCGGCCTCGATGCCGCGCAGCACCGACTTGTCCCACGGCTCAACGACGAGCATGTGGGCATCGGGCGACTTCACCGCGGCCATCTGATTGATGGGAGTAGGAACGCCGTAGTAGTCGACGCGAATCTTGTCGAGCACCATGGGGTTCGCGCGGCCCGTGCGCACGTTTACGAACGCCTCGTTCAGGTTGGCCAGGGCCTTCTCCATGCCGGCTTTCGCCGCATCCATGATTTCAGCAGTCATATTCTTGCCTTTCTCGTTTGCGGCGCGCTGGCGCCGTCGCGTTTGCCTTCGATGGTTTAATACACCAGGGTGCCGACCGGCTCGCCCTTCAGAATGCGGCTGATGTTGCCCGGCGTGGTCATGTCGAACACGAGCAGCGGCATTTCGTTGTCTTTGCACAGCGAAATGGCGGCCGCGTCCATGACCTGCAGCTCTTTGGTGAGCACCTCGAGGTAGCTGATCTTGTCGAACTTCACGGCGTCGGGATTCTTCGCCGGGTCGCTATCGTAGATGCCGTCGACCTTGGTGGCCTTCATCATGCAGTCGGCGTTGATTTCGCACGCGCGCAGGGCCGCCGTGGTATCGGTCGTGAAGTACGGGTTGCCCGTGCCCGCGGCGAAAATGACGACGCGGCCCTTTTCCATATGGCGAATGGCACGCAGGCGAATGTAGGTTTCGGCGACCTGGTGCATTTCGATGGCCGACTGCACGCGGGAGGAAACGCCGTGGCGCTCGAGGCCGTCCTGCAAAGCGAGCGCGTTCATGACCGTGGCGAGCATGCCGATGTAGTCAGCCTGCGCGCGGTCCATGCCGTTGGCGCTACCGGCGACGCCGCGGAAGATGTTGCCGCCGCCCACCGTGATGGCCACCTGCACGCCGTCGTCAACGATGTGCTTGATTTGCTCGGCCAAGTCGTCGATGACCTTCGGATCGATGCCATAGCCGTTATCGCCCATGAGCGCCTCGCCCGAAAGCTTCAGCAAAACGCGGTGGTACTTATATCCCTCGGCGGGCTTGGTAGCTTCTTCTGGCATGAGTGCCCCTTTCAAAAATCGCAGTTATCACCATTGTACTGTAACGAAAGCAAAGCACGAACGAGCGCGGACGTTTTCCGAAAAATCCTGCAATGACGCACTCGAAGCGCACGAATGTCGCAAGGCTCCCAGGGGCTCTAATGCAACCATTGCGCCAAAGCCGGTCCAAGCATCGCACGCATAGAAAGAGTGCCCGTGTCGACGCAGTTGCGATTCGACAGGCAATGCGGCGCATTCAAGGCCCATAAGGTGGGGGACGAGCCCAAGGCGCCCGCCGCCGCGCGTTGCATGAAAATGCCCGAACCGTGCGCTCCTGAAAGTCTCGCGAACATTGTGCGCATACCGTAACGATATGTCGCCGAGTGCCGTGGCGATGCGACAATAGCCGCCGAACGAACGCATTGCGTCGGCGCTAGGAGGCTCGCGTGAGTATTGAAGATTCGATTTTGTCGTTCATCACATCGGACACGATGCGCAACCTTATTTGGGCGGTTATTTTGGCGTGCGCCACCGCCGCGGCATCGAAAGTGGTAAAGCGCGCGTTGCATGCGATGCTCGACCACCCCGAAAACCCGCTGCCGGCATCGAGCCTCATCATCAACATCGGCCGCGGCGTGGTGTGGGTGATCGGCGGATCGATCATTTTGCAATCGTGTTTCGGCATTAATCCGAATGCGCTGGTCACAGCCCTGGGCGTTGGCGGCGTTGCGCTTTCGCTCGGCCTGCAGGACACGCTGTCGAACCTCATTGGCGGCATTCAGATGACGCTCATGGGCGTCGTGCGCCCGGGCGACAACATCGAAATCGGCTCGGAAACGGGCGTTGTGACCGACGTGGGACTGCGACACACCACCATCATCACGAAGCTCGGCGAGACCGTAATCGTTCCTAATTCGGTCATTTCGAAAACGTCGCTCGTGCAGCTTCCGCCGGCGGAGCAGTTCAAAGTGCCGTTCTGCGCGACAGGCGACGCGAGCAAGCTCGACGAGATTGCCGCAGAAATCGCCGAGCGCGCGAAGGCCGCGGCGGAAAGCATCTCGCCCGTGACGCAGGACCCGAAGGTGTTTTTCTCGGAAATCACCGAATACGGCTTCCGCGGTTCTATCGTGATGCGCGTGGAAGATTCCGCCGCCACGGGACGCGCGGCCGACGCCGTGGTGCGCGCAATCGCGCCGCTCACGAGGTAGCGCGACAACGCCCAACCAAACGCAGTATCAGCGGCCGCGTCTATCTATCCATCCAGGTTCGCTGCACTTCTCGAGTCGCATAAGCAGATATCGCATACCGCACAGCAAGGCCCCACGGGCATAAACCCGTGGGGCCTTCGACAAGGGCGCCCGGCATGAAGCCGTCATTCGCCCTTTTCCGTGTCGATTTCCGCTGCTACAGCAGGAAATCCTCGCGAGCGATGGTGCGCTCGGCGCGGCGCTCAGGCGAGGCGATGGTATCGGCCGCGTAACCCACAGTGAGCATGTGGTACGGATACACCCCTTCGGGCAAGTCGAACTGCTCGCACGCGATTTCGGGCTTGAAGTGGCACACCCAGCACGTGCCCAGGCCAAGCTCGGTCGCCTGCATCATCATCTGATCGCACACAATCGCGGTGTCGATAGGCGCCGCATTCATTTGGTCGTACGGGCGCACCCACGCGTCTTCGTCCACGCCGCACACCAGCAACACCACAGGCGCCCCGAAGATCGAGCCGTCGTGCGCGAAACGCGGCTGGCAGGCCGCCGCCTTCTCGAGCAGCTCGGGCGTGGCGCACGGCAAAACGCGCACGGGATGATTGTTGCACGCCGTAGGGGCAAGGCGCCCGGCCTCAAGAATGGCATCGAGTTTCTCGGGCTCGACAGCGCGCTTCTCGTATTTGCGGCAGGAGTAGCGCTCAAGGGTCAAATCGGCAAAAGACATAGCACGTCCCTTCTCTTCAGGAGGCCCGTCGAACACGACGGGCGACTCTCGTTACTGCAAGTGTAACGCGACAGCGCGCCTTTTCCGCACGGCTTTCCGCAATCGTTCGTGGTTTTCCGCGAGTCGACCTGCACGCCTTCCGAAAGCGGGCGCTACGCTTCACTCGCTAGGCGCTCGCCCATCAAGCAGCCCATGACCGACGCCATCATCAGGCCGCGCGTCCAACCGCTCGAATCGCCCAGGCAGTGCAGATTCGCGATGTTGGTGTCGAGGTTCGCATCCATCTTCACGCGATTGCTGTAGAACTTGAGCTCGGGCGCGTACAACAGAGTCTCGGCCGACGCGAAGCCGGGAATCGCCTCGTCGACGGCGAGCATGAAATTGATGATCGACGTCATCGTGCGATACGGCAGCGCGGCGGTCACGTCGCCCGCAACGGCGTCAGGAAGCGTGGGGCGAACGTTGGAGCGCGACAATTCCTTTTGCCATGTGCGCTTGCCGTCCAGAATGTCGCCGAAACGCTGCACCAGAATATGGCCGGCGCCCAGCGCGTTGCACAGCTCGCCGATTTTCTTCGCGTACGCGATGGGTTGGTTGAACGGCTCAAGGAAGTTATGCGTGCACAGAATCGCGAGGTTGGTGTTCTCGGACTTGCGCTCCTTGTAGGAATGCCCGTTCACCACCGCGAGGCCGCCATCGTAATTTTCTTGGCTCACGAAGCCGCCAGGGTTCTGGCAGAAGGTGCGCACCTTGTTGCGGAACGGATTCGGGTATCCGATGAGCTTACTTTCGTAGAGCACGTTGTTCACGCGCTCCATGATTTCGTTACGCATCTCGATGCGCACGCCAATGTCAACCGGGCCGGGCGCATGCTCGATGTCGTGCTCGCTGCAAAGGCGCTCGAGCCAATCGGCGCCGCGGCGGCCCGTCGCCACCACGGTTTTCTCGGCGAGAATCGAGAACTCCTCGCCCTCACGCGTGCGCACGCGAACGCCTTTGCATGCGGCCGAATCGGTCGCGGCGTCGCCTTCGATAATCACGTCGGTGCATTCCGTTTCGAACAACAGCTTCACGCCGGCATCGCGCAGATGGTCTTCAATGCGGCCGTAAATTTCTTGCGCCTTTTCGGTTCCAAGGTGGCGAATGGGGCAATCGACGAGCTTCAAACCCGCTTGAATCGCACGGCGGCGAATGTCTTTGACTTCGCCAGGATTGTCGATGCCCTCGACATGCTCGTCGGCACCAAAGGACAAATACGCGTCGTCGACCCGCTTGATGGCGGCCTGCGCCACGTCTTCCCCAATAAGCTCGGGCAGGTCACCGCCGACCTCATGCGAGAGCGACAGCTTTCCGTCAGAAAACGCGCCCGCGCCCGAAAAGCCCGTCGTAATGCGACATGGCTCGCAGCCCACGCAATGGCCGACTTTCGCCTTGGGGCAACTGCGCCGTTCGATGGGAAGGCCCTTCTCCACAAGCGCGATTGCCGTAGAAGGAGCATCTTTCAGAAGCGACAGCGCCGTGAAAATGCCCGCAGGACCGGCACCCACGATAACGACGTCGACGGTCATATTTGAAGTATTCGAATTGCTCGAAGTATTTGGAATAGTTGAAACGAAAGCTCCCACAGCATCCCCTCTTATGCCTGAAACGCAAACGCCCTCCATTGTAGCGCACGACTTCAAAAGAGAATGACGCCCGCGCCCGGCGGTCTCCCATCGGTTGTTCGGAGCGGCGGACGTCTTGGGCGACGCCGCTTTGAGTCCTCTTCGAGACAGGGATCGAGGCGGTGACTCCCGACTTCCTTCGAGGTAGGGACTCCCGAATCCCCTTCGAGGCATCGCCTCTGAATCTCCTTCGAGACGGGGATTTTGATTCCTCTTCGAGGCGGAAACAAGCGACCATCCGGAAGCGCCCGATTAGCATCCCTTGAAGCTTGCCCATATCGTTCATGGCAGAATATCGCGCCCAAGGGTCGCAAAATCGCGTAAATCCCCTTCTTCTGCCAGAATACGCGTCCCAAGGGACGCATATTCCGCCACTCCCGCAAAACGCGACGAGCCATTCCTCGGCGATCAAATAGAGATACACAAAACCCCAGTTCAGATAGCCTTATTACGACCGACAACTACGTCTTCGGTTAAGAAACAACCCTCAGAAACCCGCAAGCCTCGCACAAGGGCGATTTCATGACCCTTCCGCGCGTTATTCTGCCAGGCAGAAAGTCGAAGGGCTTAAGGCGCAAAGACACAATGCGCTGTAGCGATGAAGCCGCGCTCGGCAACAGCTTATCAACCGAAACAGCGCGAGAAGGGTCGATCGGCCCCGTGCAAGCAAAGACAACCAAGGGCGTCAACGCTCCATGCAAGAAAAGACAGCCAAGAACGCCGACGCCGCATACGGGCAAAAGCAGCCAAGAACGCAGCGCCCTATGCAGCCAAATAGCAACGGCGCGAGAACGCAAAGAATTCCATGCAATGCCAGAACAGGAGCGTCAAGCGATTCCGCGCAATGTGGGAGCAGAAACGTCAAGCGATTCCGTACGACGCCGATGCAGGGGCGCTAAGCGATTCCGCGGGGCACTGGAGCTGGTGCGCTAACGCCCCATGCAGCAACGGCATGAAAGCCCGACAGTTCCATGTCTCAAGCCAGAATCGAACCTCGCGGAGACAGCTCTATGCTTCAAGCCAGAATTGAACCTCAGGGAGACAGCTCTTCTCATCGCGTGGGGATGGCAAAGAACGCGGCACGGTAAAGCCGAGCTCAATAGAACAGTTCCTTCCTCGTGGAGGCAGATTTTCTCCCCGTGGGGGCAGCCCTTCCCACCATGGGAACGGCTCCTCTTAGGTTCCCCTTACAAAGTCCCTCTTAAACAGGATGGCTTCGCGGATTCTAAATTGGACCCCTCAATAGAGCCCTAAAGCAACAGGTTCCCTGGATCATCGATACGGCGTCGAAGATCGTAACGCATTCGCGGCCAACGCTTGCTCGAATGGCGCACACGTATATGGAGCGCTTTCGCTATGGCACGTGCAGCATCGTCGAACAAATCGGGGGATGCCATCTGGTCATGCGTTACCGTAATTACCGTATATCCCATTGCCTGCAATGCATTACGGCGCTCAGCGTTGCTCGCAAGAGCGCCCGGAGAACGATGAAACGCATTGCTGTCATACTCCACGTCGAGCATCGCGTCGGACCAAAATAAATCGAGCACGAAAAACTTGCATGGAGTGAACTTGCGCGCGTCGCCCGTGACATCAACGCGCCAATTCATGCGAGGCGCGGGAAACCCGTAGCCGCCGAGCGTTTGCCTTAAACACAGCAGCATCGCAAGCTTCGCTTCCGCGGGAGACGCCGCACCGTCAAACGCATAGCGAAGCGCCGTTGCTGCCTTAGCGGAGCCGGGAAATGGAGCCAACGCATCGACGCAATTCGCCAACCGCCTCACGCTTGTCAATGGCCGGGCGGCAACAAAGCTCCCATCAGGAAGAAGCGAGTATGTACCGCAAAACTCGAAAGCAAGCAGCAGCAAACTCTCGACGGACGCGCGCATGGAAACTTGCACAAAGGCATCTTCGACGGAAACAACGTAGACGTCGAGATTGATGCCGAAAAGCCGAGGCGGCACTTTTGATGAAAAAGGGCAATGGCACGCAACGGAAAATCGACTCGTCTTACCATTCTGGGAAGCGACGATAAGATGTGGACGCTCGAGCGCAACAATCGTCGACAATGAAGAATCGCGCAAGGCCCTCACTTCACGCGCCGCAACTTTTTCCGGAACGCCCGCGTGCGAAACACTCGGCGCAGGCAAAAGCGAAGCACGAGCGGCACGCCACACCGAGAGAGCTGTGATATGTGAGAAGCAAATGGACATAAAGACGATGTTAGAACGGAAACCTTGCCCGTTTCTTGCCCAAATACATGAGTTATGCGTTCGCTTTCATGCGTTTTTCCCTCGCTTTACATGCGTTGGCGCACGCTTATCGGCGCATTCGCCTCTTCGTGTTTTCTTGTCTCGAAATAGCACTCGCTCGACTAGCGCAGTAGCGGCAAAGCGCTGTTCGGCAGAATGGTGAAAACGACCACGAACCAGATGTCGGCACGGGCATCGAACCCAAAAAAAATACACTTCACTACACCGTATCCAGGGAGATTCCTTACTATGCAGCATTTTATAAAACACCTGGTAGCAGCGTATAGTTTATCGATACTTTACAGTGTATAGCTTCATTTTTCTATTCCGCTCATTCACGAGCTTATTTTTGACATAAAGAAAGGGCCCCAAAAGGGCCCTTGTATTGCAGCCAACCTCGAAAGGTTCCCATAGCAAGCAGTCAAAAGCTTGCACGCAGCGTGCAGTCAGCCTCAAAGGCTTCCCACGCTGCGTGCAAGCCGGCTTTAACGCTTTCTGCAGCCCACGACTGGCCTTAATCACTACCCGCAATTGCTTCATAGCCCTTGAACGCCTTTAAGAATCGACTCCACGCGCAATGCGGCCGATTGCCACACGTAACAGAACAAACAGCAGCGATGCATCGAGTCGGGCAATGGGAAGCCACTCGGCGCCCACCGCGCGAGGCGTCATCGGCCGCCAACCATCAATACTCGCCCACCGTGACCCGACAACTTAATCCGAAAACAAGTCAAGCAGCTCTTGCCGGCTATGCACATTGAGCTTCTGATAAATATGCTTCACATGGCTCGCCACCGTGTTTTTCGAAAGCACGAGCGCATCGCGAATATACGGCTGCGAACGGCCTCGAGCCAAATAGCCGAGCACTTCGGTCTCGCGCGCCGAAAGCCCACCTTCGGCGGCTATGCGCACAACCTTTTCGTCGAGGTTCTCTTCCTGCGACAATAGACCATCGCCCTCGCCCTCAAAAGCACGAAGCGCCTTCTCGGACGCCGCTGAACCACCCTGCGAGACGGACAACTCGCCGGCACCCATGGGAACCGCATCATCAAGGTCGCCCGCATAGCGAAGACCGATTCCGCCCATGTTTCGATCAGAGGGCGCGAGCGCCATGGCAACCGAAAAGAGGCATATCACGACAAGCGAGGTCTCCCATAAACCATAACCGCTTGACGTTGCAGCGAGCGCCGACCACTTCCCGGCCAAATTGCCTACCAAAACACCAAGCTGAATCATGCCCTGCCCCACGCCAATGGCGAACGCAGGCGAAAATACGCCGGCTCGCACAAAGTTCACCAAGCTTAGAAATGCGATGATCTGCAGCACGGTGTCGGCCACCGACATCGTTGCGCTCGCGACGAATTCTGGAGCCATTCCGCTGAAAGGAATCGCAGCCAACCCGACCATGATAAACGGAGCCACCCAGCGCAAAAGCGCGGGCACATTCACGCGGGGCGAGAAGAAGATGAACCAAAATGCCAAGCACACACCGCACACCGATCCGAGCATAGTCGCGGCATCGAAGCCATAGGCAGCCTGGAATGCATCGATCACGCCGCCGGTGGCAGACGTCACGCCAATCGCCATGTACGCGGCGAAAAGCACGACCGATATCCTCACGAGGAACGCCAGCGCTTTCCTCTGAGGCGCTTGCGAGCTTCCATTTGAGCAATCGCGCATCGCCGAAGGCGGCATTCCCAAAAAACGCATGCCCCGCGTATCCTTCCGCGAGGCATCCAGGGTATGCGCGGCGCTCGTGCGCAAGCCCGCACGCCCTCCCGCGCGCCACGTCTCCCCCTCGGAAAGACGTTCGACAAACCGACCCGCGTCAATATCGTTCCATGTTAAATAAAGGCAAACCATTGAAAGAATAGGCAGCGACGAAACACCGCACACGCCCGGCAGTCCTTGAATATAGGGGAATACGAACGCGCACGCGAGCATCACCCCCGACGCCGCGGGAACCGCAATCTCCACTCGCTCGGTTTCGAGGCGAGAATACGCATCACCCCAAAACAAGACGAGCAGACCGCTGCCGATGCCGCTCGCCACGCCACAGAGCGAGCCCGCCCACGCGGGCAAGTCGAATACGCCCAACAAGAAAGTTCCCGCGGCCATGAGCACGGTACCCGCAAACGCGGCCGGTCTCATGCGTGACATATCGACACGACGCCACACAAGCGCGAACACGAAAAAGCACCCGACAACGGCAACGGCCGAAGCGAACCACGAAGAATCGGCATTAATGGACGAACCCGCACGACCCGCAAACAACGCCGAGGTCGAAAACGAACAGTAGATCCAAGCCCATACGAAGCCAAGGCCCAAATGCCTCGGTCGAACCGAACCTTCGACCTTCGACACAAAGTCGCTCATAGCCAAAACGCAACCCTCCATTGCGAATAGCGAGAAATCCGCCAGCCCCTTCACGTTCCCAAAGCGCAAGAGATTATCTACTAATAACGGTGAGTTTCTAGCATCACCGTATGCAAACCTCACCGATAGTGACGAAAATCCCAGCTCAAAACCTCACCTATTCTAGGTGAAAACAGCTCGATTTTACGCCAAACACTGCATTTGGGCGATGTTTTCCCTCACATCGCCGGGCATGCTGCAAGTGTCTGGAATGCGGCACGACCGCGCAGACGCAACATGCCAGAGTTTAGAACGGACCCCTCCCTCATATCCGTTCTGGCCCTTGGCGGAAAGCTTGCGCCTACGGGCGCACACGGGAAGGGAAAAGAATGACTGCAGAAATGAATCGTCGCTCGTTTCTGACGGGCGCAGCAGCAACCATGGGACTTGCCGCCGTCGCAAGCATGACGGGCTGCGGCTCGCCTAAGCAGAGCGGCTCCAAAGAAGCCGCCGCAACCGATGGCGACAAGGCCAACGATTGGCTTGGCGAGGCACCTCAAATCGCCGACAGCGACTGCGTTGAAACGCTTGACTTCGAAGTCGTCGTCGTCGGCGCCGGCACGTCGGGATACTTTGCCGCCGCAAGCGCCGCAGAAAATGGCGCGAAAACCCTGCTCATCGAAAAGGCCGCATCGGGCTCGAGCGTGCGCAGCTCCGCGCTTGGCGCAATCGACACGAAGCTCCAGGCCGCGCAGGGTACCAAGATCAACAAGATGGACATCGTCAACGACTTCGACCACTACGCGTCCGGCCAGGTGAACAGCAAGCTCATTCGCAAATGGGCCGACAATTCCGGCGAGGCCATCGACTGGTACACCGACCTCATGAACGAGAACGGCATGGTGGTCCAGCTCGAGTGGAACATGCCCGAGGGAACCCGCTACCCCGAATGGCCGACCGGCCATGGCACCAACGGCGAGTATCCGAGCCGCGAGGGCGACGTCGCCGAGATCATCAACACCTACATCGCCTCGTTCTCGGGCTGCGAAGTGCTCTTCAACACGCCCATGCAGAACCTGATCGTCGAGAACGGCAAGGTCGCAGGCGTCTACGCCAAGAATTCCGATGGCAAGTACATTCGCATCAACGCAAGCAAGGGCGTCATCGTCGCAACGGGCGGCTATGCCTACAACGAGGACATGTACAAGGCGCTTCAGCCTGAGCGCTATTCGTGTCTGGGCACCCTCGACGCATTCCCGAACTGCACAGGCGACGGCATCAAGACGCTTTTGTGGGCGGGCGCCAAGATGGACGCCGTGCACACGTCGCTCACGTTCAACCGTTGCCTGCTCACCAAAGAGCAGGAAGTCGGCGACCCCTACTCGATTTCCGGCGATGATTACGGCTACTACTTCTTCAGCTCCCAGCCGTTCCTGCGCGTCGACAACGACGGCCTGCGCTTCCATAACGAATCGACTCCGTATGACTTCGTGCTGAATGCCATGACCAAATACCCCGAAGGCCAGCGCAACTGGCACCAGGTTTGGGATGCGAACTGGAAGGGCGATGTCGACCGTTTCCACACCGTTGGCTGCTCCACCATCACCTATCGCGAAGGCGCCGACCATGACGCGTTCCCTGGAATGATGGACGAATGGATTGAGCCCGAGATGGAATCGTTCGTCGATGCTGGCTACATCGTGAAGGCTGACACCCTTGAAGAGCTTGCTGGCAAGCTCGGCTTCGAAGGCGACGCAAAGAAGAACTTCCTTGCCACCTGCGAACGCCAGAACGAGCTCTTCGACGCCCAGGAAGACCCCGACTTCGGCAAGGACGCGTTCCGCCTGTCCGAGCTGCGCACGGCCCCGTTCTATGCAACCGTGAAATCGTGCGGCCTCACGCTGTGCACACTCGACGGCATTCAGGTTAACGACGAGCTGCAGCCCATCGGCGAAAACGGCGAGCCTATCGAAGGCGTCTATGTTGTCGGCAACGACCAAGGCTGCTTCTATGCGGGAACCTACCCCAATCAGGCTGCAGGCCTGAACGCGGGCCGCTGCGCAACCTTCGGCCGCATGGTCGGCAAAAAGCTTGCAACTGCGTAAAGAAATCGCTTCTTTACAACGTATAGCTCAAACTTTGCAAGAGATTGCAGCATTTTTGAAGAAAAGGGACCCTGCAGGGCCCCTTTTCTTTTTCCCATTGCTCATCGAAAGCCATATAGAAAGAGAGAGGAGCCGCAAGCCCCTCTCTCTCTTTCTATTGCTAATTGATTTTCACGATAGGCGCGTAGTCTTTCAACAAGGTCTTCGTCTGGCCTGTGCGCGCGAATTTAATCACGAGCGAATCGCCGTCGACCTTGAGCACTTTGCCGCGGCCGAACGTTTTGTGGTCGACGGTATCGCCGGCCGCGAACGTATTGTGCGCCGCCTCTTTCTTGCCAGCCGATGCCGCCCTGGCTGCGGCCGATCCGCCCCAACCGCCTTCGGGCGTATACGTGGGAACCTTGCCGCCGCGCGCTCGACTCGAACCAAGCGACCCCGCCGCGCGCGTTGAATGCGACGCGCTCGAGCTCTTGCGAGCAGCGCCGCCATGGCTTGCCGTGAAATCAGAGAACGACTGCCCACCGCCAGGCTTGCCGGTCCCGAATGTGCGCCCGCCCGTCGAAGAATTGCGGCGCGCCGACACGTTCGCGCTCGACTGGCCGAACACACGGCCGCCGCCCGCTTCCACGCCCGAGCCCGAAATGCCGCGACGGCTGCCGCGCTTTTCCCAACCCGTGCCCGAAAAGCCCATAGAGCCAAGGCCAATGGTCTGGCGAAGCTCACCCGGAATCTCGCCAATGAAGCGAGAAATCGGGTTCGCGACCGTATCGCCGAAAATCGTACGCGATTGGGCACACGTCAAATACAACTTCTTGCGCGCACGCGTAATGGCGACATAGGCAAGACGGCGCTCTTCCTCCAAGCCCGATTCGTCTTGCGAGGAATTCGAATGCGGGAACAGCGTTTCTTCCATGCCCGCGACGAACACCACGTCGAACTCCAGGCCCTTCGACGCGTGCACCGTCATAAGCGTGACGGCGGAATCGTCTTCGGCCATAGAATCCAAATCGGTGCGCAGGCGAACCCACTCGATGAAGTCAGCCAGCGAATCGGGCGAAAGCTGGCGCACGCCCGCGAGGTTCTCGCCTTCGGGCAGCTCGGGCTCTTCTTCCTCGGAATTCTGGTGCGACTGCACGTATTCCTCGACAACTGACAAGAACTCCTTGATGTTCTCGACGCGCCCGCGCGCTTCGTCGGTGTTCTCATTTTCAAGCGCGGCAATGAGGCCCGATTTCTGGATAACCGCCTCGATCACTTTGCGCAAATCGCCGCCGTAGCTGCGGCACTCCTCGACAAGCGAGACGAAGCCACCAAGCGCCGTGCGGGCGCGCATCTGCAGGTTCTCGTCAGCCACGCACAGCTCAGCCGCCAGCATGAACGGCATGTTCGTCATGGCTGCCGCCTGGTCGATATAATCGATGGTGGTTTTGCCGATGCCTCGGCGCGGCGTGTTGATGACGCGCTTGGCCGCAATATCGTCGTTGGGATTCACGAGCAACGTGAGGTATGCCATAACGTCGCGAATTTCGGCGCGATCGAAGAATCGCGTGCCGCCGACGATCTTGTAGGGAACGCCAGCGCGCAGCATCATGTCTTCGAGCGAGCGCGACTGAGCGTTCGTGCGATAGAACACCGCCATCTCGTCATACGAGAAGCCTTCGGATCGGCGCTTGTCGATTTCTCCAGCAATCCAGCGGCCTTCGTCACGCTCATCCGACGCCACATACACGTAAATCTTGTCGCCATCAGGCTGGGAAGTGCGCAACGTTTTGTCTTTGCGATGCTGGTTATGGCGCACTACGGCGTTCGCCGCATTCAGGATGTTGCCCGTTGAGCGGTAGTTTTCCTCGAGCTTCACCGTTTTGCAATTCGGATAATCGCTCTCGAATTCCAGAATGTTGCGAATGTCGGCGCCACGCCAGCTATAAATCGACTGGTCGTCGTCGCCTACGACCATGATGTTCTGGTTTTTCGCGGCGAGCAGCTTCGTGATCTCGTACTGCGCCTTGTTCGTATCCTGATACTCGTCCACGAGCAGATAGCGGAAGCGATTTTGGTACGCCTCGAGCACGTCGGCATGGTTCTTCAAAAGCAAATGCGTGTAGAGCAGCAAATCGTCGAAGTCGAATGCGTTGGCCGCCTTCAAGCGCTGCTGCAGCTTCTCGTACACGCGCGCCGCGACCTTCGCACCAGGGTCGCCCGTGGCGCTTTTCGCGAATTCGCCCGGAGTCATAAGTTCGTTTTTCGCGGATGAAATGCGATTGCGAATGTTGTTGATGGGCCAGCGCTTCGGATCCAAATCGAGCTCGCTGTAGATGTCCTTCACGAGGCGCTTCGAATCGTCGTCGTCGTAAATGGTGAAGCCCTTGTCGAAACCGAGCTTCTCGCAATCGACGCGCAGAATGCGCACGCACATGCTATGGAAGGTAGACACCCACATGCCACGCGCGCCCGGGCCCACGAGCTTGCTCAAGCGCTCGCGCATCTCGGCGGCCGCCTTGTTGGTGAACGTGATAGCCAGAATTTCCCACGGCTGCACGCCATTGTCGGCGAGCATATGCGCAATGCGATACGTGAGCACGCGCGTTTTACCCGAACCAGCGCCCGCGAGCACGAGCAGCGGGCCTTCGGTGCACAGCACGGCCTCGCGCTGCGCGGGATTCAAGGAATCGATATCGATGCTAGTCATATATCCACCTTCGACGCAAGCAAATATAAACGAAGCCCCATGCCTCAGTGCGTGGTTTTCCGCACAGTTCCGCACGAGCCAAACAGCACCTCATGTGCTGTTTGCGCGAGCTCAGGACTGTTTGAGCATGAAACCATGCACTGGGGCATGGGGCGGACAGGTCCGTTTCCCGCGAGTTTCCTACGGCAACATTCCCATGGTCTCGAACGCGAAATAGCCCAAAACCAGCGCGCCCACGATGATGCGGTAAATGCCGAATGCCGTGAAGTCGTTCTTCTTGATATAGCCCATGAGGAACTTGATTGAAATGACCGACATCACGAAAGCGGTCACAATGCCCACCACGAGCACGACGATTTCGGTCTGCGTCATGGCAACGCCTGCCAAAACGAACTTCGCAACCTTCACCACGCCCCAACCGAGCATCACGGGAATGGCCAGGAAGAACGTGAACTCAGTCGCAGCCGTGCGCGAACAGCCCGTGAGCATGCCGCCAATGATGGTTGCACCCGAGCGCGACGTGCCGGGGACCATGGCCAAGCACTGGAAGAAGCCGATCTTCAGCGCGGTTTTCCAATCGATGTCGTCGACGTTCGTCACCTTGAACAGCGACGCCTCGGCGGCGGCTTCAGCGTCGGCCTCGCTCACGCGCGCATGACGGCCGCGCGGCGCTTCCACCTCGGCGAGCGCTTCCTTGAAACGACGGCGATTGCGACGCTCGAGCACGATGAACACGATGCCGTACAAAACGAGCATGGCCGCGACGGTAACTTTGTTATAGAAATGCTCGTTCATGAAATCGTCGAGCGCGAAACCGAACACGGCCGCAGGCAGGCACCCAATGACCACCATGCCCCAAAGGCGCCACGTGCTGCGACGCTCGTCGACCGTTTTGCTCGGCGAGAAGGGGTTGAGCTTATGGAAATACAGAATAATGACCGCCATGATGGCGCCAATCTGGATAACCACCAAGAACAGCGCAAGGAACGAATCGGAAACCTGCAGTTTCACGAACTCGTCAACGAGAATCATGTGGCCCGTCGAGGAAATAGGCAGCCATTCGGTAATGCCCTCGACCAGACCAATGAGCAGTGCTTTTAAAGCTTCAATAAGCATGGGCGCTAAACCTTCCGCATTCATGTGTATTTATGCAACCGTTGAATTCTATATGACGGGCGCGCGTTCGTTGTGCAAAGCGCGCGCATTGCCTTGGAAAAACAGAACCAGAGCGTTATTATGGTAAATGGTACGCAAAAGCAAGAAGCGCCACCCAAGCAGTTCGGGTCCGAAATCCTGCTTGTAAAACCTAAAACCAAAGGAGAAAGTCGCAATGCGCAAATTTTTCGAAGACTACAAGGTCTTGCTGCGGAGCATTCCCGCTCCCACCGTCACGATTTTCATCGTGAGCGTCATCCTCATGAATCTCATGGCAAACAAGGAGCTTCTGAGCACGCCATGGCTCGCGCTCGACTGCGGCTTCGCCGTGAGCTGGGTTTCCTTCCTCTGCATGGACATGATCTGCAAGCGCTTCGGCGCGAAGGCGTCCATCAAAATCTCGATTCTCGCGCTGGGCGTGAACCTGGCTGTGTGCCTGTTCTTCTGGCTCATGAGCCTCACCCCGGGCATGTGGGGCGCCTATTACGACACCGGCATGGTCGAAGTCAACGACGCCCTGAACGCCACCATCGGCGGCACGTGGTACGTCGTGCTGGGCAGCTCGCTTGCGATGCTGTGCTCGTCGACCGTGAATTCCCTGCTCAACGTGGCCATCGGCCGCCTTTCCACGTCGAATACCTTCGGCGCGTTCGCGAAGCGTTCCTACATTTCCACAGGCATTGCGCAGTTCGTCGACAACTTGATTTTCGCCATCGTCGTGTCGCATGTGTTCTTCGGCTGGACGTGGATTCAGGTGCTCACCTGCTCGTTCACGGGTGCTATGGCTGAGCTGCTGTGCGAGATTTTGCTGAGCCCCGTGGGCTACAAAGTCGTGCGCGGCTGGGAGCGCGAGAACGTGGGCGCAGCATACATCAATCGCATCGCCGCACAGAAAGCCAACCAATGAAGGCACTCGTAACGGGCCCTTCGGCAGGCATTGGCCGAGCATGCGCCGAGTTGTTTTTACGGCGCGGGTGGCAGGTGTACGGCTTCGATATCGCGCCGGCGTCGATTGCTCACGCAGAATACGAGCATTTCATTGTCGACGTGCGTGATCGAGCAGCGTTTCCTGCCGGTCTCGAGCCTAACGTCATCGTGAATAATGCCGGCGTGCAGGGCGCAGACGATATTGCCGTGAACCTGCAGGGCACCATCAATATCACCGAGGCGTACGCATTCGTGGGCGACTTTCCCGCCGCGAAGCCCGCGCCGTGGATTCGCTCGATCGTGAATGTCGGCTCGGCGAGCGGACACACGGGTTCCGAATTTCCCGAGTACGCAGCGAGCAAGGGCGGCATTCTTTCGTACACGAAAAACGTCGCAAATCGCTTGGCGCCCCAGGGCATTTGCAACAGCGTCGACCCGGGAGGCGTGCTTACCGAGCTCAATCGCCCCGTGATGGACGACGCCGCCATGTGGGAGCGTATCATGCAGCTCACGCCGCTGCGCCGTTGGGCCGAACCCGACGAAATCGCCGAGTGGGTTTATTTCGTTGGCGTGACGAATCGCTTCATGACCGGCCAAAACCTCCTTATCGATGGAGGCGAGGCGGGCGCCGCCGAATTCGTATGGCCTGAAGGCTAGGTCTTGTGGCACCCACTTCGGTTTATAGGAAAAGTCGGTTCGGGCGGCTTCTTTCATGAAAGATAAACAAGGCTTGCGCGGGCGCTCTGGAAACAGGCACAGCTTGTCCTGTGGGCTTTTGTCCGAGGCTCTTCCCCTGCGTGCTTTTGCGCTATGGGTTTATGTCCCGGGCTTTTGTCCCGGGCTTTTCCCATAAGCCCTTTTGCCTCGTAAACGTTCATTTCTCACCATGCGAATCGACCCCGAAAACGGGAGATCTCATCAAGAAAGCCGCCCTTGGGCGGCTTTCTTGCGATGTTCGATATTTACTTTCGAGATCGATTTCGGCTTAGAAGTTTTCAGCCGAAATCTCGAAGTACGCCTGCGGATGGTTGCAAACGGGGCACACGTCCGGAGCCTTCGTGCCTACGACGATGTGGCCGCAATTACGGCATTCCCACACCTTGACCTCGCTCTTCTCAAACACAGCGGCGGTTTCGACGTTGTGCAGCAGCGCGCGATAACGCTCCTCATGATGCTTCTCGATGGCGCCAACCTGACGGAACTTTTCGGCGAGCTCGGGGAAGCCCTCTTCTTCAGCCGTCTTGGCAAACTCGTCGTACATGTCGGTCCACTCGAAATTCTCGCCATCGGCCGCAGCGGCAAGGTTTTCCGCCGTGGTGCCAATGCCCTCGAGCTCGCGGAACCACATCTTGGCGTGATACTGCTCGTTCGCGGAAGTCTTGCGGAAGATTTCGGCAATCTGCTCGTAGCCCTCTTTCTTCGCGACCGACGCGAAATACGTGTATTTATTGGTCGCCTGCGACTCGCCCGCGAACGCAGCCTGCAGGTTTTTCTCAGTTTGGGTTCCAGCGTATTTGGACATTTCGAATCCCCCTTTTGGATTTCCAGCCGTGGGCCCTTCGCCCGTGGCTTATGCTGCAAATGATACACCGTCTCAATACGAATTGGTAGCTTTTGCAACATCTGTTTCCGAATTGGGATAAAACTGGGACAGAAACGCCATGTACGATCGGGCCCTGTGGACGGCTTGCGACTGGCTTATCCAAATCGGACGAAATAGCGTAGCCGCATCAGATGCCCGTGCCGATTCAAAGAGCCCATGAGTTCCAGCTGGCTCACATGCATGAGCCGATCCGCATCATCTGCGCGACAGCGTATCGCTCTAAACGAGCGCAGCCTCTATCGCCTTCATGAGGAACTCCGTCGCGCCCTTTCCCGCGCGGGAGTCATAATACTCGACGAATCGGCTATCGGCCAAATATCCCTGAGCGAGACAGACGTGAGCTTGCGGCGAATAGGCGCCCTTTGCCCATTGCATGCAAATCCAGTCGGCATGCATGCGCGCCAACTTCGTAGCTTCAGGGCTCAACGCATCGCCCGTCGACATCGCCTTCTTCAACTGCTTGATAATCGCGACTTCAAGCTTTTCTTTCGTCCCCCACTCCTCATCGCTCATGTCGAGCAGCCTTTCATTGGCCGCATCAACCGCCGCATCGCCATAGCGCTCGCGAGCCTCAATGCCATAACGCATCTCGTTCGAGTGCACCGCGCTCCAGCGCTTCAGGTGCGGCAACACCGCGCCCATAAGAGACACGGCCTCGTCGCGCGTCATTCCTGTGCTTTCCGCCAGGCGCGGCGCACAGTCTTCGATCATGGCATCCATTGTTGTTTCATAGGTATATTCGCCCTGTTGGTAGCACCATTTGCAATAATGCGAGTCGGCCGAACCGTGAGCATCGGTGCCATATTCTTCGGGCGCGAGCATCATTCCGCAGCTTTCGCAGTAATGCTCGGGCCAATCAAGCAAGTGAGCAACAGGCTCATTCAGCACATTCGCGATAAGCTTCAGCATATCAATGCCGGGCGTCACTTCGCCGCGCTCCCACCGCGACACCGCCTGACGCGTCACGTATAATTTCGCCGCAAGCTCCTCCTGTGTGAGCCCTTTGCGTTTACGCAGATCAAGAAGCGTTTCTCCGAAATTCATTCGCAACCTCCCACGAAGCACCGTCTGGAATGCCGCCCGCCGGCCTTCCCTGCTTAAACTTTATCGTGCGCGAAGCACCATTCCAAGCAACATCTAGTTGCGTAAAACGTTGGACGACCCAGGCAGCAACAAAGAGCGGCCCAGGCGGCAGCATCTTGACGGACTTCTTCGAAGCTTTTCGCATGAAAACGCGCGAAGTGCGTACCCTGCTGATTTCTATGCTCTCGCATTAATTTTGCAGTTCAATAAAAGCCCAGGTCGGTTAATAACGCTCCTCCGCCAATTCGACAACATCGCCAAGAGGGTACGCACTTCGTGCGTTTTCATGCAACGAAACGATACATTTCAGCCCCGTCTCCCCATTTTGCCCCTCCTGGCGTGCCGGGCCTGGTAAAGTTCGCACATGGAAGAAATTTTGTGCGACATATCGGCGTTCCGCTTTCATCGGACCCCTCCGCAGATTCTTATGCTCTGCCCGCCTTACCCCGATAGGGCATGCGACAGGAATCGCGCCGGGTTCAAAAACCACGTGCTCACGCAGGAGGTGCTTGGCGGGCCCGTTCACCTTCTGACGCGCGATCGCAAACAGCGCTTGAATAATTCGAGCACGGTATCACACCTCGTCACGAACGAATTGCCGTCGGGATGCATACAAGAAACCAGTCTGGGAATCTTGACGACAAGTCCCCTTTATTCCCTGCTCAGTCTCACCGGACACACCAGCGAAGTTCATCTTGCGATGGCAATGTACGAATTCTGCGGCACATTTTCGGTTTTTCGGCCGAGCCCGCTTATCGAGGCGCTCCTCGATCGAATCGATTGTTCCGAGCTGATTCCTCGTTCATTCGGATGGCAACGAATCAAAAGTCCCGCCGGCCGAAAGACCGACCTCTGGAAACGCGAACCGCTTATCGAGATAAACGAGCTGCAGCGATTCGCCGTCGAAATGAAAAGTGCTCGCGGCGGACGGCAGTTCGCGCGTGCGGTGAAATACGTGACCGGAATTACGGCTTCGCCCTTCGAAGCGCAGGCTTCGATGCTGTTCGCGCTGCCAAGAAGCAAAGGAGGCGAAGGCTTTTCGAGCTTCACCAACAATGAGAAGATTCCGCTTTCGAGAAACGCGAGGCGCATCTGCAGTAAAACCGCCTGCTACGCCGACCTGCTCTTCGACGTCCCTGAAACGTCCAGCCCGCTCATTATCGAGTGCCAAGGGAAGGTAGCCCACGACGATTACGCGGCGGCGATTTCCGATTCGGACCGAATGGCCGCGCTTCAACAGATGGGCTTTACCGTTATGCCGCTCACCTACCGGCAAATCGCCGAGCGCGCCAATTTCGACGTGGTGCGCAGGATGGTCGCCAAGCAAATCGGAGTTACGTATCGAAACAAGAGCGCCGAAGAAACGCGGCGCGAAATAGATTTAAGGCGCAACATCTTCATCGACTGGGCGACCCTCGGGCAATAGCCCGATTGGCTCATGCATTTTGCGCCGCGCCGAAATGCGGTTGCGTGAAAACGCGCGAAGTGCGTACCCTTGTCGAGCGCTTGAGATAGCAACAAACGCGCGCCGCTGCAAAACCCCAGGTCACGAAAATTCAATCCTGACGTCTCGCCCATTGTTTCTTTTACGGGTACGCACTTCGTGCGTTTTCATGCAACGAGGCTCGTAGCAATGCTCGTATGTCGCAATCAACGCGCCGGCGTCCAAACGCAACCAGCAAAAGAGCTGTACAAAAAAGGCCGAACAAGTACGGCGAAGACCTCACCCTGAAGACAACCTTACTTTTTCCTTTCATGGAAGCACAAGAAGAGAAATAGCCGCAACGGCGTGCTAGAATCGAACGCAACGGAGAGGGATTGGCCCTCCAAGACCGATTATCAAGGGTGATGGCTTACGGTCGTTGTTCTTTAGGGAACGCCAAACGAATAATGCGATAAGGAGGGCCCTCAGGGCTTAAATTCGTGTGGCGCTTTTCCCGCCTGTTGAACCATATGAGCAAATACACGGCGGTTGTGGATGCGCGTTAGCACCAACGCGCATGGCAACGCAGCCGCTGTTTTCAAAAGACAGGACTGAACACTGAATTTCCCAAAAGCAAATAGCTTCCCCGCCAATCTCGTGCGCGAGAAAATTATGGGTCCCAACCCACTCAAAATTTGCGAAGAGCTCCTGAGTGAAGTGAATCTGGCACCTGGCTCAGTCGTATGCGACCTTGGCTCGGGCACGGGCATCACAAGCGCAATGCTTGCGCGCGAGTACGGGTTCGACGTGTATGCCGTCGACCTGTGGAGCAACCCCGTCGAGAACCGTGCGTTCTTCAACGAGCTCGGCATTCTCCCTGAGACCATTCACCCCGTGAAAGCCGACGCCACGCAGGGACTGCCGTTTGCACCAGAATTCTTTGACGCTGTGGTGAGCGTTGATTCATACAACTATTATGGCCGCGACCCGCACTATCTCGGCGAGAAGCTGCTGCCTTACGTAAAACGAAACGACATGCTCTACCTGGCCCTTCCCGGCATGGTGCGCGATTGCCACAACAACCTGCCAGCATGCCTGCTTGAGTCGTGGACGTCCGAGCAGCTCGACTATATGCACGATATCGCCTGGTGGCGAGCTATGATTTCACAAACCGAAGGAGTCGAAATCGTTGATATGCACGCTATGGAGTGCACCACTGAGGCATGGGCCGATTGGCTCGCGTGCGACAACCCCTACGCGCAAGGCGATCGCAAGGCTATCGAAGCTGGCGCGCTCGAATACTTGAACACCATTGCCATAACGCTACGCAAGCTTTAGTCGACGACGACACGCAAGCCATAACCCCATGGCTGACACGGGGCCATCTTCGCGCAAACGATGGCCCCGTGGTCGAATCACAGCGTGCAAGGAGGCAGAAGCAACGTGCGCCCAGCGCGGTGTGGGCATATCCCCGCCACAAAGCATAGCTTCTAATTCGCGCCCTTAGCTCAAACGCAAGACCGCGAAATTCGCCCTAAGAGCATGCATTGCACAGCGCGGCAAAGAGACGGATTAGGCAGCGTCGAAAAAGATGTTTCTATGGTTGCCAATCCCCGATTTCCCAACACGATTGCAGATTGCGCTTCACCAGGTACTTCGAGCAACAACTCGGCGTGCTGTTTGAAAAAAGCGGCCCGGTGGCACCAAAGGGCATGCCTGCAGATCTGATGCGCGTACTATGCGCGAGCTTGTTTTCGCGCATAGTTTCGTGGTGGTTCGGGAGTGGCGTGAGCGAGACGCCCGAGCAAGTCGCCTCATGGTACGCTCAGGGCATGGGGATTGCAAAATAAGCATCGGAAATGGTTTGTTGCAAGAAATCGCGCGAAGTGCGTACCCTGGTTCGAAAAAGCCGCTTCGCATTGTAACTAAAAAAGCCGCGACCTGGAGTTTTACCGGCATAAAACGTCCGCTTCATTGCAAAACTAAATTATGGGTACGCACTTCGTGCATATTCGTGCAAACCGAAGGAAAAGCAACCGAAAAAGGGGCACAAGGCCCCTTTTCAGATTTCTATGCAGCTATTTGGTCTCACGCCTTCACGCGTCAAACGCACCCTCGCAAACTTTCACAGCCCTTCGGTTTATGCAACCTTTTCAGCCTTCGCTCCTTTGGCACCCTTTGCAGCCTCTTCGGCCTCAAGCAGCTCACGCGCGTGGGCGATGGCGTCATCGATATTCGGACGGAAGTGCTCCTCGCCCACCAGGTCGACGAAGCCGGCACGGCGCATCGTTTTCATGGGCTGCTCGTTGGCGTGGCTGAAAATGAGCTTCACGCCATTTTCCTCGCAGTAATCGTAGAGATTCTCAAGCGCATTCATGCCCGACGAGTCGAGCGACGGTACGCCGCGCATGCGGATGATCAGGTATTTCGTGAACTCCTTCACCGAAATATCGGTAATGCGGTCGGTCATGCCGAAGAACATGGGGCCGTTGATCTCATACACGCGCACGCTCTTGGGCAGCTCGCGCAAATGCGTGACCTCGGAATCGGCGTCGCAGTAATACTGCCAACCTTTGACCTCGGTTTCCTCGGAAACCATCTTCATGAACAGCACCACGGTAATGAGCATGCCCACCGCAATGGCCGTCACCAGATCAAACACGATGGTCAGCATGAACGTGAGCAGAAGCGTGGCCACCGCGCCCTTCGAAGCCGTGTGGCACAGGTGCGCGAAATTGCGCCATCCGCTCATGTTGTAAGCGACCTGCAGCAGAATGGCCGCGATGGTCGGCATGGGAATGAGCGCCGCGTACGGCATAAGGAACACGAGCACCACGAGCAAAACGAGCGCATGCACCATGCCGGCAACCGGTGTGCGTCCGCCGCTCTTCACATTAGCGGCCGTGCGCGCGATGGCGCCCGTCGCGGGAATGCCGCCGAACAGCACCGATCCCATGTTGCCCACGCCCTGAGCCACGAGCTCCATATTGCAGCGGTGGTGCGAGCTGATCATGGAGTCGGCAACAACACACGAAAGCAGCGACTCAATGGCGGCCAGAATAGCGATGGTGATGCCGTTGGGAAGCTGTTCACGCAGCAAATTGATTGAAAGTTGCGGTACATGCAGCTCGGGCAGGCCGGCGTTAATGGTGTACAAATCACCGATGGTGTTCACGTTCATGCCGAACAGGGGCACCATAACCATGCCCACGATAACGGCGACAAGCGAACTGGGGACCTTGGCGCCCAGCGCGCCCAAACGCGGCCACAAAAACAGCACCGCGAGGCACACCGCGCCCACTAGGAGCGCCTGCCAATTGAAGGTGCCGAAGTTCGCCGCGAGCGCCGAAACCTTATCAGCCGTCTCGACCGTCACCGTGCCGGTGGGGTACGTGAGCCCGAAGAAATCTTTCAGCTGACCAATGACGATGGTCACCGCGATGCCTGCCGTGAAGCCCGTGGTGATGGTGTACGGAACGAAGCGGATGATGGTACCCAGCTTGAGCAGGCCCATAGCCACAAGCAGCACGCCGGCAATGAGCGTCGCCGCGACGAGGCCATCGATGCCGTCGGTCGCGACGATACCGGCAACGATGGTCGCGAACGCCGCTGTAGGGCCGGAGATTTGCACACGAGAACCGCCGAGAAACGCGATGAGGAAGCCTGCGACGATTGCCGTGTACAAGCCCTGCTCAGGACCGACGCCCGAAGCAATTGCCAGCGCGATCGAAAGCGGCAACGCCACGATGGCGACCACGATGCCCGATACGATGTCGCGAGGGAGCTGCTCTTTAAGCTCCTCTTTGCTCGAGTGCTTGATGATGCTGAACAGGATCGGTTTGATTTTGTCGCGCTGCAAGGGCTCTCAATTCTTCTTCGTCGTACGTCGTTCGTGTCGCGCGCGTCGCCTGGGGGCAAAAGCAGCACTGCCAGAATAGCCGGCAGGGCCAAGCAGGCCGAACAAAGGACCTCCTGGCCAAACGGCGGCGTAGCCAGCAGACCGCCTTGCCCAAGTCGGCACCAAGATAAAGGGCCGCCCCAAACAGGCAGCGTCCAAGCGAAGACGCCCAATAAAGTGCACCCCGGCAAAGGATTTCCTTCATAAGGAGCGCCCAACTGGGCATTTCGCACGCGCATTCCCCATCCCGCATTTGGGACAGAAAAATTCCACCCAGGCAACCCCGGGTGGAATTTGAATTCTTCAGTTATCGCCAAAAGGCGCGTATGGGAGGGTTCGTATTGTAACGGCTCAGCAACGCGGCTGCTCACGCCACACAAAATCGCCAATGCCGCGGCACAACTTGCCCGCAAGCCTTACGCTTCCCAGTTGCCCACTTCGGAAAGCTCGATGTCGGGATTCTTATCGACCGCCCAGTTCACGTTCCACGGGCTCGTGAACAGCAGCAGGCGGCGCCCGCGCATGTCCTCAACCTTGAGCGTGTCGCGCGTGACGTTCAGGCTCGAGAACTCGAACGTCTTCGAGTCGGTTTTAATCCAGCGCACGTCGGTGTACGGTAGGCCTGTGCGACGCACTTCCACGCCGTATTCGCTCTTCAGGCGCTGCTCGAGCACCTCGAGCTGCAACACGCCCACGACGCCGACGATGACGCTTTCCATGCCAAAGCCCGGTTCGCGGAAAATCTGGATGGCGCCCTCCTGAGCCAGCTCCTCCATACCTTTCACGAACTGCTTGCGCTTCAGCGTGTTCACCTGCGTGATGCGGCTGAACATTTCAGGCGCGAACGTGGGAATTTCGGGAAACTGCACATGCGTTTTGCCCGTGCACACCGTATCGCCGATGCTGAAAATGCCCGGGTCGAATAGGCCCACGATGTCGCCCGCGTACGCCTCGTCGACAATCGCGCGGTCATCGGCCATAAGCGACGTGCCCGTGGCGAGCTTGAGCTTCTTGCCGCCCTGCATATGGAAGGCCTCCATGCCGCGCTCGAATTTGCCCGAGCAAATGCGCACGAACGCGATGCGGTCGCGGTGGTTCTTGTCCATGTTCGCCTGGATTTTGAACACGAAGCCGCTGAAATCGTCGCGCTGCGGGTCGACCTGTTCGCCGGTGAGCGTGTCGGTGTACGGCAGCGGACTTGGCGCCAGGCGCAGGAATTCCTTCAGGAAGGGCTCGACGCCGAAGTTCGTGAGCGCCGAACCGAAGAACACCGGCGAAAGCTTTCCGCAGTTCACAGCGGCGTAGTCGAGCTCGTCACCCGCACCGTCGAGCAGCTCGATGTCGTCCATCAGGTTCTCGTGGTTCGCCTCGCCGATGAGCTCGCCCAGCTCGGGCGCGCCGAGCTCGGCTTCGATTTCGGCAACCTTCTTCGTGGCGTTCGCATGGCCGTCGCCCTCGAACGCAATCACGCGGCGAGCCTGGCGGTCGAACACGCCGCGGAAGTTCTGGCCGCAGCCGATGGGCCAGTTCATGGGATACGTGCCAATGCCGAGCACCGACTCGATTTCCTCCATGAGGTCAAACGGGTCGCGCGCCTCGCGGTCGAGCTTGTTCACGAACGTGAAAATGGGGATGTGGCGCAGCGTGCACACTTTGAAGAGCTTCTTGGTTTGCGCCTCGACGCCCTTGGCAGCGTCGATAACCATGACGGCGGCGTCGGCAGCCATGAGCGTTCGATACGTGTCTTCGGAAAAGTCCTGATGGCCAGGGGTGTCGAGAATATTCACGCAACAATCGTCGTAGGTAAACTGCAGCACCGACGACGTGACCGAAATGCCGCGCTCCTTTTCGATGTCCATCCAGTCAGACACGGCATGCTTGGAGGACGATTTGCCCTTGACCGAGCCGGCGGTCTGAATGCTGCCGGTATAGAGCAGCAGCTTTTCGGTGAGCGTAGTTTTGCCTGCGTCAGGGTGCGAAATAATCGCGAACGTGCGGCGCGAGGCGATTTGGTCGGCAAGTGGTGCCACGGGGGTCCTTTCTATGGGTGCGCCCGCTGCGAAATGCGCCGAAAAGCGGCTGGAAAAGCGGGCGAATGCATACGAACAGTGCATTATATCCCAGGCGGCGCACCGCGGCGTCACGTCCAACAAAATACCTGATAAGAGTACTTTTTCGAACGCTTGTGCTATTTTTTCTTGCAAAGCCCGAATCGAGCGTGCTATATTCGAAAAGCACCCGTTACGGCTGATTCAGCCTTTTTAAAACCGCATGGGGGACGCATCGGCGGCCCTTGCTTATGAGTCGCGCACAGCGCGGCGGCGTGTTACATGCTGGTTCATTTTTTCCATCACAACCGAATACGAAGACGCATCCCGAGCAGAGTGGTTTTCGCTGCCGTTTCGAGCTTTCGTGCGACCTTGCGGCGTTTTGCATCGCCTTGCGACCCTTCAAAGTCTCGCGGCCATATCACCGCAACCCGTATCGCTTTCGCCGGCGCCCCCTCGCTCATGCGCACCCGTAGCGTCTTCATGCCCCTTGGAAGGAGCCCCATGAGCACGTTTTCCTACTCGCCCCAAATTATGCAAGAAACCGCTCTTGGCCTCGAGCGATTCGACATGCGCGACGAGATGCTCGCCTGCCGCGAGCTCGAATTGTGCGGGCCCGTCGACGCGGAATCGGTCGCGGACATCATCCGCGGCCTGCGCCACCTGCAGAAAGCCGACCCCGCCGCACCCATCACGCTGTTCATCAACAGCCCCGGCGGCGAGGTGCAATCGGGACTGGCGCTCTACGACGTGATGAGCGCCATCAGCTGCCCCGTGCGCACCGTGTGCCTGGGGCTTGCCGCCAGCATGGCCGCGCTGCTGTTCATCGCCGGCGACACGCGAGACATGCTGCCGCACAGCCGCGTCATGATCCACGACCCGCTCATCGGCGGCGCAGGCGTGGGCGGAAGCGCCCTTTCGGTGAAGGCGCGCGCCGACGACTTGATGCGCATTCGCGACATAACCGCGCAGGTCATTGCGGAGCATACCGGCATGCCGCTCGAGCGTGTGTTCGAACTCACGGCCCGCGACACGTATTTCGAAGCCGAAGAAGCCGTTGCCGCGCATCTAGCCGACCGCGTGATTCGCGAGCTCTAGAAGCGGCACGCGGTCGTGGCCGCGATGCGCGCCGCAACCACGGCTTTCATGCACGCGGCCCCAACACCGAGTGCGACGCGGCGCAACCACAGTCGTCATGTGCACGGCCCCAGCACGAAGCTCGGAACGGTCCAACGCGAGCATGACCCAACACCGAGCACGGTGCAGCGTGGCACGGCGCAATGCAACACAAGGTCGGTGCGGCCCAGCGCGAGCACAACCCAACGCGAGCTCGATGCGGCCCAACGCAAGGTTGGTGCGGCGCGGCGCGAGTCCAGGGAGGCGCCCTTCTCCCGCGAATCACGCCAACGGCCGCGTCGACCGCGTTCCTCGCGCCCCGCACCCCTCGCAAACAACCGCGTCGACCGCATTCTCCATTCACCAACAGCCCTTTTAAGGAGAACCTTATGAAAATCGCCGAATTCGAAACCCTCGTCGAAAACGCAGCCGAAACTGGGCGCGGCCCTTGGACCGACACCGCCGTAGAATCGGGCCTCATGCATGAAGCCGACACGCGCGACCCGCGCCTCGCATACCGCGGACGCACCCTGCTCACCGCCCATACCGAAATCGAAACCGACACCTGGCAAAGCGGTCTGAACAACAACGTGCTCGTGCTGGGCTGCTCGGGCGGCGGCAAAACCCGACACCACGTCAAACCCAACCTGCTGCAGGCATCGGGCTCCTACATCGTGCTCGACTGCAAGGGCAGCCTGTATCGCGAAGTGGGACCTTACCTGGCCGAAGCGGGATACGTAGTCGACCAGCTCGACTTCTCCACCATGGGAGGCACTGTGGGCTACAACCCACTCGCCAACGTGCGTTTCGTCGACGGCGAACCCCTTCAGCAAGACATCATCGCCATCGCCTCGGCGATTTGTCCCATCGAAGACCACGAAAGCGACCCATTTTGGCCGCAAGCCGCCGCGAACTATCTGTGCGCCTACATCACCTACGTGCTTGAGGCGCTACCGAGCACTGAGTGGCACATGGGATCAGTGATGCAGGTGTTCGAGGCCGCCTGCTCCGGCCGCGTTGACAGGATGTTCGCCCAACTCGATGCCGACGAACCGGGCGCGTTTGCGCCTGCGCTCTACCGTCGCACGAGGGTTACCTGCGGCGCCGAGAAGATGCATTCGAGCATTCTGGGGATTCTTGCGGCGAACCTCATGCCGTTCGGTTTTCCCGAGGCCACAAAAGCGTATCGCCGCGCGCGTCAGGTGGATTTTCGTTCATTCGGCCGCGAAAAGCGTGCGCTGTTCGTCACCATCAACGATATGGACCGCAGCCTCGATAGGCTCACGAGCATGTTCATTCGCCAGGCGTTCTGCGCGCTTTGCGATTCGGCCGACCACGATTACCCCGACCATCGCCTGCCCGTGCCCGTCCGATTCGTGCTCGACGATTTCGCGAACCTGAACCTGCCGCACATCGACGACGTGATGGCGGTCATACGCAGCCGCGAGATCAGCTGCACGATCATTTGCCAAACCGTCAGCCAACTCGAGGCGCGATACGGGACGCCCGCCGCAAACTCAATCATCGGCAACTGCGACGCGCAGCTCGTACTCGCCTTCCAAGACGAGCGAACCGCGCAGTACTTCGCCACGCGCGCCAACAAGCCGGCGAGCGCGCTGCTCGAAACCCCGGCCGGCATGTGGTGGGTGTTCGTGCGCGGGCAGCGCGGCCGCATGGAGCAGGCCTTCCGTCTCGAAGACCACCCGCGCTACCCCGAGCTCGCCGCATGCCTCGAGCGCGCCGAGACGGAAGCGGTTTTCAGCACGCCCGATGAGTGGGAGTTCGAGGAGTTCTTCGACTTCGACGAGCCAGACGAACCGTTCAGCCCCTGCCCCGCGGCATAGGCGCAGGGCAACGAGCATAGGGATGGATTGCGGTTCGTTCCCTGTCCAGCCACCGGCCCTTGCGCAGCGAGCCATCTCGCAGGCGCCATGGACCATTCGGTCAACATCGGCCGTTGGGTCCTGGACAGCGAGCCGGCTCTCTACCAGGGGAGCTCAACTTCTGCCGCGCCCTCGTCGGTTTGCCCCGCACCAGCAGGCTGCGCGGCATCGGACCGTGCGACGTCCGAGCCGACGCCAACAACCTGGACAACAAAAGGTTTCGTGCCAACTAATCGAGCAGCGTCATGCTCCGAGCCAACAGATTGCGCACTGGCAGATTGCGCGGCGCCCGATTCCGAACCAGCGGACCGAGCGACGGAAGATTGAGAGGCATCAGGCCCCGCGCCAGAGAGCTCCGCGGCAGCAGGCTGCGCGCCAGCAGGTTTCGCCGCTGTAGACCCCGACCCCTTCACAAAAGCGTGGTTATCGCAGGTCGCACCGCATGAATCCTTTCTCACGTGCTCCAGATACCCGCGTATGCTGTAATGGTCAGCTCCGTCGAAAGAGTCCTTCCTGTTGCCATCGGCCTCGAGGCTTCCCAAATATCCGTTGTCGACCGTTCTGCCCATTTGGTCGATAACCGACGCGTACCAGTGACCCGTCTCATCGGCGGGCTCGCGCAACTGGCAGGTAATCGCGAGCTTGCCGTTGTCGGCTTGGGTGAAAGCGCCCGATTCGCGCAGTTTGCGCAGATGCTCGCCATCGATCCAGAAACTAATAAATGGCGCCTCGTAGGCATCGGTCAGCATGCTGTTGCGATTGTCATATACGTAGCACACGAGCGCACGGGTTCGCGCCGCACACAGCATGTTGACTTCGCTTTCCTTTAGCATGAAATACACCGTTGTATAACCGCGCATGCCTTCCCCCGCCTTCTGGACGGTAACTACGGCAGTTTTCACCTGGAACATGAGCGTTTCAGGCTGCACCGATGGATCTTGAAGCTGCGCCTTCAAGTTCACCGTCACCACATCGACGCCCATATCGGCCGGCGGACGCAGCGCATCGAGACCGTTACGATACAGCGCGCCCATCAGCTGAAACTCGCCCGTGTAGCCGTTATAAAGAAGGTTGTAGAAGTTCTGGTCCATGGCATTCCTATCGCGATTTTTGACGGCTGCCATTGTACGCCATTCGCTTTTCGGCAGGCATCATCGAACGCCCTTCGTTTTTTTCGACGCGCGACGCCATGGGCTACTCGACCTTGGCGGGCGCCATGCGCCATTCGACTTTTTGCAAAAGCCGCCTGGGCCATTCGCTTTTTGAGGAACACGCTGTACGCTGTGCACTTTCGAGAACAGCGGCAATCCCCCGCGTGGACCCCGCAAATCATCCCTCGCTTCATTCCCTGGGCGCCCATTCGCTTTGTGGCGAGCGCCTCCATGCGATATTCGCCGCGCAACATGCATGAATAGTCGCGAAGTGCGTAGGTCCTCCGAAAGTCGCCAAGAAGAGCGATTTTTCGAGAACATGTGACCTGGGGTTTTGCAAAGCCACAAAGACAGCTGCGCGCCGCCCGCGCAAAGACCTACGCACTTCGTGGCTATTTTTGCGAAAAAACGGCAGATGCGCGCGGAAAGCGGCCGCTCAAACCCAATCACGACTCGTTTCTCGGCATGGCACGCGCCGCGCTGTACAATCGGTCGAGAAACTCCCCATTCGAAAGGTTGCCGCCATGCCGAAAATCGTCATCACCGACTCCGATTTCGAAAACAGCGACTTCGAGTTCGCCATGGCGCGCGCCGCGGGCGTCGAAATTGCCGCGTTTCAAGGACCCAAGCCGCAGGACATCATCCGCAACGCCGCCGATGCCGACGCCATAGTGACCTCATACGGCACATTCACGCCCGAAGTGTTCGCGGCGCTGCCAAACCTGCAGGTCGTAAGCCGCACGGGCATTGGCTACGACACGATTGACGTGCCTGCCGCCACGAAAAACAAAACCGCCGTGTGCGTGGTGCCCGGCTATGGCGCAGAAGTGGTTTCCGACCACGCCATTACCCTTGCCTTGTGCGTGCTGCGACGCATGAGCGAAACCGATGCGGACATGCGCTCGGGCATTTGGGATTACGCCCGCCACCGCCCGCTGGGCCAGATTTACGGCCGCGCGTTCGGCGTGGTGGGCATGGGCGAAATCGGACGCGCGACCGCCCGCAAGGCCGCGGGGCTCGGCTTCCGCGTGATATGCACGTCGCGCTCGCTCGTGCCAGGGCGCCGCACGCCCGAAGGCTATGACATCGTGGAATATGAGGAGCTCCTCCGCCGCGCCGACGTGGTGAGCTTCCACACCGCGCTTACGCCCGACACGCACCACATGCTCGACGCGCACGCGATTTCCCTGATGAAACCCGATGCCATCGTCGTGAACACCGCCCGCGGAGCCGTTGTCGACACAGTGGCGCTCGCCGAAGCGCTCAATGCCGGCAAGCTGTGGGGCGCAGGCATTGACGTATTCGAAAACGAGCCAGTCGAACGCGACCATCCGCTGCTTTCGGCGCCGCACACCGTGCTCACGCCGCACGCGGCATACTGGTCGGAGGAATCGGGCGAAGAACTTCGCCGCCGCGCCATGCAAGCCGCAATCGACGTCGTGAGCGGCGTGCGTCCGATGGATTGCCTGAACCCCGAAGCGCTGCGTTTCTAAGAGAAGGACCAGGCGAAGCGAGCGCCACGCCGCAAACCAGGCGGGCAAACACACCTGCCCGTTTCCCGCTCGTGCGCCTAGGCCAACTCCGCCAACGCGGCGTCAAGCACCTCTTCGCTAAACAGATTCCCGCGACCGAGCTGGCCTTTCGGGTCGATTTGCGCCTTCATGCGCGCGCTTTCCGCGATATGGTCGGCGCCATACATTTCTTCGAGGAAATGAGCCTTGAGCTTGCCCACGCCATGCTCGGCCGACACCGCGCCGCCCATGGCCGACACCTCGGCGGCCCACTGCGCGAACAGCTCGGTACCGCGCGCGTATTCCTCGGCGGAGCGCGGCAAAATGTTCACATGCACGTGGTTGCTTCCAATATGGCCCCAGGTGGCGCTCTCGAAACCACCTTCGGCTAGCGTGCGGCGATACATCGCAATCACATCGCGCAGGCGATCGTCGGGCACCGACATATCGCTGCCGAGCTTCGTGATAGAAGGATCGGTACGGCGGCGCTGGTCGATAAGCATGTTCACGCTTTCGGGAACCGCATGGCGGAAGAAGCGCTGGCCGGCGCGTTCGGCCTCGGTCGTCGCAACCCACGCGCCTTCGGTATCGGCGCCGCATGCTTCCAGCTGCTCGCACAGCACCATGAGCTCGGCTTCGGCAGTTTCCTCATCGCCGCAGCTCAGCTCGACGAATACGCATGCTCGAGCATCGTCGGCGAGCTCGGGAAGCTCGGCGAATGCCGGGTTGTTCGCCTTTTGCGCACGCAGAACATCGAGCGCGGCGCCGTCGAAGTATTCAATAGCCGTTGCATGCTCGAGCGCGTCGCGCACGGCAATCGTGAACTCGACCGCCTCGGCCTCGCCCGGAAAAAAGCAACTCGCGCCCCATACCTCGACAGGCACGGGCAAAAGCGCCAGCTCAAGCTCGCAAATCACGCCAAGCGTGCCGCATGCGCCAATGAAGAGGTCGATCGCGTCCATATCGTCGGACGCAAAATAGCCCGACGCATTTTTCGCCTTCGGCATATCGTACGTGGGAAGGTTCAACACCAGCTCGCGACCGCCCTCGGTCACAAGGCGGAGCTCGCGGCCAACCGCGAACGCCTCACCGCGACGCAAGGCAAGAATATCGCCATCGGCAAGCACCACGCGCATCGCCTCAACGTGCGGGCGCGCCGCCCCATAGGCATAGCTGCGCGAGCCCGACGCGTTGCATGCCACGATGCCGCCGAGCGCCGCCGACGCCTCGGTCGGGTCGGGCGCGAAAAACTGTGCAGGAGCGGCCTTGAACTGCGACAACGCAGCGAGGCTTTCATCACTCCAACCAGCCGTATCGAAGCTCGCCTTCTGCAGCATATCGCGCAGCTCCATGAGCGAAAGGCCTGGCTGCACGCGCACGAAGAAGCAGCCGTCGGAGGCGCGGCGCAGCCCGAGCACGCGGTTCATGCGCGACGTGTTCAGCACGCAGCCGCCATGGGGAACCGCGCCGGCCGCCAAGCCGGAACGCGCGCCCTGCACGGTAACGGGCGCACCTGTGGCATACAGCTCGCGCAACGCGGTGCGCACATCGGCCTCCGATTCGGGGAACACGATGCTTTCCGCAGACCCCACGCTGCGTGATTCGTCGCGCAGGTATTCCTCAAACTCGTCGGTGCAGGGCACGATTTCAGCCATAGATTCCCCTTTCAGAGCGCCTTTTCAGCTTTTTGCAGGAATGTTCACCATAGCGCATTTCGCGACTGAGCGAGATATGCCATCGCGCAACGGCAGCGAAAGCGCGAGAAGCGATTGCGTCCCTAAATCACAATGCCCGCGCAGTGGTCGATT
Source organism: uncultured Slackia sp. (assembly GCF_934630525.1). GTDB lineage: Bacteria > Actinomycetota > Coriobacteriia > Coriobacteriales > Eggerthellaceae > Slackia. The sequence goes on from NZ_CAKTVX010000011.1 coordinate 38,750, forward strand.
TCGTGCTGGACGATTTGTGCGTCGAAACCCGAGAACGACTTTTTGCGTGGCGTGAACGACGCGTCGAGATAAGCGACTTTAATGCGCCTGTAGCGCGCGCACGGACGCGAGCCTTCGAGCGACAGACAGCTTTCCTCGGTTTGATACTCGCCCGACGCTTCCACGATTTCGGGGTTATACATGAGCACCGCGCCGCCCGCGCACGCGGCCACGATGACGCGCTTGCGCACGCCAATCATGTTCGCCGCGAGCCCCACGCATTCGTGCGCATGCGCTGCAAGCGTGTCGAGCAGATCTTGGCCCACGGCAGCATCGGCGGGCGTGGCATCGACGCTCGGCGTCGAGAGCAGCGCAGGGGACTTTACGATGGGACGAATCATGGGGAATCCTTTCAAGTGGTCACATGCAGAAACATAAAACGCAATTCATCGGGGGAGACAGCCCAGAGAAGAAGCGCGGAAACAACAACGGCGATCAGCGATTCGCGATCGCTGATCGGCAATCGGCGGCGTCAATCGGCGGCGTCAATCGGCGATCGGCATTCAGCAATCGGCGTCGTTAATCGGAAATCGGCGACGAGCCAAACGCTCACAGCGGCAAGAACGATATCGCAAGCACTCCGCGAATCGCTCAGAGTTTCCGCCGACTACTCGCGTCTCAGCTCGCATTCCCTCAACTTCGATGGCCCGTCCTCGCCGCAATTCGAAACCGCCCAACAAATCGCCTTCGCCATGCGCAAATCGGGTTCTTTGAAATGGTTGCCTGGGTTGCTTTCGAAAACAGTCTTGACGCCTTTCATTCTGAAGGCGTCGACAACGCGCTGCGTGCCGTCGGCCACGCCGCGCAAAAGACGGCTCGGCGTGCGTGCTTCCTTCGACCCAAACGAGAAATACGCGCATCGCGGCGGGCAGTCGAACATGCCAGCCTCAACGTATTCCGCAAAGTCTGGATACCACATCGAGCCCGACGCGCTCGCGACGGCATCGAATAGATCGGCCTGAAACGGCGCCCAGGTTGCGAACAACCCCGCAAGCGAATAGCCAGCAATGCAACGATGGATCGGCCGCACGCCAAGCTGTTCTTCCGTCTTCTGCACGATTTCCGAAAGTATTTCAAGCTGGTGCTCCGCATGCCCCGCAAACGGCGCGTCATCGGCAAAAATGCCTGGGCATTCCCATGGCGTAAGCATGTCGTTCCATTCGGGAACATGAACCGCGACCAGCACAAACGGCGGACATCCCAATTCCGCGCACCGCTTCAACACGGCGTCGCTTTCGTCTTGGATTTCGTGCATATACACAAACGGCACGTGAGATTCGGTAGCGTCGTGCCCGACACTCGAACCGCCGAAGGGCGCATGAGGGCCATCGTCGGAGGGCACGCGCGATTCGGCGGCTTCAAGAACGAGGCTCGCGTCGCCAAAAGCCGCACGGCATCCGCCGTCGGGCGGCACTCGCGATTCGACGATTCTGGCCGCAAGGCTGTCGGCGCCGAACGACATGCGAGGTTCATGCGCCAGGGACGCGGAAGACTCGTCGTCGGAGGACATAGAGACCCCACTGCGCGAAAGAGCAAAGTGCTTGTCGTCGAGAGCTGCTAGCTTCATGTCGTCGCAAACCACAGAATCCATGCCGTCAAAAACCGCACGAGCCTCATCGCCAAAGGCCGTGATCGTTACGCGCTCGCCCGCTATGTTCAACGTGGTTTTCATACCCTGCATGATAGCCCATTCGAAGCTCAACCTCACGAGCGCTCCCTAAGGCAAGCGAGAGCCTTCTTCTTCCTATCCCCTTTTAGCCCTTTCCCAGCCTTGGTGCCGCCCGGCTTCCCTTCCTTCGTCGACCTCGCCCTTTTCGGCGCATAGTCCCGCTCGTAGCCAGGCACCTTCGTGCTCGATATCACCCACAAATAAAGGCTCGCCACGCTGCCGTAGGGGCTGTAGCGACGGCGATATCGCTCAAACATCTCGCGCGTCACCTTGCGATGGTGGTACACCATGCGCATGCCGCGCCGGATTGCCAAATCGCCGTAGCTCAAAATATCGGGGCGGCCCAAGCAAAAGAGCAGCAGCATTTCGGCGGTCCAAGCCCCAACGCCTTCGAGCGAGGAAAGCGCCGCGATAGCCTCGGCGTCGTTCATCTCGCGCACCGCATCCAAATCGAATTGCCCCGAAGCGACTTTTTCGGCACAACTTTTCATGTACCGCGCCTTCGTGAACGTGATGCCACACGACTGCAGCTCTTCTTCGGCGGCGGCGCGCACGGCAGCAGGCGTCACCTCGCCCAAGCGCTCCCGCATGCGATTCCATATGGTCGCCTGAGCTGCGGTCGAGATTTGTTGACCGACAATCTGATGCACGATCGCCGAGAACAAATCGTCCTCGTCCATTTCCCGGCGCACAACGCCCACCGCATCGATCGCGGCACCGAGCTTTTTGTCTTTCGCCTTGAGGTATTCAATGGCGTCGGTGCCATATTCGAAATAACGCGTCAACGGAGCACCTCCTTGCAGCTTGGGGAATGCGGGCTGGGGAGGAATCCCTTTGGGGCCAAATTCCTGCCGAGCGCTATCGAGGCTCAACCAGGTCCTACCGTGCCCTACCGGATTCCCTATCGGGCCTCGCTGGACCCCAACCAAGGTCCCTGCTGGGTCTTTACTGGGCCTTGGCCGAATCCTTGCCAGGATCCTACTGGATCTCTGCTGGGTTTCCACCGGGTCTTTATTGGATCGCTACTTGATCTTTGCCGAATCCTTACCAGGTCTCTACCGGATTCCTGCTGGGCTTCTGCTGGGTCTGCAATGGGTTTCTACTGGGTTTCATCGAGCCCCATCAAAACGCGGATCAAAGCCTTATGAGCCCCTGTTGAGCCCCTTCTCAATACGCCCCGCTGAAACCTTTTATCGAAAACCCCAGTCGAAACGCCCATTACGGTTCGAAGTAAGTCGCCGACAGGATTCGATGGGGATCATTCGACGTATTGCCTACGATATGGAAAAGCCGCCAGGGGTCGCCGATAGGACGCCTCCAGATGGCCGCCTGTCCCACTCCGAAGAGGGTCGGGGCGTTGCCGCCGAAGCGCCTGCCGCCCCGAACAACCGATAGAACCGCCAGGCGCGGGCGCCATGGCCAGGCAATACGAATGTCTCAGGGAGAGTTTCCTATCGACCGACAATCGGAAAACGCCCCCGAAACCCCTTGTCGAAACGCCTCCTGAAATTTCTATCGAGGTCTCTGTCGAGATCCCTGTCGAAATCCCTGTCGAAGCTCCGGCGACGCCACCATTGAAAATGCTCCGCCCAAGCGGCCCCCTGCGAGCTTAAGCGAGCAGAAACCTACAGCTCGATGCGGCCGAACTTCGCAAGCAGCTCGCTTGCCGCGGTGCACGACGGGCAGTTGCAGTACTTCGCGCCGGCTTCCTTGCGCTTGAGCTGCTCAGCGAGCATCGCCGCAGCGATCTCTTCGCCCATGAGCTGCTTGGCGGGGCCTTCGGCAAATGCAATCACGCCGTCGATGGTCGTGGGGCGGCCTTCGAGCACGTCAAGCAGCTTGTCGGTAGCGGCCCTGACCGCCCCATCGCTCGCATCCGCCGCGACGGCAGCCTTCCACGCAGCTGCCGCGTCTTTGGTGACCTGCGTGCTCGCATCGTTGGTCGCGAGCACTTCGGCGCGTTCGGCCACGTAATCGAACAATTCCTTATCCATGGGATAGCCCCTTTCTTCGGCGTTCATTACGCTTTGCATGATAATGCTTGCATGCCAGCCCCTCGACGAGGGACGGCCAACGACAAATGCGCGCCATTTTTGCGACACGGCATCACGGCAACGCGACGGCGCGGCGGCGCGGCGGCGCGACAACATACGACTCCACACCGCTCCCTTCGCTTAGCACCGCGGCAAAAAACGCGACCATTAGGCTAGATTGCAGCGCTTGGCCGGTTATACGGCAGAAAACGCCACGATTAGGTACTTTCAACCCATCCAAAAAGAGTCAAGCGCGCCCCTTCTCCCTACGCGGCATTCTGTTTACCGACAAAACACCAGGTCAAGTTTTCTTCTGCTTCCAGCAATCACACTGCGAAACGAAAGTTTGCCTCCCCACCATGCGCAATCCGACCTAATCGTGGCGTTTTTTGACACGAGGAGTACACTTTCGAGAGGAGCCCCTTCGATGGAAACCTCCCTCGAGAACCCCTCACATGATTTTATGACCCCTGCCCTTATGCGCTCCTCTGGACGACACCGCGCCCTTATATGCTCCTCTGGGCAACGTCGACGCGACGTCGGAAAGCATATCGCTTCTGATTCCATGTCCCATTTTGCCGCCGAATACGAACCTTTAACGCCTGGGCGATGGCAAAGGCAACGTCGTCAAGGGAATTCACCGATGACACCTGGCCATTCGTCACCGTGATAACCGTATAACCCATTGCAACGAGTGCATTCCGACGCTCGGCGTCAGAAGTAATTCCAGCTTTCGAAACGTGAAATGCATCGCTGTCGTATTCGACGTCAAGGCGTGCACTTTCCCAAAACAAATCAAGCACAAAATACTTGTGCGACGTGCATTTTCGCCCTTCGCCAACAACGTCGATACGGTAGTTCATTTGAGGAAGGGGGAGCCCGTAGCCCCCCAGTGACCGCTTCGTGCAAAGAAGCAACACGAGCCTTGACTCCGCGGGAGAAGCGGACCGGTCGAGCACATACCGAAGAGCTTTCCGCGCTCGGGCGCATCCCGGGAATGCCGCCGCGGAATTTGCAAAAGCGAGAAGCGAACCCACAGAAGAAATTGGCTCCGAGGACACGAAGCCGGACTTGAAGTTACACGTTGCGGCGAATTTATCGAACCCGAAAGCCTGCACAAAGTCGGACCCGTTGGGCCCAGACGTGCTATCTAAAATAGTTCGGCGAGGCGCCTCGCTATAATCCGAGGTTTCGGAATAAGATTCAGAGCAAGCTTGCAAAGCATCATGGCCTGATTCGTAAGTTGGCTTTGGAACGACGCGACTCGAGCCCGAAATCGTCCTCAAAAGAGCAGCATTCGACTCCCCAATAACACGCGAATAGGTCCCGCACAGCTCATATGCGAGTAAAGAGAGCTGTTCGAAGGAGTAAAACTGCGCAAGCTGGAGAAATGTCGCCTCCGGAGACAAGACGAACGTGTCGCGACCAATGCGCATAAGACTCTTCGAAACAAACGGTCCCGACAAACAGTGACATGTGGCCCCCGGAATAGTTCTCATTCCGCCTTGGCATGATACCGCCACATGAAGCCGCCCCGAAAAAACGCCCTGTGACCATGAGGCGTTTCGCAAAGACGTCACTTCACTCCTATTCGTTTTTGCGGGCAACGCAACGCGAGCCGCGCGAGGCTTCGGGCGAAGCCCACATCGCACGGCCCTCCAGTATTGGAGCGCGCTCATATGTGCAAGGCAAATAGTCATACGGAAGACTCTAACGCGAAAACCTTGCCGAATTCTTGTCTGGAGGCCGCGAGATTCGTGCCCGAAAACTGCGGAATCCATGCTGGAAAGTCGCAATACCCACGCTCGAAAGCGACGATTTTCATGCCCAAACAGCACGAATAGCATCTCCAAACACCGCGAAAGTCATGATCAAAGGCCGCGGAATTCATGCAAAAACCTCGCCCGAATGCCGTCGAATTCCCTCGAAAACACGCGCAGATTCCGCTTCGATCCCGCGAATTCCTAACGCGCAGCACGCTAGCGGGATGATTTTCGATGACACCGAACCAGCCCCGCGTCGCGCGTCGCCACATCGCGCCACCAGCCATCATCGCCAGCTGCCAAGCCGCGCCTCAACGGCACCGAACCGCATCGCCGTTGCTGGACGATACCGCCGATTGCTGAGCCACAACGCCGCATCACCAAGCAAAACCACCGGCAAGCGGGCCGCATCGCCGACTACAGGACGGCGTCGCTGCGATAGTGGGAGCCGCAGCTTTCTTTGCGCGCGAGCATTGCCGCGACGGCCGCGCTTGCAGTTTCGAGCTGCAAACGAATTCTCATGGTGGCGGCAATCGACGCAGCATCGGAAGACGGCGTGAGCGCAGCCATCGCCACGTGCTCAGACGCAGGTGAAGGCGCAGACCTAAGCGCAGGCTCGGGCTTAAGCCCAGACACAAGTGAAGACATAGTCGCGGCCGCAGCCGCAGGCGTCGATGCAACCATGGGTGCAGGCGTAAGTGTAGGCGCAGCCATAGGCGCAGGCGCGACTGTCGCCACGGCCGCAGACGCAAGCCCAGACGCGGAAGCCGGTTCCTCAACGCGTGCCTGAAGAGCGGAAATCGCACTTGCCGCCGCCTTTAGCCCTTCGGCGTCGCGGGAAATCATGCAGTGCGCCGACATCGTCTCACGCAATTCGCGAAGTATCGCGCTGCTTGAGGAATATGCACGTTCCTCAATTTCAAACGAAACCGATTCACTGCCCAACGGGAAACAGAAGCCCGCCGCGGAATGGGCATCGCAAAATTCATTCCGACTCGCGAATTTCGCTGCAGCAACGCCCGCGCGGCGGCCAAAAACCAACGCATTCGCGCTCGCGAGGCCGCCGATCCTATCGGCGCCATGCATGCCGCCCGTGCATTCGCCGGCCGCGAACAGGCCCGGCACGCCGCACGCGCCATGCTCGTCAATCGCGATGCCGCCATTCGACGCGTGCGCGTACGGCGCAATGCGCGCAGGAGCGCTCGCCGAAACGCCGCATTCCCGCTCGAGCCACTCGGAAAACGTACGCACGAATTCCGGCGAGCCATCGCCCACGTCGCACGTGATTTCCATGCCCTCATCGCCGCATGCTTCCATGGCGAAATCGAGCGGCGCGCCAGCCCGCTCGCACGAAAACGGCCCATGCTCGCTGCGAGCCTCAAGGACATCGCGCGCGATCGGCTTGCCCGACGCATCCCTAGCACGCGCAAAACGAAACGCCTTTTCGTTGAACACGATGTTGCGGCGCGGCGACACAAGTCCCGGCATGATTTGCATAAATTCCAAATTCACCAAACGAGCGCCGCAGCGCGCAGCAAGCGCCTGAACCGTCGCGGAATTGCCCGAGGCGGAAAGGCTGCGCTTGTAAAGCCCAGCCACGCCGCCTCCCGCAAGCACGATTGCCCCACACGACACCGCACGAAAACGTTTGGCCGAATGGTCGAAAAACAGCGCGCCGCGCACACGCCCATCGTCCATGGCGATATCAAGCAGCTCGCACCTGTCGAAGCGAACAACTCCTCCTTCACAAAGAGCCTGTTCAATGCCGCGTTTCATAGAGTCGCGCTCAAGCCCGCGCCACATACGCAGCGAATGGTCGAAGCAGGGAATGTATTGCGGCTCATCGGGATTCGCGGGTCGCTTCAAAGAAACACCCATCGCTTCAAGCGCGGCGATAGCCTCGGGAATGCCCCGCACGAACGACTCTACGAGCGCCGCATTGGCAACGCCGCGACCGACGTGCAGAATCGCCTCGACCATATCGTCGATATCGGACGCGTCGCGAGGCCCGACAAGCCCCAAGCCCCACGTTCCTGGATAGAAGCTCGAGCCGGAAAAGACGCCCGACGCACTCGCAAGGCACACCGAAGCACCAGCGCGTGCCGCCTCGATCGCCGCGCAGCATCCGGCAATGCCGCCGCCAACGACGACAACGTCAAACGATGATTCCGATTCGATATGCACGATTTCCTCCTGAGCCGCACGCGCGATCAACTTTTTGCCAAAGGGGATAATAGCGTTTCCGACGAACGAGCTCGCCCGCGCGACGAATTCGGCGACACCTCAACAAATACATCGCCCGCATTGCGTCAAGCTCGCGAAAGCATACGAAACTCCCGACGAATGAAGCTCGGACGAAACAAAAACCGTGCACTGCTCGCGGAATTTCCGACAAATGTAAATCGGCTCGACGACGAACCGGCCATCAACGGAAAACGACACTTTAGCGCATTAGAGTGTTGACGTGTGCGATTTCGCCGCTATACTAAACGCATTCCGCAACCAATCGGGAACCGCGCGCGACGAAATGAACGCCCACGGCACACCGAACGAAGATCGCGCACGTCGCCCGCTTCCTCGGGCCGAATTTGGAAGGAGCATGCGTGAGCAACGCCGCCGCACATACCTGCGCAGCCGCCGCCGGCTTCTTCTGCCATGCCCACACGGGCCGCTACCCCGAGTACCTCTATTCCTATCGATACCTCTAGCGCACGAGGGCCGCTCGTCGCGTCGCACGCCAGCGTCGCGTACAGCCACAGCCGTCGTGTGCGCCTCCATGTCCGCGTAATTTCGCGCATTTGGGCATGGTCCGGTTTCTCAATAAGGGGCGAATAGGGCAAACGGGTGCCCCGTCGAGAAATCGGCTCGCGCCCAAACGCGCAAGACCGATTGGGAATTCCAATGATCGCAAAAATCACCATGGTGCTCGCCTTCGCGGCAATCGCCATCATCATCGGCATCCTGTGCCAAAAACACGCCGGCAGCGTGACCGGTTTCATTCTGGGCGGCCGAAACGTGGGCCCTTGGCTTTCCGCGTTCGCATTCGGCACGTCGTACTTCTCGGCCGTCATCTTCGTCGGCTACGCCGGCCAATTCGGCTGGAAATACGGCTTGTCGGCCACGTGGGTAGGCATCGGCAACGCCATTTTGGGCAGCCTGCTCGCCTGGTGGGTGCTCGGCCCCCGCACGCGCGAAATGACGCAGCGCCTGGGTGCTGCCACCATGCCCGAATTCTTCGGCAAGCGCTACCGCAGCCGCGCGCTGCGCATCGCCGCCGCCGCCATCATCTTCGTGTTCCTCATTCCCTACACCGCGAGCGTCTACAACGGCCTGTCGCGCCTGTTCGGCATGGCGTTCGGCCTGCCGTACGAGGCATGCGTCATCGGCATGGCACTTATCACCTGCATTTACGTGGTGCTCGGCGGCTACATGGCCACCGTGGTGAACGACTTTCTGCAGGGCATTGTGATGCTGTTCGGCATCACCGCCGTAATTTGTGCCGTGCTCGCCGGCAATGGCGGCTTCTCACAGGCGGTCATCGACCTGTCGCACGTGCAGGCCGAAACGAACCCCGATTTGCAAGGCGCGTTCGTGAGCATGTTCGGGCCCGATTTGCTCAACCTGCTCGGCGTTGTGGTGCTCACGAGCCTCGGCACGTGGGGCCTTCCGCAAATGGTGCAGAAGTTCTACGCCATCAAAAGCGGCCCCGCCATTAAACAGGGCGCAATCATCTCCACGTTTTTCGCGATGATCGTCGCCGGCGGCAGCTACTTCCTTGGCGGCTTCGGACGCCTGTACTCGGGTCAAATCGAGATGTCGGCCGCAGGCACGCCCATCTACGACTCCATCATCCCCACCATGCTTTCCACCCTGCCCGATTTGCTCGTCGGTCTCGTGATCGTGCTCGTGCTTTCGGCCTCGATGTCGACCCTCAGCTCGCTTGTGCTTACCTCGTCGAGCACGCTCACGCTCGACTTGCTGAAAGACAACGTGGTGAAGAACATGGACGAGAAGCGCCAGCTCGTATGGATGCGCGGCCTGCTCATGGCGTTCGTGGCCATTTCCGCGATCATCGCGCTCGTGCAGTACAACTCGTCGATCACGTTCATCGCGCAGCTCATGTCCATCAGCTGGGGCGCGCTGGCCGGCGCCTTCCTCGGTCCCTTCTTGTGGGGCTTGTACTCCAAGCGCATCTCGAAGGCGGCCGTGTGGACGAGCTTCATCGTTGGCGTAGGCCTGACCAGCGGAAACATGCTCGCAGGCTTCTTCGGCCACGCGATTATCGCGAGCCCCATCAACTGTGGCGCGCTCGCCATGGTGCTCTCGCTTGCGATTGTGCCGCTCGTGAGCCTGGTCACCAAGCCGGTCGATTTCGACATGGACATCGCGCTGCCGAGCCGCAAGAGCGCGACCGACCGCGAGATTGAGGCCGAAGCGAAGGCGGAAGGCCTGGAGGAAATGGACCCCGTTGCATAAAAAAACGCCGCGGAAATCAATCCGCGGCGCCCTTGCCGTCTTCATCGCGATACGACTGAGCCAATCGACGATTTGCCGGTGCTTATTCGTCAACCTTGTACGTTACGCCTTCGATGGTCGGATATTTGTTCGAACCAGTAAAATACTGCTCCCACAGGCCTTCCTGCGTATGCGTTTCAACTTTGCCGTCTTTTTTGACCGTCAGCGTCACGTCACCGCCGATGCGCAGATATGTGGGGTTGATGCCCACCATTTGCGCGAGTTTACGCTTCAGAGGAGAAACCACCTCGAGCAGGCTGCGATACATAATGTCGTATTTGCGGTCGAGGCTGATGACGTACTCTTCATCGTCGGAGACATGCTGGATAATTTTGATCGAGTCATCGATGAACTTACCCGTTTTGGGATGTATACGCGTGCCGCTGCGCTCGGCTTTTGTGATATGAGAGTCGTCGGACACGATTGCGTCGCCCTGCGCGCACATGAACGACATCAACCGTTTGTTCCCGTAGCGCTTATGCAGAATCATATCGCTGATGATCACATTGTATTCGCCGACTTTCGCGCGGCCCCAATACCAATGGTTGAAAATATAGTCGAGACTCACGTTGCCCCAATTATGGTCGTGATAGCCGTGCCCGCCCGAAAGTGTACGCATTGCCCCGTCCATGCTGAGAGTCGCGTCGACAATGGCCTCGGGCAGCGCCACGAACCACCCGAATTGCTTTTCGCGCTTTCCTTCGCCATACAGCCAGTATCCGCTGCCCGGACGCCACATAGGAACCTTGGGCCTCATAATGGCGTCGTAGGTAATCGACGCGTCTTTATAACGGACATGGTAGCTGCCGTCTTCTTGCCAACGAATGAAGCAATCTTCTATGCGCACATCGCACGCATTTTTTGCACTGCTGACGACGCGACCCTTTTCGCCTTGAACGAACACGTTGACGCGCTCGCCGTTTTTATTCGTGACCTCGAAATCAACAGTGGGCCATGCGGGGCCCGAAACGTCGAAATAGTTCTTCGCGAAGAAAATCACCACAACAGTCGTGCCGTCTTCGAAGGCGGCATCGGTATACCACCACTCAAAAGAGCCCTTGCTGCCGTTCGTGCGCAGCGTGTCCTCGCGCGGCGCCGGGCGATTCCTTACGACGTTGAATCTTTCGAAATCGGCATCCGAATCGGCAAGACGCGCAATTTGAGGCGTGCCCATATATACTCCAACCTATACGAGATTCCAAATCAAACGGCCCAGAGGAAATCGGCCTACACGAGCTTCACGTCGAAATTCGTCGCGGCCGCGGCGTCTTCGTCGAGAGCGTCCTTCGCATCGTCGAGCACGGCCCGCACGTCGTCGAGCATGTGTTGCGCCTCGTGCAGCTTTTGATGCACGGCTTCATACCCTGCATCTTCCGCCTTGTGCGCCAGATTGTGGGCCCACCTGCGCTCGAGCTTTATATGGTCGTCAATCTGCTCGATCATGGTGGCAAATTGCCCGACGTTGATTCCGTTTGTGCACATATCTTTCCTTCCTGGGAAACCCTTGCTACGACAACGCTTCGAAGCGCTTGGCCATGAGCCATTGCGCGAGGTCTTCGATGCCCTCGCCCGTGCGCGCCGATGTGACGAAGATGTTTATATCGGGGTTGAGAACCGCGGCTTGCTCGCGCAGGGCGTCCATTTTGAAATCGGGATTGAGCGGGAGGTAATCGCTCTTGGTAACAATGAGGGCATCGGCAAGCGAGAACATGGGAGGGTATTTGTAGACCTTGTCGTAGCCCTCGGGGACTGAAAGCAGCATCACTCGGCAGTGTGCGCCCGTATCGAACTCGGCCGGACAAACCAAATTCCCGATGTTCTCCAGGAAAAGCCAGTCGAGGTTCATCGATTCGAGCGGCTCGAAGGCAGCTTCGACCATGCCCATCTCGACATGGCACACCCCTCGCGTGTTCAGTTCAATCGAGGTGACGTCGGCCTCTTTGATCTTTAGGGCGTCGACGTCCGACTCCAAATCGGCCTCGATTACCGCCAAATCGCTTTGTCCAAGCGCGCGCAGCTGCCTGATCAGCGCCAAAAGCAACGTCGTCTTCCCTGCACCGGGCGATGCCATGATGTCCATGAAGAACGTCCCGCGCTCACGCAAAGTTCGGCGAAATGCGTCGGCCTTGCTGTCGTTGGCCGAAAGAATGTCGCGCTTAACTTGGATGATTCGCTTTTCTTCCATCATTGCTCCTTAATCGGCTCGCTTGGCATTACCACTTCGATGTCGTTTATGAAGAATTCCATCCCGCTGTGAAGCGTGTAGCGCTTCTTACCGCATTTCGGACACGGGAGCGTATCGGGGTCGTGAACATCAACGTGATAGATGTAGCCGCATTCCAGGCACTTGACCGTGAAGGGGACGCGCGTGATGTACAGGCTCGCGCCCTCGAGCTTCGTATCGCGGCTGAGCCATTTGAATACATCGTCGAAAAGGCTCTCCACGATATCGCGCGAATAGCCCACGGTAAGATACACACCGGAAACGCGCTGTGCCCCGACCTTGTCTGCTTCCTCCAAAACCATGTCGACCACATTGCGACATAGGGCCATCTCATGCATGAGCTGCTCCTGTTCGATTATTCCAATATAAAATCCGCACGTCGGCTATGAGGCCGACGTGCGGGGCTGGGAGGGGCTAGACAGCGAGAAACTAATACACCATGTCGTTGGCAAAGCGATACTTCGCCTTGGTGTTGTAGTCGTCAAGCAAATCGTCGGGCAACTCGAGGATCGAGTCGGCCAAATGCAGGGTTCGGGCGCCAACCGGGCATACGGTGCCGCATTGGCCGCAGCGCACGCAGGTGCCATTCACAGTGGGGAATCCCGTTTCCTCATCCATCGTAATCGCGAACAGCGGGCAACGCTCGGCGCATTTGCCGCACTTCAAGCATGTTTCCTTATCGTGACGCAGGTTGTAGTGGCTCAGATGCTCGAAGACGTTGAAATCCTCGGGCTTGAGGTCCTCCGATTGCGCAATAGTCACATAGCTTCCCAAAATGTCGCAGCAATCGCCGTGGCACGAGCAAATGACCTCGGTTTTTTTCGAATTGCAAATTTGAATTACCATGCCGCACTCGACGCTGTGGTGCACGATGTCAAGCGCCTCTTGCTGATCGATCTGGCGAGCGATGCCGTTGGCGATGTAGTACTCGGCCTCTTCACCGAGCGTGATGCACGTCTCGAGAGGATGGTCGCCCGGGTCTTCCTTGCCGACCGCCTTGTGGCTCAAGCGGCATTGGCAGGGAGATACCGCAATTGTGTCAAATTTCTTGATCACAGCCTCGTAATCGTCGTACTCGAGGGCGATCGAGCTGTCGCCGACCACCTCGCGGCTCACGGGAACCGGCGTATAGAAGCTCGTGCGGGCATTGTAGAGCTGGTAGACGATATCGGTGCCCCATTGGCTCGAGTGAATTTTCACGTATTCGCCGTTGTTTTTCTCGTAATTGCCCATGTTGTACTCCCAAATGCCATGGGCCTCAGCGAGCTGATGGTACTGGGGCTCGCCGTTTGACACCGTACGGAACAACAAGCCGCGCGAAGCCAGGTCGTCGCACACCGTGGTGCAATCAGCCTCGGCACGCCCCGAAACATCGGCGAACTGCTTGGCCGTGAACATCACTCCCATGGGCATTTCGAGATACGCCTGGGCTTCTTCCGGCTTGAAAAGATACATGACCTCGTTGAAGCTGTTGTCGTGAATCTCGGAGCCGACGCCATTGCCGTAAGTGTTCAGCAAAGCTTGCAGCTTCACATACACGTTAGGAACAACGGTGCCGTCGGCCTTCACATAGTCGTCGGTCTTGGAATCAACCAGCTGCTTGCGCTTCGCGTTGAGCTCTTCGAGCGTCATCAGGTCGCGCGTATTGATGATCTCGACGGTATCGGCAGTAACCTCGCTGGGCTCCGTATTGGCGGCATCACCGGAAGCGTGCTCCTCTTCCTTAGGTTTGGGCGAGCAGCCAGCCGTGCTCATGCCGACGATACCGGCTCCCATGACGCCCATGCCCATCAAGAAGCTGCGGCGGCCAAGCATAGCCATGTTTTCGTTCATTTCGACCCCTTTTAGTCCTTTTTTCCCAATCCTTGGGCTGTAGGTTCATTAAATCGCCACATTTTTGAGAAGGCTCTCTCAATGTCTGGAAGGGGCTTTCATATTCCGAATCGGCGATTCACATCGCGATGGCCCAATTCGGAATATGCGGCGCAGCGACCTCGATTGCCTATGAAGCGTGCGGTTTGAAACGAAGCTTCGAAGGGGTATCATGGTAGAACGACAAGGCCTTGAATATCTGGGGGGATAAAATGTTTGAGAATATACGAGAGTTCCGCGTCCTTGCCAAAACGCTGAACTTCAATACCGCAGCCGATCAGCTCCATATCTCGCAGCCCACCCTCACCCGCCATATCGCATCGCTCGAACAGGAGCTCGGGTTTCGCCTGCTCAATCGCAACCCGATGGCCCTTACAGCTCAGGGCCGCTACTTCCTTTTGGGCTGCGACGAGGTTTTGTCGCGATACGACGAGGTTGTCAGGCAATGCAAGGTTATAGCCCGCAAGTCGTCCGAAGCGATTCGCCTCAATATGCCACTATCCAGCAACAGCATTTGGGGAGACATATTCTATCGAGCCGTTCCGGAATTCGCCCGCAGCTTCCCCGATACGCCCGAGCCTTACTTCGTTCACGATGATTTCTCGTCAATTGGGCAATCGATTGCGTCAGGATCGGCCGACGTCGGAATTGTATTCCGACCTCCGGACGAAGATCTGCCCGATTGCATGTGCGAGAAAATCGCCGAATTGCCTTTGGCCGTATTTTTCAGCAAAAGCAACCCCTTGAAGGAAAAGGACGCGCTTCGATTCGAGGACCTCGACGGCCAATACCTGCTTTGTTCGTCGAACGCGAAACTCCAAACCGTGTTCGACGGGGCCATCAATGCGTTGGGTCGCAACGGCGTTCGGCCAAAATGCCGTTATCGCGATTTCACCGACTTCGATATGGTCGGGTTCATTTTGGAAGACGACGAAATCGTGTTCGGCAATGCGGCAAACATACTCGATCCCAATGTGAGCGCGAAACTCGAAGGCCGCCTCATAGACAATGGCTGTGCACGCTATCCGATCTATGTCATGTATCGCAAGCATCCCGAACGAGAAAAAGTCGCCGATTTCGTGGCGATATGCAAACGCCACGCAACCGCAATTCAAGCCGAGAATTAACGCGGACGGCGAAGCGGTTGAATTAAATTCGGAAAACCGTAGATTCGAGCGCTTGTAGGAGCAATTGCGATGATGCATTGGCCGCAAAGCCATACAATGGCTCGTGCAACCTTCCTTCACGCTAGGCCATTCCATGGATACATCTACCAACAATACGCGCTTCGCAAACTCAGGATGCGTCGAGGCTCAAACGGCGAACACGCCCACCGCCATCCAAGTCATTTGGAGCCACTGCGCCGCCAACTGCGGGGGCCGATGCGCACTGCGCTTCGAGGTCGAAGACGGGCGCGCCGTGGGCGTTGGCTCGTGCCCGGCGAGCGCGCCTGACGGCACGCCCCTGCCCCAAGCCTGCGTGCGCGGGCGCCGCATGCTCGCCTGGGCTCAGAGCCCGCTGCGCCTGAAATGGCCGCTCAAACGCACGGGACCGCGAGGATCGGGCCTCTACGAACGCATCACATGGAACGAGGCAATCGATATCGCATCGAGTAAGCTGCGCGATACCATCGACCGCTTTGGCAACGACGCCGTCTTCATCGCCTACGGCACGAACGCGAACTGCACCACCGCGCGCCCCTTCAACAGGCTCATGAACTGCCTGGGTGGCTACCTATCACGCTACAACGACTACTCATGCGCGCAGGCCACCTGGGCCGCGAAATACTGCTTCGGAATGAAGCCCGACAACGGCAGCTCCTTTGAGCAGGCGTTTTCGGCCGACCTCGTGATCGCCTTCGGCGCGAACCCCGTTGTCGCCAACGACGGCGGCGCGAACATCGGCGCGCAATGGCGACGCCTGGCAAAGCAAGAGGGCACGCGCATCATCGTCATTGACCCGCGCAAGACCGAATCGGTCGTGGGCAACGTCGAATGGCTGCCCATCACGCCGGGAACCGATGCGGCGCTTGTGGCGGCAATTGCGTGGGAGTTTATCCAGGAGAATGTCGTTGACCTGGACTTTCTGCATGCATACTGCGTCGGCTTCGACGAGACGACCATGCCGGAAGCTTTCCGCGGAAAGCATATGTCGTATCACGACTACGTGACGGGCGAAGGCTATGACCGCACTGCGAAAACGCCCGAATGGGCCGAAGGCATGTGCGGCATTGCGGCGAGCGACATTCGCTCGCTTGCGCGCAGCATCGCGAACGCCCGGCGCCTCCATGTGTTGTCGGGTTGGGGTCCACAGCGGCGCAGCAACGGCGAATGGAACGCCTGGGCGGTCATGGCGCTGCCGTGCCTCGTCGGCCACGTCGGCCTCGAAGGCACGTCAAACGGCCTGTATCCCTGGCACCACCGCGTGCTTTCGAGCTCGCTTCCCGCAGGACAAAACCCCGTGGCGGCGAGCATCCCCGTGTTCGAGACCATTCATGCCATTGAGCATGGCGAGGAAATGACCGCCGAAAACAGCGGCGTTCGCGGCGCGTCCCGCCTTGAACACGGAATCAAATATCTCATCAACTACGCGGGCAACAGCCTCACCAACCAGCATTCAGACGTGCGTCATTCCCATGAAGTGCTCGCCGACGAGAGCAAATGTGAGTTCATTTTGGGCATCGACACCGTGATGTGCGATTCGCTGAAATACGCCGACATCATATTCCCCGACCTGCTGCGCATCGAGCAGCAATCGCAAACCTCGGGCGGCGCCGATTGAGGGCATATCGTGACGGGGCGGCCCGTGCCCACCGCGCGTGACGAGCAGAAAAGCGCCTACGAGATGGCGCGTCTCATGGCCGCGAGCCTCGGCGTCGAGCAAGAATTCACGCTGGGCCGCACCGAAAGCGACTGGATTCGCGTGCTCTACGACGAAGCGCGCGAACAACAGCCCGAACTTGGCCTTCCCGAATTCGACGAGGCGCAGCGCGCCGGCATCGTGAGCGTATGGCGCGGACCGCATGTCGCGCTTAAGGCGTTCCGCGAATCGCCCGACGAGCATCCGCTTGCGACCGCGTCGGGCAAAATCGAGCTTTTCAGCGAAGCGATCCTGCGCGACACGGCTGGCTGGGACCTGCGCGAGGGCGACACGCTCGCGTGTCTTTCAACCCTCGCGCCCATTCCCGCCTACATTCCCGAATGGACGGAAGCGGGCATTCCCAATGCCGAAATGCCGCTGCGGCTCACGGGTTTTCACGACCGCGCGCGCATCCATTCGAGCTGGGGATTCGACGAGAAGCTGAAATCGATGTTTCCGCAGGTGGTATGGATGAATACGAGCGATGCGAACAAACGAGGCATCGCCGATGGGGACAAAGTGCTCGTGAGAAATTACCAGGGCGAGCTGTGCCTGCCGGCGAAGCTCACGAGCGATATTGTCGAAGGGACCGTAGCGATTTCACAAGGTGCCTGGTACGATGCGCGGCGCGTTAACGAGCGCGAGGTCGACTTCGGGGGCTGCATCAACACGCTTACCGTGTATCGCCCCTCGCCGCTCGCCAAAGGCAACCCGCAGCACACCAATGTCTGCCGCGTAACGAAGCTCGAAGCGGAGTAACCGCGCAACCGGAAACGCGCCGAGGGATCGACGTCGTTGACAACAAAGGCCACGCTAGAAACGCTGAAATCCAGGGGGTCTGAAGCGACAGTGTCAAAAGCAAAGTTTAAGATTGTGAAGCGGCTGTCCCGAAAGTGAAGCGTACAGGGAACGCCGTTTCTCGAACTCGCGCACGACAACGCACGACAAGGCCCCCTCCATCGAGAAGAACCGCATGAATTGGCCAACGCCCGCCCCTCAGATGAAAGCTGTCTAAAGGAACAACTCGGCTTCCTTGCGAACGTTGCATTCCTTCGCAATGGCGGCCGATGCGATTTTCGCCATAAGGCCATTAACCTTGCGCGCATGAGCGGGACAATCGCACATGCAACGCATGCAGCTTATGCAGGTCTGCGAATCGGCCGTAAAATCATAGGTGGAAATCGCTCGCACGGGACACGCCTTCGCCAAACCAGCACACGCGATCGTTCATGGGAATGGCCATTTCCACGATGGGGCCGAATGCGCCATTGCGGCGGCCAAGGCCTTCCATAATCAGGCGCTTCCTTCCAAGCAAATGCCGTAATTTGGGAACAAGAAAGGAGGGGGCATGCGCGCCCCTCCCGAAAAGGGGACGGCCGCCCGAAGGCAGCCGCCTAGGTTGTGAGGGAATACCGCCGGCGAATTACTTTTCGTCGTATTGCGGAATCTCGGTGTCGTCAACCTCGTCGAGGTTGCCGTCGTAGACGTAGTGCTTGGTCTCGCGAGCGATGATGGCGGAAAGGCCGAGCACTGCGATGCAGTTCGGGATCGCCATAAGGGCGTTCATCACGTCGGCGAAGTTCCACACCACCGAGCTCAGATTCGAAACCGCGGCGCTGCCGGTTGCGTCGCCGACCATCATGCAGCCCCAGAAGACGAACAGCAGAAACACGATGTAGTACGGGAGCACGGCCTTCTTGCCAAGCAGGTAGCTGATGGCGCGATTGCCGTACTGGCTCCAACCGAGAATGGTGGAGTAAGTGAAGGTCAGCAGGCCAACGAGCAGCACCAACGGGCCGAACACGGGAATCTTCTCGAAGGCCGCGGTGGCGAGGCCAGCGCCCGAAGAGATGGCGCCATCGGCGATTGCGGTGGAAAGCTCGGGGTTGGCGAGCAGCGTGGTCATGAGCATGAGGCCCGTGAGCAAGCAGACGACGACGGTATCCCAGAACGTGCCGGTCATGGAAACGAGCGCCTGGCGAGCGGGGTTCTTCGTCGTGGCGGAAGACGCGACGAGCGGAGCGGAGCCCATGCCCGATTCGTTGGAGAAGATGCCGCGCTTGAAGCCGAACTGCAAAGCCAGGGTAACCGTGGAGCCAACCGCGCCGCCGGCGGCGCCTGCCGGGGTGAAAGCGCCCACGATGATCTGGCGAATGGCCTCACCAAGGTACTGGCCGTTCAGGCCAATAATGATGATGCAGCACACCACGTAGAAGATGGCCATGACGGGAACGAGCTTCTCGCACACACGGGAAATCGACTTGATGCCGCCCAGAATGACGATAGCCACAAGCGCCACGACCACGATGCCGACGAGCCACTGCGGAATGGCCGCGCCGTCGATGAGCGACGTGTTGTACAGCGCATCGGCGAGCGAGTTCGACTGGGTCGAAGCGCCAATGCCGAACGCGGCCAGCGACGCGAACAGGGCAAACAGCACAGCAAGCACGCGGCCGAGCTTCTTGTTCTTGAAGCCGCGCTCGAGCGCGTACATCGCGCCGCCGAGCATCTTGCCGGAGTGGTCTTTCACGCGGTACTTCACGCCGATGAAGACCTCGGAATACTTGGTGGCGATACCCAAAATACCGGTGATCCACATCCAGAAGATGGCGCCCGGGCCGCCGAACAGAAGGCCCGTGCCCACGCCGACGATGTTGCCCGTGCCGATGGTGGCAGCGAGCGCCGTGGTGAGCGCGCCGAACTGGGTGATGTCGCCGTCGGCGTCGGACGGATCGTCCTTGGTGACCGACAACTTGATGCCGGTGCCAAGCTTGCGCTGGATGAAGCCGGTGCGAATCGTCATGAAAATGTGCGTGCCAAGCAGCAGCAAAATCATGATGGGGCCCCACACGAAGCCGTCGACGGCGTCGATGACGTCAAGCGGACTCGTGGCGGCGGCCAAGCCTTCGCCCAAACTCGTAAATGGCGTTATGAAAAACGATGTAAGGAAGTCTTCCATAGCACTGCCTTTCCCTCGGGAAAGCGTGCGCGTTGGAGAGCCATAAGGGGGAAATCTCTCCAACGCGAGCGCTTTCTTTCTCTTTCGACGAGGGAAATGCTACGGGAGATGTTTTTCAGGCACGTTTCAAGTCGCGTAACAGCGTGTATCTCAGAGTTAAAGGGACGTTACGCGCCCGCGAACGGACGTGGCACCAACGAAACGGGCCGCTTCCCATTTCCCCACAATCGAAGAAATGGGAAGCGGCCCGCAATAAGCCTATCCACGTTTCGAAAGGTTCAGCGCTATAAGCGAGCAACGGCGCGCCATGGGCGACCTGCCAATGGGCACGGCGCGGCCCTCAGCAAACCGCCTACGTGAACAGCCACAACAGGTCGTTTTCGCTGGGGTCGGCCCACTCCGATTCGTCGATGCGCCACGTGCCGCCGACCTTCTCCAAGTCTACCGTCAAAAACAGCTCATAGCCCATTTCGGCATTCTCGCATGCGTTCGAAAGGGCCTCTTGCGCGTCGACTCCATCTGCAATGGCGTAGCACACTTCCCTCGCGACATCGTAGCTGCGATAGGAATTCGCGTAGTAATACACCGTCGCCTCGTCAGCTTCGTCGTCGACGTACACCCAGTCGACTTCATACACGAGCGAGCGCATGGCCCAATCGGCATACGCGTCGGCATCGAGGCCCAGGGAAGCGGCCGACTCGCCCGTATAACCCAAGACGCAATCGGCGAAATCGTTGGCGATTGCCGCGCGAAGGACCTCGTCATCGCCCGATGCCACACTGCCGAGACGGCTGGTCGCCACATCGAATATCGCCTTCTCGTCGTCGGTCTCCGGAGCGTATACCTCGTGGTCGGAGCCAATGACTTCAGTATCGTCGACATCGCCATACTTGGGGGCCTGCTCGTCGAAAAGAGAATCGAGCGCGACAATGGCGCCCAAAATAACCGTGAAGGCGACGCACGCCGCTGCGATAATGCCCACGACAACCGCGGGAGACTTGCCCTTGGACCTCGAAGCAGCCTTGCTCTGGGCCGCCCTTTTGCCCACGCCTTCGAAATTCGGAGGCGGCGGCGGGGTGGGCGCAGAGGATGGGCCCACATTGCCAGCGGGCGCGCTGAAAGGCGAATCTTGGGAAGAGGGCTGATTGGGCCAAGCGGGCTGGCTCGAACGCGAAGAATCGCCAGACTGAGCAGGACGAGCGGGATGGGCGGAGCGATCCGCCTCCTCAGAAGCCGCCTTCGGCTCGCTAACCGGCGCAGAAACGCCGCCTTCTGCCGGCTCGCCGAACGGATTTTGCGCGCGATTCTTGTACGCCTTCGTCGATGAAGGAATATCCCACGGCATTGTGGGGTCGCCCGCGTTGAACGGGCTCTCGTTCGCACGCTTGTCGTTTTTCTTATCGCCCCAGGCCATGCGCGCCTCCCCTTCCGTCGCGTTGTACGGCATTCCGAACGCTCAAGGCGCCCGGAACAGCTACAAAAAGTATACGACACCACCCAGCTAAAAAGCGACCTTCGCGTACGCCAAGCGGAGTGCTTTCTGCGGAACTTGTTGACACATCAACAAGTTTATGGTCAACTTCCACATGTTGATTTGTCAACATCAATCATCTGGAAAGGCGCCATGGAAGACCGATTCGAGACGTTCACCATTCTCATAAGCCGAATCAATCGCAGCATTCGCAAAATCAAAAACCAGGAAATGGCCGATTGGGGGCTGAAAAGCATTCATGTATCGTGCCTGCACTACTTGCGTTCGCAGGGAAGCCTTACCGCGGCCGAGCTGTGCGAGCGCTGCGAAGAAGACAAAGCGGCTGTGTCGCGCGCAATCGACCACCTGAAATCGGAAGGTTTCATCGAGCACAGCGCCAACGATGCCAAGCTCTACAAGTGCCCGCTCGTGCTCACCAAGAAAGGCGAGCAGGCCGGCGACGCGATTGCCCAAAAAATCGCGACGGTGCTTCGGGAAATCGACGACAGCCTCACCGATGAGCAGCGCGCAGCGTTCTACCAAAGCCTCGCCGCCGTGAGCGACCGCTTAGGCACTATCGCGAGCGAGCCAATCGAAGCAAAACGTGACGATGAACGCGCCCGTCATGTGGGCGCCGAACGCAAGCGCGAATCAAGCCCCAGCTAAAAAGCGAGCTCCTCGCGCCCGCCCCATGCGGCAACCAGGCGCATGCCGCCTGACCATGCGCCAGCCGCGCGTATCGCGCCCACCCTGCACGACAGCCGCGCGTATCGCGCCCACTCCCCCATACGATAACCACACGCATGCCGCCCGCCCCACGACGCCGCACGCGCCGTCGAAGCAGCCACCGCCCCAAGAAAGAGAAGCCTGCCATGTTTTTCCTTAAAAAAGCCTACTGCCGCGTCTTCCAAATCGGTTTTCGCGCCGTACTCCCGGTGCTCCCCTACCGCGAGCCCGAAATCATTCGCTCGTGCGCCGATTTGGGCCCCGCTCTTGCGAAGGAGCACGCACGCACCGTGCTCGTGGTAACCGACCGCGGCATCGTGGAAAACGGCCTCACCGCACCGCTCGAAGAGGCGCTGCGCGACGCGGGCGTGAACTACGCAATATACGACAAAACCCAGCCCAACCCCACCGTCGACCAGGTCGAAGAAGCCCTTGAGCTCTACCGCCAGCGCCAATGCACCGCGATTATCGCGATTGGCGGCGGCTCATCGATGGACTGCGCCAAAGCCGTGGGCGCGCGCGTCGCGTACCCGAACAAGCCGCTCTCGCGCATGAAGGGCGTTCTGCGCGTGCTCAAGGCGACACCCCCGATTATCGCCATTCCCACCACCGCGGGCACGGGCAGCGAAGCCACCTTGGCCGCCGTGATTACCGACGGCCGCGAGCACCACAAATACGCGATCATGAGCTTCCCGCTCATTCCCCACTACGCCGTGCTCGACGCGCACCTCACCTACACGCTGCCGCCGCACCTTACCTCCACCACGGGCATGGACGCGCTCACCCATGCCGTGGAAGCATATATCGGCAGGTCAACCACGAAACAGACGCGCGAACTCGCGCTCGATGCAACCAAACTGATATTCGGAAACATCCAGCGCGCCTATGAGCATGGCGACGACCACGAGGCGCGCGAGAACATGCTGCACGCCGCATACAAAGCGGGCATCGCGTTTTCCATGTCGTACGTGGGCTACGTGCACGCCATTGCCCACTCGATCGGCGGCCAATACGGCGTGCCCCACGGCCTGGCCAACGCCGTGATTCTGCCCTACGTGCTCGAAGCATACGGCGAGTCGGCGCACAAAAAGCTTCACCAGCTCGGCGTGGCCGCGGGCGTGTGCGACACGACCGATTCCGATGCCGAAGGCGCGGCGAAGTTCATCGCGGCGATCAAGGAACTCAACGCGAGCATGAACATCCCCACGAAAATCAGCGGCATCAAGCGCGACGACATCGCACACCTGGCCCACACGGCCGAACGCGAAGCGAACCCGCTCTATCCCGTGCCCAAGCTCATGACCGAGCACGAACTGGCCGCCCTCTATGAAGAAATCGCAGATTGGAACGAATAATGACCGGCGAAGAAATCCAAGCACTCCTCGACACGCAGCGCGCCTTCTTCAACAGCGGAGCCACGCTTTCCGTCGATTTCCGCATCAAGAGCCTGCGCAAGCTCTACGACGCCGTGAAGGAGCACGAAGACGACATCCATGCGGCGCTCACGGCCGATTTGGGCAAGAGCGCCTACGAGGGCTTCATGTGCGAAAGCGGCCTGGCGCTCACCGAAATTTCGTACATGATCAAGCACACGCGCAAACTGGCGCGCCGCACAACCGTGCGCACGCCGCTCGCGCAATTCGCCTCGCACAGCTTCACGCAGGCGGTGCCCTACGGCAACACGCTCGTCATGAGCCCGTGGAACTACCCGTTCCTGCTGACCATCGACCCGCTCGCCGACGCCATCGCCGCAGGCAACACCGTTATTTTGAAGCCGAGCGCCTATTCGCCAGCGACCAGCGCGATTATCGAGCGCATTGTCGCGGAATGCTTCGCGCCCGAGCACGTGGCGGTTGTCACGGGCGGTCGTGCGGAAAACACCGCGCTGCTCGAGCAGAAATTCGACTTCATCTTCTTCACGGGAAGCCAAAACGTGGGCAAGGAAGTGCTGCGCCACGCGGCCGAATTCCTCACGCCCGCCGTGCTTGAGTTGGGCGGAAAGAGCCCGTGCATCGTGGACGCGAGCGCGAACATCGAGCTTGCCGCCAAGCGCATCGCGTTTGGCAAGTTCCTGAACTGCGGGCAGACGTGCGTGGCGCCCGATTACGTGCTCGTTGAGCGCGGCGTGCACGACAAACTCGTCGCTGAGCTGGCAAAACAGATTGAACGCCAATTCGGCAAAGCACCGCTCGAAAACGCCGACTACGGCAAAATCGTGAACCAGAAGCACTTCGAGCGCCTGTGCGGACTTATCGACGAGAACAAAGTGGTGCATGGCGGCGAGCGCGACGCCGAAAGCTGCCGCATCGCGCCCACGATTATGGACGGCGTCACGGCGAGCGACGCGGTTATGGGAGAAGAGATTTTCGGGCCGATTCTGCCCATTCTTACGTTTGAGACATTTGACCAGGTGGCACAAGGCCTTAAAGGCAAGGCGAAGCCGCTTGCCGCGTATTTGTTCTCGAGCGACAAGGGACACATCGACCGCTTCACGCACGAGCTGCAATTCGGCGGCGGCTGCATCAACGACGTCGTCATCCACCTGGCGACAAGCAAGATGGCGTTCGGCGGCGTGGGCGAAAGCGGCATGGGCGGCTACCACGGCAAGCGCGGCTTCGAGGCGTTTTCGCACGTCAAATCGATTGTCGACAAGAAAACGTGGCTCGATTTGCCCATGCGCTACCAGCCGTATTCAAGCGCGCTTTACGAAAAGCTGCTGCACGTGTTCTTGCGATAGCATCGCGCGCCCAAACACTGCGGGCCTCGCGCATCTTCCGCGCGAGGCCCGCTTTTTCTTTCTGGGCTTTCTTCGCCTATACCGCGTTCTTACGCGACGGCTGGCTATTCGTCGCCTTCGACTTCCTCTTCCTCAACGTCGATGAATTCCAAATCGGCATGCAGATTGAGCCAATCGAGGGCGTCTTCGATAACGACATCCTTATCGTATTCGTTGAAGATCTCGTGATAGAGGCCGGCGTAAATGCGAAGGCTCTTATCCCATGAGGCGATTTGTTCGTAGAGCTCAAGGCTGTCTTTCGGGGCCACCAGGCCGTCGTCGCCGCCATGCAGGATGAGTACCGGATCAACGAAGCGGCTCGCATTCTCGCGCATCCACGCATGACCCTTGTGCAACGCGCGGAACAGGCCGAACGACATTTCTTTAATGACATAGGGGTCGGCCATGTATGCCTCGCCCACCGACGGGTCGGAACATACGCCGTCGCCCAGCTCATTGGGCATGTAGGCCAAATCGGGAGCGTCGGCTTCAACCGCGCCTGTGCCCAGGCCCTTATTGTCGCGGGTCCATGCGCCCGAGAGCACGTAGCCGTCGACCTTGCCCGGATGCAAGTGCCCGTAAAGCGCCGCGCCGTAGCCGCCCATGGAATGGCCCACGATGAACAGCGGAGCCTCAGGATTTTCGGCGATCGCGCGGTCGACCACGACGTCGATATCTTTCGCAATTTCATCGAAAGCGGAATAGAAGACCTTGGTGCCCTTCGAACGGCCATGGCCGCGATGGTCGAATCGATACACCGAATAGCCCTGCGCGTTCAGGCGCATAGCGAGATAGTCGTAGCGGCCTTGATGCTCGCACAAGCCGTGCACGATAACCACCACGCCACGCGGATCGGCCACCGAATCGGTTTTGCCGTAGAGTTCCGTGCCGTCGAACGACTCGAACATGTATTCCTGCACCATGGGATTCCTTTCTCCCGTCGAATACCCGAAACCTGTTAAATGCTCGTAGCGTTTAACAGGTTTCGCGAAAACGCGAAACGCGCATGCCTGAATTATACGGCGCGCCGCGATGCGACCCGACGAAAAACGGCAGGTGGAACATGTTCTTTTGTGAACCTTGAGAGAAGTGAAAGGCTTCGCGTACTGATCGAGTTACGACTCGTAAATGATGGAGCCCAAACGCGACGCGTCGAAGCCCAAAGCCTCGAGCTCGCGGCGCACACGGGGATCGTCGCCCAGGCGCTTCACGGCGCGCACGAGCGAACGCGTGCGCTCGCTTTTCTTCACCACGATATCGATCCACTCGTTTTGCATGGGAAGGAAATCGACGCCCAGGGTCGTCTGAGCGAGATTCGAAGTGCCCACGCCCGCTTCAGCCGCGCCTTTGGCCACAAACGCCGCCACTGCATCAGGAGAGGCGACTTCGCGATTGTAGCCACGCACCGATTCGGGACGCGCCTCGAGCTCGCACAGCACTTCGTCGAGTAGCACGCGCATGGCCGAGCCACAGGCGACGTTCACGAGCGACGCATCGCGCGTGAGCAGACTTCCCCACGAATGAAGGTGCTTGGGGTTGCCAGCCTGCACAATAAGGCCCACGCTTCGGCGGGCAACGCGCACCACCGACACCGGAACGCCCGGCACGAGGCGCTGCACATACGGAATGTTATACGTGCCGGACTTGCGGTCGAACAAGTGCACGACGGCGGCATCGGAGCGGCCCAAATACAAATCGACAAGCGCGAGATAGCTTCCCAAATAGACGCGCGAACAGGGAAATCCCTTGCCAGAGAGCGCGTGGGCAATAATGTCGCCCGAGATATCGCCACCCGAAATAACGAAGGGATCGGCGGCGGGAGCTATTTCGGGAATAGCCGTCGCATAGGGAGAAGAAGAGGCCGTGGCAGACGCGGGCGCAACGGGAATGGGGCCCGTCGAAGCCGGCGAACCGCCCGTTTTCGACGACTCGATGTAATGCTCGACGTCGGCGCGCGTGAAACGCAGTTTGCGACCCACGCGATACGACGCAAGCTCGCCCGATTTCGCAAGCGAGTACACAGTGTTGCGGCCCACGCCGAGCAACGCCGATACGTCTTCGACCTGCAATGCTTCGTCTTCGCGCACGAAAGCCCCTTTCCCTTTCAAAACTGTTCTCGATTATAGATTATTCAGAACAAGAAATAATAAGGAAAAAGAAAAGGCGGCCCGAAGACCGCCTTTCGCGCAAAATGAGACGAACGATGGCTCGCCGAACGCGCCTTTCGTCGAGCAATCCAATTCTCGACCGTAACCGGACAAGCAAAACGTTCGCTTCGCAAGGCCGCGGTGAAGCAGACAGGTGCACCGATCGCCCCTCATGTCGCCCCTGAGCATCGCAGCACAGATCGCCTGAGGTGCGCCTGGCCTATTCCACGCCTACCATGACGTCGGTCGACTTGATGATGGCAACGGCTTTCTCGCCCTCGGCCAGGCCGAGCGACTCGATGGCCTCGTTGGTAATGGAACCGGTGACCTTGTTGCCGTCGGCGAGCTCGAGCGCGACATGGCCGTTCACGGCGCCTTCCTTAATAGAAGTGATGGTGCCCACGAGCTGGTTGCGCGCGGAAATGTTCTTGATGGGCTCGCTGCCTGCGGCGAACATCACGTTGGAAGCCTTGATGATGGCGAATGCCTTTTTGCCCTCGGCGAGCTCGAGGCCCTTGATGGACTCCATGGTGATGTCGGCCTTGATGGCATAGCCCTCGAAGTCGATGGTCGCAACGCCATTCACAGAGCCTTCGACAACGCTGGAAATGGTGCCTTCAAATTGATTGCGTGCAGAAATCTTCATGCGAGCGCTCCTCTCTTATTTGATATATGCGCTTAGGAGCCGAAGCATTGAGAACGCCCCAATGCCCGACCTCGCGTTTCTTGACGCCCCGATAATCGCACATCGCTCGCGGCGAAGAAACATCGCGCAAAAATCGGCATGCCGCTTAACCCGCT
The DNA here is from genome assembly GCF_934630525.1 of uncultured Slackia sp. GTDB lineage: Bacteria > Actinomycetota > Coriobacteriia > Coriobacteriales > Eggerthellaceae > Slackia. Next base: position 66,604 of record NZ_CAKTVX010000011.1, read on the forward strand.
TCGCCGCCGTTCGTGCCGAATCGCACCCATTTACGCGCCGCGCACCCACTTGCCTTCGGCGTCCACGTAGTCGCCGTCGATCCGCTTCGAAGACTGCATGACGCCCGATCCGTCGAAGTAGTAGCACGAGCCGTTAATCCATTTCCAGCCCGTAACCATGGCGCCGGCATCATGCTGCGACCCGACGCAGAAGCGCCCTCCCTGGTTAAATGCCTGCCACAAAAAGAGACGCTATGCAAACAAGAGGGCTGGTAATTGTCGACTATTATTTGCATAGGCGAAAATCTGCCCTTTGCAAAACCGCAAAAGACTACAATGGCTATGCGAATTGCTCCCAGGAGATGTCGCCCCTCCATCAAGGAGCCATACGAAGAATCTAAACCCTAGGCAATGGTGAAATATATGCAGTCCTCCAAGCAACGACGCGATTTTATCGACGTGACCAAATTCGCCCTCAGCATCCTGATTGTGGTTATTCACATCAGTCCCATCGAATCCCTTAATCCCATCTTGCGTCCATTCTTACGAACAGCGGTCCCCTTGTTTTTCCTTATATCCGCCTATCTTTTCTTCAAAAAATATGGGGAAGCCGAAACCGTCGAAAAGAAAATCGCCAGAATCGAACGCTACGTCAAGCGCAACCTGCAGCTCTATTTCTTCTGGCTCATAGTGTTGCTTATTCCGACGCTCTCCTACAGGCAATGGTTTAGCGATGGCTTCCTTTCTGGCCTTTTCAGAGCCCTTTATTCCTTTCTGTTCGGAAGCACGTTCATAGCCTCTTGGTACATTATGGCAAGCATTATCGCCACATTGATCATTGTAGTTGTCTCAAGATACCTTGGAAATAAAACGATTCTGCTGCTTTCGGTGATTCCTTACCTTGCTTGCTGCGCGATGAGCAACTATGGGGCATCGCCCTTGGTGGCGCCCCACTACGACGCGCTTTGCTACGCATTTGGATCCAACGATTACAACTCGTTCTGGGTTGCCATTTTTTGGATAGCCGCCGGTAAATGCATCGCCGACAATGAGCTGCGCCTTTCAAAGGTGAGCACTTCTTCCCTTTTGGCGATAATGTTTGTCGGTCTAGGTGCTATCTATACCGAACAGTTCTTTATCCTCGCAAATCAATGGTCCTATGCCGACGATTGCTATCTTGGACTTGCCGTTTTCTGCATCCCGGCTTTCGTATTATCTCTAAGGGTCAACGTCAGCTGCAAATATGCGGCATTCTTGCGAAATGCAAGCATTGTCACGTACTGCCTTCATGACAATCTGAACTACGCCATCATGCGCTTTACGCCGTTTTCGCCAACCCCTCTTGAAACCTTCTTCATCGTGCTTGTGGCTTCGTGGCTTCTAACGGCGCTGATAATGAAAATGGAAAAGAACGAGCACCTCAGCTGGCTAAAGTACTCACATTAACTTGCCTTGCTGAGCAATTTCGCCGTTGGGCTCGCTTTCCCAACGGCGAAACGCCAGCTTGCCTGTTTTCAAAAAAAAACAAATCGAGCATTCATCCCGCGGCACGCACGAAAACCGGCACAATGTCATTTCGCTTTACGAACCCAATTTCCGCTCCAAGCGTAATGCCGAATCGCACCTATTTACGCGCCGCGCACCCACTTCCTTCGGCGTCCACGTAGTCGCCGTCGATCCGCTTCGAAGACTGCATGACGCCCGATCCGTCGAAGTAGTAGCACGAGCCGTTAATCCATTTCCAGCCCGTAGCCATGGCGCCGGAATTCTCGAAATAGTATTTCGAGCCGCCGATAGTGCGCCAACCGATGGCCATTTCTGCGGCATCATTGAACCAATACCAGGAATCGCCCAAGCTCAACCAGCCCGTTTCGAACCCGCCAGACACGTTCGCGTAATGCCACGCGCCATTAAGATTGAGCCAGCCAGTCTGCATGACGCCCGCTTCGTCGAAGAAATAGTACCTGGAGCCAATCTGCTTAAGGCCAGTAACCATGACGCCAGAATCGTCGAACCAGTACCACGCATCGCCGATCTCGCACCAGTCCACGGCCATCGCGCCCGACTCGCCGAAGTAATGCCGCACACCGTCAACCGTTTGCCAGCCAGTGGTCATAGCGCCCGAATCGCCCAGCCAATATCGTGAACCGCCCACATTCAGCCAGCCGGTTTGCATAACGCCGCTGCTCGCATCGAGGTAGTACCAGAAATTGCCTTCCTGCAGCCACCCCGTGCTCATGGCGCCCGAAGAGCCCAAGTGGTACCACGAGCCCCTGTTTTGCCAGCCCGTGAGCATCGCCCCCGATGAATCGAAAAGGTACCAATCGGCATCCACGCGCTGCCACCCCGTGGCCATTCGGCCATCGCCGCCATCGGCGAACCAATAGCGCGAACCGTCCTGGTCAAGCCAGCCTTCATGCATCGCGTAAGTGCCCGCATCAAACCAATACCACGAGCCGTTGATGGAATTCTTGCCCAGCACAAGCGAGCCCGATGAAGTGGCATAGCGCCAAACCCCGTCGTCCGAACACCAGCCCGTAGCCATAGCGCCCGAGCTCTCGAAGAAATACCCATTGCCTTGGATTGTTTTCAGGCCCGTTACCATAGCGCCGCCCGCGTTGGCGTCGAAGTAATACCAGGTTCCCTCGATGCTGAACCAGCCCACGCGCATTGCTCCCGACCAGGAATCGAGATAGTACCAATGCTCGTTGGTCCAAAGCCAGCCGGTTTGCATCCAGCCCGACACATCGAAGTGGTACCACTGGTCGTCAATCTGCGCCCAACAGTTCGCAGGATAGCTGCCATCGGCGTATCGATACCACCACTTCGATCCCGACTTAACCCAATGGTCGCTGTTAATGGGCTCCATATAGGTGTAATTAAGGTCGACCCTTTCGCTTATTCCCGGGATAACGCCATAGTCCGAGAACTGCCAAACGCCATTACCCTCGCTGAAATTCGACATGGGCGCATACGTCAGGCCAATTGACGTATTGTACGCAGCAACCCATTTCGAATACTTGTCGAACACAGGGGACGTGAGGTACGTGTTCCACCAAGAAAGGTTTGCATACGTCCCCACGGGATAGCCCGCCGCCGTGAGCTTGTCGAAAAACGCCTGCGCGATTGCGGCGTAATTCTTCCCCACCATTTTCGAATCTTCCATATCGAAATAAACGGGGAAAGCCAAATCGGCGCCCGTAAGCCCCTCGCTCTTCAACTGGGAGATAGCGAAATCGGCTTCCTTGCTCGCCTCTTCGGGCGACGTGGCCCTTGAATACAGGTATACGCCAAACGGCATGCCGGTCGACAGGCACCCCTGCACATTGTTGTGCCACTGAATGTCTGCATGGGTGGAGGCGTAGCCGCAACGAAGAATCGCGAAATCGACGCCCGCGGTTTTCACCTGGGCCCAATTAATCTTCCCCTGCCATTCACTTACGTCGATGCCTTTATATGCGCCGGCGCCAGTGCAATACCCCTTGCTGAACTGATCAAACCAATTATACACTGGCCAGCCATTGCCGTTGGTTTCAACCGAGCACGCCATTACGCCATCGGCGGAATCGGCGGCGGTCTCCTCAAACGTGCCTAAATTGTCGGTGCTCGCGCCGCTGTCGCTTAAAACGAGCTCGCCATTAAAGAAGCGCCAGCTGTTCGCCCCATCGGAAGACTCGTCCGCATAAGCGCAGTTCAACGCGCCGCATGCAAGCAATGTCACCCATACACACGCCGCAACAAGAAAACAGGTTTTACGCTTTGCCATGCGCAGCCCCTCCAAAAAAAAACCGCCATGTACAACCAATCACGCCACTCCCGTCTCACGCTCGTCGATTATGACGCCATAGCCGACGGCCGCCACGGAAAGCTTCCGTTCACCGCACATATTACCTTTATCGAACCATCCATGGCCCTCAACGGCCCCTTTATTCGCAACCACCGTTGGACTTACCGTTCCGCCGTTTGCGAACCCGATGGACGACGACATCAAGCAAAACAAGCGCCATAGCCGCAACAACAACGAGGACCGCAGCTTCGCGCCTACCCCAATGCCTCGCCAAGAGCCCCTTCTGCTCAACAGCTTCTTGCTCGACATATTCGGTACGATCGCAATGGACGAACAACCGATGGTCGTTCACGCCATAAGGCGTGCAAGTCACGAGCGTCAGCTTATCAGCCCCTGGCTCAATGGCGAGGGATTCAATCTCGTCGGGCCACGCCACCTCAGAACCCGCCACCTTGTACGCGAGCGTTTGGCCCATGGTGTGCAGAAGAACGAGATCGCCCTCTTTGAGAGCGTGGATGTCGTCGAACATGCTAAGGTTGCGCATGCCGGAATGAGCCGTGAGCACGCAATGGGAAGACGTCCCGCCCACGGGCAAGCTCGTACCCTCGAGGTGGCCAACACCAGCCATGAGCACTTCTTCACTCGTGCCGTGATAGATGGGCATACTTACGTTAATAGATGGAATCTCAACCCAACTCATCATGGGGTCGCGATCGAATATAAGCTGATCTTCATAGGGCTCTACCTGGTCGGCGGGAAGCTCGGGGCTTTCGTGGGCGAGCAATTCGTTGTACGCACGAGCCTGGAGAAGAATCCGTTCACGCTCCTCCGCAGGAAGAGTGTCTACCGTGCTAGACACGGCGTTGATTTGATTGAAAACACCCGAAGCCTCAAGTCTGTCAAAGACCCACGGCCACACCATCAGACCGACGCCGACGAGAATGACAACCATAGTAATAAGCCGATCGGCCCAGCGAGGCAAACGCTTACGGCGTCTCTTGCTACAGGAGGCGGAGGCATTCACCGCCATGCGATCGTCTCGATGCTTCATCGTCTCGGCGCCTCCAACGTCGGTCGTCACGAATACGTAAAGGTTGCTGGTTCACGGGCGAAAGCGTACATGGTAAAAAACGCGAGGCCGCGACACGAACGCCACCTAAAGAGCGAGGCCCCGCGGGTCAAAAAACCGCAGGGCCTCGCCGCTCAAAAACAATAATCCATTCGAAAAGGAATAGGCCGGAACGCCGATTATTCCTCGGACTCCGCACGACGGCTGCGAATGAGGTGCGCTACGCCGATAATGAGCACCGCGGCACCTATCACCCAAGTAAGCGTCACGCCGCCAAGACCGGTGATGGGAAGCCCCACGGACTTGGTGTTACCAACGTTGATAGTAACCTCGCCGGCAGCGGCATTGGTTCCCGTGCCATCTGTAGCGGTCAGCTTATTGTCACCGGCGGTGCCATCGAGCGTACCGAAAGCGATATCGGTACGACCCTTATCGGCCTCGGAGATCTCAGCCTTAAGGCTCGTCACCTTCATCGCCGTATCGTCATATTGAGCGGCGATGGTGAAAGTAAATGGATCGGCCTTGGTGTACTTGCTGTCATCAGGCGTCTTAACCTCGGTCACCGTATAGGAACCGGCATCGAGGCCGGAGACGGCGATTACACCATCATTTCCAGACGCGAACTTCACATAATCGGGGAGGTTGCCAGCATCGGCAACGGTCACGAGCTGCCCCGCAACGACACCAGCGTTAGCGTCTGCCATCGAAGCGATGTACTGGCCCTCTGTATTCGAATCGGCAGATTGAATCGTGAATACGGCACCTGCAAGGCCCTTCTCGGTACCCTGGTCGACCTTGTTGAGATTGAGTTTGAACGCAAAGTCGGCGACGGCATCCTCGATCGTCTCGCCCATGCCCTCGGCATACGGGTTGTTGGAGTACGCGAGCTTGACGGTGTTGGGGTTGCCGCCCTTGCTATCGCCGTCAGCATTGCCGATCGTGGCGTTGCCGTTCAGTTTAGCCTTATAGAAAACGACGATTTCGGTGTTGGCATTCACGCCCTCAACGTCCTTGAGGCCCTTATGGCCATCGCCGACTTTAAACTCCACCGTCAACGCATTATCAGTCCAGGCCACTTCGTACTTGCTCATATCAATTTCGGTGTAAGTTCCGCTGTTAAGCGCGTACACCTCAACCGAACCATCAACGTAATCAAGGCCGCTCGAAAGCACATCGGTGAACTTGTAGGCATACGCATCAAAAGTGGCATAGTTGCTGGCAATGGTACCAGTGAGCTTATAGTTCACCTCTTGGCCGATTTGGGAATCGGCGACGTCCCTCCATTTATCGGAGCTCTTGACATCCGCAACGGTGGCGTCCGCGTCGTCGAGGATTTTCTTCTCGACGGTAGGCACGCCCTTCTTGGGGGTGACAATCGTCGAGCTGGTGCCGTCAATCACAGCGTACACGGGAGAGGTGAACGCATCGGTCGACGTGCCGTCAGGCGTTCCAGCGGTATCGGTAAGGAACAGCCAATAGCCCGCCTCAAGGCCGGAAAGGGACGCGTTGCCCGCAGTCGTCGTCTTCCAAGCGCCGCTGTCATTCAGATTTGCGGCAATCATGCTCAGAACATTGCTGCTTTCGACCTTCGAGTCAACTCCAGAGACCCCGGCGTTGGCGTTCAGCCAATCGGCGGCATCCTGCGCGTTTTCGCTGGCATACGACGCATCCTTCGCCTTAATGGCGGTCAACACAGCGGCCTTGGCGGTGTCGCTCGCCCAATCGATGCTGCTCACCGTCGTAGCTTCATCGCTTATGGCGACCGTTCCCTTGAAAATCTGAATGCCCTTATAGGTAGACGATGCAGAGTAAACGCCGTCCTCGAAAGTGACGGTCGATCCTGCACCCGCAGCAAACGCCATGGATGCGGGCGTAACGATGGTACCGAAAGCCATCGTCGCAGTAAGCCCCGTTGCGAGGGCAATGCGGGCGAACTTCTTATTCGTTTTCAAACCTGGTTCCTCTCTATATGAAGAATAATGAAACATTGGGAACGGCCCCAAGCCGTCCTTTAGGCCGATTATTGAAGAGTGGGCGAGCAAAAACGACACAGCCACGGTGGGGGCAATACGCACATGGCGCGAAGCGGCTACTCGCCACGACGGCTCTTTCCCCGTCCAAGGAAGCGCAACCCGGCCATAAGCAGCATTCCAACTGCCATAAGCATGAATGCGTAGGTCAGGCACCGATCGCCGGTCTTAGGGAAAAGCCCGCCGAGCCATTCACTCGGGTTCGAGGGTTTCGGGGAGTTCAAGACCGTAGACTCCACGACTCCCGAGCTGGCATCCACCCCATCAACGAGCAGAGGGTCTTCGGCAGACACGGTGAGCGCGGGCTTCGCAGCTGCAACTTGCTGGACGTCGAGCCCTTCAATTGCAAGAGTGAGCGCCCGGGCACCCGCAAAACCAACGAAGCCCTCAGGTGCCGCAACCTCCTCAACCATCAGCGTCCCAGAGTCCACGCCGCCGATCGTCACGCACCCGTCCACGCCGGTGGTAACAGTCGCATCGCCCCGAGACCACGTCCCGTCTGCCGTAAGTTGGCGCCCGCGGTCGTCGGTAACACGCAGCACTGCGCCCGAAAGCGGCGTTCGATCGTCGCTCGACCGCTTGGAAAGCGAGAGATCCCAGGTATAGGCGGTGGCGTTGTCGCTCGGAGTGCAGGTATAGCCACCCTCACCGCCCTGATCGGCAAAGGGAGAACGGGGGTAGCGCAGGAAAACTTCGTTGGGATTGCCCTGCACCACTCCGCGGTTTGCCTCCGTGCCGAGCGGCGCATTGTAAACCACGACCAAGCGGGCGCCATCTCCGAAGCTTTCCGAACTTTCAAGCTCGGAAATCAGGTCGCCCGTCCTCAGCGTGAAGGTATGTGTCTCGGCGTCAACCGAAACAGAACACCCAGCGGTGATATCCTTCCACCCATCAGCAGGCTCGTAGCCAACAGAGCCGCCATCGACGCAGACCGCGTCGAAGCCGCCGCCGGCCCCCGCAGCCAAGTAGACACGCGCACTCGAAGCGACCTTGGCGGAATCAAGCCCTGCGCTCATAGTGTCGCTAAACTCAACCGTATATGCTTCGTAGCCAACAAGACCTGCTGGAATCGTGGCGCAAAAGCGCCAGTACAAGTCATCGCCCACGGTGGCGTCGGCGGCCTTCCGCCACGCGCCGTCTGAATCCTCGAGCACATATTTTCGAACTTCCGGCACAGCAGCCTTGGGCACAACGGTAACCGGCGCACCGCCCACCAGCGCAAATATCGGCGCCGTACCCGCCTGAGATTCGCCAATGGCGGCATCATCGGCCACAACAAGCCAATATCCTGCAGGCAATTCTTCGCTCACGCCGGCAGAAATCGCCCTGGGCTCCACGCCAGACGAGCGAAGCGCACGGGCGAGCTCCAGAGCAAGCGAAGGCGTCATGCGCCCATCGGCATCAATCCACTCGGCAACGTCCTGCGCGACGGTTTTCGCACCATCCATGCCGGCTTCGCGCAAAACGGGAAGAGCAGCATCGCGCGCGGCATCGCTCGCCCACGCCACATCAATGGCCAGCTTTTCCCCAGAGCCGCCTCCGTCAGTAACCTTCGCATCAAAAAGCTGGTATGCCTCATACTCATCGGCGACCGAGGGCGACACGGTAAGAGTGCCCACCGTCGCAGCGCACTCAGTTGCGGAAGATGCCAAGGCGACCTTTGGAAGGAATGGCGCGAGCGCGAGCGCGAGCACGCAAAGCAGAACAGCAAACCTACGGGCGCGAGACCCAAAGCCGTAGCTAGTCACGACGCACCCCTCCCTTCTTTGCGCCAGTGCGGTATAGAAGTATCCGAATGCCAGCGATAACGAGAAGCGCGGCGCCGACAAGATACGTCGCCGTCATACCCGCGCCGCCAGTGGACGGCAAACTCGTCGAGTATTTGTTGGTGAAGGTTGGCGGAGTCAAGGAGCCGCCGTCGTAGGTAACAACGGCGTCAAGCTTTCCGTTGCCGTTAGTCACCTCCACCGTGACATCGTGTTCGACCGTGTCGTAGGTAATGTGGTCTTTGACGTTGTTCTCGGCATCCTCGGGGACAACCTCAGAGATGGTGTAATGATATTCGCCAGCCTTGTTGTACTCGACAACAAAGGAGACATTTCCCTCGGCATCGTTGGTCACCGTCTGAAGTACTTTGCCCTCGGCATCCTTGAGCGCAAACGAGAACTGTCCGGCCTTGATCGCGCTGCCTTTGAGCACCTTCACCGCATCGATATTGGCAATGCCCGTCATGCGGTCATCGTAGATCCAGATCTCGTCTTTCTCCGCGTCGCCAACGATATCGGCGCCGCCAACAACGAGCTTCGCCTTTTCAAGCGCAGTTTGGTATACATCGTCACTCGCGTTGCCCTTGAGCATAATCCACGTGGGGTCTGCAACGGCATAGCCATCGGGCGCCTTCGATTCCACGAGCTGATACAGCACGCAATCGCTCATCGCCTTGGCGCTCGTGCCAAACGAAATCTTGCCAGCGGCATTGGTCAGAGCTGTTTCAAACAGCGTTCTGGCGCCTTCCACGCCCGCCGTCTTGGCCTGGTCTACATCCACGCTATAAAGCGTGAACTCTGCGCCCTCGAGCGTCGCGCCGATCTGCTGGGCATCGTATTTAGTCATTGTGATGCCATAGCCATTGCCGCCCGCGCTGGCAGCGGCATTCTTGATGGTCCATATCTGCTCATCGGTCGCAGAGCCATCTGTCACGCCTGTGAGCTTGGCGGTGTTGGAAAGAGAGACTTTATCACCGGGCGCCCCGCTCGGAATGACCTCGTACTCGACCTTGAGATACTTGCCGTCGGGGACTTTGAGGGTCAGTCGAGTGCTCAGGCCCGCATCGCCTTCGACCTGCTCCATTTTCGAGGAATAGCCGCTCTCGGGCAGCTCCTTCCAAAAAGCGTTCCCGCGCTCATAAACCTTGAGCGTCGACGGCACGAGCGTGCACTTGGCATCCATGACGTCGACAAGCTCAAGGAAATCGCTTCCCTCCATCAGGTCGACAGCCGACTCGTTAACGAGAATGGTGTACTTAATGCGATTGCTGTTGCCGACCTGCTCGCCAGTCTTTTCAATCACATTGTTCTTGATGGTAACAGTGCCACTACCAGACTCGAACACTTTGCTTCCCGACTCAGCGTTGGCCGAGTTGGTGAATTTCATTTCATTCGCAGAAGCGTCGAGCGCGCTGCGCTTGACCGCCGTCTGATACGTGAGCTTCGCGTAACCAGCATAGTCGCCAAGCGCCGTCGTCGGAACGGAGAAGGTAACCGTGTTGCCGTCATTGCTCACGTTACCAGCAGAGAGCCGGCAGTCGGAAGCGACCGTCTTGCTCTCGCTTCCGCGACCAAGCCCCGTATGCAAATCATAGGGATTCTGCACGAGCGTGTACTTGGCGGAGTTCGCAACGTAGGTCATGCCATCTGGGAGGGTATCGATAATGTTCAGCGGAGCACCGCCGAGCTTTCCGGCTCCATAGTATTCTCCCTCTGTGCTCTTCTGACGGTTCGCGTACACTGTCCAGTCGACGACCCATGCGCCTTTCTCGTTCGAACCGTCAACGGCGCTCCAGTCGAAGCTCTCGTCCCAAGACACCTTCGACTCCGCTTCCGGCTTCTCGACCGCGGGCGTCGTGTCCTGGTTGACAACGTACATAACAAGGTCCGAGTACTGTCGCTGAAGGTTCAAGCCCGACGCGCTCACCGATGCGAAGTTCGAATACCATCCTGGCAGCGCATCGGATGTCGTGGTGTACGTGATGACAGCGTAATCCTCGTTCTCGAGGGCTGCCCTTACCTTGTCGTTGACATATATATCAAGATTGAAATTTCTCTTCGTTCCACCGACCGACCAGTTGGCCGTTAGGTTCCAGTCGCCGTTCTGTCCCATCACAAGCTCGGTTGCACCGATTTTAATAGTGATGGAGTCTACGTCGACACCGATATCTTGCTTCCATGCCGTCTGGAACGTGTCCTTCACCGTCACCTTATCAGGATTAACCGCATTGACGATTGCCTTGAGCGCAACACGCGTTTCCCATGTCGCCCTTCCCGTCGTCGCAGCTTCGTCGGAGCTCACAAGTCTCTTGGTAATCGGCGTGCCCACGAGCTGCGGCGTGAATTTGCCATCATCTGATCCGGAAATAGAGCCCTCATGCTCGATGATTGCACTGTTGCTCACGGTGTCGTACGAATTCGTGTCGTTCATTGTCGTGTGATAAACAATGCGATAGGTTGCGTATTTATCAGCGAGGTCGTTCGGGAATGTATAGGTAAAGGAAGCCTGCGATGCATCGAGCGTGCCAGTCGCAAAAACCTCCGACCCCGAACTGCCTTTATAAACCGTGTAGCTTCCCTTATATGACTGCTTGGCATCCAATTTGTCGGTGAACACATAGCCGCTCATGTCGGCTTTGAGTTCGCCTTGGTTAAGAGCTACCGTCCAAACGATGTCAGACGGCGTACCCGAGCCATTAGATTTGCTGATCATGTCGTAACGAAAGCCGCCAGGAGCAACCGTCACCGTGCCGGATTGGCGATCGTCGGTGCCGCCCCACTCCCACGTTGCTGTGTTTTTAGAGGCTTCTTGCTGGTCGATATACTCGCGATCCTTTACGGAAACACTGTTCTTCAGCACTGTTTCATACGTGACCGTATGATCCCCCTGGGAAAGATTTCCCAAATTGCCAATGGTTGCGGTCTGACCGGAAATCGTCGGTTGAGGATCGAGCTTCTTGCCATCGAGTGCGAAGCTTCCTTCAACATAGCTGAAATTGTCGCCCAGCTCGTCAACGAATTTAACGTTTGTTGCGTACGACTCTACATTCAAGTTCACGGCCCAGGCGACCTTTGCCATGCCGTCGGCACCTTGGGAGAAAGCTCCCGATTTCGTTCCTGCGACGCTGCCATCTTTAATGGGAACCTGAATCGACCCCGCGCCAGGGAACACTACAGAAACGTTGTCGCCCGAGCCGGCGTCCTTATTCTTAAGTTTGAACGAAAAATTAGCGGCAACGTAAATGTCCGCGGGATTTCCTTCGAGCCACTTCGTATCAAACGAAAAAATAACTTTGTTGTCCCTAATTGCCCAGGTGCCAGCTTTGGCGGCATCGGCGCCTGATCCTTCCATGAGGTCGCCGCCATCGTTATCGTCGACGACGATGGTGCCAGGGAATTCATAGACGGCAACGTCGTTGTCGACAGAGGGTGCCTTGCCGCTCAAGAATTTTGCCGAGAAAGCTCCGTAAAAATGAGATATTGACGTCACAGCGCCATCAATGGGCTGGGTATGATTTTCATCGGCAAAGAGATTGACCGCAACATTCGCCGTATCCCCGTTGATCTGAATCGGCGACGAAGGCTCCGAGACCTCCTCTGCATGAACGGGAGACGCGGCGACACAAAAACAAAATGCCACAAGAACGGAGAGAGCAGCATACAAAGCGCGGCGAGTAGAATGGCCTCGTTTTTTTCGCATAATCACACCCATCAAAGCTAAAAGACGCGGAGCCACTGAAAGCGCTTTCTGTACGCCTAGGGCAACTTATATATTGCATATTAACAAAAAATATTCAGTTTTATCTTCTCATCGGCATCAAAAAACGACAGGCATCTGAATCCACCCATCCCCATTGACAAATGGGAGGTGGTAACGAATGGACCGGGATTGTTCTATAGGCATTCCGAATCGAGCTAATGAGTGTATTGCCGTTCATGTTCCACGGGCGATAGGTTACTAAGGGAGGAATGCGGCCGGGCAGTCTCTCGGACTGGGCCAAGAAGGCCGACAGTCCAGTAGTCGACATAGACCCCTCGGCCTTCCGCGATGAAGGGAAATAAAAACAGCCGGGGCATACACCCCGGCTGCATAGAATCGCATGTCTTATGCGTTTTGCACCCATCGCCCGTCAGAGCCGACGTAGGAGCCGTCGATCCGTTTATCTGTCTGCATGACGCCGGAGCCGTCGAAGAAGTAGCACGAGCCGTCGATCCACTTCCAGCCCGTGGCCATCGCGCCGGAATCGTCGAACCAGTACTTCGCGCCGCCGATCGCCTGCCAGCCGGTCGCCATGGCGCCCGAGTCGCCGAGCCAGTACCACGCGCCGCCGCGATTCAGCCAGCCCGTTTGCATGGCGCCGGAGCCGTCGAAGTAGTAGTACGAGCCGTCGACGACGGTCCAGCCGGAAGCCATGGCTCCCGAGCCGTCGAAGTGGTACCTTTCGCCGCCGATCGTCTGCCAGCCCGTTGCCATCGCGCCGGAGCCGGAGAGGTAGTACCAGGCGCCGCCCGTGCTCAGCCAGCCGGTCTGCATAACGCCGGAGCCGTCGAAGTAATAGTACGATCCATCAACCACGCGCCAGCCCGAGGCCATCGCGCCGGAATCGTCGAACCAATACCAGGAGCCGCCAATCTTCTGCCAGCCAGTCTGCATAATGCCGGAGCTGGAAAGGTAGTACCACGTGCCGCCCAAATTCAGCCAGCCCGTTTGCATATAGCCCGATCCGTTGAAGTGGTAGTAAGAGCCGTCGATGATGCACCACTCGTTCGCGGGATAGCCGCCGTTGTCGTAGGGGTACCACCAACCGCCAGATCCAGTCGCCCAGTGGCCAGGAAGCGCGATGCAATTTCCGGCGCTGCGCACGATGTCAAAGCCGGCCTCAACGGAGGATCCGGCAAAACGCCCCATGCCGCGAACGAGGGCCTCGGCTTTGCCGGGAAGAACGTTGTCCTTGTACTCGACAGAATAGTCGACGCCCTCGACAAGGGGCTCCCCGTCCATCGATATGGCCGGATTCGGCTCCACGGGGCGGCCGGTGTATTCGAACGGCGACCCCCCAAACTCGACCTCGGCGGCCTTCAGGTCCTTATGGCGAGCGATCACGTCGACGGCAATCCCGTCAACGGAATCGTAATTCGCCTGGTCCTTTGGCGTAAAACGGGCGAGCAGCGTCTTCTTCCCATGCCAATCGACGACCGCATCGCCGTTCTGCCACGAGAAGCCCTCGGGCAGGGCCACGTCGCCGAGCCTCTGGCCGTAGTCCGCCTCGACGGGGGCGGGCGCCTCGAACTCCGGGGCCGCCTTGGCGATGGGGAACCCGATCTCGCAGGAGCCGCGG
>NZ_CAKTVX010000012.1 GCF_934630525.1 uncultured Slackia sp.
GATTCCTTCCCATTCTGGCTGGATTAGCGTGAGGGGAACATGCGTTCTATCGAGACACACTTTTTGTCCTATAAGCCAAAATTGAGGCTGCAAAAACCCAGCCGAATTCATTCTGCTGGGTTTTTTTGACTTAAAACAAAGCAAAGACCTTAAATAAATAAGCTAACGTTTCATAATTTTTTTCCTATATTAGCTCGGTACTCCCACGTCAGAAAATCTCAATAATATTAGGACTCGTAAATTTATCTGCAATAATAGGTCGGGGGGGGGTATACTCAGAGATATATGGAAACTTTATGATACCAGTGTAGGAAATTGACCAACGTAAAGAAGTATGGATGAGGGGTGACTATCGTAAATAGGGCGAATACCGTTCGCGTACCAATTTGCAGATTAAACGTATGACACACAGGGGGAACGCATGAAGAAAACCGATACGTCGCTCAATAAAAAAGCGGTGAGCGTAGTCGCGGCTGGCGCTTTGGCGCTTTCGCTTACGCCGGCGATCGCTTTCGCTGACGCTGATGAGGCGAGCCAGGGTGGTGTGGCAGCGCAGCAGGCCAATGCGGCGGCAAGCGCTGAAGATTCTTCTGTCGATCCTGCTGCTGATGAAAGCGTTAATTCTACTAGCGATGCGAATGATGCGTCCGACACCGAAGCGGCACCTCAAGCGGAAGTTGCCGCTGCGGCTGCGACTGCCGCCGAACCCAAGGTTGCCAAAGCTGGAGCCGAGGCCGCTGAATTTAACGGCATCAAGTATGCGTCTTTCGATGAGGCGCTCGCTGTTGCCAAAAACACGAACGGCGCAACCATTAAGCTCCTCGCCGACGCCGAAACCGCCGGTCTTAACCTTGATAAGGATCTCACCATCGATGGCGATGGTCACGCCTTGAAATTCACCGACAAGGGCATCGCCCTTTGGGGCCATGCGCTCGTGCTCAAGAACGTCAATGCCAGCATGGCCGGTATTGGTTCCACCCCGTATACCGCCGAGTGGAATTGGCAGTCTGTGTGCGCAAGCAAGGGCGCATCCCTTACGCTCGATGGCGCTGCGCTTACCATGGACGGCGCGGGGACCGCTAGCAAAACGCATGCAATTTACTTCTGCAGCAACAACAAGCTCAACCTCAAAAACGCTTCGACGCTCACCATCAAGAATTACAGCCAGGACGCCCTTGAGTGGGATGGCGGCGACGGTGGCTACAACGTGAACATCGAAGGCGGTTCTACCTTCGTCTCCGACCACAACCGTTCCGGTTTCACGGGTTCGTTCTACGCCACCGTTGATTCGTCTACGGTAAAGGTGATCAACAGCACGGGCAATGGCTCGAACGGTACGTACTACACCATCAAGAATAACTCTGACGTCACGTTCGAGAACAGCGGCAATTGGGGTATTTCCGCTTGGCGAATCGATATGAGCAACGGCTCGAAGCTTCATGCGAACAACAACGGGTACAGTGGTGTTTGGACGCGCGTCCTTAACGTCGATTCCTCCTGCACTGTGGACGTAGAAGGCAACGGCGCAAAGGGATTTGCCGCAAAGACTAATGGTGGTATTTTCTTCCAAGGCAATGGAAAGATTGCCAGCGTGATTGAGAAGGGCGCAAATGTCATCATCGAAAATAACGCCGGTTCTGGTATTTACACTGCTCAAAAGGCGTGCAATCTGACTATCGGTTCTGCGACCATCATCAACAACGGCACCGGCGTCTGCAATGAAGACGGAATCGGAGCCGATATGGGTGGCGGTGTCTACAACGTGGGTACCATGAAGCTCGATCCGTCGGTTGTTATTTACAACAACCACGCCAAGAATGCAGGCGATGATATCTACGGCACTGGCGTTACCGAATTTGGCAATGTCGGTAACGATTGGGTGCTCGACGACTGCAATCATGCGATCGACGGTTGGTATGTTGATGGGGCGAGCTCTCGCTGGTCTGCCCATGGCGAGACTAAGCATGTAGAGGCTGCGCAGTCCGGCACATACGAAGCGACTGCGGAAGCCCCTGTTGCATTCAAAGCAGCCCATGGCTTGCTGAGTGTCGATTACCAATATGTCGGTGACGCTCCCGAGGGCGCCGTTCTTCCAGATGCCGACGCTGACCTTGAAGTCGGTACCACCTATACCGCTAAGGAGCAGCAGCCTGTCGATGGCTGG
This sequence comes from uncultured Slackia sp., assembly GCF_934630525.1. Lineage (GTDB taxonomy): Bacteria > Actinomycetota > Coriobacteriia > Coriobacteriales > Eggerthellaceae > Slackia. The sequence continues at coordinate 2,165 of NZ_CAKTVX010000012.1, forward strand.
ACGTTCGATGGTTGGTATACCGACGAAGACTGCACTGCTAAATGGAATGATGGCGCCGAGCTTGCAACTTCCATGACGCTGTTCGGCAAATGGACCAAGAATGCGGATCCCGTTGTGCCTGCCGAGCCTACTCAGCCTGCTGACCAGCAGAGCACCGATCAGAAGAAGGCCGACAAGCCTGCGAAGTTCGCAAAAACGAACGATACTTCTGCTGCTTTTGGCTTTGGAGCCGCCGGTGCAGCAATCGCGGCATCTGCTGCAGCATTCGCAGCTCGTCGTTTGGCTCGCCGTAAGTAGCATGGAGCAAAGTTGCGCGTCGAACGCGAAGTGGCGTTTGGAGTGGCAGCGTAAATGAAATAAATGCTACTGAAGGGAATGGTTCGAACGGCTCGAAAAGGCCGCAGGCGAACATCCTGAAAGCGGAAGAAGCAAAAGAGAATAATGTGTCGAGGAGGAACGGTATCGCTGTTCCTCCTCTTTTTATGCCCGAAAGACTTTGCGGAATCGGGGTCCGTTCTCCTATAGAAAGAAAACGAATGTGGCAAACAGGTGTCACCAATGCCGCATCTAGCCGCCCCGCGTTTTCGCTCGTTATCGCGTCATGGCTATTCTGATTCTCCGCCACACAAGTATCCCCATGAAGAACCATAGCGCGTTGAATCATACGAAGGGGGAGTGACATCGTGTCAAAATTCAATTTGTTGCGCAACTTCTGAGCAGTTCTCCCCAAAGCCGCAAATCTATGGGTTTTTATTGGGCGTGACGGCCGTTAAACGGGCAAAACAGGGTGTGGAAGTGGCCTTATACCCCATCTTTTACCGTAAAAATAAAACGAGTCCGCGTTCAAGTGATAAAATCACAGGTTGAGGAGCTATCTTTGATACCCCTGGTTCACTTTCTTTTAGGAACTATTCTTATTTTAGTATCGCAAAGGAGCTGCTCAACCATAAGAAGGCAACCGATTGAAGGTTAATACGGTTGATGGGGGACGGAAATGACTGAAAGAATGAGGAAAAAGACAAGAAGAGAAAGTGTGGCAGACCGCTACTCTTTTGGACACAAAGCCCTTTCGGTAGTGCTCTCGGTAGTGCTGCTGGGCTTCGGTTGGCCGGCGGTGAACCCGTCGGAGACTTTCGCGAGCGATGAATCGGCGCAGGCCGATCAGGTGCAAGCCGAAGTTGCGCAACCTGAAGAGACTCAAGCCCAGGAAGAGGCGGCAGACGATTCTTCCGCAATGGCTTTGGCGACTGTCGATGAGGCCGCCCCGGTTGTGGCTTCCGACGAGCAGGCTGTTGCTGAGCCGGCGGCTGATGAGCCGGCAGCGGCATCGGCGCCGAGCGTTTCCGGTGAGGAAAAGGCTTCTGCTGCGGAAGATGCTGTGGAAGAGGATTCCGCGGTAGACAACCAAGGCTCTTCGCAGGCGGCTGCCGCCCAGGCGAAAACTGAATACGACATTTCGCTTGTGCTGAAAAACGCCTCGATCAAGAAGGCCGACGGCACCGATGAACTCGTGAGCTTGCCCGCCACGAAGGTCGCGGTTTCCGCCGATAAAAATTTCAAATTCACAGTTGTGCCCGATTCTGCTTACAAGCTGAATCGCGTGCTCGTAAACGTTGATGGTCAGGAATCCCCCCTTACCCCTGACGCTGATGGCGTTTACGTTGTTGCATCGAACGATATCGCCAAGGGCGCAACGTTGACCGTTGAGGCCAACTCTGCTCCTGGAAACGTTGGCACCGTGCTTGGCGGAGTGCTTGGCGGTGGCGCTGCTGCTGCGAGCGATGTGAGCGGTAGCGCTGGGGAAACTACCATCGCCAAGGTTGGCGATAAGGTGACCCTGAATGGCACTTCCAACAACAATTGTAGCTATGCAGGAAAATGGACCGTTAAGAAAAATGGTGAAACTACCAGCGCTGGCACCGTTAAAGGAAACGGAAACAACGTTACGGCGGAATTTTCCGAGGCTGGAACGTTCACGGTCGAACATACATACTGCGAAGCCACTCATTTTCTTGGCTTCGGTGATCACACCGTGAAAACCGAGACGTTTACCGTCGAAGTTCAGCCCGCCACGCCCGCTCAGTCTATCTCTATTTCCGGTAGCGATACCGTTACGCAGTTCTCAGACACTCAGCTGACGGCAACGGTTGATCCCGCAGAAGCTACAGGAACGTATACATGGTCCTCGTCTAATGAAGACATCCTGACGGTTGACAACAGCGGTAACGTTACGGGCGTTCGCCAAGGAACGGCAACGGTCACGGTTTCATTCAGGAGCGCCGCCGATGGTTCGGTGATTTCTGCGTCTAAAGATGTGACGGTTACCGCAACGGAAGAAGCAACTGACCAAGCGCTCGTTTACTACCTGGTCGACCCCACCAAAGACGCCAACTCGAACGACTCAGGCAACTGGGGAGCAACATCGCTTGGCACCGCAATGGTGAATACCACCGGTGCTACGTGGACGGGTGGCAAGAATTGCTTCGATAACGTGGATCAGCGCGTTGTTTCGTGGCCCAATGGCACCAACGTTGTGCCGAGGGGCTCTGACGCTTGGAATGAAATCTTCAATAACTATAGGACGACCATCCAGGCCCAGCTTCCGGGCGTTACCTTTACTAAGGATGATGTAGAAGAGATCGCTCTTGTTCCCGCAAAAATCTCGAAGAACAACGGGACTAATCCCGACATGCATCTTGACTGCAACGTCTCCATCAAATGCAAGAACGTTTCGCTCGTGAAGTACTACCTGCGTGATGCGGGCAGCACGCAGTTTGAGCAAAAGGGAGCTAAAAACTACATTTCTGGTAACACCACGGAGCCTTCCGATGTGATGAATGAGCAGTTCCCTGAAACCAAGACGGTTGATGGCGTAACCTACACCTTCTCTGGCTGGTATTTGGATCAAAGCTTCACGCAGCCTGCAACGTTCCCGTATAAGGTTAACAGCTCTACGAACTTCTATGCTAAGTACGTGGGCGGTTTCCAAGTTACCTATGACCTTGCTGGCGGTTCATGGAACAACTCCGACGCAACCACATATATTGCCCAGGAAGGTTCGACGCAAACGGTGAAGAGCGAGCCCACTCGCGAGGGATACAAATTCACTGGTTGGACCATCGAGGACCTGCCCGATACCACCGCGCTTAAGAGCGGCGATGCCTTCGCTATGCCCGCAGGCAATGTAACCATCACGGCAAACTGGCAAGAGCTTCTTTCCTACCAGGTTAAATATCTTGAAAAAGATACCAAAGAACAGCTCGTCGACCCGGATACTCGATATGGCGATCAAGGTGAGACGGTTTCCGCAGATGCGAAGGCCATTGACGGCTATCACCTTGCGGATGGATGCCTCGGCCATATTGAGAAAACCCTCGAAAGCGGCAATAACGATATCATCTTCTGGTACGAGAAGGATTCCGTTGAATATACGGTGAACTACTACCTGAATGGTACCGAACAAAAGGTTGCTGACTCTGAAACGAAGAGTGCTCCTTGGGGTACCCAGGTAAAGGCGTCTGATCTTACGAAGGTTATTAACGGGTATACCGCCGTGCCCAACCAAGATGCGACCATCACCGTTAATCGCGATGGCAGCAATTCCATCAATGTGTACTACTACCAGAACGTTTCCCTCGAAGCCAATTCTGCAGAAGTGACCTATAACGGAAAAGACCAGAGTGTTTCTGGCTTTACCGGTGCGCCTGAAGGCGCTGATTTCTCCGACATTACCGTCGGCGCAAACGGCACCGATGCGGATACGTACCCTGCTCAATTTGCAGACGGCACCGTTGGTACCATTGACAAAACTGGGAAATATATTGTTGCAAGCGTCGAGAATGGCTCACTTGTAATCGGCAAGGCTGAGGTCACCCTGAAGTCCGCCGACTTGAGCAAGAAATACGATGGTACCGCGCTCGAAAACGGCGGCACCGCGCTCGAAACCGAATCCGGCTTCGCCGAGGGCGAGGGCGCGACGTACGAGTTCACGGGCTCCCAGACCCTCGTCGGATCTTCGGCCAACGCGTTCGCCTACACGCTGAACGAGGGCACCAAGGCCGATAACTACATTATTACCAAGAACGAAGGCACGCTGACCGTTGCCGACCGTGATGAGGCTGAAAAGTACGAGATTACGGTGACCGCCAATTCCGCGACGAAGACCTACGACGGAACCGAAAAGACCGCCTCTGGCGTGACCGGCACTACGTTTGCCAACGACAAGGGCGCTCAGTTCACTGTCGAGGGCCTTAGCGCAAGCGTGTCTGGAACAGATGCGGGCGAGTATGCGAACGAGGTTAGCGGCACCCCTGTCGTTAAGGATGCAGCAGGCAACGATGTGACCTCCCAGTTCAAGGTTAAGACGGTTAACGGCGAGCTCACCATCGACAAACGCGCCGTGACCATTAAGCCCAAGAATGCTACCAAGGCCTACGACGGCAAGCCTCTTAAGGCTACCGAGTGGGAGATTGTATCGGGTTCGTTCGTCGATGGCCAGAGCATCGCCGACCCGCAATACGACGGCTCTCAGACCGTGCCCGGATCCAGCGAAAGCTCGATTACGAAGTGGGGCTATGCCGAGGGTACCAACGCCGCCAATTACAACATCACTGCAGCGAAGGGGTCGCTGACTGTTACCGACCGCGCTGACGGTGAGAAATACAAGATTACGGTGAAGGCTCATTCCGCCGAATCAACCTACGACGGCAACGAGCATGCGGTCGAAGGTTTCGAGACCATCGAGTTCACGGTTGACGGCAATAAATACACCGTGTCGGGCCTTAGCGCGAGCGTGTCTGGAACCGATGCGGGTACCTATCCCAACAACGTTACCGGCACGGCCAAGGTTACTGACGCTGCGGGCAACGACGTGACCTCCCAGTTCTCCGTGACCACTGAGAACGGCTCGTTGCTAATCAAGAAAGCTCCGGCTACTATTGCGCCTAAAGACGCGACCAAGGCCTACGACGGCACCGATCTCAAGGCGAGCGAATTCACAACTACTGGCTTCGTGGAGGGTCAGGGCGTCAAGAGCGCCAGCTTTACTGGCTCCCAGCTGAATGTGGGTAAGAGCGAGAGTGGCATCGATGGCTACGTTCTCGCCGATGGAACGAACGCCAATAATTATGAAATAACGAAGGGAACGGGTACCCTCGAGGTAACTCCGGTCAGCGATGAAGTGACCGTTACCATTACGGGCAACTCCGCGACCCTGAAATACGATGGAACTGAGCAGTCCGTGACGGGCTATACCGTTGCATACTCCAATGGCCTGTATACCGCCAATGACTTCGCTTTCGCTGGCGAAGCCGTTGCCAAAGGCACGAACGTCGGTGCCTACGATATGGGCCTCGAAGCCGACCAGTTCTCCAATACGAGCGCGAACTTCTCGAATGTGAAGTTCGTGGTTGAAAACGACGGCTCGTTGACCATTTCTCCGCGAGAGATTGTTCTGACATCCGATTCTGCCGAGAAGAGCTATGACGGAACTGCGCTTACGAAAAACGAGCAGTCCAATGTGAAGGTGTCTGGTGACGGCTTCGTTGCTGGCGAGGGTGCGAGCTTTGACATTACTGGTTCTCAGACGAATGCTGGGTCGAGCAAGAATACGTTCAAGTACACCCTGAACGAGGGCACGCAATCTGCTAACTACGTGATCGCGCAGCTCGAGGGCGACTTGACGGTCAATGCCATTACCTCGCCCGTCGTTGTTGCTATTGTTGGCAACACCACGCAAGCAACCTATGACGGTGAAGAGCATACGGCCGAGGGCTACACCTTCGCTTCGGATAATAAGCTGTACACGCAGGACAAGGTGAACTTCTCTGGCGAAGCGAAGGCTAATCGCACCGATGCCGGTACGACCGCCATGGGTCTGGAGGGCCAATTCACCAACGCCGATGCGACCAACTTCAAAAACGTGACCTTTAAGGTGACCGACGGCTTTGTTCAGGTCGATAAGGCACAAGTGACCCTTAAATCCGCCGATTTGAACAAGAAGTACGACGGTACCGCACTCAAGAACGGCGGCACCGCGCTCGAGACCGAGTCCGGCTTCGCCAAGGGCGAGGGCGCGACGTACACGTTCACGGGTTCCCAGACCGTCGTCGGATCTTCGCCCAACGCGTTCACCTACACGCTGAACGAGGGCACCAAGGCCGATAACTACAACATTATGAAGTCCGAGGGCACGCTGACCGTTACCAACCGCGACGCGAAGTACGAAATCGAGGTTGAGTCGAACTCCGCCGAGTTCACCTACGACGGCAATGAGCATGCGGCCGAGGGCTTCAAGACCCTCGAGTTCACGGTCGATGGCAACAAGTACGCCGTGTCGGGCCTCAGCGCGAGCGTGGCCAAAACCGATGCGGGCACGTACTCCAACGCCATCACGGGCACACCCAAGGTCGTTGACGCCTCTGGCAACGACGTGACCGATCAGTTCTCCGTGACCACCAAGAGCGGCTCGCTGGTAATTAAGCAGGCTTCTGTGCATATGAAGTCCGCTTCCGGCGAGTGGGTCTATGACGGCAACGAGCACGCCAAGCATGAGATGGAATCTGTGACCGGCTTTGCCAAGGGTGAAGGCGCGACATATTCCTATACGGGCGCAATCACGAATGCGGGCACCGTCCAGAATATGTTCACCTACACACTGAACGAGGGCACCAAGGCCAGCAACTATACGTTTGACGGCCCTGAGTACGGTACTCTTGAGGTGACTCCGGTCAGCGACGAGGTGACCGTGACCATCAAGGGCAACACTGCGACCGAGACCTACGATGGCACCGAGAAGACGGTGCGCGATTACGGCTTCGAAGCTTCCAACGGCCTGTATGGGGCTGGAGACTTCGCCTTCTCCGGCGATGCTGTCGCCAAGGGCACGAATGTCGGTACCTACAAGATGGGTCTCGATAAGGGCCAGTTCTCCAATACAAGCGCGAACTTCTCGAACGTGACGTTCGTGGTTGAAGATGGCTGGCTCAAGATTGAGGGCGGTGAGATTGACACAAACGACGTCGCTTGGACTACGCAAGACGTGCAGAAGGTGTATGACGGCAAGCCGCTTTCGGCCTTCGTCGCTCGTGCGACCGATAAACACGGCAATGAGCTCAATGTTGAATACAGCATCGATGGCGAAGCGTGGACTTCTGACCCGGCCGAGATTAGCCTGACGCATTTCGGCTCCCAGAAGGTGCTGCTTCGCGCCACGGGCTCCAACTACGCTGCTGACCAATACGCAACGAGCTCTGAAAATATCGAGATTACCAAGCGTCCTGTCACGTTGACTTCTGCTGGCGCGAACAAGGTGTACGACGGCAAGCCTCTTACCAATGACACCGTCACCTCCACTCCGCTTGGCGTGGACGTTGGTTTCCTTGATGGCGAGGGCGTGACTTGCAACGTCACCGGCTCTCAAACGAATGTCGGCGAGAGCGATAACGAGTTCACGTTCACGTTCAATGAGGGTACGAGCGAAAGCGACTACCTGGTTACGTACGAGTTCGGCAAGTTGATCGTAACCCAGGACGATACCGAGGTCGTCGTTACCATCACCGAGCACAGCGGAGCCTTCGAATACGATGGAACCGAGAAGACGGTGAGCGGCTACGACTTCAGCGCTTCCAACGAGCTGTATAAGAATACCGACTTCGAGTTCACGGGCAACGACTCTGTGAGCGCGACCAACGTCGGCACCTATGACATGGAGCTCAAGTCCGAGGACTTCAAGAACACGAACGGCAACTTCTCCAAGGTGACGTTCGTAGTCGTCGACGGCCAGCTCACCATTACTCCGAAGAGCGTTGACCCCGAAGCCGGCAAGGGCATGAGCGTGGGCAAGCTTCCCAATGTCACGTACAACGGGAAGTCCCAGAAGCAGAAGCCTGAGGTGAAAGACGGCAACACGCTGCTTACGGAGGGTACTGACTACACGCTCTCGTACAGCAAAGACACGACCAACGTCGGCACCGTGACCGTGACCGTCGAGGGCAAGGGCAACTACGCCGGCGAGGCCGAGGTGACCTATGAAATCATGAAGCGCCAGGTGACTCTTGAGTCTGCGAGCGCCTCCAAGGTCTACGATGGCACGCCGCTCACTAAGCCCGAAGTCGCCATGGGTGGCGACGGCTTCGTCGAAGGCGAAGTGTCTGGTCTTAAGGCGATTGGCGCTGTGACGAATGTGGCCGATGGCGAAGTCGACAACGAAATCGTTTGGGATTGGGCCGAAGGCTTTGGCGAAGGCAACTATGACATCACCAAGACCGAGGGCAAGCTGAGCATTGAGTCTCAGTCAATCGACCCCAACAATCCGGAATCCTATACCGGTATTAAGGTTGGCGAGCTGTCCGACCTCGTGTACAACGGCGAAGACCAGCTTCAGGAGCCCACGGTTACCGATGCGAAGGGCAACCTGCTCGTTAAAGATCGCGACTACACGCTCGCCTTCGATGGCGATGCCAAGAACGTGACCGAGACTGGTGTTTTCGTGACGGTTTCGGGTATCGGCAACTACAAGGGTGATTTCTCGCGCAGCTACAAGATTCTTCCGCGTGAAGTGACTGTTGAGTCCGCGAGCGCTTCCAAAGCCTACGACGGCACACCGCTCTTCTCTCATGATGTTGTTGTGACCAGCGCTGCTGGTTTCGTCGAGGATGACGTGGCAAGCTTGACGGCACCTAATTCCATCACGGAAGTCGGGTCGCTCACGAATGAGATCGTCATCGAGTGGTCGAATGACGTTGCGGCTGGTAACTATGTTGTCTCTAAGGAAGAAGGCGTTCTCGAGGTAACTCCCAAATCGGTGACCGCAGAAGGCTTCTCCGTTGAGGATTTGAACGACGTTACTTACAACGGCCTTGTTCAGCAGCAAGAGCCGACCGTCAAAGACGGCGACAAGACGCTGACGAAGGACAAAGATTACACGCTGTCCTTTACCGAGGATGTCACGAATGTCGGCACGGTTCGCGTTACCGTTACGGGCAAGGGCAATTACGCTGGTAGCGTCGATGTGGCCTATCAGATTTTGCCTGCCAAGCTTATTGTGACCACTCCGTCTGAGTCGATGGTCTACAACGGCAAGCCCCTTACGGCCGAAGGCGGCGTCGAGGGCTTCGTCAACAACGAGACTGCGGTCTTCGAGACCACTGGCTCCCAGACCGAGGTCGGCGAGAGCGAGAACACCTACGCGATTTACTGGTCGGATGAGGGTACCACTGCCAAGCGCAGCAACTATACGGTCGAGGAGCATATCGGTACGCTTACCGTGACTGAATATGCAGATGAAATCGTGGCTGTTGCCAATGATGCGACCATGACCTACGACGGCATGCCGCATCGCGCTGAGGTTACCGTGACCGGTGTTCCCGAGGGCTATTCCGTGAAGACGGCCTGGTCTGGCGCGGAAGCAACCGACGTGACTGGTGCCGACGGCTTGGTCGCCAATGTTGATGAGATCGTTGTCGTGAACGCCGAAGGCAAGGATGTTACGGACAGCCTGAAGATCACCAAGAAGCCTGGCAAATTGGTGATTGAACCCAAGGAGCTCACCGTGGTTACGATGGGCGCGAGCAAGCCGTACGATGGCACGCCCCTCACAGCCAACGGCAAAATCGAAGGCTTCGTCAATGGCGAGACTGCGGCCTTTGCCGTGATCGGTTCCCAGACCGAGGTCGGTGAATGCACCAACGATTACGCAATCGAGTGGTCCGGCAATGCCAAGCAGGGCAACTACACGGTCAAGGAAGAGCTGGGCAAGCTCGAAGTGACGAAGAGCCAGGCGGCAATCGTAATCGTGCCGAAAGACGGCAAGAAGACCTACGACGGCACCCCGCTTGTGAGCGAGGGCGCTGATGCCTATGGCTTGCCTGCCGGGTTTACGTGCGAGGCAACGACCAAGGGTTCTGTTACGAACGTGGGAAGCGCCGTTGCCGAGATCGATACGTACGTCATCAAGAACGCCGACGGGAAGGATGCTACCGACCAATTCGGCAACGTGAGCACTGGATTCGCCACGCTCCTGGTTACCAAGCGTCCCGTGACCGTGACTTCAGAGGATGCTTCCAAGGTCTACGACGGCACACCGCTCACCAAGCACGAGGCTGGTGTAACCGAGGGCAGCATGGTTGACGGCGAGAGCTTCGTGTATGAATTCACGGGCACCCAGACCGTTGCGGGCGAGAGCGCCAACTCCTTCATGATCAGCGCTGGCGACGGCACGAACCTTGACAATTACGAGATTACCAAGCAGGACGGCACGTTGAAGGTCGAGCCGAAAGGCATCGTGCCTGGCGAGGACAACGGGATGAAGGTTACCAAGCCCGTCGACAAGGTCTATAACGGCAAGGAGCAGAAGTTCGTCCCCGTTGTGACCGACGGCGAGAAGGTGCTCATCGAGAACGTTGACTACGTCGTTACGTACACCGACGCTCTCGGCTTTGAGGATGACGCTGCGGCCAAGGATGACTTCACCAACGTAACCGGCGACATCTTTGTCACCGTTACGGGCATCGGTAACTACGCCGGCAGCCTCACGCAGAGCTATCAGATCACGCCGAAGCCTTACACGGTTACGACGGTTTCGGGTAGCAAGGTCTACGACGGCACGCCTCTCGAGGGCGCGTCGCTCGAAGGCAACTTCGTTGGCGGCCTGGTGAATAGCGACGATGCAACGTTCGTGGTTACTGGCACGCAGACCGAGGTTGGCGCTTCCGACAACACGTATACGCTTGAGTTCGTTGACGAGCAGATGGCCAAGAATTATAAGCTCGTTAAGGAAGACATCGGCACGCTTGCTGTGGTGAAGGACGAGAGCGAAGCTTCGCAGAATCCGAACGGTAATGGCGAGTCGAAGAACAAGGGCACGCTGCCCAAGACGGGCGACACGACGTTGACTACGCTGCCCTTCGCCCTGGCAGTCGTAGCGGGTGCTGTGCTTTGCGCGGCGCCTGTTGCCCGCCGCCGCTCGAAGTTCTAGAGCGAGCGCAGCGGCGAACTGGGTTTAAGCCTGCAGGATCGAAAGGCTTGCGTCTAAACGGCGAAGCCGGTTTTTTCGAAATCGTGGGCTTTCCCAGAAGGCCTTGATCCAATGCGTCAAGGCAATAGGGTATAGAAACCCGGTCGAGTACAGCTCGGCCGGGTTTTTTGTTGCCTCGTTTGGCGGCGAGTCGGGCTTCGAAATTGAAGGGGGGCACTCAAGTAAAACAAGGGCCATTTGCCTAAATATGCACTGCTACCTTGACTTTCTGCTAGTGGCGCGTGCGAATAACCCGATAAACCTGCTATAGTTCACGTCATAAAAGTGGAACCGCCATGGCTTACTGTAGCTAGGAATGGGGTCTGCGAGTTAATGAATGAATCCCGTAACAGGATGCATGTCGTGTTTTGGGAAAAGGAAGAGAGAAGGTGGGCTATGTTTTTGGAAGAGGGTAATGCCCGAAAAGCAGCATGGGGGTGGTGCGCTTTTGCCTCGCTGCTTTTTGCGCTGGCGGCTTGGGCTTTAATGCCGAATTCCGCGTTTGCGCAGGAGGATGCCGGATCGGGCGTATCCGATGAAGGTGCCGTTGCTGAGTCTTCGGTAGAGCCGGCGGTTGTTGCCGAAGCGTCTGAGACTGGAGCTGCGCCCGCCGCCGTGGCTACTATCACCAATGCTCGCACTGGCAAGGCATACACCGATCTGGCCACCGCAACCGCAGAAGCTCAGAGTGGCGACACCATCAAGCTCGGCGAGGGCAACTACACATTGTATAAGGTGCCCTCTGAGGGCCATACCAAGGGCAAAGACCTCACGTTCGAGGGGCTTGGTGCCGATAAGACGGCATGGAATATTGGTGCGCTCGTGCCTGACCCCGCCAATTATGGTACTGAGTACAACAGCGATTATTCGTTTGATGGCGCGGGCACTGTTACATTTAAGAACATGACGATGCGTTCCGCGAAGGCCGATTACCTTGGCTTTGTTCGCGCCGACAATACCGTGCTTGATGGCTGTGTCGTTAACGGCAAGACATTCTATTGGGGCTACAAGACCGCTGTTTTCAAGAACACCACATTCAACGCCCCGAGCGGCGATTACGCTCTTTGGACATACAGCTCGCCGACCATGACGTTTGATAACTGCACCTTTAACGCCAGCGGCAAGGTTATTAATGTCTACACCGATGCCGGTGCCGGCAAGCATGACATCACCGTTAACGTGAATAATTGCACGTTCAACTCGAAGGCGCTTTGGGGCCTTTATAAGCAGGCGCTGAACATCAACGATTCGAACATGGGGAACTATAAGTACATTCTCAACATTACCGGCACCAATAAGGTTACGGCCGAGCGCGACAACACCACCTGCTCTCAGCTCTTTGGCTTTGGCGGTAAGTCGGGTAACAACTCCGGCCGTACCGACGTCAACATCGATGGCGAGCTCGTGTGGTCCGGCGGCAAGATGCTTACCCATGACTACACCGACGGCGAGCACGACAATGCTTTCGATGTCACCTACACTGAGTGGACCTCTGACGATGCCGGTACTTGGACTCGCACGGGAACCCCTAAGTGCAAGTACTGCGGCTTCACCAAACCTGAGTTGGAGGAGAAGGCATTCGATCTTACCTATAACCTGAACGGTTCCGAGGATGAGCAGCCTGCCGATTTCGCTACCGTTGAGTGCGTTACCGAAACCGAGATTGCGGCCGATCAGCCGGTACGCAAGGGCTATTCCTTCGTGGGCTGGAATACCGCCGAAAACGGTTCTGGCACGGGCTATGCCGCGGGCGATAAGGTTGAGCTTTCTGCCCCGGTGACGCTGTTCGCGCAATGGGAGAAACAGGCATCCGAGCCTACGGTTACCCCCGCGACCCCTGGCGATCAATCTAAGCCCTCTGCAAACGCTGGCTCCAACAGTGCTACCTCGCAGGGCGGCTTTGCGAAGACCGCCGACACGTCTGCCCTTACCATTCCTGTCGCGCTGGTGATTGCTGCGGGCGCTGCGACGTGCATGGCCTTTGCTGCGCGCCGTCGCTCAAACCGTTAAAGAAGGCAGCGTCAAGGCGGCAATAGCTATAAGCGCATAGCTTTCGACACATAGCGTGCTGCGTAGGCGGGGTTTGTTTCGGCCGGGATTGAACGGCGCCGCGCTTAAATGCCGCCTCGCGCACTGAGTGATGCGATATGAAAAACCCGACCGGGCGTATGCCTGGTCGGGTTTTCTTTTTATGAGGGTTGCCGTTTGGCTGCGATTGGGCCGCTCGCTTGTGAGCTTGCCAGCTGCTCTCGTGTCGCCTGATGTCGTTCGGCGTTGCCGGCTTCGGTGTGCCACCTTCGATTGAGCGCGAAAGTGGTGGAATTCAGGGCAGGTGCCACTTTTAAGCGTCCGCCCTGTTCCGTATACCTTTACGGGTTGCACTGCTTGCAGGGCGAATAGCCTTCCGAAATAAGCTCGTCGCGGGTGGCTGTAGCCTCTTGTTTGTTGTTGTCGGCTATGTCGTCGACCGAAGAGCACGTCGGGCGATGGAACTTCATGCTCTTGGTATTGAGCACGTATTCTTGCGGCTCATGTGAGGTGACTGAGCTTTCCTCGGAACTCGCTCCGTTGCCAGAGTTCTTTGCGTCGCTTGAGCCGGCTGCGTTGTTTGCACGGTTGGTTTGGCTGCTTTCGGCATTATCCTTTTGGGCGCCATTTTCCGAGCGGGCATTTCCGTCGGAGCCTTTGGTGGACGCGCTGCTGGCTTCTTTGCCAGTCGCGTTCGGCGTCGCGCCCGCTCTGGTGGTGGTTGCTTCGCCGCCAGTCGCCACGTTTGGCACGCCGCTCGACTCCCAGCTTTTGCCCGTGACGTAATCGATTTCCACGCCGGGTTCCACGTTGTACACGAACACGTTGAAGCGAATGGCTTGCCCGCCGTCTTCGATTGATTCTGCTTCCATCTGCACGCCGCGCGCCACCAGGTCGTTCGCGGCAAAAATGGGCGTCACGCGATAGAGCACGTGGTTGCCCGTTTGCTTCACGTAATTGGCTACGATGTTTTCGTAATAGGTCATGCCAACGGAATTCATGGTGCGCGTGCCCGTGATGAGGTTTTTCTCGTTGGCGTCTTCGCCGCAAAGCTGATGCGCGATTAAGTGGCTGCGGTTGTAGAGCATTTCCTGGTCAACGAAGTCGTAGCGGTGCTGCTCCCAGCCGCTTGGATGCACCTGCGAAATATCGCCGCGAGGCGCATTGCTCAATGTGTCAGTGCCGATGCGCGCGAATGCCGCGCCGCAACGCCCTTCGAAATCGAGGTCGGAGAATTCCATGAATGCGCCGCGTTTGAAGTCGCCGTCGGTAAAGCCTGGCTCGCCGTCGTTGACGTCAATGCAAAGCGCTCCCGAGTACTCGGGGATGTCGGCAATCTGCACGGCGGCGGGGTTACTCGCCTGGGAATCGCCGAAAGAGTTGCTCTCGCATGCGGCGAGCGGCAACGTGCAGCACAGCGCAAGGGCGACGGCGGCAAACAGCGCCGCAAAACGCGCGGGTATGGTGCGAGACTCATGCTCGCGAGAGGGTGGCTGCATCAAAGCGATGCCTTTCCGAAAAAAGGCGGGATGACGAGCTCTTCACCCGTCATCCCGCTCTCGTCATGTTTGGCCCGGTTGCTTATTCCGCGAACTTCAACAGCTCGTCGGGCGCGTCGATGAGCGCGCCGGGGTTGTTGCCCGTAAGGTGATCGAGCGTTTGATAGCCCCATTTCGCGCCAATGGGGAAAGCGCCAGCGTTGTTCGCGACCTGCATGTCCACGTCGGAATCCCCGACATAGGCCACGCGCTCGACTGGCACGCCGAGCGTTTTCGCGACGAGCGTGAGGCCTTTCGGGTCGGGCTTGCGTGGCACGGGGCCATCGCCAAGCGCGAAATCCATGAGGTCGGCGAAATAATGCCTGGTAAGAATTTGCACGCCGCCGTCATATTTGTTTGACAGCACGGCGAGCTTCATGCCGCGCGCCTTCAGCTCGGCCAAGGTGTCGAGCATACCGTCGTATACGGTCGTTTTCCGGTTGCCCACTTCGTCGTAACGCGTTTTCCACCAGGCAAGCGCCGCCTCGGTGGCATCGTCGCTCAAGTTTTGCGGAAGCGCTTGCAGAATAAGTGAGCGCAGGCCGTTGCCAATCATGGCCAAGATTTCTTCGGTGGTGTGCGTGGGGTAGCCGAAATGCGTGAGCGTTTCGTTGGTCACGTCGACCAAATCGGGCAGCGAATCGAGCAGTGTGCCGTCCATATCGAACACGAACGCCTCGAGCGGTTCGTGGGTGCGAAGCAATTCCATCGTGGGATCCTTTCGTGTTGGCGCGGCCGTGCCGCGCAGGTTTTGACCGGCTCGCAGTATACCTGTCGCATTTGACGCGCGTGTGGTGGGTGTTTTCCGAAAAGGCGGAGGCTTCGGTAGTTAATGTGGTAAGGGATTCGTTGAATCTGAATCCGCCCCATTCCCGTTGACAAGTCGATTTCCGTTTCGGCATGGTGGCCGCAATGGGGGAAAGCGAGGCGGGTCATGGGCAATCCATCTCCCAGGCATACGACGGAATTCAAGCAGAGGGCCGTTGGGCCGTGCAGGAAATTGCGGCCGCCGAGCGCGCACGCCATGCGCGACGAGGAGTTTGCTGTCGCGATATCCCGAGTCAGGGACGAGGCTTGAGGCGTCTACGGCGCGCCCCGCCCAAAGGCGTTCAAGGAGGCGCGCGGCAGGGTTCGCGCCATCGACGCTCGCGCGGCCCAGCTGGGCATGCGCCGGTCGGATTACCTGAGGCAACTGGTCGAAAACGACCTGGAGTGCGCGGGCATCGCCTGAACCCGCTGCATGAGAAAGTCAGAGAAGCGCGTCGGCATTGGCTACGATTCCACCGGAAGGCTCCTCGAGGTCGTGACGGTGAGGAACGGTGCGGACGACTGGCTGGTCAAACACGCGCACCGATGCCTTTGCGAAAGAGCAGTCCAAATGGGGCCATTGAAAAATTGAATACGAGTACGGCGGCGGTCATGCGGCGGTTCCGTGGACCTATGCTGGCAGATTGAATTTCGCCGCCAATCCGGCAATGATGATTTCGAGGTCTCGATCGAACGTCTCTTCGGTGAAAAGCGAGATGAATCGCTGCGCTTCTGCGGACAGGCTGTCCTTACGGGCGGATTTCGCCATGCTCTCGACAAGCTGAAAGCCCGGGAGAAACGAGTGCATGACGCTCAAGAAAATGAGGGGCATGTCCTCAGGGATGTCCTGATGCCCATGAAGTGAGAATACGTTCTCGGTGTAAGAAAGAATCGGTTCTTCAAAAGAGGGTGTTTGCACGAAGAGCATGAACGCGCCCGGATGCGAAAGCGCCATGGCGCGATGGCAGTGGGCCACGCGCCGAAGCGTATCCTGCCATGCTTCGCCCGGAATCGCGTCGGCTTGATGTCCTTCGAGCATCGCCGACAGGACGGCTTTCAACAGCGACTCCTTGGATCCGAAGCGGTTGCAAATCGTCATCGTCGGAATACCGGTGGATTCGCTGAGCTTTCGGAACGACAAGGCGTCGATTCCGTGTTCGTCGATGAACGAGAGCGCTGCTCTCGCGATTTCCTCGTTGCTGACGGCGCTGCCGCTCTGTCGGACCATATAAGAACCTTTCCTTGTGCGTGTCGGCCATTATAAGGGCGGCTGCGACATGGCTGGGAAACTTCCTAAATTGCACTTGACCGTCCGTCTGTCCGAAATTACAATTTGGTACATCGTACCATGGTACGGTGTACCATACCTGTGCAGAAGATGGAGGGAGCATGAACGTAAGCAGGAGAAGTTTTCTGAGCGGAGCAACGGTTTTAGGAGCAGGGGCGGTGCTGGGCGGCCTCGCGGGATGCTCGCCACAAGCCGAGCTGAAAGAACCTGCCGAACAGGGCGGCGAAAAGACCGCGGCGCATAATCCCGTGCGGACCGAATCGTTCGACGTCGTCGTCGTCGGGTCCGGCACGGCGGGAACGTGCGCCGCTCTTCGCGCGGCCGAGTTGGGCGCCTCGGTACTTTGCGTCGAGAAGAACTCTGGCCTCTGCGGCACTTCGGCCTTCGCCGAGGGCCTTTGCGGCATCAGCACGCGCTTTCAGTTGGAGCAGGGCATCTCCATCGACAAGCTCCAGGTGGTCAAGGACACGATGGATTACCACCACTACGCATGCAGCGGCCCGGTGGTAAGAAGGTTCGTCGAGGAGTGCGGCAGGGTGGTCGACTGGGTCGAGGGCCAGGGAATCGCGTACGCCGCGGTCGAGGCCCTAGGCGAGTCATACCAGGTATGGCATCTTCCGGCGGGCGAAGGCGGGCCAACGAGCATGAAAGCGGTTCTCGACGTGCTGCAGGCGAAGGCGACGGAGCTTGGCGTCGAGTTCAGGACCGAATGCCCCATGACGGGCATCGTAGTTTCCGATGGCTCCGTGACTGGAATCTTCGCCACCATTGGCGGGGAAGAAATCCAAATCGACGCGAAGGCTGTCGTTCTCGCGACGGGTGGGTACGCAAACAGCCCCGAGATGTTCGAAAGGTTCACAGGCCGGCCTTACGATGCGGTTCACGTATGGGGCATGGAGGGGCGCGACGGCGATGGCATCGCGCTGGCCTCGTCCGAGGCGGCCGCAGACACCCATATCCCGAGTGCGGTCATGTACCACACGGGCATGTTGGATGGCACGAGCGCATTTTCCGACATCCCCAACTACGTCTTGACCATGCAGCCCACGCTTCGCGTGAACGAGACAGGGGAGCGCTATTTCAACGAGAGTGTCACCTCGAACTTCTCCGCGTGCGGCAACGTGCTCACCACGCAGGCGGAGAACTACGTTGTTTTCGATGACGGATTCATCGACTACATCGAGCAGAGCGGTCCTTTCATGCCCATGCCCAACTTGGGTGCGCTCGCGGGACAGCCCTTCGAGTGCCGCGAGGGACTGCTTTCGTGCGAGGGCATCGTAAAGGGTGACTCGATTGCCGATGTGGCGAAAGGACTCGGGCTGGACCCAGACGTGCTCGAATCGACAGTTGAGCGTTACAACGGTTTCTGCGATTCAGGAATCGACGAGGACTACGGGAAGCCCAAAGAACAGCTCCTCGCAGTATCCAAGGCACCGTTCTACGGCGCGAAAATCACCCCGACGTTGTTCACCACGGTTGGCGGCCTGCGTGTGGACGAGCGTATGCGCGTCATGAGCACGAGCGGCAATCCCATTTCTGGCCTGTATGCCGCCGGCGGTGATGCCGCTGGTTTATACGGTGCGAACTACGACGTCAATGTGTGCTCCGGCTCTCAGCAGGGCTGGGCGGCCACGTCTGGCGTGCTGGCCGCTGAAGACGCCTTGGCATAGGACGCTTGCGAAACAGCTTGACCTAAACGGGTGGTTACCAAATTGGGTCGCCGCCCGTTTTTCTCACATTTGCTAGAGAATTCAATTAATGCGGCCAAGTGGCAAATCATTCCATGCAGCTTATGCGGCAAGTCATCCCATGATAGAAATATGATACCTAACTAGGGACAACGCATTGAATGGTCTTCCCCTAACGCCAAAGCGTTCGGCGGTTTCTGAGTAACCTGTCGAAAGATATCTGATTGCCTTAACATTTTTTACAGCTGATAGCCTATTTGATACTTAGCTTAGAGTGCATTAGTTCGCTTTGTTTCTATTTCTACTCGATATAAGAAATCGCACTAAGTCATGGCATCCGCTTCGGGTTAAATGAAGGACCCAGTGCAACTTTCTTTCGAGTTGCATGCAAAGACGCATTGAGTCGATCAACACCCGCCTCGGATGACGAAATACACGTGCAGCGACTCCTTCAATTCGAAGATTCCGATGCGGAACGGCTTCCTTTGACGTACGCTAATCTACACGAGCTGAAACCCCTGGCAAGGCTTTGAACGAGTCATTGCACGTTTTTTTGCCAGGGACTTCGGCACGATGGCTATCCGGTTGAAATCCTGTCTCCCGGCGTTTTCTCGATTGATGGGCTGCTCCTTGCCTTCGCTTCTGCCAATTGGTTTCCTGCGACAACAGCAAGCTGCCAAAACCGAACCAGACGTCGACTCAATCGCTGCGGGCAACAAGATTGCAGCGAATCTCATTTCTCTTCAATCGCCACAATCAATCAGGTCAATAATGTCTTGTTTGGAATGCAATCCCATTTTCTTATATATTCGTTGTATATGCGTCGAAACAGTGGAAGGGGCCATGCCGAGCTTATTTTGAATGGTTTTTGAATCCCGTCCGCGGGCAAGTAAGAGAAGGACTTCGAATTCCCTAGGCGACAGCCCGGCCTCCATCGCGACTTTCCTCAAGGCATCGCTTTCCCCACGCGTTAATCCACCTTTTCCCGTATCGCCTGCCTCGTTTTTGCCGAATTCGATATATTCAGGAAGCACAAACAAAATCAGAGCGAACAGGAGAAGAGCGCTTGCGTACGCACCCGCCTCCGCCATCGCGAGCGTCGATGTCTCTCTGGAAAACAACATGAATCCGGCCGATATGCCTAAGCATTCCGCGAACGCCAGAGCGGAAAACAAGCCCCCGTTCGCCATTCTCCCTTTGCAGACGTCCCATGTGAAAGGAGCGATAATCCAAAAAAGAATGAGGAACATCGCATCCCCGGCAGCGACGCCTATGTAGGGCAAGAAAGCAACCTCGTAAGGACATACGTTCAAAAGCACGCAGCATCCCAAAGCAATGGGCATCACTTTGCAAAACGCAACGAGCCGCCTTGAATTACGGGGAGGAGCCACGAGGGGTATCCACACTGCGGCGCAGGCGATGATTCCGCAAAGCGCGACCAAATCATCCGGAGCCGAAACTCCGGAGTTTTTGAGCGCCTCTTGCGCGAAAGTCGGACATACCACGCTCGCAACACCCGCAATCAGGACCAATAGCAAAACAAGACCCAAACCGACCGGGCTGCGATTCAGATTCTCTCGGAAGAGTTGACCGCAGGACGAGTCCCCCTCTTTGCTTTCAACCATCAGGCTATACGCGCGAAAAACGCCGATTGCGCATAAAGGAGCGCTCAACAAGGCGACCACAGGAAATATCACAGGTTGTGACGGAAGGAAAAGACCTCCGCACTTCAGGATGGCGACAGAGCTCGACACAATCAAGATGCTTGCAGAGATATCGAGCATAGATAGCATCCGCCCGAGATGCAGCACCACGATGCCCTTGCCCGCTCCTCCCAAAAATGCAAGTGCCAAAGCGACCGCATGCGGCATTCCGACCACAGAATAAAGGGGGCTTATAGCAAGGAGGGTGGCAGCAACCGCAAGCGGCGCGAATTCGCAGCACACCGCCCTCGCCCGAACCGAGATGGCAATCGCAAACAGCGAGCACAGCATCCCGAACGAAAAAACATCGTACGGAGCAGGCGTGTATTCGACGAGATGGTTGGACACACCGTTGCTTGTCAGAGTGTCGACTCTTGTATACAGGTAGAAGCAGAAGAAGCCTATGAACGCATAGAAGGTCGTCGAACGGGACAGTTTTTGAAGGGAGAGCCTCCGAGGCAACACAAATCTACCCATCGCCCCTCCCTCATGAGGTTCCGCTTCGAGGCCCGAGCTCCATTCGTTTCGACAACCACCGCCGCATTCGCCAAGCGATTTCTCTCGATAGGCCGGCATAGTGGCAAAATCGAACAAGGGCTTTGGATAATACTACCCGCTTTAACCAATCCGTCAAGTCGTAAACGGCAACGCGACGCAACCCCGAACAGATTGCGTCGCGTTTTCAGCACTGATGTCTATCGGGTCGCGTGCAACCGGCCTATAAAGCGAAATCTCCTTCGAGAATCCTGCTGTATATCGCAGCAGCGAGATATCGATACTCATGAAGCTGATAGGCCTTGTTGGTCAAGCTGTTGGCGAACAAAACGGCATTCCAACCCTCGAACGTGCAATCGATGGCCTGCAGCGAGCCTTTGTATTTTTCAACGTGGTCAGCAGTCATGAATCCCTCAACGAACGGATTGTTCGTTATGGACAAGAGTCTTGCAGCGGCATCTGGCGCCTTTGTCATCATGGCTCCGCCATGTCCATAGAACCGAGAGTCACCACGCTTGGCGTACGCTACGGTCACGATGCTGTCGCTTTCGAACTTCACATTGGCCAAGGCATCGAAATCCCCCGATTTCGTCGGCTTATCGCCGTCGTCAAGAGAGCAATCAACCTCAAGCCCCGCATCCCTAATCGAGGAAACGGCGACGGAGCCATAACCAACATACGGCTTACCTTGGGCAACTTTTGCCGCCTCATCCTCGGACAACGCCCCATTGCCCACGATGATATCGGCCTCATCTGCGGACGCGGCAAGCGCAAACCCCATCTGCTTCTCAAGGGCGAATCGATCCCATGCGAGCGCGGTATTGAGCAGATTCCTGTAATTCTTGACCCCGTATTCCCTACCTGTCTCGTCTGAGTCGTATTCGGGAAGCGCACCAGGCACGTAGACTTTCACCCCCGACTTGATTATCTTTGCCGGAGGGACCGCATCCGTCTTGGTCACCTCTATGACGAAGCGATCGGCAACATCCGCAAGCGAATCTGAGGAAACAACGTAATCTCCTGCGTACTCGCCCTCAAGAATCAAGCCGACAGGCGTTCCGGCATCGAGGAGGGCATTCACCGCGAGAATCGCTTGCACCGTGGTGTTCGCAATAATGGCTGCGGAACCCTCGCCCGATACGGAGCTGGCCACTTCGGGAGACGCATCGACATCTACGAGCATATCCTCGGCGAATGCCCCAGGTGTATTGACGGATACCGCATCGAAATCATGGAAATCGGGGAAGTTGGTCACAGGCTCGGAATACAGTCCCGTCCAGTCATCGATGGTCAAATTCGAATAAAGAGCCACATGGGCCATGTTCCTCTTTGCCTGATGCATGTCGACCACTATCGACCCCGCTTTAAATGACAACGAATCGCGATATTCGTTCGCCTCGAGCGAGACATCCTGGGTCAAAGACTTCACTGCCACATCGTTGCGTAGCAGGTACTCCACGATATCAGCGGCGGCAGCTCTGTTTCTCTGAGATTCGCCGTCGATTGGAATCACGTAGTATTCTGGGAAGAAGTTTCCGTTTTCCTCCCTGCGAGGACGGAATGTCGAAGCATTGCCCCCCAGCTCATCCGCCTGCGAGACATAGTACGGCCGTAACGTGTCCGCGTCTATATTCTCTATACCGCGGCGATAGCGTTCGAGCTGATTAACGAACATCCTATCTTTATTCTCGGGTCGCGAGATGAAGTCTGCATTCCCTACGAATCCGAACAGAACCGCCTCGACAGAATCCTGCGAACCAAAAGGAACTTCAATGGTGAATGCATTGGCGCCGTGCAGCATCGCATACTGAGGGGTGTAGCTCGACGTCATGTCATCGAAGGGAGACACCCAATTTGTCGAACCGTCCTCGAGAATCTTCAAGTAATCCCTCATCGGCATCTGCGCGGAATTGATGGACACGTTATTTGCGATTGACGCCGAAATGAATGCCTCTCCCTGGCTAACTGCGGTATCAATAAACAGGTCGTATTCATTATTCGGATCATGCGGAGGAGTACAGGGTTCGACTTGATACTGAGTGTAGAAGCCATGGATTTCATGGAGCGAAATCGGATTCCAGGATGCGATGAATTTCGTCATCGCCTGGGTTTCGGGCTGGGTTTGATATGTGTTGTCGCGATTTAGATCGAAGCCGTTTCCATTTGTTCGGGTGTTGTACGTACGTCCATCGGGGTTTTCGACGGGTACAAGCAGGAAGAACACTTGATCAAGAATTTGAGCGGGATCGAACGTCCGTTTTTCGACCTCGTAGTAACGGCCGAATTCGTCTTCCGCCATATCGACGGTCATATGGTATAGGTCAAAGGGATCGAGAGAGAACTCTGCCTCTTCTGCGCCTGGATACGTTGGATTTTTCACACCTTCGCCTCGGATGTACCCTACGCCGCTGACCTGATCGGCTACCAGAAGAGACCAATCCGTCGAATCCCTGTTCATCTCGGCAGAAAGTGTATCCACCCCTTCCTTCGTCAGAGCTCCGATGTAGTTGTATTCAACGGGCTGATTCGCAGCAAGAAGACGGAGAAACTCCATTACGCCGTCGCTTCCCGGCGTTTCATCAGAATGGATATTGCTGTACATGATGGGCACCTTGTACGAAAGCGACCCAGTATTGACCTCTTCTTGTACTTTCGCGGGCTCCGATTTCATACGGTCGGAAAGTGAGCGGTAGTTTTCGACGTCAGACTGCTCCTTGGCAATAATCACAGCATAGATATCGCGCCCGTCGGCAGATTGGCCAATAGTCTGAAGTTCAGCATACAGTCCGTTTTCGTTCGCCTCCTGGACAAGTCCAGGTAACTCTTCGGCGATTTCGGCAAATGTGGCATAGGAATCATACGGACGCACTGGCACTTCAACGGACGCTATTTCATTTTCGCCGTCGATACATTTCAGGGTATAAACGCCAGTCCAATCGAGAATCGAATCCCGAACGAGCTTCCTGTCTCTGTTGTCAATCCCGTCATATCCAAACAACAAGTTGTTGGAAAAAACCAAGACGACAGAGGTCACTCCGTCAACTTCTTCGACGGTTGTAGAGACACCGGAGAAGAAATCCGTTTCGGGCTGAATCTTGGTGGCCACAGTTTTCCACTGGCCAAGCGGTCCTCCCAGCCATTGATGAGGAAAGAGTTCCACATCCTGCTGCCCCGCTTCGCGCACCAACTCCCAAGCAATAGACTCGCCATCTATTTTTTCTTGAATCTCCTCCTTGCTTCCCCCTATAGGAACGACCATCTTGAATGTTCTCGCCTCAGTAAAGGAAATCGCGTTAGGCCTGAGTCGACGCTCGACGCCTTCAGTGATGTTCTCGAAGGTCACTGCGCCATCCCCGGCACTAGTCGAGCATGAACTCAGAACACCCAGCGTGGTACCGGATATCGCTGCCATAGCGCCAATGGCAGCGGACCCCTTGATAAACGTACGACGCGTAAAGCCGTGGCCTACGACCATATCGCCCTTGCGCTCCTCCAGAATGAAACTCTTGCGCTCGTCCATAATGAACCCCTTCTTTGCGCTTTCCCTTTCCTCTGCGGCTTCGCGAAAGCTCTGTTGGCGATTCCGCCTTTCGAACGCTACGGGCATAAGTTAAACAAATCAATCGGGCTTTTTGCCGCAAGTCATATCATGCGCGATGCTCGATACCGATTTAGATGCTGTAGTGCAAAATACCCGATAGGGCCTGAGCTGGCTTTATTCAAATGAACGCCATATGTCGACCGCCTTGCACCCCTACGCGAAAGAAAATCAAAACCACCCTTCAAAAAGGTGCTTTGCTCTTAGGGTGCAACCCTAGGGATCCGGGCCAGGGGCTCAAGCCCCCGGCCCGAACTTCGTTCAGGCCCGACTGCATTTGACCCGTGGCAGCCGGTCGAACCGGCGTGCCGGGCGCGGCACTTCCTCTTGAACGGATTGGCCACACTGTCCTGGACAGATGTTTTTCATAAGGGTTTTCTTTCTGAAGGGGCTGCGTTGGAAATCCTGGACCAAGTGTTCAGTTTTAAGCTACCACTGACAGCCCGCCGCGCAGATTGGATAATCTGACGTTCTCGGCGAAGCGCGTGGCGAAGGAGAGCGCGTGCGAGGCCGCAATTGCCGCCGTCCCGGCTCTGATCTTTTCCGTCAGAACATAGCCCAGCAAGCGGATTGATTAGTCTGCGACGGCGCATCACATTATTTAGTTCGCATGGAAACAGTTAAAAACAAGTACCTAAAAGTGCAGTTCTACAGGTTGGGCTCCGATGTATATGCCCTATTTTCTGGAACCTCAAGGCTTTTGTTGCTTTCCCGCCGCACCTGGAAATTGCCGCGTGAGCATGTATTATGAATAGTCGCAAAATACAACGAAGAGAAGGATGCGTTCATGCAGATTTTCGTGACCAAAGACTATCAGGAAATGAGCGAAGCCGCCGCCGACATGATTGTCGACCTGGTCGAGGAAAAGCCTGGCTGCGTGCTGGGCCTGGCCACCGGCTCCACGCCTGAGGGCCTCTACGCCGAAATCGCCAAGCGCCACGAAGCCGAGGGCATCGACTTCTCGCGCGTTGCAACGTTCAACCTGGACGAATACCGCGGCCTGCCTGCCGACCACGAGCAGAGCTACCACTACTTCATGCAGAAGCACCTGTTCAGCAAGATCAACGTGCGCCCCGAGAACACGCATGTGCCCAATGGCGCCAACCCCGACGCTCAGGCCGCATGCGATGCCTACGAGGCTTCCATCCTGCTCGCTGGCGGCGTTGACCTGCAGCTTCTGGGCCTGGGCCACAACGGCCACATCGGCTTCAACGAGCCTGCACCTGAATTCCCGAAGGAAACCCACTGCGTCGACCTCACGGAATCCACCATCAACGCGAACAGCCGCCTGTTCGATTCTGCCGACGAAGTGCCCCGCCAGGCATACACCATGGGCATTGGCACCATCATGGCCGCCAAGCAGGTGCTCGTCGTGGTGAGCGGCGAAGACAAGGCGCAAATCGTGCGCGATGCTTTCTTCGGCCCCGTGACCCCCGAGGTTCCCGCGTCCATTCTGCAGTTCCACCCCAATGCGGTGGCCATCGTGGACGAGGCAGCGTTCTCGCTGTGCGGCGACCTTGCCGATGACGGCTGCGGTTGCGGCGATCCCGATTGCGATTGCGATCACGACCACGAACATGGCGAAGGCTGCGGCTGCCACGAATAGTGAAACCGAGGAAGCGGCCCCTGCGGCCGCTTCTTTTTTGGGCTAGGTGTGCGGGGCTGGCCCTCGCGCAACGTTTCGTCAAAGCGTTGACGCTGCGCGCGTGTCGCGGTTTCGGCTTCGCGGTTCGCGGCGTGCATTTCACCTGGCCCAGAATTGAATCGAGGCAGAGTTTTTCTCCGCCTATAACGAAAGGAAGCGCGACATGCTGAAAATTGCTGGTGCGAAAGTTTTTAAGAACGGCGAATTCGTTGAAGGCGATATCTTCATCGAGGGCGACCGCATTGTTGCGACCGGCGACGAGGCGGGCGAGGTCATCGACGCCAAGGGGCTGCGCGCCATTCCTGGCTTGGTCGACGTGCATTCCCATGGCGCGGTGGGACACGATTTCTGCGACGGCACGCATGAGTCGATTGACGCCATCACGCGCTATGAGGCCAGCCGCGGCGTAACCGCGTGGTGTGGCACGACCATGACGTTCCCCGAAGAAAAGCTCGCGGGCATTATGGAATGCGCCGCCGAGCATACCGACGCCCCCGATGCTGCCGCGCTGGTGGGCATCAATATGGAAGGCCCGTTCATCAGCCCCGAAAAGGTGGGCGCCCAAAACCCCGCCTATGTGCAGCAGTGCGATGCGGCGATGTTCCGTCGCTTGCAGAATACGTCGGGCGGCAAAATCAAGCTTGTCGATATCGCCCCCGAGGAGCCCGGCGCGCTTGAATTCATCGACGAAATGCACGATGACGTGCGCATTTCCGTTGCCCATACGTGCGCGAACTACGATCAGGCGGCCGAGGCGTTCCTTCGCGGCGCCAAGCATGTGACGCATTTGTATAACGCCATGCCAGGGCTGCATCATCGTAAGCCAGGCGTAATTCCCGCGGCGCTTGAGGCTGGCGCGACCCCCGAGATCATCGCCGATGGCGTGCATATTCACCCTGCTATGGTGCGCCTTGCGTTCTCGATGTTTGGCGCTGATCGCATGATTCTGATCAGCGATTCCATGGAAGCCACCGGCATGCCCGATGGCGAATATAGCCTGGGCGGGCAGGCCGTGACGAAGAACGGTTCGCATGCCACGCTGCACGATGGCACGCTGGCCGGCAGCTCGACCGACCTGATGGGCTGTATGAAAGTTGCCGCTACCGAAATGGGCTTGCCGCTCGAGGTGGCTGTGCGCGGCGCGACGGAAAATCCTGCGCGCGCAATCGGCGTGTTTGACGAGCGCGGCAGCCTCGACGCGGGCAAGATTGCCGACGTGGTGCTGCTCGATGCCGACCTGAATGTTGCGGGCGTCATTCTGCGCGGCAAACGCATTCGCTAACTTGTTCAAAAACGGCCTCGAATGTGGCAACAATTCATGTCTGCGCGCGCTTCTGCCGTCGCGTAGAGTAGTGTGGCCTGGGGTTTTCTGCAACGAATTGCTTAGCCTCGATTTGCGCGAGGTGAAAATGCCACATTCGAGCACCTTTTTGAACAGATTTGGCAAGCGGCGTGCCCCTCGCTAAGTTTTCGCTTCACTTTCGCTTTCGTCCCCTTGCCTTGTTTCGCCCTCGTTAAATTTCCACCCCGCCTCGTCCCACTACGCTTCCGCCCTCGCCCCGCGCTGCGCTTTCGCGCGCCCGCCCCGCTTCGTGCTCCTTCATGCGTGGTTTTGGCTTGCCGTTTTCCACACGTGTACATGTTCGCGCTATACTCGCAGATAGATGGCACTTTAGAAAGAGGCACTCATGAAATACGAAGAGCTCAAAGATGAAATCAAGGCTGCGATGAAGGCGCACGACAATGTGCGTCGCGATATTCTGCGCCAGGTGCACGGCGAGATCAAGAACATCGAGGTCAACGAGCGCCGCGAGGTGACCGATGCCGACGTCGACGCCATGCTCAAGCGCGTCATTAAACAGACGAGCGAAACGCTCGAGGGCTCTATTAAGGCCGCGAACAACGATGAGCGCACGGCCATGCTGAAGGAGCAGGTCGAGATTCTTGAGGGCTATCTGCCCAAGCAGCTCGCGGGCGACGAGCTCGTGGCGCTTGTCGAGAAGACCATTGCCGAACTTGGCGCCACCACCAAGCGCGAAATGGGCAAGGTCATGGGCGCGCTTACCGCTGCCACCGGCGGAAACTTCGACAAGGCTCAGGCCGCCAAGGAAGTTGGCAGCCGCCTGTCGTAGTTGGCGCTCAGCACGATTGAACAGAGTTTTAGCTACCGAGAAGCGCGGTTTTCGAATCGCGCTTCTTTGATAACGAAGCAACGCGGAAGAGCCTTGCGCCCCAGAGTTGTTCGTGCGCTCTTTTTGAGGTGCGACGGGAGCGCTCAATGCGGCGTATAATCGCACAAGCTTTCTGCAAACCATCTTTTGAAGGAACTGCATTTATGGCAACCGAAAAACCCGACTTCATTCCCGTTCTCATCGGCGGCGATATGAATTGCTACAGCGTCGCGCGCGCCATCCATGAGGAGTATGGCGTGAAGAGCTACGCGTTTGGTCGCTTCCCCGCGGGCGACACCATGCATAGCCGCATCGTGGAGTGCTTCTACGACGAGCATATGGACAAGCCCGAAGTGGTGTTGGCGAAGGTGGAGGAATTTGCCGCGCAGCACCCCGACAAAACGCACTTGGTGTGGGGCTGTGCTGACGTATATGCGCAGGTCATTTCTGAAATTCAGAACGATTTGCCCGAAAATTGCGTCACGCTCTACATTCAGCCCGACCTGCGCGACAAGCTCGAAAGCAAGCTGAGCTTCTACGAGATGTGCGACAAATACGGCATTCCGTACCCCAAAACGTTTGTGGTGCGTCCCAGCGAGTGGGAACAGGGCGTGGCCGAGGCCGACCTTACCGAGGAGAAAATCGGTTTCAAATACCCCATCATTGTGAAGCCGTCCATGAGCTCCACGTATTGGGAGCACCCGTTTGACCACATGAAGAAGGTGTACACCGCGCAAGACCCCGCCGAAGCGGCGCACATTCTGGGTCTTATTTTCGGTGCGGGCTATCCCGACGAAGTGCTGCTGCAAGACATGGTTGTCGGCGAAGATTGCAACATGAACGTGCTCACCGCGTACTGCGACCGCAACTGCAAGGTGAAGCTTATCTGCTTCGGCCGCGAGGGCCTCGAGGAGCACACGCCCACCGCACTTGGCAATCCGTGCGCCATTATCACGCAGCCCAACCCCGAGCTGCAGCAGCTCATTAAGAATTTCCTTGAGGAGATTCATTTCACGGGCTTCGCGAACTTCGACATTAAGCGCGACGATCGCGACGGCTCGTACAAGGTGTTCGAGGTGAACCTGCGCCAAGGCCGCACGAACTACCATGTGACCGCCGCCGGCCACAACCTCGCAAAGTTCGTCGTTGAAGATCGCGTGTATAAGCGCGACCTGGGTGAATGCGTTGAAAACACCAACGAGGTGTTCTGGCATTCCGTGCCGCGCAAGGTCGTTTACGATTACGTGAAAGACCCCGAGTTCGTCGAACGCGCGAAGAAGCTTGTGGCTGCTGGCAAGGAATCAATGACGTTCGATTACCCGTATGACCTGCGCTTCAATCCTATGCGTTGGGCTTGGGCGAAGATTCACGTGTTCCGTTACTTCGACAAGTTCAAAAACCCCGAGAACTATCGTTAAGTGAAAGTTGAAAGGCCAGCTTGTGCTGGCCTTTTGCATGCGCGGACATGCGAGGCGGGTCGCGGCACTCGGGCTTTCTGTGCGCTTGCTCCGACTTGAGCGCTTGTGGTTTTGGCAGTTGCCGATCCTGGTCGTTTCCGCGATCGCGCCGGAGCCAGTTGCTTCTGCGGTTGCCAATGCGGTCGTTTCCGCGATCACGCGGCGTCGGTTTCTTCCGTACGCGCGAAAACGGCGGCGGCATTAGGCGTTTTGACGAAGATTCGCGCGAAGGTGCGCAAGCGCGGTAGAATTCTGGTTTCAGCGATTTATCGGCTTTAATGCCGTGCCATACAAACGAAAGGTGCCCTATGTGCGGATTCGTCGGATTTACCGGTGATGTCGAAAACAAGGAGCAAGTGCTCACGAGTATGATGGACCGCATCGTCCACCGCGGTCCCGACATGGGCGATACGTTCTTCGCGCCGGGCGTGGCGCTGGGCTTCCGCCGCTTGTCGATTCTCGACCTTACGCCGGCGGGCTCCCAGCCCATGAGCAACGAAGACGGCAGCGTCGTCATCGTGTTCAACGGCGAAATCTACAACTTCATGGAGCTTCGCGGCGAGCTCGAGGCGAAGGGCTACACCTTCCATTGCGGCGCCGACACCGAGTCGCTTCTGCATGGCTATGAGGAGTGGGGCGAGGAAATCGTCGACAAGCTGCGCGGCATGTACGCGTTCGTTATCTGGGATAAGAAGAAGAATCGCCTGTTCGGTGCACGCGATATTTTCGGTATCAAGCCGTTTTATTACTCCGAGGCCGAAGATGGCAGCGGCCTGATGTTCGGCAGCGAGATCAAGAGCTTCCTCGCGCATCCGAAGTTCCATAAGGCCGTGAACCACAATGCGCTGCGCCCTTACCTTACGCTGCAGTTCTCCGCGACCGACGAAACGTTCTTCGAGGGTGTGTACAAGCTGCCGGCCGCGCATTGCTTCACGTACGACCTGGCCACCCATACGATGGATGTGCGCCGTTATTGGGATTGCGATTTCTCGGAAATCGACAAGCCGTTCGAGGAATACGTCGATGAGCTCGACGAAGTGGTGCATGAAAGCGTGAGCGCGCACCGCATCGCCGACGTGAAAGTGGGCAGCTTCCTTTCGGGCGGCGTCGATTCGAGCTACATCGCCGCATGCCTCATGCCCGACAAAACGTTCTCGGTCGGTTTCGATTACAACAAGTTCAACGAAACCAATTACGCCAAGGAGCTTTCCGACAAGCTGGGCATCGAGAACTATCGCAAGATGATTTCCGCGGATGAATTCTTCGAGGCCCTGCCCGAGATTCAATACCACATGGACGAGCCGCAGTCGAATCTGTCCAGCGTGCCGCTGTGGTTCTTGGCGCAAATGGCTGCCGAGCAGGTCACGGTTGTGCTTTCGGGCGAAGGCGCCGACGAGATTTTCGGCGGCTACGCGTGGTACGAGGACAACCCGTCGGTTGCGAAATACAAGCGCATGGTGCCGTTCGGCGTGCGCCGCGCGCTGGGCAAGGCTGCGAAGCACATGCCGTATTTCAAGGGCCACAACTTCCTTATGAAGGGTGCCGAAATGGCCGAGGAATACTTCGTTGGCCAGGCGCTCGTGTGGCCCGAGCGCGAAGTCTCGAGCGTGCTGCGTCCCGAATACGACAAGGGTGAAGGCGCTTTCGAGCTGGCCGCGCCCATCTATGCGCGCGTTTCCGATAAGAGCGAGCTCATTCGCAAGCAGTACCTCGACATGAACATGTGGCTGCCGGGCGACATTCTGCTCAAGGCCGATAAGATGTGCATGGCGCACTCGCTTGAGCTGCGCGTTCCGTTCCTTGATCGCCGCGTGATGGAATTCGCCGAGCATATTCCCGATCGCTATCGCGTGAACGAAAACGGCAACAAGCTCGTATTGCGCCACGCCGCGAACAAGAGTCTGCCCGACGAGTGGGCGACGCGCCCGAAGGTCGGCTTCCCCGTGCCCATGATTTATTGGCTGCGCGAAGAGAAGTGGTACAACTGGGTGAAGGAATACTTCACGGCGCCATGGGCGAGCGAGTTCTTCGACTGCGACGTGCTTATGGGCCTGCTCGATGAGCACTACGAGGGCAAGGCGCAGAACCAGCGCAAGATCTATACGCCACTCGTGTTCCTTATTTGGTACAAGCGCTACTTCATTGACGAATAGCGAACGAAAGAAAGCCGCTCCAGGGCGGCTTTCTTGTTTGCGGTTGGTTTCGTATTTTCGATGCGCTCGCTGCGTTAGGCGCCCAGAATTTCGTGGGCAATGGCTGAGTCGCTCTTGATGGGCTCGAAGTTGTCGCCGCGATGCTGCAGCTCTTCTTCGCCCTTGGCGAGAAATGCGATAACCGTGGGCTTGCCGCTTTCGTGGGCGACTTCCACGGCGCGCTTGAAGGCTTCTTCGCGGTCGTAGATGATCTCATGCGCAACGCCTTCAGGGGTGTTGCTGGCCAGCTCGGCGCAAATGTCTTCCACGCGATCGTGCACGGGGTCTTCTTCGGCGTAAATGAGCAGGTCGGCATAGGCGCCGGCGGTTTGCGGCAGCACCTCGCGGCGCTCGTACGCCTTGCCGCCCGGAGCGCCGAAAATGGCAATGATCTGCTGGCCAGGGTATTCCTTCTTCAGCGACTTGAACAGCGTCTCGAAAGAGAGCTTGTTGTGCGCGTAGTCGACGATGGCGGTGATGGGTTCGTTCGGCGAAGCGATGATTTCCATGCGGCCAGGCACGCGTACGTGCGAAAGCCCCTGTTCAATCGCGTTCCAGCCGATGCCCAAAAGGCGCGCGCATGCGATGGTGCACAGCGCGTTTTCTGCATTGAACAGGCCTGCGATGCTCAACTTCACCGTGTGGGCGCTGGTCGAAGCGTCGGCTTCGCCTGCCGCTGTGGCGAGTTTGGCGCTTTCTTTGATGTTGAACTCGATGCCGCCTTTGACCGTGTGCGCGTTGCTGGCGACCAGGTCGGCGCTGTCGCAGTCGACGCCGACGGTGAACAGCTGCGGGGCGGCTTTCGCGGCGGCCATGACCTCGTCGGTATGTTCGGTGCCAAGGTTTACGACGGCGCATTCGCATTGGTCGAAAATGCGGAGCTTGCTTTCGAAATAATCCTCGAACGTGGGGTGCTCGGCGGGCGAAATATGGTCGCGGCCGATGTTGAGGAAGCAGGCGATGTTCAGAGTGAGCCCCAGCACGCGGTCGTATTTGAGCGCCTGGCTGGAAACTTCCATGACCATATGGGCGCGGCCGGAAGCCACGGTATTGGAAAGGTGGCGCCACAAATCGGGCGATTCAGGCGTGGTGTTGCAGCTCTCGAATTCCTCGATGCCGTCGTCGGTTTCGATGGAGCCTAGAATCGAAGTGCTCACCTGGGCGGCGTCCATAATGGCATGCAGCATGTACGAAGTCGTGGTTTTGCCTTTGGTGCCCGTGATGCCCACGATATTCAGCGCGCCGCTCGGGTCGCTATAGGCGACCTTCGATGCAGCGGCCATGGCGCGGCGCACGTCGGCGGCCACGATTGCGGGGGTGCCAGCGGCCGCGGCGGCCAAATCGGCGGGCGCGGTTAGCTTGCCCTGCTCGTCGAGTTCGCCCTGGCACAGATAGGCTGCGGCGCCGCTTGCGATGGCGCTTTCAAGAAAAGCCGGCTTGAATCCAGCGCCTTTGCAGATGAATAAGCACCTCGCGGCGGCTTTGCGCGAATCGATCGCGACGCCGCGAATTTCGGTGGACGCATCGCCCGCAATTTCGCAGTCGGTACCATTGGCGCGAATCGCTTCGGCGATGGCTTGAAGTGAGACAAGGGGCGTGCCGCCAAAATCATTGGTCTGGGGCAGGGTGGTGCTCATGATGACTCCTTGTTTTCGGTGGTGCAGCCGCGGGCGGCTCTCAGCGCGTGGCGGCTGCGGTTTTCGGGCGCTCTTTCGGCTCCGGTTTCTCGCGTGGTGAATATTCCAGCATTGTAGTCTTCTTTTCCAGGTGGGCTTGCGCCGCGCTCCCGTATTCACGCTCAAGCCAAAACCGCGACTCGCTCAACGCTACGAGCATTTAACGGGTTTCGAGGTTTACAATGGCCTGGTTTGAAGAATCGCCGATTCATTTTCGCGATACGGCATGCATAGAAAGACCCACTCATATGAACGCTTCCGAAAACACGTACGCTTATCCGAACGGAATCGCCGGCCCTGCTCCCGAGCCTGCGCCAGGCGACGATGCGGCCGATTCCCGCTTGCGTCGAATTATGGGCGACGACGGCATGAATCGCCTGGCGAACGCGACGGTCATGGTGCTGGGATTGGGCGGCGTGGGCTCGAGCTGCGTCGAGGCGCTCGTGCGCGGCGGCGTGGGCCGTTTGGTGCTCATCGATCGCGATGTGGTGTCGCCGAGCAATGTGAATCGCCAGGTCATCGCATTCCAGAGCACGATGGGTCGTCGGAAAATCGACGTGATGCGCGAAATGTGCCTAGATATCAACCCCAATGCGCGCGTCATTACCAAGCATTCGTTCGTGCTCGCTGAGACCTTCGACGATCTGTATGCCGAGTGTCTCGAAGAGTGCGACGGTCGCATCGATTTCGTGCTCGATTGCATCGATACCATCTCGACGAAGATTTTCGTTGCGGAATTCGCGCAAAAGCACGGCCTGCGCTTGATAAGCGCCATGGGTGCCGGAAACAAGCTGCAACCTGAGTGCTTGCGCGCGACTGATTTGTACGAAACCGTGAACGATCCCATTTCGCGCATCATGCGCAAGGAATGCCGCAAGCGCGGTATCAAGCATCTGCGCGTTGTGTATTCCTGCGAACAGCCCGTGCCAGTGCCGGTGCGTGAGGGTGCTCCCCGCAGCGAGCGATCGAACTTGGGCACGGCATCGTACATGCCGCCCATGATGGGCCAAATGATCGCGGCCGAAACGCTTCGCGCTATCGCGCACGTGGGGGAATTCGCCGACTAGCTGGGGATACGGGCCTTCCTCGAAAATCTTTCGCGCCGGTGCGCATGGGCCGTTTGCGCCCTTTGCCCTTTGGGTGGTATAACTTCATTGAGAACAGCGCTGGGCAGCGCGTGCATAAAAAGGGGAGACGCTATGACGGGCTTTGATTTGTATGACATGCATTGTCACCTGGCTTTTTCCCCCGATACTCGAGCAGCGGCAATCGCGATGCGCCAAGAGGGAATAGGCGGCATGTGCGCTACGGTGACTCCTGATGAATATCATTTGGCGTCACTGGCTTTGGCCGATGAGCTCAATCGAAATTCCAACTTCAAACTTGGCGTAGGCCTGCATCCGTGGTGGCTTTCCGATGGCTCGTGCGGCGCCGATGCGGTTGACAAGCTCGTTGCCTACGCTGCTGAAACGCGTTTCGTTGGCGAGATTGGCCTCGATTTCGCGCCCCGTCGCGCCGAAAGCGCTCAGCTGCAGCGCACGGTGTTCGCGCGCATCGCGGCGGCTTCGAAGGGCAAGGTACTCTCGGTGCATGCCGTGAAAAGCGTGGGTGTGGCGCTCGACCTTATGGAAAGCGTGGAGCTCGTGGCGCCGGGGGTGCCGCAGGGCCCTCAAAACCCGCAGGGCACCGCGGTAGTCTTCCACTGGTTCTCTGGTTCGGGCGTCGAGCTTACGCGTGCCATCGAATGCGGCTGCTATTTCTCCATCAACCCCCGCATGCTTTCGACCAAGCGCGGTCGCGCGTATGTGCAGCAAATTCCCGAAGAGAGGCTGCTGCTCGAAAGCGATCTGCCGCCTGCTGCGGGCGCGGAGTTCAACGCCCGCGAAGTGCGCGCGGTCTTGGAAGCGTCCCTTGAGCATATGGCCGAGTTGCGCGGACGCCACTTCGATGTGCTGAAGGAAAAGGTGGCAGCGAACAGCCGCGCCCTTATTGAAGGTTCGCCAAACGTGTAACGATAGTGCCACCGACGTAAAATCACCGCCGCTTTCCGCGGTGCTTTCAATATACTCACTATGAGGGAATATTTGAGAAATCGTGCCGCGTGAGGGGTCGCTATGGCATTCGTCGAATTTAAAGATGTGCGCAAGATTTATACCATGGGCGAAGTGCAGGTGGCTGCCGTCGATGGCATGTCTTTCGAAATAGAGCAAGGTGAACTCGTGGTGGTTGTCGGCCCCTCCGGTTCGGGCAAAACAACCCTGCTCAACATGATGGGCGGCATGGATTCGTGCACATCGGGTTCAATTACGCTCGATGGCGCGCGCGTCGACCAATTCGACGAAAAGCAGCTCACCGATTACCGCCGTTACGACATCGGCTTCGTTTTCCAGTTCTATAACCTGGTGCAAAACCTTACCGCGCTCGAAAACGTGGAGCTCGCGAGTCAGATTTGCCGCGATCCGCTTCAGCCTGCCGACGTGCTGGCCCAGGTGGGGCTCGCGCATCGCATGGACAACTTCCCCGCGCAGCTCTCGGGCGGCGAGCAGCAGCGTGTGGCTATCGCTCGCGCCATCGCGAAAAACCCGAAGCTTTTGCTGTGCGACGAGCCCACGGGCGCGCTCGATTACAAAACGGGCAAGGCTATTCTGAAACTGCTGCAAGATACGTGCCGCGAGACGGGCCGCACGGTAGTGCTCATTACACATAATTCCGCGTTCTGCGCTATTGCCGACCGCGTGATTCATGTGAAAGAAGGAAAAGTCGAGCGCACGGAACTCAATGCCCACCCGCAAGCCGCCGAGACGGTTGAGTGGTAAGTATGGCAAGCGCATTCGGAAAAGACCTACGGCGTTCTATCACCCATTCATGGGGCCGTTTTTTGGCGATTGCGATTATCGCGGCGCTGGGTGCTGGCTTTTATGCCGGCCTGCGCATGACGGGCCCCGACATGCGCCTTGCGGGTGATGAATATTACGACGGCACGAGCTTGGCTGACGTGCGCGTGGTATCGACGATTGGTTTCGATGAGGAGCAAATCGACGCGCTGCGCGATGTGGAAGGCGTTTCGGCCGTTATGCCCGCCCGCGAAGCCGACGCCATTTCGGAATTGGATGGCGTGCAATACACGCTGTGCTTCCAGTCGCTTGATGTTGACGCGGCCCAGGCGAGCACGTGCGACGATGGCTTCACGGTGCAGTCGAACGACGATTCGTATTTGAACAGGCCTGTTTTGAAGAGCGGCACCTGGCCCACGAAAAGCGACGAGTGCCTGCTTTCTTCCGACACGGTGTGGCAGACCGATGTGCATATCGGCGACAAGGTGCGCCTCATCGAGGGCACGCAAGACTTGGACGACAGCTTCGCCGTGCGCGAGTTCACGGTGGTCGGTTTCGTGAATTCGTCGTATTACACCTGCTCGACCAACGTGGGCTCGACGTCGCTTGGAAGTGGGCGCCTCACGAGTTTCGTGTTCGTTCCCGATTCGGCCTTCACCGACGATTACCCCATTACCGAAGCATTCGTTGCGGTCGATGGCGCGCGCGATTTGTTGTGGGCAAGCGATGCTTACCAGGCGAAAGTCGACGAAGTGGCCAATCGCATCGACGCGATGGCCGACGATTTGAAGGCGTCGCGCATCGAGGGTCTGCAGGCCGACGCCCAGGCCACGCTCGATGAGAAGCGTGCGGAATACGAGCAGAAGAAGGCCGACGCGCTCGCACAGCTCGACGATGGCCAGGCGACGCTCGACGACTCTAAGGCGCAGCTCGATTCTGCGGCCGCCGAGCTTGAATCGGCGAAGGCAACCATTGCCCAAAGCGAATCGCAGCTGGCGAGCGGCCGCGCCCAGTATGAGTCGGGCGCAGCGGAGCTCGCCGACCAGCGTTCGCAAGCGCAGGCGGCGCTGGCTCAGGCGCAAGCGGCGATTGACGAGGGCTGGGCGCAGTACCACACCGCTCTGCAGACGCGCGAAATGCTGAACAGTAAGCTCGCCGAGGCGCAGAAGGGCCTCGGCCAGGTAAACGATGGCCTTACGCAGGTTGCGGCTGGCATTGACCAGGCGCAGCAGGCGGTTGATGGGCTGCCGTTGGCGATTGCGGGCGTGCAGGCGCAAATCGATGCGCTGAATCCGGCCGACCCTGCTTACGAGGAAACGAAAGCGCAGCTCGAGGCGCAAAAGGCAGCTCTTGAGCAGCAGTTTGCTCAAGCTCAGGCGGCTTTGCCTCAGCTCCAGCAGCAGCAAGCGCAGCTTGGATCCCAGAAAACTGAAATTGAAGCGGGCATCGCTCAGCTTCAGGCGGGCATCGCTCAAATCGATACGGAAACCGCGGGCGTGCCTGAGCAGCTTGCGGCGGGCGAGCAGGAGCTTGCTGCCCAGAAGGCTGCGGCCAGCCAGGGCTTCGCGAGTGGCCAGGCTTCGCTTGACGCCGCCGCGGCGCAGCTTGCCCAAGGCCAGGCGCAGCTCGATGAGGGCCGCGCTCAGCTCGAAAGCGGCCAGGCTGAATACGCCGATGGCTTGTCGCAGTGGGAAAGCGGCGCGGCCGAGCTTGCCGATAAGCGCGCCCAGGCCGAAGCCGAATTCGCCGATGCCGAAGCGCAGCTCGCCGACGCCCAGGCCGAGGTGGACGACATCGCCACCATGGATGCTGACATGTATGCGCTCGATTTGAAGAAGAACATCGGCGCTGAAAGCTTCCGTTCCGACGCGGGTCGCATCGATCAAATTGCCCAGGTGTTCCCGCTGTTGTTCTTCCTCGTAGCTGCCTTGGTTTCTCTCACGACTATGACGCGCATGGTCGATGAGGAGCGCGTGCTTATTGGCACGTTTAAGGCGCTGGGCTATTCCAACGGCCGCATCGCTTCGAAGTATTTGGTGTATGCCATGGTCGCCAGCGGCGTGGGCTCAATCGTGGGCATTGCGCTGCTGTCACAATTCCTGCCGTGGTTCATCATGAACGCGTACGCGATTATTTATGTTGTGCCGTGCAGGCCTACGCCCATCGACCCCGCGCTGTTCTTGCTGGCAGCGGGCCTTTCTGTGGGCATCACGGTTGCGGCAACGCTGTTCGCTGCGATGGCCACCCTGCGCGAAAAGCCGGCGGCCCTTATGCTGCCGCGCGCGCCGAAGGCCGGCAAGCGCATTCTGCTCGAACGCATTCGTCCGCTGTGGAGCCGCATGTCGTTCAGCTGGAAGGTCACCGCGCGCAACCTCTTCCGCTATAAGCGTCGTTTCTTCATGGCGATTATCGGCATTGCGGGCTGCACGGGGCTTTTGCTCACTGGTCTTGGCTTGCAAAACGCCATCAACGACATCATCGACAAGCAGTATGGCGAGCTGTACCACTACAACGCCATCGTGCGCATGGATTCCGATGTTGCCGATGCTGAAAAGAATGCCGTGGCCGAACGTGTCGAGGCCGACTCCGAAGGCCCGAAGGCATGGGTGCTTACCGAGAACAGAATCGTGCGTATCCCGGGCGCGTCGGATGAAATCGACCAACGTGTCGAGCTGAACGTGCCGCAAGACACGCAGGAATTCGGCAACTTCAACACGCTGCGCACGCGCGTGGGCCATGAGTCCCTCGCGATTGACGATGAAGGCGTGCTCATAAGCGAGAAACTCGCGACAAAGCTGGGCGTTTCGGTGGGCGATTCCATCGCGATCTATGACGAGGATGCCATCGGCAACGCGACGGGCGAAGGTCGCGAGGTGCGCGTGTCGGGCATTATGGAGAACTATGTGGCGCAATACGTGCTCATGTCGCCCGCGCTGTATGAATCCACCATGGGTGAAGCGCCTTCGTATGCGACGCTGCTTGCGAACGTTGCCGAGGGCGATGACGTGCGCGAAGCGTTCAGCGACGACGTGCTTGCGATGGACGGCGTGAAAACCGTGACGTACAACGACGAAACCATCAACAGCTATCGCAGCATGTTGAAGAGCGTCGATTCGGTTGTGGTGGTGCTCGTGGTTGCCGCGGCTCTGCTCGCGTTCGTGGTGCTGTACAACCTCACGAACATCAACATCACCGAGCGTGTGCGCGAGATTGCCACGCTGAAGGTGCTTGGCTTCACGCCGCATGAAGTGAATGCGTATATCTATCGAGAAACCATGCTGCTTTCGCTGATCGGCGCATTTGTTGGTTTGTTCCTTGGCATTGCGATGGAGGGCTTTGTCGTAATCACGGCCGAGGTCGATCAGGTGATGTTCGGCCGCGAAATTCATGCTTTGAGCTTCGTTATTGCGTTTGCGCTCACCATGCTGTTCTCGGTTATCGTGACCTTGGCGATGAAGTTCAAGCTCAAGAAGATCGATATGGTCGAAAGCTTGAAGAGTGTCGACTAGCGGGCGCGCATGGCACGTGGCCAAGCGATATGCCTATTGACTTTGAATAGTGGCGGGCCTGCAGAACGATGCAGGCCCGCTTTTTTCTGCACGAAGCCGCAGGGCCCGTGCAATCGCGGCTTTTCCGAGCGACGCGTCTCGCTGCGGTTTATTTGCCCGATTCCGCTTGCGACTGCGATGATGCGCTCGATTCCGACCCCGTTGACCCTGAGTTTGCGGCATTGCCGTTTGAACTCGTTGAGCCAGAGTTGTTTGCGTTGTTGGAATTCGAATTCGTGCTATCGCTGGAAGTTTGGCCAGAGCCCGAGCTGCTTGAGGATGAGCCGTTGTTGCCGCTTGCGGAGCTCGAGCTTTCCGATCCCGAATTCATGGTGCTGGAGTTTCCGCCCGACTCGGTTGTAGACGAGGAGCCGGAAGCGTTCTGCGTCGAATTCTGTTGGGCGGACTGAGAGGGGCTGTTCTTCTCGCTCTTGTTCTGAACCGTTGTGTCGGCATTCTTGTCCCCATTGGGCTTTTCGGCGTTTCCGCTGGTTGCTGCGCTGTTTTCGTTCGCAAGCTGGCTCGTTACGATTTCGCCGGTGAACGGGGCTACTTTAGTGCCGATGCCTTCGCCGCCGGTAAACATAAGCACGAGGCCCGCGAACAGCAGGATTGCTGCAAGGGACGAGGCGACTGAAACCGCGAGCACGCGGCGCTGCATGGTCTTTTGCTTTTGGGCTTCGATTTCAACAACGCCCGTTGCGTGGCTCGCATTTCCCGTATGGCCAGCTGCGCTATTGATGCGCGGCGTATTCGACTGGGCGCCTTGAACGGCTTGGCTGTCGCGTATGTCGCGCGCATCGGCTCCAACGATGTGGCCTGCGGAAAGAACGGTCGTTTCGGCGGAATTGGCCGATGGCGCCGCTGCTCCGCTGAATGCGCGCGTCGCTGCGCCCACCGAAGGCAGTGTGGTGGTTTCGGCGCCTTCGAACGGCGCGCGTGAAATGGGCATAACGGTGGTTTGCGCGTGCGCAAAGTTTTGGGTTGCGCCTTGGATTGCGCTTTGGGCTGCGCCCTGGGTAGCGACGGCGCTGACCGTCGCGTTTTCTTCCGCATTGTCGTTCGAAGCCAGGCCACGAAGCTTTTCGGCTGACCCTGCCAGGAATTTCTTGTAAAGCTGCGATGAAACGGTCGACACGACCGAGCCTACGGCGACGCCGATGACCGAGCCGGCAATGCCGATTTGCGCAGAAAGCAGCATCGAAGTCACAGCCGCCAACGCACCAGCGGTGACCTGCGAAACCGAAAGCCCTTCAAAAAGGCCCTTGATCCCGGTTGGTTGGGGTGTTTCGGCTTCGGCCTTGGGCGAGATAACGACGGTTTTCGCCGCCGAATCGGCGCGCTGGCTGCGGTTTTCTTGACTGTATGCGCGTCTGTCCACGGTTGCCTCCTATCAAATAAAAGCAAGCGTTCGATTAGCTTGCGGCAAATGCGTTTGGTACGAGTCGAACATATCGCGCGTTCGCGCAATGGGAAGAATCTGAATCGAAACGTTACCTCGGCGCCACGGAACCGCGACAAACATAAGAGATGGGTTTTTGTAGGGATGGTTTTTTCGGGCATGGGTTTCTTGGGGGAGTTGGCTTTCTCGGGCGTGGGCGTTTGCGGGGATGGGGTTTTCGAGCGCGAGCTTTCGCGGCGACGGGCTTTTGGCGCCGACGGGTGCTTGCGGTGATGGGGAAGAGGAACGAAGCACGAGAGGTGAGAGGAGGGAGGTGAGAGGAGGGAGGTGAGAAGTGCAGAAGGTCCGTTCATATGCAAGCAATACGAGTCTGCTACGATTGATCGTGACAGGCAATTGCGAAAAGGGGCTCCAATGACCGAGAAGAAACCGCTGGTCGCGGCAGATGCGACGCTTGAGCAAATTCGAGATCAATTCAAGAACGATCGATACGCCACT
This sequence comes from uncultured Slackia sp., assembly GCF_934630525.1. GTDB lineage: Bacteria > Actinomycetota > Coriobacteriia > Coriobacteriales > Eggerthellaceae > Slackia. The sequence continues at coordinate 43,747 of NZ_CAKTVX010000012.1, forward strand.
GAATCGCTCGGCGCGGTAATTGAAGAGGCACGTGAGGGCTATGCGCGCGTGTCGATGGAGATTGGCCCGCAGCACCGCAATGCTATGGGCGCGGTAATGGGCGGCGTGTACTTCACGCTGGGAGACTATTCATTTGCCGTTGCTTCGAATGTGGGCCAGCCGCCTACGGTTTCGGTAAATAACTCGATCGATTACCTTACGGCCGCCAAGGGCGATTGCCTTGTGGCGGAATGCCATATGGAAAAGGCAGGTCGCGCCATGTGTTTCGCGCGTATCGATGTGTGCGACGGAGAAGGAAGATTGTGCGCCCGCATGAACGTGACGGGTGCGCGCGTGTAGCTTCTCGATTTTCGATTCCTGGCTGAGCGCGGTTTGAGGCTCACCCAGGCCTCAACGAGGGTATTGCTCGCCGAGCTTTAGTTGCCATTGGAAGAAATGGTTTGAATCGTGCGGTCACACCGCTGGCGCCGGCTAGCCTCCTGGACTTGATGGAGTACTGCCCGCCGCCCTCGGAGCGGGGTTGGGCCAAGACCGTCGGTGCTCACTTCTGCTCTTCATTTCAAAGTGAAACACCGCCAAGCGGGCGCATAGTGAGCGAAGCGATCGGTAGCCCGCTGTGGTCCTGGCGCAACCCCGCTCAGGGGCCGACGGGACGACGGTAGCGAGCAAGGTTCGCAGAGCGCCTTGGTGCCCCGCGAACCCGGCCTGGCTGCGCGATCGACTTGTTAGCCGCGCTTGATCTTCGCGGCGATGCGGTCGGCGACGGACATATTTTCACGGCGGTCGCCGCCCCAGAACGAAATCGACACCATGCCGGGCCCAACGTGGCTGCCGATGGTGGCACCAATATTGTGCTGTACCACGGTGATGCTCTCGTCTTGTTTGGCCAAAAGATCCCGCAGCGCTTCGGCGTCTTTCGGGCAGTCGGCGTTGCCGATGAGCACGACGGGCGAACCACCTTGCGTGTCATGCTCTTTTGCGAAGAAATCGGCCATTTGCTTCAGGCCCTTCTTGCGCCCACGCGCGGCGCCCGTGAGTGCCAAGTGCCCCGACGTATCGAAGGTGAGCAGGGGTTTCACATTGAGTGCCGAGCCTGCTGCGGCAACCGATGCGGGAATGCGTCCGCCGCGGTGCAGCGCATCAAGGTCGTCAACCATGAAAGCGGTTTGCACGAAGTAGCGCGCCTGTTCGGCCCACTCGACCAGCTCTTCTGCAGAAAGCCCCGAATCGCGCTGGCGCAACGCCTCAAGAACGAGCAAGCCCTCGGGCGTAGAGCCGATCATAAGGTCGACCAAATAGAGCGGCGCATCGTGGAATTCCTCTTTCACCTGGGCAAGCAGTGCCGCCGCAGTGGAGTAGTTCGACGAAAGGCCGCTCGAGAAACATAGGTATACCGTGGGAATGCCGCTTTCGGCAGCGCGGCGCCATGCCGCTTCGATTGCCGCCGGCGAAGCCTGCGAGGTGCTCGGCGTTTCTCCATTGCGAATCTTCTCGTAGAACTCGTGCGGCGTGATGGATTGATAGAAATCGTCCTCGTGGTCGCCATCGCTCATGACGTAATTGAAATTCAGCGTATCGACGCCTTCGATTTGCAGCATGCTCAGCGGCAAATCGCAGCATGAATCGATGATCAAATTGCATTGCGCGGCCATGGAATCCCTTTCTCTCGCACATGTACGCAAGAGTCTACCATGGTTGACGCGGGGAACCGCTAGATATTCCAGCGGGCTTCGAATCGCTGAAGCAGGAACGAATAGAACTTATCGGCCTGCTCGTTCGAGCCGCCGTGGCGCGTTCGCGCGACTTCGATGGCGCGTACGAATCCCGGTTCAAGAATGGGAGCAAGGCGCGCGCCGGCGCCAAGCTCGCCCCAGCTATGTTCGGGCCAAAAGCCAACGCCGAGGCCAAGGCCGATCATCTTGCGCACGACCGATGGGTTATCGCTCTCGAAGGCGATTGTGGGGCGAAACCCCAGTTTGGCGCATTGCGACAGACAGAGGTTGCTGATGTTGCGCGAGCCTGCGAGCATGATGAAGCCGCTGTTTTGCACCTGGGCCAGCGAAATCGCTTCGCCGCGTTCGTTGGCCAAAGCGTCGCTCGCTGCGATGTCGCGCTCTTCGCCTCCAGGTCTTTCACCTTTTCCTGAATTGTCGCGAAAGCCTGCGTCGGGCTCTTTGGTTTCGCGCAGCGCGCGCTCCTCGGTTTCGTCGCCGTTCGTTGTGGGCACGGCGAGCATGATGCGTTCCTTGAATAGGCGCGCGCCCTTCGCTTCCGGCGTTTTTCCCGTTTGCATGCGCACTTCGATGTCGCACGGTTCAATTTTGCTGACGGTTTCGCTGCTCACAATCTGAAACTTTGCCGCGGGGTGTTGAGCGCGCCATTCCGCGACGGCGTCAACGACGATGTTCGAGGCCGAAACAACGTTGATGCGCACAATCGAGCTGCGCTCTTCGTCGAACCGCGCAAGCTCGCTGGTCGCCGAGTCGATTTCCCCCACCGCTTTCGCGATGCGTTTGCTGTAGAAGCGTCCTGCTTCAGTAAGGCGAATGCCGCGCCCTTCTGGTTCGAAAAGCTGCACGCCCAGTTCTCGCTCGAGGCGGCTAATCGCTTGGGTGAGCGAGGGCTGCGATACGCGAAGTTTCTGGGCGCTGTGCGTGACGTGCTCGCTTTCCGCAACTTCCAGAAAATATCTCAACTGCAAAAGCTCCACGGCGCTCCCCTCGTTTTCTTGAATTATAACGTCAAAGTGATAATAAATAACCAATTCATATATTAGACGCTATGATGCGCGCGAACTATTCTCAAAGGGTTTGAAATCCGAGAAATCGAGGGTGCAATGGCGGAATTTCTTGAAGCGGTCATGCTGGTTTGTTTTGGCTTGTCGTGGCCGATGAATGCGTATAAGGCGGCGAAGGCGCGCACGGCTGCGGGCACAAGCTGGCAGTTCATTTTGCTTATCACGTTGGGCTACGTTGCCGGTATTGCGGCGAAGTTCGTATCGGGCCAAATCAACTGGGTGCTGGCGGTCTATTTCCTGAACATGATTGCCATCGCGGCGAACTGGATCGTGTACTTCCGCAATGTGAAGCTCGATGCTGTTGCGGCGGGCCGCTATCAGGAAAAGCACGATGCGCGACGCGAGGCGCTGCGTGCGGAAAGCGTCGATGAACTGCTCAAAGATGGCGGCAAAGATCCGAAAACCGCGAAATATGGCGCCTCGATGGAAGGCGTTGAAGCCGAAGAGGCCAAGAAATTCCAGAAGCGATAGGGTCGAATGGTGCGGCGCTCGCGCGACCGCGGCCCAGCGCCGCCTGTGCGCGGGCGCTAAGCTTGCGTAAGTTCGCAGCCCATGCGGCCGCGATGCGCGAAATACTCAGCCTGCTTTTTCCGAGCGGGTTCGGCGCCCCTATACAACGAAGGCTCGCCTACTGCAGGCGAGCCTTCGTGTTTTTTACGCCAAAAGGCGCGTTGCCCAAGGATCGTTATTTCGTTTGATACTCGCGCATGAGTTCGGCAAATGCGGGCATTGAATTCACGATGGTCTCGTGGGCGACGCAGTAGCTTACGCGCAGCCAGCCCTCGACGCCGAAGCTGTTGCTGGGAACGAGCAGCAGCTCATGTGCCTTCGCGGCCTCGGCGAAAGCCTGAGCGTCGGATTCGAGCGCGCGAACCCACAAGTAGAATGCGCCTTGGGGCGCAACGCACTCGTAGCCGAGTTTCGTAAGGCCGCCATACAGGGCTTCGCGGTTCTTCGCATAGGCCTCAACATCGCTCGGCTCGTCGACGCAGCGCTCGATGACGTACTGCAGAAGCGACGGGGCGCACACGAAGCCAAGCGCGCGGCCCGCGCCGCACACGGCGTTGAAGGTGCGTTCCCAGTCGGGCATGGTGTTGGGAACCAGAATGTAGCCAATGCGCTCGCCTGGCAGGCTGAGCGATTTGGAATACGAGTAGCATACGAGTGTGTTCTCGTAGATAGGCGGAACGAACGGCACGCGCACGTTGCCGTAGACGATTTCGCGATACGGCTCATCGGCGATGATGTAAATGGTGATGCCGAATTCGTCCTGCTTGCGGCGCAGCGCGTTGGCGAGTTCGATCAAGTCGCATTCGGGGTACACCGAGCCAACTGGGTTGTTGGGCGAATTAATCACGATGGCCTTGGTTTTCGGCGTAATGGCGTCTTCGATGGCTTCGATGTTCATTTGGAAATCGTCGCGGCGAGCGGGCACCTCGATGCAGTTGCAGCCGGCGTTCTCAATCCAAACCTTGTATTCGGGGAAATAGGGCGAAATCACGATGAACTCGTCGCCTGGGTTTCCAACGGCGTTGAAGCAAATGGAAAGCGATGCGGCGGCGCCGCAGGTCATGTAGATGTTCGCACCTTCGTACGACGTGTCGAAGCGGCGGTTGAGCGATGCGGCCACGGCGGCGCGAACGCTCGGCGCGCCCTGGCTGGGGGTGTAGCCGTGCACTTGGGCGGGGGGCTGCTCCATCACATCGAGAATTGCCTGTTTAACCGCTTCGGGCGCCGGAACGCTGGGGTTGCCAATGCTGAAGTCGAAGACTTTGTCCTCGCCGATTTCAGCCTTGCGCGCTTGACCGTATGCGAACAGCTCGCGAATTGCTGACGGTTCGCTGCCCAACTCGTACATGCGTTGATTGATCATGGTGCCCTCGTTTCCCCACGCGCGCCCACGGGCGGCGTTGCTGGTTTCCTTCACGCATCTATGATAAAGCGCAAAGGGCGAGAAAGTTGGGGAATGGAACCTTTTTTCTGCAGATGGAAACGCAAGCCAGGGAGGAACACCTCAAGGCGACGCGTTGCTTCGGGCGTCTGTCGACGATGCGAAGTTGGTCGGGGAGCTGCGCGCCGTTGTGCGTTTTGCCGGCGCAGATGACTCCCTCTAGCTCTTCCTCGTATGGATAAGGTGGCGAATTGCTTCAATCGCGTGCCCGCGGAACATTGCCCTGGGGCCCGCATAGGCCATGGCGCGGCGTTGCCATGCCGATTCGGTGGGTGTGTAGCAATGGCTCTTGCATGTTTTGCATGCAGGGCGCGGCTCGCGTCGGCACAGTGCTCGGCGAACTTCGCCGTAGCGCAAATGTGCGGCGCATTCGGAGCAAAGGCGCGGAATCTTGTGCTGGGGATACATGCCCACGGCGGTGGCTTCGCTTTCGTATGGCGTGCGGTCGGCGGCGGCGTGGTGGTCGGCGCAGTAGATTTCCGTCATGCCAGCGAGCGTTACGATGTCGCGTGCGATTTCCTTTTCGGCAATGCGGTTAAGAATGCGCGCACGATGCTTGTCCCACGCTTTTGCGGCGGCTTGGTTTGCGGCCGCGGCTATGTCGGCTCCATCGAGGCGAGGGGCGTGGAGTTTGGCGGTCGTTTCGGCTTCAGCCGGGGCTGCTTCAGCTGGGGCCGTTTCGGTCGAAGCCACTTCGGCCGAAGCCATGCTGGCCGTGGCCGTTTCGGCTGCGCCCGCTTCGCTTGGGGTTGCTATCGTCGCGCCGGTCGCGCTCGATTCCTGTTCGGGCTCGATGCGGGCATCGTATTCGTTCGTTTTGGCCATCAATCCTCTGCCTTTCGCAGCTGCGCATTGCGTGCTCCATCGAGAATGCCCAGCTCAAAGCACTTTTCAACATAAATTTTATTCGCGACGCTCGTTGCCGCCGAAAGCGCGAGCCGCCGCTCGGGGGAAAGGTCGGCGGCGTTGCTCACCTGAAGGGCGAACGCGGGGCCGTCTGGTTTGCGAATGCCGCACGACCCAAGGCTCGTGTGGGCAACTTCGCCGCAAAAGAGCTGGCGAAGGGTTTCCTCTACCGCCTCGCAGAAGAAGTTATACGCGTGGTCGATGCCGTGGGTTGCCGCCGAAACTCGCAGCAACGAATGGATATCGTCCATCGAGAATGCGCGCTTCATCAGGCAAATCACGGTAAGCATGGCAACGTGGTTCGCGGTATAGCGCTTGGCCTTCGGCGCGGGGATAATGCCCTGCTTCACATAGTTGTTCACCATGGAGGCCGTGAGCAGCTTTTCGTCGGGTGCCACGAGCGGGCGCACTTGCGCATCTATATAGGTGAGCAGCTGGTCCATATACAAGTCGATCGCGGGAATGTCGGCATAGCGCGGTAGGCGCAGCTCGCGAATAAGCTCGACGTATTCCGCCTCGCTGAGTGCTTGGATATGTTTTGCTTTGCGTGTCATGGGCGCAAGCGTAGCACGTTGCATGCTCCTGCGCGGGTACTGGAAACGCTACCGTTGCGAAGCGTCCAATCAAACTCCATATTGCTTGACACGGTTTTGCTGCACACATAAGCTGGTTTTCAAAACGAGATGCATCAAACGCCGGCATCGCGCAAGCGTTGTTGGGTGAAGAAGGGAAGGCTCCATGATCGGCAACAACGGCATTAATGGCGCCATTAAGCAGGGGATTGAAAAGGTTCGCGACCTCGGCGACGCCGTTGCCGCCGACGCATCTGCGGTTCTCGGCGAAGCGGCGGAAGCGGCCGCAACTGCTGTGGCTACGGCGTCTGACGCCGCCGAGACGGTTGCCGCCACCGTGGCTGCCGCAGCGGGCGAGGGCGACGCGGAAAATCAGCGCATCGCCGTGCTGGTCGATTCCGCGACCGACGTGCCGCCAGAGGTTGTCGAAAAGTACGGCGTGTTTATCGCGCCCCTTCATGTGAACTATTCCGATGGCGACTTCCTCGATCGCGTGACTATTCAGCCCGAAGAGGTCTACCGTCGCTTCGAAACCGAGATTCCTAAAACCTCGACGCCGGCACCTGCCGATATCATGGCCCTGTTCGATCAAATTGCCGCTGAAGGCTACACCCACGTGATTGCCGTCACGATTTCCTCGGGGCTTTCGGGCACCTACGACTTGGTGCGCAGCATCGCCTCCGGCCGCGCCGATTTGCAGTGCGCCGTGGTTGACACGAAAAGCATCGGCATCGCCGCGGGCCTTACCGCGGTGCTCGTGTGCGAGCTCGTTGGCTCTGGCATGTCGTTCTCGCAGGTGGTCGCCCGCGCCGAGGGCACTGCCGAGCGCTCCGATGGCTTCTTCTGCGTGAACACGCTCGAGTATCTTTATAAGGGCGGTCGCATTGGCGCCGCGACGTATGCGATTGGTTCGAAGCTCGATATTCGTCCCACCATCAAGTGCAACGAAGAAGGCAAATACGTGGTGTGCGCGAAAAGCCACGGCCGCAAGGGTTCGCTGAAGAAGACCGTTTCGCTTGCGAAGAAGGTTGCCGCCGCTGCCCTCGAAGAAGGCCGTTCGGTTCGTTTCGCCGTGGCCCACGGCGACGCCGAGGCCGAAGCGCGCGTTATCGCCGACGACTTGAAGGCCGAATTCCCCCAAGCGATCGACGTGATTTTCTGCCAAATTTCGCCCGCGCTCGTGGTGCATACCGGTCCTGGCTTGGTGGGAGTTGGAGTTTCCGTTTTATAGCGCCCGGCGCGGTAGAATTCGGTTCGACACATTTGTCGGCATAAAGCCGAATTCATAAAGGAAGAAACCTCCATGGCCACACTGCAACAACTTCGCTACCTTATCGCCGTCGCGGAATACGGCTCCATCAACGCCGCCGCGCGCGAGCTGTTTGCGACGCAGTCGAACTTGTCCACGGCCATCAAAGACCTTGAGCAGGAGTTGGGCGTCACCATTTTCACGCGCAGCAATCGCGGCGTGGCGCTGACCAACGACGGCACCGAGCTTTTGGGTTACGCGCGCCAGGTAATCGAGCAGGCCGACATGCTTGAGCGACGCTATGCCGAGCATGGTTCGAGCCATGTGCGCCTGGCCGTTTCCACGCAGCATTACGCTTTCAGCGTGCAGGCGTTCGTAAATGTGGCCGAAACCTGCACGGGCGACGAGTACGACCTGGTGCTGCGCGAGAGCACCACGGCCGAAATCATCGAAGACGTGCGCAGCTTCCGCAGCGAAATTGGCGTGCTGTATACCGACGATTTCAACAGGCGCGTGCTCGAACGCGCTTTCGAGGAAGCCGACGTGCAGTTCCACCCCCTGTTCGAGGCTTCCGCGCATGTATTTGTGGGCGAGAACCATCCGCTCGCGAAGCGCGAGATCATCTCGCCCGAAGAGCTGGCAGCCTATCCTCGGTATTCGTTCGAGCAGGGCACGGTGAACTCGTTCTATTACGCCGAAGAGCCGCTCGCGTGGCTTCCGGCCGCGCGCAATATTCGCTGCTCCGACCGCGGCACGCTTTCGAATTTGCTTGTAAGCCATAACGGTTACACGCTTTCCACGGGCGTGCTTTCGAGCGAAATGTCGCACGGCATCGCAAGCGTTCCCCTTGATGCCGTCGAGCGCATGCGCGTGGGCTATATCATGCATCGCGAACGCCGTCCGAGCGAACTTCTGCTGCACTATATCGACGAGCTGCATGCCATCGCGCAAACCGACCCCGATGTCGAGATGCTTGGATAGCGCGACGCTTGGATAGAGCGACGCTTGGATAGAGCGATACTCGGATAGCGCAATGTGCCGCTCGCTTTCGCTTTGGCGCCGTTTACCCGTCTAGCGTGTAAACAACCTGTGACGACCTCCCTTTCCGCGGCTTTCCCGACACTACAATGAAGTGTTGTGTCAAGCTCACATTCCCAATAAGGAAAGGAATTTTCCCTATGTGCGGCATCATTGGATACACCGGAAGCTTGCAGGCGAAGGACGTTTTGATTCGCGGCCTGAAGCGCATGGAATATCGCGGCTACGACTCGGCGGGCATCGCCGTGCAAACGCCGCTGGGCCTCAACGTGAAGCACAAGGTCGGCAAGGTCGCAGGTCTTGAAGCCATGATTGAGAGCATGGACATCGACGGCACGTGCGGCATTGGCCATACGCGCTGGGCAACCCACGGCAAACCGAGCGAGAATAACGCGCACCCGCATACGGCCTGCGCGAATGATATCGCCGTGGTGCATAACGGCATCATTGAGAACTATGCCACGCTCAAAGAAGAGCTCATCGGTCGCGGGCATGTGTTCTCGAGCGAGACCGACACCGAAGTCATCGCCCATTTGGTTGAAGAAGCCTACGACGGCGATTTGCTCGAGGCTGTGCGCCAGGCGACCTATCGCTTGGCCGGCGCGTATGGTATCGCGGTTGTGTGCGATGTCGAGCCAGGCGTCATCGTGTGCGCCCGCAAAGACTCGCCCATTGTAGTGGGCCAGGGCAAAACCGGCGCGCTCGTCGCGAGCGATATCGTGGCGCTCATCGATGAGACGCGCGACGTGGTCGTGCTTGAAGACGACACTTTCGCGAAGCTCACGTGCGCGGGCGGCGAGTCGACGATTGAGTATTTCGATCAAGAAGGTGGCGAAATCCACCCGTCCGTTACGCATGTCGATTGGGATGTTTCCGCAGCTGAAAAGGGTGGTTTCCCCGATTTCATGCTGAAGGAAATCTACGAGGAGCCGCGCACGATTCGCGACACGCTTGCCGGCCGCATGGTGAACGGCCATTTGCAGTTCGACGAGTTGTCGCTCAATTACGACGAGTTGGCGGCCATCGATCGCGTGTATATCATCGCGTGCGGCACGAGCTACCATGCGGGCCTTATCGCGAAGAACCTCATCGAAGCATGGAGCCGTATTCCTTGCGAAGTCGAGGTGGCGAGCGAGTTCCGCTATCGCAACCCCATTATCACGCCTTCGACGCTGGTGGTTGCCGTGTCCCAGTCGGGCGAGACGGCCGATACGCTGGCCGCCATTCGCGACGCGCGCATCAAGGGCGCCAAGGTGTTCGGCATCACCAATGTGGTGGGCAGCCCCGTGGCGCGCGAGAGCGATGGCGTAATTTACATCAAAGCGAACAAGGAAATCGCCGTGGCGGCGACGAAGAGCTTCTTGGGCCAGGTGGCGGCGCTCACGCTGCTCGCGATGCTGCTCGGCCAGCTGCGCGGCGGCCTTACGACGGCTCAAATTCGCATGCTGTTCCGCGAGATGGCCGATACCGCTCAGCACATTGAGCAGATTCTGGCCGACACGAGCACCATCGAAGAGGCGGCGCTCGCATGCAAAGATGCGCAGAACGCCCTGTTCATTGGCCGTGGCATTGGCTCCACCATTTGCTACGAGGGCGCGCTGAAGCTCAAGGAAATTTCCTACCTGCATGCCGAGGCCTACGCGGCCGGCGAAATGAAGCACGGGCCCATCGCGTTGCTCGACGAGGGCTTCCCCGTGATCGTGGTTGCTACGAAGAGCCCCACGTACGACAAGGTGATTTCCAATATTCAGGAATGCAAGGCTCGCGGCGCCCTTGTGGTGGCGATTGCCACCGAGGGCGACGAGGAAATTAAGAAGCACGCCGACTACGTGATTTATATTCCGAAGGTGCGCGATTGCTTCAGCGCCATTACGGCGAGCGTGCCGCTGCAGCTGTTTGCTCGCGATATCGCCATCGCTCGCGGATGCGACGTCGACCAGCCCCGCAACCTCGCCAAGAGCGTCACGGTAGAGTAATTTGTGCCGCCGTTCTGTCGAACGGCGGCGTTGTCGACGCTGCGCTGGGCTCTGGCGGCGCATTTCGGGCTCAAGCTGGGCGCGCCCGCTCGGGCGCATAGGCAGGAATTGAAAATGCCACAGGCATTTTCAACGCTCGAACTGCACTCGCCAGAGCCCATGCTCGCTGACGCGTGGGCGAATGCAGCTCATCCAAAAAACAGGTCAATGGAGCCACTTATGCGTTCCGCGCTTTGTGGAATTTGACGTGGTGTTCATTCGACGTCGTACGCGCGGCTACAATTATTCATTGTATGAATCCCTGCGAGAAAGGTGCGATGTGTCGGTTGGTTTGGGTGTAGATATCGTCGAAATCGAACGCATGCGACGCATCTTGGATCGCACGCCGTCGTTCGCGCACAGGGTGTTTACCGATGCTGAGCAGGACTATTGCAACCGAAAGGGCAATCCGGCGACGCATTACGCCGCCCGATTCGCCGCGAAAGAAGCGGTGTGCAAAGCGCTCGGCACGGGCATTTTGGCAAGCGGCATAGGCATGCGCGACGTCGAGGTCGTGCGCGATTCCCATGGCAAGCCTGCCATTGCGCTGCATGGCGCTGCCGCTCGCATCGCCGAAGAGCAGGGCGTCGTCGACGTGCCCCTGTCAATTACCTATACCCATTCGGTTGCCGTGGCCAATGCCGTGGCCATCACGAAGGCGTCGCAGGCCGAACGCGAAAAGCGCCGCGACGTGAAAGCCGAGCTTGCCCAGCAGTTCAAGGAAATGCGCGGCATGCTCGACGATTTGGGCGAGCAAACCGCAACGAGCGCCGAGGCCAAGGGCGCCGGAGAGCCGGTGCAACCCGGGGGCGCAGGCAAGCGTTCGGAAAACACGGACTAGAACCCCCTGTGCGCTTCGCTCGCGCAGTCTTGCCGAAAGGCATTCCCGATAAGAGTTCGGAAAGGCACACGCATGAAGAAGATCACGAAAAAGCTCGCGGCGGGCCTTCTGCCCCGGCTTTCCGCCGACGCCAACAAATACACGCGCGGCACCTGCGAGCTCGTGGTGGGCCAGCCGTCGTACCCGGGCGCCGGCGTGCTCGCGACTATGGCGGCCACGCGCATGGGCGCCGGGTATGTGCGCGCGTACACCTGCTCCGAGGCCGCAGCTGCGTTGCGCGTCGTGCAGCCGTCGTGCGTGTGCTGGCCGTTCGACACGTTCGCGGAATGCGACCACCCTTCAAGTTCGCGCCATCCGCGTGCCGTGGTGGTGGGGAGCGGATTCGCCACGGGCGAGGCGTCGGCCGATATCGTGGTCGATGTGCTTCGCCACGCGCAAGAGCCCGCCCTTGTCGACGGCGGCGGCTTGGCGGCGCTTGCGACCGCCGAGGGCGCTGCGGCGCTGCGCGAACGCTTCGTGGCGGGCTATCCGACGGTTATTACTCCGCATGGCGGCGAGGCGGCGCGTCTGCTTTCGGCCTTCGATACGGCCGATGTCCAGGTTGCGCGCGCCCATGCGAAAAAACAGGGCGTACCTGAAGCTGCGGCCGATGCGCTCTTTATTGCCCAGGCCTTCGGCGTGGTGTGCGTGCTCAAGGGCCCCGACACCTATATCGCCGACGGCAACGAGGAAAGCGTCGATGACGTGATGGTGCTTACGTGCGGTACGCCTGCGCTCGCGAAGGCGGGAACGGGCGACGTGCTCGCGGGCGCGATTGGCTCGCTGCTTGCGTGCGGCATGGATCCTAAAGATGCCTGCGCCTTGGGCGCATTCGTGCATGCTCGCGCTGGTGTGCTTGCGGCCGCCGATTCCGTTGAACTGTGCGTAACGACGGAAGACGTGCTCGCGCATCTTCCGCATGCTGTGCGCGCGCTCGACGGAAGGCTGTAGGCGCTGGCAAGCGTGGTGAATTGTTGGTTCGGCGGCTTTTTGGCAGCGTGGCGTGCGGGTGCTCGCGGGAGGCTTCCTCTTTGGTATATTCCTCGAACCCGATACCCTTTGCCTTCCTTGTCTGATGGGGCCTGTTTTGGCCGATTACGGCATTTGGCTTTCGGGTGTCGCGCTTTGGTTTATGATCATTTCGGTTTGGAAACAATCCGCGCAAAACTCGTGCGTGTAGCGGGAATTGGCCACATACTCGAACCATGCCGAATAAGTGGCTTGAGCGTAAGGAGGCTGCGATGGCAAACAACAACATTCAAGTAGAGGTGCTCGATTCGAGCAGCGAGTTCCGTCCCGGCCGAAAGGGCGGGTCGGTTAATTGGATG
>NZ_CAKTVX010000013.1 GCF_934630525.1 uncultured Slackia sp.
GAACTCCTATCTTTTAGTTGTTGCATTTGGGAGCCGAATATCGAATGCTTTCAGATGCAATGCAGACTCTGGCGGGCAGGGATGCCGTCATGGGAGATGGGGCGCCGGGCGCGACCCCGCAAAGGAGAATGGCATCCTGCCCCGTTCGGGCAAGGCCGCGGATTAGCTGGATGAGGGGCGATGGGCCACCTCGGATCTCTTTTGGGAGGTTGCGGTCCCGGGCGTTTCGGGCAGGCCCCGCCGCATCGCAGAAGGAGGTCGCGAATGATCTACGCGGGTGTGGACATCGCCAAGATGGACCACGTCATAGGGGCGGTCGACGAGCGCGGGGCGGAGATGTGCCGCCCGATGCCGTTCAAGAACACCGAGGCCGGGCTCGAGAGGGCCGTCGCGTGGCTCGAGGGCCTGGCGGAGTCGCCGTCCGACGTCGTCGTGGGCATGGAGGCCACCGGCCACTACTGGATGGCCTGCTACTCGTTCCTCGTCGCGCGGGGCTATTCCGTCGCCGTGATAAACCCCATGCAGGTCAAGGCGGTGCGCAGGCTCAAGGGGCTCGACAAGGTCAAGAACGACCGCGTCGACGCCGGGCTCATAGCCGAGGCGCTGCGCATAGGCCGGTACGACGAGACCAGGCTCGCCACCGACGAGGTGGCGTCGCTGAGGTCGCTGTCGCGCTACCTGCAGTCGCTGCGCGGCATGGTCGCGGAGCTCAAGACCCAGTGCGTGTGCCTGATGGACGCGCACTTCCCCGAGTACGCCGGGATGTTCTCGGACATGTTCGGGGCCGGCAGCCGCGCGGTGCTGTCCAAGTCCCCGCTGCCCTTCGAGCTGGCGCGAAGGCGCGCCGACTCGCTCGCCCGCGACATCGCCGAGGCGTCCAGGCGCCCCGGCAGGTCGGCCGGCTACGCCGCCGAGATCAAGGCCGCGGCCAAGCCGTCGATCGGCGTGAGGCTCGGCCAGGAGGCCGCGTCGTTCCAGGTCAAGTCCCTGATAAGGCAGATCGAGTTCGCCGACTCCGAGTGCGCCAAGGTCGAGGCGAGGGTGAGGGAGCTGCTCGACGAGGTCGAGCCGCTCGTGCTCACGATACCCGGGGTGTCCTACGTCACGGGCGCCCAGATAGTCTCCGAGATAGGCGACGTGTCGCGCTTCCGAAACGCGCCCGCCCTGGTGAGCTACGCCGGGCTGAACTCGTCGGTGAGCCAGTCGGGCAAGTTCGACAGCGGCGGCGGCCCCATAACCAAGCACGGCTCGCCGTACCTTCGCCGCGCTTTGTGGCTGGCGGCCAACCGCGCCAGGCAGTACGACCCGGGGCTGCGCGCCTTCTACGACAAGAAGCGCGCCGAGGGCAAGCCCCACCGCGTGGCCGTCACGGCCGTGGCGAGGAAGCTGTGCCACATCGTGTTCGCGGTGATGCGCGACCAGGTCCCGTACGACCCGGAGAGGGAATAGGGCGACCCATGCAAAAGGCATCGCAGGCGGCCTCGCCGCCCGCTTCGCCATGCCCGAAAGCATTCGATATTCGGTTCTCAAGCTGCAACGTTCCAACAAATCAAAAGGTCTTAGAATCTATGGCTTAGCCCTTGACTTCATATAGCTGGTCTCCTTTCTCGTTTCGAGAACAGAGTCGCGCAAAACGTCCCTTTCCATCACTCCCCATTGGCCCAAAATAGACCCCCAACATGACCCACTCGACTCAAAGTCACTCCGTAGCCAGCAGCGAATCCGCACCCACCAAAAGTGAGCCCGCACGCCGCAGGGATGCGCGCAGGCAACTCACCTCGAACGTGATGATGTGATGAGAAATGCCAAAGAGGATCCTGAATTAGCCGTACGCGAAACGCCAAAGACGCGACTTGCGATGGCGGCGTTATGGGCCCAAGCAAAAACGAAAGGGCTCGCGGTCCAATCGGCCACAAGCCCCTTCGATTCGATATTCAATTGGCGTTGCGCAATCGGCTATTTGCCCGCATCAGCCTCGGCGCGTGTGAAGGACATGGAGTCGCCGCCCGCTTCAAGCGTAATGGTGTCGTCGGCAAGCTTGCCGGTCGTGGTGTCGCCTTCGATGGTTACATCAAGCTCAGTCGCGCTCTTCGGCTCCCAAGAAACATCCATGGCCTCGTCGAACATGACGAGCGAACCGGTGCCGTCCTCATTGAGCGTAAGGGTCACCGCCATACCGAAGGCCTCCATGAGCGCGATGTCGTCTTCGCTCATCGCCTCGCCGTTTTCAGTCATGCCGGAAAGTTTCCAATCGCCCGTGAAGTTCTTGGTGTAATCGGCGCCATCACCGCCACCGCAGCCAACAAGGCCCAGGCACAGCGCGAATACGGCGGCAATTACGATTGCGATTTTCGTGGTACGTTTCATTGTTCCACTTCCTTTCTTGGGTTCCTCCCCTTTTTGACTTATGCACCCATGGCGCCGCCGCAGTATTCGCAGCGCCCAGAAGCATCCGGCGTGGTGGTGGCTCCGCAGAAGGGGCACGTGCGTGCAACCTTGGGAGCCGAAGCGGCAGCGGCAGCTTCACGCGTGGTTTCGCGAAGCTCGGTAAGCGCGGCTCGAATCTCGTTCGCCTGGCGCTCGGCCTCGCGATATTCGACCGAATTGCGCTCCTCGATGCGCGACCCGTTCACCTTGAACGTGATGCTGTCGTAATACGGCACATTCACGTGGATGGTGAGATACATGTCGTAATCGATGTCGTAGCGCGGCGGATCGTAATCGTGCTCTTCGCCGTCGGAGTCTTTCCAATGCAGCTCGGTGCGTGACTCGCGAATCTCGGTATCGCAGCCGGTGACCTGCGAAAAATCGAGCACGTCGGGGTTCGCCTCGCGCCAGCGAGAGCTGCGCGTCACGATGAAACGGCCGGCATCCTCGTCGAGGATCACCTTCATGTCGTTGCCAAGCGTGCGCGTGGGGTTGAACTGCGCAACGCGCTGCTGGTTGGCCTCGCGCCAGTCGAGCTGCTCGCGAATCTGATCGACCGTAGAGCGGCGGCGATCAGAAAACCACGGCGAAAGCTTCGACGCGCATTCCTTGCAAAGGTTGCCGTCTTCAAGCTTCTTGTTGCCCAAAAGGCCAATCTCGCCGCCGCAGATGTCGCAGTTCTTCTTCTCGAACATCTTTCCGAAAAGTCCCATCGGAAGCCTCCCATCACTCGTGTTGGCAGATTCAATGTCGTTCTTTCTGATTTCATGATGCCCCGCATCGCACGCAGAAAGAAGTGCCCCGCGGCCCAAGGAAGGCGGCGGGGCATGGACGTTTGTCTCTAAGGTTGGGTCAATTATGCGATGGACGCGCGCCCACTTCGGCACATTGCGGAACCGAACGCGAAGAACACGCAGTTGAACAGGGATTTCTCAAGTGCCGTGGCGGCTATTCCCCATTGGCGCCCTTCGTCATGCTCGGAACGATGAGGCCCGTCGATACGGCATGCACCGCAAGGCGCAAGATGTTGTCGTATCCGGTTTTGGCGAGAATCTCGGAAATATGGCGCTTCACGGTTCCCTCGCTCAAATACAACTCAGTGGCAATTTCCTTGCGCGTCTTCGTTTCGCACACCAAACGCAAAATCGCAAGCTCGGTATCGGTGAGCTGCGCCGCGTCGGAGAAAATGCTTTGCTGCGCCAAGGGAAAGGTGGAATACCCCTCGACCGTTGAGCGAATGATGCCCAAAAGCTCGGTGGTACCTACATTTTTATAGACGAAGCTGTCAACGCCCGCCGTGCGCGCCTGCTCAACGAACGTGATTTCGGGCATGCCCGTCATGATCACGACTTTCACCTCGGGGTGCGCTTCCTTGATCTTGCGCGCCGCGACGATGCCGCTCGAATCGTTTTCGGTACACACGTCGAGCAGCGCGCACGTCGCGCCGCTGCGCTCAAGGGCTTCGAGGGCTTCGGCGGCGTCACCCAGCGAAGCGACCACCTCCATATCGCTTTGCGTATTTATGGTGCACGCGAGCGAATCGCGCAGCATGGCTTGGTCCTCGACAATCATGAGTCTAATCATGACAACTCCTTCTCGTAGACGGCGCGAACGCTTGGCGCATGCGCGCTTTCGGGGCGCTCCAGATGAACCTCGATAGTAAACGGATTGTTTGAGGAAACATCGAATGTGCCGCCAATGGCTTCCGCCGCGCGGCGCATGCCGGGAATGCCGCAACCCATGCGCAAATTCGCCGGCGCGGGCATGCCGTCGTTCACGACGCGCAACAACGTCACATTGCCAATGCGGGATATATTCACGTCCACATGCTTTGCCTGAGCATGCTTCGCCGCGTTGGTAGCAGCCTCTCGCACGATATTCACGAAAACGCTCGCAGCGTCATCGTCTTCCGGCAACGAGCCCTTCACGCATACTTCAATGCCGATGAGCGCGAAGGCGCCCACGATGGAATCGAGCTGCGATGCGCGGTCGGGCGTTTCCGGTTCAGACAAATCGTCGACGATGCTGCCAGCGAGGCGCTTTACCTCGCCCAACGCTTCAGGCGTGGGATTTTCCGCCTCAAGGAAGCGATGTAAAATAGAGAGCCTCTGGCCAATGGTATCGTGCACGCGTGCCTTCATGCGAACGATGGCCTCGTCCTGGGCGACGCTTTGCACATGCGCAAGCGATTCGCGCAGCTCGTCGTTCGCCATTCGAAGCAGGCCATTCGCCTCTTCAAGTTCCCTATTCAAGGCCTCCTCACCCGTCACGTCGACAGCAACCAAGCGGCGGCACCTCACACCACGTAAGCTCACCTCGTCGCGCATGAACAGGCATGTTTTATCCGGCGAGACCTCGAGCCGAATGCCCTCGGGCAGCACCTTGCCGCCTTTTTCGCGCGCCATATTGCCAAGGTTGACCCACAAGCCACTCGTCTCGGAAAGGTCGGTAGCGAAGCCGAGCGAAGCCAAATCGGCTCGCATGGCATCGTTCATGTACTGGATGCGGCCATTTCTGTTCGCCCACACCAAACCTTCAGGCAAATTATCAAGCGCGCCGATGAGCGAAAGCTGCGTGATCGACTCGGATGCATGGCGAATATCGAGCACGAGGCCGGCACTCGTTCGGAAAAGGAAAAACGCGGCGTCGAGAATGAAGAGGTACACGCAATTGTCGCCCAAAAGGGAAATGATGGGCGGCGTGCACAACGCGATGAGAACGATCTCGAACGTCATGACGGGCCTGCGCTTCGCAATCGCGAGCACCAAACCGAACGCGGCTATCGCGAGATTCGCCCAAAGAAGCACATCGAGCGGAAACACGTACGGGCGAAACTGCGCCAGCAGAACGACGAACCCTCGCGAAGCCGAATTCGCCGTGCAGCAGGCGAGCACGAGATGCACGACGATTAGCATCTCGTAGGCGAAAATCACCCCAGCAGGCGACACTTCACGCCGCGTAGCGATAAACAATGCATGCACCGCCTGTGTGCAAGCGGCAAGGAAAAACACCGACAGGAGCGCGAGCAGCACAACGAGGGGCATATGCGAAAGAACGCCCATTATTTGCCCCCTTTCGCCGGAAGGGGCACATATGCGACAAGCGACGCCGACGAAGGATCGGTCTCGATGGAATATTCAACCCTATGCTTTTCGAGGCTGGCACGCAGCTCGTCAAAGGTGGCAGCCATGCGCTCGCTTTCGGCATCGCTCGAGTCGAGCATTGCGCGCAGCTGAACGCGCCGCTCATCTTGCTGGACGAACAGCATGAGCACGGCATCGCTGGCCGCGTTCGCGACGGTCGCGAAATCATACAGGCAATCATAAAGCACGCTTACCACCGAAGCCGGCAGCGGCGTATTGGTTTGCACGAGCGCCGCGCATTCAACGCCAATCGAGCGCAGGTCTGCCGCTGTTTCGTTGAACACAAGCTGCAATCGTTCGCGATTGAATTCGGGGTCGCTTTTCTCGGCAAGAACGAGCGCGCCTTTGCGTTTGCAGTAGGCGACGAGCAGCTTCACCTCAACGAGCATCTCGCGACGACGCGCAATGGAATCTGGGTCGTTGGAATCGGGCAAGCCGTCAAGCAGCATCTGGATGCGGCGCGTTTTGCCTTCGAGGGACTTTTCGATTTCGACGAACAGCTCGCGCTCGCTGCGCAATCGCCACATCTCGTGCTGCACCTCGGTCTCGCGCTCAAGCACGGCATTGCTGCGCCGCAAGCGCTCCTGCGTTGCGGCAAGCGCCTCGCGGCGCTCATCGATTGCCGCGACGTCTTCGGCCAAAACGGCACGGCCGCCGCTCACGGGGTAAACCTTGAACAACGTATGCGGCGCCCCTGTCGTGCGAAACGCCCACGACTCGCTGAGCCCCTTATCCGCCGTTTTCAGGATGTCCGCCGCAGCTTGGGGCATAGGCTGCGCCATTTCGGTTTCAAAAACCGTATCGCCATTTGCCTCGAGCACCTTCAAATCGAACGGCAGTTTGGAAAACGCCTGGGTATACCAAGCATACGACGGGAAGAATCCCAGATCGAGCGTGAGTTCTATGGCCGCCATAGCCAAAATGCAATAGGAAAGAGCAACGTTCGACGTGAGCGTCGCCACGTGTCGAAGGGTAAACATTACACCGTAAACAATGCCTACGCCCACGATAACGCCAATGGGGAAAAGCATGCTGCGAAGGCTTCTGCGCGCAGAAAGGAACAGCGTGGCGAAGAATATTACGAACAGGGTGATATACCAGGCCACGAGCACGTAATAACCAAACGCGTAGCGATAATTGCCTCCCCAATCGGGATCGGCGAAATCGAAGGCGAACACGAGATGATGCACGTTGTTCGTAAGCACGACGAACACGGCAAACATCGAAATCGCCACGATAATGCGCCGCGCATAACGCGCCCAGGCAACGTCGTCGAGCGAGGCGGCGCGCATCGCGCACAGCACGCACAACGTCGGAATCGCCGTCATGGGAATGTAGTAGCAATACCACAGCAGGGCGGTAGCCACATCGCCGCGAATGGGATATTTCAGCAACACGTCGAGCATCCAGAACGCGACAAGGGCCGCGATGCCCACGAGCCAGCGGCGGATTTTCGCATCGGAGCATCGAACGTACATCGAAAAGCCCCACGCCGCAGAAAGGGGGCCAAGCGCGATCATGTAGCCAGCGGTGGCCGAGGGGCCCCTCGTCGGGCCTGACGGGGTCGGCCGCCCAAGCGAATCGAACTCGAGCAGCGCAACGATCGCACACGCAAAAACGCACGCAACCACGCCCGCGATAACGAGCACCTTCCGCTTCGATATGTTGGCCATGCGCAGCATAGCTTCAGTATAAACGCTCGCGCTTTTTCGTTTTGGGTCGACTGGCTCATGTTGCCCTCGCGATTTGGGCCGACTGGGCATATCGTGGCGCGGCGTTTTGAGAGATTCTTCAGGCATAACGAGACGCAGCGCGCAGGGTGCCCCATCACGCACGCACACGCGCGAAACGCTTCGGTTTCCCGACCTCGAGAAAGGAAGAACCATGGGTTTGTTGAAAGCCGGCATTGGCGCCGCAGGCGGCGTGCTCGCCGATTCGTGGCGTGAGTATTTCTACTGCGACGCGCTTGACGCCAACACGTTGGTGGCGAAGGGCCAGAAGCGCACGAGCGACAAGGGCCGCAGCTCGAACACGCGAGGCGAAAGCAACATCATTTCCGACGGTTCGATCATCGCGGTCAACGAAGGCCAATTCATGATCATCGTCGAGCAGGGCGCGATCGTCGAAGCCTGCGGAGAGGCGGGCGAATTCGTGTTCGACAAATCGACCGAACCGAGCCTGTTCTTCGGCGAGGCGAGCCTCGGCGATAGGCTCATGGCATCGTTTGAGCGCGTGGGCACCCGCTTCACGTTCGGCGGCGACACGGGCAAAGACCAGCGCGTATACTTCTTCAACACGAAGGAAATCATGGGCAACAAGTACGGCACCGCCTCGCCCGTGCCCTTCCGCGTCGTCGATAACAACATCGGCTTAGACGTCGACATTTCGGTTCGCTGCAACGGCGAATACTCGTACAAGATCGTCGACCCGCTCATGTTCTACAAGAACGTGTGCGGCAACGTCGAGGAGCCTTACACGCGCGACAAAATCGACTCGCAGCTGAAGAGCGAGCTGCTCACGGCGCTGCAGCCCGCATTCGCGAAGATTTCGGCCATGGGCGTGCGCTATTCCGCGGTGCCCGCGCACACCACCGATGTGGCGAAGGCCCTCAACGAGGTGCTTTCCCAGGAATGGACCGACCTGCGCGGCATTCAGGTCGCGTCGTTCGGCGTGAATTCCATTGCCGCGTCGCCCGAAGACGAAGCGATGATCAAAGAGCTGCAGAAGGCCGCGGTTATGCGCGATCCCAGCATGGCGGCCGCGAACCTGGCAGCATCGCAGGCCGATGCGATGCGCATGGCTGCGAGCAATGAAAACGGAGCCATGATGGGCTTCATGGGCATGGGCATGGCGAACGCCGTGGGCGGCATGAACCCGCAGGGCCTCTATGGCATGGGCGCGGGCAATGTGCCCCCGCAGAACCAGTATGCGACCGCGCCTGGCGGTGGGTTCGCCCAGCCTCAAGCGCAGGCACCCGGCGCCGCGATGGGCGTCGGCGCCACTCCCGCGCCGGCACCTGCTCCTGCCCCCGCCCCTGCGCCCGCAGGCGATACGTGGACGTGTTCGTGCGGCGCCCAGAACACCGGCAAGTTCTGCGGCAATTGCGGCTCGCCGAAGCCCGCGCCAGCCGGCCCCTGGACATGCTCATGCGGCATGCAGAACACCGGCAACTTCTGCGGAAACTGCGGCTCCAAGCGACCGTAGCGCACTCAACGGCCGCGACCCTGCTTAGGTCGCGGCCGTTTTCGTTTGAAGCTTTCCGCCAGAACGATAAAAGAAGGCTCGCAACCCAACGGCTGCGAGCCTTCTTTATGCGAATCGAAAAAAGCACTTCGCCCAGCACGCGAGCGACGATTGAGGGCCAAACCTGCCGTCAGCTTGCCATGGGGCGTCAAGCGCCTCAAATGAAAAAGGCGCCGTTCGTCAGAACGGCGCCTTTCCTGCTACATGCGCTTGATGAAGCGGCCGTCGCGCGTGTCGATCTGAAGCACGTCGCCGACCTCAACAAACATGGGAACCTTCACCTCGGCGCCCGTTTCGAGCGTCGCGGGCTTGGTGGAACCCTGAACGGTGTCGCCCTTGAAGCCAGGCTCGGTTTCGGTGACTTCGAGCTCAACGAACATCTTGGGCTCGACGCCAAGCAGCTCGCCATCGGCATACTCGAGCGTGGCGGTGTCGTTTTCCTTGAGCCACTGAGCGGTGTCGCCCACATGGTCGGCGGCCAGGGAAATCTGGTCGAAGCTCACGGGATCCATGAAGTAGAAATCGGAACCGTCGTTGTAGAGATACTGCATTTCGCGCTGCTCAAGACGAACGGTGTCGAACTTCACGCCGGAGTTGACGGTGTCGGAAAGCACGCGACCGGTTTTGATGTCGCGCATCTTCATGCGAACGAACGCGCCGCCCTTGCCAGGCTTAACATGCTGGAATTCGGTGATGATGCACATTTTGCCGTTATAGACGATGCACATGCCGTTCTTGAAATCGGCAGTAGAAACAGTTGCCATCGAGAATCCTTCCTTTTTAATGAAACTATCAGATTATAACCAGTTCATGCGTCGATTTAGTGAAGACTTCAAAACCATCTTCGGTGACGACGCCGAAATCTTCCAAGCGACAGCCGATTTCGCCAGGCAAATACACGCCAGGCTCAACCGTGACGACATTGCCAACCTCGAGCGGGGCTTCGTTGCGCGGCGAAAGCACGGGGAGCTCATGAATATCGATGCCCACGCCATGGCCCAAACCGTGACCCATCTTGCCCGCGAAGCCATTATGGGCGAGCACGTCTTCGGCCAAATGATGCATGGCCGCACCCGTACGGCCCGGGCGAATCATGGCCTCCACGGCTTCGTTCGCTTCGCGCACGGCGGCGAACACCTCGCGCGCGAGCGGCGTGGCCTCGCCAATGCACACGGTGCGCGTCATGTCGGAGCAATAGCCGCCCTTGCGAGCGCCGAAATCCATGACCACCATGTCGCCCGCTTGCAAGCGACGCTCGCCCGCAATGCTATGCGGGGCGGCGCCATTCGGGCCGCTCGCAACGATGGAATCGAACGCCAAGCCCTCGGCGCCGAGGCGGCGCATGGTTTCCTCGAGCTCGCGCTTCACCTCGAGCTCGGTCATGCCTTCGCCCATGAACTCAACGATGTGCTCGAACGCCGCATCGGTGATAGCCTGGGCGGCGCGCATGGCCGAAAGCTCGCGCTCGTCTTTCACGGCGCGCATCTTCTTCACGAAACCATCGGTCTCAACGAAGCGGGGCTTCCACTTCGCTTCGCTGAACGCTCGTTCGAGCTCGCGGAATTCGCGCAGCTCAATTGCGTCCTCAACGCCCATGGCGCATACGTTTTCGCCCTCGGGCGTGCCCGCTGCCGCATGGAATGCCGCGAACTGCCTCGCAACCCATGAAGCATGGGCACCGCCGCATGCGTCAACGACCCACGGCGTATGCTGCGATGCGCGATCGCACGCATCGGCATAGCGGGAATCGGTATGCACGAAAGCTTTCTTCGGCGTCACGAACGCCAAATGAGCCGGCTCGTCGTCGAAGACGCCTTCGAATTCGGTGAGCCACTGCACATTGGAAATATCGCGGCAATAAAAATCGTCGATGCCGCATGCCGACATGTTCTCGCGCATGCGTTCAAGCCTTGAGTTCGCCATTTTGGGGCTTTCTCCCTTTCTTGATTTTAATTGGCGGGCGGCGTCGCGCCGCGCTGGCCGTTTTGCCGATTATTCGAGGCGCGCGTCTTGCCTCGCCCTCGGCTTCCTCGCCTACGACGGTGCTTGGACGCGCCGGAGCCATTCTGCTTCTTGTCGGCCTTTTCTGCCGCGCCTTGCCCGCTCGCGGACGCATGCGCAACGTGCCTCCTTGACGAGGCTGCACTTTCCCTGGAGGCACTCGCAGCCTTTTGGCCCTTGTGCGAAGCATTCGAGCGCTCCGCCGCCGAACGCGGCCTTCCACTCTTCGAATGCCGATGTTTTTTACGGCGCTTAAGCGAGTCGGCCTCGATTTTCTTCGCGACGGAATCTTCGGAATCAGGCGCATAGACGCCCGCACGTGCGAGCACCTTTGCCACAAAGCCCGCAACCGAACCCGTGGAACGGCCCTGCACATTGATCTTCGCGCGCGCAACCTCCTCGTAAAGAGGCTTGCGCTGCTCCCAAAGGCCCTCGATGTCGCAATCGTGCGCAAGCAGAGGACGCGTGCTCAGATTATGGATGCGCCCCAAGGAAGTC
Organism: uncultured Slackia sp.; assembly: GCF_934630525.1. Classification (GTDB taxonomy): domain Bacteria; phylum Actinomycetota; class Coriobacteriia; order Coriobacteriales; family Eggerthellaceae; genus Slackia. Next base: position 11,313 of record NZ_CAKTVX010000013.1, read on the forward strand.
GCTTCGCTCGATTCGAGCATCACGGCAAACCCGCGGCGCTTCAAAAGCTCTCGACTCTTGTCGAAAGCGACGATGCCTTCGCCGCACGAGATAAGGGAAGGCCCCATATTCGCGCATTCGACGAGGGCTTCGTATTCGAGTTCACGCAGCGCATCTTCGCCGAGCTCGCCAAACAGCTCCGCCGCCGACTTGCCGTGCTTGCGTTCAAGGAAGGCGTCCACATCGACGCAGGCCACGCCCATATCGCGCGCCATGCGGCGGGCAACCGTGGTTTTGCCCACGCCCATGAAGCCCACCAGGAAGACATTTTTCTTCAACGTACCCACAAACGTCACCGAGCCGCGAGTCTCAAACGGCGCATATAGGCGTCATACGACGAATGGATATCGGACATCGCCACTCCGCCGAAGCGTTCTTGATACGCGCTCGCCAACGCGAACGCGATTTCCGCCTCGATCGCCACCGCAACGCCGCCCACCAAGCAGGGCGAATACGCGGCGGAAAAGCTTTCAGCATCGGAAAGCGTCTCAAGGTCGATGCTCTTCTGGGGTGCGCGAAGAGAGGCGCTCGGAGCTACGCCCACGCGCATGACGACAGACGTTCCCGTAGTGAGACCGCCTTCGATGCCTCCCGACATGTTCGTGGTATGTGCGAAGCCGTGCGCGCCAAGCACAGCCGAATCGTATACGGCAGAACCGCGGCGGCGCATCATGTCGCGCGCCGAGCCGAACGACACGCTTACCACGTCGCGCGCAGAAAAAGCCGCCTTCGACAGGCATGCCATCATGCCGCCGCCGCGATACGACCCCAAAGCGGGAGCGATGCCGTGTATCACCACGGCGACCTCGCCGCCGAGCGTGTCGCCCGCCGCGCGCGCCGCAGCGATTTCTTCTTCCATAGCTCGAGAAGCTTGCGCCGATGGGCAGCGAACGGGAGAAGATTCGATTTCGAGAGGGGTATAGCGCAGAGTCTCAAAATCGATTGGCTGCTCGCGCATGGCGGCTGCGCCAATGCGCGTGACGTAGGATTGGATTTCAACGCCGAATTCGGCCAGAAATTCACGCGCCACCGCCGATGCGGCAACAAGGGCAGCATGCGCGCGCACCGAAGAGCCCTCGGCGATGGCACGGCAATCATTGGCGTCGGTCGCCAAAAGGCCTGCCAAATCGGCCGAACCAGGGCGCGGAACAGCGGCCTGGCCAGGAGCTTCGTCTTCAAGAGATGCACGATATGCCGCGTTGTCAACAACGAGCGATAAAGGCGAACCCGTCGTGCGGCCATCCGCCGAAACGCCCGAAAGAATCGCCGCGCAATCGACCTCGCGCTGCTCGCCGCACGAGCAGCCGTGCGACCACCGGTCCAAATCGGCTTGGATCGAAGCAGCCTGAAGGCGCAGGCCGGCCGGAACGTCGTCAACAATGGCAACCAAGCTTGCGCCACGCAACTCCCCTGCGGTCATGTACTTCATGGTTGCTCCCAACGTGCAACGTATCTCATCTTTCGCAAAAGATTCTAGCACGTGACGGAGAGACGCTTTAGCGCAGCAGAATTTGGCGCGAAAACATCGCGCATATGGCAAAAAAATGGCCACTTTGCGGCGGCCGTCGATGCGCTATTTCTCTGGATGAACGTTCTTCATGAACAGCGCTTCCACGTGGCGCAAAAGCAACGTGTGCTTCAAATCGACTGAAACGAGCGGCTCGACCATATACACCGGCATACGCATAAAATGCCCGCCCCACACATCGGTTATAAGCTGATCACCAATGCACAAGGTCTCACGGCGACGCGCACCCATTTTACGCAGCGCGAGGGCATACGCAAACGGCAACGGCTTGATCGCGTGAGACACGATAGGCAGCTCCAAACGCTGCGCCCATTCATGCGCGCCATGGTGCCAATTGTTGGTGAGGATGCACACGCGAACGCCCGCGGCCGAAAGCGCCTTGAGCCACGCTCGAATATCGTCGGGAACCTGATGGGTATCACGCGGCAGAAGCGTGTTATCCAGATCGATGAGCACGCATTTCACGCCACGGGACACGATGTCGTGTTCGATATCGATTTGCGTCACGCGCGTAAAGAATCTGTCAGGAGTAAACGGCATTGAATCCCCTCGTCAATCCATAAGCGGCGAAAAGCCGAACGCACATTTGGCGTCCACCATACCAGAAAAGGCGGCTGCGAGCGCTCGGGCCGACTCGCCCAGCGGGGCAAGCGTCCAATCATACATGCACCACACTGCGCCCAAAAGGCAATCAGGGCCGGCATCGAACGCGATGTCGGCCCCACTTCTCGAATCAGCGCCCATAAAGGGCGGAGCGCCGCCTACTGAAGATGCTCGGCAATTGCCTGCTGGTGCTCTTCATACGTGCGGCTGAATTGATACTGCAGCTTTCCGGAGTCATCGTTCCAGAAAATGAAGTAGTAATAACCGTCGTAATCGCTTGCAGGAGCGCACACGGCTTGCAAGCAATCAAGGCTCGGCGAGCAAATGGGCGTCGGGGGCAAGCCAGGATTGGAATACGTGGAATACGGCGTTGCGGCCTGCACCTCTTGGGCGGAGGGGTCATGGCCGACCTCGTAAGCCGTCGTAGCGTCCGATTGCAGGTATCCATTCGTCTCACTGTTGGTCGAAGACAGGCGATTGTAGAACACGGCGGCAACCTGAGCGCGAATCTGCTCGTCACCGCTCGATTCCTTCTCGACGATCGACGCAAGGTTCACCGCATCGTAAATCGAAAGGCCGCGGCTTTGTGCATACGACCAATCCAAGCCCGCGGTCTCGGTGCGGAACTGGTTGAGCATGGCGCGAATAAGCGAGTCGGCCGTATCGGTCTCGCTTACCGAATAGGTCTTCGGGAACAGGAAGCCCTCGAGCGAATTCGTGCCCGCATCGGCCAAGAAATCGTAGTCGGAAGCGTACACGCTCGCATCGGAAGCGGCGCTGGTGAATTCGTCGGCGTTCACCCTGCCACCCGTGGCCGCATCGACCGCTGCAGCGATATCGGAAAGCTTATAGCCCTCGGGAATGGTCAACGAAACGGTGCCGAAATCGCCCGAAGCAACCGCCTTCACCACATCGTCGAGCGTCATGCCGCTCGAAAACGTGTAGGTACCAGCCTGGAATTTGCTATCGAGCCCCATCGTTTTGGCACGCGACAAAAACGCCTTGGAGTCGGGAACCACGCCCGCGTTCTGCAGAATGGAAGCAGTGTCGCTTGCGGAGGAGCCATCGGGAATGGTTGCCGAAACCGTCGATTGGACCACGACGGCAGACCCATCGACGTTATCGCCCGAACAACCTTTCATGGCAGCGGAAACGCCGAACACCAGAGCGAGCACGACGACAACGGCGAGAACGACGCCAACGATGACGGGGCCTTTGCTCTTGCGCGGACGAATATGCGACGTATCGTAGGTACGGAATTGGCGCTCGCCCTGAGCGTGCACCATACGCGCACGATGGTTGGGGTGGTTCGAGTACGTAACCTGTCTACGAGGCATACTGTTTTCTCCCTTAACTCGCGCAACGCGCGAGACGCGTCTTTACACCTGAGAATCAAGCCAAGCCTGCAAGAACAGGCTGGCAGCAATCATGTCTACTTTACCGCGCATGGCGCGTTCATCCAAACCTTCTTCTCGCAAAATACGCTTTGCCTCGCGAGAACTCAGGCGTTCATCACAAAAAAACAACGGCAGGCCGCACGCCTTCGCGATTTTTTGCGCCTTCTCCCGAATCGATGCCGCTTGCGGGCCCTCTTCGCCGGCCATGGTCATAGGGAGGCCGCTCACCAGCTGTTCGATTTCCCAATCCTCAACGATGCGACGGAATTCCGCGCCGTGGTTGAGCACCACGTCGGCAGGGAGCACCTTAAGGGGCGTGGCGATTTTACCCGCCGAGTCGGAAACCGCGAGGCCAACGCGAACCTCGCCGATATCAAGCGCCAATGTACGCATATATGTCCTTTCTGAATTCAATCCCGCAGATCGCGCTTCGAGCGCATTTCGCCCAGGGCCACGTCTCGCTACCGCTCGCTTCGCTCACTACGCGCTCGACTGGCTGCGCTTCATTTTGGAATGAAAAGCAAAAATGAGCGCAGACGGCCCTATGCGGAATGCGCCCGAAGCGCGAATCCCCAGCTTTCGGATCGCAGGATTGCGTTTACGCCAGATTCCGCATCCGACAAAGCGGGGGGCAATGCGCCAAAACATTCCCAAAAACAAACGATAACGCACAGTCGGCCTTCGCCCTCGGCCGCCAAAGCCGCACGCAGCCGTCTGAGTTCAAATTTGCCCTTTATTTAAAAGTTAAACGAAGCCAGGCGAGCGCGTAGTGAGCGAAGCGAACGGTAGCGAGCCGTGGCTGCGTGAGGCTTCGGCGGCCGAGGGCGAAGGCGGGCAGGCGTGGCCAGCTTACGAAAAAGCCCCGCGAACGGGGCTTTTTTCAAACTATTTTGCAAGAAGCTCGCGCGCGGCGTCGAGCGCGGCGTCAATGCCAGCTGCATCTTTGCCGCCAGCCTGAGCCATGGTCGGCTTGCCGCCGCCACCGCCCTTGATGTTGCCCGCGATAGCCTTGATCACGTTGCCGGCGTTAAAGCCAGCGGCAACGGCTTCATCGGTCGCGGCAGCCATGAGCACGGGCTTGTCGTTATTGATGGTGCCAATAACGCACGCGCCGGGCTCGGGCATGCGGCCACGCAGAATATCCCACGCGTTGCGCAGACCGCCAGCATCCAGACCGTCGATACGGGCGACGATGAGCGGGTAACCCACGTTCACCATATTCGCGAGGTGCTCGGCGATGCTTCCCTCGGCCGCCATCTTCTTGTTGGCCTTGCGTTTGGCCTCGAAGTCTTTGATGGTGGCGATGTTGGCCGCCGTGCGCTCAGACACGTCGAACAAGGGGACGCGCAGCTCAGCAGCGGTTTCCTTGAGCTCTTCCTCAACCTTGTTCATGTAAGCCAGAGCATCGAAGCTCGTCACGGCCTCGATACGGCGCAGGTTCGCGCCGACGCTGCTCTCGGACACGATTTTCACGAAGCCGATTTCAGCAGTGTTGGCAACGTGGCAGCCGCCGCACAGCTCGCGCGAGAACTCGCCAGCCTCAACGACGCGCACGGTATCGCCGTATTTCTCGCCGAACAGAGCCGTGACGCCCGACTCGCGAGCGGCGTCGAGCGAAGTCTCGTACGTGCTCATGGGAACGGCGTTCATGATTTGCTCGTTTGCGACGCGCTCAACCTCGGCCAACTGCTCAGGCGTTACGCCCTCGAAGTGGGTGAAGTCAAAGCGCAAGCGATCGGGGCCAACGTAGCTGCCAGCCTGCTTCACATGGTCGCCCAGAACCTGGCGCAGCGCCGCATGGAGCAAATGCGTGCAGGTATGGTTGCGCGAAATGCGCTTGCGGCGAAGCTCGTCGACAACCGCGCGAACGGTGTCGCCCACGTGAAGCTCGCCTTCGACGACTTTCACGTTGTGGCAGGTGAGACCCTTCTCGGGAGCCTTGGTATCGACGACTTCAGCCTTGAAGCCTTCGCCTTCGATAACGCCGGTGTCGCCCACTTCGCCACCCATTTCGGCGTAGAACGGAGTCAGGCCCAGCACAATTTCGGCGGTGTCGCCCGCGGCGATGGAGTCGACGCGCTGGCCTTCCTTGATGAGCGCGCGAACGCCCGAGCTTGCGCTCATGCGGTCGTAGCCCACGAATTCGGTAGCGCCAACTTCTTTGAGAATGTCGGCATGCACGCCGCCGTACGTGCTCCATGCGGCTTCCGCGTCTTTCACGTTTGCCGCGCGAGCGCGCTCACGCTGGGCTTCCATGCAGCGCTCAAAGCCCTCCATGTCGACCTTCACGCCGCGATCGGCGCACATTTCCTCGGTAACCTCAACGGGGAAACCGTAGGTGTCGTGCAGGGTAAACGCCTGCTCGCCGGAAAGCGTATCGTCCTCGAGCTTCTCGAACGCCTCAGCCAAATACACCTGGCCCTGGCGAAGGGTCGCGCCGAAGCGCTCCTCTTCGGAAAGAATGACGCGGCGAATGAGCTCGCGGTTATCGACGATTTCGGGGTACACGTCGCCCATAAGCTTCACGATTTCATCGACGTACTCGTTGAGGAACGGGCCCTCGATGCCCACCGTGTGCGCCTTCTGGATGGCGCGGCGCAGCAAACGGCGCAGCACGTAGCCGCGGCCCTCGTTGGAGGGAAGAATGCCGTCGGCAATCATGAAGGTGACAGAGCGGCTGTGGTCAGAGATGATGCGCAGCGACTTGTCGACGGCGGCATCGGTTTTGTATTCCCTGCTGGAAAGGCGCTCACCCACAGCAATCAGGCTGCGCAACACGTCGGTGTCGTAGTTGTTCGTGACGCCCTGCATGATGGCCGCAATGCGCTCCAGGCCCATGCCGGTATCGATGTTCTTCGAAGGCAGCGGGGCAAGCGTGCCGTCTTCCTGGCCATCGAACTGGGTGAACACGCAGTTCCAGTACTCGAGGAAGCGATCGCAATCGCAACCGGGCGCGCAGTCGGGGCTGCCGCAACCGACTTCGGGGCCCTGGTCAAAGTAAATCTCGGAGCACGGGCCACACGGGCCGGTGGGGCCGGCGCGCCAGAAGTTGTCGTCTTCGCCCAAGCGAGAGATGTGGCTGTCTTCGACGCCGAGGTTCTTCCAAATCTCGATGGTCTCGTCGTCGTCTTCGAACACCGTGAAGTACAGCTTTTCTTTCGGCAGGCCGAGCACTTCAGTCGAGAATTCGTACGCCCAAGCGCACATCTCGCTCTTGAAGTATTTGCCGAAGCTGAAGTTGCCCAGCATTTCGAAGAACGAAAGGTGGCGCGCATCGCCAATATTGTCGATGTCGTTGGTGCGCACGCACTTCTGCACCGTCGTGGTGCCGATGTATTGGGGGTCGAGTTCTTTTTGATGCAGGAAGTAAGGCTTGAACTGCACCATGCCAGCGCTCGTGAGCAAAAGGCTCGGATCGTCGGGAATCAGCGACGAAGAAGGCATGCGTTTGCAGCCCTTCTCCTCGAAGAACTTCAAGTACTTCTCGCGAATTTCCGCTGTAGTCATGTACTTCATTGGACAGGTCTCGCTCTCATATTTCGGACTAGCGGGCCCAAGGCCCGATCATTTCCAGCTGGCCCATGATAGCCAACGCGCGCGCCCGCGTCACGCCAGACCTTGCCACGTCGCGAGAATTCTATGAATTGCCCTGGAAAATGCGCGAAATCGCCGCGCCGCGCGCTTTGCGCGATTCGTTGTGCGCCGATACGTCGCGAAATGTTCTATCATGGGGTGCGATTATTCAAGCGCCCACGCGCACCTTCATCAATGCAGAACGGAATTACCATGACCGATACCGACGTTGAAACCCTTGCCCCCGAGCCGCTCGACGACACCCCTTGGGATGAAATCGCCGAAAATAGCTGGTTTTGTGGCGTGTACCGCTACCGCTTCGACTGCGAAGCGCTCATTCGCAAAAACGATGCGGGGCGTTTCGAGTGGGCTATTCGCCTGATTACCGACGCAAGCGGCGAGTCCGAGCGCGAAGAGGCCGGCACATACGCGAGCTTCGCCCGTGCCGAGAAAAAGGTCCAAACGCTGTTTGCCGAGTTTATGGCGCTGCCTTCGGTGCAAGACCCGAAAGCCGCCGAAGAGCAAAAGCAGCCTGCCAAGGAAGGCGAATAGCCTTATCGAACGAAGCGGCGAGCCGGTAGGCGAAGCCGATAAACGGCAGCTTTCGCCTATTCCCCGCCCTTATCTTCGGCGTCGGCGCCCTTTTCGCTATGGGAATTCAAAGCCGCGACAAGCGAAGAGGGCGCGAATGGCTTGCTCGGCGTGGGAGAAATCGCATCGGCCATAGCATCGGGTTCTCCATTTTCGCCATTGAGAACCGACGGGTTGCCGCGGAAGAACACGCCGTCTTCGGCAACGATCTGCCTGCCCGTGTTCTTCTCGAAGTAGTACACGAACACCGTTTTCGCGATGGCGGCGAACGGGATCGACAAGAGCATGCCAACGATATTGCCCATAAGGCCGCCCATGCTCTGGCCAATGGCACCGCCCACAAGCAACGCCACAATCACGATCGCCGGATGCACGTCAACCGAATTCTGCATGAGTTTGGGGCCTATGAACGTGTACACGAATTGCTGCACGCATACGGTGAGCACGAGCGCGAGCACGGCGGTAATGGGGCTCACGAACAGGCCGACCACGGCCGCAACCGCGCCGCCAATCCAGGGACCCACGACGGGAATCAGATTCAAAACGCCTGTGATCAGGCCCAACGCGGCGGCATTCGGCACGCCCAGCACCGCGAACCCTATGCCACACGCCATGCCAATGACGAAGCATTGCAGCACGGTGGCGCGAATATAGCCGCCCATGATGCGCGTGAAGGCTATGCGCAGCATGTCGGCCTCTTCTTTATGATTCTCGGGCACGAGTCGATCGACCTCGCGATCGATCGCGGGCAATTCCATAAGCGTCCAAAACGCCACCACAAGCGCAAAGCCCAAAACGATGAAGACATTCGCGATGCCCGTGCCAAACAGCACCACGCCATTGGCAGACTGCTTCGCGACAGATGACGCCCAATCGGCAAGCGACTTCGAACCCGCGTCGATCCAGCTGCGCACCGTGTCGTCTTGCAGAAGCGAGGCATACTTGTCGTAAAACGAGTTCGCCCAGTCGATAAGCCCCTGAACATACACGGGCAGCGCAGAAAAGATATTCGCGAACTGGTCGTTCACGCCGAACATGGGCGAGAACATAATCACGATGAGCGCGGCGAACACCGCGAACATCCCCACAAACGCAATGGTCGTTCCCAAGCCGCGACGAACGCCGCGGCGCTCAAGCGCATCGACGGGCGAGCGAAGCACGAGCACGAAAACAATCGTCCACACTAGAATGGCCACCGGCAGGGACAACACGTCGAGAACAAAACCAAGCATATAGACGAGCGCCGCAACGCCTATAACCATCCACACCTGGAAGAAATGGCGGCGCGCATCATCGGTGCGCTCGGCGGCGGTTTTCTCGCGTACGGCTTTCAACTGCGGCTCTTGCTCACCGCTGTCAGCGGAGCGTGTCAAAACGACTAGTCCTCCTTCGATGCGCCATAGGTGAAGTAGCCGCCAGCAGTGTGCGGCTCAGGCTCTGAGGCGGGCTTTTCGGCAGCGGCTTCAGGGGCATGGGCTTCAGGCGCGTACGTTGCCGCCTGGTCGCCCTCGATAGCCGCGAACTCAGCAGGAGCTGCAGCCTCGGCCGCGGCGGCAAGCTTGGCCGACTCGTCGGACGCCTTCTTGCCCGAAAGGGCTTCGCGCAGCTTTTCGGAAGCAGCGTTCACGATTTTCAACGGCGCATTCGCAACGGTGTCGACCGCCTCGGTCGCAGAGGCCGCCGAACCGGTAATGGCATCGACGTTTTCCAGAATGCCGTCGAGGCGCATGATTTCCAAATTCGCGGCATCAACGGCCAGCGAAGCGCGCTCGACCAGAGGATCGACGCGATCGATCGCGGGCTTGATGGAAGCGGTCATTTCCTTGGCATCGGCTGCGACCTTTTGCGCATCGTCGATAATCGGCTTCACGCTCGTCTCAAGCGTTTCCACCGTTTTGCGCGTGCGGCGCAGCACCAGCACGAGCTCGACGATTGCCCAAATAAGCGCGATGCCGACAATCGCAAACACTACGGGAAGAATGACTTCCGAGATGAATCCAGCGTCCATGGCGTTTCCCTTCGATATCGCGCCCCTATGGCGCCCGTTTGATTTCCTTGAATAATAGCAGCACGCGGCAAGGCGCGCATGGGCGAAGCGTGGCGTTTCCGCAACGTTAAAGAGGAGCCCGACGCCGGCAGCGCAATACGGGGCGACGGGTCCACGCCGACAAACGAGGCGCATCGAGCGTTGTTCAACGATTGCCGGGCCGACAGACGCAGGCGACCAATCGCCATTGCCGCTTTGAGTACCCTCGCCGCGCAGACCCGATAAAGCCAATCATACACCCCGCTTGTTACTCGCCCTTCGACGGCCTTGCGGCCCGCGTGGCCCGATCGCGCGATGTGGCATCGACCCGATAGGCCTCCCAGCCCGACTCGCTCGGTTGATAGAAGCACCCACGCTCAAGGCCTTCGGGCAAATAACGCTGCTCAACCCAATGGCCAGGATAATCGTGCGGGTATTTATACTCACCGTAGTTTTCCGAACCAGGGCGATGACGGTCGCGCAAATAGCTCGGCACATCGCGTTTCGGCCCATGCCGTACTTCCGAAAGGGCGGCGTCGATGCTCGCTTCGGCCGCATTGCTTTTGGGGGCCAAGCACATATACGTCACGGCCTGCGACAAGTTGATGCGGCATTCGGGCATGCCAATCACTTCAACAGCCTTAAAGGCCGCCTCGGCGATGAGCAAAGCCTGGGGATCGGCGTTGCCGATGTCTTCGCTTGCCAAAATGAAGATACGGCGCGCGATGAATTTCGGGTCTTCGCCGCCATCGAGCATACGAGCGAGCCAATACAGCGCCGCATCGGGGTCGCTGCCGCGCATCGATTTGATAAACGCGCTGATCACGTCGTAGTGCATGTCTTTATTCTTGTCGTACGGCAGCGCGCGATGCGGCGTGGCGAGTTCAACCATATCGGCGTCGATGGTAAACGGCGGCTCGGCCGCATCGCGCGCACCCTTCTCTTTGGCCAAGCCTGCAGCCAGCTCAAGCGTGGTAAGCGCCGAGCGTCCGTCGCCGCCCGACAAGTTCACGATAGAAGCCAGCGCTTCGTCGGTAAGGAAGCACGAACTGGCCAAGCCCCGCTTCTCGTCGGCGAGCGCACGGCGCACGATGCATTCAATATCGGCATCGGAAAGCGAATGCAGCTCAATCACGCGGGAACGGGAGATGAGCGCAGAATTCACTTCGAAAAACGGGTTTTCGGTCGTGGCGCCCACGAGCACTACCGTGCGATTTTCCACAGCGTGCAGAAGCGAGTCTTGCTGGCTGCGGCTGAAGCGATGGATCTCGTCCACGAACAGAATCGTGCGGGCACCCGTGCCCAGCAGGCGCTTTTCCGCCGCCGCGATTTCGCGGCGCAAATCGGCGACGGTGCCGCCGATGGCAGAAACTTCCACAAACGTCGCGCGCGTCGTTTCAGCGATGATGTGGGCGATGCTCGTTTTGCCCGTGCCTGCGGGTCCGTACAAAATGATGGACGAAAGCGTATCGGCCTCGATTGCCGCATGGAGCCAACTGCCCGGCCCCACCGCGTCTTCCTGCCCCGCAAGCTCATCGAGCGAGCGCGGGCGCATGCGCACGGCAAGCGGTGCAGCAGCGAATTTCTTCTCGTTCTCTATTTCAGTGAACAGCGTGTCCAACTTCCACCCATCTATCGCTTCAATACGCCTTGAAACACCAATGTCCCAATCGTGTTAAATGCTCGTAGCGTTTAACACGATTGCAACTGCGCGCAGCAGGTGTTAAACGCTACGAGCATTTAACACAAGCATGCGCAAAACCAGCCCTACTGCCCTTTTCGGATTTTCACCACGATATACACGCTCAGCACCGCCGCGCCAATAAAGCCGAAAAAGCCAATCACCGGCACGCCGAAGAGCTTCGGCTCCATGCCTGCAGAATAAATCAGCGACGATCCGACGAACAGGCCCGCCGTAATCATGGACAAGCTCAGGCGATCGATGATGTGCCCGATTTTCTCCATGGGGCGCGGCGCCTCAACGTCGAACTTGATGCGCAGGCGTCCTTTTTCCGTCATATCGAGCACGTTAGAGATGCGCTCGGGCAAATGCAACGCCTTATCGGCCGCGGCCATCGACGTGAGCACGCGGTCTTCCGCCTCGTCGATAAGGTCGAAGTTGCGCGCGAAGTAGCTCTTCACGTAACGCTCGACCACGGCCAGAATGCTGATTTCCGGCGACAGCGAGATGAGCGTGCCTTGCAGCGACGCCAAACCGCGCACGAGCATCACGAAACTTTGGGGCATGATCACGTTCGCATGGTCGAGGATGCCCATAATGTCGTTGAGCAGCTGCGCCACGTCCATCGAATGCGCGTCTTCAGAGCTGTAGCGGTTGACCAATGCGCTGAGATCTTGCAAAAGGGCGCCGTAATCGAAGCTCTTGCCCGGCACGTCTTTCACACGCCCCCACTCAACGAACAAATTCGTGAGCCTGTGGCTATCTTGCGCGATCATGGCCTTCATCATTTCGAAGAACAGCCTGCGTTCGTAAGGCGAAAGTTCGCCCATCATGCCGCAGTCGATCCACACGACCTCGCCTGGATCCTTCTTCCCCGCAGCGCGCTCTTCATCGGAAATCGTCGGTCGCACAATGAAGTTCGCCGAATGCGGATCGGCGTGATAGAAGCCGTTTTCGACCATTTGCCGCATGAATGAATTCGCGATGCGGTCGCCGATTTCGCGCAGATTGTAGCCCGCTTCGCGAAGCTCATCGGCATGCTCGAGCGAGAGGCCATCGACGAATTCCATAACGAGCACCGTCTCGTCGGAGTATTCGCCATATGCCTTCGGGCACGTGACGCCGGGCTCAGTGGCGAGACCCCGACCGAGGCGCTCGAGATTTTCGCGTTCCACGTTGAAATCGATTTCTTCGCGCACGGTGCGATCGAGCTCGTCGATCACCACATTGATGTCAACGCCCTGAATCATCGTAGACCCAGTGAGGTTGAGCAGGTCGGACGCGCGACGCATGAGAGCGATGTCGCGCACCATGTCTTGGCGCACGTGGTCGCGACGGATTTTGATGGCCACGGTTTCGCCGCTTTCGGCAAGCGTCGCCTTATAGACCTGCGCGATGGAAGCCGACCCAAGCGGCTCGGCGGCGATGTCGCTGAACACATCGTGCCAATCGCCGTCGTAAAGGTCGCGCAACCGACGCTCCACCAACGAAAATGGCTCAGGCGTGGTGGAAGAACGCAAGGTTTGCAGCGCATTGCAGTATTCCTGAGGAAGCATGTCGGACCGGGCCGAAAGAATCTGGCCCAGTTTGATGAACGTGGGGCCGAGCTCCTCGAGCAAACTTACGAGTTTTTCGGGCGTAATGCCCTTCGCGATTTCCGCGTGACGCAGCGCCTTCATGATTTCGGCGAGACGAGCCGGCGAAGTTTTGTCGTTTACGCCGCCGCGAAGCAGCTTCGCCACGTCTTTCGCGCGAGCCATGCGCACCCCTTCCCTCATTTTCGAACGTCCGTTCATTGTAGCGCAGGAAGAAGAACCGCGCGAAAGGGAGCGGTAACGTTGCCCAGCCGTAGCGCGAAAGGAAGATGACGGAACGGCCCAGCGCGCACTTTTGCAAAGAGGCATGCCTCCCTATGCCGAAATGAAAAATAATTCAAGGGGTTTCTTTCGTCCATGCTCGGATATACTCAAATCAGGCCCTGCTTCCAAAGCCGTCATTTGCGATGGACCGATGCATTTTTTCAGGGAGCCCTAGATTACGCGGGGATACAGGGATTCGCGCCTGTTGGCACGAAAGCTTTGAACCTCGTTGCGGGCACCCACCTATTGAAGGTGGGTTCATCCTTAGGCTGGGGGCAGGGTTTTTATTTCGCAGCAAAAAAGCCCCTGGCATCAGCCAGGGGCTTTTCAATATCGGCAATTTCGCCAGTCGGAAAAATGGCGAGACTAGCAGTTCTTCATGATGATGGTGCCCATGGTGTCGGCAGCCTGTTCGCAAGCGTCTGCCGTGTTCTCGAGGCGCTGGAACAGCTTATCCCACACGAACACATACAACGGATTTTCCTCGCCGTGCGAATACAGCTCACGCAGGGTATGGAAGAACAGCTCGTCGGCCTCTTCCTCGACCGATCCCACATCGATGATGAGCTTGTTGATCTTCTTCGAATTCTTGAACTCGTCGAAATCTTCCAACGCCTTGCCGAGCTTTTCGCAGCTCTTCAGCAGCAGTTCCGCGAATTCGCCCGCCTTGGGATGCATTTCCTTCACGTCGAGCATATAGAAGCGCTGTACCGTGCCCTCCATGTAATCGAGCACGTCGTCAAGCTTCTGCGTGAGCGAAATGATGTCTTCGCGATCGATGGGCGTCACGAAATCGACCGTGACCGCGTCAAACACCGAATGCACGAGCTTATCGCCTGCGTGCTCGATCTCGTGCGCACGCTCGATGTAATCATCGAGGCTGTCGGGGCCCTTGTAGTTTTCGATGACCTCTACGAGCAGCTTTGCCTCAGCAATCGCAAGCTCCGCCTGCTTTTCGAATGCCTCGAAATAATCGAGCTTCTTACCATTCTTGTGCTTTGCCATGTTCGCCCTCTCACGCGAAAAGAGTCAATGCCTTAAAACGCCTCGATAACGCGATGACGTTCGATGCCAATGGTCGTAAGGCCTTCGTGGCCTGGGAACACGATAGTCGAATCGGGAAGTTTGCCGAGTTTCTTCAGGCTCGCACGCATCTCGATCGCATTGCCGCCCTCGAAATCGACGCGGCCCGTTGCGCCGCGGAACAGCGTATCGCCCGTGAACACCACGCCAGGCTTGCCGTCAAAGCCAGGAAGGTAGAGGCAGATGCCGCCCTTCGTGTGGCCGGGGGTAAGCATGACCTTGAACTCAAGCGAACCGAGCTTGATCGTGTCGCCGTCGTTGACCTTGCGGTCGACATGCACGGGCGCCACGGCATCCCAGTCGCCGAAATAGCCTGGCTGGCCTTTTTCAATAATGCGGCTATCGGCGTTGCTGGAAACAACCTTTGCGCCGGTGGCCGCCGCCAGCTCAGGCAAGGCAACCAGATGGTCGTTATGGTCGTGGGTGCACACGATGGTCTCGAGCTTGAACCAGCCAAGGGCCTTCTGAATGGCCTCGGCATCGCCGGCAGGGTCGATAACCATAGCTGGCGCGCCCTGCTCGCGGCCGTCGGCCACGATGAAGCAATTGTTGTCCATCATGCCAATGACGAGCACCGTAACGGGCACGCAGCCGTCGTCGATGGTCACTTGGCGTTTGCAATTTGCACGCATGCGCATACCTTTCTACTTGCGCCTGTGGGCCGAATCGCCCGGCAGCATACGACGCGCGTCGAACACGCCGTCAATCTTTCGAAGTTCACCCAAAATGTACTCGATGTTCGAGATTTGCGACACCTGGAACAGATACCTCATTTCCACGATGCCATCGGAATGGCTCACCGTGTTCGAAGCGAGCACATTGACCCCTGTATCGCTGAGCGTGTTGATGATATCACGCAGCAGGTTCATGCGATCGAGCGCTTCAATGAACACTTCGATTTGATACGAAGCCGTTGTTTCGGCCGTATCTTCCCACGCCACTTTGATAAGGCGGCCCGGGTCGCGCATGAGGTCGGTCGCGTTCGGGCAGTCGGCTCGATGCACCGATACGCCGCGGCCGCGCGTGATGAAGCCAATGATGTCATCGCCCGGAACGGGGTTGCAGCATTTCGACAGGCGCACCGGAGCGCTGTCGATGCCCTCGACGACCACGCCGTTCGAAGCGTGGGCGCGACGTTTCGGCTGGCGGCGCACCGTGGTGATCATGGGCGGCATGGCGCCATTGGGAAGCATCGCGAGTTCGGGATGCGATTCTTCCTCCACCTCGGGCATCAATATCTTCACGAGGCGATTCGTGATATGCAGCACGGTTTCCTTGCCCGCGCCTATCGCCACCATCATGTCGTCGATGTCTTTGTAGCCGAGCGTTTCGCACACCTGCTTCTGCGCACGAATGCTCGCAGTGGAGCCCAGGCCCAGGCCGTGCTTCTTCATTTCGCGGGCAAGCTTTTCGCGACCGACGATCATGTCGTCGCTTCGGCTCACCTTCGAGAAATACTGGCGCAGCTTGCTTCGCGCGCTCGGCGTTTTCACCATCTTCAGCCAGTCGCGGCTCGGCGTGGCGCTTTTCTGCGTGAGAATCTCAACGCGATCGCCCGTTTGCAGCTCATAGGAAAGCGGCACGATGGAACCATTCACCTTCGCGCCGACGCAGTGATTGCCCACCTCGGTGTGCACGGAATACGCGAAATCGACCGGCGTCGAGCCCGCGCGCAGGCTCATGACTTCGCCCGCCGGCGTGAATACGAACACCTCGGTAGGCGCAAGGTCAACCTTGAGCTCGTTGAGGAATTCGCGCGAGTCTTTCGTCTCTTCCTGCCAGTCGACCATCTGGCGCAACCAGGCGATTTGGCGATCGAATGCGGCATCGGCCTTCGAGCCTTTTTCCTTATAGCGCCAGTGCGCGGCGACGCCGTATTCGCTCATGCGGTGCATTTCTTCAGTACGAATTTGCACTTCGAGTGGACGAGCGGCGGGGCCGATGACCGTGGTATGCAGGCTCTGGTACATATTGAGCTTCGGCATGGCGATATAGTCTTTGAAGCGGCCCGGCATGGGGTGCCACAGCGTATGCACGGCGCCCAAAACCGAGTAGCAGTCGCCCACCGTTTTCACGATAACGCGCACCGCGATGAGGTCGTAGATCTCGGAGAAGCCCTTGCCGCGCTTCGTCATCTTCTGATAGATGGAATACAAGTGCTTCGGGCGGCCGGCAATATGCGCGTCGACGATGCCCACGCGCGCCAGCTCGGTATTGAGCGTTTCGATAACGGAAGCCAAATACGTCTCGCGTTCGTTGCGGCTTTCGGCGACCAGGCGGCTGATTTGCTTGAACTTCGCAGGCTCGAGGTAATAAAACGCGAGGTCTTCAAGCTCCCACTTAATGGAGCCGATGCCCAAGCGGTGCGCGATAGGCGCATAAATCTCGAGCGTCTCGCGCGACTTGAAGATGCGGCGGTCTTCCTTCAGCGCGCTCAAGGTGCGCATATTGTGCAGACGGTCGGCGAGTTTGATAACGATCACGCGAATGTCTTTGCTCATGGCAACGAACATCTTGCGCATAGTCGCCGCCTGCTCGTCGGTGAGGCTTTCGACTTCGATGCGCGTGATTTTGGTGACTCCCTGCACAAGCTGGGACACCTGCACGCCGAACTGCTCTTCAAGCGCTGCGGCCGTGGTGTCGGTGTCTTCAATCGTGTCGTGAAGAAGAGCGGCGCATAGCGTGTCGACGTCCATGCGCAAATCAGACAGGATGAGCGCGACCTCGATAGGATGGATGATGTAGGGCTCGCCGCTCTTGCGCTTCACGCCCTTGTGTGCCGCACTTGCGTATTCGTAGGCGCGCTTGAGTTTTTCGGCCGCGGCATCATCGAGATAGCTCGTTTTCTCCACGAGCAACGCGAAACGCGACTCGGGCGTTACCGTAGCGCCCGCCTCGGGCGAAGGCGCGATGCCCCCTTCAAATGCGTCGGCGGAAAGCGCGCCAATGGCCTCGGCCAATTCGGGTTCTATGGGAAGCGCCGTTTGACGCTCGGTGGCTTCATCGGTCATAGCCATTCCCTTCCTCGCTATTTCCATCGGGCATGATGGGACGAACAATACGCGCACGCAGTTCTTCGGGCGTGGCGTTCAAAATCCAATCGGAGAATCGCTCGAATTCCTCCGCCTCGGCGCGACCCTCGCAATACAGCACGCTGTCGTCGAGGTTCACCTTGCCTTGCACCTCGCGAAGGCGAACCTGGCGAACCGAGGAGCCGTCGTGCGAGCATTCGGTTCGCACATCAACCAGCCCAAGCTCGGAAAACGCCGAGAGCGCGAACGATGCCGCGCCGGGCATGAGCGTAAAGCGCATGTCGGTCGGCGGGCAGGCGGCAATGAGGTCTTCGTTCGACAGGGTGAAAAAGCCCGATTCGCCAGCCGCGCCATTGCCGTTGCCCCCCGCAGCCTGACGCGAAAAGGCGCGAAGGCCGCGGTAGATAAGCCCCATGCGATCGTGGTCGGGAGCGAACTGGGCCAGAATGCGATCGTTGTAGTACACGTCGCGCTTGCCGAACGCGAGATGGATGGTGGCAGGTTTGCCATCGCGACCGGCGCGGCCGCTCATCTGATTGAATTCGGCATCGGAGAACGGCATTGCGTACAGCACCACATGGCGCACGTCGGGAATATTGACGCCCTCGCCGAACGCCGACGTGCACACGAGCACGCGGAGCACGTCGTCGCGGAACAGCTTTTCGATGCGGGCGCGCTCTTCACGCGAAAGGCCAGCGTTGTAGAAGCCGATCTGCATGGCGACATGAGGCGCGAGCGCACGAAGCACGCGCGCGATATCGACCGACATGGTGCGCGAGTTCACATACACGATAGTCTTCTCGCCCGTCGCGACGATATTCGTCAAATACGTTTCTTTGTCGCGCGCATTGCGATGGTCATCGAGCAGCAAATTATCGCGCACATGGGCATCGCCCACGAAGCCCTGCACCCCTAAGCCTTCACGAACCTGAGTCGCCACCTGCGACGATGCCGTTGCCGTAGCGGCGAGCACCGTTTTCACCCCCAGGCGCCGCGCAAGTTCGCCCAGCTGGGCGTATGCATCGCGGCGACGGCCGCCGCCGTCGGCTAAATGATGCGCCTCATCGACCGCGAGGAATCGCACGCGACCGCATGACGCAATCTCGTCCGCATGGAAGGCGAGGTATTCGGGCGTGGTGAGCACCACGTCGATGGCGCCCGACGCCAAGCCTGCGTACACTTCCGCACGCTCATCGGAAGAGCTTTCGCCCGTAAGGCTCGCGGCAGACAGCCCGAAGCTTTCGAACAAGCACGCCGCATGGCACGCCTGGTCGGCGATAAGCGCGCGCAATGGGTACACGAACACGCTCGCCCCGCCATTGAGCAGCGCTTCGCGTGCAGCGTGAATCTGGAATATGAGCGACTTGCCGCGCCCCGTGCCCATGACCACGAACGTGCTTTCGCCCCGCGCGAGCATATCGAGCGCTCGCCTCTGCGCGTCATGCAGGTTCGAAGCGTCGCCTATCGCGTGCGCGACCAAGGCATCGGTCAAGCCGTCGGGGTTCTCCGACGCAAACTCGCGCCATTGTTCACGGCGCTCTTCGGCAATGCGCTTCGCTTCGTCGTCGCAGCTGGGCAAAATGCCGGTGTCTTCATAAAGTTCGCCCACGAAATCGAGGTCTTCAGTCGGCAAGCACGCGCGCAAGCCGGGGCACGGCGTGGCGGGCTCAACCTCGTCGAGCAGGCATTTCACCGAACGGCGGCCCTTCCATTCGTCAATCTGCACCTGAAACGCCGCATCGACCACGGTATTGCACGACATGAGCGATTCGATTTTGCCGCAGTGGAACATGATGGCGCCAACCTTGGCTGCGCCATCGACCATTTGGCACGACAGATGGTTTTTCTCAACGCCCACGGCATGACGGGAAAGCAGGCGCACGTTGCGCGCCAAAAAACGCGGCGTGGGATTCGTGCGGCCGAAAGGCGCCAAACGAGAGAGCGCCTGGACGTTCTGCAGCGTAAGCTCCCCCAGCCCGACCTGCGCCTCGACCTCAATTTGGGGATGGAAGCTGTCTTCGGGAAGCGTATCCATGTATTCGCACAAACGGTGCGAGAATTCATCGAGCTTCGCCGTGGGAAGCGTAATGCCCACAGCGCCGCCGTGGCCGCCAAAGCGGGTGAGCAAATCGGAGCACGACTCTATGGCCTTGAACAAATTCACGCTGCCTACGCTTCGACCCGAGCCGCGTGCTTCGTCGCCATCGATGGTGAACAGAATCGTCGGCACGCCGTATTCATTCACCAAACGCGAGGCGACAATGCCCTTCACGCCCTCGTGCCAGCCCTCGCCGCCAACCACGAGCGCGCGCTGGCCATGGTAGATTTTCGCAGCCGCCTCTTCGGCGCATTGCGCAAGGTTTTGCTCGACGCGGCGGCGTTTGTCGTTTACCTTATCGAGTTCGGCGGCAAGGCCCTGCGCCTCTTCGAAATCGTCGGCCATCAGCAAATCGAGCGCCAAATCGGCATCGCCCATGCGGCCCGCGGCGTTCAAGCGCGGAATAAGCGAAAACGACAGCCCCGTCGAGGTAATTTGTTTGTCGCCCGCATGGCACACGTCAATGAGCGCCTGAATGCACGGGCGAGGATATTTGTTCATGCGTTCCAGGCCATCGGCGACGAGCGCGCGGTTCTCATCGCGCACGGGCATAAGGTCGGCGATGGTTCCCAAAGTCGCGAAATCGGTGTATTCGCGCCACAGATGGGGCTTTCCAAAGCGGGCGCCCAGAGCCTGGATGATCTTCAGCGCAACGCCCACACCAGCCAAAATGCCGCTTTCGCATTCCGGGTCGCACTTCGGATCGCATACCACAACGCCTTCAGGAACCAAATCGCCCGGCTCGTGGTGGTCGGTCACCACCAAGTCGATGCCTTCGGCCAAAACCGTTGGAGCGATATCCCCGCTGGCAATGCCGCAGTCGACTGTCACGATCAAATCGGGTTTGAACGCCTTCGCGCGCTCGAAAGCAGGTGGCGTTATGCCGTAGCCTTCTTCAAAACGCTTCGGAATGAGGGGCGCGGCATTGGCGCCGAGAAATTGCAGGCCACGCGTGAGCACCGTAGTGGCAGAGATGCCATCGAGGTCGAAATCGCCGAATACCACAATGCGTTCGTCGTCGCGCACCGCACGCTCCAGACGATCGACCGCCGCACCAAGCTGCGGAATCGTGTAGGGATTGAGCCAATCACGCTCGATATCGGGCGCAAGGAACGCGCGCGCCTCTTCGAGCGAATTCACGCCATGGGCGACCATGGTTCGCGCCGCAAAATGCGGCAGGCCAAGTTCCTGCTGAATAAACGATACAAGCGCCGGGTCTGCCGGCATGAGCTTGAATTGGGCTGTCATAATGTGCACGCTGCTTTCGCGTAGTTTCTTTTCCATCGAACATTGTCGCACACTTGACGGCACATGGCGGCGGCGATGCGCCCGCAGAATGTCTCGTTCAAAAACCAAACGATACGTGCCGTCTTATTCCGAAAAGAAAAACGCAACGCAGAAAGCGCCCAGCAAGAAAACGGCCGCGATTTCACCGGCAAATAAAAAGGACGGCATCGAGCCGTCCTTTTTTTGCATTAGTTGAATCGCTGCTGGGTTTTCTCCAGGCCGCTCTCGAGATAGAACAGCGCCGCCTCGCTCGCGAGGTGCGTGCCCTGCACGAAATCGCCCCACCCGTCCTTCTTGGGACGGCCGAGCACCCAATCGACCACCGGCATGCGCCCCGGCGGGCGTCCAATGCCCACGCGAATACGCGTCCAGTCTTTCGTCTGCAGCTTATCGGCGATCGACTTTAAGCCATTGTGGCCCGCAAGGCCGCCGCCGTGCTTCACGCGAATCGTGCCCGGGTCGATATCGAGCTCGTCATGAATCACGATAACGTCATCAGCCGTGGCGCTATACGCCTGGCACACCTTCTTCAAAGGGCCGCCCGAGGTATTCATGAAGCCCTGGGGCTTTACCAGAAGCAAATCTTCGCCCTTGTACGTCGTTTTCGCCGTAAGAGCGCCGCACTCGTTCTTCCAGTAGCTCACACGCAGCTCTTCGGCCAACGCGTCGACCGAATCGAAGCCGGCGTTATGTCGCGTATGCTCGTATTCTTCGCCTGGGTTGCCCAGGCCGCAAATAATATGCATGAATGCTTCTCGCTACTTGTTGAACAGCTTGCTCACAGAGCCGTTGCCGTACACGCTCTGAATGGTGCGAGCCAGAAGCGGAGCAACCGAAAGCACGCGAATCTTGCCGGTTTGGCGATCGAGCGGCACAGGGACAGCGTTGGTCACGACGACTTCCTCGATGCAGGAATTCTGGATGCGGTCATATGCCGGGCCGCTGAACAGGCCATGCGTTGCGCACGCGTACACCTTCTTGGCGCCCTTGGACATAAGGGTTTCGGCCGCCGCGACCAGCGATCCGCCCGTGTCGATCATGTCGTCGTTCAGGATGCAGACCTTACCGGTAACGTCGCCGATAAGCGCGGTGATTTCAGCCTGGTTGTGCTTCGGGCGATCTTTGTGCATGATCGCGATATCGCAGCCGAGCTGGCCCTGGAATTTCTTAGCGGCCTTCGCGCGACCCACATCGGGAGACACGACGCACATTTCCTCGGGGTCGATGCCCTTGTTCTTGAAGTAATCCACGAAAATCGGCATAGCGGTCATATGGTTCACCGGAATGTCGAAGAAGCCCTGGATTGCATCCTGATGCAAATCGATGGTGATGATGTCATCAGCACCGGCGACGGTAATGAGGTCGGCAACGAGCTTTGCCGTGATGGGCTCGCGCGGGGCGGCCTTGCGCTCCTGGCGGGAGTAGCCGTAGTGCGTGACGACGGCGGAAATGGTGCGGGCGCTCGCGCGCTTGGCCGCATCGATCATGATGAGCATTTCCATGAGCGCATCATTGATGTGCTCGCCAGCGATAGACTGAATGATGAAGACATCGGCGCCGCGCACCGAATCGAGGTAACGAGCGTAAATCTCGCCATTGGCAAACTTCTCGAGCTTCACGTTGCCAAGCGTGGTACCCAGCTCGGTTGCAACCTGATCGGCCAGACTCGGGTTTACCGAACCCGTGAAGACGGCCATGCTCTTTGTCATCTCGGTCATGCGCGTGCTCCTTCGCAATTTTTCGATTCTGCGCCCCTTCCACAGGCGCAATGCATGCTGTTCTTGATTGTACCCAGGGCGCCCAGAGATTAAAACCGCAAACACAAAAGATTCTAGTCAGATAAACAAGAAGGGAAACGGGGCTAGAGGCGAGACCGGAGGCGAGACCGGAGGCGAGACCGGAGGCGAAGCCGGGCAGAGGCGTTTTTCCAATGGCGCGAGTTTTGACCAGGCTGGCCACATATGCTGGTCAAAATCGCCGCCATTGGAAAAGTTCCCCGCCCTAGGTTGCACTCTGGAAAAGCTTCCCTTGGCAATTTGCTGGGAAAATCGCAGCTTTGCAGAAGTTCGCGCAAAAAAGACGGCCCCAGATGCCCAGGGCCGCCTTCAATGTTGCACATAGCGCGAGTTTTGACCACAAACGCGAGGGAACTGGTCAAAACTGCCGCCATTGGAAAAACGTCTATTTCGCAGCTTCCTTCTTAGCCTTGAGCTTCGCCATATGCTTGGCGGCCCAGCCTTCGATTTCGCGCTGCTCGGCGCGCTCGAGCGCCAGCGCATCGGGGGCCACGTCGCGCGTGATGCACGAGGAGGCGCCGATGATCGCGCCCGCGCCAATATTCACGGGAGCCACCATCATGGTGTCGCTGCCCACGAACACGTTGTCGCCGATTTCGGTATGGTTCTTGTTCACGCCGTCGTAATTGCAGGTGATTGAACCCGCGCCGATGTTGACGTTCTCGCCCATCGTGGTGTCGCCAATGTAGGAAAGATGCGGTACCTTCGAGCCCTTGCCAATGGTCGACTTTTTGATTTCGACATGCGTGCCGGCCTTGGCGCCTTCGCACAGGTGGGTACCAGGGCGCAGGTACGCGCGAGGGCCGCATTCGGCAGCGTCGTCGATGCGCGCTTCGATGGCAACCGTTTCGTCGACGCGAGCGCCACAGCCAACCTGCGTGTCGGTCAGGCGCGTGTTCGGGCCAATGACGCTGTGCGAGCCAACCTTGGTCGTGCCAAGCAGGTACGTTTGCGGCCACAGCTCCACGTCTTGCGCAATTTCGACATCGGGACCGATGAACGTGCTTTCGGGATCCCACATGGTTACGCCAGCCATCATGTGACGGTTGTTGATGCGATGCTGCATGGCATGCGTGGCCTGGGCGAGCTGCACGCGAGAGTTCACGCCCATGGCTTCTTCGGCGTCGGCAGTTTGAAGCGCGAGCACCTCGCGGCCGTCGTTTCGGCAAATTTCGAGCACGTCGGTAAGGTAATACTCGCCCTGGGCATTGTCGTTCGAAACGCGCGAAAGCGCATCGAAAAGCGCCGGCGCATCGAAGCAGTAGAAGCCCGAGTTGCATTCCGTGATAGCGGCCTCTTCGGGCGTGGCGTCTTTTTGCTCAACGATGCGCACGACGGCCTCGCCCTCGCGAACGATGCGGCCATACCCAAACGGGTCGTCCATATGCATGGTGAGCACGACCACGGCCGCGCCCGTTTCTTCGCGCTTAGCGACAAGGGCTTGAATGGTTTCAGGGGTGATAAGCGGGCAGTCGCCCGAAAGAACCACGAGCGAGCCTTCGGCAATCGAGCCGTCAGCCTGGGAAAACGCCTCACGGCCGGCGTTCACGGCATCGCCCGTGCCAAGCTGCTGGGCTTGGATGGCGATTTTCGTATCGCCCTCAACAAAAGGAGCAACCTTTTCGGACATATGTCCGAGCACAGTGACCACATCTTCGATGCCGGCGTCATGGGCGGCGTCGACGACCCAGCGCACGAGCGGCTTGCCAAGCACCTCATGGACAACCTTGGGCTTGTCGGATTTCATGCGGGTTCCAGCGCCCGCAGCAAGAATCAACGCTTTCGCGGTCATAAAAACCTTCTTCGAATCGGTTGCGTTTTAGCAGGGAAAGTATACCAGCGCGAGAACGGCAGCACACAATTCTCGACAAAAGCCCATGCGATGAGGAGCCCACCACACTAAATAATCGGACGCGTCCATTCCGAAAGGCCCTTCGCGCGGCGATTCGCGCGTCGGCCCTTCATGTTCTCGACGCACCCCTGCATGCCATGGGGAACATACGCGAGGTCTTCGATATCTTCGGGCAGATAGCTCACGAGCGAGAGCGGCGCGGTTTGCTGGGGGTTTTCCGGCGCAGGTCCCGGCACCGCCGCAAACCCGCATACGGGCGCGCCCTGCGCCACGAGCTTATGCTCGTAACCGCTCCACGGCTCATCGGGAAACATCCCCCGCACATCGTCGGTCTTCCACTGCACGTCATAACCCGCGATCTCGAGCTGGGTAAGCGAGAAATCGCGCAGCGGCATGCTGTCGGTGCGCAACCGAACGAATGCGCCCAGCGCCAGCAGCGGACGATACGACATAAGCCGCTCGAAATGCGTGAGCCGGTAGTGCGCCTTCTTCTTTTTCGGGAACGGCGTGGGGAAATTCAGCAGCATCGCGGAAAGTTCGCCCTCGCCAAACGTTTCCGACAAATCGGAGTCGTCGTGCAGCACGAACACGGCGTTCGACACGCCTTGCGCAATGGCGCGTTCTGCCGCGCGCATCACGCATACGCCATCGACGTCGAGCCCCACGAACAACACATCGGGGCGCGCGGCGGCGCATTCGACCGTATATTCGCCCTTGCCGCAACCCAAATCGAGCACAACAGCGGCATAGGGATCGCCGCGCCGTTCGCCCAAGGGCGCCCAAGAGCGCCACTGGCCCGCACGATCTTTTGGGTGCGATTCGACATTGCTCGCGCATGCGGCAAGACGCTCCTCAAGCGAAAAGCCCTTTGGCAAACGAGACGCGGCGGTGCGCATGACTTCCTCCATACATAGGTAACTTGAAAGCATCGATAGTACCCCATTTCAAAAAACGGGACCTGCGAGCCTGCATTCCTGCGCGGTTTCGACATCAAGCAAAATTCTTATTGATATTTGATATCAATTGGCATATAGTATTAGACATACCGAGAGGAGGTCACCATGGCGCAGCGCAACACCGTTCAGCAAAAAATCATCGCGGGGCAACTCGCCAAACTCCATGGCAGCCACCCCACCGCCGACGAAGTGTATCAGTCCATGAAGGACGAATACCCTTCCATCAGCAGGGCAACGGTATATCGCAACCTCAACAAAATGTCCGACAATGGCCAAGCGCTCAAAGTGCGCGTAAGCAGCGGCGCCGATCACTTCGACGACACCCTGCGCCCCCACTACCACGTGGTATGCGCGAAATGCGGCCGCGTCGACGACGTCGAGGTTGACTTGCCAAGCAGCGTCACAGAGTCATTGGGCAAGGCAACCGCGCCCGGTTTCACCATCACGGGCTACGAACTGCTCTTCTGCGGATTATGCTCCGCATGCGCCCAAGAAAGGCAGGAATAATGAGCGATTCCGTTGACACCAAGGCGTTTCACGCCTTCAGCTATGGGCTGTTCTTGCTCGCTTCGCAAACCGATGGCCGCGACAATGCCTGCATCGTGAACACCGCCATTCAGGCAGCATCGGAGCCCCGACAGGTGAGCGTCGCATGCATCAAGGGCTCGTGCACGCAAGAGACGATCGCCGCTTCAGATCGATTCTGCGTCTCGGTGCTCGACGAATCCACGCCGCTTGAGTATTTCGAGCATTTCGGCATGAAAAGCGGGCACGACATCGAGAAATTCGTCGCGAGCAATGACGCTTCCATTCCCGGAGCGAACCCATCGCGCACCGAAAGCGGCCTCGTTTTCGAGAAAAGTGCCATCGCGTTTTTCGATTGCAGCGTCGTCGAGAGCATCGATATGGGAAGCCATGTGATGTATGTGGGCGAAGTCGTCGAGGCGCGCCGCCTTTCCGATAAGGCGCCCATCACCTACGACTACTACCGCAACGTCACAAGAAAGACGGGAGCTGCGGCGAGTGCGTCCCGCACGGCAGCCAATGCTGGCGAAATCGTCGCATGGAAGTGCACGATTTGCGGTTACATCTACGAAGGCGAAAACCTTCCATCCGATTTCATCTGCCCAATTTGCAAACACGGCGCCGAAGATTTCGAGCCCGTGTACGCAAATGAACACGGCAGTGAAGATATACAGGCCGCGGCGGCAACGCCGCAGGAACCACAAAGTAAAGGGGTAATGAATATGGAAACCAAATGGGTCTGCAGCGTATGCGGTTACATCTACGAAGGCGCCGAGCCTCCCGCGGAATGCCCCGTATGCCACGCTCCGGCAAGCGCGTTCAAGAAGCTCGAAGGTGAGCAGACGCTCGCCGCTGAGCACGAATATGGCATCTACGCCAAAACCGTGAAGGACAACGAGGCCATCTCCGACGAGGACAAGAAGTTCATCCTCGATCAGCTGAAGGCCAATTTCAACGGCGAGTGCTCCGAGGTGGGCATGTACCTGTGCATGGCTCGCATCGCACACCGCGAGGGCTATCCCGAGATTGGTCTGTACTGGGAAAAGGCCGCCTTTGAAGAGGCGGAGCACGCCGCGAAGTTCGCAGAACTGCTCGGCGAAGAGCTCGAGCCCAACATGAAGGCCTCGACGAAAGAGAACCTCGCATGGCGTGTTGAGTGCGAATTCGGCGCATGCAACGGCAAGACCGAGCTCGCCACCTGCGCAAAGAAGAACGGCCTCGACGCCATTCACGATACCGTGCACGAAATGGCCCGCGACGAGGCTCGTCACGGCCGCGCCCTGAAGGGCTTGCTCGACCGCTACTTCGGCTAAGCCCGAAGCGCGTCGCAAGGCAATCGAACACAACGCCCCGCATTCGTTGCATCGCTCGAATGCGGGGCGTTTTCAATAAGGAAAGCAGGAGGAAACCGTGGCGAAAAAAGGATCGGGCGCAAAAGCGCGCAACGCTCAAAAACAAGAACCCATGGTCGCGCTTTATGGCCTTGACGAAGGAACTCCCCGCGGCGATGCCGTTCGCGCCGTTCTACGCGACCTAGGAATTCGCGTGCGCACTATCGCGCCCGAGCACCTGGGCAACCCCGTTGGGGCCGTAGCCGGCATGCCCGGCATGAGGCCCGCGCACAACGCCTTTGAAGGCCAGGCGCCACAAGACGAATTCATGCTGGTATGTCCCATGCCAAACGCACTGCTCAACGAGATGCTCGCCGCCATGCGCGAAGCGAACGTGAGTATCGCCCACAAAGCGCAGGTCACTGCTCACAATCGCCTCTGGCCGATGCACGTGCTCATGGCAGAAATCGCCAAGGAGCACGCCGCCATGACCCAAAACGCTCAATAGGCTATCGCGCGCCGAGCATAATCGTACGCGTCGCTACATGGTCTATAAGCTCCGGCGAATGGGAAACGAACACGAGACCCACACCGTTTTTCTCGCACCATCGCATGAGGAAGCGCCAGACCCTCGCCTGCGTAACCGCATCGAACATAGCTGTGCTTTCGTCAGCGACAAGATAGCGCGGAGCGCACGCCAGCGCACGCGCGATGCAGAAGCGCTGCAACTCTCCACCCGAAAGCTCGTGGGCGTGGCGGCGACGCCATTCGGGACGAATGCCGAGCCCCGAAAGAAGCTCGCTTGGCGTATCGCCCGCCTCCGCCAGCATGCTATCCATGGTCTGACGCGGATCGACCATATTCTCGGGATGCTGGCCAATAAGCTGGACGGGGCACATTCCCCGCAACGGCAACGGAGAGCCGTCCACCATCACGCTGCCTGCCGTAGGCTTCAGGTAGCCAGCAAGAATACGGCATAGCGTCGTTTTTCCGAAGCCCGAAGGCGCGCACAGAGCGACTCGTTCGCCGGGCGCGATTTGAAGCGAAAGGCCGTCATAGAGCACGCGTCCTCCGCTATACGCAAACGAAATGTCCTTCGCCTCGAGCATCTTTTGCATTCCCTTCCGCATACCAACCTCGCCTACGCATTGCTTCGCCATGCGCGGCATTATCGACAAACGCAGCGAGCCAGCCATCGCCAAACCATGGCGCCGCACGCCGTGCGTTCAAACGCGCATCGCCCAAAGGCCGCCTACCCAATCGCTTCCTCGGGCACCGAAAATCCATTGCCAGGAAGCGCGCGCCACAGTTCGCGCGAAAACGGGTGGCGCAACTGGCTCGGGTCGTTGAAGCTTTCGACGGCGGTTTCTTCTATGACCGTTCCGTCTTTGAATACGGCGATACGGTCGGCCACGCGCAATGCGAGCTCGATGTCGTGCGTGATAAGCAGCACGCCGCCACCCGCATCGGCGAATGCGCGAAGATCGTCGAGGGCGCGCACCGCCAAATCCAAATCGAGGCCAGGCGTCGGCTCATCGGCCACAATAAGACGCGGACTTTCGACCAGGGCGCTCGCCAAAAGCACGCGGCGGGCCATGCCGCCCGACAATTCAAACGGATACATGTCCTCAACTTCGGGGGCAAGCCCGTAATGCTCGAACAGCGCGCGCTGGCGCTCGGTGCGACGCTCGGCATCGGCCGCATCGCGAGCGACGCCGCGAACCTGTCGGCCCACCTTCATAAGGGGATCGAGGTTGGCGACGCTCTGCGGAACGAACGCAATCTCACGTCCGCGCAGCTGCGCGAGCGACGCGGCATCTTGGCGAACGCCGTCGAACCAGATCGTCTCCGAAACGATGGCATTGGGTTCATAGAGACCCAAAACGCTGTCGGCCAAAAGGCTCTTGCCCGAACCGCTCGCGCCGACGATCGCCATGATCTCGCCCGCATGCACCGAAATCGAGAGGTCGGAAATCACGCTCACATCTTTTTTGCGAGCGCGGAAAAAATGTGTTTCGTCGGGGTCGTACATGGAAAACGACACGCACAAGTCTTCGACTTGCAGCAAATGATGCCCATGCGCATGGTGCGACGACGTTGCATGGGAGTGGTGATGGTGCATAGAGACGTCGCCGTGCTTATGCGCCTCATGAGCATGCAAGTATTCGCTTTCCATATTCGTCTCCTGAATCCATTCGCGCTCTTCGTCGAAACAACTTCACCATGCTCAAGCCCGCGACCTATTCCTGGCTCGTATGCGGGTCGATCAGCTTACGCAAGCTTTCCCCGGCGGCATCGAACAGCATGACCGCGGCAACAAGCGCGACGCCGGGAAACACCGCCAGCCACCACATGCCCGTGGTGAGATACCCCATGCTTTCGCTCAGGATAACGCCAATCGCAGGCATCTCGGGCGGAAGGCCGAAACCGAGGAACGTGATCGAGGCCTCGTGCAAAATCGCATGGGGAAACATGAGCACGAGGCCCACGATAAATTGGGGCAACACGAACGGAACCATATGATGGATGGCGATATACGCAGAGCTCTTTCCCATACGGCGCGCCGTCATCACGAAGTCGGACTGCTTGCATTGCAAAATTTCGGCGCGAACAACGCGGGCGAGGTTCGGCCAGTGCGTAATTGCCACGCCCACGGCAACGCCCCAAAAGCCCTTGCCGAGCGCATAGGAGATAAGTACAAGCAAAACAATATGGGGCACGCCCATCATGAGGTCAATGAGCCAGCTGACCACGGCGTCGACCCTCGGACCGCCAAGCGCCGCAGCCGCGCCAAGAATCACTGCGATAACCGATGACACGCATGCGGCGACCAAGCCCAGCATGACGCTCGTCGAAAGGCCCGAAAGCGTGCGCGCGAGCATATCGCGGCCCATCCAATCGGTACCAAACGGATGGGCAAGGCAGGGCGCGAGCGACTTCAGCGAAAAATCGGTCGTGGTCGCCGTATCGGAAAGCGCCGTACCCGCGATAACCACGAACACGAGCAAAATCGCGGCAACCACGAACTTGGCAAGCGTCGCGACGCGATTGGCGCCTCGTCGACGAGGCGCATGCAGCAATGTGCCCAGCTGCAACGATTCGCGAACCGCGCTCGACGCCTGCGCCACCGAGCGGCGCACGTTCGGCAGGGTGCCAGCGCTCGGCACCTCACCCATGCCCGCGCCAACCATCGCCGGCATAGGCGCCCGCGCTTCTTCTGCCTGGGCCGAATCGTGACCTTCGCGCGCAATGCGAGGCCAGTCTGCGCGTTCGCGCATTTGCCCACGACGAATACGCGGGTCAACCACCCCGTAAAGAATATTCGCAATCAGGTTTCCGCCGAACACAAGCATGGCCGAAACCACGGCGATGCCCGCCAGAAGGGGCGCATCTCCGCCGAGGCCAGCCGTAATCGCCGCCTGACCCAAACCGGGATATGAAAAAACCTGCTCGACAAGAACCGAACCGCCGAAAATCTCCGAGATAGAGGCGAATTGCAACGTCATCGCCGGCAACAACAAATTGCGCATGCCGTGGCGGCGTACGATTTGCCACGTAGACAAACCGCGAGCGCGGGCAAACTTAACATAATCGGATTCAAGAATATCGACGAGCTTCTCGCGCGTATGCAGCGCGATGTTCGCCACGCCCACGAACGAAAGCACAATCGCGGGCAGCACGATATGGTGGGCAGTGTCGAGCAGCGTCACATCGGCCGCAGATTTCCCGAGCGGCACCGAAAAGCCCAGCGGGAACCAGCCCAGCCATACCGAAAACACCATGAGGGCCACAAGCCCCAGCCAAAACGTCGGCGTCGCGGCAAGCACGAAGCAATAGCCTTTTACCAATCGATCGGGCCACCGATCGCGATTGGTGCCCGCGATCACGCCGAGCAGCAGGCCGAGCACGCCGCTTGCGGCCCACGCAATGCCCAAAAGCGCCAACGAGTTCGCTGCACGGTTGGCCAGCACTTCCATCACAGGGGCGTTGAAGCGCAGCGAAGTGCCCCAGTCTCCCCGCAAAACGGAAGCAAGCCAACTCGCGTAGCGCTCAAGCAGCGGCGTGCCCACGCCCCAATATTGGGCGAGCTGCGCCCGCTTGGCTTCGCTCATCGTCATATAGGCCGCCTGGCCTACGTTCATTTGAACGGGATCGATGGGCGAAGCCGACACGAGCGCGAACACGACGAAGCTCACCGCGAACATGAGCGCAGCGAAACGAACGATCTGTTCTAGTGCATAACGAACCACGAAATTACGACCAGCTCCACGCATCGACATTATTTACCAAGCTCCAGCCATGGCCATGCGGATGGGGCTTCTGTTTGGCGACGTTAAGGTTAACACGCTTGAAGTACAAGTGGTCCACGTTCGCAAGCCAAACCCACGTCGCGGCGCCCTGCGGCGCAACGCCCTGCTGGGTCGCTTCATCCCACTGGGCCTTCTGGAAAAGCTCGTAGGAATCTTCCACATGCGGCACTGCGAGAGCCTCGTCGAGATACGAGTCGACGTTCTCGTTTTCATAGCATGCATAGTTGCCCCAGCCAGTGGAATAGTTAAGCTCGTATGTCTCAACGGGAGCATTGGAGCCCCAACCCCACAGAATGGGATCGCTGTACTGATGCGGATAAATATCGTCCCAGCTCGCGCCCTTAATAAAGACTTCGATGCCGAGCTCTTTCATCTGGTTCGCGAATTCCGCCGAAAGCGCCTGGCGCACCGAATCGTTGCTGGCGTAATACAGATCGAATGCAGCGCGCACGTCGTCCTTTTCGCGAATGCCATCGGCGCCGGCAGCCCAGCCAGCCTCATCAAGAAGCTGCTTGGCGTAAGCCACGTCGGTCTCGACCTTCATATCGGGAGAACCCCACGGCGACTTATCGCACACGCTGTACGCAGGCGTTCCGTAGCCATTGATGACGTTTTTGATCATGGTCTCGCGGTTTACGCCATAGTTGATGGCGCGACGCACGGCGATATCGCTCGTCACCGCGTTGCCTACAGGATATTCAACGCCGCCGTCGCCTTCTTTGGTACCGCCCGGTTGCGGCGTGGGAAGGGAAATGCCGCGAGAGTCAACCGTCTCGCATGCGAGCAGCTCATAGTCGGCAACTTCCTGGTCAGAATACACAGCGGCGGTAAACGCGATGTCGACCTGACCGGCACGGGCAGCAGCGAGGGCTGCATCTTCCTCCATGAACGCGACCACGACGCGCTTCATCTTCGGCTCTTCGCCATAGTAATCGGGGTTCGCCTTCAAAATAACCTGCTGGCCTTTGTCCCACTGCTCAAGCATGTAGCGGCCCGATCCAATGGGGTTGGCGCCGTAATCGTCGCCATATGCCTTCTCGGGAACGATGCCCAACACGGCAAGCGTATACAGGAGCATGTTGTAAGGCTTGGTCAAATGCAGTTCAACGTGCGTGGCGTCGATGGCCACGGCCTCGCGCACCATCGAGAGGTCGGCCTCGGAAGCTTCTCCCTTAATGACGCCGTTGATGGTGAAGGCGACGTCAGATGCGGTGAGCGAATCGCCATTGGTGAACTTCACGTCGTCGCGAATGGCGAACGTCCAGGTAAGGCCATCATCCGAGCAGAAATAATCGGTCGCGAGGTCGTTTTGGAACTCCAGGTTCTCGTTGGTCGTAATAAGCGTCGACTGAATGAGGGGCTCATGGACATGCTCGCCGCAACCCCACGCGCGCAACGGGTCGAAACCAGCGGCGGGCTCGCTGCCGGTATTCATGGCAACGATAACCTGGTCGGTAGCCGCAGCGCCTTCGCCTCCCTCCGTCGAAGACCCGCCCGCGCATGCCGTGAGCACACCGCCAAACGATGCGACGGCAGCGCCGCACGCGGCCAGTTTCAGAAAATCGCGCCTTTTGCACATTGCAATGTCCTGCTCGCGTATCGCCATTTCCGTTTCCTTCCCTCTTAGTGTTACGGAATTCGATTTCGTAGCACACATAGTAAAGGATAGTGTGTTACGAATACAAGATGCGTAACACAATTAATCGGCAAACGTCCCGTGAGCCGCCGCTATGCCAGATAGCCTTTATGGTTTGGAAGATTCGCGAGACCAAGACGCAAAAGCAATCGGGGCCGCGATGGGGCCGCGAAAGAGCCGTTTGACGAATTCGCCGCACATGGCAAGCCCGATTAGAGGGTCCATATAAGAACAGCTCCGGCATATGCCGGAGCTGCGAATACTTTATCGAAGTTCATGCCGAGCCGAATCGTTGGTGTCGGCCCGCACGCTCGCCACGCCGTTGAGCGTCGCCAAGCACAACCGTTTCAGCGATTACGCGAGCTCGCGCTCAACCACTTCAGCGATCGCCTTCGCGTGGGCATCGGCCGATTCCTGAGTTTCGGCTTCAACCATAACGCGCACCAAAGGCTCCGTGCCACTCGTGCGAACGAGCACGCGACCGGTATCGCCCATTTCAGCTTCGGCCGCATGCACGGCATCCCAAATGGGAGCGTTCCCCTCGAGCGCATGCTTGTCTTTCACGCGCACGTTGATCAGCGTTTGCGGGAACTTCGTCATAACCTTGATGGCCTCTTCGACAGGCTTGCCGCTGCGACGAACGGCAGCAAGGAACTGGCACGCCGTCACCAGGCCGTCGCCCGTGGAATTGTGCTCGAGCAAAATCATGTGGCCCGACTGCTCACCGCCGACAGCATAGCCGCCTTCGCGCATCGCCTCGAGCACATAGCGGTCGCCCACCTTGGTCTGCAGCACGTCAATGCCATGGGCCTCCATGGCGCGCACGAAGCCCAAATTGGTCATGACGGTGGAAACCGCCGTGTTATGGGGCAGCTCGCCACGGTTCTTCAAATCGACCGCAAGCACCGCCTCGACGATGTCGCCATCGATCTCGGCGCCGTCTTTCGCCATGAGCATCACGCGGTCGGCATCGCCATCGTGGGCAATGCCCACGTCGGCGCCGCATTCGGCCATAAGCTCGGTCAAGGGGCCCAAATGGGTGGAGCCGCAATTGACGTTGATGTCGGTGCCATCATAGTCGTCGTTGATCACGGTGACTTCCGCGCCCAAACGGCGCAGCGCCTCTGCACTCGTGAGAGACGACGCGCCGTGGCCCGTATCGAGTGCAACGTGAAGCCCATCGAAGTTGATTCCCTGCCTCGTCACCGTTTCGACCGCATGGTTGATATACATCTCGCACGCGTCCTCGACTTCAAGAGCGACGCCAACCTCGTCGCCCACAGGCATTTCGGCTTCCTCGCCCGCCTCTTTCGCACGCGCGATTTGGCCCTCAACGCCGCCCTCGGCAATGAATTTCTCGATTTCATCTTCGACCGCGTCAGGAAGCTTGAAGCCATTCGCGTCGAAGAACTTGATGCCGTTGTACTCCGGCGGATTATGCGATGCGGAAATCACGATGCCGC
Source organism: uncultured Slackia sp. (assembly GCF_934630525.1). Lineage (GTDB taxonomy): Bacteria > Actinomycetota > Coriobacteriia > Coriobacteriales > Eggerthellaceae > Slackia. The sequence continues at coordinate 45,979 of NZ_CAKTVX010000013.1, forward strand.
CATCGGCATGCAGTTCGCGAACCAGCAGCGCCACGGCCGGCGTAGGAATAACTCCCGTAAGCAGCGCATCGCCGCCCGCACTCGTAATGCCGGCAACCACCGCCGCCTCGAGCATGTCGCCGCTTTTGCGCGTATCTTTGCCCACGACAATGGTCTTGCCCATAAACGATGCCGCAGCCTGCCCAAGCCTATAAGACAATTCGCAGGTAAGGTCGACGTTCGCCACGCCACGCACGCCATCGGTTCCAAAAAGTCGGGCCATTGCTTCTCCAATCCTTGTGAAAGCTCTCTCGCGAGGCCTTGAAACATCGCCTCGCAAGATGGCAAAGGGCGCCCGCGCGCCCCTCGAACTTTTGTATTTTACCACTCGCGGCCGCAATGCACTGCACGCCAGACCGCCAAACCATATCGAGCGGCAAACGGGGGCATCGCACGCGGAAAACGCCGTGGCTGTCGCCCGTTTGGAAGCAGGAGACAACGTGCGCATGGAACGCCGAGAGCCGCAGTTTGCGACGTTCGCCACGCACCACGACCTTGCGGCACGGCCTCCTGGCGACGGCCCTTCGCAACGAGGCTATTCCCGCACCGCCTCTTCGCCCCTAAAATTCGCGAGGAGGAAAACCGTCGACATAATGAATACGAACCCGACGAAATCCATCGACTCAAATGCCGTGCCCAGCCACAGCACCGCGAACGCGGTCGCCGACACCGTTTCCACGCTTGCAATAAGGCTCGCCTTCGCGGCTCCGATATCCTTAACGGCCTGTAAATACGCCGTAAATCCAAAAGCCGTTCCGAAAAGAATGAGCCCCACGAATAACGCTGCGAAGCCTTCCGCATCGAGCCCGCCTTCACCGAATTCGGGCGCGAAGTTCCACGATTGCGTCACCAGGCAAAGCGCGGCGCCACCGATAAGCATGCCACACGCCACCACGGGAATGCTTCCGTGGCGCTGCATAAGCGTCCCGGGCGAAATGGTATAGATTGCGGCGGTCACCGCCGCGCCCAAGCCCCAGAACAACGCTTGCGGCGTCATTGCCAAATTCGTAGGGTCGCCATGAGTCGCAAGCAAAAACGTGCCCATAACCACGCATCCCATGGCAATGAACTCACGTGCCGTGGGCAATCTGCACGCCGAAAAACACGTCGCGGCCACGATAAGCACCGGACCGATATATTCAAGCACGGTCGCCGTACCCGCATTCGAATATTGAATGGCCATCAAATAGGTCAGCTGGCACAGCATAAGGCCGAATATCGAAAACACCATGAGCTGTGCGATATCTCGCCACGAAGAGAAAATGCCTTTCAGCGCGCGTCGATGCCACGCAAGCGCCACGACGATAAGAACAAGCCCAGCACATGCCATGCGCGTGCTCGTAAGCCACAAAGGGTCAAGGCTATATTCCTGGAAAAGAAACTGCGCGCAGGCGCCAGAAAAGCCCCACCCAATGCCGCCGGCAATGGCGAATAAAACGCCTCTCGTATTTTTTGACAACGCCATGCCAACGCTCCGTTCGTTCCCCCAAGAAAAAGCATGTATCAAACGCACGATGCCTGCCTTTGCCACATTCACGAAGGGCAGTGTGACAGACCTATCGCATAATTGCACTATCGACGTTGAGCGAAATTCGTAAAGAGCCGCAACACAGCTAAAAGCATCGATACAATATCGATCAAGAAACGTTACGTCGAACCTTTGCAAAGGAAGACCTATGGAACTCAAGCAAATCGCAAGCTTCGCCGTCGATCACACCAAGCTCGTTGAAGGCATGTACACTTCGCGCGTTGACGGCGACGTGACCACCTATGACATTCGCATGGTCAAGCCGAACTGCGGCACCTATCTGCCCTACCCCGCCATCCATAGCTTCGAGCACCTGTTCGCAACGTATGTGCGCTCGAGCGAGCTTTCCGACCACGTCATCTACGTTGGTCCTATGGGATGCCGTACCGGCTTCTATTTCCTCGTGCGCGACATGGAACCCGAGGTTGCCATCAAGCTCGTCAACGACATGCTCGCATTCATTGTCGGCTTCGAGGGCGATGTGCCTGGCGCCACCGAAAAGGAGTGCGGCAACTTCCGAGAGCAAGACCTCGAAGGCGCCAAAGCAATCGCCCGCAAGATGATTCCCGTTCTGGAGAACTGGACGCCCGCCGACTGCGCCTACGAAAAATAGCCAAGGCTCGGATACTCCAGTCTGAAAGGCGCACGTTGACAGCGCGGAACCCGGCTTCAGTCGGTCGTTCCCGCGCATCTCGTCGAGCGCGCCTTGTCTCGTTTCATTCGTAATAAATCGAAGCAAAAGGCCCGATGGATATACCTATCGGGCCTTCGTGTTCCGCGCAGTTTTTTGGCGCATAAGTTCCTATGGGATCGCTTTTCCTCGATTCCCAACCAAACTGCGGCATACATAAAAGAAAGGCCCGCCGCATAAGCGACGAGCCTTTCCATTTCGCGTGAAGTAAGCGAGCAGATTAGCGCTTGCTGAACTGCGGGCGCTTGCGGGCCTTCTTCAGGCCGTACTTCTTGCGCTCGACCATACGAGGGTCACGAGTGAGGAAGCCAGCCTTCTTCAGCTCGGGACGATACTCGCCGGCCTGCAGCAGCGCGCGGCTGATGCCGTGGCGCAGAGCGCCAGCCTGACCAGAGATGCCGCCGCCATTGCACAGAGCGATGACGTCGAAGTGATCCTGGGTGTCGGTAACCTTGAACGGCATGGTGGCATAGTTCACCAGGGCCTCACGGCCGAAGTAATTCATAGCCTCACGACCATTGACGGTAACCTTGCCGGTGCCGGGAACCAAGCGGACGCGAGCAACGGCGTTCTTGCGACGGCCAGTGCCGTAATAGACAGCTTCGTTTGCCATTGTTACTTCTCCTCCAGCTTGATCTCGACGGGCTTCTGAGCGGCATGCGGATGCTCGGGGCCAGCGTAGACCTTGAGCTTGGTGAGCTGCTTGCGGCCGAGAGTATTCTTCGGCAGCATGCCCTTAACCGCGTGCTCGATGACGCGCTCAGGATGCTTCTCGATAGCCTCGGTGAAGGTTTCGCACTTCTGTCCACCGGGGTAGCCGGAGTGACGGTAGTACTTCTTGTCGAGAGCCTTGTTGCCCGTGACACGCACCTTCTCGGCATTGATGACGATGACGAAGTCGCCCGTGTCAACATGCGGAGTAAACTGCGGCTTGTTCTTGCCACGGAGAATGTGGGCAGCCTTAGCGGCAACCTTGCCCAGCACCTGGTCGGCGGCGTCGATAACGACCCACTCGCGCTCAACCTCTTGAGGCTTTGCGTAATACGTCTTCACGATTTCCTCCAAATACGTTTGTTCTGGTTCAAAAGTGCTGCTTCACGAAACTGTTCGGTTTCCTACGCCAAACCAACGGTCCAGAATCTGGACATTCTTTCGCGCTGTGTCCCGTTTTGAGCAGCGTTTAGCGGGGCTTTTGAAAGCGAACTTTTGCAGAATACAAGGGAAATCGCCGTGAGTCAATGAGTAATTTGGCGTTTCACCAGGCTATGAGCCGTTCTTCACGAAATCGCAATAAATGGAAGAAGCTCGCGAAAGAGCCGAGGATTGCCCAAAGCCCCAATGCAATGGAACGCCGAAGCGACCCCGTACTTTTATATAGGTATGTGAGCGTGGAAAAGAAATGGAGCCCGCGACCGGACTTGAACCGGTGACCTCTTCGTTACCAACGAAGTGCTCTACCGACTGAGCTACACGGGCAAAACTGGTGGGCGCGCTAGGATTCGAACCTAGGTAAGCAGAGCTAACGGGTTTACAGCCCGTCCCCTTTAACCACTCGGGCACACGCCCAGCAGTGCGAGGTGGAATTGTAGCGTAAAAACGACGCCTTCCGCCGAGAATTCCTGTGGAAGTTCATTCTTTTTTATCGAGATGCATGTTTCACGATTAGAAACAGTCTAATATGCACAAAACCGATTTTTTATGCATTTCAATCAAAGGAGCAGCACATGATTAAAGCAGGAATCATGGGGGCCACGGGTTACGCCGGAGCCGAAGTGCTGCGAATTTGCGCCAACCATCCCGAATTCGAAGTTGCTGTCATCACTTCCGATTCCGAAGCCGGACAGCATATCGCCGACATATATCCCGCGTTTCGCGGCGTTTACGACAACTTGGCGCTCGAACCGCACGCAACCGATTCTCTGCTTTCGTGCGACGTCGTCTTCATGGGCGTGCCCCACAAAGCCGGCATGCTCCACGCGCCTCGCCTCGTGAACGCAGGCGTGACGTGCATCGACCTTTCCGCCGATTTCCGTTTCGCGAATGCGGCCGACTACGAAGCCGCCTACCACGTGCAGCACGCGGCACCCGGGCTGCTCAACCGCGCGGCGTTCGGCCAGCCCGAAACCAACCGCGCCGCCCTTGACGAGCTCGCGGCGCGCCATGCCGCAGGCGAGGCCGTTATCGTTGGCTGCGCTGGCTGCTACGTAACCGCTTCTATTTTGGCGGCAACCCCCGCGCTTGCCGCAGGTTTCGTCGACCCCAATGCGCCCATCATCATCGATGCCATTTCCGGCATCACGGGCGCGGGCCGAAAGCCGAGCGCGCGCACTCACTATTGCTCCGGCGACGAATCGCTCGAGGCATATGGCCTACCGCTCCATCGCCACCAACCTGAAATCGCGCTTTCCTATGGTCGCACCCTTTCAGACGCACACATTCCCGTTGCTGGCGACGCTTCGGCGCGCCCCGCACCCGCGCATGTCATTTTTACGCCGCATTTGGCGCCGCTCAAGCGCGGCATTCTTGCCACGGTGTATTTGCCGCTTGCGAAAGACGCTGAAGTCGACGACGCGTCTCTGCATCGCGCCTACGAAAATGCCTACGCCCAGTCAAACCTCGTTACCGCCCTGCCCCAAGGCGTATGGCCCAAAACCGGCGCCGTGGCGGGTACGGCCCGTGCGCACGTCAATGCGTCGTTGAACCAAAATGAGCGCATGATTGTTGCCATGGCCGCCATCGACAACCTCGGAAAAGGAGCCGCTGGCCAAGCTGTCCAGTGCGCGAATATCGTCTTCGGACTTGCCGAAGACGCCGGATTGGGCGGCGTAGCATGCGCATCGTAGCAATAACCACGGCCAAACCCTCCTTGAGAAGAAACGAGCGACGAAGCTAGGCGTTTGCCGGCCGTTGCCTATTGCGCGCGCCCGTCCTAACCGCGGCACGCACGCCTTCGGCTTGGCGCACACGCCCTGCCCCATATCTTCACACCTTCCGTTTCCATCGAAAGCCCGCCAATGCCACAAACATTCAGCGGGTTCCAAGGAGTCTTATGAAATTCACGAAAACCGGAGCCCGCAGCTCCAGCTACGCCGCCAAAGTCAACCTGCTCGTCGAGGCGCTGCCGTGGATCAAACACACCACAGGCAAAACCGTGCTCATCAAATACGGCGGATCGGCCATGGAAAATCCCGAGCTCATGGCGCAGGTCATGACCGATATCGTGCTGCTGAAAATTATCGGCATGAAGCCGATCATCGTGCATGGCGGCGGTAAGGACATTTCCGCCGCATTCGAGAAAAGCGGCATGCCCGTGGAATTCAAAGACGGCCTGCGCGTGACGCCCGATAACGCCATGGAGCTTGTGCGCATGGTGCTCGTGGGCAGCGTGAATCGCCGCTTGGTCGACGCCATCAACGTGCACGGCCACCTCGCCGTGGGCGTGAGCGGCGGCGATGGCTGCACCATCCGCGCCACGCAGCTCGACCCCGAGCTTGGCCGCGTTGGCGAAGTCACGAGCATCGACCCTACCTACCTCGAGCATCTCATCAACGACGACTATATCCCCATCGTAGCGTCCGTCGCGGCGGGCGACGATGGCAAGCCCTTCAACATCAACGCCGATATCGCGGCGGGGCACCTGGCGGCCGCGCTGCACGCGCACAAGATCATCTTCCTTTCCGATGTCGACGGCCTCTATAAAGACTTCAGCGACAAAGACACCCTTATCTCCTCCCTCACGTCGGAAGAAGCCCGCGACCTCGTCGAGTCGGGCACACTTTCCAGCGGCATGATTCCCAAAATCGAAGCGTGCCTTGCGGCGCTCGATGCGGGCATTCCCGCCGCGCACATCATCAACGGCACCATGCCCCATGCGCTTCTGCTCGAGTTGCTTACCGACCACGGCGTTGGCACCATGATGAAGCCGAGCACGCCCGACGAAACCTACCAAGCCCAACCGCTCGACGCGCTTGCAAGCCGCCTCGATGCAAATGTCAATGTTGAACTGGGATAACGATTCCGAATAAACCAAGCGCGCGCATGCGCGTCGATAGAAGGGAGCTCTCATGAGCCTCGCACAGCAGCAAGAACTTGAATCGAAATACGTGATGGGCACTTTCGCCCGCAAGCCGGTCGAATTCGTGAGCGGAAACGGCATGACGCTCACCGACGACAAAGGGAAGCAATACCTCGACTTCATTGGCGGCATCGGCGTTATTAGCCTGGGCCACTGCGCACCTGCGCTCGTAAAAACCCTGCAGGAGCAAACCGCCAAGCTCATGCACGTCAGCAACTATTACTACATCGAGCACCGCGGCGAGGTCGCCGAGAAGCTGTCGGGCATCTTGGGCGGCACCACCGACGCAGGCGAGCCTATCGAGTGGAAGACGTTCTTCTCGAATTCGGGCGCAGAATCCAATGAATGCGCCATCAAGCTCGCGCGCCTCTACGCGAAACGCTTCGGCAATGGTGGTTCCACGATCGTCACCATCACGAACAGCTTCCACGGCCGCACGCTCGCGACGCTCGCTGCCACCGCGCAGCCGCTGAAGCAGGAAGCCTTCAAGCCGCTGCCCGGCGGATTCGTCGACGTTCCGCAAAACGATGTCGCAGCACTCGAGGCGGCATTCGCCAATCATGACGTGTGCGCCGTAATTCTTGAGGTCGTGCAAGGCGAAAGCGGCGTGCATCCGTGTTCCCAAGAGTATATGGAAGCGGTTCGCCGCCTGACGAGCGAGAACAAAGCGCTCATGATTTGCGATGAGGTGCAGTGCGGCATGTACCGCTGCGGCGTTCCCTTCGCGTTCCAGCACTATGGAGTCACGCCCGACATCGTCGCGATGGCAAAGGGCATTGCGGGCGGCGTGCCTATGGGCGCATGCGCAGCGCGCGCCGAAGTTGCCGACGCCTTCCAGCCGGGCGACCACGGCACCACGTTCGGCGGCAGCTGCCTGGCCATCACCGCAGCGAACTGCGTGCTCGACCAGTTGGGACAAGCTGGGGAAATCGAGCGCATCGAAGCCGCCGGCGAGCACCTCGCCGAACGCTTGGCAGCCCTGCCCCACGTGAAAGAAGTTCGCGGCCTCGGCCTTATGCGCGCGGTGGAGTTCGACGATTCCGTCGATGCGCCCGCGCTGGTGCTAGCGGCACTCAACGCGCCCCAAGGCCTCGTGCTGAACTACACCGGCGCCCATACGCTGCGCTTCCTGCCGCCTCTCATTGCCACGAACACCGACATCGACGCCATGGCCGACCAGCTCGAAAAGCTTATCGAGGCATAGCAATAACGAGCCGCAAGACCGCTCTTTGCAGCTCGCCTCGCAACCCATTCCCCTTCCCAAGCAACTCCACTTGCTCTGCGGAAGATACAAAAAGCGGACCGGCAAGCCTCCGGTCCGCTTTCTTTTTCAGAACTTGTCTCGCTTCTTCAGCGAAAGCTAGTAGGCGCACACTTCGCTATAGGCATCGGAGCGGCGGTCGCGCAGATACGGGCTCGTCACGCGATTCTTACGCACCTCATCGAAATCGAGATCGGCATACAGAATCCCCTCGGCCTCTTCGGCTATCTGGCACATTTTGCCACCGCGCGGGCCGCAGACCATGCTGCCGCCATGCATGTACAAATCACCGCCCTCGTGACCAAAACGGTTCACCGCGCCCAGGAACACCGTATTCTCGAGCGCGCGGGCAGGCGCGTTGATTTCCCAAACATCCTTGTCCTGCACGCACCACGCGCTCGGGCACACAATGAGCTCGGCGCCCTTCAAGGCCAGCGTGCGAGCAGCCTCGGGGAATCCCATGTCGTAGCACACCATAATGCCGACCTTGCCGAATTCGGTGTCGAATACCGGGAATTCGTGGCCCGCACGGAAATAGAAGCGCTCGAGCGCCCACAGGTGAACCTTGTCAAACGACCCCTGCACCGTGCCGTCGGAATTGATGAACACTGCGCTGTTATACGGAACGCCCGAAAGCCCATGCAGAAGAGCGATAGGAGCCACGATATACACATGGTTTTTGCGGGCCGCTTCCTGCAGCGCGCACACCGTGGGGCCGTCGATAGGCTCGGCCAGCTCGGTCATGCGCGGTCCGACCGTATCCAAATGGTAGCCCGTGGTAAACAGCTCGGGGAATACCACCATGTTGGCGCCTGCGGCGGCCGCTTCATCGATCATGGGCAGCGCGCGAGCCATGCTCGCCTCCACATCGCCCAACACGCTTTGGAACTGCACGAGCGCAAGTTTCATCTTCGCCATGGTTTTCCTTTCAATGTCGCACCAAACCCCGGCATTCGCGCAATGCGCAAGCCGTTTTCCAAAAACGGAAACGCCGCGCACAAAGCCACGGACGAACCGCATATGAATAAACGCGGCTCGGCTGGTATTCAATGCCCTATATCAACGATTCGTCATGCATTCCACTATGCTGCATTAGAGCTCAAGGCGCAAGCACCCCACTCCCCAATAAACGGCAAACGTGAGCGGCAAACGGCGCATTCGGCACTACAATGTCGCTAACGCATCTTAGAAAGGATCGCCATGCTCTTCAAACACCTTATCGAATTGTACGAATTGCTCGATTCCCCTCAGGCTTCGGGCGCGACTGTCGCCGATTACCTGAAGGCCATCGACCCCGAGTGCACCGTGGAGACCTATCCGCTGGAAGGCCCCAAAGGCACTACCGATATGGTGCGCGTTCGCATTCCCGGCGCCCATGGCAAATCGAGCGGCGACGACGCGCCGACCATCGGCCTGCTCGGTCGCTTGGGCGGCTTGGGAGCACGCCCTGAACGCATCGGATTCGTATCCGACGGAGACGGCGCGCTCACCGCGCTCGCCTGCGCCGCAAAGCTGCTCGACATGCACAAGAAAGGCGACGTTCTGCCTGGCGACGTGTTCGTGAGCACGCACGTGTGCCCGCATGCGCCCACCATGCCGCACAAGCCCGTGCCGTTCATGGGCTCGCCCACGTCCACCGCAGCCATCAATGCCGAAGAGGTCACGCCCGAGCTCGACGCCATTCTGGTTGTCGACACCACCAAGGGCAACCGCATCGCCAACAACCGCGGCTTCGCGATTTCCCCCACAGTTAAGCAGGGCGTCGTGATGCGCGTCAGCGAAGACTTGCTGGGCATTGCCGAAATCGCCACGGGCAAGCTGCCGCAGGTGTTCGCGATCTCAACGCTCGATATCACGCCCTATGGCAACGGCCTGTACCACCTGAACTCCATCATGCAGCCCTGCACCTGCACCGACGCGCCGGTCGTTGGCGTTGCAATCACCACCCAAACTGCCGTGCCGGGCTGCGCTACCGGCGCCACGCGCCTGCCCGACCTCGATGAAGCTGGCACGTTCATGATTGAAGCGGCAAAAGCGTTCACCGCAGGCGACGCGAGCTTCTTCGACCCTGAAGAATACGACCTGTTCATCAAGCGCTACGGCAGCATGGCGCATCTGCAAACCATGGGCAATCTGCCCGCGGAAAACCCGATGGCGTAAAGATCCATCAAAGCGCCCACAACGCTTTCTCGTCGGAACAGCGCATAAAGAAAGGGACCCAACCGGGTCCCTTTTTCATGCAGCAGCGTATTTGGGCTATTCGGGTCGCAGCGTCGACGGTGAGCGCCGACCGAGGCTTATAGGACAAAAAGTGTGTCTCGATAGAACGCATGTTCCCCTCACGCTAATCCAGCCAGAATGGGAAGGAATC
>NZ_CAKTVX010000014.1 GCF_934630525.1 uncultured Slackia sp.
GTGTGGTTCAATGGTAGAACTGAAGCCTTCCAAGCTTCTAACGCGGGTTCGATTCCCGTCACCCGCTCCATTAAAACGCCAGGTCAGAGCCTTGTACGCTCTGACCTTTTTTGTTTATGCACCAAACTCTGTACCAAGTGGGGACCAAATTGGGATCAAACTTGGAAACTTCTCGATCGCCCCACGGGCGCGCCAGCATGGGTTCTACACAGCGCAGCGTTTCGTCTGCGTCTCTTCCGTCTAATCGATCGGTCTCAAATCGGCAAAGCCCACGTTGCGCTCTTCGGCGCGGCGTCGGCGCAAGCCGTCGATAACCACCGATCCCACATCGCCGATGGCTTCCTGGTCGGCCGGCGTAAGCTTGCTCCAAAGAAGGGCCTCGGCAAGCTCGTTCGATTTTTCACTGATGATGCGTTCCTGGAATTCCCCGTCTTCGGTGGGCACGACGAAGACGGCCTTGCGATCGCGGTCGCTTCCCATGCGCTTCACCCAGCCGCGTTGCGCGAGACGGTCGACCGCGCGAGTCACATTCGCCGTGGGCATTTCGAGCGACTCGCCGATATCGTTGACGCGCAAGGGCCGCGTCGCCTCGCCAAGGCGCATCATCACCAGACAGTCGGAAAACGGCGCCCCGCACGTCTCTTTCAAGCCGCGTTCAATAGCCAAGCGCACCAGCTCAATGGAAACGAGCGTGCGCGACGCGGGGTATTTCTCGGCGAAATCAGGGGAGAGCGGCGGATCGATGTCGGCGCCGGCGGCGATGGACGCTTCCAGAATCTTGCGCCAGGCGGCATTGTCGGTCGGGAACAGGTCGTAGAGCTCCTTGACGATTGCCGCATTCACGTGCGCTACGTGCTCGCCGCCGGCGGAGGTGGCGCGGGCGCGGCGAAAACGCTTATCGGTTGCGCCGTTTGCGCGCAGGGCAAGCCCGCGTTCTTCAAGCGTGTTGATGGCCTGGGTAACGACATTGGGCTTCAAATCGAGCAGCGCGCTTACGTCTTTCTGCGGCAGGCCCGCAGTTCCTGCCGTGAGCAGTTTCACGAGCACGCGATACTGCGTGATATTGAGCTCGCTTGCCTTCTTCAGCGCGGCATCGAGCGCCTCGTGGGTGAGCTTGAACGCCACAAAGAACGTCGAATCGAATTTCGGGCGAAGCATGGATCCTTCTTTCGATGCATTAGTTCGTGAGTGCAACTGATTATTTCATAGATGAACTATACCGCACGAAGGCGCTTCGATGAACATTGGTTGGCAACAAGAAGTTAACATCGCGCCGCATTGAACGAAGCTGGCGCCAAGGCGCCTGGGCCCGTTTTTGCGCGGCCCCAATATCTTGTGCATGCGGGAGGGGAAACGCGTCAATCGGCTTCGGAGGCAAGGCGTGAAACCAGTTATCGCTCGACCTTACGCCCTCGCGTCGCTTCGGACGTGGCGCCTCGCCTTCGCATGCCGCGCCCGCTCTTTTTCGGCCGTATGTGACCCCACCTGCGGCTTTGCCTTGCCCCGGCTTTTGCCCGCGTCTCCCACGCACGTTGCGCTCTCGATTTCAAGGCCAATCGCCGAATTCGAGCATGTTTTTTCGTTTGCGAGCGGTTTCATTCGAGCCGACCTGCACAAACACGATACTGTGCAGAGTTCAAATAACAATCACAAGATATTGTGGTCTGTTTGAGTTATCATAGAGGCACCGAAACCTGGGTTTTCGCAAGGGAAAACCCAGGCGATGTTGTCTTTAGGGCGGGACGAAGGTCCCGATAGCGTGCGTATATGGGGTGTCCGAACGCGCGATTTGACGAAGTGGCACATGGCGATACATTGATTGGGGAATGCGATGAAAATCATCAAGCGCAGCGGTTCGGAAGTAACGTTCGACATCCAGAAAATCGTGAATGCGATCACCGCAGCCAACAACGATGCCGCTCCTCACGAGCGCCTCACGGAAGACCAAATCGCCCTCGCCGCCCACAGCGTTGAATGGCTGTGCGGTCGTGCCGGCCATACCGTGTCGGTTGAGGAAATCCAAGACATGGTCGAGAACCAAATCATGGCGCTTGGCCGTTTCGAGGTGGCGCGCAAATACATCATCTATCGCTACATCCAAACGCTCAAGCGCACGTCGAACACCACCGACGACAAAATCCTGTCGCTCATCGAGTGCAACAACGAAGAAGTGAAGCAGGAGAATTCCAACAAGAACCCTACGGTGAATTCCGTCCAGCGCGACTACATGGCCGGCGAGGTTTCCAAGGACATCACCATGCGCCTGCTGCTGCCTGCTGAAGTCGTGGCCGCCCATAACGAAGGCATCATCCACTTCCACGATTCCGACTACTTCGCGCAGCACATGCACAATTGCGACCTCGTGAACCTGGAAGACATGCTGCAGAACGGCACTGTCATCTCTGGCACGCTTATCGAGCGCCCGCATAGCTTCTCTACGGCATGCAACATTGCCACCCAGATCATCGCCCAGGTTGCGAGTTGCCAGTATGGCGGCCAGTCCATCTCGCTCACGCATCTTGCGCCGTTCGTCGAGGTGAGCCGCCAGAAGATTCGCCGCCAGGTGCTCGATGAAATCAACACGCTGGGTCTTGAGACCACGTCTGAGAAAATCAACGAAGTGGTCGAGGCTCGCCTGCGCGACGAGATTCGCCGCGGCGTGCAAACGATCCAGTACCAGGTCGTCACGCTCATGACCACCAACGGCCAGGCGCCGTTCGTCACGGTGTTCATGTACCTCAACGAGGCGCGCACTCCCGAAGAAAAGCGCGACTTGGCCATGATCATCGAAGAAGTGCTTCGCCAGCGCTACGAGGGCGTGAAGAACGAGGCGGGCGTCTGGATCACCCCGGCGTTCCCGAAGCTCATCTACGTGCTCGAAGAAGACAACATCACCGAGGATGCTCCGTATTTCTACCTCACGCAGTTGGCCGCGAAGTGCACCGCCAAGCGCATGGTGCCCGACTACATTTCCGAGAAGAAGATGCGCGAGCTGAAGCTTTCCAAGGGCGAGACCGAGGGCAACGGCGATTGCTACACCTGCATGGGTTGCCGCAGCTTCCTTACGCCCGACCGTTCTGGCAACGGCTACGACAACGTGGCCAATGCGGGCAACTACGAGCCGGGCAAGCCGAAGTACTACGGCCGCTTCAATCAGGGCGTTGTCACCATCAACTTGGTCGATGTCGCGTGCTCCTCGCAGGGCGACGAGAAGAAGTTCTGGGAAATCTTCGACGAGCGTCTGGAGCTGTGCCACGAGGCCCTCATGTGCCGCCACAACCGCTTGAAGGGCACCCTTTCCGATGCGGCGCCCATTCTGTGGCAGTACGGCGCATTGGCGCGCCTGCCCAAGGGCGAGCCCATCGACAAGTTGCTCTACGGCGGTTATTCCACCATTTCGCTGGGGTATGCAGGCCTGTATGAGTGCGTGAAATACATGACCGGCCACAGCCATACCGAGGCGGAAGGCACGCCCTTTGCGCTCGAGGTCATGCAGCACATGAACGACAAGTGCACCGAATGGAAAGAAGCGAGCAATATCGACTTCTCGCTGTACGGTACGCCGCTCGAGTCCACGACGTACAAGTTCGCGAAATGCCTGCAACGCCGTTTCGGCATTATCGAAGGCATCACCGACAAGGGCTATATCACGAACAGCTACCACGTGCATGTGTCCGAGGAAATCGATGCGTTCGACAAGCTGAAGTTCGAGAGCCAGTTCCAGCGCTTGAGCCCTGGTGGAGCTATCAGCTACGTTGAGGTGCCCAACATGCAGGACAACCTGAAGGCAGTCATTCGCGTGATGCAGTACATCTACGACAACATCATGTACGCCGAGCTGAATACCAAGAGCGATTACTGCCAGGTGTGCGGCTTTGATGGCGAAATCAAGATCGTTGAAGACGATGGCAAGCTCGTGTGGGAATGCCCGCATTGCGGCAACCGCGACCAGGAAAAGCTCAATGTCGCGCGTCGTACCTGCGGTTATATTGGAACCCAGTTCTGGAACCAGGGCCGTACGGAAGAAATCCGCGATCGCGTGCTTCATCTGTAGCGAATCGCCGCCCGAATAAACGAAGGGTCAGCCTGAGGGCTGGCCCTTCTTGCGTATTGTGGGGAATAGAGAGGTGGAGGCGAGGGCCGGCCGACCTCATAGGGTTTCGGCCCTCGCTGCGAAACGTGGCATTTATGCCGGGTTTTCGTGAATCATGATGTGCTTTACTTCTTCGAAGTTTGCCTCGACCGCGTCGTGCGCGGCCTCGGCGATTTCGTGGGCCTCAGCAAGCTTGAGCTGTCCATCCACGGCGATTTCGGCATCGACATAGACGCGGTTGCCGAACTTACGCGTGCGCAGCGCATCGATGCGCACCACGCCCGGGACCCCTTCAATGCAGCCTCCGATTCTGCGCTCGAATTCGCGATCGCACGGCGTGTCGGTCATATTGTTCAGGGCGTCTTTCATCACGTCGTAGGCGACCTTCAGAATGATGATGCAAATTGCGAGGCTGGCAAGAGCGTCGCCCGCGGCAAAGCCCAGCATGCTTGCGCCGATGCCCAAAAGCGCGCCGACCGACGAAATGGCGTCGGAACGGTGGTGCCACGCGTCGGCCATGAAGGCGCTCGAATTCAGCACGCGTGCCCAATGGCGCGTATACCAGAACATGCCTTCCTTAACCGCGATAGACAAGACGGCTGCCGCGAGCGCGATAATCGTCGGCGCGCTGGCGGAGGCGTATGATCGGGTGGCAATGGTTTCGATGCTCGAATATCCAATGGCGAGGCCTGTGCCAGCCAAAATAAGGCCCAGCATGAGCGACGCCACGCATTCGAAGCGCTCGTGGCCATAGGGATGAGTCGCGTCGGCATCGCGCTCGGCCAGGCGCACGCCGATGAACGCGATTGCGGTGGCGAACACGTCGGAAAGCGAATGGATGGCGTCGCTGATCATGGCCGTGGAATTGCCCATGATGCCTGCGATGAGCTTGATTGCCGAAAGCGCCACGTTTCCGCCTACGCCAACTGCGGCGACCTGCTTGGTGATGGCTGCCTTGTCGATGCCCGGTTGCCGCGACGAATCGGATTGCGTTGCTTGCGTCATGATGAACCTCCTGGTTGCGAACGTGTCGTTGCTCTTCGGGGTTCGTTTTCAATTGGAAGAAAAGAAAACGCGCCTGCGGGTCAGCTACTGTCCCGCAGGCGCGTGTGCGTCTGCTGCCGAATACGGCCCGGCTCCATGGCGATGCGCCACGGCCTGATCAGTTTGCGCTGTTGAGCTCGCCCTGTCGCCGTGCGATGGGCAATGCAGTGCAAAGAGCGCCATTATTGTATGCGAGCGGCGGCCGGTTAGTCCCAAGCAACTTGAAAATGTGATGAAAATGTGTCTGACCTGGAGATATGTGAATAGTTGAGCATATGTTCGTCACGGTTCGAGTGTGGCCGTCTGTCGGTTTTCTGGCTCGGATGGAAGGTCCTTTGTTAAGGTATAGGAAAAGGAAACGGCTGGGTGCGATGGCGCGCGCTCATGCGCTTCCGCTTCGGTCAAGTCCTGGCTCGCGCGAACAGCGCATTAAGTGCTGTTCGGCTCGTGCGGAATCTATCGGAATCGCACGACCGCGCGCCATCGCGCGAGGGGGTTTCATGAACTACTCTGCCATCAAATATTTCGATATCGCGAACGGCGAAGGCGTTCGCACGTCGCTGTTCGTGTCGGGGTGCCGCAGGCATTGTCCGTATTGCTTCAACGGCGAGGCATGGCGCTTCGACGCAGGCGAGCCGTTTGATGAGGCGGTGCAGGCCAAGGTAATCGAGAGCTTGGGCGCGGCGTTTTGCGATGGCCTCACGATTCTGGGCGGCGAACCCATGGAGCCCGAGAATCAGGAAGGCTTGGTCGAATTCGTCGAACGCGTAAAGCGCGAGGTTCCGAGCAAGGCCATTTGGTGCTTTACGGGCGATACGCTCGACGAGCTTGAGCCCGGTGGGCCCCATTTCACCGAGTTCACCAATCGCTTGCTCGATTGCATCGACGTGCTGGTCGACGGGCCTTTTGAAAACGACCTGCACGACATTACGCTGCGTTTTCGTGGCTCGTCCAACCAGCGCGTCATCGATATGAATGCAACGCGCGAGGCGGCTCGCGCGGCTGGCGTGAAGCCGTCGCAGGCAGTGGCGCTGTGGCAAGACGAGGAAGTCTATGCGACGCATTCCATGAAGCGCGACGACGTGCCCGAGTATTTTCAGCACGGTTAACGCCCTTCGCGCAGCCGGCTCGGCTTGCGATGCCCGGTTGGTTTGCGTGTAATCCCTTCTTTACGAGGGCTCGTCGGCAACGCAATTGGCGGCGGCGAGCGCTACAATGGCTCAGTTGCATATTCCGTGCGAGAAAGGGCATTCATGGCTGCTTACGATTTTGAAGGCCACATTACCGACATTCCCGATTATCCCGAGCCGGGCGTCATTTTTAAGGACATCACGACGCTTTTGAGGGAGCCCGAAGGCTTCAAGGCAACCATCGATGCCATTGCCGACCACTTCAAAGACGCCGGCATTACCAAGGTCGTGGGCGCTGAGGCCCGCGGCTTCATGATTGGCGCCCCTGTCGCGTACAGCCTAGGTGCTGGCTTCGTGCCTGCTCGCAAGCCCGGCAAGTTGCCGCGCGAAGTGCGCAGCGAAAGCTATGAGCTCGAATACGGAACCGATAGCCTCGAGATTCATACCGACGCGCTCGACGAAAACGATGTGGTGCTCATCGTTGACGACTTGGTTGCCACGGGCGGCACGGCGGTGGCGCAGGCCCATCTTATCGAGCAGTTCGGCGCAAAGCTCGCGGGCATGGGATTCCTCATGGAGCTCGATTTCCTCAACCCCCGCGAGGCCATTGCCAAGGCGACCGACGCTGAGGTCTTCGCACTCGTTCACGTGGAATAATCCTGTTGCTATTTCTCAATGCGGCGCCTGAGCGCCTCGCTTTTGCTCAGACGACCTGCTGCAAGCATGAAAACCCGTGGAGGTCTTCTCGAAAGCCTCCATAAAAGTGTCGCTTGGGTTACCATTAGCCCCGTACAACTTATGACGTTCGCAAAGGCGAAAACGGGGGAGAAATGTTCGATAAACGCTTGCTTGCTATGGTGCCGGGCGCCGCAAAATACATTCTTGCCAATGTACTGTTCCAATGGATAGCGCTTGTGTGCAACATCGCGCTGTTCATTGTGATTGGCGTATTTCTGCAGGCCACGTTCGAGGGCGCGGCTGACGCCGCTATGGCGATTGGCGTGATGGCCGCTTCTGTGGCGGCGATCGCTGTGCGCATGGTGTGCCAAACGATGGCGCAGCGCATGGGGCAGCGCGCGGCCGCTAAGGCGAAATGCGCCATTCGCCAGCAGGTCTACGATAAGCTCGTCGCCCTTGGCCCCGCCTATAACGAAACCGTGGCAACGAGCGTCGCCGTGCAGGTGAGCGTCGAGGGCACCGAGCAGCTCGAGAGCTATTTCGGCCAATACGTGCCCCAGCTGTTCTATGCCCTGATCGCGCCCATTACGCTGTTCGTGGCGCTTGCCCCGCTGTCGCTTCCGGCCGCCGTGGCACTGCTCGTGTGCGTGCCGTTCATTCCGGCGTCTATTATGGCCGTGCAAAAAATCGCGCGCCGCACCATGCGCAATTACTGGGGCAGCTATTCCGATTTGGGCAGCGTGTTCCTCGAGGCCATCCAAGGCCTTACCACGTTGAAGATTTATTCGGCCGACGCCCAAAAGCACAAGGAAATGAACGAGGCGGCGGAAGGCTTTCGCAAAGCGACGATGCGCCTGCTGTCAATGCAGTTGAATTCAATCACCGTTATGGACCTGTTCGCATTCGGCGGAGCGGCGGTTGGCATCATCGCCGTGCTGTGGCAGTTCTCGGTTGGCGCGGCGACATTCGCCGCTGCATTCTCTATCGTGTTCTTGTCGAGCGAGTTCTTCATTCCCATGCGCACCTTGGGTTCGTTTTTCCATACGGCGATGAATGGCATGGCCGCCGCCGAGAAAATGTACGCGATTCTCGACGCGCCGTTGCCGGTTGACGGCACGCGCGCGGTTGATGCGCGCAATGCGAACGTCGTATGCCGTGGCGTGGGCTATTCCTATGATGGACAGCGCCAGGTGCTCGAGGGCGTCGATTTTTCGGCGCCATGCGGCAGCTTTATTGGCGTAACGGGCGAAAGCGGATCGGGCAAATCGACGCTCGCTGGTATTCTGTCCGGCGCGAACGCGCGCTATGCGGGCGATATCAGCATCGGCGGCATTGATTTGCGCGACATTTCGGCCGAATCGTTGCGCGAGACCATTACCACGGTGCCGTTTTCGAGCTACGTGTTCAAGGGCACGCTGCGCTCGAATTTGCTGCTTGCCAAGCCCCATGCGACCGATGAAGAGCTGTGGGAGGCTCTTGAGAAATGCCGTCTCGCCGGTTTCGTGCGCGAGTCGGGTGGCCTTGATATGGATATCGCTGCCGAGGGCGCGAATCTTTCGGGCGGCCAGCGCCAGCGGTTGGCATTTGCGCGCGCCCTGCTGCACGATGCCCCCATTTATATCTTCGATGAAGCCACGAGCAATATCGATGCCGAAAGCGAGGCTGCCATTATTTCGGCCGCGCGCGAGTTGGCTGGCGGCCATACGGTCATCATGATTTCACATCGTTTGTCGGCCCTTGAGCATGCCGATGAAATTTACGTGCTTGAGCAGGGGAAACTTGCGCAACATGGCACGCACGCGCAGCTTCTTGCGCACGGCGGCGCATATGCGAAGCTCTGGGAAAAGCAGTCCCAGCTTGAAGCCTTCGCACATGGCGTCGCCCAGGAAGGCGTCGAGGAATTCGATGTGTGCGAGGCCGATTCGCAGCTTCAACCCGCGCAGCGTGATTCGCGCCAGGTGAATGGCGAGGCCGCTTTAAAGCCGCGTCGTCGTTCGAACTTCAGCATCATGGCGAGGCTTGTGGGCCTTACGCGTCCGCTTCTGCCCGTTATGGCGCTCGCGATTCTTCTGGGCGTGCTCGGTTTCTTTGCGGCGATTTTCCTTACGGTGCTCGCAGTATATGGCCTGCTCGATGCCGCAGGCGTATGGGCCGCGATTCCTGTGGGCGCAGCGTGCGTGGCGGTGGCGGTGTGCGGCGTGGTGCGCGGTCCGCTTCGCTACGGCGAGCAGCTGTGCAACCACTATCTCGCATTCAAGATTCTCGCGCTCGTGCGCGACAAGGTCTTCGGCAAAATGCGTACGCTCGCTCCGGCCAAGCTCGAGGGCCGCGACAAAGGTGATCTGGTTTCGCTGCTGACGAGCGACGTCGAGCTGCTCGAGGTTTTCTATGCGCATACGCTTTCGCCGGCGGCCATCGCGCTTATCGTTTCGCTCGGCATGGTCGCGTTTACCGCGACGCTTTCGCCGCTGTTGGCGTTCTATGTCGCATTCTCGTATGCGGTTGTGGGCATTGCGGTGCCGTGGGTTTCCTCGAAAGCGAGCGGCACGGGCGGCCGTGAAGTGCGCGATGCCATTGGCTCGATGAGCGCTTTCGTGCTCGATAGCCTGCGCGGTTTGCGTGAAACCTTGCAGTTCGGTCGCGCGTGCGACCGCGCGCAGGAATTATCGAATCGCATGGATAGCCTCATTCGCGTCGAGGCGCGCCTGAAGGGGCGCACGGCGATTGCCATGGCGGCGACGGGCGCTGTGGTCTTGGCGCTCGATATGGGCATGCTGCTCGCGTCGATGCATCTGGTGAACTACGGCATGCTCGATTTCGGATGCGCCGTTGTGGCATGCGCGGCGCTCATGTCGTCGTTTGGGCCGGTTATCGCCGTGGCGAATTTGGGCTCCACGTTGCAGCAAACGCTTGCCTCGGGCGCTCGCGTACTCGACGTGCTCGATGAACATCCGCAAACCGAAGAGGTCGAAGGCGGCGTGGCGCTTGAGGGGTTCGAGGGCGCTGCAGCCGACCACGTCGATTTCTCATATGGGGACGCAGAGGTGCTTTCCGATGTCGAGCTGCGTGTCGAGCCTGGCCAGGTGGTGCAAATTGCCGGCCGTTCGGGCTCGGGCAAATCGACCTTGCTTAAGCTTTTCATGCGCTTTTGGGATGTCGATCGTGGTGAAATCGAAGTGTCGGGACGCGATATTCGCTGCGTGAATACTGCGAGCTTGCGTGAAGTCGAGGGCTTCATGACGCAGGAGACGCATTTGTTTGCCGGAACGGTGCGCGACAATTTGGCGTTCGCGAAACCTGGTGCGCGTGACGAAGAAATCATGGTGGCGTGCGAAAAGGCGTCGATCGCCAATTTCGTGCGCAGGCTTCCTGCGGGGCTCGATACGCAGGTGGGCGAGCTGGGCGACGCCCTTTCGGGAGGCGAGCGCCAGCGTTTGGGCCTTGCGCGCATGTTTTTGCACGATGCTCCATTCGTTTTGCTCGATGAGCCTACGAGCAACCTCGACGCGCTCAATGAGGCTGCCGTGCTGCGCGCGCTTTCAGACAATCGCGCGGGCAAAACGGTGCTGCTCGTAAGCCACCGCCCGAGCGCCGCGGCCATTGCTGACGTGACATACTCGGTGGAGCATGGACGCGTTTTGTAAACAATAAGTAACCATTTGCTAACAAATTGGCTCAGTGGTATAAAAGTCACCTAAGGGAAACTGTTAGGAAGGTACTTTTATGCCTCATGGAGTTACGGGCGCGGCCGCATCGGCGGGATGCGCATTGGATAAGGGCGCCCCGCATGCGAATGCGGGCGCGTCCTATTTGGTAACGCGCGGCCTTGTGAAAGGCTATGGCGAAGGCGCGGCGCGTATGGAAGTGCTGCGCGGCATCGACGTGGAAATCGCGCGCGGCGAGATTTGCGTGCTGCTCGGCCCCTCGGGTTCGGGCAAATCGACGTTTTTGAACCTTATCGGCGGCCTTGAAGCGGCCGATGGGGGCACTATCGAAGTGGGCGGCACCGCTATCACGAGCCTCGGCAAGAAGGCGCTTGGCGAATATCGTCGAAGCGAGCTTGGCTTCGTGTTCCAATTCTATAATCTGGTACCCGACCTCACGATTCGTGAAAATATCGAGGTCACGGCGCATCTTTCAAAAAACCCGCTCCCTATCGACGATCTTCTGAAATCACTGGGCCTCTATGAGCATCGCGCGAAATTCCCCCGGCAGGTTTCGGGCGGCCAGCAACAGCGTTGCGCCATCGGACGCGCGCTCGTGAAAAACCCTGGCTTGCTTTTGTGCGACGAGCCCACAGGCGCGCTCGACTACAAAACGTCGAAGGAAATCCTCGCCCTTATGGAGCAGGTAAATCGCGATTATGGCTGCACCATCGTGATCGTGACCCACAATGACGCCATCTCCCACATGGCGAACCGCGTTTTGCGCCTTCGCGACGGTGTGCTCGTTGAAAATGAGACGAACGCCGCTCCCGTGTCCGCCGCAGAGCTTGTTTGGTAGGTCGTTATGAGTCCCCTGATCAAACGGCTTCCGCGCGAGCTTGTCCACAATATTGGAAAATACCTCGGCATATTCTTGCTCATGGCCGTGAGCATCGCGCTTACCTCGGGGTTTCTGCTCGCCGCCCATTCCATTTCGGTCATCATCGACGATATGCCCGAAACCTACAGTATTGAAGACGGCCGTTTCACCACGGCGTTCGAGGCGACCGATGAGCAGCTCGACGCCGTGCGCGATGCTGCGTCCGATTCTGACGGCATTGAGCTGTACAAGAACTATTTCTTCGATGCGAGCTTCGAGAAAACGCAGGGCGATAACGCCCGCAACTGCACGGTGCGCACGTTCGAGCATCGCACGCAGGTCGATTTGGCCGCGTATGCGCAAGGCGGCGAGCCCCAGGCGGCAGACGAAATCGCCATTGACCGCGTGTTCGCAACGAACAACGATGTATCCATAGGCGATACGGTCACGCTCAACGGCGTCGAGTTTCGCGTGGTGGGCATTGTGACCCTGGCCGATAACCAGGCGCTTTTCCAGAGCAATTCCGAGTTCACGGTGAATACGCTTTCGTTTGGCGTGGCCGAAGTGTCGCCCGAGGGCTTCAAGGCGCTCGAGAATACGGGCTTTCTGCCGAGCTATACCTACTCGTACCGCTTCAACGATCGCGACCTTTCCGTGGCCGATCGCGTGGATATCGAAAAAGACATGGTGAGTGCGCTTTCCGACGCCCATGCGAACGTGACCGATTTGACCGACGTCGATTCGAACCAAGGCATTGGGTATGCCAAAGACGACGTGTCGGGCGACTCGGCGATGTGGACGACGCTGCTGTATATCATCATCGTGATTATGGCATTCGTGTTTGTGGTGCTCACGTCGGGCACGATTGAAGAAGAAAGCGCGATTATCGGCACGCTTCTGGCGAGCGGCTATCGACGCCGTGAGCTGGTAGCGCATTATCTCGCGCTGCCGTGTATCGTGGGCATCGCCGCCGCCGCAGTGGGCAACGTGGTGGGCTTTACGCTCATGAGTGAGCCTATGCGCAATTTGTATTATGGGTCATACAGCCTGCCTCCGTATTATGCGACCTGGAGTTGGGGCGTTTTCTTCCAGACCACCGTTGTTCCTGTGGCGGTTTTGATTCTGGTCACGCTCATCGGTTTGCTGCGCAAGATGGGCCACACGCCCCTTCAATTCCTTCGCCATGAAACGAGCAAGGGCGGCGTGAAGCGTGGGTTTGCGCTGCCCGAGTGGCTGGGCTTTACCGCGCGATTCCGTCTGCGCGTGTTCCTGCGAAATTTAGGCAACTTCGCCACGCTCTTCGTGGGCATTGGCTTTGCGAGCCTGCTTTTGCTGTTCTCACTCGCGATTCTTCCCACGATGAGCCATTACGCCGAGAATTTGCACAATACCGTTGTCGCGCAGCATCAATATTCGCTGAAGGCGCCGCTGGAGCTTGAGGGCACCAATGACGAGCGCGAAGCGTGGAAAGCTGCCGATACGCTGCAGGGCGTGGAGGGCGCCCGGCTTTCGGCTCTTGAGGATGCCGCCGACGATGCGCAAGAAAAGGCCGATGCCTTGAAGGTGGCGGCGGAGGCGCTGCAGGCCGAGCCGACGCTTGAAGCCATGCAAAAGGCGCAAGATGCCCAGGACGCTTTCGCGAAGTCCCAAGACGCGCTCAATAGTGAGCTCGATGGTGTTGCCGACGATTTGGGCACGACGCGCGACGAGGTGGTCGATATGGTCGACAAGGTGTCCGACCTCGACCTTGACGACGAAAACGCGCATCCAGTGAATACGGTCGACAACGGTGCCGGCGCAATCGCCCAGGCTGAGAAATTCGCCGTGTATTCGCTGCAATACGATCGCGGTGAAGGCAATGGCGAGGAAACGATCGCCGTGTATGGCGTGCAGGAGGATTCTCGTTATTGGACCGATATGGACTTTGGAGACGGCAAGGCGGTCTTTGGCGGCGGCTTGGTTGACAAGTTCGGCTTCAAGCAGGGCGATGCAATCGAACTGTACGACAAGTACGAAGACAAGACGCATACGCTCACGTTCGCGGGCGACGATGGCACGTGGGGCACGAAGTCGACCATGAATATCTACATGAGCCTGGACGATTTCAACGCGTTGTTCGGTAACGATGCGGCCTACTTCAATGGGTATGTTTCCGACGAGCCGCTCTCGCTTGATTCCCGCTATGTGGCGAGCGACCTTACGCCTTCCGACATGGATGCCATTGGCGAGCAGTTCACGGGCATGATGGACGACATGATCGGAATGCTCGTGGGCATGTCGGTGTTCATCTTCCTCGTATTCATGTATTTGCTCACGAAGTCGGTCATCGACCACAGCGCGCGCTCCATCAGCTATATGAAGGTGTTCGGCTATCGCGACAGGGAGGTGAGCAAGCTCTACGTGCGCTCGATTACCTGGTGCGTGGCGGCATCGCTCATCGTGTGCCAGCCGCTCATCATCGTGTCGCTCACGGCGATATTCAAGGCAATGCTGCTTTCGTACAGCGGCAACATCGAGATTTACGTGCCGCTGACGTGCATTTTGGAAGCCATCGCCACGGGATTCGCGACCTATCTTGTGGTGGCGCTTCTGCATGTGCGCCATATCAAGAAAGTGCCGCTTGCGCTCGCGTTGAAAAACGCGGAATAATGAAAGAGTCTGGCGTGTAGGCGCTTTGGGGAAGGGTCGCGAGAGCGGCCCTTTCTGCGTTAAAATAGCCGATACCCCAACGGCGGTTTGTGTGCCGGGCAGTGCCTTCCCGAAGAAGGGAGGTGATGCCCTATGACCGATTTTTTCACAGAGGTAGCGAACCTCGCGACTGCGCTTGTCGCTCTGGCGACGGCGATAATCGGGCTATCCGCGGCACGTGAGCAGTGCCCAAAGCGTAAAAAGAAAGGCCACCGCCGATAGGGGGTGACCTTCTTCAAAAAACGACGGCATTGCCTGGATCCCACCCGCAGGCTCGCCATTGGGCCCATTTTATCACCGCATTTTTCTTTTGCCAACTTGATTGGCATGAAAGGCCTGCCATGTCAGACGCTCATCCTGAAGATCTTACCGAAGTCGTTGAGGCCGACGAAATCGCAGCCGCCGCCCATGGCGAGCTTGGCCGCATCGCCAACAAACTCTATGACGAAGACGCCTCTACCGAAGAGTCGTTCATGGCATTCATGGAGTGGTGCGAGTCGCGCGGCATTGAACTGTGGCCGCACCAGGAGGAAGCTCTCATGGACATCATGGTGGGCGATCACGTGATTTTGGGCACGCCGACCGGTTCGGGCAAATCGCTCGTAGCGCTTGGCATGCATTTCATGGCTATGTGCTTCGGCGAGCGCTCCTATTACACGGCGCCCATCAAGGCGCTCGTGAGCGAGAAATTCTTCAACTTGGTCGAATTGCTTGGCCGTGACAACGTGGGTATGATCACCGGCGACGTGCATATCAACGTCGACGCGCCCGTGATTTGCTGCACGGCCGAGATTCTCGCGAACCTCGCGCTTCGCGAGGGCGCCGAGGCTCAAGTGCATTCGGTGGCGGCCGACGAGTTCCACTATTTCAGCGATTTCGATCGTGGCTGGGCGTGGCAGGTGCCGCTGCTCACGCTTCCGAAAACGCAGTTTCTGCTGATGAGCGCCACGCTTGGCGACGTCGACGAAATCGCTGCGACGCTGCAGCGCCAAACGGGCAATACGGTGAGCCGCGTGATGAACGCCCCGCGCCCCGTGCCGCTTTCATATGAATATGTGAAAACGCCAATCGAGGCCACGGTCGAGCTCGCCTTGCGGGCTGGCGAAGGCCCCATGTATTTGGTGCATTTCTCCCAAGATGCCGCGCTCTCTACGGCGAGCGCGCTTGCGAGCTACGGCGTTGCCACCAAGGCGCAGCGCGAGGCGGTCAAGGAGGCCATGAAGGGCACGGCGTTTACCACTGCATTCGGCAAAACGCTCAAACGCTTGCTCGGCTTTGGCGTGGGCGTGCACCATGCGGGCATGCTGCCGCGCTATCGCTTGCTTGTCGAAAAGCTCGCCCAGCAGGGTCTTCTGCCGGTAATTTGCGGCACCGACACGCTGGGCGTGGGCATTAACGTACCCATCCATACCGTGGTTTTCACGCAGCTCACGAAATTCGACGGCTACAAAATGCGCCGCCTGCGTTCGCGCGAGTTCCACCAAATCGCCGGTCGCGCGGGCCGTTCGGGCTTCGATAGCGAAGGCCGCGTGCTCGCCGAGGCGCCCGAGCATGAAATCGAGAACTACAAAGCCATGGTGAAGGCTGGCGGCGACGAGAAGAAGCTGCGCCGCATCAAGAAGAAGAAAGCGCCCGAGGGCTTCGTGAATTGGAGCGAGCAGACCTTCGACCACCTCATTGAATCGCAGCCCGAAAAGCTCACGCCGCGTTTGCGCATCACCCATTCGATGGTGCTTTCCGTGGTGGAGCAGGGCGGCGACGCACGCGCTCGCGTCGAAGCGCTCATCGACGACTCCATGCAGACGCCCGAGGAAAAAATCAAGCTCTCGCAGCGTGCTGACGAAGTGTTCGCCACGCTCATCGATGCCGACGTGGTGGAGCGCCGCGAGGCCGAAGATGGCGGCACCGAATACGTGCTCACGATGGACCTGCCTGACGATTTCGCGCTTGACCAGCCCCTTTCGCCGTTCCTGCTCGCGGCGCTTGAGCTGCTTGACCCCGAAAGCGACACCTATGCCCTCGATGCGGTTTCCATGGTTGAAGCGACGCTCGAAAACCCGCGCCAGGTGCTGCGCGCGCAGGAACGCAAGGCGCGCGACAAGGCTATGGCCGAAATGAAGATGGACGGCGTCGATTACGATGAGCGCGTGGAGCGCATCGCCGAAGTCACCTATCCCAAGCCGCTCGAAGACCTGCTCAATTCCGCCTTCGCGCAGTATTGCGAAAAGGTGCCGTGGGCTCGCGACTTCGAACTGAGCCCCAAGTCGGTTCTGCGCGACATGCTCGAAACGGCGAGCGACTTCAAAGGCTACATTCAGCGCCTGGGAATCGCACGTTTCGAGGGCATTTTGCTTCGCTATTTGGCCGAGGCTTTCCGCGCGCTCGATCGCACGGTGCCCATCGATAAGCGCGACGAGCAGATGAAAGACATCATCGCCTGGCTCGGCCTCGTGGTGAGTTCGGTCGATTCAAGCTTGGTGGACGAATGGGCGAATGCGGGCGCGTCGCTTGACGCGGCTCCGCCCGAGGCGCAAACCGACGCCGTGGTGCGCGACAGGCGCGGCCTTACCGTGCTCGTGCGCAATGCGCTCATCTCGCGCGTGCGTCTGGCCTCGCTTGGCCGCGTGGCCGACTTGGGCGAGATGGATGCCGATTGGGGCTTTGGCGAGCGCGCTTGGCAGGCGGCGCTTGACGAGTACTTCGCCCAGCACGAGGAAATCGTGCTCGATGCCGATGCCCGTTCGAAGAAATACCTGTTCATCGACGAATCCGATGAAGAGGCGGCCCATGTGTGGCACGTACGCCAAATTTTCCGCGACGAGTCGGACGATCGAGATTTCAGCATCAGCGCCGATGTCGACCTCGATGCGACCCAGATGGGTGATGGCGTGGTGTTCGCGAACTACCGCGTTGGCTTCATCGACGAACAGTAAAGGCGCCAAGGGGAACTCATGCAACAATCAACTACACGCCGCACGCTGCATTACTACTGGCAGGTGACGCGCAAGCACAAAGGCCTGTTTTGGGGCCTTATCGTATCGACGTTCCTTTTCGTGGCGCTGCTTTCGTACGGCAACCCGTACGTCATGAGCCTCGTCGTCGATCGCGTGAGCGAGGGCGGCGTGGGCCCCGATGAGGTGTTTTCCGCCTACGGACCTTATATCGTGGCGCTTATCGCGATCAACATATTCGGCCAGGCCGCGAGCAAGTTTCAAGACTACACGCTGTATAAGCTGGAAATCGCGGCCGCGTATGATTTGGCTACGATGAGCTTCGACGCGTTGTGCAACCAGTCCATGAGCTTTCACTCCAACCGCTTCGGCGGTACGCTCGTGAGCCAAACATCGAAATTCATGAGCGCCTACCAGCAGATTATCGAGACCATCATGTTCCCGTTTCTGCCGGTTATGTGCTCGGTCATTTTTACGTGCGGCATTTTGGCGCCGCGTGTGCCGGTGTATGTGGCTATTCTCATGGCGCTGCTCGCGGTGTACGCCACGGTTTCATATGTCATGTACAAGCGCATTCTGTCGCTTAATGAGAAGGCGGCGAGCGCTCAAAACCAGTTGTCGGGCGAGCTGTCCGATTCGGTGTCGAATATCCTTGCCGTGAAAACGTATGGGCGCGAAGACTATGAGCGCGGGCTGTTCGATGCGGCGAATAGGGAAGTGGTTGCGCGCGATTCGAGGCGCATGTGGGCTTCGCTTACGCGCGGCATTATCACGGCATCGATTACCGTGGTCATTATGAGCGTGGTGGCCGTGTTCATCGCGGGCGGCAATGCGTGGTATGGCATCACGCCGGGCACGCTTGTGATGATGTTCACCTACACCTATACGGTCACGAACCAGTTCAACTTCATCAACAATGGCCTGCAGCGTTTCAATCGCGCGTTCGGCGACGCGAGCGGCATGACGGCCACGCTCGATGAACCGCGCCTGGTGGCCGACGCTGCCGGCGCGCCCGATTTGCAGGTGCGTGAAGGCGCGATCGATTTCGAAGGCATTGGCTTTTCGTATGGCGACGGCGATACGAAAACGCAGGTGTTCGACGATTTCGAACTGCATATTCCCGCAGGTCAGCGTATTGGCCTCGTCGGCCTTTCCGGCGCGGGCAAAACGACGCTCACGAAACTTTTGCTTCGCTTGTCCGATATTCAGCAGGGGCGCATCCTTCTTGATGGGCAAAACATCGCGCAATGCACGCAGCAGTCGCTGCGTCGCCAAATCGCCTATGTGCCGCAGGAATCGTTGCTGTTCCACCGCAGCGTTGCCGAGAATATCTCGTACGGCAAGCCGGGCGCCAGCATGGACGAGATTCGCGAAGCGGCGGCGCGTGCGAACGCGCTGGAATTCATCGAACGTCTGCCTCAGGGCTTCGAAACCCAGGTCGGCGAGCGCGGCGTGAAGCTGTCGGGCGGCCAGCGCCAACGCATCGCCATTGCGCGTGCCATTCTGGCCGATTGCCCGGTGCTCGTGCTCGATGAGGCGACGAGCGCGCTTGATTCTGAAAGCGAAGCGCTCGTGCAAGACGCCCTCGCCACGCTTATGAAGGGGCGCACGTGTATCGTGGTGGCGCATCGCCTCTCAACGGTGGCGAGCCTCGACCGCATCGTCGTGCTCGATTCGGGCAAGGTCGCCGAAGATGGCCCGCACGAGCAGCTTATCGCCGCTGGCGGCGAATACGCCAACTTGTGGAATAGGCAGACTGGCGCCTACTTGGAGTAACGTCGTTTTAAAACGGCGTTACCGGCCGACGCTGCGCGACAATCTGGCGGCGCATTTCGGGCTTGCGCTGCGGCTCGCGTAACGAAGTACGCGTCGCCTTGCGCGTCCCCGAACTGCACTCGCCAGCTTGCCGTTCGCTGACTTTTGGTTGGCCTGATTCTCGTCCGCTGCTATTGCGCTGTTTTGAAGAAAATGCAGGAAAGGCCCGGATGGGAGGCGCGACGAGACTGCCGGTTTTAGTTTCGGCTTTTGTAAAGAGGACGCAGGGAAGGCCCTGATGGGGCGCTCCAAGACCGTCGGCGTTCAAACGCGTCCTTCGTTGTAAAGCTGAACGCCGCCAAGCGAGCGCAAAGCGAACGAAGTGAGCGGTAGCGAGCTGTGGTCTTGGAGCGCCCCATCAGGGCCTTCCCGAACAGGTCAAACCTACTTCTTCAAAAGCGGCGTAAGTTCTCCGCGGCACAGAATCTGAACCGAGCGGGTCGCGCGTGAAACGGTGGTATACAGGCGGTTTTTCGCCACGCGGTCATCGGCGGGGAATACGCGCGCGCTCGCATCGGGCACAATCACGTGGTCGAATTCCAAGCCCTTTGCCAGCTGAAGCGTAATAATCATGGCGCCGTTCGTGGGCAGCTCGGCGGCCGTTTCCATATCGACCAGGCCATCGGCAGCATCGCCCAAGAACGCGCGCAGACGCTTGGCCTCGTGCTTCCACGGTACCACGATAGCCGTAAGGTCGTCGTTTTCCTTCGCATGCGCAACGGCTTCGCGCAATGCGGCGGCATATTCGTCGTCGTTGCCGTAGCAATCAACGCGCACGGGTTCGCTTGCGCGTTGTACCGACGAGATTTTCGCGCGCTGCTCAGCAGGCAAAAGACCTGCGAAAATCTCGGTGATTTCGGGCGAGGAGCGGTAGCTCGTAAGCAGGCTGCAGGTCGAAATGCCGCCGCGCAGGCGCGTGAACACTTCCCGCACCTCGGCGAACGACGCCGTGTTGGGGTTAATCGCTTGGTTTTCGTCGCCAAGGAGCATGAAATGCGCGCGACGGAAGAAGCGCGCGAGCACGGCGAGCTGGGCCGCCGAATAATCTTGCACCTCGTCGATCATCACGTATTTCGCGTAGGCGTCGCCCAGGCCGGTGATGGCCATCTTCAAATAGAGCCATTCCAGCGCCGAGAGGCTTTTTTCGCCCAAAAGACGCATGCCGATGCGATCGATGCGCAGCCAAGCGTCGTCACGCACCGCGCGGAATGCGCCCTGGTAGCGATCCTGCAGAAGGCGCAGCGCGAAATCGCGCGCCTCCTTTTCGTCGACGGGCGCATAGGGCTCGCCGAACTGGGAAAGCTGCTCGTTGAGCGTCATGCCCTCGAGCTCTTCGAGCACGGCCGGGCCCGACGCGAGCTGCTTCACGCGTGCCTCAAGGGCGTCTTCCAGATCTTCGCGCATGAGCGTGGCGCGGTGCGGCCCGGCGGGAACGTTGCGGTACTTCGCATTCACCTTGCGAATCTGGTTGATACCCAGAAGTTTCACGTTGCCATGGTGCAGTTCGCGGAAGTCGTCGTCTTCGAATTCGAGGTTCGCGATGGCTTCGTCAATGCGCCACAGGGCACCGACGGGCACGCTCTTCTTCTCAGCGGCCTTGTCGAGCGGCATCACGCGGCTCGCGAATTCCGCCCACGTGAGCGTTTCGGGATTGCGCTCTCCCATGTCGGGCAGCACATTCTCGATATACGTGCGGAAAATCGGGTTCGGCGTGATGAGGAACACCTCGCTCGGGTCGAGCTCGGTGCGATTTTGGTAGAACAGGTACGCGATGCGCTGCAGAAGCACGCTCGTCTTGCCGCTGCCCGCGATGCCCGCCACCAAAAGCGCGGGAACGTCTTCGTGGCGCACGACTTCATTTTGCTCGCGCTGGATGGTGGCGGTAATGGCCTTCATTTGCGCGGTGCGCTGATGCGACAGCGATTCAAGCAGAAGCGCGTCCTGAATGGCGACGGTGGTGTCGAAATAGGCGTGGAGCGTGTCGGCTTCGATGTCGAACTGGCGTCGGCACGCGAGGTCGACATGGATGGTTCGCCCGTTCGCCACGTAGCTCGTGGCCCCGTTGCTCTGGTTGTAATAGGTTTCGGCTACAGGGCTTCGCCAGTCAACGACGAGACGCTTGTAGTTGTCGTCGGAAATGCCGGCGGCGCCGATGTAGAGCTCCTTGGGCGGCTGGCCGGGCTTGAATTGCAGCGCGACTTTCGCGAAGTACGGTTGGCGCAAAAGCAGGCGGCAGCGCGCCAACTTGTCGGCGGTCACTTCCTGCTGCGCGTTGTACGAATCGATAACGCTGTTCACGGCGCCGTACGACGCGTAGGTTTCGCTCGTTTCGGTGTCGCTCGTGAAGTCGTTCGAGATTTCGGAAAGCAAATCGAGCTTATCGCGCGCGGCAGCGGCGCTCGTGGCTTCCATTTTGCGCACGAGTTCGCCGCGCATCTTTTCCAGCTCGGCGTAAACCTCGGAAAGATGTGCCTGCTCAGCGGCGAAAACGGGGTCGTCGAGCGAGGTGCCGAACGCCTGGGCGTCTTCGGCTGCGGTGTTTTCTTGCATAGCGGCTCCTAGCATTCGCGGGCCAAAATTCGGACAAACTAGTTTACCCGCATTTCAACCCGCAAACCAACGGCGAGCCTTGTCGTAAAGAAATCACCATGCATTCGCGCTCTCGAAAGTACGCTGCGGCCGTGTTATCCGCGCTTCGAGCCCTGCCTGCGAATGCCACCTTTGTGCCCGCAGGCCTTGTTGGGGCCAATGCCTTTCGCCGAGGGTCCCTTCGCGCCTGCGCATCGTGCGGTTTGCATGGCTGCTTTGCGCGCAAGCGCCGCTTCGAACGCCTTGCTGGAGGTGGGGCGTGCCATTATTTCTCGAGCCAATCGATGATGTCGTCAGGGGTGGCGAAAACGTCGCAGAATGCGCGCCAATCGCAGGAATTGAGGCCCGTTTCGCATGAGAGGTCGAGCATTTCCACGAGCGGTTTGAAGTAGCCGTCGACATCGAGCAGCGCGCAGGTGGCCTTTAGCTCGCCAGCCTTGATTTGCGACATCACGCTGAAGAATTCTTCGAACGTGCCAAGGCCGCCCGGCAGCGTGATGAAGGCGTCGGACATGCGCACCATGTGCTTGATGCGCGTGGAAAGGTCGGGCTCTTCCACGTTTTCGATGCCTTCGACGATGGCGCGTCCCTTGGCGGTGAGGCCCGTGGTGGTCACGCCGAACACGTGCCCGCCTGCAGCGACGGCGGCATTCGCGACATCGCCCATGAGGCCCTTGTCGTAGCCTCCGAACACGAGCTCGTGGCCGCGCGCGGCGATGGTTTCGCCGAGGGCTTTTGCCGCTTCGACGTATTTCGCGTCAAGGTTGTCGGAAGAGGAGCAGAACACGCAAATTTTCATAGTGCGCCTTTCAATTCTCGAGGTGTTTCTTCCATGCTAGCGCAATTGCCCGGGTTCTCCAAAACACGGCAGCGTCGTTTCCGGTCTTTGCATGGCGCGGTTTTCGAGCCGATGCTCCATGCAGACGTGTCATGACTTTCGCGAAAAAGCATCTTGAATCGAACATTTATTCGTTTTAGAATAACGAAAAGATGTTCGCTTTTACGGAAGGGGTGCGGTGGATACAACAGCGAAGCTCGCATTGCTCGCCGATGCTGCGAAGTACGATGTCGCCTGCACCTCGAGCGGCATCGACCGCGATGCGCGCATGGGTGCCCTTGGAAACGCGACGGCGGCGGGCATATGCCACAGCTTTTCGGCCGACGGGCGCTGCATCACGCTTTTAAAGGTGCTGTTCACCAACGTGTGCGTCTTCGATTGCGCCTATTGCGCGAGCCGCTGCTCCAACGACGTTCCGCGCGCTTCGTTCCGGCCGCGCGAATTGGCCGACCTCACTATGGAGTTTTACCGGCGCAATTACATCGAGGGTCTGTTTCTTTCGAGCGGGGTTTTGAAAAGCCCCGATTACACGACGGAGCGCATTATTGAATGCCTGCGCATCCTTCGCGAGGAATATGGTTTTCGCGGCTACATTCATGCGAAGGCGGTTCCGGGAACGTCGTCTGATCTGCTGGCGGCGTTGGGGCTTCTTGCCGACAGAATCAGCGTGAACATGGAGTTGCCGTCGAGCGAAAGCCTTGAGCTTTTGTGCCCCAATAAAACGCGCGACTCCATCGTCGCGCCCATGCGCCAAATTCGCGAGGGTATCGCCGAAGATCGCGATACGCGGGCGCTCATGCGGCGCGATGCGTGCTATATGGCACAGCGTCGCCCTGCCCGAAAAACGCGCGCATTCGCGCCGGCGGGGCAAAGCACGCAAATGATCATTGGCGCAACCCCCGAAACCGATTTTCAAATATTGAATCTCTCTTCGTCGCTCTATAAAACGATGCACATGAAGCGTGTGTTCTTCTCGGCGTATTTATCGGTAAACGAAGACGGCCGGCTGCCGCAGGGAAACGC
Organism: uncultured Slackia sp.; assembly: GCF_934630525.1. Lineage (GTDB taxonomy): Bacteria > Actinomycetota > Coriobacteriia > Coriobacteriales > Eggerthellaceae > Slackia. The sequence goes on from NZ_CAKTVX010000014.1 coordinate 23,374, forward strand.
CGTGCAGCTCGATAGGGAGCACCGGCTTTATCAGGCCGATTGGCTTATGCGGTTCTATAAGTTCGATGCGGCAGAGCTCATCGACGAGGGCCAGCCGTTTCTTGCCACCGACATCGATCCGAAGGCGAACTGGGCTATCAACCACCTCGATCGGTTTCCCGTCGAAGTGAATACTGCGCCTTATGAGGAACTTCTGCGCGTGCCTGGCATTGGGGTGCGTGGGGCGAAGGCGATCGTGGGCGCGAGGCGCGCCACGGCGCTTGGCGAAGCCGAATTGCGCAAGCTCGGCGTGGCGTATAAGCGGGCACGGTTTTTCATCACGTGTCAGGGCCGCTACCAGGGCCACGGCACGCGCTTTGACAAAGAGAGTCTGCATGCCCAACTTGCAGCGCCCATTCAAGCGGGGTCGCATGGCCGCCGTTCGGGCAAGGTGCTCGCTGGGCAAATGAGCCTTTTCGATGCCGTAGGCTAGGCGCGTCAGGGCGTATTTTTAGCTACTATAGGGCGCAGGTGAAAATGCCCCAGCGCGCATATGCGCGAGGGCTTTCGTAGAGGAGGAAACGGTATGTCGAAAAAAGGGTTCGATGGCCTTATGCGCCGTTCATGCACATCGGTTCTCGTAGGCCGCGCCGCAACGCGCGACGGCTCTATTCTTATTGCCCGCAACGAAGACAACACCACGCCCGCCGCGCCGAAATCGCTTCGCATGGTGCCAGCGGGCGAACGCGATGGCGTCGAACTTGTATCGGGGGCGAACGGATTTACCATTACGCTGCCCGAAGGGGGCCTTCGTTATTCCGCCATGCCCGACGTTACGCCCGAAGAGGGGCTTTTCGAAGAGGCTGGCGTGAACGCCGCCCATGTCGCAATGTCTGCTACCGAAAGCGCGTTGGCAAACGATCGCGTTTTGGCATTCGATCCCTATGTGGAAAACGGCCTTGCCGAAGATGCCATGCTTACCGCTGTGCTGCCCTATGTGAAAACAGCGCGCGAAGGCGTGAAGCGTTTGGGCGAAATCGTGGCCGAGTATGGCTCCGCTGAAAGCAACGGCGTGCTGTTCGCCGACCATCTGGAAGCATGGTATATGGAAATCGCCACGGGCCATCATTGGGTTGCCCAGCGCATTCCCGACGATTGCGTTGCCGTGGTTGCGAACCAGCTCTCGATTCAAGAAGTCGATTTTGAAAGCGATTCCTTCATGTATTCAGAGGGAATTCGTGAATTCGTTGATGAGCATGCGCTCAATGGCGCTTTAGGCGTCGGCGAAGGGCGTCCGTTCAACTTCCGTGAGATTTTCGGCACCAGTTCCGATGGTGACAGGCGTTACAACACGCCGCGCGTATGGGATGGTTTGCGCTTGCTTGCTCCTGAAATTGCGAAAGAGCATACGGTGGTCGATAGTGATTTGCCGTTCGTTTTCCGGCCCAACCGCCTGCTCGGAGTTGAAGATGTGGCGGCGGTGCTTTCGAGCCATTTTGACGAAACGGAATTCGACCCCATTGGCACAGCGGGTGACGAATTCTCGCGCAAACGCTATCGCGCCATTGCGCTCTCGCGCACGCAGGAATCGCATGTGCTGCAAATCGAAGGCGTGTTTGGGCTTTCCGCTGAGCAGTGCGCGCAGGCTGCGCTTAAAGGCGAGCTTGCTTCCCCCATTTGTTGGGTCGCGCTGGGCACGCCATGCTTCTCGCCCTATATGCCTTTGTTCTGCGACGCCCCCATGTGGCCGGCGTGCTTTGACGATGCGGAGCCTAAACCCGATCTGGGCCATCCGTATTGGGTGTTCCGTTCGCTGCAGGCAGCAAGCGATGCGCGTTTTGCGGTCACGCAGGTGCGTTCGGGCGACTACAAAAGCGGGCAGTGGCAAAAGGCCTTGCGCCATGCGCAGCGCGTACATCGCGAGGCATTGGCGGCTCCTGTCGAAGAACGCGCGGCGGTATACGAAAAGGGCAACAGCGATCTTGCCCAATGGGTTGTCGCCGATGCCCAAAAGCACCTTGCAGCGCTTCTGCTCGACCTGTCGATTGCCTCGCCGCTCACGTTCAAGATGAACCCGAATTTGTAGCATGGTTCCCAGCGGCCACTGGCGGCTGTTGGGTTTTGCGCATAGCGCGGTTTGCCGTGCTGCGGTGAGGCGCGGAGCGCGCCTATGAAAGGAGGATTGCCGCCGATGAACGACCTTGAGCTCGCCTACGTGCACGATGGTTCGCTCGAAGGGCTGCTCACGGCGGTTTTTCTCGCTTTCGAGCGAAAGGAATACCCTTCCGATGTATCGGCGTCGTGCAGCTTCGCGCCCAGGCTCGGGCAGCGAATCGTTGAGGTCGAGACGAATATGGAACGGGCGTGGCGTGTGCGTGCGGGAATCATTCGCGTATGCGATGTGGAGACGTATCAATGCGTGGTTGCGGCCTTGCTTTCCGATGAACCCGATGCGGGCTCATCGATTCTTTCCTTCATTCGATACGCCATGAAGCGTGGCCCTTGCGCGCGTTTCGACAAAGCTGCGCCCGATGTCGAGCGTTTCGCGGAAATCGTCCGGTCGGTCAAAAACGAGCGTCACTACTGGGTGCAATTCATGCGCTTCTCGAAAACGCGCGATGGCGTGTATGTGGCGGTATGCAATCCCAAGGCGAGCGTCGTGCCGCTGCTTATGGGGTGGTTCTCGGCCCGGTTCAACACGCAGCCGTTCATTGTGTTCGATGAGGTTCACCATGTTGCTGGCGTTTCTCACAACGGGGAATGGCAGCTCGTTCGCTCCCTTGATTTCGTTGTGCCGCCCGCTGCCGACGATGATGCCTTCTATGAACAGGCATGGAAAACGTTCTACGATAGCGTGGCGATCGATGCGCGCTACAACCCCGAATTGCGCCGCAGCTTTATGCCGAAGCGCCTCTGGAAGAACATCGTCGAATTGAGCGATGTATCGCTTGGAGGTCCGGGAATAAAAGAAGAGCGCCGTCCGCTGCCCAAGCAGCGAAACGGCGCTCTGAAAGGGAGCGTGCCCCGTGGCCTTCCGGGCCAATAGGACGCGTTTCTATTTCATGCCGGTTTGGCTCATTTCCTCAACGTTAACCGAAATAGTGTGAGCAATGGGCTTCCAGCTGGCCTTTTTCACCAGCGCCACCAACGCGATGGGGATATAGGTGAGCTGGAAAATGGGGAAGGTGAACAGGTAACCGATCTTCTTCGTCGTGGTGGAATGGATGTTGTCCCATTCGGTAAAGGTAGTAAGCACGCCGAAGATGAACATGAACAGCATGAAGTTAAATAGGCAGAAGAACATCGACGAGAGGGCCGAAGTGATCATGGTGCCTGCCGATATCACGCCGAACACCGCGAGCAGCGCGATGGTGCCGTTGAAGCCGATGGAAATAACCGTGAGCAGCATAGCGGGCGCGATGGTCATGAGCATGTCGTAGCATGCAAAGCGCTTGCCCTTCGGGTTGGTGAAAATGCCCTTGAGCAGTTTGGCGGCATAGTGCCAAAACACCTGATAGAAGCCTTTCGCCCAACGGAATCGTTGGTTCCAGGAGTCGATGAAGGTAATGGGCTGCTCGTCGTAGAGCATAGCGGTGGGGCAATAAGCGATACGACGGCCTTCGATAATGGAGCTCGCGGAAAACTCGATATCCTCTGTGAGCAGATGCCATTTCCAGCCGCCGCTTTCTTTGAGCACGTGGGCGGCAATGAAGAAGCCCGTTCCCGAAATAGCGCAGCTCGTGTTGAGCGTCAGGCGCGCCTGGCTCAGGTATTTCGCCTCGCGCAAGAACCAAATGGCATAGCCGGCGGAAATCCAGTTGCTTCCATAATTTTTAGAATTGCGGTAGCTCGTGGAGGCTTCGGCGCCGCCGTCGAAGACCTTATTCATTTCGCGGAAGTAATTCGCGTCGAGCACGTTGTCGGCGTCGAACACGAAATACGCTTCGAAGCTCTCGGCGTCGTCGCGTTTTTGGATTTCGTGCCAGCCGTAGTTCAGTGCGTAGCCCTTGCCGACTTCTTCATCGTTAAAGCGCTCGTACACATCGGTCGCACCGGCATTGCGCGCGATTTCCGCAGTGTTGTCGGTGCAGTTGTCGGCAATCACGAAAATGCTGATGAGCTCCTGCGGGTAGTTTTGCACGCGAATGCTGTGAATGAGGTCGCCGATAACTTGGCTCTCGTTGCGCGCAGAAATCATCACGGCATATTTGTGATTGGCCTTGGCTCCCTGCAAAGGCGGTTTGCGCGTGAGCACGACGAATACGTAGTAGAACTGGTAGATGTAGCAGATGCTGAAAACCAGCAAAACGGACCAGTTGAAGACGTCAACGAACGTCATATGCGAAAGCATTTGCTCGAACACGGTCTTCTCGCTCCTATCGATTGGCGGCTTTAAATGCTGCGTTGGCATTTCCGTAAACTTTCAAGATTATAGGGTTAGAGCGGCGTGGGGCCTATATGCCTTCCCGCGCGCGAACATAAAATGCGCAACCATTGCAGAATTGAGCGGCCTTTGGCGCCTCAAGGCGCATGCACCGCTCGTCGATGGCGCGCCTACACTCGCGCGACGGTGGCGCAGCGCACCCTGGCGCCGGCCAGTTCGAGCGCGATGCTCGCCTGATCCATTGTCGCGCCCGTAGTGAACACGTCGTCAATCAAAAGCAGGCGTCGGCCTGAAAGGGGTTCGCATGCGGTGAAGCGTCCTTGCATATTCTGCTTGCGTTCCGTTTTGCCCAATATTCGTTGATCGCGTGTTGCGGGAGGATTGAGCGTTCGTATGCATGGCAGCCCGCATTGGTCCGCAAGGCTTTGGGTTAATAGTTCCATGTGATCGAAGCCGCGTCTTCGTCGAGCGGCGTTGCTTGCGCTCACGTAGGTCACGCCGTTTGCCCATGTCATCCATGATGGCGGAAGCGTGTTCGCCAGAATTGCCGCCAGGGTTTCGGAAAGGCGCTGTTCGCCTTTGTCTTTATACGTTTTGATCAAAACCCCCGTGTCTGCTGTGTATCGAAGCGCGCTTACGCAAGGGCGTATGCGCTCTCCTTTGTTTGCGAGTGGGGTGCAATGGTCGCATTGCAAAAAGCCGAAGGCGGCTCCGCACCGTGGGCATGCGCGCCAAAAATCGAGATAATCGAGTTGAGCGGCGCAACGTGCGCACAAAACGGCGCCTGGAGTGTCGCAAAGAGCGCAACGCGTGGGCCAGAGCGTTTCGCATATCGCGTCGGCGATAAGTCCCATGGCCCCTTCTTTCCGATTCGCATGCCCCTGGGCGATATGCTAGGGCGCAAACCTTGCCGTTATCTTGCCCATTTCGCGACATTCGCCTGGCATTTCCCTGCCTTTTTCCTCGGCATTTCCGTTGTTTCGCATGCCTTTTGCGAGCGCAATGCGCGAAGAGTCCGTCAAGTATTCGTGGGTTTTTCGCCGTAATCAATCTTTCGGTATTGCGTTAACACTGCATGGAGGATGCTCGCTCGTTCATGCAGGGGCATTAAATCTGCTAAACTGACCCGAGACTTCTTTCGGGTCTGTAGTTGCGGGGGCCAAAAGGCTCCTTAGTCCATGGCAGATGCGGTCAAAAGGATCCACGTAAGTACGCGCCGCCCTAATATAGGCGCGTGCGAGCATGGCGTATCCTAGAAGTAAGTCGCACCTCCCGGCCGATTTTTGCGGCAACGCCGCACTGGGGGAGAGGGCAGAGCGAAATCATTCGCAAAACCCCAGTGCGCGAGTGTGGGGGCAAAGACTAGGTCAGCCGAAAGAGGAATCTGGATAGATATGGAAAGAGGATTCATACGATGAAACATCGCGTGTCGCTCGTTGTCGCGTTTGCATGCGCGTTTTGCTTTGCGCTTGGTTTGGCTGGCTGCAGCCAGGCCGGTTCCTATGAGGGAAAGACCCTTACTCCCACGATTAGCTCTCCCACCATTGGGCAGAATGGCACGTTGCGCGTGGGCATCGACGCCGATGGTGGCGCGCCGTTCGTCACATCTTCTTCGAGCGCCAGCTATGCGGGCCTCGACGTCGATATGGCGGCAGCTCTCGCCGATCAGCTGGGCTTGAAGCTTGAGCTCGTCGACGTTGCAGGCAATGCCTCTTCTGCCCTTGCCGATGGCGATGTCGACATCGTGATGAGCCAGACGTCCACCGAGAAAAGCTCGACCATGTGGGTTTCCGATCCTTACATTGAAACGGGCGTTGCCCTGTTTGCTCCGAATGGGTCCACGACCGTTCCCGCAAGCGTTCAGGCGTCGAGCATCGCAGCGCAATCTTCTTCCACGAGTGCCTGGGCTGTCCAAAACGCTTTCGGAGATGACGCGTTGAACCCCGCTTCCGATTTGGTCTCGGCGTTTTCCCTTGTTGAAACCGGCAAATCGCAGTACGTCGCAGCCGATGCAGTCATTGGCTCGTATGCGGCGCTCGTCCAAAGCGTCGACGTGCAGCCCATTGCCCTGCTTGGCTCCAAGGGCGGCTATTGCATCGGCGTCGATTCGAGCAATCAGGAATTGCAGAAGGCTATTTCCGCGGCGCTGACCGCGGTGCGCGGCAACGGAGTTTTCGATGCGGTGTGCACGAAGTGGCTTGGTTCTCCCATGAACCTCGACGCGCTTTCTACGATCGAGGTGTCTTCGAGCAAATCGGTTTCCGCCGGCGACGATTCCGATGAGGAATCCGCAGGTGGCGGCTCGGCCGAAACCGCTTCGAGCTCCACGGCAGGCGCGAATGCCGTCCAGCCTGGTTCGACGAGGTAGGGCATCGCTATGGGCAAGCGAAGCGTCGAAGACGAGAACGATTTGAACGATATCGCCCCTATGACTACGATGCAAAAAGCAATCATAGGGCTGGCCGTGGTTGCTGTCATCGCGTTTATCGCATATACGGTGTTGCATTAATTTCCATGTGGGCTCGCCTCAGGCGGGCTCACATGCGTATTGAAAGGAATACGAATGGCCAAGCATGGGAAGCACGCTCGCGTTCAGGAAGCTGACGTCGAACTTGTTGATGACGCATCCGTTCAGGCTGCGCCCGAATACGACGCTTCAGAGAACAACGTGCCTGAAGCCACGAAGGGCATTTCGGCCCATCAGAAGAAATCGAAGCGCATGCGCACGGTGCTCATCGTTGTGAGTGTGGTGCTCGTGGTGCTCATCGCGGCGTTGGGGTATTTCGCATTCATGCTGTACCAGGAAGCAAGCGACGTTGCGAGCCAGGCTTCAAGTTCGTCGGCTGCCACGCTGAAAGACACCGCCGAGGCAACCGATGCGAAAAAGCAGGGCAGTCGCCTTACCGCTCCGAATTTGGTTGCATTGCTTGGATCCACGGAAGATGAGGCCATCTCGAAGGTTGGCCGCGGTGCTACTGTGGCGAGCTCTTCCGACATAACCGAGGAAAAAGGCGAAGGCGACTCGAAGACTACCGAAGTCGTGGGCAAAACGGTGACGCTTGCGCTCACCGAGCAACAGGCCGACTCGAAGGGTAATACTCCTTCGGTGTATCTCACACTTGACAAAGACGGGAAAATCACCCAGGCAGGCTATTCTGCCGCGATGTCGACGCTGGGGTATGGCGATGTGAGCTTCTCCGACGCGGTGACCGAAAAGCACGTTGTCGAGACTTTGCTCGGCGACGCCGGCCTGACGGTCGAAGATGGCTCGGTCGAGCTTCCTTCCGCCGACGAATACCGCACCTACGCAAATGACGGAAAGACCATTGCCCAAGAGCAATACACCTTCTCGGGCGAGGCGCCCGCCGCGCTCGACGGGGCCCAACACGCGTGGCAGTGTCGTTTGAATTACGACTATTCCGCGGCGAACGTATCGAACAATTTGTCTGATACGCTCAGACTCTTCTATGTATACGTGAACGCGTAGAAACTGGAATCTATAGAAACCCGCCAAATGGCGGGTTTTCTTTTATGGAGAGCAGGGCCACGATGCAACGCTCGACCACTCTACTGTGATAAAGTATCTAACACATTACACATGTGAAAGGGGAAGGTGACACGTAGTGAGGCCTATTACCGCCCGAGGATTCCGAGACATCATGCCCGATGAAGCCATCGAGCGTGAGCGTATAACCCGCATCGTGAGCGATGGGTTCGCATCCCACGGGTACCTGCCGGTCGAAACGCCCTTGCTCGAAGAGCAATCTTCGCTGGCGATGGCCGGTGGGTCTGCCGTCACGCCTTTCCAGCTTTTCGATGGCGATGGCCGCCTGCTCGTGGTGAGAAGCGACCTCACCATGCCCATCGCGCGCCTCGTCGCAACCCGCCTGGCGCACACCGAGGCGCCCATTCGCTTGCGCTATGCCGCACCTGTCGTGCGCGAGCAGGCTCAATACATGGCGCGTTCTCGCCAGTTTACGCAGCTTGGCATCGAGCTCATTGGCGCAAACGGCGTCGAGGCCGATTTCGAAGTGGTGTCCATGGCCGCTGAAGCGCTTAACGCCGTGGGCGTTTCCAAGTGGCGCATCGTATGCGGAAGCGTTCGTCCCATGAATGAGCTTCTTGCGGCGGCGGGCATTGCCGGCTCCAAGCGCGAAGAGCTTCTGTCGTGCGTGCATGCGTCCGATTTCGTCGATTTGGACGCGGCGCTTTCAGGCGTGGACGCGCCCGAGAATCTGGTGAGCGCAATAGCGGCCTTGCCGCGCATCAGCGGCGGAATCGAGGCGCTCGATGCGGCATCTGCGGCGCTTGCGGCGGCGGGTATCGCCGATGGAGGCGTGTCGGAGTTGCGCGCGTTGTTCGAGTCGGCGCAAAAAGCGGGCTTTGCCGATAACCTCGCAGTTGATTTCTCGGTCATGAACTCGTTCGGCTATTACACAGGCCTCGTGTTTTCCGTGTACGCCGATGGCGTATCGGCCCCTCTTGGGTCGGGCGGGCGCTATGACGAAGCATTTTCGCGACTGGGCGAGCGTGATTTGCCCTCGGCTGGCTTCGCTTTATCGCTCGAGGAAATCGAGGAAGCCGTCGCGAACAACGCCGAACCGCGCCCGCTTCGCATCGCGGTGCCGAAGGGGTCGCTGTTTGCCGATACGGTTGAGGCGCTTGCGGCGGCGGGGCTCGACACTGAACCGCTGCACGATGTAGGGCGACACCTTATCGTGCACGGTCAGGGCGTCGACTATGTCATCGTGAGGCCCACCGACGCCCCTGCCTTCGTTGCCTCTGGCGGAGCCGATTGCGGCATTTGCGGCCGCGATTCGCTCGTTGAGGCGGGCCTCGATTTGGTGCAGCTCATCGATCTTGGCTACGGCGCGTGCCGATTCGTGGTCGCCGAGCCTGCGAGCGCGAAGGGCGCGGCCGATGCGGCCTATGCGCGGCGCGGTTCCATTCGCGTATCGACGAAGTATCCGCGCATTACCCAGGCGTATTACGATCGAATTGGCGTGCAGGCCGATATCGTCACGCTTCATGGCAACATCGAGCTTGGTCCCATGGTCGGCCTGTCCGACCGCATCGTCGACATTACTGCGACAGGCACCACGCTTCGAGAAAACGACTTGGTCATCGTCGATGAGGTGCTGAAATGCTCCGCGCGCTTCTTTGCGAGCCCCGCGAGCATTCGATGTGATGAAAGAGTTCGCGACCTGGCAGCTAAGCTGGCCGCTTCGAGAAAGGCATAGATACTATGAAAATCATTACGCTTAACCCAGGTGAGCGCCTCGCGGCCGGGCAACTTCCGCGCCAGGGAGTTTTGCCCGCGGCCATTATGCAATCGGCCCAGGCTATCGTCGACGATGTGCGCGAGCGCGGCGATGTCGCCCTGCGCGAGTATTGCAAGAAGTTCGATGGCGTCGACGTCGACGATTTCCGCGTCGATCCCAAGCTCATGGATGAAGCTGTCCAGGCGGTCGACCCTGCGTTCATCGAGGCCTTGAAGAAGGCTGCTGCGCAGATTCGCGAATTCCATGAGCGCGAGGTTGAGCAGTCGTGGTTCACGTCTCGCGCCGATGGCACCATTTTGGGCGTGAAGGTCACCCCCGTTTCTGCCGCTGGCGTGTATGTTCCGGGCGGTCGTGCCCAGTACCCTTCGACGGTGCTCATGGACTGCATTCCGGCGAAGGTCGCCGGCGTAAAGCGCGTGGTCATGGTTACCCCGCCGCAAAAGGAAGGCGGCATTTCGCCGTACACGCTTGCAGCGGCGAAGGTCGCGGGCGTCGATGGGATATATGCCGTGGGCGGCGCCCAGGCCATTGCCGCTCTTGCGTATGGCACCGATTCTATTCCCAAGACCGCGAAAATCGTCGGCCCCGGCAATGCGTTCGTTGCCGCGGCGAAGAAAATCGTCTCGGGCGATGCGGGTATCGACATGGTGGCGGGCCCGTCGGAGGTGTGCGTTCTCGCCGATGCGACGGCCGATGCAACTGTGGTTGCCGCCGACCTTATGGCTCAAGCCGAGCACGATCCTCTGGCCACGTGCTACCTGGTCACCTGCGACGCTTCGTTCGCGGAAAAGGTGCAGGGCCGTTTTGCCGAGCTTTTGGCCGCAAGCCCGCGCGCCGAAATCACGAGCGCATCGCTTACCGACCAGGGCGTGGTCGTTGTGGCCGCCGACCTTGAGGCGGCAATCGACGCCGTGAACGTCATTGCTCCCGAGCACCTCGAGCTGCACTGCGACAACGCTATGGGCCTGCTCGGCAAAATCGAGAACGCCGGCGCTATCTTCGTGGGTCCGTGGAGTTCCGAACCTTTGGGCGATTACGTTGCCGGTCCCAACCACACGCTTCCCACAGGCGGCACGGCGGCATTCTCCAATCCTCTTTCCGTGCAAGATTTCATTACGCGTTCGTCGGTTATTTGCTATACGCCGGAAGGCCTTATGAACGATGCCCCCGCCACGCAAACCATGGCGCAGGCGGAAGGCTTGTGGGCGCATGCGCTTTCGGCTGGCCTTCGCTGCAAAATGGTCGAAGAGGGCCTCGAGGGCTTCGATGGTGTCGATTTGGGCGACATCAACCGTATTGCCTGGCCGGTTGATTTGGCCGCTCCCAAAAAGACGGAATAGCGTATGGCCCAACTCTCCGACCGCGTTCGGGCGCTCATACAGCCGCATTTGGCGAGCATCGAGCCCTACGACCCGAATTTCACGCCGTGCCGCGTGAACCTTTCGGCGAACGAGAACACGTATCCCATGCCTGCTGCGGCGCGCGCGTCCATCGATGCCGCGCTTGCGGCTACGCCGCTTAATCGCTACCCCGACCCCATGTCGAACGAGCTGCGTGCGGAAATCGCCGCGTGGCACGGCGTCGATCCATCGTGGGTGTGCGTGGGCAACGGTGGCGACGAGCTGCTTTATAACTTCCTTCTCGCTTTTGGCGGCGTGGGCCGCACGCTGCTCAACTGTCCGCCATGCTTTTCGGAATACGCGTTTTTCGCATCGCTTGCGCAAACCGAGGTGCTCGATGTGTGGCGTGATGCGGAAACGTTCGAGCTCGACCAGGCGGCGGTGCTTGAGGCGGCGCCGAAATGCGATATCGCAATCGTGACTTCGCCGAACAATCCAACGGGCGATTTGGCTCCGGTTGAATTCGTGCGCGAGGTGTGCGCCGCATGTCCTGGCCTCGTTATGGTCGACGAGGCCTATGGCGAATTCGCCGATGCCGCTTCCTCGTGCGAGCAACTGCTTTCGGAATGCGACAACCTCGTGGTGCTGCATACGCTTTCCAAGGCGTTCGGCATGGCGGGCACGCGCGTTGGATATGTGATTGCCGCGCCCGACGTAATCGACGCTTTCGCCGCGATTCGCCAAATCTATTCGGTGAACGTGCTTTCGCAGGCTGCGGCTTTGGCCGCGGTTCGCGCGCGCGACCAGTTCGCGCCCGTGGTGGGCACCATTCGCAGCGAGCGCGCACGCGTGATTGAAGGCCTGCGTGGCATTGCCGCCTGCGGGCTTCCGCTCGAAGTTTGGGAAAGCGAGGCCAACTTCGTGCTCGTGCGCATGCCGAACGCCACGCGCGTACGTGAGCGCATGCGCGACGAGAAATCGATTCTCGTGCGTGATTTCAGCTATGCGCTCGGCTTGGCCGATTGCCTGCGCATTACGGTTGGCACGCCTGAAGAAAACGACGAAGTGTTGGCAGCGTTGGCTGCGTTGCTGAAAGATGAAATTGATTCGTGCCACGAATAGGCATGCCGGCTTGCGCAGTGCATGTCTTCGCGCATTGAGAGTCCCGTCGGCGGGCGCCGAAAAAGCGCTGGCCGCAGCGGTGTTTTGCTCGCACGAATCGTTTGGCTGGTATAGAGTGCTCTCTAACCGCTTCGAAAGGAGTTGCCCATGGCTCGAATTGCTGAGGTTTCGCGCAAAACGGGCGAAACCGATATCGTGGTAAAGCTCGACCTTGACGGCTCGGGCATTTGCGATATTTCTACGGGCGTGCCGTTTTTCGACCATATGCTCAATGCCTTCGGGCGCCACGGTTTGTTCGATTTGACGGTGCACGCGCAAGGCGATGTCGAAGTCGATGCCCATCATACGGTTGAGGATGTGGGCATTGTGCTGGGCGAGGCGTTCGTCCAGGCTCTTGGCGATAAGGCGGGCATCGCGCGTTTCGCCGACGTTGCCATTCCCATGGACGAAACGCTCGTCATGGCAGCGGTCGATATTTCGGGTCGTGGCCAGGCATATTGCGATTTGCCCATCTCTTCGCCGCGTGTAGGCGATTTCGATACCGAACTCGCGGTGGAATTCTTCTATGCATTCGCACGCGATGCGAAAGTCACGCTGCACGTGCGCGAGCTCGCGGGCGCCAATGCCCATCACATCATTGAGGCTGCGTTCAAGGCATGCGGCCGCGCCATGCGCCGAGCGTGCGAATTCGACGGCCGCGTTCAAGGCGTGCCGTCAACGAAGGGTTCGCTGTAATGGCGCCGAGAATTGTGGTGGTCGACTACCACAAGGGCAATTTATCGAGTGTGGTGCGTGGGCTTTCCCGCGCAGGCGCCCGCGCGCAGGCGAGCGATTCGCCAGATGAAATTCGCGCGGCCGATGCCGTGGTGCTGCCGGGCGTGGGCTCGTTCTACGACGCTATCGCGTTCATGCAGGAATCGGGCGAAGCCCAAGCGGTGTTTGACGCCATTGGCGAGGGAACGCCGTTTTTGGGCATTTGCCTGGGGCTTCAGCTGCTTTTCGAGCGCGGCGATGAGGGCGTGCCAGAAAATGCGCCTGCGGCTTTGGCGGAAGATGCCATGGGGTCGAACCTTGCTCCCGCCGAGGTTTTCGAGGCGGGCTCCAGGCGCTGGGCGCGCGGTTTGGGCGTGCTTTCCGGCTCGTGCTCGCGTTTGGAATCGACGCGCCTCAAGGTGCCCCATGTGGGTTGGGACCAGGTGCATCTGACCGACAACGGTCGCGCATGCGAACTTTTGCGCGGCTTTCCCGAAGGCGCGAACATGTACTTCACGCATTCCTACGCGGTTGACGCCGATGCGTGTGCTGCCGACATTGCGGCGCATACGCACTACACGCGCAGTTTCCCGTGCGTGGTGGCGCGTGGCAATGTGTTCGGCTGCCAATTCCATCCGGAAAAATCGTCGTCTCGCGGACTCGACATCCTGAAGAATTTCGTCGCCATAGCGGCTGCCGCAAATGAGCAGAAAGGAGGCCGCACATGATCGTGTTCCCCGCCATCGATTTGGTTGCCGGCAAAGTCGTGCGGCTCGAGCGCGGCGACCGTTCGCGCATGAAGGTCTATTCCGAAAATCCGACCGAGGTTGCTCGCGATTTTGTCGAACAAGGCGCTACGTGGCTCCATGTGGTCGATCTTTCGGCGGCTTTTGAGGAAGACGAGGCCGCCCGCGAAGCGAATTCGAAAGCAATTGCCGCCTTATGCCAGGTCGAGGGAATTTCAATCGACGTGGGAGGCGGTGTGCGCTCGCTCGAGAGAATCGACGAGCTGGCGCGTTTGGGCGCCAAGCGCATTGCCATGGGCACCGTGCTCGTGCGAGACGAGTCGTTCGCCCAGGCAGCGGCGGCCCAGTTCGGGGAGCTGCTCGTGGCCGATGTGGCCGCCAAGACCGGTCAGGTGAAGGTGAATGGATGGCGCGAAGGCGTGGGCGCTTCTGCCGATGAAGTGGTTGGGCGCTTGTCGAGCCAGGGGTTCAAGCACCTCGTCTTCACCGATATTGCGCGCGATGGCATGCAGACGGGCATCGATGTCGAGGCGTACCGCCACATTGCCCAGGTCGCCGGCTTTCCCGTGGTCGCATCGGGCGGCATCTCTTCTACCGCCGATATCGCTGCGCTCGCGGCGACGGGTGATGACATCATTGAAGGCTGCATTACTGGGCGCGCGCTTTATGAGGGCGCCTTCACGCTGAGCGAAGCGCTCGCGGCCGCGAAAGGCGGTGCGCCATGCTGACGAAGCGCGTGATTCCCTGCCTCGACGTGAAGGACGGCCGCGTGGTGAAAGGCGTGAACTTCGTATCGCTGCGCGATGCGGGCGACCCGGTGGAGCTGGCGGCAGCGTATGACCGCGAAGGCGCTGATGAGGTTGTGTTCCTCGATATCACAGCTACAAGCGATGGCCGTGCGACCACGATTGATATGGCGAGCCACGCTTCGGAGGAGCTTTCAATTCCCTACGCGGTGGGCGGTGGCTTCCGCGATCTTGCCGGCATGCGCGCCATGGTTGCAGCGGGTGCCGACAAGGTGTCGCTCAATTCGGCGGCCGTGCGCGACCCGTCGCTCATTACTGCGGCGGCTTCGGCGTTTGGCAGCCAAGCTGTGGTGTGCGCCATCGATGCGAAACGCGTGGGCAAGCCCGGCGCTCCTGGGGCTGACAAGTGGGAAGTGTTTACAGCCGGCGGCCGAAATGCCACGGGGCTTGACGCGGTTGAATGGGCGGCGCAGGCCGCTCGACGTGGAGCGGGCGAGATTCTGCTCACGAGCATGGACCGCGACGGCACCAAGGCTGGCTTCGATGTGGCGCTCACGCGTGCGGTTGCCCGCGCGGTAAGCATTCCCGTTATCGCGAGCGGCGGTGTTGGTGAGCTCGAGCATTTCGCGGAAGGCGTCATCGATGGCGAGGCCGATGCGGTGCTCGCCGCAAGCGTGTTCCATTTCGGGCAGTTCAGCATTCGACAGGTGAAGGAATACATGGCCAGCCAGGGCATTCCCGTGAGGCTCGACTTTTAGAAGCGCCATTTCGCCGCGCACCAAGGCTCTATGTCCGGCGTAGTCACGGAGCGTTCGGAGTTGTTCGCGGCTCTCTCGCCGACGGTGCCGCATGCGCTCCCAAGAGCGGGAGCGCGGGTGGCGGCGATGACATTCCGATGCGCGCCAATCTGGAGTTGCGCTTTTTCGGCCGCGCGGCGCTCGATAGAGACGGGTCTCGCTGTCTCTTGCATGGCAGGAAAGGTTTTGAAATGCAATTGAAGTTCGATGATCGTGGGCTCATCCCCGCCGTCGTGCAGCAATACGACACGGGCGAAGTGCTCATGGTGGCATGGATGAATGCCGAATCGCTGCGTTTGACGCAAGAGACGAAAACAACGTGGTTTTGGAGCCGCAGCCGCCAAGAGCTCTGGAATAAAGGAGCTACGAGCGGAAATATGCAGCGCGTGATTTCCGTCGACGCCGATTGCGACGCTGACACGTTGCTTGTAAGGGTCGACTCGCCAGGCCCCGCGTGCCACACGGGTGCGCGCAGCTGCTTTTTCAATCGAATCTACGATGCGCCGGAAGGTGCGACAAAGGAGGATTAGCCATGGGAGTTCGTACCGCAAACGTACAACCGGGCAGCATCGGAGAGACCATCGAGGGCCTTGCCGCAACCATCCACGCCCGTCGCGATGCCAGCCCCGATGAGAGCTATACGGCACGCCTGCTTACCGACGTCGAAGACGAGCTGCTGAAAAAAATCGCCGAAGAGGCGAGCGAGGTCATCATGGCCTGCAAAGACAACGACCATGACCATATTCGCTATGAGGCGGGCGATCTGGTGTATCACCTGCTCGTAACGCTTGAACGCTATGGTGTGGGCATCGATGAGCTTGCGGGGGAGCTTAACGCGCGCATGAAGTAGGCTGGGCGGCGCGAAGGCGCATCTAAAGGTTCCAGCTTTCCCATGAGCCGTCGACTCGGGGCACGTCGAAGGTTCGATACCCCGCAGCGAAAGCATGCTTTTGGGCTTCGAGGACGCCGAAGCATATGTCGCTTGCGACATGCGCATCAGAGCCAATTGTGATGGGCACGTCAGCTTTGGAGAAACGTTCGAGCAGGCCTGTGGCGGGGTAGCAGTCCGGCAGGCCTTTGCGCAGCGACGCGGTGGATAGCTCGACGCGGCGATTTGTGTCGTGTGCGCATGCGGCCATTTCGTCCCAAAGGCTTTCAATGTTCGCGGGTGCCGCCCATCCATCTTGCGAAAAGCGCATAGGCAGGTCGGGGTGGGACATCGAGTCGAAGGCGAGGGGGCTTTCGCACGCGGCGCACCACGCATCGACGTACGCACGCCATACGCCGCTCGCGCCGAGTTCCTCCCAAATGTGCATGTCTTCCGAATAATCGATCCAGCCTGCGGCGAGGCCGGGCGCATCGGCGGGATTGATGCGGTCGCAGCCGTGTTCGCCCGCGGCGATCGAAACGTCTCCCGCGGCTCCAATCCAATGCACGCTGCCAAGCTTGACCTGGGCGTTTTGTGCCCACTTTGCAACGTTGCGCTCGCATCCCGGATACCAGTCGCATTCGAATCCAAAAATGAAGTCCATGTCGGGCGCGATTTCTGCTGCAAGCTCGCGCGCGGCATCGAATGCTGCTTGATGGGTGGGCAAATCGCGCGCCGGCACTTGGCACTCGCATCGCGGGTCCATGCTGGCCGGCAGCGTGAGGTGGTCGGTGGAAACGAGCACGCGGCATCCTTGCGCTGCGGCCGCGCGCACATTTTCCTCGAATGACGACTCGCCGTCAGAGAAATTAGTATGGGTATGGCAGTCAATAATGGATGCGTGCACGTTTTTCCTCCACATCTAAGAATTTCTTCTTGCCAACCGAAAGAGAATGTTGCTATTATATTCGAGCTGTTTCAAGCGGAGGCAAAAACCTCCCACCTGCTTCGGCGCAAGCTGATGGGTCTCAAGAATATACTTCTTCATGAACTTCTTGAACCCTGTGCGTGCGCGCAGGGTTTTTTGTTACAGTGCAAACCCGCAACCCGCGGGAGATGTAGGAGGTGAGCGCAATAGCAGCTCAAGAGCCCAGGCTCAATGAAGAAATCCGCACTCGTGAGTGCCGTCTGATTGGCTACGACGGTTCTCAGATGGGTATCTTCAACACCCGCGAGGCCATGCGCATCGCAGAAGAGGCCGGTTTGGACCTTGTCGAAATCGCGCCGAACGCTGAACCGCCCGTGTGCCGCATCATGGACTACGGAAAGTTCAAGTACGACCAGGCGATCAAGGCCAAGCAGGCTCGCAAGAAGCAGACCAAGGTCGAGATCAAGGAAATGAAGTTCCGTCCCAAGATCGACGTGGGTGACTACACCACGAAGAAGAAGCATGTGCTTCGTTTCTTGGCAGGCGGCGCTAAGGTCAAGATCACGATCATGTTCCGTGGCCGCGAGATGGCTCACCCCGAGCAGGGCCTCTCGATTCTCGAACGCTTGGCAGACGACTTGAAAGACGTTGCCGTTATCGAGAATGCCCCCAAAATGGAGGGCCGCAACATGCATATGCTCATCGCTCCGCTTCCGGCAGCGGTGAAAAAAGCAGCCGATAAAGACGCCAAAAACAACGGCGAATCCAACGAGTAAGCAGAAAGGACTTCGATTATGCCTAAGATGAAGACCCATAAGGGCACCGCAAAGCGCTTCCGCGTCACCGGTACCGGCAAGATCGTCCGCGCTAAGGCTTTCAAGAGCCACATCAAGAGCAAGAAGAGCCCCAAGCGTATCCGCAATTTCCGCAAAGAGACTGTTGTCGCTGAGTCCGACAAGCGTGTTGTCGCTCGCAACCTCGGCCTCCGCTAATTGATTTAGGAAGTGATTATCAATGCCACGTGTTAAGCGTTCTGTTTCCGCTAAGAAGAAGCGTCGCGTTGTCCTCGCTCGTGCGAAGGGCTACTACGGAGCTAAGTCTCGCCATTATAAGAAGGCGAAGGAGCAGGTCCGTCACTCTCTGCAGTACCAGTACCGCGATCGTCGTAACAAGAAGCGCGAGGTTCGTCGTCTCTGGATTACCCGCATCAACGCTGCTGCTCGTATCAACGGTGTGTCCTACTCCGTGTTCATGAATGGCCTCCACAAGGCTGGCGTCGAGCTCGACCGCAAGGTGCTCTCCGACATGGCCATCAACGACCCCGAGGCTTTTGCCGCGCTGGTTGAGGTCTCCAAGGCTGCTCTGAAATAATTCGTTCTTGCTGAACGCCAAAAGCCCCCGCAGCGCGGGGGCTTTTTGTGCTTGGAGAGATTGACGCTGCGTCTGTCAGGGGTGCTCTTCGGCCTTGGGTGCAGCTTCCATTTCGCATCGACGTTTGCTGTATGCGGCCATTGCCGCCGCGCTTCCCGCGAAAGCGAGTCCCGCCGCCCCCGCGATAAGGCTTGTTGCGAAATCGAGCGTTTTCGGCAGGGACTTCATTCGCTTGTTTTTTAGAATCGCGATTTCGATTTCGGGCGTATCGCGAATCTCGATGCGCAGCCCTTGGTCTTCGGCTTTATACCCTTCAGGGGCGCATGCTTCAGTGAGGACATACGTTTCCCCAACGCGCAGGTGGCTGAATTCCACTGGCGTTTCCCCTTGGGCAGCCCATCCGTCGGCTTCAAGTCCTTCATTGCAGGGCTCAATGGGGTTGCCTTGGGAATCTTCAAGACGGAATTTTCCGCCCTCAATTTTCGCTTGCGAAGCCGCCTGCTCGGCGCTGCCGTCATCGGCATGCGCTTTGCTGGCTTGTTCGTAGCGCTCAGCATCGACTTTGAAAAATGCCAAGCGTGTGAAATCATTCTCGATGGTCTCTTCCCACAGGGCGTCGCCTTCGTTTTCGCCTTCGCATCCCGCATCGCGCGCTTCGATCCAGGCGTTCTCGCTTTCATACCAGCGTCCGTCGCTTGCAAGGAAGCGTGTTTTGCTCCAATCGCTTGTCACGTAACCCAAATCGAAACGGGGACGTGTTTCGCGGAGCGTATATGCGCGACCTTTTGGTAGGTGTGTGGCTTTGGCGAGGCCTTCTTCGTCGGTTACGAGCTTGTATTCATCGGGCGCATCGGTGGCCTCGTCGACTGCGCCTGCTTCGCTGGATTCGTTGTCTGTGCTTTTCCTTGCGTTCGTCAAAACCCCGCTGGGCGGTTCGTTTTCTTTTGATTCGTCTGTGCCGATTGCAGTCTCGTTGCTGCCTGGAGTGTTCTCGTCCTGAATGCCCGCAGCCGAGGGTGCCTCGTCCTTTTCCTCTTCGTGCCCTTCTTCGCTTCCCGCCGCGCTTAAAACGAATTCGACCCCAGCAATGGGCTTTCCTGTTTGCGCGTCGACCTTCGTAACCTCGATCCCTGTTGGCTCTTCCTCAATCGTGATGCCTGCGCATACGACTTCGCAGGTGTCGTTTTCCCATGTCAGCGTTATGTGGTGATGCTTCGTTTCGGTTCTATACCCTTCGGGCGAGAGGGTTTCGACTACGACGTATTCCGCGGTGCCTGGCCCGAGCGGCAGAGGGGCGATCGTCCACGCTCCCGACTCATCACTCGTTGCGCTCCCCGCGAAGTCGTCCCTGTGTAGCGCAAGCGTTCCGTCGGGGAATACGATGTCGGTTGCGGCTCGTGCCTCATAGGTGGCCCCCGAGACGTCCTCTCCGGTCAGAATATCGATCTTGCGTCCTTCGATGGCTCCATATGCCTTTTCGTTGGGCAAGGTTATTTCAATGATGTCGTTTTCCTCCCATTGGTGATTCTGCGAAACCTCGAAGTACACGGGCTCTTTTCGCGTGAGATAGGGAGCGATGGTTGAAACCTCCCGAATGGCATAGCTGCCCCAGGCGAGCCTTTCGGGGAATTGCACCATGCCCGACTCGGGAATCGTGAAGTGGGAAATCTGTTCGGTGTTTGGCGTATGCACCTCGAATGACACGGGTTGGTATTCGCCGCTGGCGTCTTGCCTAAGCAACTCGACGACAGTTCCTGGCGAAAGCACGGTTTTACCCGTCTCGGCATCGGTCTTCTTTACGCGTACGGGCGAGTAGATGCGATGGTCCTCAATCGTCATGAACACGATGTGCGCGTCGGCATGCACTTCGATATCGGTGATTGGATCGACGAGTCTGAGCGCCTCGTCGGGGCAATACGTTTCAACAATGGTGTACGATCCATAGGGCAGGGCGCAACTCGGCGCCGATTGTCCGCCATGGGCTTCTGGCTCCCAGTTTTCAAGCAAATCCTTCGAAGTGAAGCGTCCGTCGCTTTTTGTTGTGACGGTTCCCATGAGCGAACCGAAAAGCGCCGGCCCGTCGTTTGAGACGACGGCCTTTCCTTGTGCGTCAAGAATGGAGGCAACGCTGTAGCCCTTGTTCGCAAGGCTTCCGTCGTCTTGCAGCCATATTTCGAATTCTGCTCCCACAAGGGGCGATTTGAGCGATTCGTCGCTTTCGCCCTCATGTTCGAAGAATTTCGCGCCTTCGATGTCCCCTCGAAACACGCGGTCGTATGCGGTCAGGGCTACGGTTGTGCAGGGTTCATCGCTTTCGGGCGCTAAGTCGAGGGCCATCCATCCATCGGCATCCGCATGCGGAAGCGGCGCGACGGCGTAGCCCTTCGGCGCTGAAACCTCACGAACGCGAACAGCTCCGCGCGCGATTTCGGGAAATTCCGCAATCCACGCGCCGCCAGCTTCGGTTTCGAGCCACGTGCTTTCTGCGGTATAGGAGTTTCCCCGCGAATCGACGAGCTCGAAGAGCGCTCCCGAGAGTGAGGCGTGTCCTTGGGCGCGCTCGCCGGTTTCGACGTCTCGTTTCTCGATGGCGACGCGCACGGTTTTTGGCGTATCGTCAAGCGTTTGCGCGCCTGCCGCCTGGCCCACCTCCATATACCGCGGTTCATCCCAGGCGCAAAATCCCAAGGGGGCGTGGTCCTCCCGAATCCACACGCCCTGGCCTGGAGTAAGTTCAATTTCGGCGCAGCCTTGTGCATTCGTAGAGAATTCGGTGATCAGTCCGCTGCATACGCCGTTTTCGCAATGCTGGAACACGCTGAATTGCGCCCCCTCAAGCGAATAAAACGGCGCGCCTTCATCGCCCGTCGCGATCGAGATTTCCGCAGAGCGTTTTTGAAGCGCAAGCGTGATGAGGTTCGTGAGCGGCACGTGGAGCCAATAGACGTTGCCCCATTTTGCTGTGATTTGGGAAATCATATTGCCGGGGCACGCTCCGGCAATCACGCCGTCCGCGTGGCTTGAGGAATGCCATGCCAGATCATGGTTCGGCGCGTCGCCCCAGAAGAACAGAATGTGGCAATCGGCGCCAGGCGCTCCCCAATCAAGCGGATCGGCAATGATGATGTCGCCTTTGCACAGCTGGCCGCTGGCGAGCATGCTTTCTTTGCTTTCGTATCTCGTGCGCAGTTCCGAGTGGTCGTTGAGATAGGAAATCCAACGTGACAAGTTCGATTTGTTGCCTCTGTTGTATCCCGATGAGCCAACATAAGACCCTATGGGGTCGCAGTTGGCGCCGCATGCTTCAAGCACTGCGACGATGAACCCCGTGCAGTTCATGTAAGCCTGCCCATTTGATTTCGGTTTGCCGTTGGGGTGCCAGCAATCCCAGGTGGAAATGTCGCCCCCGGCGCCGTCGGGCCCGGTGTTGCCATAAGGGGTGCCCAGGTAGTACGAATCGTATTCGTGCGCCTTCAGCTCGTCGAGCGCGCATCTCGTGGCGCCCAGGATATCTTCGATTGTGCTCTGCGGGTTTCGGATTTCTGTCGCCCAGGCTTGGCGGAAAAGATGGTGTTGGCTGGCGTGGTCTAACGGTGCGCCTTCGAAGGCTACAGGGCCCAATGCGGCATATGATGCAGCCGTGGCGGCAAGGGCGAAAAATGATCGGCGCGAAAAGGGCGCATGGGGGATATAGGGCGGACAAAGGGACGTAGGCATGGTCGCCTCCTAATCGATTGCTGCGGTCTGCGTCGCTGCGGGCGCATGCCTATGCTAGAGGCGAAACCTTGCCCAATCCTTGCCCGTTCCCCGTGCTTTTCCTCGCGTTTTGGTGCCGCATTGCCGCTCGTTGCGGCTGAATTCCAGGCGATTTCCTCGTATGGACGCTGCGGCAATCGTTTGAAATCCC
Source organism: uncultured Slackia sp. (assembly GCF_934630525.1). Taxonomy (GTDB): domain Bacteria; phylum Actinomycetota; class Coriobacteriia; order Coriobacteriales; family Eggerthellaceae; genus Slackia. The sequence continues at coordinate 45,597 of NZ_CAKTVX010000014.1, forward strand.
CTTGTTTTTGTTGAAACGTTCACGCGTTTCTCCCATTTTTGGCGGGCGGCCAATAAAAAAGCCCACGTTTCCGTTTTGGGGAAACGCGGGCAGCATTTGAGGTGAACTGCGAGGTTACGGAACTTCGTACGGGGCGCTTATTGCACGCCTCTGAACAAGTGTCCCGTCGTGCAGCCTTCCGCCTTTGCGACGTTCGTGCCACGCTTGGCGGCTTCGATGGCGCGCACGACTCGGGAGGTAGCCTTGCCGGCTTCGTTGGCGCTCATGAGCGTTGTGTCGATCATGAAGGCCGAAACGCCCGCGTCGATAAGCTCGTCAATCACGTGTGCGGCATCGAAGCGCACGGCGTTGTAGAGGTGGCTGCGGCCAAAGCAGTCGGTTACCACGGGGAAACGATAGCCCTTGCGATCGAGCAGCGTGTGCGCGTGGGTGCGTCGTTCGCATTGCGAACACTTCTGGTTGCATGCGCCCTGGCTCATGAGCAGGCAGTGCTCGCAGGTCATGAGTTCCTGGTTGCCGCAAACCACAATGCCCAGTTCGACGGGTGAATTTTTGCCGAGCTCAGCGATTTGTTTCAAGGAAAGCTCTGGGGAGAGCCATACGCGGCGAGCTCCCAGGGCGGCTGCGACGGAAAGCGAGGCGGCATTCGTGATGGGCAGGTGCGGTCCCACTTCAACAAGCGAGCCCATGTTCGCGCCGCGCACGAGTTGGCCGAGGTTCTCGACGAACAGCGGTTTTTCAGGTTTCGCCCACTTCCACAAGTCGACGTCTTCCTCGCTGTTCATAGGGAGCTTGTCCACCACGGGCAGGGCGATCGCGCAGCGGCCGGGGTATCCCGCCTGCTCCTCATCGACGATGCGGCCCTCGCAGCATGCTTCGCCGCGACGATAGTTCAGGGCGGCGACGAACACCACATCGGCGCCGGCTTTTTTGGCGGCGCGCGCGCATGCGGGATTCGTGGCGAACGCTACGACGCACGCGTCATCGGCGGTCGGTTTCGGCATGGGGCGGCCGTGTTCAGGCTTCTCGGTTTTTTCGATAATGCGATCGCGCCACGGATCGAGCATGGCTTCGGCGAGCATCTTCAGCGCCTGCGTGCGCGCTTTGTGCAAAGCCGAAAAGCCCATGCCCACGCCTTCGTCGACATCGACATCGAGGTCCGTAAGGAAAAACGGCGTATTGCCCAGCCGGTCAACGTGTTCGCGCACTTCTTCGGGGGTAATGGCCTTCGTGCGGGCCGCCTCCACCGTTGCGCCCTCGAAAGAGGCTTTCACGCCGGCGCATTCTGCCACAAAGCGCAAAGGCTCGCCGATATGGGCCACGACGCGCATGCGTGCGGGAAGGCGAGGCTCAAAATCGTCGTCGTGGAATGCCATGGAAGCGTCGCGAACGCGGAACACGCGATCGCCTTTGCCCACGCGGCCGTCGATTTCGAAGTAATACATGTCGCCTTTGCGCTCAAACGCCTCAAGCGTTGAGGCGAAATGGCCCTTATTGGTCCAAAATTCCAACACGTCGCCTTCATGCAGCTCGGTTTGGGACTCCACGGCAACCTCGCGGCCCTTCGCCTTCGCAACGCGTCCGGCGAAAACGCCACGGTTGTTCGGGCGGCCATAGCCCATGATGTCGTTTCCGCGGCGGCGGGAAAGATAGGCTTCGGTGAATCCGCGGCTGAAGGCCTCGGAAAGCGCGCGATGCTCTTCCTCGGTCGCGCCCGCTTCTTCAAGAGGCGTGCCTTCGTCGATGGCGCATGCCAAGCGGTCAATTGCCGCGCGATAGGCCGCCACCACGGCGAATACGTATTCGGGCGATTTCATGCGGCCCTCGATTTTCAGGCTGTCGACGCCCGTTTCCGCGAGTTTGGGGAGCATGTCGATGGTGCAGAGGTCTTTCGGGGAAAGCAGGCGGTCGCCCGGTGCCGAAAGCTCTGTGTCGGAGTCCTCGTCTCGAAGGGTGTAGGGAAGGCGGCATGCCTGCGCGCAGGTGCCTCGGTTCGCGGAGCGTCCGCCGATCATGGAGCTCATAAGGCATTGCCCCGAATAGCAAATGCACAGGGCGCCGTGCGCGAAGCACTCGGTTTCCATATTCAGGCTGTGCGCCTCTTCGGTTACTTCGGCGAGTTCGGCGCAGCTCAGCTCGCGCGCCAGCGTTACGCGTTCGGCGCCGAATTCCGCCGCCGCCCGCACGCCGTCGATGTTGTGCGTGTTCATCTGCGTAGAGATATGCAGGCGCGCATCGGGCAGCGTGTGCCTCACTTCGGCGGCGAGTCCGATATCTTGCACGATAAGGGCGTCTACGCCACGTCGCCATGCCTGGCGGGCAAGTTCAAGTGCCGCCGAGGCCTCGTCGGGCATAATCGCGATATTGAGCGTGAGGTACACGCGAACCCCGCGCAGGTGAGCGAAATCGCACGCGCGCGCCAGGTCGTCAAGGGTGAAGTTGTCTGCGCTGCGGCGGGCATTGAACGCATCGCAACCCAAGTACACCGCATCGGCTCCGGCCGCCACCGCGGCATGCAAACACGTCATAGAGCCTGCGGGGGCGAGAAGTTCCATATGCCTGTATGGGTTCATCATGTAAAAAGTCCAATCGTCTTCGTGTAAAACTTTGCGAATAGTATCGCTTTCGGGTATCGTTGCACAGTATGAAACCACGGAGAAAACAGCGCGAAAAACGCGCACACGCAGGCCTCTGGGCCATCATCATTGTTCTGGCCGGCATCGGGCTGGTCGGCTACGGCTGCTATCAGGGAGTTATGTCCTTGATAGATGACTGGTGCGCCGATTTGCCCAGTGTGCAGAATACGACTGCTTTCGACTTGCCGGAACAGTCTACCATCTACGCCAACGACGGCACTACCGTGCTGGCCGAGTTGTACATGGAGAAACGCGAGCCCGTCACAATCGACCAAGTGAGCCCCTACGTGCTCAAGGGAACGGTCGCGACGGAAGACGAGCGCTTCTACGACCATGGCGGCGTCGACTTGCAGGGTATTGTCCGCGCGGTGTTCGTGAATCTCGCTGGCGGCCAAGAGGGAGCTTCCACCATCACGCAGCAGTATGTGCGCAACACCATCTTGTCTTCCGAGATGAACGAGATTTCCATCAAGCGCAAGGTTCGCGAGATGACGCTCGCCGAAGAGATGGAGCAGATTTACTCCAAAGACCAGATTTTGATGATGTATTTGAACACCATCAACTATGGCGACAACTGCTATGGTATCCAGGCTGCGGCGAAGCATTATTACTCGGTGAATGCGAGCGACCTTACGATTGCTCAGGCCGCGACGCTCATCGGCATTCCGAATTCGCCCACGATGTACAACCCGGTCGTCAACCCCGATAACGCACTCGATCGTCGCAATGTGGTGCTTTCGCGCATGCTCACCAATGGCGTTATCACCCAAGAGGAATATGACGCGGCGAAGGCCGAGGACCTGAACCTCAACGTTCAAGAGGAAACCGGCACGAATGGCGTGTACCTCTATAAGTACTTCACCAGCTATGTGCGCGACCAAATTCTTGAGACGTACGATCATGAGCAGGTCTTCCAAGGCGGTTTGCAAATTGTGACCACCATCGATCCTGAAATGCAGGGCTACGCCGAAGCCGCCGTGCAGAAGCAGTACGATTCCGGGCGCCTTGCGGCCAGCAATCAGGAATTCGCGCTCACGCTCGTCGACCCCAATACGGGCTTTATCAAAGCCATGATCGGCGGCAAAGATTACGATGCCGACCAGTACAACATCGCCACGAGCAAATCGGGCACGCAAACGGGCTCGACATTCAAGGCGTTTACGGTTACCGATGCCATCGAAAAGGGCATCAATCCGCAAACGACGTACATGAATTGCAACGGCCCGGTAGAAGTCAACGGCGCGAAAATCTACAACTACGGCAAGCAGAACTACGGCAATCTCTCCATCGCGAACATGACTGCCGTTTCGTCGAACACGGGCTTCATGCGCCTCATTACCGACACGTCGAGTGGCGTTACTCCCGAATCGGTGAAATCGGTGGCTGAGCGTCTTGGTCTTGACGGCGACAACCTTGGCACCGCCCCAACGATTACCCTTGGCGTTTATAACGCCAACACCACCCAAATGGCAGGTGCTTATGGAACGTTTGCCGCAGGTGGCGTGCATCGCGACCCCACGGGCATCATGAAGGTGACCGATAGGTCTGGCAACGTGCTCGTCGACAATACCGCTGGTGTTGAGGGCAAGCAGGTCATTACCGACTCCGTGGCATATGCAGTAACCCAGGTGCTCGAGGGCGTTATCTACAACGCTTCGTATGGCACCGCGAATGCCGCGGCTTTGCCTTCGGGTCAAATCGCTGCCGGCAAAACGGGTACGACCGACGATTGGCACGATTTGTGGTTCGTCGGTTACACTCCGCAACTCTCTTGCGCTGTATGGACGGGTTCGCGTGACAACAGCGTTCAGCTTGAAACGAACACGTGGTGCCAAGAGATTTGGCGCGACCTCATAAGCGCATGCCTGCAGGGCCAGCCGAACGAAGATTTCAAGTCGGCTTCCGCTCCGAACTACAATTCCGCATATAAGGGCGGCGGCAAGTCCGAAGACGAGGATGAGGACGAGGAGAAGAAGGAAGAGGAAGCGACTGAGGAGACTACCGAGGAAACTCCCGAAGAAACTCCGGGTGAAACCGCGGGAGGCACCGCTGGCGAAACGCCGGGAGGTACCACGGGTGGCGCTACGGGCGAAACGCCGGGAGGTGCTGCTGGTGAAACCCCGGGAGGTACCACGGGAGGTGGCACTACTACTCCCGACCCAGGGTCGTCCTCGACACCTGGATCAGGGACAGCGGGCGGTACGGGTGGAACCGGCGCTGCTGGGTAGCGTGACCAAATAAACTTAAATGACATCAACTGCTTCAGTAACGCCAGCCGACAACGGCTGGCGTTATTCTATTTCGGGAATAAAGTGCTATTATCGCAACGAAGCATACATGTCGGCATTCCGTCTCAGCGGGGTTAAACGGGATTGGGCGATGCCGGCGGCAACCTGAAGAAAGAAGGAAGAAATGGCCGACGATACTACGAACCAAACTCCCGATACATGCTCGCATGATTGCGGCTCGTGTTCTGCATCGTGCGGGGAGCGTACGGCGCCCTCGAAGCTTGCTCCCAATTCGGTGTCAAGCTTTAAGAAAGTTATCGGTGTTGTGAGTGGCAAGGGCGGCGTGGGCAAAACGTCGGTTACGTGCTTGCTTGCCTCTGAGCTCATGCGTGCAGGCAAGAAGGTCGGCATCATGGATGCTGACGTCACTGGTCCTTCTATTCCGAAGGCCTTTGGCGCGAAGGGACCGCTTTGCGCCGATCAGAATGGCATGAATCCTGGCATTGGCGCTGAAGGCGTGAAAATCATTTCCACCAATCTGCTGCTTCCGCAAGATGACATGCCTGTTGCATGGCGCGGTCCCGTGGTTACGGGCATCCTGACCCAATTCTTTAATCAGGTTAATTGGGGCGATCTTGATTATTTGCTTATCGACATGCCTCCGGGCACGAGCGATACGCTGCTTACGGTGTTCCAGCAGATGCCCCTCGACGGCATCGTTACCGTTTCTGCTCCGCAGGAACTTGTCGGCATGATCGTCGGCAAAGCGGTGAATCTTGCTCAGGAAATGGGCGTGAGCGTGCTCGGTCTCGTCGAGAACATGGCCTACTTTGAGTGCGACGAGTGCCACAAACGCCATTATATTTTCGGTGAACCCCAGGGTGAGGAAGTGGCGAAGAGGTACAGCATTCCCGCTTACGCCACGTTGCCCATGGATCCGGCCGTCGCGTCGCTTGTCGATGCGGGCAACATTCCCGCTTACGATGTCAAGGGGGCCCTCAAGCCGATTATCGATGCGCTCGAGTCCCTGCCCGAGCATGCCAAGGGCGAGGAAGCTGCGGAGTAGCCAGTTTTTCTTAAAATTGTCGCTTGACCTGTATTAAGGGACGCGTATAATATATAAACGCGCCTTGAATAGACGAAGCGCACACGGGGCCTTAGCTCAGCTGGGAGAGCGCATGGCTGGCAGCCATGAGGTCAGGGGTTCGATCCCCCTAGGCTCCACCAGAATTCACAAGAGGCGAGCACGAGAGTGTTCGCCTCTTTTAGTATCCGCGATAGTCGAAGGGGATGAGTTCGATAACTCCCGAAGAACAGCTCCACATTATTCAGTCCGGTACCGACACTATCGTTCCGCAGGACTTGTTGCTCGAAAAACTCAAGCGTGGCACCGCCTTGAATATCAAGCTTGGCGTTGACCCTACGGCACCTGATATCCATCTTGGCCACGCCGTTCCGTTGCGCAAGCTCCGTCAATTCCAAGATTTGGGCCATCATGTCACGCTCATTATTGGCGACGGCACCGCCCTTATCGGCGACCCTTCGGGCCGCAATTCCACTCGTCCGCAGCTTACGCGCGAGCAAATTGCAGCGAACGCGCAAACTTACGTTGATCAGGCGTTCAAAATTCTCGATCCGGAGAAAACCACGCTTCGCTACAACTCTGAGTGGATTCTTGATTTGAAGATGGAAGACCTGCTCAAGCTCATTAGCAACTTCACGGTTGCCCGCATTCTTGAGCGCGATGACTTCCATAAGCGTTACACGGGCGGTTTGCCCATCGCGCTGCACGAGTTCCTGTATCCCGTTATGCAGGCATACGACTCGGTCGTTATCAAAGCTGACGTCGAAATTGGTGGCTCCGATCAGCTGTTCAACTTGCTTGCCGGCCGTGAGCTCATGGAGAAGATGGGCATGGAGCCGCAGGTTGCTCTCACCCTTCCGCTCCTCGAGGGCACCGACGGCGTGCGTAAGATGTCGAAGAGCTACGGCAACTATATTGGTCTGACCGATGAGCCTAACGATATGTTCGGCAAGGTTATGAACATCCCTGACGAACTCATGGTGAAGTACTATCGCCTCGCTTCGACCGAGAGCGTCGCTAAGATCGACGAGATCGAGGCGGGCCTTGCTGCTGACGAGCTTCATCCCAACAAAGTGAAGCGCGCATTGGCTCGCAATATCGTTGCTGCCTACTATGACGAAGCCGCCGCCGAGGCCGCCGAGGCCGATTTCGACTTGAAGTTCAAGGCTCATGGCTTCCCGGCCGATGCTCCTGTCTTTGATGCCGACCTTACGCCGGGCGAAGATGGTATGGTCTATTTTGCGAAGGTCATTGTCGACGCTGGTGCTGCGCAGAGCGTTTCGGCCGCACGTCGTCTTATCGACGAGGGCGCGGTTCGCGTAAACGGCGAGGCGCTTGCTGCGAAGTCGTATAATCTCGCTCCTGAATCCTTGAAGGGTGCTGAGGTTCAGGTTGGTAAGAAGAAGTTCTTCAAGCTCGCGTAAGATTGCCAACATATATAAGGTTTTAAGAAGGGGCTGCGTTGGCAGCTCTCTTCTTTGGTTTTAGAACGAGGCCAGGGGTGCTTCGGCGTGCATGTGTAGGACCAGGCGCGGTGGAAATGCTTGGGTATTCGAATAGGCGGTCGCACCTAAGCTTCTTCAATATCGAAATGATGGAAACCCTCCGACATAGATAATCGACCAGGGACGGTCGCTGAGGGGCGGCCCGCGCGGAAGGCGGGCGGGCCCGGAGGCGGCCGTCTTTCTTTTTCGGGAAGCGCGCGCCGCGCAGCGGGGCCAGGCGGCGCGCGCCGGCATTCGCTCCGCGAGAGGCTCGGCGAAGGCGAACAGGGGAAAGCCGGCGATTGGGGGAAGCGCCGCTTGCATGACGAAGGCGGGGGGCTCCCGGCCCGAAGGCGGGCAAAGATCGCCCTGCCTATATATAGGCGGTTGAATGCGTGCGGCCGAATCGGCCGCACCGGAAGGCCCGGCGCTTGCGCGCCTGGGCCCTTTGGTGCGGTTGCGCCTATGTATGAGCCGAGGCGAAGCGCCGGGACCGCGGGACGGCCCCGCATCCGGACCGGGGCGAAGCGCCAGGTCGGGGCCCACCTCCTGCTCCGCATCCCCCCGCTTTACCGTGCCGGAGTTGTCGGCATCCTGTGTGCGGGATGGTTTCCCGCCCGCGCCGCGGCGGGGGAGCGTATAATACCGAACTCGTCGCCGCGAAGGGCAGGAGCCCTGAGAGCG
>NZ_CAKTVX010000015.1 GCF_934630525.1 uncultured Slackia sp.
CGTTCAGCCGCTGCGCGTTCAGCCGCTGCGCGTTCAGCCGCTGCGCGTTCAGCCGCTGCGCGGCTCGAAAGCAGAAGCCCGCCGCCGAAAATCGCCTTCCCGCGCTTCTTCTGCTCGTCGAGCGCGCCGATCGGCTCGGCGTCCGCCCGCTTGAGCCTGAACGGCGTATGGTGCGCCGCGAACCATTGTGCGCGCGCAGCCGTCAGCACGTTGTCGGGGTACTCGTAGTTCCCAACTTGGCGCTTCTGCTCCTTGAGCCTCGCCTTGTTCGCCTCGTTCAGCCTGTCGCTAAGCGCGGGGTCGGCTTCGAGCACGTGCTCCTCGTCGAGGTTCGTCACAAAGCCCGTGCGCACCACGGCACCGTTCGCGTACGTGATATTGCAATCGCAGACGATGTGGTCGACCTTCATCACGACGCTCCTGCCTCCCAAGCACGTGAGCGACGGGGCGAAGAGGAAGAAGCGTATGCCTCGCTGCAGGTAGAATTCCTGAATCTTCGACAGGATCGAGAACGGCGGATTGTCGACCACGCAGCATCCATCGGGGTACTCGAAGCGCTCGTAATTGCCGCCGGGCCAGAACGGGCGCACGACGTCATCGGCATCGACGCCCCAGCGCTCGCGCACGTATTCGAGCACGACTGCGTATATCTCGGGCGGCGTGATGCAGTCGTCCGTGGTCTTCTTCGGCTTGAACTTCTCGATGAACGCGTCGTAATCCCCGAAGCTCTCCTTCGATTGGCCCATCATGCTCCTCTCTCTCGGTTGGAGCATGTTCCGCCAAGCGTCACCTGGGCGGCATCGGGCAACGTCACCCCCGATTTCTATTTTCGGGCGGAAATACCTTCCGTGGGGCGGCGGCCAGGGTCGGCGAACGGCGTTTCGTGATTTTCTATACCCCTCCCGTCCTCGGCGAACGGTATCGGGCACAAGAAAAGCCGCCTGTGGGCGGCTTCCGTGAGCGGTATTCTTTTTCATTCTTCGGGCGAGCGGCGGGCATCCCCTCGGCGCAGCGCGGCGTCGGCGAGGGCGTGGCACCTTCCGCACAGCGGCACCAGATTGCCCCCGTGGTTTCCGCCTCCGCTTCGCAGCGGCGTCATGTGATGGACTCCGCAGCCAGGCAGCATGCGCCACTTGCCCGACGCCTGGCGCACGGCCACGGGCTTGCCGCAGCGGGCGCACATGCCGCCGTGCGAGGCGATGGCGCGCTCGCGGTTGACCCGGTACTCTGCACCGCCGTATGCCTTGCGCCACGGCTCGGCGCTCCTGTCCCTGCCTTTGTCGCGCTCCTTGGCCCGCGCGATCGCGGCGGGGCTCGCGGCCCTCGCGCTGCATTGGCAGCGGCCGCCTGGCGGCACGGGCCTCTTGCATCTCGGGCATGTCCGCCACATCTTAGGCCTCATCGCGTCTCCTTCCGCAAAGGCCCGGGGAGGAGGGAAACCCGGGCCGCGGAAGACATGATGCCTACCTGGTCACCGCCTTGGCGGTCTCGACCTCTTCCGACTCGCCGGGGTAGCAGAACTTGCACGCGATGCCCTCGGCCTCGAGCGCGTCGGCCACTCGCCGCGCGTTCGCATTGCTGATGCCGAAGGGGCCGTCGTCGCGCCCGTGCTCGTCGTACTCTTCCTGCGTGCGGTAGTACGTGAGCGAGACCGTGGCCGGCACAACCTCGGCTGACAGGATGTCCTTCACGACGTTTCGCACGGTATAGTCCGCCGCGGCCTTCTCGCCCATGAGCCATTCGGCCACATCGTCCGGCACGGGATATTCGCCGGACTCCCAGCGCTTAACGCTGCGGCGGTCGACCCCGACCGCTTCGGCCACGTCCTGCTGGCTCAGTCCAAGCATTTCGCGGAACGTGCTCGCGCTGCGGCACCGCGACCGACGTGCGGCCGATGCTCGACTGGCCGTATATGACGGGCATCGCTACCGCCTCCTCTTCATCAGCAGCTCGCACAGCTCGCGCGTCTGCGACAGCCTCTCGAGCGCGCGGATCAGCATCATCAGCGTGGCCGCCCATCCGAGGCAGAGCAGCGCGATGCACGACAGAGCCCACATCATGCCAGCCACCTGACCTCGTGGCCGCGGTACTGCACGGCCTCGCCGACCTTCGCGCCGCTTCGGCTGCGCAGGCTCGCGAGCGCCTGCCTCGGGAATCCCTCGGCCGTCGCGGCCTCCGCCTGCGACTCGTAGCGCCTGCCGTCGACCTCCACGGGCTTGCCCGGGTAGCCTCGGCGCTTCTTCATGGCCTCGATTCCCCGCTTGGACGCCTCGCGCATCTGCGCCGCTATGGTGCCGCGCTCCAACGCGACGGCCGATGCGGGGTTGCCGCGCTCGTCGCGCCTGATGCCCGCGCGCCCGTCGGCGTGCAACGGCTCGCACTTGGTCGGCGAGGGCTTGCCCGTGCGCGGGTCGAAGTAGCTTATCTGCAGCGGCGGGAGCTTACGGCCGCTCTCGCGCGGTTCGAGCACCGCCGACGGGCCGGCCATGCGGTAGTCGCTACTGTGGGTCATTGCTCCTCCTTCGCCTCTTCGTCCTTCATGCGCTTGATTGCCTTGTCCATCTCGGCGAGCAGGCCTTTCTTCGCCTTCTCGACCAGCTCTCCTTCCTGCTCCGCGGGGCACCACATTCCAGGCAGCGAGTTGTTCAGGCCTTCGAGCTTGCAATCGTTCCGAACGAGGTACTTGCACTCAACGCCCAGCACCTTCACCGCGATGAGCGCCGCGAACTTCTCGCGCTTCACGTCGATTGCCTTCAGGTGCTCTTCCTCGGGCCATTCCAGCGCGTTGCCCATGTCGGCCTTCTTCTCTTCGAGGCACGAGGACGGCTTGCCCTTGTACGCGTTCTGCAGCGCATACGAGGACGCGAAGACGACCTTCACCGCCTCGACGTCTGTTTCGACGATTCTTACGTCGAGCAGGCCAGCCGTTTCGACGGGCTTCGGAACCTTCGCGATTCTGCGGTTGAGATTCGCATTCTCTTCTTTGAGCAACTCGTTCTCGCGCCTGAGCTTCTTGTGCTCCTCGATGAAGAAATCTTCGAGATTCATTTCTCCTCCTTGTCTCCGAAGTCCACGAGCGGGACCTCGATCACGCTGCAGCCGATGAAACTCGTGACCGCGAAATCGTCCTCGTCGCGCTGGCGCGGCTCGCGCACCCTCGCGCATTCTTCCGCGGCGGCTTTGTCGGTGAAGGCGATTACCGGGTATTCCCACGCGTCTTCCCATTCGCCGCCGAAGTCGGTCACGAGCCAAATCGTGCGCTTTCGCGCCTTCGCATCCGGCTCGGTTTTAAAACGGCCCCCCAAGCTGGCTCACCTCCTCGCACCATCCATCGCTCCCGTATTGGCTGATGAACCACGGTGCGTTGTCCATGATTTCCCCGAGCGGGTCTTCCATCGCGTATCTCTCTGCGGTCGCTCATTTGCGCACCTCCTTCCCGCTCAAGACATGCAGCACCCATTGGGCGGGCACCATCGCGCAGCCATACACGTATTCGCCGCTCGGCGGCTCGGAAGGGTCGAAACAGAGCCTGTCGGCGAACAAGCCGTCGTCGCCTTCCATATCGTAGAGGTCGATTCGACTCGAAAGAGCTCGGCATTCGTCAACAAGCTCTTCGATTGTCTCGGGGTGCTTCTTTTCGCACGTCATCATCGCTCCGCCTCCTCTTCGATGCCCGCGAGCTTCTTGGCGCGGGCTATCATGTCGAGGCGGGCGTTCTGCCAGCATATGCGTCCGGTCAGCCTTGACCCGTGCGGACAGTCTTCGCACGACGTATTTTCTGAGTCGATGCCAAGATAGAAGCATGCGTGTTGCATCGCATCCTCTTCCAGCTTCTCCCAGCTGTCGGCAGGCTCGGGCTTCTCATGAGACAAACGCGGCGCATCAGCGCTCACGAGTATTCCATCGCTGTCCTCGAGGCCAACCGTGCAGTAGCTCCCATTGGTCCCATGGAAGCTAACGACTTTCAGCGGCTCGGGGTCGTCATCTCGGTACACGATGTCGCCGACGGCAATTGGGGCGTCATCCGCGCCAACAAACGACGCCGTTGGCACCCGGCGACAACGGTGTGAGGCCGTGTCTTCGGCGCGATTATGCAGGCTGAGCGACCAGCTTGTTCCATTCCAGTGCATGCCGTACACCTTCGTAACTTCGTTCTCGAAACACACCGCATCCCCGATGTGAATCGGCACGCCGTCGGCATCGAGCGGCAGCTTCATGTACGCATCGGGCTGAAAACCCTCGGCGTTGCCCTTCCAATCGTCGAGCTCCGCCTGCAGCTCGGCGTTCTCCTCTTCGAGCGCCTTGAGCTTCGAGACGTGGTCGCTCATGATGTGATTCGCCTCGCTCATGAGGGTTTTCGCCTGCTTCAGGTCTTCGATTCCCGCTTTCAAACTAAGCATCTACTCCACCCCCGTGCTTCCGAAGCCACCTTCGCCGCGCTCGGTGTCTTCCAATCCGTCAACCATCCTGAATGTCGGCAATTCGCATGGAATCACGACCAGCTGCGCGATGCGCTCGCCCGCCAGCACGCTGCTCGGCGTGCAGCCCGCGTTGAAGAGCGGCACCTTGATTTCGCCCGTGAAGCCCGCGTCGATGATTCCCACGCCGTTCGCCATGAGCAGGCCGCGCATGCAAAGGCTGCTGCGAGCCGCCAGAAGACCGAAATAGCCCTCGGGGATGCTCACGCGTACGCCAGTGGGCACCATGGCGAATTGCCTGCTTCCGATGGAGCAGTACTCGCACGCTCGCAGGTCTGCGCCAGCGTCGTGCATGTGGGCGCGCGTCGGCATCTGGTCGGCTGCGCACACGGTTTCGATTTCCGCCACGCCAGCCAGCCTTCGCGCTCGGCGATTCCACTCGTCGACGGCTTCCTCCTTCGTGCCGTATACCACGACCGAGCAGTGGCAGTGCTCGCACTCGACCGCCCAAGCGCGGCCGCCGTAGATGCTCTCCATGTTCTCGAGCCACGCACTGTGGTCGCATCTCGGGCATCGCTCAATCTTGGTTTCGCTCATCTCTCTTCCTCCAAGTCCCTGCCGCAGTATGGGCAGAATCGAATGTCCTCCATCGCGTACTCGACCATGCATCCGTCGCTGTCGAATTCCGCTACCAGCTTCGGCGGGCTCATGGCCGAGTCGATCGCGAGCACGAAGCCCGTGCCGCGCTCGCGCATGTCGGACTCGGCGCGCGAGTACGGCTCGCAGCGCTCGCAGCTCATCGCATCCCCCATTCCGGATGCATGGCCATCCACTCGCGGCTCGTCATGGCGGGGCGCTCGGGAGGCTTGCTCGCCTCCTCGATGCGGGGGATGGCCCATGCCTCGCCCTCGTCTCCCGCGTCGTAGGTGCGGCCGTCCTTGAGCCGCCTGATATGCGTCGGGACGAAGCGCTTCTCGGCAGCGTCCCACTCGGTGTCGTAGACGATGCCCGACAGCCTCGGCCTCTCGTCCATGGCTCCTCCTGTCTCTACGAAGGGCGATACTCGGCCGAAGCCTCCTGTATCAGCCCGGATACTCTTCTAGGTCTAATTTGGGTATATATGGATTAATATTGGATACGACGGCATAACCCCAGGTCGCGAGGTGCCGAGTGTGCCCCTATTCGGCGAAAAGTGTGCCCCTATTTCCAAAAAAGTGTGCCCCTATTTCGCCTGGAAGGGCCCGAGCAGGTAAAGGCTCGGATGCCCCTTCACGCCGTCGGTCACCTTGGCCGCGAAGCCGCAAGCGCACAGCTGGGCGAATACCGATGAGGGCGAGTACGGGCCGCGGCGCGAGCCTATGACGCGCTGCGCCTCGGCCTTGCTCATCTGCACCGTGGCCACCGCTTCGGCGTCCACGTCGGCCATGCCCCGCGACTCGAGGTAATTGTCGAGCTGCTCGCGCTCCCACTCCTTGAGCCTGCCGCCGGGCCTCTGCGCCATGAGCATGCTCCTCGCGAGCCTCCTGGCCGGCACTCCCTCGACGGCCTCGTAGGCCTCGAGCTGCGCGGCGGTGACGGGAGCCCACCTCCCGCCGTCGAGCGGGCGGGCCGCAGGGAGCCCGATGGAATCGGCCATGCGGCCCTCCTCTCATCCGCTAAAAGGGAATCTCGTCGTCGTAGGCCACGGCCTGCGGCTGCACGCCCATCGAGGCGTAAGCCTGCGCCGTGCCCCGCTGCATGCCCTGGGCGCGCTGCTGGCCCTGCTGCTGGCCGTCGCGGCTCATGAATTCGAGCTCGTCGACAACGACTTCGAGCTTGCTGCGCTTGCCGCCGTCTTGGGCTTCCCATTGCGACCAGCGCAGCTTGCCCTCGATTGCGACCTTGCTGCCCTTGGCGAGGAAGCGGGAGACGCTCGCGGCGCGGTTGCCGAACATAGTGCAATCCACGAAGTTCGCGTAGTCCTCGTACTGGCCCGTCTGCTGGTTCTTGCGGCGGTCGTTGACGGCAACGCCGAAGCTCAGAATCTGGAAGCCGCTCGGGGTTTCGCGAAGCTCCGGGTCGCGCGTGAGATTGCCAGTGATAACCACTTTGTTGATGCTCATCTAGCCCTCCTGGATGATGTAGCTCGGATTCCCGCAGCATCCCGCGCCCTCGAAGTCCTGCGGCGTGGCGTCGGCGGTCACGCCCTCGACCACCGTGCCGCATCCCTGGCACACCGCGTAGCGAGTCGCGGGGGCCTGCTCCCCGGGCTGCTCGGCGGCCTCTACGGGCTGCGGCTCGATAACGGGCTCGCGCGTCAGCATGTCCACGAAGCCGCCGTCGCTCTCGTCGGCGCTCACGCTCTGCTGGGCGGTCACGCTGACAGGCAGGTAGGGGAATGCGCGGCGGATGACCGTCTTCTTGGCCATGGCCTCGTAGTCGGTGACCCAGGGGCCTGAGGTCGCGGCCTTGCTGCGCTTGCGGATTGCCTCAACGTCCTGCAGGCTCATCACGTCCATGTAGTGGCCTCCGTCGGTGAAGTGCGCGACCATGTAGACGTGCGTGGGCTTCTCGCCCGCCTCGTGCTCTCGGCCGCTCGGAACGTGAGTCAGGCTCTCTTCGAGGCCGAAGCTGTAGCGGAACTCGTCGCCCTCGTACACGGCTCGCGCGCTGATCGAGCGAATCTGGCCGCTGCGGCGGGCGAGGTCGAGCATGCCCTTGTATCCGATAATCATCTGCGCGTGCATGCCCGTCTTGGTCTTGTACGGCAGGATGTAGGCGCGCCCCAGGCCGTCAACGACAGACGGCTCGAGGCCGAGCGCGCTGCAGCTCATCAGGCAGCTGCAGACCGACGCGGAGTCGCACAGGCCGAGCTTCGGCGTCCTGTTGATGAGCGAAAGCGATGTCTGGTAGAAGCGCTTCCTGCTCATTCCCTCCGGCAAGACTGCCTCGATTCGCGGCCACGCCTTCTCGAGCATCGCGGCCATGCCTTTCGGGCTTCCCGCCGTCTGCACCGCCTGCACCTGCGCCGCCTTGGTTGCCAATTCGCCCATTCCTAGGCTCCCTTCTTCTCTGTGATTCTGATTCCGCCGTTGGTCAGCTTGCCGTTGCGCATCGAACGCACCCACGTGACCCTCTTCGTCTCCGTCTCGATGCCCTTGTCGCTCCCGATGAGCTGGCGCAGCTCGTTCTCCATGCGCTTCGCCGCCTCGTCGGCCTCCTTCGCCGCGCGCTTCGCCTCGGCCAGCTCGCCGAGCCACGGAAGCTCGGAGTCGAGCATCAGCGCGTACTCGTCGCCGGGCATGCCCGCCTCCGCCGTGCGAGCGTCGGCCTCGGACTTGAGGAAGCCCGCCTCGGGCGCGGCGCCGCCCTCGACGCAATCGCGCCAGAAGGACTCGGCGGCGGACACCACGGCGGCCACGTCGGCCTCGTCGCGCGCCACCTCGTACTCGCGGTAGTCGTTGCCGCCGATGAGCACGGCCACGTAGGCCTTCGCCCACCCAGTCACGGCCAGGTAATGCACCACCTGAGCCAGGTAATGCGGGGGCACGCCCTCGTCCCAGTCCTGCTGCACGAACTGCCCTGCCGTCTTGATTTCCAGCACGGCGTGCGAGCCGTCGGGCAGCGTGAGCATGCGGTCGATGTCGGCGAACATGCAGGGGTGCTCGCGGCTCCACATCTGCGCGTATCGGTTGGCCACCCGGAATTCGGGATGCATGTCGGCGAATTTCGCCGCCACGACCGGCTCGAGGCGGTTGCCCCACTCGACCGCGGGCTTGCCGCCGATGTCCTCGGGGTCGGCGCGCCCGGTCTTCTCGAGCCATACCTCGTAGGCGCTCTTCCACTTGGACAGGCCCATCACGGCTCCCATGTCCGAGCCTCCGAGGCCGCGCCTGCGGCTCGCGTGCCACTGCTCGCTGACCTCCTCGGGGGTTCCCGCGAAGCGCGCCATGGAGTACGGGACGGCCCTACTCATCGCCCATCGCCTCCCGCACGCGCTCCGCCATCCACTTCTCCTCCTCGCCGAAGACGTAGCCGTCATCCTGCAGGGCTTCGCCGTCGGCCACCCACTCGGCCAGGCGGCGGCGGTTGCCGTCCCCGCCGAGGCTGCCGTTGGCGTAGGCCCGCCCGTGGTTCTGCAGGTCGGACGAGCAGAGTCGGCGGTAGATGGCGGCCAGGAGCAGAGGCCCGCTCGCGCCGCTTTCGCCGTGCGCGTGGCTCTCGTCCCAGTCCGCAATCTCGAGCAGCTTCTCGACATGCGCGTAGTAGCCGTAGAAGGACATCCAATGCTCGCACGCCAGCGACGAGAAGGCCTCGGGCGGCTCGCCGTCCATGACCTTGCCGACGGCGAAGCAGGCGCGCTTGCGCGCCGCCTCGCGGGCGTTGCTCTCGAATTCCGCGGCGATCGCGTCGAGGCGCGCCTGCTCGGCGTCCTTCTCGCTGTCGCGGGGCCTGTAGACCGTCGCGCCGTACTCGCCGACGGTGGCCACGCAGCCCGCTGGCCACTCGATCTCCTGCGCGTCCTTCACGCGGTAGATGCCTCGCATGTAGTCGTAGTCGGACATGCGGGGGGCGTCGTGGACGATGGCCACGCCAGCCGCCTCCAATGCCTCGCGCATCTCACGCGCCTCGCGCTCGCGCTTGAGCTTTGAGGCCCAGTACTGCGCGACCTGCTCCCAGTCCTTCTCCTTGGCCTTCTCGAGCTCCTCCGCGCCCTCGTCGCATCCCATGGAGCGCAGCTCGTCGATGGCCAGGAGCCAATCGAGGCTCATGTACTCGGCGTCGTCGCCGACGCGCTGCATGGCGCGCTTGATGCGGGCGGCGTGCTTGACCTTGAGCGCGTCCTCGACGCTCTGAGGGTCTACGCCGAGCAGCAGCGCCTGCTGGACGCCGTGGCCGCGCTCGGCCTCTGTGAGCGGCTTCTTCTCGTCCGTGGCCAGCATCGCGAGCATCGCGTTGGCCGCGTCCATGTCCTCGCACACGCAGGCGCGGCAGCGGGACAGGCCGCTCTTGCGCATGGCTCGGTAGCGTCGCTCGCCGTCGATGAGGCGGAAGATCCCGCCGTCGCGCACGACCACGATGGGCTGCAGCGGCTGGCCTCCCGTTGCCTTGAAGGAATCCGCCAGGGCGTCGATGTCGCCCCAGTCCTTCCTCGGGTTGTTCTCGTCCGGATACACATCGTCCAGACTCACTTCCAAAGTGTCCATTAGCCCTCCTATCAGGCTGTATATTCGAATGTCGCATTATTTTTCAGAATTTTTCGATGGCCGCGACGAGCCTCGGGGATTGGTGCCGCGCACCCATCGGGCGCGCTTGAGCCTCGTCTTCGCCGCGTCGTAGCGGCGGCTCGCGAATTCCAGCTCCCACTCCTCAAGCGCGGCCATGTACCGCGCCTCCTCGCGCCGCGCCTGCGCCCTCGGCATCTTCGAGGTGTCGGGCCTCGCGGGCCTCTTGGGCCTCGGCTTCTGCCTGCCGCGCCTGCCCTCTCCGGCATCGAAGGCGGCCCGCTGCTCTGGGGTCATGGCCGCTATCTCGTCGGCCACGCGGCCCTCTTCGGTCTCCACGCCGCGCCACTTGTCGCAGACCCTGCAATGCCCGGTGCGCTCGCCCAGCGACGTGCGCCAGGTCGCGCAGCCGTCGCACCAGCGCATGTCCCACCGCGCGACTCGCAGGCTCAGGCCGAGGCGGCTCGCCATGGTGCGCACCGACGAATTCGAGCGGCGGAGCCTGCGGGCTATCTCGCGCCTGGGCACCTCGCCGGCGAGCGATTCGAGCTCGCGAATCTCGCCGACAGACCAGTGCCTGCCCCGCTCGCCTCGCCTCATGCCGTCTCCAAGGTCACGACGATGCGCGGGTTCTCCTCGTCGTAGGCGAATTCGTCGACGAAGCCGACCACGTACCTCGGCTTGTCGTCGATGAGCACGCCCGCCTTGACGAGGCCGTCGCACACGAATTTCTTGCCAAAGCAAACGTTGTCGAGGTCTCGGCGATGGTTGGGCTCGAACCACGCACAGCGGATTCGGACGCGCTCCATGCGATGGATGCGCGCGCCTTTCGCGGCCCAAGCGACGGCCTCGTCGCACTTCTGCTTCACGCGGTTCTGCTTCATCGGCGGCATTCGGTAGAACTCGTTCAGGCTCGGGAAGCGCCCGGGCACGGTGAACGTCTGGGTTGCCATGCTGCTCCTCTCTTTACGGTGTATAATCACCTGGTTATCAGGCTATTGAGCTAGCTAGAGCAGCAGGCCGAGGGTGAGCAGCGCGCCGAGCATGACCAGGGCGCATCCCACGCAGGCGAGCGCCTGCTCCGCGCTGCCGAGGCCTTCGAGCAGCTCTCGCGCGCCGAACGCGTCTCGGCAGAAGTCGAATTCCTCGCGCGTCATGCCGTGGCCTCCTTCAAGAATTTCTTTACGAAGTAAACTTGCCCCTTGCCCGTGACCTTCGGGGTCTTGCTGACGGTGGTGTGGCCGTCGCTGTGGACGATGGTGGTCTCCTTGATCTCAAAGAGGCCCATCTCCATGCTCCGCTGCGTCGGCAGGTTGTAGGAGCTGCCTCCCTTCATCAGGTAGCCGTCCTCGCGCAGCCTCGCGAAGAGGCGCTTCTGCCCCACGTCCACGCCGTTCTGGCGCAGCAGCTTGGCGAGCTCGCCCACCAGGATGGTGGTCTTGGACGCGCTCACCGCGTCGGCGAACATCGCCTTGGGGGCGAGCTCGGCGTTGGCCTCGCGAAGCTTGGCCGCCTCCGCCTTGGCGCGCTCGATGGTGCGCTGGGCGATGAGAAGCGCGCGTGCCATGGTCTGCTCGGGAGTCTCCTCGGGAGCCGCGGCCATGTAGCCGCCGTCGCGTCGGATGGCCGGCAGGACTTCGTGCGTGACCCAGCGTTGGAAACGCTGAATGCGCTCGCGCCCGTCTTTGTCGTTGACGAAGGCGCTCTTGCGATTCATCACGGCGCGATAAAAGCCAGGCTCCGTTATGTACGACACCGCTCGAGTGCCTTTGTTAGTACCCACTAAATGGGTAAACTCGTCCGAGTCGAGACAGCGCGTCACTTTCTCCGCGTCGCGCTGGCCAAGTGCCTTGGCTACGTCGGTGGCGCGAAATAGAATCGCACCATCCTTGTTCACCACGCGAAGCCCGCCGAATTCGTCATTGTCGAAAACCTCGACCTTTGAAACCTCTTGGGTTACAATCTGGTCGCTTTCTTGAGCCGCGGCCGTCGGGTTCCAATCGCTGGCCGCGTTATTTTTTTCTGGCATTACTCGCCTTCTTTCTTCCTGATGCGCTGCAGAATCGCCTCGATTGAATCTGCCGCGAGCGCGCGCTCGGCGCGCTTGATTTCCTCTTCGTCCGCCAGCTCGCCCAAGAGGCCATCGACAATCGTCTTCAGGAAGATGATGCTCTTCAGCAGCTTCCCGCGATGGACGTCCTCGTCGCCTTCGTTGAGCCCGGCGGCGTTGAACGCGAGGTTGCTGACAACGGTCGACGTCGCTTTGAGCAAACCGGACGCATACCCGACGTAATCCTCCGCGCCGAATTCCTTCTTCATTCGCCTACTCCTAACCATTCTTCGAACCATTCCTTCTTGATGAAGAGCTTGTTCTTGTAGCCCTTCGGGGTAGCCGCGCGCAGGTCTCCGCGCTTCACCGCGTCGTACACCGTCGACGCGGCCACTCCGTACTCCTTCGCGAGCTCTCGCACGGTGAAGAGCTTCGCCGGCGGCGCGCTGGCCTGCATTCCGTCCAGCGCCTTGGCGAACTTCGCCGCCTGGAGCTGGATTGAGAGCGCCCAGGCGCGCATCTCCTCAATCGTCTCGTTCATTTCTTCCTCCTCTCTTGCGGTTAGTTGCTGCCCTTTCCTGCGCCTTTGACCACGAGACGCTCTTCTGAAAGACCAAGCAGCCAGTCGACGCTGCATCCGAAAAGATTTCGGAGCCTTACAATTTTCTCTTGTGGGATTGCCCCGCCATTCTCCCAGCGACCGATGGTCGATTTGTCAGCTCCCACCAGGTCACCAAGCTGTTCTTGGGTCAGGCCCTTCAAAGAACGCTCCGCCTTCACTCGGTTCGGCATGTTCACCTCCTTACAAGCAATCGTTGTGACTTGTCCAATAATACAAGCGTGCATTGTAATGTCAACCCAAAATATTGCATTGGTAAAATATTTTCTTGTATCATTACAATACGAAGTTGTAAGGAAGGAGCTGCATAAGAATGAAGTACCCGAATAGGCTCTTCGAGCTTCGAGGCAAGGAATCCCAAGCTGAGATGGCGGCTCGCATCGGAATGACCCAGCAGAACTACGCCAATTACGAGAGCGGCAAGTCCGGCATGAAGTCGGACATGATCGCCGCGGTTTGCAAAGAGTTCGGATGCACCGCCGAGTGGCTGCTTTGTATGTCCGACAGCAAAGACGGCGCGCCGAGCAAGGACATGGTCGAAGTCCCCCTTTATGGCTCAATCGCCGCAGGCACGCCAATCGAGATGATGGCGGTCGAGGATTCTCACCCAGTCCCCGCCGAAGTGCGCCGCCGCTACCCGAGTGCATTCCTGCTCAAGGTCGAGGGCGATTCGATGAACCGCATCCTGCCGAACGGCTGCTACGCGCTCGTCGACCCATGCGATACCGTCGAGCGCAACGGAGTGCCGTACGCGGTCTGCGTGAACGGGTACGACGCGACCATAAAGCGGGTGAACAGGCTCAACAACGGCTTCGAGCTGGTGCCCGACTCGAACGACCCGACCTATTCCAAGCAGGTATTCAACTACAACGAGCCTGGCACGCAGACCATCACGGTCATCGGCGAGGTCGTGTACTTCGTTTTGCCGTTCGACTGGCATTTCTAGCTATCGAAGTTTTCTATATATGGGCTTGATGCATAACAGCCAATTGGTTATAGGCAACATGTAATTAATTGATTACAATAAGGGGAGAATTGAAACCATCAGCATCCATATCGCTATTCTTGATGGAGCTCAAGCGCTTCGTCGAGAAGAACGGGTTCATTTTCGTCGACCGAGAGGCGTCGCTTCGCTTTATCTCGGAACGCAACATGACGATGAAGGAGCTGGAGGAAATCATCCTTGGGCTTGAGGTGAAGGATTGCTTCGACGGGCCGGAACCCGACAGAGACCCGAAGCGCGCCGCGTGGACCGTCGCTGAGTTCAGCCCGACGCATTGCGGCGAGAAGCTGTACTTGAAGCTCTCGATAAGGATGGACGCCGAGCGCGCGAAAGTGCTGTCGGTGAAGCTCTACACCGAAAGGGAGGTGCGATAAGATGGCCGGAACCATCGAGACATATTGCATCGAATGCGACGAGCCCGTAACCGCCCAGCTCGTCGAAAGGGGCGAAACCCTGCCCGTCAAGGGCGAAGATGTCGCCTACACCGCCACGGTGGCCGTATGCCCCCACTGCGGCGAGATGATAGCCGATGCCCGCGTTGAGAGCGGCAACATCGACGCCGCATACGCCGCATACTGCAAGGCCCACGGCCTCGTCACCAAAGACGAGGTACGCAAGCTTCGCCAATGCCTGGGACTTTCGCTGCGCGAGTTCAGCCGCTTCCTGGGCTTCGGGGAGCAGACCGCCGCCAAATACGAAAACGGGTCGGTCCCTGATCTGCTGCACAGCAACACCATGCGCATGGCCGCAACCCCGAAAGGGGCGGAAATGATGCTTTCCTTGAACGGCCAGAGCATAACGTCCGCAGGTGCCGCCAAAGTTCGCAGCTACATCGAGCGTCTTGCCGCCGGTGACGAAATGGGGCTGCTGTGGGACGGAATCGTGCTCACGAACAGCTGCCGTCCATGCTCCACGAACGGCTACCGCGCATTCGACTGGGAGCGCGTCACGGCGCTCACGATGCGCCTCGCCGAGAAATGCCGCGGGCTGTACAAGACGAAGCTGCAGAAGGCCGCGTTCTTCTGCGACGGCTTCGCGTTCGAGCTCACGGGCAAATCACTCACCGGCATGTCCTACGCTCATGCGAACTACGGCCCAATCATGACCGACTACGAGACACGCATAGCCGGCATGGTGCGCGAGGGCAGCATACGGTTCGAATCGTACGAATGGGGCGACATCATAGTGCCGAACGGCGAAGCCCCCGATGTTTTCACACAGGAAGAGCTTGAGATAATCGACAGGGTCGCGGAGTTCGTGAACACGTTCTCGTCGGCATCGGAGCTCTCGGAATTCTCGCACAAGCTCGGCGCATGGAAGAACACTTCCAACGGCGAGCTAATCAGCTACGTGAGCGGCACGAACGAAATCGGCGCGGCCATCGCCGAGAGGATGTCAGGGCGCCGAAGGCAACAGGGTTTATCCCGGTAATAACAAGCGCGGCAGGTAGTCTCTCGTCTTTCCTGTGACGCCTTCCTTCGTGTAGCCCTGCAGCACGTATTTCCCGTCGAACTTCTCCAGCTGGCCTCTGAATGGAGGCTGGCAGATGCTGCCTATCGCATCGAGCCACACGGATGGGACGGAATGCGAATCGCCGCACCATTGCTCGCCTATCTCGTCCACGCGCACCACGTCGCCGCGCTCGAACGAGCGCAGCACGTCGCCGAGCTTGAGCGCTTCGCCTGTGAAGCCGTCGTAGATTTCCATAATGCCTCGTTTCGGAAGAGCGACATACAACATGCAGTATATCGCGTTATCGGAACGCTAGATATAGACATTAAACCCAATAAGAAAAACCCGCGCAGAGTTGCAGCTCTATATGCGCGGGCGTCATTAGATTGCCAACCTCGGCGAAAAGGAAGGCGGTGCATATTATGCAACAACTACGGCAACGGAATGAAGTCCTTCATGTCCACAATGAGGTCGTGCGCCTTCTTCATCATCGAGTTTTCAAGCAGGAATTCCACCCCGAGCATGGTAATGGCCGGTTCTGCGGGAATGATAGACACGAAATCGTCGTAGCGCGCCACCTTGAACCCGCGCACGTAGTCGCGCTCGATAAGCTCGAGCATTATGGCCGTCCAGTATTTCTCATTGATGCCCATGCGTCCGGCGCAGTACTTGTCATCGCGAGCCTCTTTGCCCTGCTTCAGGCATTCGTACAGATACTTCAGGATTTTGTACATCACGACATGCATATCGTCTTTGGACATGTCTCCCCTTCCGCAGTTAGGACGTGATCGATTATGCCACGAAAAGCCCGCCGCCGCGCCTGGGGTTCCGTCACGGAAGCCGCGCGCGGCAAGAAATACGTGCTGCGATGGGTCGAGAACACTCCCCAGGGCCGCAGGCGCAGAAGCCGCACCGTGTACGGCACGTACCGCGAGGCCTGCAACGAGCTGGCAAAGATTCAGGCGGCGAAGTGCGACGAGCGCATAATGCCCACGGTCGGCCAGCTTTACGAGGCGCGATACCTCCCCTGGCTCGAACGCAAGTACGAGGGCAGCGCGAGCAACACCAAGAGCCTCTACCTGCGCGCCTGGAAGAACCATTGCGAGCCGAGGTGGGCGCGCGTCCCCATCGACCAGGTGAGGCCGCTCGACGTGCAGGAATGGCTCGACGGCATGGCCTACGGCAACGCGCACAACGCGCTGATAGTCATGCGCCGCACGTTTGACTTTGCGGTGAATCTCGAACAGATTCCAGCCAACCCGTTCAGGCGGGAATACGAGATGCCCGCGAAGGGCTCGACGCGCTCGAAGGAGGTCTACAGCCTCGCTCAAGCCAGGGAGATGCTCGCCAAGGTTGCGGGGATGCCATACGAGGCAGCCTACATTCTGGCCGCTTTCGGCGGATGCCGCACGGGCGAGAGCCTGGGCGTGCGCATGGAGGACGTGCGCGAGGTTCGGGCGGGAGGCGTGCGCTTCGCCGCCGTTTCCGTCAAGCGCCAGGCGGGGCACCTCAACGGCGAGGTGCGCGAATGCACTAAGACGCGGCAGAGCGAGCGCGAGACGCTCGTCCCCGAGCCGTATTGCGACGCGCTCCTCAAGCTGCGCGACGAGCGCGAGGCGGAGGGCGTCGAATGGATGAGCGACGTCGGCGGAAAGCCGATGGGCACCGCAGCGCTCAACCGAATCTGGCGCAAAGTCGGAAGCGTGCCGTTCGCCAACCTCCGCAACGGCTGGCGCACCTACGCGCAATACGAGTGGGGCGTCGGCTACGGCACGCTCGAAATGCTCATGGGGCACAAGCTCCCAGGCGTGACGGGGAGGCATTATCTGCGACCTTCGGTCGAACAGCTGGCCGCGGACTTCGCCGCGTCCTACGTCAAGGGCTGAGGCCACTTGGGATATTTTAGGATATGCTCGACCATAACCGCAGGTCAGAGCGTAGTTGACAACATTGGTTAGTGTACCACAACTACTTTACGAGCAGCTGAGCAATTTGCACCGCATTGGTCGCGGCACCCTTGCGAATCTGATCGCCGCAGCACCAGAACGTGATGCCGCGCGATTCATTGGGGTTCGAAATATCGCGACGCATGCGGCCAACCCAAATAAGGTCCTGGTCGCTCGTGTCGATAGGCATTGGGAAGCGGTCGTGCGCATCGGCGGCATCTCGGTCATCAACGAGCTTTACGCCAGGAGCCGATGCAAGAACCTCGCGGGCCTGCTCGAGCGTGATGTCGCGTTCGAATTCGAGCGTAATGCTTTCGGAATGCGAACGAAGAACGGGCACGCGAACGCAGGTGCAGTTCACGCGAAGCTCAGGAAGATGCATGATTTTGCGGCCTTCGTTCTGAAGCTTCATCTCTTCCGAAGTGAAGCCCTCGTATTTAAAGCCGCCAATCTGAGGAATGAGGTTGCTTGCGAGCTGAGCGGCGAACGCGCTGGGCTCGGGCATGGGTTCGCCCTTGCCCATCGCCGCAATTTGCGCCTCGAGCTCGCGCATGCCCGGCACGCCCGCGCCACTCGCCGCCTGATAGGTGCTCACGATCATGCGCTGCACGCCCGCAACCTGGTGAAGCGGCCACGTGGGAACAAGACCGATAATGGTGGCGCAATTCGGGTTCGCGATAATGCCCTTATTCCATTTCACATCGTCGCCGTTGATTTCAGGGACGACCAGCGGCACATCTTCGTCCATGCGGAACGCATGCGAATTATCGATGACTGTTGCACCCGCTTCCACAGCATGCGGAAGCAATTCCTTGGCGATATCGTCGCCGGCAGCGCCCAAAACGATATCGCAGCCCTTGAAGCACTGCGGGGTGGCTTCTTCAATGACGACTTTTTCGCCCTTGAATTCAACCGTTTTGCCAGCGCTGCGCGCGCTCGCGAAAAGCCTCAAATCGGCGACAGGGAAATCGCGCTCCTGCAAGCACTCGAGCATCTGCTGGCCCACAGCGCCCGTCGCACCTAGAATTCCGACGTTGTAGCTACTCATTGGTCGCCTCCTCTTCGGCTTCCTCAACGGTAATGATGTTATCGTCGCTATCGACAAACGCGCCGTAAATAACGCGGATGGCGCGTTCGAAATCGTCAACATCGACGCCAACGACAATGTCAAGCTCCTCGGAGCCCTGGGCGATCATGCGAATGTTGATGCCCGCGTGGCCCAGCTCGCCGAACAATCGACCTGAAGTGCCCGGACGGCTCGGCATGTTGCGGCCGACCGTGGAAATAAGCGCAAGCCTATCGACGATTTTGATTTCGTCGGGCTCGAGCTCGCTCTTAATATCGGCAACAATGGAATACAGGCAATCTTTCACATCGCCGCCCTGCACCACCACGGCAAACGAGTCGATGCCCGTGGGAATGTGTTCGATGCTCACGCGATAGCGCTCGAAAATCGACAAGGTTTTGCGAATGTATCCGACCTTGCTCGACATATGGTTCGTTTTCACGTGAATCGCGATGAAATCTTTCTTGCCGGCGATACCCGTGATAAGAGGCTCAGCCATGCCGGGCTCGGTTTCTTCGGAAATCACGGTGCCCGGGTCATCGGGCGCGTTCGTATTCTTGATCACGAGCGGAATACCGGCATCTTTCACCGGGAAAATAGCCTCTTCGTGCAGCACGCTTGCACCCATGTAAGAAAGCTCACGAAGCTCAGCGTAGGTAATACGCGAAATCGACTTCGGATTATCGACGATACGCGGGTCGGCGGTAAGGAAGCCGGAAACGTCGGTCCAGTTCTCATACAAATCGGCGCCCAGGCACTGCGCCACAATAGCGCCGGTGATGTCTCCGCCGCCACGGTCGAGCAGCTTGATTTTGCCATCTTCCGTTGCGCCGTAGAAGCCAGGAAGCACGAAGCACTTTTCTTCGCCAATCGCGGCCTTGAGCTTTTCGGCGGTCTTATCCATATCAATAGAGCTATCGGGGCGGAACGTAATGACGTCGGCAGCATCGACGAACGGGAAGCCCAGATATTCAGCCATCATACGGCCCGTGAAATATTCGCCACGGCTCACGATGTACTCAGGCGTGTATTCTCCACGCTTCGCGAGCTCGCGGAAAATGCCGAATTCCTGGGAAATGGGGTAGCTCAGATTCAACTCTTTGGCAATTTCGCAGAAGCGCTGGCCGATAGTGCCCAGAAGGTCATCGCACGTCACGTGGTATTGCAGGTGAGCGTTCACCAAGTACAGCAAGTCGGTAATTTTGCTGTCGAACTTGTCACGCTTGCCAGCGGCGCTCACGACGACAAAGCGACGAGAGGGGTCGGCCTGGACGATTGCCTTGACTTTTTTAAATTGGCCGGCAGAGCTCACGCTCGAGCCGCCGAACTTCGTAATCTTGATCATAGAACTACCTTCGATGCGCAGTACATGTAAAATCGATGATGCCACTTTAGCACGCAAAAGCGCAAGCTCTTTCGGCAGACGGCCAGAAGTCACCATATGTGGTGCCCTTTTGGGCGCCCAAGCCGAAATAAGAAAGCGCGCCGAGAGGACATGCCCCTCGACGCGCTTGAATGTTAAGCAAGCTGAATGCGCACTCCCTGGGTGTCACACTCAAGCACATGCACCTGGAAATCGGGGTGCATGCTCTGAAGGCGCGCTCGCAGGCTTTCCGCAACCAGGCCGTCATCGGTTACGGCCATGAGCGTGGAGCCAGAGCCGGAAATCCACAGCGTAGCCGCGCCGCCGTTCAGGCAAACCTCCCGCACCTCATCGTAATCGGGAATAAGCTCACGACGATAGGGCTCTTGGATTTTATCGTCGCAGGCGGCCGCGATAAGGCGCACGTCGCCCGATTCCAAACCACGCGTAAGGCCGGAGATGCGGCCCATTTGCCACACGGCGGTAGACAAGGGCACTTCCTGGGGCACGATTTTGCGCGCCTCTTCAGTTTTCACCTCGTAAGGCGGAATAACCGTGACGAAACGCAGATTCGGGTTGACGTTGTAGCGAATGCAATTCGGCAATTCGCCCTGAGGGGTAAACGAGCACACGAGCGATCCCATAATGGCGGGCGCGACATTGTCGGGATGCCCTTCCATCTCGGTCGCGATGCTTACCGCCTCGGCGCGACCGACAATGCGGCCCGTAAGCGCCGCAGCGCCCATGATGCCCGCAACCGTGCACGTCGAAGAGGAACCTAAACCGCGCGAAACGGGAATCGCCGCATCGATATGCAACTTAATGGGAAACGGCTCCTCACCCCAGTGCGCAAGCGCAAGCTCAAAGCTTCGGTACACGAGGTTATTCTCGTTGCGATACTTCTCGGGGCAACCCGAGATTTGCAGCTCGTCAGCACGCTCGAACGTGAATTCCGAATACAAGGAAACCGCCATACCAAGGCAGTCATAGCCAATGCCAAGATTCGCCGACGTAGCCGGCACCGTGATTTTCACGCTCACAGCAACTCACCGCATTTCGTTTCAACGTAAGAAGGCATATCGCCGACCGCGATCACGTCGCCAAAACGCTCGTCGGCGTTTTCGAGGGCAGCCAAAGCGGCGGGCGCCTTCGTCGCGCTCGCGCCTTCAAGTTCGCGCATGCAGGCGAAATCGTCTTGAGGCGCAGACAGCTCCAGCGCCTCGCACACGTCATGGCAGAACTTATACGGGCTCGCAGTGGAAAGCACCACGCGGGGAACGCCTTCGGTATGGGGATGCATCTTCGAAACATGCCATGCGCACGCCGTATGGGGATCAAGCACGTAGCCCGTGGCTTCGTAGCATTCCTTCATAGCGGCCTCGGCTTGCTCGTCGCTCGCCCAGCCGCAGGCAAACGCCTCCTGAATGCGCGCAAGCACCTCGTCGGGCACCTGATATCGACCCGTTTTCGCAAGGTCGTCCATAAGGCCCGCAACAAAACCAGCGGCGCCGTCGCTTGCATAGTACAGAAGTCGTTCAAGGTTCGACGAAATCAAAATGTCCATCGAAGGAGAAATAGTCTTGAAGAACTCGCGATTGCGGTCATACACGCCCTCGGTAAGGAAATCGGAGAGCACGTTGTTGCAGTTGCTCGCCACGATAAGCTTGCCAACGGGAAGGCCCATGCGCTTCGCAAAATACCCAGCAAGAACATCGCCGAAATTTCCGGTGGGAACGCAGAACTCGACGGCGTCGCCGCATGCGATCTCGCCCGCACGAACGAGCTGGGCATACGCATCGAAGTAATACACGACTTGCGGGGCCAAACGGCCGATGTTAATGGAGTTCGCGCTTGAAAGCACCGTATTCTTCGCCGCAAGACGCTCACGCAGGGCTTCGTCTCCGAAAATGCGCTTCACGGCACTTTGGGTATCGTCAAAATTGCCCTCGACAGCCGCGACGGCGACGTTATCGCCGGCCTGAGTGACCATTTGCAAACGCTGAATTTCGCTTGTGCCGTTATGCGGGTAGAACACGGTAATGCCCAGCCCAGGCGTATTCTCGAAACCTGCCAAAGCAGCCTTGCCCGTATCGCCGCTCGTCGCAGCGAGGATCATGATTTTTTCGCCCGCGCCTTGGGCGGCGCGGCTCATGAGCTGAGGAAGCATTTGCAGCGCAACATCTTTGAATGCGCTTGTCGGGCCGCGGAAAAGCTCGAGCACGAATGCGTCGCCGACCTTCACCACGGGAGCAACGTCGTCGGTTTCGAAGGTGCCTTTATATGCAGCCTCGACGCACGAATCAATTTCCTCAGTGGAATAGTCATCGAGCAGCGTGCCCAAAATATACGCGGCATTTTCACGGTAGGTATTCGCCACAACGCGTTCGAGGTCGATTTTCGTTTCGCCCAGCGCATCGGCAACATAGAGGCCGCCATCAGAGGCGAGGCCGTTGAGCACCGCGCGTTTCGCGGATACGCATGCATCGGCGTGTCGAGTGCTGTGATACATCGAAGTCATATGCCGCCCTTTCGTTTGGTTTAATTCGCATTAGCATACCAAGCGCGGGCAATGCAATATTACAGCTTTGTTAAATACACCGCTCACCAGCGGTAAACGGCCAGCCGGCAATCAAGGCCACACATGGCGAATTACTCGGCGCCCAAAGCGAGTTCAGGGCCCAAAACGCCTTCATTCGAGGCGAAATCGGGAATGAAGCTTTCTTCGGCAGCACCCCCCTCCTGCCAGAAATAATCGTCGCACCCGATATCGTCGGTATAATCAAGGAGTTCCTCGAACTGATCGGGGTCGACCCTCTGTTCAAGTTCGGGATGCAACGGAAACGTTCCCATGGGCGTGTATTGGCTCATGAGAGAGAGCTTGAGCTGGCCGATCGTTTCCTGCACGGCATACATTTCATGCACATAGCGCACGATTCGCTTGGTTTCCTCCAAGTGCGTCGGAAGCAGCAGTACGCGAACGATAACGCGCACGCCCTGTTTCACCATGGCATCGAGCGACGCCTTCGCGAACTCGGGGTACGTTGGAGCCTTTGAATAGCTGCGCGCCGTATGGGCTTCGATGTAGCGGAAATCGACCAGATAGGTATCGACGAGCCCATTGAGCAAGGCGATCGTTTGAGGGGTCTCGTAGCCCGAAGTGTTGTACACGAACGGGATAGTAAGCCCCGCTTCTCGCGCAAGCTTCGCCGCTTCAATGATTTGGGGCACATAGTGCGTAGGCGTTACGAGGTTCACGTTGAGTGCGCCTTGGTCCTGCAATTCCAAAAAAATGCGCGCGAGACGACGCACGCTCACATCGACGCCGCAGCTGCCGTTCGCGATAGGCTCGTTTTGACAATACACGCAATGCAGCGGGCAATTCGAGAAGAAAACGGCCCCGCTGCCCGCTTCGCCCGAAATCGGCGGCTCTTCCCAAAAATGAAGGGCTGCTCGGGCGATGCGCAGCTCATCTGCCGCGCCGCACACACCCCGCTCACCCGCTACGCGATTCGCGCCACAGGCACGAGGGCAGAGCGAGCAATGTTCAAGCAAGGAAATCGTGGCATCAGAAAAAGAGGCCGTCGAGAGAGCGGCCTCTTCCATGCATAATTTGTTATCGGGCGCACCAATCAACAGCCTAGGCGCCGCCCTTGATTTTGCGCGCGATGCGATCGGCCACCGAAAGGTCTTCACGGCGGTCTTGTCCCCAAAATACGATTGCGATCATATCGGGTCCCACATGGGTTCCGATAACGGGACCAACATGCAAATCGAGGAACATGGCATCTTCTTGCTCCTTCGCGATAAGCTCATGCATGCGCTCAAGATCTTTGGGGCAATCGGCATTGCCGGTCACGATAGCGCCCGAAGGGCCATCCTGGGAAACCTTATCGAGGTAGAACTGAGCGAGCTGGCGAATGCCTTTTTTGCGCCCACGAGCCACGCCCTTCAGAGTGAGCTTGCCTTCCAAATCGATGGTAAGCATGGGCTTCACGTCGAGTTTCGCGCCCGCCGCAGCAACGCCATCGGGAATGCGGCCGCCACGTCGCAACGATTCAAGGTCGTCGACCATAAACATCATATTAAGGAAGTAGCGCGCCTCTTCGGCCCATTCGACGAGCTCTTCAGCCGTAAGGCCCGCATCGCGCTGACGCAGGGCCTCATACACCAACGCCCCTTCCGCAACAGATGCAAGCTTGGTATCGACGATGTGCAGCTGCATATCGGGGTATTTTTCCTGAAGCTGATCACGCACAAGCAACGACACGTTGTAGCTGCCCGAAAGCGCGGACGAGAAGCTCAAGTACACCGTAGGAATGCCCGATTGCGCAGCGCGCTCGAACACCTCAGTGTAAGCGGGAATGGAGATTTGGGACGTCGTAGGGAAATTGCCCTTGCGCATACGGTCATAAAATTCCTTGGCCGGCATGCTCGCGCCGAAATCGTCGAGATGCTGCTCGGTATCGAAGAGGAACGGGAATTCAACAAGATACACGCCCTCGCGCTGCACCATATCAAGCGGCAAATCGCAACACGAGTCGATAATAAGATTGCATTTCGCAGTCATTCTTGGCCTTTCTGAAAGCGATTCCGCGCTCCTTACGCGCAATACTTTGACAGACGAACTATATCAGGTCACGGCAGCATTGGCGTCGCTTTGTCAAAAAGGAATCAAATTGTCACTTACGGCGAGCGTGCCAAAGCCCACGACGCAAAAAGGCGGCATCGAGCCAAAAACCCAATGCCGCCTTAGTATTCCGCACTCGAAATGAAACGAGTAATCTTACCAACCGATTTTTTGGCCGCGGAGTTCTGCCACAAGCGCCGCACGACGATGCCACATGCCCTCTTCCAGGCCCACGGGATACGTATGCGGGTTCAACAAGCGTTTCTGCGATTCGTCAAGCTTCCCAAGGGCTTCTTTCGCACGCGCCTGCGCCGCCATGGCGCAACGGTCTTCGGCGGCGAGCACCGATTTGCCGTCACGCGAAAGCGGGCGGAGCAGCGTTTCGCTCGCAAGGCCCGCAAGCGATTTCTGGCGAAGCAAGTCGGACGGGTCGATAATCTTATCTTCGGCATTCACCGGTTCATTCACGTCGAAAACCATGTCGCCCGCAATGCGACCATCTTCGAAGAAGAAACGGCGCACATCGAGAACGCCCGGAAGCGTGAGTTTGCTCGACATCTCGGTTACCTTGAGACGAGCCTTCCATTTCGATTCGCTCGGCGATTTCGTCGCCGAGAGCTTGTACACGCCGCCAAGCGCTGGCTGGTCATACGCGGTTGCGAGCTTCGTGCCAACGCCCCAACTCATGACGCTCGCGCCCTGCTCACGAATAGATTCAATCGTATACTCATCCAAATCGTTCGAGAGCACGATGCCGCAATCAGTAAGGCCCGCCGCATCGAGACGCTCACGCGCATAACGAGAAAGCCATGCAAGGTCGCCCGAGTCGATGCGAATGCCGGCAAGTTTTTCCCCACGCTCACGCATTTCAAGACCCACGGTAATGGCATTTTCAATGCCCTTTTTCACGTTGTACGTATCGACAAGCAGAACGCAGTTCGTGGGGAAGCACTTCGCGTACGCGCGGAACGCCTCAAGCTCGCTGTCGAACGACATAACCCAAGAATGAGAATGCGTGCCCGAAACGGGAATGCCGTAGAGCTTGCCCGCAAGCACATTGGAAGTCGAGGCGCATCCGCCGACAACCGCAGCGCGACTCGCCCACAGCGAACCGCCAGCGCCTTGCGCGCGACGCAGACCGAATTCCGCGACAGGCGTTTTCGCGGCAAGGCACACGCGAGCCGCTTTCGTCGCGATAAGCGTTTGGAAGTTCACGCAATTCAAAAGCGCGGTCTCGAGCAGCTGGCATTCAAGAATGGGGCCCATGACGCGAACGATGGGCTCCATCGGGAAAATGACCTCGCCCTCGCGCACCGCGTCGATGTCCACAGAAAGCTTCAGGGCCTGAAGGTATTCAAGGAACTCCGCCTTGAAGAGCTTGCCGCCGCCGGGCGCGTTGAGCCCGGCCAGGTATTCGATATCGGATTCGGTGAATTCGAACCCATCGATCATTTCCGCGAGCTGAGACATGCCGCACGCAATGGCAAAGCCGCCTTTGAAAGGAGCATCGCGGAAGAAAACCGTGAAGCACGCCTGCTCGTCGAGCTTGCCATTTTCCCAATACCCCTGCGCCATCGTGAGCTGGTACAAGTCGGTAAGCAGCCCATACGCCAAGCGCGGCGTTCCGTTTTCGACGGTTGGCTCGTCGAGGGTTTTCATCTTGATACTCCTTTCAAAAAATGGGACAGGAGCTCATTCCTGTCCCATTTTGGGTTATTGCCCGCGGTTCTGGCTCTCGCCGCCCTGCGCCTTATGCGTGCGACGACGAGGACGCCTATGCGTCGAGGTTTCGTTTGCCTGAGCCTGTTGCGCGCCTTGAGCCTTCGTTTGAGACAGGCCCGAGGAGCGTTGCCCAGGACGGCGTTGCTGTTTAGGCTTATCTTGTTTTTGCGCCGCGCCGCGGTTTTTCTGCTGCTGCGGCTTATCGGACGAACGCTTAGGCTGCGTATTCTGGGGAGCCTGGCCATCGCGGCGTTTCGAACCCTGGGCGGTTTGCGAGCTGCGGCGTTTCACACGGCCCTGGCCCTGCTTCTGCTGATCCTCGCCACCTGCGGCTTCACTGCGAGAATGCTGCTTGCGCTGAGAATCGCGCTTCTCTTCAACAGGAGCTTGCGAGGAAGCGCCGCGCGAACGACGGCGGCGGCGCGAAGTGCGGCCCTGGTCCTCGTCGGCTTCGGCCTTGCGCGATTTGCGGGAGCTCTCGTTATGACGCGCCACGGGCGCTTCGGCGAGCTTATCGGTGCCCGTGAAAATCGAACGATCGACGATTTCCGCAACCTGCATATTCGGATTCGCGGCATTGATGGCGGCCTCAAGCACGTCGGCGGAAACAGAATTCGGCTTGCCCGACTTTTTGTCGACGCCCATCTCGGAGACGGGAACGCGCACGCGCTTGTCTTCGACCTGCAGCGTGACGGTTTCGCGAGGCACGTTGATTTCAACGACCTTCGCTTCGCCGCCCGGCACTTTCACCATTGACCCCTGCTTGGGGCAATGGCACTTGAATTCCTTATAGGTATCGGACTCGTAGCGAAGGCAGCACATGAGACGACCGCACAAGCCCGAGATCTTTTGCGGGTTCAACGACAGATCCTGGTCTTTCGCCATGCGAATAGACACCGGATTGAACTGGCCGCCCAAGCGAGCGCAGCACAGCTCCTGACCGCAATGCCCGAAACCGCCGACGATGCGCGCTTCGTCGCGCACGCCGATTTGACGCATGTCGATTCGAACGTGGAATTTCGCAGCGAGCGCGCGTACGAGTTCGCGGAAATCGATGCGCTCATCTGCTTCGAAGTAGAAAATCGCCTTGTCGCCATCGAAAAGGAATTCGACGGTCACGGGATGCATATCGAGCTTGTATTGCTCGACCATTTCCTTAAAAACGGGCAGCGCCTCTTCGGCCTGGGCCTGAAGATTCGCCCATTTCGCGGAATCTTCGGACGTGGCCTTGCGCATCACGGGCTTCAGGGGGCTTTTAAGTTTCGCGATGGCGTCTTCGGAAACCTCTTTCAGGTTTTCGTCGGCCACCCCGTATTCAAGGCCGCGCTCGGTTTTCACGATGAGCGCATCGCCCGCGGAAAATTCAATTCCATTGGGATCGAACCACAATACCCGAGGGTTATAGGTAAGCCTGACGGCAGCGACGTTAGGCATAGAGAACCTCTCTTATCTCGAAAAGCATCGACTCGATGCTCACTTGCGGAGAAACATTATACGAAATGGCGTCTTCGCAGGCGCTCACGCATTCCTGCGCGCGCGTAACGCGCTCGAGCGTAGTGCGGGCAGCGGCGTCATGGATAGACGCAGCCACATCGACGTTGACGACGAGAGAATCGTCGCCTGCACAGCATACTCCCACGTCGCGAAGCCATGCGCGAGTTATCGAGCACATTTGGCGCAACAATTCCATGGACGCCGCGCTCATGGCGCGCTTCTGACGAGCTTCAAGCTGCTTAAGGGCCGAAGCCTGCAGGAATTCAGCCTTCTCTTCCAAATCGCGCTCTTGTTCACGACGCACTTCGTCGAGCGGCGTTTTGGATGCCAAAACCAAATCACGTGCATACTCAAGAATATCGAGGTCATCTGCGCGCAAAAGAGAGCCCATGGCGCTTATGATCTTCGTGCGGAACACGCCTCGCTCCTTGGAGCGTAAAAACTGAGCCGCCTTTGTGATGGAGCCGCCCACCGCCTGAATGGCAATGGTGGCCTCGGGAAGGGTGCAACCCGTATTCTGGGCCAGAATGCCCGACGCCTCGCTCGCCGGAATATGGCGGAACGGCACAACTTGACAGCGCGACACGATGGTCGGCAGCACGGCTTCGCGCGTGCGACCAAGCAAGATAATCGTGACGTCGTCAGGAGGCTCTTCGAGCGTCTTCAAAAACGCGTTCGCGGCCGACGTGCCAAGCGAATCGACCCGGTCGAGGATATACACCTTATGCTTGCCAGCAAGCGGAGCCAACTGGGAATCGGCGACAAGTTCGCGAATTTGTTCGACGACGTAGCCCTGGGCACCTTCCGGCGCAAGATAATGCACGTCGGGATGGGATTTGCGATCGACGCGGCGGCACGTGTCTGCCGAGCACGCCTCGCACGAAGAGCATGGGTCGCCCTCGCACACGATGGCTTTCGCAAGCGCGAACGCCGCCGCCGTTTTATTCGAACCAGCGGGCCCCGTAAACAAATACGCATGGCTCACGCGATCGCCGCGCACGCACGCGCGCAAGAAGTCGCGAACCTTGGGCTGCCCGAAAATGCCGTCGAAGACGTCAGACATTATTCAGCCCCGTTTTCCGAATGCGAAACGGGAGCGGCAAACGTCGCTTTTCCCGTATGGGGCTTTTTGATGTCGAGCGGTGCAAAATACGCGCCCGATTCATCCTCGAGCAGTTCTTCCATAAATGGGAAAATATCAGCGAGTTCCGCGAATACAGCCCGAGACGTTTTCGACTTCTTATCGGCCGAATGCACCGTGCGAATGCGCGCCGAATCGTCGGCAGCGATTTCAGCGAACGCGTTGCGCACGCGCTCATGGAATTCAACCCCCGCAGATTCAAGGCGATCGGCGCCATCGTTTTTCGTCGCGCGAACCAAGCCGTCTTTCGTCGAGGGCGGAACGAGCAGAATGGTCCTATCGGGAACAATGCCCTGGCATGCGAACAAATTGGCGCGCCTCACGAAATCGGCATCGAGCCCACGGCCGTATGCCTGATACGCCGTCGTGGAATCGAAGAAGCGATCGCATAAAACCACAGCACCACGCTCGAGCGCCGGCTTAATGACCTCTTCAACGATTTGGGCACGCGCCGCTTCGTACACAAGAAGCTCGCACGCATCGCACATCGCGGCATTGCCCGGATCGAGCACGATGCTGCGCAGCTTATCGCCTATAGCGGTTCCACCCGGCTCGCGCAAACGCACCACTTCAAAGCCGCGTGCTTCGAGCGTTTCTGCCAAAAAGCGAATATGGGTCGTTTTACCCGCACCTTCGCCGCCTTCGAACGAAACGAAGACGCCGCGGGATTGACCGGCCTTATTCGAGGTCATAAATACAACTTCCCTTCACATCGACGCCTACGAAGACGGGAAAGTCCCGCACAACGATGCGTCGCAAAGCCTCAGTGCCCAAGTCGTCATATGCAACGACCTCGCCAGATTCAACACGCTGGGCCAAAAGCGCCGCAGCGCCGCCCGTAGCAACGAAATAGATCGAACCGGTTTCAACGCATGCATCAATCACGGCCTGGCTGCGCACGCCCTTGCCCACCGTGGCGGCAATGCCCGCCCGATGCAGCTCGGGGGCAGCGAAATCCATGCGCGATGCCGTGGTGGGGCCAACCGCGCCGAAAGGACGCCCCGCAGCAGGAGGCGTGGGACCCGCGTAAAAAATCGTGGCGCCCTCCAAATCATACGGAAGGCTTCCTTGCTCGCGCAGCTCGTCGAGCAAGCGCATATGGCCGGCATCACGCAGCGTGTACATGACACCCGAAAGCGTGCAGGCATCGCCGGCGCGAAGGGCGGCAAGCGCCTCGCGGGAAAGAGGCAGCTCCAATGCCAGAGGAGAATTCATCGACTCGGACATGCCTACTCCCCCATTTCCGCATTAACGCGCTCGAACACACCAGTCTGCGCATTAAACTCAAACGTGGCGCGGCGCATGGCGGAACAGCCCATGTTGATGGCGAGCGGCAAAGCCGCGATATGGCACGGCGCCGTGTTCACATGCACAGCGAGCGCCAGCGTTTTGCCTCCAAGGGCGCCAGGGCCCATGCCCGTCGCGTTCACCATATCGAGCAGCTCGTTTTCCAATTCCGCCGTACGTTCGTCCTTCGCGGAGGAGCCGACAGGGCGCAGGAGCGCCGATTTGGCCATGCCAGCGACTTTATCGAACGTGCCCCCGATACCAATGCCAATCACAAGCGGCGGGCACGCATTTGCCGCCTTGTGGCGAACGCAATCCATGACTTCATTGAGAATGCCCTGCTTGCCAGCGCCCGGCGGCAGCATAACAACGCGCGAAGCATTATCGGATCCGCCGCCCTTCAACAGCACATGCAGCCTGCATCCAGGCTTTTCGCTGAAATGAACATCGGTGAAAGCGGGCGTGTTGTCGCTGGTATTCGCGCGATCGAAAAACGCATCGCGCACGACGCTCTTGCGTAGAAGCGCTTCGGTATATGCGCGAGCAACCGCATCGTCGGTTTCCGCAAACACGTCGCCTGGCACGAGCACATCGGGACCCGCCTCAAGGCAGACCCAGCATGTTCCCGTATCTTGGCAAATGGGGACGCAATCGCGCTCGGCGATTTCCGCATTTTCGAGAAGCTGGTCAAGAACGAGCGCGCCACGCGATTCGCCCTCGGCCTTTCGTGCTTCCGCAAGCGAGCGTTTCACGTCGCACGGAAGCACGCATGCGATATTGGGGATGGCCTCATACACGGCTTTCGCCACGGCCTGTTTAGTAATGAGTTTCATAGTATCCATAAAGACAAGTATAGCCCGCACCCGACGAATAAACTTCGACGAATGCAGGCTATATAAGATGCGCGAAATTATCCGGCCTTTCCCGAGCCGTCGTCCAGCACCGCAGAAACGTAAAGCTGCTGCACCGCCGAGGCGCGGACGCGAGACGCAAAGCGAAGCGGCTAAGCTCCGATTTCGCTGCGCATGGAAGCCGTCGGTGTTAACTTTTGCCCTTCATTCTAAAATGAAACACCGCCAAGCGAGCGCATAGCGAGCCGAAGGCGAACGATAGCTCGCTGTGGCTCCAGACGGAGCGAAATCGAAGAGGAATCACACGTCCGCACCTCGGCGCAAAAGGTACTACTCCACCGCGTCGACGAACCAGGAAGTGATGCTCGTGGGATGCGTGATAGCGGTACCAACCACGACCGCCCACGCACCCGCATCCATCGCAGCCTTCGCGTCGGCGGGCGTATGCACGCGGCCTTCGCAGATAACGGGCTTGTCGGGGAACTCCGCAACAGCCTGAGCGACCAGCGCCACATCGGGGCCGTCAGCCATACCGCAATCGATAGCGGCGCCAGGATGAGAAAGCGTCGTAGAGGCAATATCGCAGCCGATGGCGAAAGCGTGGCGAATGTCTTCAATGGTTGAGCAGTCGGCCATCACGAGCACGCCCTCTTCCTTCAGCGGGCGCACGGTATCTTCCAGAGCCTTGCCATCGGGGCGAGGACGATCGGTGGCGTCGATAGCAACGATGTCGGCGCCAGCCGCGACGCACGCACGCGCATGGCGCAGGGTCGGAGTAATGTAGACGCCCTCGTGCCCTTCTTTCCAAATGCCAATGACGGGCACCTCGGTGCGGCCCTTGATGGCAGAGATGTCGGAAAGGCCCTGGCAGCGAATGCCGCCCGCACCGCCCAGCTCGCACGCACGCGCCATTTGCGCCATGGTTTCAGGATGGCGAAGCGGCTCGCCCATATAAGCCTGGCAGCTGACGATAAGCTTGCCTTTAAGTTGTTCAATAATGGGATCCATTGCCCGTCTCCTAGTTCTTCAAAGTGTCCAGCAGGTTTTCCGCAGCTCCAAGAAGCGGAGCATTATCGCCGAGCGACGCATCGACAATAGGCAAATCAGCAAGAACGCCCGGAGTGCGCTCTTTGAACGCCGACACCATCGCGTCGCGCCAAATGGGGCCAGCTTTCGTAACGGACCCGGAAACCACGGCGATATCAGGATCAAAGATATTCGTCCAGCCAGCAAGGGCCAAGCCAAGAGCACGGCCCGCATTTTCGATGGTTTGACGCGCGATATCTTCGCCAAGCTGCGCGCGATGAGAGATTTCGGCACCAGTTTGATGAACGCCGCATGCGGCATAATAGCGCGCCTCAATGCCGCTGCCTGCCGCAACCGACTCAAGATTGCCATCGTCGGCATCCAAGGTATTCATTGTCGATCCGATTTCGCCCGCGAAGCCATGCTTGCCACGCACGATTTTGCCATGGCAAATAATACCGCCGCCAAGGCCCGTGCCCGGCGCCATGACAACGGCTGTCTGCGCACCACGCGCTGCACCCCAGCGCGCCTCGCCGAGCGCATGCGACTGCACGTCTCCAAGTACGGCGCTCGGACATTCGAAACGCTCGCGCAGCGCATCGCCAAGCGGCTGGCCCAACCATCCGGGCATGATTTCATTCGCAAAGGCGATATTGCCCGTATTCACGTCGACGCGACCGGCCGTCGCAACGCCAACGCCCACGACGCTTTCGTCACAAGAAAGTGCCTCGCCGCGCACGTCATCGGCTAGATTGAGAATGCGCGCAAGCACGGCTTCCCCACCCTGCTGCGCATCGGTAGGAATTGAGCGCTTCGAAAGAATAACGGGCGCGGCATCGGCGTTTTCATAACGCACGACGGCACACGCGATTTTCGTTCCGCCCACATCAACAGCAACAACGCTGAATGGATATTCCAAAGGAAAACCTCCAAACGACTCTGATCGCGCAAGCACCACGACCAGAGATTCCTGCAAAAGCAACCATGCGTTCTAACCAGGCCGCCTATGCGCTAAACAGCAAACGGCCACGAGACGTGCCAGATTGTCCATCGGGGAGCCACATGTATTTCTTACACGGTCGCCCCGAACCAAGGACAAGCTGATGCGCCTCGCGGCCGCACAGCGCCATAACGCCTCAAACGAAGAAGCGCCGCCCGTAAGGACGGCGCAACAAAACTACAGCATGCCGTTCTGCTCGAGAACCGCACGAATGGCTGCAACGTCTTCGCCCTCGAGAGCCTGAACAGGCTCGCGCATCTGATTCGTGTTGAACACGCCCATCTGCCACAGAGCGGTCTTGAACGCGCCAACGCCAGCGCCGAAGCCGACGGTCGCCTTCACGACGCGAGTCACGAACATCAAGCGAGCGAGGTGATCCTGAATCTGACGGACCTTCTCCCAATCGCCAGCCTGGAAGGCCTTCCACTGCTCAACGTAGCTGTAGGGGTCGATGTTGGCAAGGCCCGGCACAGAACCATCGGCACCAGCCATGTAAGCGCCATCGACGCACACCTCGTGGCCAGTGAAGACCTGCAGAGGATGACCAGCATCTTCGTTCTCGAGGCACAACCAGCGGAAGCTCACATCGTCGCCCGAGGAGTCTTTAACGCCCTGGATAACACCGTCTTCGCCGAGGCGAACGAGCATCGTGGGATCGAGCTTCGTGTGAACGCAGACAGGCAGGTCGTAGGCGAACAGCGGCAGATCGGTCTGCTCGCGAATTGCGCGGAAGTGGCGCTCGGTTTCCTTGGGGCCGCCCAAAGCATAGAACGGAGCAGTCGCGACGAGACCGTCAACGCCATAGCCCGTAGCACGCTTGGCCTGGTCGACCACGCGCAGGGTCTCCATATCGATGATGCCGGCAAGAACGGGGACGCGGCCATGAACCATGGCAACGGCCTCCTGCAGCACGTGATAGCGCTGAGCGTCGGTAAGGAAGGCAACCTCGCCCGAGGAGCCCAAGAAGAACAGGCCATCAACACCTGCGTCAATCATGCGGTTGATCGAGCGCTCGAGAGCCTCAAGATCAAGCGTACGCTCGGCGGTCAAAGGAATGACCACAGGAGGAATAACGCCGTGGAATTTGCTTTCAGTCATGAGAAGACCCTTTTCTGTTGGATACAGCAAACATCAAAATTGTAAGCCCTGGTCGGTACGCGTCAAGCAGTAAGCGGCAAATTCAGCCCAAGAACAAAGAAAGCTCGTCCCTCTGCATGTTCTGCCCAGGTTCCCATGGCACCACGCCTCGCTACCGTTCGCTTCGCTCACTATGCGCTCGGCTGGCTGCGTTCAACTTATGAATAAAACCAGTATGAACGCAGACGATGCCATAGGAACCTGGGCAGAACATGAAAAAAGCGCCGCCCTTTCGAGCGACGCTTTCCATAAATCTCCGTTGAGGGTTATTGACCCAAATCGGGATGGAGCAAAGAGGGAGCAGCGCCCAGAAGCAAACGAGTGTAATCGTCCTTCGGGTTGTTGAACACCTCGGCGGCGGTGCCGCGTTCAACCGCTTTACCCTTGTTCATGACGATGATGTTATCGGAAATATAGCGCACCGTCTGAATGTCATGGCTGATGAACACCATCGAAAGGCCCAGCTCTTTCTTCAGGTCGGTAAGCAGGTTCAGAATCTGAGCACGAACCGAAACGTCGAGAGCCGAAGTGGGCTCGTCAGCGATGATGGCGTCAGGCTTCAACGACAGAGCACGGGCAATAGCAACGCGCTGACGCTGACCGCCAGACATCTGGCCAGGCAAAGCCTCAAGAACGGAGCTCGGCAGACCGACCATTTCAATAAGCTCTTTAATACGCGCCTCGCGTTCAGCCTTCGTGCCAACGTTGTGAACGATCATGGGGTCAAGCAGCTGATCATGAACGGTCATGCGGGCATTCAGCGCCGTGGCAGGATCCTGGAAGA
This sequence comes from uncultured Slackia sp., assembly GCF_934630525.1. GTDB lineage: Bacteria > Actinomycetota > Coriobacteriia > Coriobacteriales > Eggerthellaceae > Slackia. Next base: position 34,191 of record NZ_CAKTVX010000015.1, read on the forward strand.
CAACCGAAATAACGCGGCCGATGGTCTTGCGCATATCGGCCGTGCGCTTCGTGACGTCGGCGCCCTTGAAGTACACCTTGCCAGACGTAGGAGCCTGCAGGCCGCACATAACATTCGCCGTAGTGGACTTGCCGCAGCCAGACTCGCCGACAATACCGATGGTTTCGCCAGGCATGAGCTTAATGGTGAGCCCATCAACGGCGGTTACCTTATTGGGATGCAGAATGGAGCCCGTGCGCGTATTGAACACTACACGAATATCATTGAGAAAGATGATAGGCGTCTGCTCTTTCGCATTCGCGGTTTCGGTCATTACTGCTCACCTCCGTACGGCGTAAGTCCAAGGCGCTTCATTTCTTCATCAGGCAGCTCGGCATACCAATGGTTTGACGTGCCGTCGTGCTTGAGAATCGGTCGAACGTCCGAATGCAGGTCGGGATGGCTCGAGCGAGGAGCGAAACGGTCGCCCTTCGGGAAGTCTTTCGGCGAAGGAACGGAGCCGGGGACCTGATGCAGGCGACCCGAACCGGCCTCGATCGAAAGTACGGAGCCCAGAAGGCCACGGGTGTACTCGTGAATCGGGTTGGTAAGAATATCGTTCACCGAACCTTGCTCGACAACCTGGCCCGCATACATAACGGTAATGGAGTTCGCGACCTGAGCGACGAGCGCCAAGTCATGGCTCACGAAGACCATTGCGAAACCGAGTTCCTTCTGCAGACGCTTCAGCAAATCGACGACCTGCTTCTGAACCGTAACGTCAAGAGCAGTGGTGGGCTCGTCGGCGATAACGACCTTCGGGTCGCGAGTCAACGCCATAGCAATAAGAACGCGCTGACGCTGGCCGCCAGAAAGCTCATGCGGATAGGAGTCGAGCGTACGCTTCGGATCCAGGCCAACGAGCTCAAGCAGCTCCTCGGCAGAGCGGGTGCCACCACGCTTGGTGAGCTGCTTCATCTGGGTCTTGATCAGCATCGAGGGGTTCAGCGAAGAGAGCGCGTCCTGATAAATCATGGCAATTTCGCGGCCGCGAAGCTGATTCTTTTCCTTCTCGGACATTGCGAGCAGGTTCTTGCCCTGATACAGAATCTCGCCAGACACCTGAGCCTTGGGATCGAGCAGACCCATGATGGTAAGGGACGTGATCGACTTGCCGCAGCCCGATTCACCGACCAGGCCCATGGTCTGATGGGGGCGAACCTTGAAGCTCACGTTGTCGACGACGTTCACATCGCCATGGCGCGGGAACTTGATGCAGAGGTTCTTCACTTCAAGAATAGGCTCTGCGGTAATGTTCGATGCCGCACGGTCGGTACGCTGGTTCTCGACAATCTTAAGCTGGGCCAAGCGCTCCTCCAAAGAGGCTGCCTGGGCCTGGTACGCGAGCACGGGGTTAGCAACAAGGCGGTCAGCCTCGCGGTCGCTGTTCAGGTCGGAGTCGCTTGCCTTGATGGCGGCCTTCGGGGCGGCGGCCATGGCGTCGGTCATGCCCTCAGAAAGAATGTTCAGACACAGAACCGTAATCATAATGGCCAAGCCCGGGAACAACGCCTGCCACCAACGACCAGCAAGCACGCCGGCACGAGCGTCAGCGAGAATGTTGCCCCACGTAGGGGTAGGCTCAGGAATGCCAGCAGAGATGAACGAAAGCGAAGCCTCGAAAACGATTGCGTCTGCCACGAGCACGATGGTAAAGACCAGAACCGGCGCGATGCAGTTACGCACAACGTGCTTCCACAGAATCCACGGGGCGCGAGCGCCGGAAACGACAACAGCGCGCACGTAGTCTTTGCCATATTCGCTCACGATGTTCGCGCGAACGATGCGGGCAATCTGGGGAATGTACAAGAAGCCAATGGCGAAAATCAGCGAAGGCAGGTTGTTGCCGAAAACGATGACAAACGTAGCGGCCAAAGCGATACCCGGGAACGACATGATGATGTCGAGGATACGCATAATGACTTCAGAGATCCACTTGCGCGAAACGGCGGCAAGCGAGCCGATGATGGAACCGCACACAAGCGCGAACGCGGTAGCGCCAAGACCGATAGTCAGCGAGTAACGCGCGCCATACATCATGCGCGAAAGAACGTCGCGGCCCTTGTCGTCGGTACCGAAGAGGAATTCCCCATCAGGAGCCTGACGGGCGGTATAGATCGCCAACGGATCATGCGGCGCAATGAAGTTCGCGAGGCAAGCGACGAGCACGACAGCGACGAGCACGACAAGAGAAATGCGCGCGCCGATGGACATTGCCCTCCAGCGACGGAAGTGCACCTTGCCGGCGCCGTCTTCCATTTTCTTAGTGAGGTTTCCTCGAAGTTGAGCTGCCATGCTACACCGTCCTGATTCGCGGATCGATCAGGATATAGAGCATATCCACCACGATATTGATGATGATGAACGTCACGGCAACAACCAACACGACGCCCTGAACGAGCATGGTGTAGTTGGACTGAATGCCGGACAGAATGGCCATACCCATGCCGGGCAGGTTGAAAATGACCTCAATAACGACCGCGCCGCCGATAAGGTAACCAATGCGAAGGCCAAGAACGGTAACGGGCGTAATAAGGGCATTGCGCAGCACGTTGCGGCCGATAACGACACCCTTCGGGATGCCGGCGCCAAGCGCGGTGCGCACGTAGTCTTTATCGAGCTCTTCGACCATAGAAGTACGAATAACACGAGTGAGCTGGCCAGTGACGGGAATAGCCAGTGCGATAGCGGGCATCGCCATGCGGGCGAGCCAGCCAGCCGGGTCTTGCGCAAAGCTGGGCAGCGCACCAGACGCGGGCAGCACATGCAGCATAGACGAGAACAGCAAAATCATGAGAACCGCCAGCCAGAAAGAGGGCGTAGCGATAGCCGCGATTGAGAACACGCGGATAAGTTGGTCGGGCCATTTGTCTCGATACACAGCAGAAACAATGCCGAGAATGGTCGCGAGAACCACCGCGATGATAAGACCCATAAACGTAAGCTGCAGCGTAACCGGCAGAGCCTGCGCAACGCGGTCGGTGACCGATGCGTTGTTGGCGCCATAGGTGCCAAGGTCGCCCTGAACAAGGCCGACCATGAAGTTGCCGTACTGCACAAGCACAGGATCATTCAAGCCATGCTCTTCACGATACTGAATGACCTGAGCTTCTGACGCATTTTCGCCAAGGACCGAATACGCCTGGTCGATCGGCGAAAGCGACATGAGGAAAAACACGAGGATAGTGACGCCGATGATCATGATTGGCAGAGCGATCAAACGTCGGCCAATCAATCTGAGGAGGTTGCTCACCGTGTTCCCCCTTTCGCAATCATGCGGGCATTGCCCGCTTCCCTAAAGAACAAGCCTGCGCTTCCCCGTCAAAGGCAAGAGAACAGACTTATTGATTATACAGAAAAGGCCGCTCACCGATGAATAAGAACCGCTGTTTTCTTGGGATGAATTCGAAGTCGAAACCCCTCCCCCGCAGACGGAGTAAATTCGACGGCAAACGGCAGTTTTCAAGCGCGAGCGGACGGTTTATTTACCTTCAAATTCAAGTTTTCGCCATGGAAACCGCACATCGACGTTTCGATAACAAAAAAAGGAACGCGCCGAAGCGCGTTCCTTAAAAACATCAGATGACTTCCCTGCGTTAGTTGGCAGCAGCAGAAGCGTCGATGAAGACCAGGCCCGTGGTCGCGATAGGCTTGAAGCCTGCGATCTTGTCGGCCCAGTAGCCAGTTGCAACCTCGCGATGGAACAGCGGGTACAGCGGGCAGTACTCGGCGATGATGTCGAAGCACTGGTTCCACAGCTCCTGCTGAGCCTTCTCGTCGGCCTCTTCGCGAGCCTCCTGCATGAGCTCCTGAAGTTCCTTCCACTTGCCATCGGCAGCCTTAGCCCAGCAAGAACGGCCGCGGGTCCAGGTGTTGTCGCCGTACCACCAGCTCATGAGCAGGTCGGGGTCGTTGCCGAAGCAGGTTGGGTCGCCAGGGGTGAGCATGACGTCGTAGTCAAGCACGGAGTCGGACTCGGCGAGAGCGGACCAGTTGATCTTCTCTTCCTGAATCTCGCACTTAACGCCAGCCGCCTCGAGGTCATTCTTAATCTGAGCAGCGAGGCCCTTGACCCAGTTGTTGTTGGTGAGGAGCTTGAAGGAGAGGTCGCTCACGCCAGCCTCTTCGAGCAGCTTCTTAGCCTTCTCGGTGTCATAGGTGTACACCGTCTTGGCCTCGTGATAGTTCTTGTGGTCCTTAGGCAGGAAGCCGGTAACCTTGCTCGCATGGCCAGCCATCTGGTTGCTGATGAGCTTGTCAACGTCGATAGCGTAGAAGAATGCCTGACGAACGCGATAGTCGTCGAAGGGAGCCTTCAGCGTGTTGAACATAAGGAACGGCTGGTTGAAGCCCTGAACGTACTCAACGGTAGCGCCAGCAGCGGAAAGCTGGTCGGCGTTGGCGTCGGGAACGTTCTCCATAACCTGAACCGTGGCCTCCTGCAGAGAGGTGGTACGGGCGGTTTCGTCGAGCTGGATAAACCACTGCATCTTGCCGGCGGTAGCCTTGTGCTCGCCGTTGTAGTTGGCGTTGGGCAGGAAGTCGATCTCGCCGCCGTCGTCGCCATTGATGGTGTCGTACATCCACGGGCCAGAGCCGATGGGCTTGGTCTTCAGGTCATCCTCGGTAAGGCTCTTCGGGAAAACCTTAACGACGGACAGACGACCCTCGAGCAGGCTCTCGAAGGGGTACTTCAGCGTGAAGGTGACGGTAGTGTCGTCCTTCTCGGCAACGGCGTCGATGAAGGAAAGGAACGCACCGTAGGTGGCGTCGGCCATGTTGAGCTCGAAGGCGTTCACGACGTCGGCTGCGGTAACAGCGGTGCCATCGGAGAACTTAGCGCCGTCGCGAAGAGCAACTTCGTACTCGGTTTCGGAAACCTTGACCGGCTTGTCAGCAGCCAGGGCATTGTAGGTCTTGTAGGTGTGCAGGTCGAGGTCGTACAGGCCCTCGAAAACATGCCAGGTAGCAGCAAGCATCAGAGCAGAGCTGTTGCCAATGGGGTTCACGTTGGTAGACGTGTAAGAGCAAGCGCCGGTCAGCGTGCCGCCCTCAGCCGCAGTCGCGGTGGAGCCGGTAGCGCCTTCGGAGCCAGCGTCGCTTCCGCCGCCGCAACCAGCAAGGCCCAGACCAACGGTGGCAGCAGCCACAGCGGAGCCAGCAACGAACGTGCGGCGATCGAGGTTAAACGAGTTTTCCATGATCCTCCCTTTCGAAAAGGTACAGTCGATGCCCAACCTTCCAAGCAAAGCATCGAAGCGCCCACGGCTCATATTGGAGGCCGTGCAAGTAAGGCGCGGGCAAAATTCAAAAACAAGAACCCTGCCCGAGCCCAGCACGAATGCATCGCTCCCCATGCGCAATGCCCTTTCCTCTTCAAGCCGACGAGTAGAATACCCCAAATTCTAAGCGTTTCAGGCGTGGGTAAATGACTTGTAATATTTAAGGGTGCTTTCGGCGGTGAGCGGCATTTATGGCCGCACGAACGGCACAAAAAAAGGCCGGCCTTTCGGCCAGCCTTTTCAATAAAGCATGCTGAGCTCGTTTGTCGAAAAGCCTAAGGGCGATTCTTCAAAAGAGTTTATGCGTTGAAGAGCTCGATGGTGTCGCCGTCTTTCAGCGTAACCATGGCCTTCTTCCAGGTGCGGGTGCGACCCGGCTGCATACGAACGCGCTTCGGCTTCGACTTGACGTTCAGGGTGTTCACCTTCGTCACGGTCACATTGAAGATAGCTTCGATGGCCTGGCGAATCTCAACCTTGTTAGAGTCTTTGGCGACTTCGAAGGTGTAGGTGTTCTTGTTCATCATGTCGTAGCTGTGCTCGGTGATAACCGGGCGAATGATGACCTCGCGGGGATCCTTCATTATGCAAGCACCTCCTCGAGGCGTTCCAGGGCGGCCACGGTCAGAACGAGCTGCTTGTTGTCGACGAGCTCGTAGGTGTTGGCGGCCGAGACGGGAATGATGTTGACGTTCTCGAGGTTGCGGAACGAAAGGAAGGTGTTCACGTCGTCGTCAGCGATAACAACGGTAGCACGAACCTTGTCGAAGCCCAGGGCCTCCATGGAAGCTTTCGCATCTTTGGTGCGAGGAGCCTCGAAGGCGAACTGGTCAACCACGGTGAGCTGCTCGTCGGCCAGCTTAGCGGAAAGCGCGGAGCGCATAGCAAGCTTGACTTCCTTGCGGTTCACACGGAACGCGTAAGAACGGGTGTGGGGACCGAACACGGTGCCGCCGCCAACCCACTGAGGGGAGCGGATAGAACCCTGGCGGGCACGACCGGTGCCCTTCTGACGCCACGGCTTCTTGCCGCCGCCGCGAACTTCGCCACGGGTCTTGGTGTTAGCAGTGCCCTGACGCAGGCCGGCGCGATAGGCACGCACGACCGTGTGCATCACGTGGATGTTCGGCTCGATGCCGAACACGGCGTCGTTCAGCTCGACGGATTTAACCGTCTTGCCCGCGACGTCTTTGATGTCAATAGTAGCCATTGTGGTGTTTCTCCTAATAAAGCGGGGCACTAGGCCATGCGGACGCGAACGATGCCGTTCTTGCCGCCCGGGACGGCGCCCTTCACGAGGATCAGGTTCTGCTCAGCGTCAACGCGAACAACCTCGAGGTTCTTCACGGTAACGGTGTCGCAGCCCATGTGACCCGGAAGGCGAACGCCCTTGAAGACGCGGGAAGGCGTGGCGCACTGGCCGATGGAACCGGGAGCGCGGTGGAAGTGAGCACCGTGTCCGCCAGGGCCGCCAGCAAAGCCGTGGCGCTTGATAACGCCGGCGAAGCCTTTACCCTTGGAAGTGCCGGTGACGTCGACCTTCTTCACGTCGGCGAAAGCTGCAACGGTCTGCAGGTCGCCGGTCTTGTACTCGGAAGCATTCTCGACGCGAACCTCACGCAGGTAGCGAACGGGCTCGGTGCCGAGCTTGGCGAAATGGCCGCCCATGGGCTTGGTGATCTTCTTGGGCTTGATGGCGCCAAAACCAAGCTGAACAGCTTCGTAACCGTCGGTAGCGGCGGTCTTCACCTGGCAAACCTTGTTGGGCTCAGCCACGATGATGGTGACGGGCACAACCTGGTCGTCCTCGTTGAAGATCTGAGTCATACCGATCTTTTTGCCGTAGATAGCGTTGATCATCTCATGCACTCCTTACAGCTTGATCTCGATGTCGACACCAGCCGGGAGGTCGAGGCGCATCAGCGAATCAACCGTGTTCGGGGTGGGCTCGAGAATGTCGATCAGGCGCTTGTGCGTGCGCATCTCAAACTGCTCGCGGGAGTCTTTGTCGACGTGCGGGCCTTTGACGACGCAGTACAGGTTGCGCTCGGTGGGCAGAGGGATAGGTCCGGAAACCTTGGCACCGGTCTTCTGGGCGGTGTCGACGATGAGCTTGGTGGACTGATCCACAATCTCATGGTCGTAGCCCTTCAGGCGGATGCGAATCTTCTGATTAGCCACTTTCATTTCCTCCATGAATTAAGCGGTTCGCCGATTAGGCGTTGCCGCCGGCCTTGCTGATAATATCCGCAGCCACGTTCTTGGGAACGGGCTCGTAGGAATCGAACTGCATGGTGTACGTCGCACGGCCCTGCGTACCAGAACGCAGGTCGGTGGCGTAGCCGAACATCATACCCAGAGGCACCTTCGCGGAGATGGCCACAGCGCCGTTGCGCTGCTCCTGGCCCTGAATCATGCCGCGGCGGCTCGGGATGTCGCCCATGACGAAGCCGGTGTACTCGTCGGGAGTTTCGACTTCGACAGCCATGACAGGCTCGAGGATGACCGGGTCAGACTTGCGCAGAGCGTCCTTGATGGCCATAGAGCCAGCAACTTTGAAGGCGGCTTCGGAGGAGTCGACTTCGTGGTAAGAACCGTCGATGAGCTCGACGCGAACGTCCTCGACCGGGTAGCCAGCCAGAACGCCAGCATGCAGCGCTTCCTGGATGCCCTTGTCGATCGCGGGGATGTATTCCTTGGGAACAACGCCGCCGACGATCTTGTTCTCGAACAGATAGCCCTTGCCAGCTTCCTGCGGGTACATGTTGATGACCGCATGGCCGTACTGGCCGCGACCACCGGACTGACGCACGAACTTGCCTTCGGCGCCGAGCACTTCGTGGCCCGGACGCTCGCGGTAAGCAACCTGCGGCTTGCCGACGTTTGCCTCGACCTTGAACTCGCGAAGCAGGCGGTCAACGATGATCTCGAGGTGCAGCTCGCCCATGCCAGCGATGATGGTCTGGCCGGTCTCGTGGTTGGTGGACACACGGAAAGTCGGGTCCTCTTCAGCCAGCTTCTGCAGCGCGAGGCTCATCTTGTCCTGCTCAGCCTTGGTCTTCGGCTCGACAGCAATGTCGATAACAGGATCAGCGAACTCCATGGACTCGAGGATGATAGGAGCATCCTCGGAGCACAGGGTGTCGCCCGTGGTGGTGTTCTTCAGGCCAACGACGGCAACGATGTCGCCAGCGGCGCAGGTGTCGATGTCAACTCGCTGGTTGGAGTGCATCTGCAGCAGGCGGCCGATACGCTCGTTCTTGTCCTTGGTGGCGTTGACCACGTAGGAGCCGGAATCAAGCTTGCCCGAGTACACACGCAGGTACGTGAGCTTACCAACGAAGGGGTCGGTCATGATCTTGAAGGCCAGAGCCGAGAAGGGACCCTTCGGGTCGGCTTCGCGGGTGTCTTCCTCGCCGGTCTTGGGGTTGGTGCCCTTGATGGCAGGAACGTCGCCCGGGGCAGGCAGGTAATCGACGACAGCGTCGAGGAGTTCCTGAACGCCCTTGTTCTTGTAGGCGGAGCCCACGAACACGGGGTTGATCTTGCAATCAATAACGCCCTTGCGCAGAGCAGCCTTGAGCTCTTCAACGGAGAACTCTTCGTCCATGAGGACCTTCTCCATGAGTTCGTCGTCGCAGTCAGCGGCGGCGTCAACGAGCTCCTGGCGATACAGGGCGGCATCGTCGGCGAATTCGGCCGGGATGGCGTCCATCGGCTCGGGGTAGGTCATGCCCTTGTCGTCGGCCTTGAAGTCCCATGCGGTCATGGT
>NZ_CAKTVX010000016.1 GCF_934630525.1 uncultured Slackia sp.
AAACGCCGAAGGGCTTCGCCGGGCTATGAGAAAACACGTTCGGCCCATGCGAAAGCGCCTCATGCACGAAAACGCGCGAAGTGCGTACCCTTGAAGGTAATTACCGCTGCATCATTTACGTAATGCCCGGTCGCGCATTCGCAAAACGTCGATGCTGCCGCGCTTTCGAATTTAGGCTACGCACTTCGCGCGTTTTTGTGCAAGGTTCCTTCCCTATCGCCGAATCGCGACGCACGAAGAAGGCTTCAAGCCCGCTTCAATACGTTTTAAGAAATCGCCGCAAGATACATTGCAGCTGCGCGATAGAAGGGATGCGTGGTCGTAGAAGCGAGACCGTCGGCAAATTCCTTAAACCATACGCCAGCGTGCTCGTCGACGAATTGCCCATAGGCGGCCTCGGCCGATCCGCCTGGCAATTCCCACGCGCCATCGGCCACTTCGGCATCACTCGCGACGGAAAACGCCAAGTGCTCAAGGAGCTCGCATTCGGTTGCCACATGGTCGAGCGGCTCATTGGTTCCTTGCGGGCGAGAAAGGCCGCACGATTTGCAGAACCGCTCAACTTCCATCGCATACCGATTCACAAAGAGCAGCGGTTGGGTGCCTGTGCACAACGAACGACGCACGCCTTCGTAGGGACTGCACGCCGCATGGGGGGCTCCAATGAAAAGGCGCGTCGCTTCCGTCTTCAAGTGCTCCAATCCCCCCTCTTGCTCGAGGGATTCGCGCGCCAATGACGTCTCGGCGTCGAAGGACGACGGCAAATCGACGCCCAAGCTTGCCGCGATCTCTCGCGCCGCATCGGCCCATTCGCCGCTCGCAACAGCGTCAACCAAAGTCGCGGTGGGGTATTTCAAGCTCAACGCCGCAAGTTCCCAAGCCGATGCTTTAACGGCCCATTGCGCCTTGTCGTGCGTCAAATCGTTCATAACACGCTCCAATTTCACTTCTCGCAGCACGATTCCATCGTCGCGCTGTTCCACCACGTTATACGAAAGCGCCACGCACACGGGCAACGAGCGCACTCGCTCGAAGCAGCTCGGATGCATGAGCAGGCATTCGCCCTCACGCTCGCAAAGCCCTTCCTCGCCCGCCAACGCGAGCGCACGACGGGCGATTTCGATATCGCCATCGAATACCTTGAGAGTTTTGAAGAAGAAATCGCCTTCGTCTTGGACATACAGCGCCTCGTTCGGACGAAAAACGCGATTCTGCGTTATCACCTGATCGCGATTCTTGTTTTCGAGCGAGCAATAGTGCGCCCCAAGGCCCAGCCTTTTGCGCATGGCGAATTGCACAAGCTCAAGAGCCAGGGCTTCGCTTTCGTCGATAGGCAAACCACCCGCATAGTTCCAGTTGTACACAACGGGATACGGAGGGTTTTTCGCCTTGAAGCCCCTGCGGGAGAACTCACCCCAATCGTTGAATGGGTATCCGAATTCGAGCAGATTAATACCCCACGCGCCCGCCGCATCAAGCTCGCACAACAGCAGCTCCATAGCCTCTTTCGTACCAGGAATAACCGGCATCTCGACCATAGCTTGCGGAATGAAGCGCCTCACGAGCGATATTTTTCGCACCGCGTCGTCTATCGTCGCACGCGATTCTTCAGGAGCGTCGGCGGCATCGAGCTTCACGCTCAGACGCAGCTCCGAAAGGCCCGCATCGCGCAAACGTTCGAGCATGTCTTCCGTAAGGAAATCACCCGCCGTATAAAGGCGAATATGGGCTTGAGGGGCACGATGATGCACATACGAGACGAATTCAACCGCCTGCTGCGCATGAAGAAGCGGCTCGCCACCGGTAAGCCCGATATGCGTCGCGTTTTCAGCGCCGCCAATCGAATCGAAATACGCGTCGACCTCAGCCTGCCAATGCTCATTCATGCGGCGAAGGTGCTCGCTTCCTGCCTGGTTCGAGTTAAAGCAGAAATAGCACGAACGATTGCACGCAAGCGAGAGAAAGAACGTTTTCGAGCCGCAGTCGCCCGTACAAGCAACGCACGCACTCGAAAGCGCGCCCGAGCATATGCTCGCTCCGGCATTGCGCACGCGCGCCCCGCCCGACGCCAATTCGGCGCGAAGGCGGGCAACCTGCGCATCGCACGCATGCGGCTTCGAGAATTCGATTCCCAGATCGCGCAGGTGCTGGATATAGTCATTTTCGATTTCGTCGTATTCAGCGAGCCATGCAGCAAGCGTCGGACGGGTTGCAAGCGCGTCATCCATAAGAACCTCTCGAACCTAGGGAAAGCGCCAAGATACCGGCGCATACGACAAAATGGGCAAGGCGCACCGACGTTTTCCTAGAAAGCAAAGACCGCCCACCGCTTAGGCAATTGTACGCGCATGGCCGCGAACGCGACACGAGGCGTCCTTATCGAGACTCGTTTCGTTTGGCATCACGCGCGGCGGCGCCCCTGGATTGCCGCGCCTTCAGGAGACCCGCGAGTTTCCCCGCATGGCTCACCGCGTGCACCAACACAAGCGCGAGCAGCACCTTCGCGGAGGCCGCGTGCAACGGGTCCCACACGAAATACCCCGGCGCGAACAGCCCGAACGCCGGCAGCACCGTGGCGCTGACGAGCGCACCCGACACCGCGCACACGGCGAGGGCCAAAAACAACGCCGCGTCGAGCGCCGCGCGGGCCAGGGCGAGAAGCGAGCCGCGGGCGGTCGCCCGGCAAAGGCCCGCGAGCGCGTCGAGGCTCGCGGCCAGGTGCGCGAGCAGCGCGGCGAGCGCGGCGATGCCCAGCCATTCGTGCGCGGCGATGCCCGTGAGCTGGGGCAAAACCGCCACCGCGAAAAGCGCCGCGGCCGTGGCGTCGAGGGCGAGCTTCCGTTTCTTCGGCATTCCCTACCCCATCCTCTTCAGCAGCAGCACGAGCCCGCCGAAAAACACCACCGGGCCCAAAACCCACAGGTTCAGGCTCGCGTCCGACGCGCTCCGGTATCCGCCGCCGACGAGCGTCTCCCACGCGTGGCACTCAACCGAAGAACAGGTCGACTCGGGGCAAGCCATCTCGTGCACGCCGTCGGGGGCGGGAATGTTCGCGTAGTCGTGGCACTCCCCGCTCGCGCACCCGGTCGCGGGGCACGGCGAGGCGGCGGAAATCGCCCGCGGCGCGCCGACGCTTGCCGAGGAAACGCCCGCCGCGGCGAAAACGCACGCCGACGCCAACGCGAACGCGAAGACAACGCACAGCAGCTTTTTCACCATGGCGGGCCTTTCATAGAAAAAGGGGCCGGACGCGGCGGGTTTGGGGAGGAGCCGCGTCCGGCTTGAAAGAAAAGAGGAGCGCTAGTCGATGTTCTCGGCAGGCTTCAAGGGCAGGTACTTCAAGCCCAGCAGCAGGAACAGGACGCACATGGCGAGCACGCCGAGCGTGACGCCGAATTCGATCGGCTGCGGAACATAGACCATGCCCTGGTAGGCGCCGGCCATGCCGTTCTGCCACGAGGTGACCGTCATGGAGGTCATGGGGCCGTCGTAAGGCAGGTTCGGAATCTGGAAGCCGCCCACAAGAATCTGCAGGCGCTTGCAGAACACGCCGAGGATCGCGAGGACGGACGCCGCGACGACGCCGGGGGTCGTGCGCAGCCTCGGCACGACGAGGATGGCGACCGAGACGGCCATGAGCGCGATCTGCGTCCAGAAGACGGGCGCGAGCGCGCCGGAGGTGAGCATCGCCACGACTTCGGCGCCCTCGCCGCCGAAGTACCCGCTCGTGAGCAGGTCGCAGGCGTAGAAGTACAGGTCGACGAGCACGAACACGGCCAGCATCTTGGCGAGGTTGGTCACGTGCTTCTGGTCGAGGGCGAGGTAGCCCGCGCGGCGCAGCGCCAGGCACACGATGAGCACGAGCGCGGTGCCGCAGTCGAGCGCGGACGCCACGAACCACGGGCCCATGAGCGCGGTGTGCCAGAACTCGTGCGCCGGGGCGAGGCTGAAGATCCACGCGGTGACGTTGTGCACGAGGATGGCCACGATGAGCGCGACCACGCTGATGGCGCGGATCGCGGTGTGCGACATGCGGCCGGCCTCGGCGCGCAGGTACGCCCACAAATAGATCACCGACAGGATGAGGTAGGTGCCGAGCACCAGGATGTCCCACATCAGGGGGCTGGAGAAGTTCGAGTACACGAACAGCTCCCACAGGCGGGCCGGGCCGCCGAGGTCGACCACGACGAAGCCTATGGCCGCGCAGGTGCAGCACACGCTCGTCCAGATGGCGACCTTCGAGATGCCGCCGAAGCCCTTCATGCCGAAGGCGTTGGGCACCGACGAGATGATCAGGCCGCCGGCCGACAGGCCGACGAAGAACATGAAGTTCGTGATGTAGAGGCCCCAGGAGTCGAGGTTGCGCATGCCGGTCTGCACCATGCCGCCGGAAAGCTGCATGGCCCAGCACGCGATGCCGGCGACGGTGAGCGCGGCCGCCACGACGATGGCGACGTTCAGGCCCTTGCCGCCCCAGGTCTCACGCTTCTGCTTGGGAGAAGCGTCTTTCACGGCGGTTGCCGCTTTTTCATTTTCAGTCATGAGCGCATCCTCCCTTAAACCAGATAATAGGTAGAAGGCTTCGTGCCCTTTTCAGGCAGAAGCTGCATATACTCACGCTCGCGAAGGAGCTTCGACACGTCAGAATCGGGATCGTCCAAATCGCCCCAGAAACGCGCGCGTGCAGGACATAGGTCCATGCAGGCAGGCACTTCGCCACGAGCTTGACGCTGATAGCAGAACGTGCATTTCTCTACCGTATGCTTCTGGTGCGCAGGAGCGTCGACGTCGCCAACGGCGAAATCCATCGGGTACGCAGGCTCTTGCCAATTGAAGGAGCGAACACCCGTATAAGGGCAGGCCGCGATGCACATGCGGCAGCCGATGCACTTGTCGTAATCTTGGCGAACGATGCCCGTTTCGGGGTCTTTATACGTTGCGCCAACGGGGCACACCTTCGTGCATGCGGGATTTTCGCAATGCTGGCAGCCCACGGTGATGTAGCGCATCTGCACGTTGGGAAACGTGCCCTTCGGGGTGTCGGGAGCATCGCCGCCATCGGTCAAAGCGCGCGTCCAGAAAATGCCTTCGGGCACGTTATTGGCGATTTTGCACGCCGTGGTGCACGCATTGCAGCCCACGCAACGCTTGGTGTCAATCACCATTCCGTAGTGAGCCATTAGCGCTCACCCCCTTCGTATTTCTCAACTTCGCACAGGAAGTCATAGAACGAGCTGTTCGAGCAGAAATCGTTCATCACGATATTCGTGAGGTCTTGCGTATGGCCCTCGACGAACTGATCAGCCTGGAAGCCATGAGGAATGGAAACGACGCCAGGTTTGATGCCTTCGGTCACCACGGCCTTGAGCACTGCATAGCCGCGATCGTTGAACACGCGAACGTAATCGCCCTGCGAGATGCCGCGTTCGGCAGCGTCGCTTGCGTTGACTTTCAGCGTGGGCTCGGGCTCGATCTCGCGCAGCAGCGGCGTATAGGCGCACTGCGAATGCACGTGATACTTGTTATGCTGGCTGCATCCCATGAGCGGATATTTCTCGCGCAGCGGGTTTTCCCAATACGACTCGTTGGCGTGCTCGTAATACGGCAGGCGCTCGTAGTCGTGCACCTCTTGGCCGAAGTTATTGCGCGGCGCAGGCTTTTCGATGTAGTACTCCAAGCGCTGCGATGCGGTGCCCTTGAAGGTGTCGACCAGGCTCGCGGGCGTATGCGTGTAGTTGCGACCCACTTTTCCATCCTGGAATGCGTCGTAACCGCCGCCGAACTTCAAATTGGCTTCAGAGTCCATGGCCGCGCGCATAAGCTCCTCGGTCGAAGCCCCGTCGCCGTAAATCTTGGACATACCCATCTTTTCGGCAATGAGCTGCAGAATCTCAAGGTCGGTCTTGCATTCGTACAGCGGGTCGATCGCCTTGTGGTAATACGTCGGATACGGCGTCGGGCACACTGGGTCGAAATCTTCCGTTTCATACGCATGGGGAATGGGCAGCACGATATCGGCCCATTGGGCAGAATCAGTCATATTCACATCGGCGCACACCACGAAATCGACCTTTTTAACAGCCTCGATGAGCTCTTGGCGGCCCGATTCGCACGAAAGCATATTGCCATTGGCCATCCACAGAACGCGAATGTCGACGTCTTTCTGGCCCCACTTCTTTTCTTCCATCAATTTGGGAAGATACATGCCCGTGCTGTTGATGCCCGGGCCCATGCCCATGAAATACGCCTTCGCGTTAAACGGATACATGCCCGAACCGCGCGTCATCATGGCGCCAGGCTTGCCCGCATTTCCGGTAAGAGCCGCAATATAGGCAAGGTTCTTGTAATTGTGATGGGAGTTCACATGGTGGCCAAGGCCCTGGAACGTAAGCACGGCAACGGGGCCCTCGGTCGCATAGATGCGAGCCAGGTTTTCGATCGTTTCAACGGGAATATCGCAAATTTCAGAGGCCTTTTCGACCGTATATTCCTTCGTGGAATCCTTCGTTTTCTGGAAAACCGTGGTAAGCGTCTGGCCCTGGTAATCAAACGTTCCCTCGAGCGCAGGATCGGTCGCGCTTGCCGCAGCAGCCGGCGCACCGGTGGCGTTATCCCACACGACATTCGGATTGATAACGGTCGGCTTGCCCGTCGTGGGGCTCACGGGGCCTTCCGTGGGCTCGACGCCCATGTCGCTCAAGCGGAAATACGTGCCATCTTCCTTGATAAGGAAGGGGGAAACCGTCTTCGCCTTCATGAAGTCGGTGTCCATGAGCTCGTTGTCGATAATGTAGTTCGCCATGCCCAGCATAAGCGCGCCGTCGGTTGCGGGGCGAATGGGGACATAGATATCGGAATGCGCGGCGCTTGCCGTAAACTGCGGGTCGATGGTGATGAGCTTCGCGCCGTTCTCGCGCGCGTCACATACATAATGCCAATCGTGGATATACGCCTCAGCGGGGTTTCCGCCCCACGCCATAATGGTTTTTGCATTGGCGATGTCGGCGGTGTCGTTACCGGAAATGCCAAGCAGTGTCGACTGCTCGTAAATCTGAGCGTAGTCGGCACCGGCGCCAAGCACCGTCGCGCCCAAAGCGGTAATCATGCGGCCATAGCCAACCGACATATAACCAGCCATCTGGCCATTCAGAACGCCATAGCTGCCATAGGAAGACCAGAACGCGATAGACGTTCCGCCAGCCTCCTGCACGGCGGCACCCATTTTCCCGACGATGGTGTCAATTGCCTCGTCCCAGCTAATGCGCTCCCATTGGCCTTCGCCACGCTCGCCCGTTCGTTTCATGGGATACTTCAAGCGATCGGGATCGTAGACGCGCTGGGGCTGCGTGTAGCCCTTTACGCAAAAACGACGACGCGGCGCATCGTCGCCCGGCAATTCCGCCGCAGCAACGCGCACGACCTTGCCATCTCGCACAACGACATTCGTGGGGCACTTGCTTCCACAATTGCCTCGGCACGACGTGCGAACAATCGTCTCGCCTTCGGTTGCGGCCGCGTCGGTCGCCTCAGCCTTGGTCATAGGAGCCAAGCCCCCCATGGCAACCGCGCCCGCGCCGAGCGCCGCAGCGCCAGTGGTTTTCAAAAATCCCCTACGTGTAATGCCAGTCGATTCCAACGCCTTCGTTGGATCTTTCACTTCTGACATGCCTCCTCCATTCCTTGCGTAAGAAATGACGGGCATTCGGAATTTGGCCGCAAGAATCCAGGCGTGCCTACCCCTGCACGCTTGTGGCATATATGTTTTCCGAGTCCCCCTCTATCAGAAATCGGCCGATTTCCTCTTTGTCATAGTCTGCCATACGGCATAGGAAAAGGCAATCGGAAAACTATGACAACGTATGACAATCATTATTCTATTTTGAGATAATTTGCGCTTGAACTGGTTTTTTCTATCGCCTTACGCCCGCTTTGAGGGTTTTTCTTCCACGAAACCCTCGGCGAACGAGCTCGGCAACACCAATGTGCCGCCCGATTCCTCAACGCTTTCGTAAGCGAGATGCATTTGACGCAGCTTCATAGCCTCGGCGCTTTCTTCATACGCAACGCCCGCGTCTTTCAACATGTCGGAAATATCGGCCTCGGCCTCGGCGAGCACCATACGGGCGTTCTTCTTGCGCTCGGCTACGGCTTCCGCCGCCATGGCATGTTGCAGCTCTTTGGGAATCACGATATCGCGCACTTCGACATCGATGATCGTAATACCCCAATCGTTGAGCTTTTCTTCGAGCGCATCTTTGAGCTCTTCATCGAGTTGATCGCGACGGCTGGCAAGCTCGGCGACCGTTGTGCGGCCAATCGCCTTGCGCATAGCGGTTTGGGCCATCCAGCTCACCGCCTGCGCGTAATCTTCAACCTCGGTACAGGCGGCCTTCGCGCTCCACACCATCCAGAAAATCACCGCGTCAACATTCACGGGAACAAGATCGCCCGTCAACGTCTCTTCGGCCCCGAAATACGTCGACGCCACGCGCTGGTCGACGCGCAGCGTGTAAAACTCAACGATGGGAATGGTGAAAACAATGCCCGGACCAGCCACGCGATTGAATTTGCCGAAACGCAGGACAACCGCCTTTTCCCATTCGAGCACAACGTGGATCGACGAGGCGGCAAGCCAGCCGCCGAGCGCCGCCACAGCGAGCGCGGGAAGCGAGACTTCCCCCGAAAGCGCCCACCACAAAGCCGTGACAAGGCAAAACGCCACCGCGAAAACGACAACGCCAAACACGATTGCGCCGTTGCGCGATGCGCGGCGCCGAACGACCCCGGAAGACCCCGCCGGCTCAGCAATATGGCTGGCATCGGACGACGGCGCCCCTATCATCGACGAGAATTCGTGCTTTTTGCTCCCCGTGTTCACGTTTGACATCGGATATCTCCTTATTCCCCTTGCTCAAGCTTCTTGCGCTCGCGCGCAATCCCCGCAGCAAATTGAGCCTCTATGTCCTCGAGCGTCATGCCGAGTTCCCTGCACCGACGCACATATTCCGTTGTCACGATTTCGGCCGTCGCAGAAATGCTCACGCCTGGCTTGTCGCTCACGTCGCACACGAACGCGCCTTGACGGCGCTTCGATTCGATATACCCATCGGCTTCCAGGCTCTTATAGACCTTCGAGATGGTGTTGTAGTTCACCTCAATGTCGGCAGCAAGGCCGCGCACCGTAGGAAGCTTGTCGTCGGGCTTGTAGTACCCAGATGTAATGAGATAGATGAAACGGTTTTTCAGCTGCAACCACAACGGAATGCTGCTGTTTTCATCAAGTTCGAAAAGAGAGGCATCGCAGGCATCGCTTTTCATAGCAGCCACTCCTCTCCAGCGCCGTTCGTTTGAACGGGCCGCTCAATGGGGGCCCGAAGTTCCATTTTGGCATGGCTCCCCACATTCACCACGCCCACACGCAGGCACGCGCCACCAACGAGCACCAACACGGAAGCAATCGCGAGGCATGCGAACGCCTGGCCCGACCGATTCGGCAATGAAAGCCGTTTATGGGCAATCGCTTCCAAAACGAGGGGCGCAGCAATTCCGCAGAAGACGAAACCCAGCCACCAGAGCAAGAGCGCAAGCGCGTCGCCCGTCGCCAAGCCAGCAAATGACGCGCTGGCGGGAGGAAAGAGCCCGTAGAGCACTGTCGCGACGAATTCGCCCAGCACAAGAGCAGCATCCGCAATAATCATAATTCGCGGAACAGCAAACCCATTCACGGCATGGCCGTCGAAGAACGCGCAGATGAGCGCCACCGCAATGCCGCACGATGCCGACGAGAGCAAAAACAAAACAGGCACGAGCGGCGTGTTCCATGCGCTTATGCTGCCAAGGCTTTCCAGCAGCAGCCCCGTATAGAGCATAACGCCCAGCGATAAAACGCATGCAAGGCCCTCGATCACGGCCACCAAAATGCCCGGAATAATAGGCAAGTACACGAAACGGACCATCGTAAGAAACGCCGCACATACAATGAGCGAGCCGAGCGCGACGGTGCCAAACGTAAGATAGGTGAACGAGGGGTTCTGAATAAGAAAGACCGCACGGTCCAGGCGGCCCAAATCGAAAAGCAGGCACAAAGCCCCCGCAATCAAACAGAACGCTCCGGCGGCGCAAGTGAAAGCAATCGCACGATGTTGCAACGAAGAAGCACAGAGGGAGCATGGCGCAGCGGCACCGAAAGGCTCATGGGCCCACAGTATATCGAGCAGGCACGCGACGAGCACGGCGCCTGCGCCCGTTCCGCCCAAAAAGAAGTACGCAATCGTCAATGAACTCAGCATACGCACCCCTTTCATTTCGTGGATTCATTCTTGGCAAAGTATGCCATAAAACAATGGCGCCTATGACAACGTGTCATAGGCGTCGAGGGAAAAGAGGGTAAGCAATATTGCCTGCACGCATGGATTCGCACAGCCTCTCGACCTGACGCTCTATCGCCAAATCGCGCCGCGCAACTTTGTTCGGCCCGTGCGAAAACCTCTTGCGCACGAAAACGCGCGAAGTGCGTACCCTTGAAGGCAATTGCCACTGCGTCATTTGCGTAATGCCTGGTCGCTCATTCGCAAAACGTCGATGCTGCCGCGCTTTCGAATTTAGGCTACGCACTTCGCGCGTTTTCGTGCAAGGTGCCTTCCCTATCGCCTGATCGCGCCACGCAGCTTTCGCTCGGCATCGCGCCAATGGGGCAAATACGCGTCAAGCAGCGCGTGGAAACGCGGGCCGTGGTTCGCTTCCCGCAAGTGGCACAGTTCATGCACCACCACGTACTCCAAGCACTCGGGGGGCTGGGCGGCGAGCTGCACGTTTATGCAGATGCGCCCCGTTTTCACATTGCAGCTGCCCCAACGGCTCACCATGTTTCGATATGCTAATTTACCAGGTGAAACGCCAATGATCGGCGCCCATTTCTCTATGAGCGCCGGCACGAACGCAGCCACCACGGCACGCCACTGGGCAAGCTCTTCCTGCGTTGGCGAAGACGATGTTCCGTTGATTTCGCGATCGCGTTCCCTCGATTGCATTTTTGCCGCATGCTCGCGAATCCACGATGCGCGTTCTTCTACAAAGCGCGCGATTCGAGCGTCGGAATACCGCAGCGGCGCGCTCACGCACACGCGAAAGCGAGCGGCAGACGAGCCGCCCGTCGCATCGGCGCCTCCAGCGCACGGCTTGAGGCGCACATACATATGCTTCTGCTGCTTGCGCGTGACTTCGACTTCGAACCCCGCAACGTGCAGCATGGTTTTTCGTACAGAAGACACAGCGAACATTCCTTCGAAACAAGAATCATGCTAAGATGCAAGTACGGTGCCCCGCGAAGCCGGGCGACATCGTTTGAGTTCTAAGCCGGGTTACTTGTTCAGGGCACCCGGCTTATTCCTTTCCAATGAAGATCACTTGTCGCGGGTGACGAGGTCGACGACTCCGATAACAACTGACATTACTGCGCAAATGGCGATAACCGTTTGAGTATCCATCGGGACCACCTCCTTTCAGAGGCGCCGCCCGGCAAGTGAAGCACCGCCCGCCTATTGTACTGCATAGGCGGGCGGTTTCGAACTTCTGTACGATTATGTATCCTCTAGAACGCCGAAAGATAAATCGCCTTCGCGTCTTCCAGCGTAAGCTTCTTAAAGCCGCCGAACACTTCGCCCTTGTTGGCCTTGAGCGTCAGCAGCAGTTTGTCCACATCTTCGGGAGCAATGCCGAACTCGCCGAGCGTGCGCGGCATGCCCAAATCAACGAAGAACGCCTGCAGCTCATCAATCGCGGCCGTCACGGCATCTTCAATTGCCTCATCGGTTTCGTCGATAGGCTCGATGTCGAACACCTGCAGCGCGAACTTCAGGAAGCGAGCCGGGTTTTCGCGCCATACATAGCGCATCCATGCAGGCATGACCACCGCCAAGCCAGCGCCGTGCGTGATGGAAGTGTCGAACGCAGAAAGCTCATGCTCAAGCGCATGGCTTTCCCAGCCGCCAGCGCGGCTCGCCGGCGTCGCCGAGAGACCGCATCCCGCGATGTCGTTATGAGCGAGCGTTCCTGCCCACATAATATTTGCGCGGGCCTCGTAGTTCTCGGGCTCGGCAAGAGCCACGGGAGCCTCGTCGATAAGGGAGCGAATAATGCCCGTGGCGATGTTATCGGTAAGGCTCGACGAACCCGTACCGCTGAAATAGCGTTCGCACACATGCGCGATCATGTCGGTCACGCCAGCGGCCGTTTGATACGGCGGCAGCGTAAACGTGAGCTCGGGGTCGAGGAACGCTACCTTCGGGCGGAACAAGTTCGAATTCGTACCGCGCTTCAGCCCCAGTTCATCGTTGGAAATAACGCACGAGCTCGACCCTTCGGAACCAGCCGCAGGAATAGTAAGAACACAGGCGATAGGCAAACATTCCGCAATCGTCGCCTTTTTGCTGAAGAAGTCCCACACGTCGCCTTCGTAGGGCACGCCAAACGCAATCGCTTTGGCACAGTCAATCGCGCTGCCGCCGCCAACAGGAAAAATAACGTCGACGTTTTCCTTGCGTGCAAGTTCAATGCCCTCGCGCACCAACCCCACTTCGGGATTCGGGCGCACGCCCGCGAGTTCAACGGCCTCGACGCCCGACGCAGCCAGCGATTTCTTCACGCGGTCGAGCGTTCCCGTGCGCACCACGGAGCCCTTGCCGTAAACGAGCAGCGCGCGTTTATAGCCGCGCTTGGCAATATGCTCGCCTACCTGGTCGGTAACGCCTTTGCCGAAAATGAATTCCGTCGGAGAATAGAACACGAAATCGTTCATTGATCGTCCTTTCGAAACAATTACAGACCATAGCATGGGAGCCGCCGCAACAGGGCTTTTTCGTCCTTAGGCGAACGCATGGACTTGCGACAACCCCTCGCCAAGCTTCCTAGAGTTCGTGCACGAGCGCATACGCCTCGTTACGCGAAATGCCGAATTCGCGGCGCAGGGCAGCAACAATATCTTTATGCGACATTTCACCAGAGGCAAGAAGCTCAGACGCGCGTTCGGCGGCAGAAGCAGCCTGAACGGCAGCGTTGCCCTCAACTTCGGCAGCCGTTGGGGGGCAAATAACCAACGCGATTTCGCCCTTCACGCCCTCTTCCGCATCGCGGCGGGCAAATTCTTCCGCGGCAATGGAAGCCATAGCGCGGAAGACTTCTTCATGGCGCTTCGTGAGCTCGCGGCACACCGCAACCTCTCGCGCGGGGAACACCTCCGCGACAACCGCAAGCGCATCGGCTATGCGGCGCGGGCTTTCATAGAACACGAGCGAGGCATCGAGATCCGAAAGGGCTTCGAGCACTGCCTTGCGCTCACCGGCCTTACGCGGGAAAAACCCGCCAAAATAGTAGCGCGGGTCGGAAAAACCGCTGGCGACATAAGCCGTCGCAGCGGCCGATGCGCCTGGCAGCACCTCATAGGGCGCGCCCGCGGCCTGCGCCGACGCAACAAGACGAGACCCCGGATCAGACACGCCCGGCATGCCAGCATCGCTGCAAAATGCGATGCGCTCGCCAGCCAAAACGCGCTGGATAATGCGATCGGCTTGCTTGGAGATGGTCGCTTCATCGAGCCGCTCGAGCCGCTTTTCAATATCGAAATGCGCGAGCAGCTTGCCCGTGACGCGCGTGTCTTCCGCGCATACCACATCGGCCGCGCGCAGCTCATCGAGCGTGCGCAACGTGATATCACCCAAGTTGCCGATGGGCGTGGGGCACAAAACAAGTTTTCCAGTTGAAGTATTCATGGGCGCAATTATACCGCCCAACTCGGCCCGCGCGGGCGGCGCAGCAAAAGCGCAAAAGCGGCCTGGGCAAAACGCACGCCCGGGCCAGGCTTCGCGCGTCCAACCAATGCCTTTTGTCAAAGGCCAGCCGACCACACTGGCCTCGCCGCCTGCGATTTTTCAAAAACGCCTAAGCCTGGGCCGCTTCCTCGCGCTCTTCTCGCTCGAGCACCCGTTGCATAGCAGCAATAGCGCATTCGAGCATTTCATCGTCAGGTTCATTGGTTGTAAGTCGCTGCATTTGCATGCCCGGCCACAGCACCACTTTCACCAGCGGGTTTTCAGGATGGCTGCCCGCCCACTTCACCGTGATTTCGTAGCTAATGCCAGCAATTACGGGCATGAGCAGAATGCGGGCCACAATAACGAGCGCCAACTTTGCGGGGCCATCGGGCACGCCCCATGCGGCGATGAGGCCGTTAAGCGGCGTAATGGTGTACACGAAAATCGCGATGATCATGACCATAATCAGAAACGCCGTGCCACAGCGCACGTGCAAACGCGGGAAGCTGCGCGCATTTTCGGGCGTGAGCGGCAAACCATGCTCGTAGCAATGAATGGTTTTATGCTCGGCACCGTGATAGCTGAACATGCGCTTGATGTCTTGCATGCGGCCAATAAGCCAGATGTAGAACACGAAAACGACGATGCGCACAATGCCGTCAACGACGTTCCAAAGAAGCGTTTTGTCATCGTACTCGCCAACGAGCACGTTCGCGATGAACGCAGGCGCGATGATGAACAAGCCGACGCCCAAAAGCAGGCCAAGCGCCATCGAGATAGCCATTTCGCGCTTGCCAAAACCGCCGTCATCCCCGTCGCAAGCCTCGGCCGCGCTGGGCTCGACCGAATCGAGCTCGACCGTGCCGGGTTCAGCCGCGCCGGACTCAGCCACGTTAGGCTCGGCGGCGTTGGGCTCAACAACGATATCCAAGGAACGCTGCGCGCCCAAGGCGTCAATCGCTTCGTCGGGGTTGCCGAAATCATTTTTCCACGAGAAGCCGGCGGCGGCGTCCGCAGCTTTTTCGCTGGCCAAAACCATAGGAGGTTCTGTCGTGGACTCCCTTGCATAATCCTCGGTTTTATCTTCACCCAAGCTTTCGCAAGCGCGGGAATCGGCCGCGTCGAAGGCGCCATGCTCTTCATGGCTCGCACGCTTTTCTTCATCGGGGCTTTCGCAAAAGCGCGGATGCTTATCAGCGGGCTCGACGCAGGAAGCATTCTTAGTCGAAGCGCTTTTCTTCGGAATGGCGCCGTTCGCGTTCGCCTCTTCAGCTTTCTCCGGGAATTCCCCCTCGTCGCTATACGCATGCATCGCGGCAATTTCGAGCGCCTTATAGCCCAAAATCAAGCTCTCCACAAACGCGCGGCAGCCACGCACGATGGGCCAATACAGCCATTTGTTCTTCGCCTTGCCACTGGCCAAATCATGTTCTTCAATATAGATGTTGCCCGACGGCTCGCGCACGGCAGCCGCCCAATTGAACCGGCCGCGCATCATAACGCCCTCGATAAGCGCCTGGCCGCCCACGTGCGTTTTGTTCGCACCGTCTTCAGCAAACGCACGCTTCACGGCGCTGCGCTCGCGGGAGGCCTGACCGCTTTCGTTTTTCACGGCCGCACCGAGCATTTCCTGGTCGGCTTCATGTTCTTTCGACATGCATTCAGTTTCGTTAGACACGCTTGGAGCTTTCTTCTTGACTCATAGCACAGGCGAACGACGACTCCTCCGGCTCACCCGGATCGTCCAAATCGCCCGCCTCATCGTAGGGCATAATTTTACGACCAGCCGCGAACAAAAATAGGGCAAAGGAACGGTCCTTTGCCCTATTTCGCATCAAAACGCCGCACTATTCGCGTACTGCCTTGGGGTACGGATTTCCGCAGGTCATTTTGCCTTCGGGGCATGCACCGCGCACGCACGGCGCTCCCGCGTCGGCAAAAACGAACGGAGCCGTGGGGCGCGCGAGTTCCAGCATGCGATGCGCCAGCTCGCGAATCTCCCACTGCGCACGGTTGCAGCAACGCAAGCTGAAGAAATGCAACAGCTCGCGCACGTTCATGGTAACCACGATTTTGCTTTCGGCAGCATTCGGCAGCAGATAACGAGCGTCTTCAGCAGGCACGCCAGCATCGAGCAGCTTTTTATAGGCCGACGTGGCCGCTTCAATGGCCTCGTCGAAAACAGCATTCGCTTCCTCGTTGGCACGCACGCTTTCGGGCTTTACCACAGAAACGCCCTCTTTGAATTTGACGTAACGCTGCGACTGCTGATTAAAGCTCGCCAGACGGTGACGAACCAGTTGGTGAGTAAGCGCGCGCGAAACGCCATCGATGGCAAACGTATAGCTCACATGCTCAAGCGTCGAGAAGTGTCCGCTGGCCATGATGGTGGAAAGCACGCTGCGCATACGCTCTTCCGACATCGTCTCCATGAGCTCAGCCGCACCAACGGGTGCATAGCACAAACGGGCGGCCGTCGCGATGGCGCGCTCGGGATCGGGCGTGTGGTACAACAGTTCAACGTGCATAATCGTCCCCCTTCTGGTAAGCGATTCAACTTTAATCTATCGGTAAAAAAATATGCCCCGCGCCAGCGCGCAGGGCATAAAGAAAACAAGGGAACGGTGCTTTATGGCTCGAGGGTTATGCCTTGTTTGGCCAAGTACTCTTCCCACTTCCTGAATGATTCGGCGGAAATACCATGTTCAATTTGACACGCCTCGTAATTGGCGGTTTCCGAATCAATGCCAATCGCCTCGGTCATGAAGCGGAACAACAGATTATGACGGCGCCAAATCGTGGAACCGTACTCGTAGCCCTCTTCGGTAAGTGTGATGTCGCCATAATAGGGCTGCACGGCGTAGCCTTTTTCTTTGAGGTTCGTAACGGCCTTCGAGACCGACGCCTTGGAAACGTTGAGTTTCGAAGCCACATCAACCGCACGAATAGGAGCGTTGGGGCCACCCGCCAAGTCGACGATTGCCTCCAAATAATCCTCGAGCGAATGGCTTAAAGGCTCCCTGTCGCGAGATTCGAGCATGGTGCCCATTTGGGATTCTGACATACATGCCTCCTTGAATAGCGCATGCGCGCATGACCTTCCTGCGGAGTACAATACCACACATAGCGAAGTTTATCCGAAAGGACTCGGGGCGCAATGCGGGTACCTCGGCGAGTAACGCCAAACGCGTAAGCGAGGCATCACGAAGCCCATCTGCGCCAATAGCTCATAACGCCAACGCTTGAGGGCACCGATGCTCGCTGCTACCTGGCATCGATTCCCGCTGTTTCCGCCGCCGCACCCGCCGATGTCGTTGCCTCAACAAGACAACGCGCTGCTTCGGAAAAATGCCGCAATATCGATATCGATTGGCGAGTCCATCACGCAGCCCGCAAAGCGTCATACCGCCAAAGTCGGAAGCACGGCCCTCAATGGAAAGGCGCCTCGCTACTTCGCCGAGGCAACCGCCGCATCGGCATCGGCAATCATTTTATCGATACGCGCCGTAGCCGAGCAGCCTCCACTGCAGTGCCCCGAGCACGAACCGCACATCTCTTTCTCGCCACACATGCCTTTTTTCATCATCAGGCGAACCGATAGACACACACAGACAATCAAAATCGCCAGCACAATGGCTGTCGCCATATTCATAACCATAGCGGCCTCGTTTCAATTGGGCGCGCATGCGCGCCATGCTTTTATTCACCAGGTACTTTACCGCTTTCGGCCGCACAATTACTCTTGATTGAACAAATGTTTCCCAAGGGTCACATATTTGACATTTTCACGACGTCGTGAGGGTCCAGCGTAAATGAAATCGTTAAAAAGTGACAAAAGTTGCGAATTCGGGGGCCTTAAAACCAGAACCGCATCCCCGAAAGGGGCCGATTCGCTGCTTTTTTGGGAGTTTCGACACGAAAAGCCGGCAAATTGACCCTAATTCACGCCTTTTCATCTCATATTTGGACGCGAAATCCCGCGAATGCACCATCAGATTCAGGCCAGCGCCCCCGAATTCGCAACTTTTGTCACTTTTTGCCCCAATCCTTTACGCAGGGGGCGTATCTAACGCAAGATGCGCCCCAACGCAAGATGCGCCCCGCATTTGCGGGGCGCATCTATCCATACTGAGCCACGAGCTTGCCGCCGAACGAAAGGTGCCCCGCGACCGCGGGGCACCTTTCTACCTAGGCCAACAATCAGAACTCGTCGGCGTCAAATTCGCAAGCTATTTCGCCTGTTCGTCCTTATGCTGAGGCATGGGACGGAAAATCTGGAACAGCATAGCCGCAGCAACGGCGATAGCGATGATGGTCCAGAAGTTGAAGCCAATCTCGCCCGTCGCGAGGCCCACGAACTGGTAAATCATCAGGCCAACGCACCATGCGAAGCCGCACAGATAGCCGATGGTAATCCAGAACCATTTCGCAGAGGCCTGCTGCTGACGAATGGTGCCCATGGCCGCAAAGCACGGAGCGCACAGAAGGTTGAATGCGCAGAAAGCCGAGATCGCAGCCGCACCGCCACCGATCATCTGACCGAAGCCAAGCCACAGAGCGGGGTCGGACTCGCCATAGCTGGAAAGCTGGGTGATGATGCCAACGGTAGCGACGACATTCTCCTTAGCAACCAAGCCGGTAATCGTGGTTGCCGCAGCCTGCCAATTGTCAAATCCAAGAGGAGCGAAAATCCAGGCGAGCAAATTGCCAAGGCCGGCCATAAGGCTGTAGTCCATGTAGTCAGGCGCATCGGCGTCAAGCAGGCCGAAGCCGTCGCCCGCATCGCCAAAGTTCATGAGGAACCAAATAACGATAGTGGACAGGAAGATAATCGTACCAGCCTTGATGATGTAGCCCTTCACGCGCTCCCACATGGAAAGCAGCACGCTCTTCACGGTAGGCATGTGATATTCAGGCAGCTCCATAACGAACGGCGTGGCCTCGCCGGCGAAAAGCTTGGTCTTCTTCAGCATGATGCCAGAGATGATGATCGCCACAACGCCCATGAAGTAGAAGAGCGGAGCAACCCACCAGGTATCATCGGAATTGCCCGTTGCCAGCGCGCCGAACACGAGCGCGATAATAGGCATCTTCGCACCGCACGGAATCATGGTGGTGGTCATGATGGTCATGCGGCGATCCATCTCATTTTCGATGGTCTTGGTCGCCATAACCGCAGGCACACCGCAGCCAGACGCGATAAGCATGGGGATGAACGACTTGCCAGAAAGGCCGAACTTGCGGAACACGCGGTCCATGATGAAGGCGACGCGCGACATATAACCGCACAGCTCAAGAATGCCCAGCAGCAAGAACAGAATGATCATCTGCGGGATGAAGCCGATGACCGCGCCAACGCCGGCGACGATGCCGTCGTTAACGAGCGATTGCAACCACGGAGCAACGTCGGCCGATTCCATGGCATCGGAGATGATCGCGCCAAGGCCAGGAATCCACAGGCCATAATCGGCCGGATCGGGCTCGGCGACCTCAACGGCCTCCTTGTAGGCATCGAAGTCGACTTCCTCTTCAGAGGTCACGCCGTCCTCGTCTTCAACCTCGATGGTGGCAACGGCATTTTCAGCCTCGGCCTTTTCCTCGAAGTCTTTCACCGTCGCTTGAGCGTCTTCGTATTCAGCGACAGCGTCTTCGTCGGCATCGTCCTCGGGCTCGGCCACGGCAAGCGCGTCAAGCACTTCCTGGCTTTCATCGCTCGGAACGTCGCGAACCTCGTCCATGCCGTAGATATTGGTGACGTAAGCCTCAACAACGCCCTGGGCATCTTCATATTCGCCCTCGGCCTCTTCGTAGGCAGCCTGGCCGGTATAGAGGTAGCCATCGCCTGAGATGCCGTCGTTAGCCCAGTCGGTCACAGGGCCCGTGCCCACCGTAACCGCAAGCCAATATACGAAGAACATGATGACGATGAAGATGGGCAGGCCCAGCCAACGGTTGGTGACCACGCGGTCGATCTTCTGAGAAGTGGTCAGGCCCGTGCGGGAGCGTTTCACCGTCTTGTCGATAACGTGCGAAATGGCGTTATAGCGCTCGCTCGTTACAATCGATTCAGCGTCGTCATCGAGCTTGTTCTCGATTGCATCACGAACCTCGTCGATGGCCTTGAGCTCGCTCGCCGAAAGCTTCAGGTCGTCGATGGTTTTCTGCTCGCCCTCGAAAAGCTTGATGGCATACCAGCGCGAGGTGGAAGGAGAAACCTTCGAGCCCAAAATACCCTCGATTTTGGCGATAGCCTCCTCAACGACGGCATCGAACTTCATCTGAGATTCGGGCGCCTTTTTTGCCTTCGCAGCCTCAATGGCGGCATTCACCACGTCTTCCATACCACGGCCACGAAGCGCCGAAGTAGGAACGACCGGGCAGCCGAGCTGCTTGGACAGACCATCGACATCGATCTTGTCCTCGTTTTTCTCGACCAAGTCCATCATGTTCAGGGCCAAAACCACAGGCACGCCCAGGTTCAAGATTTGGCTCGTGAGGTACAGATTGCGCTCAAGATTGGTCGCGTCAACCAGATTGATAACAGCGTCGGGGCCGCCATCAAGCAGGTAATCGCGCGCAACGATCTCTTCGGGCGAATAAGGCGAGAGCGAATAGATGCCCGGAAGGTCGGTGATAACAACCTCTTTGTCCTTGGTGTACTTACCCTCTTTTTTCTCGACGGTAACGCCCGGCCAGTTGCCAACATATTGGTTGGCGCCTGTCAGGTCGTTGAACATCGTCGTCTTGCCGCAGTTCGGGTTGCCGGCAAGCGCAATGCGAATTCCCATTGTCTGCCTTTCAGTCGTTTGCGAATCTGTCAGCCTGGGATTTCACTCCATAAGAATCCCCAGGTGACGAGCGATTTGTTAGCTATCGCAAACTCGCGTTCCTAAAAAATGGCGCCTTTGCGCCTAATCCTCGCCAACTGACGCGTGGGCCTATGGCCCCGTCAGCGTTAGTTGACGAGAATGCTCTCAGCCTCACTCTTGCGCAGCGACAGCTCGTAGCCACGAACGGTCACCTCAATCGGGTCGCCGAGCGGTGCCACTTTACGCACATACACTTCCACGCCCTTGGTGATGCCCATGTCCATAATGTGACGCTTCAACGCGCCCTCGCCCGTAAGGCGTCGTACGGTCGCGGTATCGCCAATCTTGACGTCGCGAAGCGTTTTCGCCTGCTCTTCCGCCATATCTGCTCCTTCCTTCTTGGTCGCACAGCTTTGTTGCCTTATATGTATCCGCAAAGGCGACAACTCGCCTAAGGCCAGATCCGGCGCGAAAATCGCGCCGGACGATACCAAAAAAATTAGCGCGCGGCTGTTGTGACGATATGGTTTGCGGCCTGGCGGCTGATCGCCACCTGAGCGCCCTTCACCTGCACAACCAAATCGCCCTGCACGCCCGCGATTACCTTGACCTCCGCCCCTTCAACGAAACCGAGGTTTTCCAAATGATGGGTGAGGTCGTTTTTGCCACGAACCTTGATGACTTTGACCGTTTCACCGGCCGACACAAACGTAAGGGGCAATTGCTGCGCCGATACTCCGCGCGAAGTTTCAGCACCCTCAACGCTCAAGTCCATAACTGCTCCGTCCATGGTAAGCCTCCAGAAAGTAAGCCTTAGGTAATCACGACGACTAACCATATCACGAAAGTTTCCCATAGGAAATAAAAATGAGAGCTTTAGCTATCTTTTTCATAAAAGTTTCTAATGGCTATCAAAAACATGGGCGCGATTGCGTCGCTCGGAGGAACGCGCGGTCCAATCGGGACAGGGCGAGCGGGGCGAGCGGGGCCAGACGGCGGCGTTCATGCCTGAGGCATCGCCTCCAAACTTATAACCAATCGAAACCCTTGAGAGATTACAGGCGGCTCGCCGTTTCCCTCCAATGGCACCACAATATGCGTCTGCCTTTGCGGCGAGCGCGCCTGCTCGACCCGAGCAACACTTCCGCCTGATTGCCGCACGCGCCCCGAGGCCTGCGTAGGCAATTCCGCAAAACGAGGAACCACGCTTCGTCGATCGCCCGAAGGCATTACCGCTTCCTCAATTTCCTGGTCGCACGAAGAAGAAACCACCTGCCCAATCGGAGAGGCATCTTCGCGCGAAAAATCATGCAAGCAGCCGTAACATACCTCCATGTCGTCAAAGCAGCGCGCTCCGCACACGGGACATTCCTTCATGCTAAACCTTCCTTTCTATATCGGCGAACACGTTATCGCCCGCCTCGAACCACGGCTCTGCCGAAGCGAGCCGTTCGATTGCCACTTTCGCCGAAACACAACGCACGCGTTCGCGCGGCCCCACCGCGCGCCGCGACACAAGCACCCTGCCCATATGGTCGGCAAACGCTACGTCTATGGGAGCGTCCATGCCAAAAGTGTGAATGTCGCGGCAAGGCACGAACACCGCAAACGATGAATCGCGAGCAGACGACCCGGGTAAAAGCCCACGCAGGCGCTTGGAAAATGAGGACAGGATTGCCGCTTTCACGCGACCACCCCCGCTCGGTAAGGGCTCACCACAAATGCCACTTCGTGCTCAAGCGGCGGAACCGCGATGCCAAACACCCGCACGCCTTTGAGGAAAGGCGGGGAGAACGCCGTTCTTGCGACATAGCGAATATGGCCCGCAGCCGTTCTTTCGCTGATCACGCTTACGGTTTCATGCTCCATGGAAAGCCCCCTCTCTATTCGCGCGCATGCCTCCGCGCAGCCCTGTGCTTCATGCGGGCCATCGTCGGCTTGAAGTCGAATGGCATCCCTCGCCACAATGTCGAATGCGGCGCAATCGCCAAGGAAAATGAACGCGTTCACCGAGATAAACCCCACCATGAGCAAAACTGGGAATGCAATCGCGAACTCGACCGTCATTTGCCCGCTCGAACCATGCCCGCCCATACACATCGCCCGCAAACACGAGCCCGATTTTCCCCGCCAAGAAGCCAAACGCCTACGCCAACCACGTTCGCCACAGGAACAAGAAGCGCCGCTTGCAACCGACCGACTCATGAGCCGCCCCCTTTCAGCGTGCGTATCGCTTCGGCAACGGGCCCCGTCCCTCGCTCGGCGACGGGCAACGTATTCGACGTCACGCTTTTTGCAGCAGCCGTATTCGCAGGTTCAAGGCCCGCCGCATTAAGAAGTTCCATCAGCTGGCCTGACGCCCAGTCGCCCAAACCGGCAGCACTTACCAAAGGAAGCGAATCGAGCACATCAGATACGCAGTCGCACATGCCTTCGGCACCCTTGCCATATGCCGAAAGCAAACCAGACCACAGTGCAAGCACGACTTCACCCCCGTCGGAAAGCGGTGGACCGATACCCTCCGACACGTCATCAAGGAGATGGGCGAGCACATCTTCGTTTTCATCTTCGACAAGAATGGAGGCGGATATCGCCGCGAACTGTCCCAGATCGGGCCCCGTAAAAAACGATCCGCCCCGCTCGCTTTCCAGACCGCCCGCCAACGCCGCAAGCGCACCATATCTTCCTGGCGGATAGGCCTCCACCCTGTTGCCCGCGGCTTCCCTTATCGCCGCGTCGATAGCATCGAGCACCTCACCCACCGAATCGCGAACCTCGCCCGACGCGCGCACGGCTTCATTTTTCGCACGCTCGTAATCGCGCGCCGATTCAGCGACTTTTCTGAAATGATGCTCAAAGCCGTTTTCGACAGAAGTCGACGCTGTGGCAACCGAACCCATAGATGCCGCATCGAAGCCGCACGTTTCGCATGTTGAATATGCCCCTGCATCGAGGGCGGAAATCGAGCCGAGCCCCTCGATTTCCGTTACCGCCGGACACCCCTCCCAAGCATGCAGCGCACCGCCCGAAACGGGATAGACCGAATCGGTGTATAAATCGGTCTCTTTCATCTCGTTGGTATTGCGCGGCAGAATCGGGATGCTTACTTTGATTGCGCCATCAGGCATTTCGGCCTCATAAGCCGCGTCTACCTCTTTTTTGGCATATTCGTAAAAACGAGCCCGCAAAGCACTTCGTGCGCGTTCCTCTACGCTGGAGCCCTCAGGTGCCTCGAATTCCGCACGCAAGCGGTAATACGTTTGCGCCCTTTTGATTGCCATGGAATACGACCAGGTGTTCACGCTGCTCGCCATGGGGTTTTCGGCAAGGCCCATGCCCGCAAGCGACTCGGCGCGCTCGCGCATGCACGGCTCGGGATATGCCCCGCAATCGGCGAGCCAGCCTTCGCGCAAAGCGTCATTTGCCTGCACGGCCGCCTCTTCGGCCGCCTGCGCGCCTTCGGAAATAGAGGCGCTTTCGTCAAGCGCGACCTGGACGGCACGCGCCGCAGAATGCCCCGCGCCGCACGATATATCGGGCGCATCAAACGGCACGAGCTCCACGTAGGCAATTGCATCAAGCCCGATGGCCTCGGCATTCTCAGAAGCGATTACCTGGGCCTGCGCCTGCGCCGCAACCACCAAGCCCTTTTGAGCCGCGTTAAGCGCGGCTTCTTCTGCACGAGCCACATCTTCACGCTTATTCAGAACCGCCCGCCCCGCATCAAGGAACTTCAACCCTGCCGCCTGCGCACCAGGAACGCAACAGCACACCGTGCCAACCCCCAGAAGCGAAATTCCCGTAAGCGATAGCGTGAGCAACGTGGCGTCGGCCGCACGTACCGCCAGCACAAATTCAGACACTTCGTTTTCCGCGGCGAGTGCGCAAGAATCGGCCACGGCCTGCACGCCCGCCGCGCGCGAAAGCGACCGCGACGTCCAGAGCCCGAAAAAGAGCAGCGAGCACGAAAGGAGAATGGCAAGGGCGGCGCCAAGGGTGGTAAAGCCGCTTTCGCCGCGAAACAAGTCGGCCACGACGCGCGGCGAGTTGCAGCGAGAATCCAATTTGGACTTTCCAGCACGCCTCATGCCTTTTCCTCCCATCGGTCAATCCACGATTCATACGAAAGGCCGAATTCCGATTCCAGCGCCCAATCGTCATGGACGTCCATCTCGCGAAAAACCTCTTGGCGAACGAGGCCGTTGCCACCCACGAGGCCTAAAAAGTCCAACCCTTGCCCCACGAGCGGCAAGGGTTTGTATTCATGGGAAATGCGCACCGAAACGCATTCGCCGTCCTGCCCCGCGCCCTGCACTTCGACATCCCACGGGCCCTCATGAAAGGCGGAAACAGCAGGCACCGCGTCCAGTCGACGCTGCACGTATTCAATAACCTCGTCTTCATCCGCAGCGGAAGCCGTCTCGAGCACTCGGCAGCCCTCACTCGCAGCTGCCTCCATTACCACACGATCGAACAGCACGATGCCGGGCTGCACCGCAATAACCAGGCCGAAAAGCAACACGGGAATAAGCAACGCCGCCTCAACCGTCGCCTGCCCGCACGCGCCACGAAGACGCATAGGGGGCTCAAAACGCCAGCACATCAAGAACCCCTTTCGCAAGACGATGGGTCATAGGCTGCAGAACAACGTCGGTAAAAGCCCCGGAATCTATCGCATGAATAAAAGCGGACAATCCGATTGCAACCGCGATAAAAGCCGTAACGGCCAGGGCATACTCAACCGTCGACTGGCCGTTTTCCGCGTTGAGCAACACGTTTCGCCCGTTCGCTAAAGCCCGTTTATGCCGTTGGCGATCGCATTCCACAGCTCCTCGATTTTCGGGCGAAACATCGTGATTGCCACAATCGCTATTACAACAAGCACCCCGACCAAGATTGCATATTCCGTGGTTCCTTGCCCTTTTTCGTTCATGAGACGCATATGCGCTTGCGCCATACGACGACGCGCACAACTGCCCAAACGCTCCCACACCTCCCCCATACGCCGCACCGCGGCACCGCAACGCACGTTTGCATTCTTCGTAATCTTCGATTCCATAACTCCCCCTTTTCATTGCACGAACCCCAAAAACACCGGGGCCATTACGACAATCAACATGGCTGGCAATATGAGCACTGCGGTGGGCACGAGCATCTTCACGGGGGCCTTAGCCACTTTCTCTTCCATCTTCGCCCTGTAACACCCACGCGCTTCACTCGCCAGCGCCTCAAGCATGCGATTCATCGGGCTGCCAAAGCGCAGGCAACGAACCGCATTGCTCGCAAATCGCTCGAGCGATGTCACGCCGCTAGCCACTCCGAGCTCGAGCAGCGCATCGTCACGGGAGACCAAGCCGCTTTCCCACTTCAAGCACGCTTGCCGGCACAAAAGAGCCAGCTCATCATCAAATCGAAAGCAATACGATCGAAAAGCCCGCTCGAACGACATTCCAGCGCGCATGCCAAGCGCAAGCGCATCAATCATCTCTGGAACGTGCCGCTCAAGCGCCAGCTCGTATGCCTCCTTTTGGCGACGCGACACCGTACGTCGCCTTTCGCCACCGCTCCAAGGCAAAACGCCAGAAGCGCTTCTTGCACGCTTTCTGCGACGGCGCTCACGTCGACAATCGACTCCCCAGGAAAACAAATTCGCGAATGCGATCACGGCGAACAGCCCAACCGCAACGACCAAAATCGCTTCCATGGCACACCCCCAACCGACCAACCGAAACAAAGCCAAACTCGCTCTAGATTTCAACCGCAAGCATTCGCCGGACCAAAAGCACGCCGCCCCCAAGCATCGCAATCGCCATCAAAAGCAGAACAACCCCCTGTGCGCTCGAGAAGAACGGATGCAAAAACGCCGGATCAACCGCGGAAATTACAAATACGAGCGCGAATGGCATAACGCTTACGATTTGGGCCGAGAGCTTCGCTTGCGCCGTTTGCACCCGCAAAGAACGACGCAAATCCAAATCTCGAGAAATCGACTCTTCCGCCGAACGCAAAACTGGGGTGGCGCTGCCGCCGCACGCATACTGCACGTCAAGCGCCATAGCGACGAAAGAAAGCTCCGGCAACTCGGCAACTTGCTTAAAATGCTCGAGCGCCTCGTTCATCGAATAGCCCAAATCCAAATCGCGCGACACGCGGGCAAAAAGGCTGCGCGCTGGCTGATCGATTTGCTGAGCCACCTCGGAAAACGTTTGCGGAAGAGACAGGCCCGCATGCATGCACGCCTCCATGCACCGCAACGCATCGGGAACTTGTTCGCGCAATTGGGCACGTTCCTTTTCGATAGCGCGAGTCAGCACAACTCGCAAGACGACGACGCAAAGGACCAGCGCACAGAGCACCACCACAAACGACCGGAACACCACAAGCAGCAAAATTGCGAGAGCGAGCACTGAAGCGGCAAAGAGAGAAGCGAGCCCTTCGGGCGTCGTGTCGACCCCTTTTCGCGTAGCCAATCTCGAGGCATCGCGAAACGATTGTCCAGCGGGCGTCGAAACGATTCTCTTGCAAAGGGGAAGAAACGACGTGACGCCATTTCTCACGTAATACAGCGACACCCGGCAAACCGCATCGCGAGCGCGAGCGCGCAAAATCGCGAAACGCCCAGCTCCTCGCCCATTCGCCGCGCCCTGCACGCGAGCCCTCTGCGACGCGTAAGCGGCCCCACGAGTCGCAGCCATAGCACGCTCAAAGCCAAGAAATGCCGACCTGCCCACGACAAACGCGCATCCAAACGCTGCAACAAACGCTACGAAAGCGAACACGCCCGCTTCCACGACGCCACCTCCTCGCCCTCAATAAGCCCCATATCTACCGCATCATCGAGCCACGAAGGCGCCCGTGCCCACACTCCCTCACTTTCGAGGGATCGCCGAGTAAACAAGGGATCGGCCACGCATGCCGAATTTTCACCACGACGCATCTCGGCAATCGCGCTTACGAAACGCCTGCCATCGCGCGAGCGCGACGTTTGCACCGCAACATCGATCGCCGATGCGATGTTTTCTTCAATCACCTCTACGGGCAAATCGAACCCATAGCGCACCATGGTGACCAAGCGAATAATCATGTCCTCGGGCGAATTGGCATGCAGTGTGGTGAGCGACCCATCGTGACCGGTATTCATGGCCTGAAGCATTTCCAACGTTTCGGCGCCACGACACTCGCCAACGATTATTCGGTCGGGACGCATGCGCAATGCGTTACGCACCAAATCGCGAATCGTGACCTCGCCTACGCCTTCGGCGTTAGTTTTTCGCGCCTCCATGCGCACCACATGAGGATGCTCCGTAAAACGCAACTCCGCCGAATCTTCGATGGTCACAATGCGTTCGGTTGCCGGAATCTCACATGAAAGAGCGTTAAGCAGCGTGGTTTTACCCGACCCTGTGCCGCCGAGAACCGCGATGTTTTTACGCGTTCGAACAGCCCAAACAAGAAGTCGCGAAACCCGGCCGTCAAGCGATCCCGCATGCCGCATATCCCCAAGCGTCATCGTTGTATTGGCGAACTTGCGAATGGTGATGGTCGGCCCATCGAGAGCTATGGGCGGAATCACGACGTTCACGCGATGGCCGCCAGGCAAGCGCGCGTCGACCATAGGGGAACTCTCATCAACACGACGGCCAAGCGGAGCCAAAATGCGATCGATGAGCGCACGAACCTGCGCTTCATCAGAAAACACCGCCGCCTCGCGCACTAACAGGCCCGACCGCTCGATAAACAATGACGACGTTCCGTTCACCATGACCTCGGTGATAGTCGGATCCTCAACGAGCGCCTGTAAAGGGCCCATGCCGAATACGATATCTTCCAAATCACGCGAAAGCCGCGTCTTCAGTTCGTTCGATCTGCCCGCCCATCGCGGCGAAGCAAACGCCTGCTTGCACGCGCTTTGCAATTCGCTGCGCGCACGGCGAGGATTCTCATCCGCGAGCCGCGCGAGCACATCCCCCGGAATTATGCGACCGACATCTTCCTTCAACTCGTCGAGCATCCACCCGTCATCGCGCGCCCGAATCGCGGTGCCTTCCGCTTCGGCAAGGCGAACGCGCGAAGAGAGCGTCATCGCCTTGCCTTTCTACCGAAAAGACGTCCGCGCCTACTTTTTGACGAAAGGGATTGAGATACGCGTTTTACCTGCTCATCTGAAAGGATTTTCTCAAGAAGCGCTACGGTCTCGTCCGTAAGCGGATTTCTTGATTCAATGAATTCCTGCACGAAGCCCGCGCCTAGAAGCTCTTCCACATCGCGGCGGCCATTTGAAAGTTCGATCGCCGTTGAGCCCTTTAAGGCGCACGATGCGTCGACGGCAGAAAGCAGGCTCTCGCGCTCATGCTTGTTAATCGCATACACAAAACCGCTCGTCGCAAGCCCCATACGCGCGCACAGCTCGACAGCATGCACCGTTGCCTCAAGCGATGTGGGACGAGCGTCCATAAGGAAGACGACCGAATCGGCCGATTCGATAAGGCGTGCATGGATTTCGCTCCAAAATGCACCGGCGCATGCCACGACAACATCGTAATCGCCCCGTGCGGCATCGATGATATCAGGCAGCTCACCAGCAATTTCTTCGGAAGATTCCAAACGCGAGGGCGCCGCGACAAGGGATGGCTTCCCCGTTGATTTGGCGTCTTCGTTCAAACGCGTCATGAGCGACGGGTTCGCAACGACCTCATCCATTCGAACGGGCTCGCGCACGCCTAGCATGCGATGCATATCGCCGAACTGCAAATCGGCATCAATCGCAAGCGTTACGAGCCCCGCCTTTGCGCACAGCGAAGCCAGCAACGTGGCGATGGTGCTCTTTCCGCATCCCCCGCTCGCTCCGACAACCGCCACAACCGTCCCGGCTCCCTCTTTGGAAACGCAGCGCCTTTCTTTGCGCGATTGCGTCGGACCATCCGAAACCAAGAATGCCTGCGATTCGCATTCGCCCTCCTCAGCGCAGGCTTTTGCGCCGTTGGCGGGTTTCATATCTGGTTCTTTTCCGCAGCCGTCATTGCGATCGAACGACGGGCCCTCTTCCTCCTCGCGGCTGATTTTCCTGCCTCGCTCGTCCCAAAGGCTTTTTGCAAACACAAAACGATCAACAAAACACGCCTGGGAAAGCACGCCATCGACCTTCGCAACCGATGCCCTGCTCGCAAGCGATCCGTTGTTCACCGCACACGCCAAATACACCTTTTTGAATGGATCGTCGTATTTCAGCGCCGCCGCAACATTAAGCGGCTCCATGTCGTCGCAGGAAACGACCCATGCTTCCTCGATACCGTCTCGTCGCGCTGCACGACGGCATTCTTCCGCAGTCGCGCAGCATTCAATCCAAGAAACCGCTTGCAGGCTTGATTCCTCCAAACCAAGCAGCTGAGGGTTTCGCAGCGATTCTTCATCGGCACACAACACCACGCGTTTTGTCACGGAAATCACGCTTCTTTCTTTCCATTGAACTGGGTTTTCGATGACCCCTCAACACCCGATGCCTCTTCACCATTCGCTTCCCCCGTCGAGCTTTCCGCCGAAAGGGAAGACTCGCTCAAAGCACCTGCCGTTTTCGAGGCACTCGTTTCATTTTTTCCTTCGTCGCCCTCAACCGCATTTTCTGAATCGGCCGCCATCTCGCCACTCTGGGCCTTCGCGCTCGAACGCATATCGCTTGCCACGAATTTCTCTGAAGGCAGCGTGAAATACAGGTCGCTCACACCCGCCGCCGCGATAAGCTCGTTCACTTCAGACGGCTTTGCCGCAAGCGTTATCCACGAAACGTCGTTTGCTTCGTCTTTTTTCGAACCCGTTGATGCGCTTGTTGCGAGCACTTCGACATTGGCCACAAGCAGATCGGTCGACTTCGCCGAAGTGGAATACACGTTCACCTTGTCGCCCGCTCGCACCGATCCACCGACTGCAGAAACCGCCTTCGCGGGCACGCTCACCGCACAGAGGCCATCGGGCACCTGCAACACCGAGCCATCAACTTGCTCGAATCGCTGCGTGAGCAAAACCTCGCCTGAATAGATTCGCGCCTGAGCCGGTTGAGCCTTAATTTGGGCCAAATCGGTAACGGCCCCTTCAGGCAATAATTCGCCCGGCATGAGCCTTCGCTCCACATTGGCCGAATCGACCTTCGATCCCTCGGCTATATCACACGTCGCAACATAGGCCTCCACCTGCGTAGAGCCGTAACGCGCAAGCACCTCGGCGCGTTCTTGTTCGACATTCAGTTCGATTTCATGCGCATAGAGCATCATGCCCGCCACGCAAACAACCCCACACACCACACCAACAATAAGGCTTCGCCCTTTTCTCATTGGCTCCCCCATTTGATTCGTCTTCCGCTTATGCGGCTCTTGCGACATCATGGCAGCGAAACCTTGCCCAAACCTTGCCCGTGCGCATGCGCTTTACATGCGATTTCCCCTTTGTTTTCGTTGCGTTTTGCCGCGCGCATCCCTCGCTTTCCCTGTATTTCGCACGCGATTTCGGCATGAACATGCGTCAGATTCCATCGGCTTCACGTATGCCTGGCTTCGCGAAACCGACGCAAAA
Source organism: uncultured Slackia sp. (assembly GCF_934630525.1). Classification (GTDB taxonomy): domain Bacteria; phylum Actinomycetota; class Coriobacteriia; order Coriobacteriales; family Eggerthellaceae; genus Slackia. The sequence continues at coordinate 31,181 of NZ_CAKTVX010000016.1, forward strand.
CCGCCCTCGCTCCAATAGCGCGAATGCTCCACGCAAGGCGGCGCAGCTTCGAGCGCTCAAACGACCTTTTTATCTTTTTCTTAAGTCGTGTAC
>NZ_CAKTVX010000017.1 GCF_934630525.1 uncultured Slackia sp.
TCGGCCACCATCGTCACCAATGCCGAGCTGCTCGCATGCGCCGAAGTTGCAGCCACCCCCGTAAACGTCGTACCGATCGTACGCGATTGGGACCAAGCGGTCACACGCATTGAGCTCGACGCGGATGCAGAGAGCGATGACACGGGACAGGTCGAGCATTTCGTCCATGCCCTGATGGAGGATGACGAAAATGCCGCACCAATGTATAAGTACACCTACATCGGCCAGGCAACGAATGCCGTTGCTGACCCGAACGCCAATTCTGCCGGCGTGTCGGAGGACGAGAGAGGCGGCATAAAGCCCTCGAGAGACAATGTGCTGTTCACCGGCGTGCTCAGCGAAGCCCACATGAAGTTTGCGGAGATAGCCGGCGTGGAATGCCTGTTCCGTATCGCCTCGGTGCGCTACGGCGAGAACGGTCGTTCGCGCCTGGTGGTACACACGAAGGCAAACGGCGCGTGGTCCGCTCCCACGCCCGTGGACTTCCCCCTTGGGTTTGGCGAGGGCGACGTGGAGCGCAACGACATATTCGATTACGACTTCGACGTGGTGGAATATACAGACGGGAGAGGAAACCAAGACGCCTACGTATTGCTGGTCTCGGGAGAGCGCCCCGAAGGCGACGCAACCCGGTTCGACACGGCAAGCACGGCAGGCATACTGTCCGTTGTGCGCCTACGCATAAGCAATAGCGAAGTTCGCGTGGTGTCGCACACGTCGTGGCGCAGCATCTCGCGCGGTCGTCTTCAGGAGGATGGCCACCATTGCCTGCAGTGCCCACGCATCACGGTGGGCAAGACACTTGCCGACGGACGTCTGTCGGGCGCCTATCTCCATCGCCGCGGAGCCACCGCCGAGAAGGCGCTCGGCAGCGAGGCAGAGGTCGCGCTCGAGTGCTTTACCCTGTGGTCGGACGATTTGGGCGATAGCCTCACGTTCCGTCAGGTTCTCCGCTTTCCGCAGGCACCGTCGAGCATCGAGCTGGGCGCGCCCGAGAATATCAACGGCAAAATGGTGGTGCCCGTTGCATACGAAACTGCAAGCGGTTGTGGCTGCGCATCGTACGCCGTGATCGGCCAGTCCATCGCAGGTTGGGGCGTTATGTCGTCAGATGCCACAGTGCCCCATGCGGTGCCGTGGCCGCAGCACACGGGCTTTTTGGCTACCGTCAACGAGCAGCTGCAGCATATTACTTGGACACGAGGCGCGAAGGCATTTGCGTCGGAACCCGTGGGCGCCGCGGGCTGTGGCCCGGCGTCGTTTAGCGTAAGCAACAACGGCCGGTGCGTGATGTACGTAGAGAACACCGACGGCAAGGTGGGACAGACCTACGACGAAGAAGGCAACCCGGTAGCGGTGATGGGCAAGCACTTCCGCATCTTTGCCAGCACCCTGATCGACGACCTGTTCACGGAGCCATTCGTGCTCTGCGAGTTGGAGCACCCCATCGATCAGATAACGACGTTTTTGACCTCGGGCGGCATGCTCTCAGCGCTTGCCACGCACATCGTAAGCGCCGAGCAGAGCAAGGCAGAACTTCACGGCATCGAAGTGCCCTTGGTGGCATGCGCCACGCCACTGGGCGCGATAGCCAACCTGGGCGCCGTGGTGCCCGGGACGGCAAGCGAGTCGTTTACGGTAACGGTACGAAACGATGGCAACACGCTGCTGACCGCAGGAACAGTCGATCTGTACCGAGAGGGCTCCAACCAACCGTTCTCCAGCGCATCCATCGGATTCGGTGCGAACGCACGCATGGCATCGATCTACGACCCGGAGCTTGCCGAGGACGCATCGCCCAACAACATAGCACATGTGAAGTACACGCTCGAGGCGCTGGGCGAGCGCTTTGCCACGCACCCGCTGGTAGCCGACAACGGCAACGCTGTGCTGGCACCGGGTTGCACGGCACAGTTCCGCATGAGCTTTACCATCCCGGAGAGCTGGAGCGACGAGGTAGGCAAACGCGTAACGCTCTACGCGAAGGCGCGCGACCTGGTGGCACTCGATCCCGTAACGCTCGATGAGATTCGACCGGGCGCAAACTCCGCGCTGGGCGCAGTGCTGCACGAGCTCCACCTTCCCGACGCAGCATGCGAACGCTCGGAAGTGCAGGTTGGCGTCTGCGGCAACGTGGATGCGACAGGGCTACACGACGCCCCAATGGCGGTCGACGGCGATAGCGGCTCGAGCGGCGGTTCCGGCGAGGGCGGCGACCCCAGCGGAAGCGGTGACACCGACGGCGAGAGCGAGCGCGGCAAGAACGAGCAGCATGGGAAAACAGGGGCATACGCGAACACAGGCGATAGCAATGCATCCTTAACGGCCGCCGCTGCAACGATCGCTGCGGCAGGCGCCGCCTTCGCCGCCTATAGCGCTCGCCGCGTTGCCCTTGAACGCGGCGAATACGACGAAAACGACAACGATCAATAAGCCCGCGCACCGTGGCATTAAGTGCGACTTGCGGCTTCCCGCGCGTCCCTAGAGAAAACACGCGGGAAGCCGCCTACTCTATGGCACAGGCGCGAAAAGAAGCATTCACGACCATGAATGCAATGGGAGGAATCGGCGAAGGCGCCCCTCTTTACTCCACGATTCTTTCCTATACAAAGAACTCAAACAAGATTAGGACAGGCCAACCTTTACTCAATCGTGAGTGCATCGCCTGGAGCAATGCCCGACGCATCATGACTTAGCACCAGCACGCCATGCCATCCTTCCTTCAAACCGCCTTTCTCGGGCGTAAGATCAGAACTGTCGATCGTGCTGACGGTCGGCAGCGGCTGGCCGACAATCGCGTTGGGAAACATCCACCACCGCAGAAATCCCGTGGTAGAGCGATTGATAAGCACCTTTGCCTGATAGCGTATGCCGCCGCGATGGACTGTCACGGTGTCGCCGGCCCCAAACGCGCCCAAGCGTACATTACCCGCCACCGCAATGGCGCCTTTAAGTCGTTTGATATTGGGAAGACCGGCACAGAACGGCTTGAGCTTTGGCATCGGCGAGACCTCAAGCACTTCGAACACGTTCTGCGCACCGCCGAATTTCTTCGAAACCTCCTGTTTATACGCATCGATACTCGCAAGCTCATCTTTGATTTGGTCCGAACGGAGCCTTGCCAGAGGGTCGCTCCTGAGCGCGCTGGTGTACGAAAAGGCAGTGCTGTTGTCTGGGTCGAATGGGTCGGCATAAAGGAAGTCGTTCCTGATCATGGTAAGGATAGGCCTTCCGGCATCAGGCGCTTTTTCCAAAACAATGTCATCCTCTGTATAGTGCATCGGATATTTAGGACGCAGCTTATAGGCGCACTCAGGACAAAGCCAACCATCTTGCAACATGGCGCCGCACGTGTCGGTGATGGGATTAAACGCCGTGTTCTTCATGACGCCGCCGCAACCTGGGCAAATAATCTCCTTGGAGGCTTTCTCGTTTCCAACCGTCATAGTGGGCTCCTCTCACTGCAAGATGAACGGTGCCGTGCGGCCAGCATCAAGACCGAGGGCCGCACTTTCCTCATGGTGCAGCGTACCGTTCAGCTCAAGCTAGAGGAATTGCCCTATGTCCCAAATTGTCAATTCCGCTAATGCCCATATCGATTCGTACGCACTTGCATTTCCGAGCTGCCCATGATAAAAAGGCACCTGGTTTTCCGCTAGGAAGGCCTCCAAGTGCCGGGGACGTTTTCCCCGGCTTTTTCTTATCCGGGAGAAAAAACGGGGACTCGGCACCTTCGTCGACATCAGGAAGCGACGGCGTTTCCGACCGCCATTGCCCGCTTGCCGCCGTCGTGAGCAACCCATCCGACAGAATCGCGGACTCAATCGAGCCGCAAGGAGGCGCCCCACACACCTGACGGACTACGGGCGCATCCCACGCGCGTCACCATCCATGAACAATGATAGGAATTGAGACTCACAGCCATACTTCGCGAAGAGTCAGCACACCGAGTCAACGACTAAGCTACGCCTTTTGCGCTCCCGATGTCACGCTACATCGCATCGCTATTATGCAAGCAATAGCGAAAAGGTTACCCAAATTTGACGAGACGCTGTCTTTAAGAGAAAACATGCCGAACGCCAGTCGATCAGAACGCCAAACCGAAGACAACCAGTCTTCGGTTCTTCATACCGAAACTGTTTCTAGAAAAATGAACAAAAACGAAGACGTGCGCCGTTTGATGAAGACCGCCTTTCCTCGGAACGAACTGATACCACTCTGGGTTTTGAGCATATTGGCATTGCGTAAAAGCATCAATTTCAGGGCCTTTTACGAGGATGAACGATTCTGCGGAATCATGTACACGGCCGAAAACGACTAATATATCTACGTACTCTACCCTCAATGCTCCGCTCGACGGCCTAGGCGTTTCCGTCGCCGATTCCGAGCTGCTCGCAACGTGCGCCATCTCCGCCGATTTCAAAGAGGCGTTCCTGCAAGGGTCGTTCTACGAGAACATTCGCGTATACAACAACGATGCCCCGGTTTGCGTCGCCTGCTCCTTCGATACCGAATCAGAAGAGGAATTCAACGAATACTCGATGCCGCAGATCACGCTTTCGGTGCGGAAGGCGAATTCGTAGCGAAATTGCCGTAGTGGCTTCAGCTGCGTTCTGTTTTACCTAGTTTGCGCTAGGTTGATACTCATTTGATACTCAACAGCAAAAGGGGCCGATTTGCTCAGCTTGCAGGCTATCGGGCAGTTTAATCGAAACTCGAAATCGTCGTAATCATTTTGATTTTGATAGATAGCTCGATATTGCAACCAATTATCGATTGAAACATCAACCTTTTCGATGAACGTTGCACGCCTGACGAAGAACCCCATGTCAGCGTCAGTGGCTTAAGGGTCAGCGGCTTGAGCGGTTTTCTCGAACAAGAAACGGACCGAACGAAGCGGTCCGTTTCCTGCTTTGCGGTGAGGTGGGATTCCGCGATCAGCTCAGCGGCTCGACGCGGGGCGCATTAGGCTCCGACGTATTCGGCCGCATTCAGGCCGGCGAAGCGGCCGGAGTTGATGTTGTTGCCCATGCAGGATGCGGGCAGCAGGACGGTGTAGGTCTCGCGATACAGCTGACAGCCGTCGGCACCGCAGACGTACAGACCGGGAATGGGCTCAGAGTTGGCGTCCGTAACCTCGAACTTGCGATTGTTGGCGATGCCGCCCAGGGTGGAAAAATAATTCTCGGCCATCTGGAACCCCCAGAAGGGGCCCTCCTCGATAGCGACCAGCATGCCAGCTTCCTTTGCGAAGTCGTCGTCTCTGCCGTTGCTGCAGTATGCGTTGTAGGTGCCTACAGTGCCCGCGAGGGCGGCAGCGTCGACGCCCATGGCCTCGGCGAGCTCATCCAGAGTATCGGCGGTCCAGGCCTGCGCGACGGGGTCGGCAACAGCTTCTTCGGCATTTGCCAGGAAGCCAGGGGTGACGTTAGCGTCGAAATCTTCCATGATTTTTTGACTGGCGATACTGAAGACCTTATCTTGGGTGGCGATGACGTTGCCCATGTATGCCTGGCTTTTTGCAGTGCAGTTTTCGTTGGTGAAACGTTCAGCGTTCTGATTAACGAACAAGAAGGGTCCGCCTAGACGAACGCCCATGGCGCACAGTGGGCTCTCGAACACCCAGCCAGCAACGCCAGGCTCTTTCATCAGGCAGTGTTTCCAGCGGGTGTCAACGCCGCCCGCTGCCACCGCCATGTCCAGACCGTCACCATTATGGCCGGGAGCGCCCTTGCGCACCATGGCTTCAACTTCGACACCCATTTCCGCGACCTTCTCGTCGCTGTCCATGTAGCCGCCGGTTGCAAGAATGACCGCCTTGGCATCAACCTGCAGGAAGGTGCCATCAGGGCGCTCCGCATATACGCCAGCGACGGCGCCATTGTTCATGATGAGCTTCCTGCCACGTGCCTCATATACGATTTCGACACCCAGCTCCTCGGCCTTAGCAGCCATGGGGGTAATGTAGCCGTTCTTTGCGCCGTCGCGGGAAATAACGCCGTCTTCGACGAAGCCTCCCCACCAATGGAAGCCGGCGAAACTACCCATGCCGCGGTAATCGTCAACATGATCTATGAGAACGCCCTGCTCCATCAGCCAATCGATGTTAGAAGAGGAGTTGGTGAACATATCTTTCCAGGCAAGCGTATCGATGCGATAGTTGAAAAACTCCATTTCCTCGGTGATGCAGTCAGCAAAGGTGAAGTCGATACCCTGCTCTTTCTGCATGGAGGAGCCGCAGCCGAAGATGCCTTCCGTGCCCAGTCCATTGCCGCCGAGAGAGACGGATTGCTCTAGGATGATGACGCTTTTGCCTTCGCCGGCGGCGGAGACCGCGGCGCACAAGCCGGACATGCCACCGCCGACGACAACGATATCGGCAGATTTTACTTCGGAGGCTTTGATGGCCTCTTCGGCGGTGTCCTCTGTGCCCTTGAACCCGCAAGAGGCCAGGCCCGCGGCAGCGGCGGCGATGCCGCCGATGCCGGCTACCTGGAGGAAGTTCCTGCGAGACAGTTCCATTGTGTTCCCCTTTCCTTGGAATTTCCACGGCAAGCCGCCTGGGGCCTGCGTGATCGGCCGCATGCCCTCGTCGACTCTCGTTCACGCCCGCCACGGCGCTTTGCCGTTGGGCGTTGAAGGTAGGTTAGGCTTCTGGCGCATACGGCGCATCGATGCAAAAGCCGATTTCTCCCGCAAAGACATCGATGCAAAGTATTGATTGCGTATTCCTGGGCGGTCGGCATGGCGAAACCGCCCCATGTCAGCTTGGCGGTCGTAGAACGTTCGCCGGTTTGGTACAATTTCGAACGTATGGCAGGCGCTGCCCTCAATGCGACCAGAACGGAAGATCACTGTGCGAACTAGAATAGATTCCCATTATTCCTTTTGGATGTCTGGGTCCGGCCTGCTCTGGTGCTGGGGTTTTCTGCGCTTCTTCTGGAGCCAATCCACCCTTGCCGGGCACGGCGGCTCGGTTCTGGACGATCTGCCGTATCTCGGATCGACGCTGCTGGTTTCGCTGGTGGCGGCTTTCGTCGCAGCGAGTCCAGCCCCGCGGCGGCCCCAAACGAGCTTGGCTACACTGGGCTGCGCATTGCTGGTGCTGGGAATCGTGGCGAGTTTCGTTTTCGAAGCTGCAGGGGCGAATGCCTCTGGCTTGCAAATGATATCCGACGTCGCGCAGGGTGGCGGCATCGGCGCATTCTTTATCGCATGGGGCTATCTGTACGTGCGCTCCGAAACCGAAGCGGTTGAGTGCGCTTTCTTGGGGTGGTTTCCTTTGCTGGTGCTGCTGCTCGCCGCCGCCGCGGGAATCAATCTGCTGGAGCAAGGGGCCACGATTCCGTATTCGTGCCTGCTTCTGCTTCTGCCCCTCGCCTCCCTGTTCTGCTTCCGCAAAAGCGTGCGCCACGTGGATGCTCAGGGGGAGGGCGATGCCCCTCTCGGCGGGTACCCCCAGAAGGCCCAGGACGAATCCGCACCGCGCGGAAGCGTCGCTTGGCCGCTGATAAATCTCGTTTTTGTCTTCGCCTCCATATCGCTGGCCTGGAATGCGTTTTTGTTCCGTGCGGCCATCCGCTTCGAAACGTCGCTCATCATGTTCGCCGTCAGCATTGCCGCGCTGTTCGTGATCGTCTGGCTTGCGTTGCGCATGACGCGCCGTTTTTCTCTTTCGACCCTGTATGGGTGGGCATTGCCCCTGTTTGCAGTTGGGACGGTGCTGTTTCAGTTCTCAGAGACGGCGTATTTTATCCCGGTTTTCCTATGCCTGTCCGTCGTAAATACGGGTTTCGAGGTCATGGGCAAGCTCTTCTGCATTTATATCGCCAAACGCAACCCCAAACATGCCACGGGTGTCATCGCCATCGGTTTTGCCACAGCTTCCATGGGGGGCATCCTGGGCTCGTGTATGTGGGCTGGCGTGCTGGATCGGTTCGGCACCGAAGCCGCTTGTGATACTTTGCTGGTGGCTTTGGTGGCGTTCGTGTTCGCCGCATCGCTTGCTCCAGAGAAAGACCCCGGCTCTCAGGGCGCTATGTCCAGGCTTTCGCAGGACCGTCTGCTTTTCCGGCGGAGCCACTGGGCGGGTGATAGCGCCGGACCAGGGCGATGCGAAGCCGGAGGCGAAACCTTCGCCAGCGCCGAGCCCGACGGCATTCCGGGACGCGACGGAGCCGCCACCTCGGGCGGAGAACGCGATTCGGGAGAACTGGGCGCTGCGGAAGACCGATTAGCCGCGAAATGCTTAATCTTAGCCGAGGAATACGGACTGTCCTCAAGGGAGCTCGAAGTGCTGATCTTGCTGTCTCAAGGGCGTAGCCGCGCCCACATTCGCGAGACGCTCTACATTTCCAAGGGCACCGTCGATTCTCACATTCATCACGTTTACTCGAAAATGGGTATTTCCTCCAAGGACGAGCTCATGAGGCAATTGCTGGACTGAGGCCGCCCATCCCGGTCGAACTCCGAGGCGTCGGGTGCCGCGCCCGAGTTCTGGCCGAATCCGGAAACGGCCTGACAGGCGAAGACCTTCGACCCCGGCAAAATGAATCTGAATCTGCCCCATTCCCGTTGACAAGTCGATTTCCGTTTCGCATGATGCGGGCAACGGAAGATAGGAGGCGGATATGGGAGCCCCATCGCCAAGGTACACGGCAGAGTTCAAGCAGAAGGCCGTGGAGCTTTACAAAAAGTCTGGGACGAGCTACGCGGAGGTGGCGCGCGGGCCGGGCTGCGACGCCGGAAGCCTGTCCGGCTGAGTCAAGAAGGCCGACGCGGCCGATTGCGGGGCGCGCGACGACCCGTTCCAGATGGCCGAGGACCTGTGCAGGCTCAAGCGCGAGAACGAGCGGCTGAAGAGGGAGAACGAGATACTTTTAAAAGCGAGCGCCCTCTTCGCCAGCAGGCAGCTGTAGGAGGGTCGGCGAAGAGGGCGAAGTTCGGGTTCGTGTTCTTCAACGAGGGAAGGTGGCCGGTCTCGGAGATGTGCGCCGCGCTCAAGGCCGCCCGCCAGGGCTACTATGCGTGGAAGAGGCGCCCGCCGAGCGCGCACGCGATGCGCGACGAGGAGCTCGCCGAATTGATCTCCCGGGTCAGGGCAGAGGTGCGCGGCATATACGGCGCGCCGAAGGCGTTCTTCGCGCCGAGGCGAATGGGCGTGCGCACGTCGATGAAGCGCGTGGCGCGCATCATGCGCGAGCGCGGCTGGCGAGGCGCCGCGCGCGCATGCGCCAAGCGCCCCTCGAGCGAGAAGCGCGCAGCCAAGCGGGATTCGGCCGAAGACCTGGTCAGACGCAGGTTCAGCGCCGACGGCCCAAACATGGCGTGGTTCGCCGACATCGCTTGCGTGAAGACCCGACAGGGCTGGCTGTATTTGGCGCTGGCGATGGGCATATGGTCGAGGCGGATCGTCGGCTGGGCCATGGGCCCGAGCATCACCGCCGAGCTCGCCGACGAGGCGCTGAAGATGGCGCTGGCCAGGCGAAACAATCCCGAGGGATGCATCCACCACAGCGATCACGGGTCGCAGTACGTGTCGCTGCCGCTTTCCAAGACCATGCGCGAGCACGGAATCCGCCCGTCGATGGGCTCGATATCCTCGCCGTGGGACAACGCGGCGATGGAGTCGCTGATGGGCATCGTGAAGTCCGAGTGCGTGCACGTGCGCGTCTACGCCACGCGGGACGAGGCCGCGCTCGACGCCTTCGAGCGCATCGAGGTCGTCTACAACCGCGCGAGGATCCACTCGGCGCTGGGCTATATGAGCCCGGCTGAGTTCGAGGAGGCCAATTGGCCGGATGACGAAGGCCGCTCGAAGGCGGCGTAGAAGGTGTCAATAGAATCGGGGTAGATTCAAAGCCCAACCCTGCCCCACAGCCTGAAGCGAAAAAGCCGGCTACGGAGCCCGTCTCCGCCACTGTCGCGGAGGTCGCTAAGTCCGCCGATAAAACCCTGCCCGCAACAGGAGACAACGGCGCGTTGGCAATCACCCTGGGCGTCGCCGGCGCAGCAGCAGCCGCAGCAGCGGCCGGCGTTGCCGTAGCAAGGCGCCGCAGCCGTTAGATAGCGCCAAAAACGCTCGCTGGCAAAGGCAGGCAGGCAGGCAAGCGAGCAAAGCATCAAAACAGAAACGGCCCGGTTATTCGACCGACCCACACCTTGCTTTGGCAATTTACGCCAGCGGAAGAGCCGCCCCCCCCTTAATCACTCCCAAGTTTCCGTAGGGGTTCGTTTACCGTCTTGCACTCCCGCAGATCAGAAGTGATGCGCGGGAGCGACGACTGAAAACTCATTGCGTACAGCTTCATTTTCGATCTTAAGCGAGGTCTTCGAACACCATAGAAACTGACCATGAGCATCTGAGTTAAGGAATTTCAATCGCCGCGTTATTTCATGCTGCCCACAAATCAGCTGGCAACTGAATGCCGAGGCATAGAGAGGGGCCGCGTTCGCAGCCCCTGATTAGAAACCTTCTGTGATGAAGAGGCTCTGGAACCCCGAAGCCTCTTCGATGCGCATAGCTAGTTTTTTATCGCTCGCTATCCGAAATTGCCTGATCGATGAGCTTATTGAGCGCCGCACGCTGTTCTGCGGAAGTAATCGCACCAACGATGGGCTCCCCTACGATGTTGCCGTTCCGGTCGATAACGTAGGTTGTCGGGAAAGAGAACAGATTTGACGTGAACTTGCCAGCCTCGCTGTCAGACTTGAACCAGATGTTCTTGTACGTCACGCCTTTCTTGTTCAGTACATCCTTGGCATCTGCAATCTCGTCCTTGTTGCCATCGAGCGTAAAGGAATTGACACCCACGACCTGACCGCCCTTCTCGGCAAGCTCTTTGTTCAGCTGCTCCAGATTGCCCAGCTCGCCCACGCACGGCTTGCACGTGGTAAACCAGAAGTTCATGACGGTGGCCTTGTTCTTGGAGAACAGCTCGTCGCTGCTTACGTCGTTGCCGTCCAGGTCCTTGCCCGTAAAGCTGGGGAACTTCGTCGCCTCGCTCGAAGCATTGGCGCCAGCCGTCATGCCCGCGGTCGAAGCGTCGACGCTCTCGCCTGCGCTCGGCGTGCTTCCACAGCCGGGAAACTTCTTTTCCAGGCTCTCGAGCTTGTCCTCAATCTCCTTGATCTGTTGCGCGCCGGCCTTGAGCGTCTTAAGCTCATCCGCCGTAAACTCATCCTTGGCGCCATCGATGGTCTTGAGCAGGAAATCGCCGTAATTGCTGCCGTCCTTAATCATTGCCGAGTCTTTATTTGCCGCATTGAACACCTTTTCCCACAGCGCGTTATCACTCGAAAGGATATCGTTCTCCTTCTGCATGAGCTTCGCATACAGCTCGGCAGCCTCGTCGGCGTTGGCCGGTTCTTGTGCAATGAGCTCCTCGATCTTAGGATTGGAGCTCGCAGATTCGCTCGCGTTGCCACCGGGCGCCGAGCACGCCACAAGACACAAGGCCAGTACCGACACCATAAACAGGGCCGCAATCTTAGAAAGCTTCATGGTCATTCCTCCGTTTTGTCGAAGCTTGTTTTACTTTTTATCGTCGGTCAGGGGGAGCTTTTCTGCCGACACATCCAGACCGTAGCGATAGCTGATGGCATCGACAGGACAGGCCCCGATGCACTTTCCGCACCGGATACATTCGGCATGGTTGGGCGCGCGGGTCGCATCGACGTCCATCTGGCAAACCTTCGAGCACGTGCCGCACGAGATGCATTTGCATGCATCGACTCGAATTCCCAGCAAGGACACCTTGTTCATGAGTCCATAGAATGCGCCGAGCGGACAAATCCACTTGCAGAAGGGGCGGTAGAACAAAACGCTCAGCACCACCACGGCAACGAGAACGAGAAGCTTCCAGGTGAAGAGCTGGCCCAGCGCAGATCGGATGCCCACATTAGTGATTGCCAGTGGAATGGCGCCCTCGAGCACGCCCTGCGGACAGATATACTTGCAAAAGAACGGGTCGCCCATCCCCACATCGTTGACCACCAGCGCGGGCAGCACCACCACGGTAAACAGCAGCACAAAGTATTTGATATACGTAAGCGCCTTGAGCCCTTTTGTCGAAAGCTTTTTGCCGGGAATCTTGTGAAGCAGCTCCTGCAGCCAGCCAAACGGACACAGGAACCCACACACAAAGCGTCCCAGCAACACGCCGAGCAAAATGAGCGTACCGGTGACGTAGTAAGAAAAGTTGAACTTGGACGAACCCGCCACCGACTGAAATGCACCAATAGGACATGCACCCGCAGCCGCGGGGCACGAATAGCAGTTAAGCCCAGGTACGCAGACTGTTTTTCCCACACCCTGATAGATGCCGCCTTTGGCGAAGTTTGGCAGGTGAATGTTGGTGACGAGCGTCGCCACCGCCTGAATGAACCCGCGAAATCGGGCTAAAATATGCGACGCAGTGTTTTCTCTTTTATCCAATTCCGATACACTCCAAGCACAGCCTAATCGCTTTGGCCAGCACGGCATCCGCCTCGCCACGCATAACGCCAAAGCACACCATGGCAATTCCGACGATCAACAAAGCGACCTGTACCACGGGTTTTACCGCTTTGAACAACCTGACCACTCCTTTCGTTACGCGACCATTGGACCATATCGACCATAAAATCCGTGTTAAGCGCGATTTGGAATGTGCAAGGAGACTGTTATGCGTATTTTAATCGTCGAAGACGAACGAGCACTGTGCGACACAATCGCACGCAGCCTGCGAAACCTGGCATACAGCGTCGACTGCTGCCACGATGGACGGGAGGCGCTCGACCTGCTGGACGTCGAAGTCTTTGACCTCGTGGTACTCGACCTCAATCTCCCCCGTATCGACGGCATGACCGTGCTCAGGGAGCTTAGGAAAACCGACTGCGAGACCAAGGTTCTGATTCTGTCCGCGCGTGGCGAAGTATCGGATAAAGTCGCCGGACTCGATGCCGGTGCCAACGATTACCTTACCAAGCCGTTTCATCTGGACGAGCTTGCGGCAAGGATCCGCAGCCTTACCCTCAGGCGCTTCGCACAAAGCGACATAGTATTAACCTGCGGAAAGCTCAGCTTTGACACTAAGGCGCGCATCGCCTCCGTGGACAGCGAGGCTTTATCTCTTACACGCAAGGAAACGGGAATTTTGGAATACCTGATGCTTAATCAGGGACGACCGGTAAGCCAAGAGGAGCTTATCGAGCACGTTTGGGATAGCACCGTGAACAGCTTTAGCAACGCAACCCGCGTTCACATCTCGTCGCTCCGAAAAAAGTTGCGCAGCGCTTTGGGATACGACCCGATTCGCAATCGGATTGGAGAGGGCTACGTTATGGAGGATGGCGAATGAAAAGGCTTTCGCTGCAATGGCGCATAACGATCATGACGGCGCTGCTCACGTGTGCGGCGTGCGTGCTAACGAACTGCTTGGTCGGCTATACGGGCATGCGCTACATGGATGCCATCGGCAGTGACATCTCGGCCTTTAACGCAACCGGTGAAGATTCGCCCCAGGCGTTCGACCCAACGAAAGCGACCCTCGATGAAAAGGTCACGATCGTCGTAAACGACGCACAAGAGTCTTTCGGCGCGACAGCCTGGTGCATCACGGCTGGAATCACGCTACTTGGCGGCGTACTGGCATACTTTGCGAGCGGCCGTGCGCTCAAACCTCTGCGGGCTTTTGCCGCTCAGGTAGAGCGCGTGCAGCCTGACAACCTAAGCGAAATTAAGCTCAGCAAAGATGTACCCACCGAGCTACAGCGATGCAGCGCCTCATTCAACGACATGATCGCCCGTCTTGGCGAAGGGTTCTCTGCACAGCGTCAGTTTACCGGCAACGCCGCACACGAGCTGCGCACCCCGCTCGCCCTTATGCAAGCGCAGATTGAACTGTTTGTCTCCGAGCACCCCACATCGCAACCCCAAACAGCCGAGCTGCTCGGCCTGCTACAAGAACAAACCGAGCGGATGTCGCGAATGACCAAGGTGCTGCTTGAGATGAGCGAGCTCCGCAGCGTTCCCTGCGAGGACAATATTGAGCTTGGCCCCCTGTCCGAAGAAGTCCTCACCGACCTCGCTCCGCTTGCCGAGCATAAAGACATCGCCCTCAATTGCAGTGGAGGCGCTCTGATAATCGGAAGCGACACGCTCCTTTATCGGCTGGTGTTTAACCTGGTCGAAAATGCCATCCGTTACAGCCGCCCTGGCTCGACTGTCAACGTCTCCATCTGCAACAACGACAGCCACGTGTTCCTGAGAGTTGAGGACCAGGGCCAGGGAATACCCAAGGAGTACCGTGAGAGCATCTTCCAGCCGTTCTTTCGCGTCGACAAATCTCGCAGCAGAGCATACGGCGGCGCGGGGCTTGGATTGGCGCTTGTTTGGGAGATTGCGACGCTCCATGGCGGCTCCGCGGAAGTCGAATCAAGTTCCGAGAACGGAACCGTGATGCTCGTGGACCTTCCAAAACGGACTACAGCGCAATCAGATCGCTAAAATGGCGATACCGCGAGGCATGGCGCGGACCTGCATGATTGCACGGCCTCGCATCCTTTGCTATTGCGGATTTGAATTGCGCCATTCAATGGGAGAGACGTCCGGTAGACCGTTTGATTGTTTGAAAAAACGTTGAACAGCGCGTCCAGCCTAGGCGTGTTGTACCTGCGCAATGGAGCAACACCCGACGAGCATGGTCTTAGCGCGCTTCATGCGACGCGCCCTGGCGGAGTTCAGAAGCCAGTTCCCGCTATTCCCGCTCGATGGCACCGGTTCTGCCGCCCTGTCATTCCAGTTGCACTCAGTTTTCGGCGCCGTCTCGAGTCGAGTGCCGCCAGGTAACGCCTCGTCGCATTTCGTCGGCCTCGGGGACAGAAGCTGGGGCAGCTTCAAAAACTCACCTTAAACTCAGGGCTTTGAGTTTTTGTTTTTGTCCCAAAAGGCACGACGGGCCGCCTTTGGAGGCTCGATAACGCCGAAAACGCCCGTTTTGAAACTCAACCGTCTTTTAGAGCGCAAGCCGCCAGCAACAATCATAAGTGAATTAACGCGGGTGGCTTACGCGTCATTCGCAAAACCCCAGGTCGCAAGCCTTCACCATCGGCGGGAAAAGTGAGTAGTCTCAGGTGGCTTGCTCATGAGTTGAGCCGCTTTCGCGATCAGCGGTCTAATTGTGGCTTCTCCGCCAACTGCCCCCTGGGTTTGCCTTGTCCGCCGCACGATATGGCTCCCGAGGCAACGCGGTGAGACAATGCCATCCAACGCAGGCAATGAGCCTGAAAATAAAGGTGACGGCGGCATGGCCCGAGCCAGCACTTCTGGCCCGCCTCCGTAGCCTCCTTTTCATATGCGGTCCGTGATACGCCTATGGGAGCAATTCGCTCGCGCAAGGCTGACAATACGCAGAGTAAACGAGGTGTGGGATGAATAGCGAACCGATTTACAAAGAATTCCTTCTTGGGGAAGGCTTAAGCGAATTGAAGAGAATTCGAGATGGCTGGAGAGATGAATGCGGCTATTCCGAGTCGAGGGGAGGAACCTCTCTAATACCTGAAAATCTGATTATGTTCTGGAATGCAGTGGTTTGAAGGTCAGCAGTCTCTATATTGCTCAGGTAAAGCAGAAACACGGCATTATTGAGCGCGAGAACTACAATAAACCGAAATCTGAGGATGCCAAGCAGCCACAATGCCCACCGGAAAAGGAAAGAGTCATTACGGAGGCATTGAAACACTTTGGGATGATTTGACATCACCATAAGGAAAACCCGAAGTAGCACCGTAAAAGTGCTGCTTCGGGTTTTTAGCGTTTAACCTTATATGCTTCACCCTATGCCCAGAATGGACTTTATTGCTCAGACCAGCTTAGAAAGAATGGGATCTTTAATGAATGGCATTTGGCATGGCAGTTATTCTTTCTGCTCTGCGGGGTCTAAGTATCGCATCACCTTAGCCGGCATCTGCCATTTCCTTTTCTGAACGCTTCTCACAAAATGGACATAAACCATTCCACGGTTTTGGGATCATAGTGAGAGAAGAACAGGCTCTCGCCGCTGTCCAGTGCCTCGATGTCCGCCATATCCTCCACCGTCAACGTGAAGTCGAACAGGTCGAAATTCTGCTGCATCCGATCCTTGTGGGTGGACTTGGGGATAACGACCACATTGCTCTGGAGCAGGAAGCGCAGCGCGGTCTGGGCGGCGGTCTTGCCGTACTTTTTGCCGATCTCGGTCAGCACCGGATTGTTGAACATATCCCCGCGTCCCTCCGCAAACGGGCCCCACGATTCGATCTGGCAATCGTATTTTTTAAGGTATTCCTTCGCGGTTTTCTGCTGCTGGAACACGTGGGTCTCGATCTGATTCACTGCGGGCTTGACCTCGGCAAAATGCTGCATATCCAGATAGCGGTCAGGGCCGAAGTTGGAAACGCCGATGGCGCGGAGTTTGCCTTCTTTATAAAGCTCCTCCATTGCCCGGTAAGTACCGTAATAGTCCCCGAAGGGCTGATGAATGAGCAGCAGATCAAGATAATCGGTACGCAGCTTGCGCATGGACTCCGCGATGGACGCCTTGGCCTTTTCGTAGCCTGCATTGGTAATCCAGACCTTGGTGGTCAGGAAAAATTCCTCACGGGGAAGGCCGCTTTCCGCCAGCGCCGCACCGACACCTTCCTCGTTGTTGTACGCCTGCGCCGTGTCGATGCTGCGGTAGCCCACCTCAATGGCGTCCAGCACGCAGCGCTTGGTGTCCTCCGGCGGCGTCTGATACACGCCGTAGCCCAGCTTCGGCATTTTGATACCGTTGTTCAACGTTACATATTCCATGAAGATACCTCCCTATTTCTGAAAAGCAGATTTGGTTCTATCTGTACTTTTACCCCGAGATTGGAACGATGTACACTATTTATATTGCAAAGTGCTTTTCGGAATATGAAATGTGGAGGCGGTGGCATGATCGACTTATATGAACTGAGCCAGTTGGTGGCGTTCGCGGATCTCGGCACACTCAGCCGTGTTGCGGAGGAATTTCATATCTCCACGCCCTCCGTCACCCGCTCCATGCAGCATTTGGAGGACGCCTTTGGCGTGACACTCTTTCACCGAGGGAAAAACAAAATCGAGCTGAACGAAACAGGGCTTGCCGCCGTGGAACGCGCCAGCAAGCTGCTCAGTGAAGCGGAACAGGCTGTGCAGCAGGTGCGGGATTTTGACCGACGGCAGCGGACGGTGATTGTGCGCTCCTGCGCCCCCGCTCCGCTTTGGGAATTACTGCCGAAATTAAATACGCACCGACCGGGTATGATGGTTTCCTCTGCGATCTGCCAGAACGAGGAGGTGCTCTCCGCCTGGCAGGACGGCTCCTGCGACATTGCCATTCTGCCCTTTCCCATCGAAGGCGCTGCGCCCTTCCTGCAAGAGAAGCTCTTTGTCTGCGTGCCGCCGGAGCATGAGCTGGCGAAGAAAAGCGAGCTGACCTTTGCAGACATCAACGGCTTCAATTTCCTGCTGCGGACAGAATTGGGGTTCTGGGATACCCTCTGCCGGGAGAAAATGCCCGCCTCCAAGTTTCTGGTGCAGTCCGACCCTGCCACCTTTGAGGAACTGGTAAGGGCCTCCACGCTGCCGTGCTTTTCCACGGATTACGGCCAGCGGCAGGGCGGCTACCCGAGCCGGGTCGATATCCCGCTGACGGACAAGGAGGCACAAGTAACCTTTTACCTTGCCAAGAGAAAGCAAACGGCGGAGAAGAAATGATTCTCTCCGCCGTTTGCTTTTGTGTTTCCTGCGCAGACATTACAAGCTGTCTTTTGCAGTTTGTATATGCGCCTGCGAGGGAAATGAGAAATTGCAAAGGGAGGTCTCGCCTGTTGGCTCGGTCGGTGCTTCAAAGCGCTTCACGCTTTGAGGTCTCCACCGGAGACCCGCGCCCTTTTGTCCTGCGGCATCAATGTCTTCCACACACGTCGCATTACGCACTAAAAGATTTTGGTTGGGTTCCCACCAAAATTTCAAAAATCGGTCGTTATTCGCCGTGTGAATACCTTCTCTGAAAGCAAGCGACTTATCAAAGGGCTCGCATTGCGTAAATATTCGTTCAATCTTTTCGCTTGCCCAATATCCGATAGGCGATCCAGGTAGACTTCCGAATGTTTTGGAACCCCGAGAGACTACTCGCACTTGCCGATAGATCCAAGCTTCACGGTGGCTGGTACGCGAGCAACACCGTGATAACCTCGTCGCACGACTTCATCGCGAGGGTCTTCGAGGCTTGGCTCGGGTAGCCCCTCTTTCCGGCAGCGCGGGTATCACCGTTCACGATCAATGCGTGTGCACCAAAATGCCCGCGGGATTGACAATGGGGCGTTTAGCTGCATAATAGTTACTAGTTAGAAACCCTCGGGTTTGCGGGGCAGGATCGTGAAAGCGATTCTGCCCTATTTTTTTCCTCCGTCTGCTCCAAATCAAATAGTTCGAAGATAGCCTGTAGGTATCCTCGCTACCTTTCGTTTGGATATCTGAAAGTCCTGAGCAGTAGCTGAATATGCTAGGTATATCGGGATAAAGCTTTCGGTCGCATACGCGCAAGAGTGCCCGCTGATTGCAACCGGCTGTTCGCCTTCCCACGCCAATGGTGTGCAGACATCTTCGATATTCTCGCTCGTTATGGCGAAAATCACGTCTCCGGGGTTTGCCTTTTTCGATTTAGCGTATTGCTCTTCAGATCATCGTGGTGTGCTCGTAGCCGCACTCCACGAAGAGCC
>NZ_CAKTVX010000018.1 GCF_934630525.1 uncultured Slackia sp.
ATCGGTACGACGTTTACGGGGGTGGCTGCAACTTCGGCGCATGCGAGCAGCTCGGCATTGGTGACGATGGTGGCCGATGCGATAAACTGCGGCACACCACCTGCCTCGGCATTGCCGGTCGCGCCAAAGCAGGCATCCAGCGTATAAGGCGTATCTCCACCCAAGGCCAGCTCAGAGCGCTGGAGTACATACTGGTCGCCGTTGTTCACCGACATGTTCCACGAATCGATGAGTGTGGGCCACGACCCCGACCAGGCCTTGGTGGTCCACTTGAACATGACGAACTGGAGTATCACGTCGACATCGACGTCTGCACCCACGCGCAGCCGCGGAAGCTGGTGGCCGTCCGCCTTCTCGTACCCAATGAACAGTGTGAGGGATGCGGCACCGCGCACGGCGGACGAAGCGACGCCTGCAACGCCGGCTCCAAAGGTGACGGCAAGCCCGATCTGGATGGTGAATGATCCCGACGTATTGGAATAGTCGAGCGAAATGTTTTTGAAGAACGCCGCGCCGCTGCCGTGTGTGTGGGCGCCTACCGCGAGCGCCAGCTTTGCCAACACCCAAGGATTGACGTTTAGGAAAAACGGCACCGGGCCCAAGGTGAACTGCTCGGTCCAGTTGAGGTCGGTTTTTACTTGGAAGAGGGCCTTAATATTGCCAAACGCCGGATCGTTGTTATCGCCCCAAGTTTTGCCTACCCAGTCGTAGGCGAGCGATCCGTACACCTGTGTTGCGATATCCATCGTGAACAGCAGCGTGCAATGGTGACGAAGGAGCTTGGTGTTCCTTGGATCGGTGCCCGAACCGGCACTCATACTCTTGTACTGATTCCACTTCCCCTCCATCTCGTCGAGGTAGCGGTTTGCCTGCTTGGCGCCCGACTCGCGCGGCGACTTCTTCCAGTATTCCGGATCCGGATTGCCCGAATCGTTCATGTAACTGACTGGTTTGTATCCGCCGCCAAACAACACGTACCCGGCAAACGAGAAATCGAAGAGAATCGGAAACGTGGGCATCCAGCAGGTGAACTTGTTGCCGCCGATGCCGGGGAACGCCGCGGGGAAATCAAACGGAGTGATCTCTTGATCCATGGTGGTGGGGATGATGGTCGTCGAGCCCGATTCTGCCTTTGAGGCCGGCGCGGTGGCAACGGCCATGGGGGAGGAGAGCGTGTAGGTTTTACCCTGGTAGTCGAGCGCAAAGCGCAGCTTGCACCCTTCTTCCAGAAGGCCCGACGCCGCATCGAGGAACTTGTCTTCGAGCGTGAACATCGCCAGATTATCTGCGCCCGTTGCGCTGGCCTTGACCTGTCCAATCTGCGTGACGGTTTCGGATGAGCTGCCTGCGGCAGGCATTACCTTGTTGATATGCAACGTCGCCTGTCCGCCCTGCGGCAGATGAGCCTGCACGGTAAAGGCGTGCGTGTCGGGCTGCGCATTTGCTGCATCGTCTTTGGGCATCGCCATGAACGTGGCGTTGGCGTACTGGATGTCCCATTCGTCGAACGTAAGCTGGCGAAAGTACGGTTCACCGTCGGAGAGCGGACGCGTGGGCGCGGTAACGGCGGTACCGCCCTGGATACGCGCAAGGGGAATCTCGACATCGCGGTAGCCTTCCATGCTGATGGAGATGCCGCCGTTAAAGTCGTACGCATCGAGAAGCGTCGCTTCGTCCACGTAGCCTTCCGAAAGCGGAGCAATCTCAAAGATAGCTGTGCCCTCGTCGTCGGTTGTGGCGGTGAGCTGTTTGCCCGCGGCATAGCGCGATGTGAGCGTAACCTGGGCACCCGTGATGGGCGTATTCTTGTTGGCGACGTCGACCACGACCACACCAAACATGGTGCGCGAGAGAACGAGCACCTTGAAGGGGTCTTCTTCGTCGGCAAAGGCCTCGGTTGGCGCAAACGGCAGCGCGAATACACCTTGGAGGCCTGGCACGCGAGGCAGCATGATACCCGCCAGCGAGGATGCTCCAGCAGCAATAAATGTACGGCGATCAAGCATCTTCGATTCCCATCTCTCAAAAAATGTTCAAATAAGTAAATTATGTCGTGCTTCATTGAGTTGCGTTAGTGCCATTTGGGCGAAAAATCGGCCAAATGAACAAGAGGGTAGACGTATGCCTGATATTCTGCTGCGTCGTTTTGTCGATGTTGCATGCGCGATGTTTTTCGCGTTCTTTGGTGTCATGCATGACCCTCAAATTGTTCCACTTTTGCGCGGGGGCGACGCTTTTCCGAAAAGCACTTACCCGAAAAGCAATTGCGCTAAGTCGAAAAGCAGCTTGAGGCCGTAGCAGATAATCACGACGCCGCACACGCGATTGATCCAGGTAAGGGCATGCGTGTTGATTCTCGTACCGAGCGCATTCGACGCGATCGCGAGGCCGTTGAACCAAATGAAGCTCGCCGACGTGAAGCCGATGATGAAGGGGAGGTCGCCGCCCGCCGGCAGCGTTGTCCTGAATGCTCCGAGCATCATCGTGCCGTCAATCAGGGCCTGGGGGTTGAGCCACGTCACGACGAATGCGGCAACGATGATCTTCGCGAATGGCTGGTTGACGTCCTTTCCGCCATTCAGGCTCGCCTCCGACCTTATGAGGCCTAAGCCTATGTATATCACCAACAGGCCGCCAAGCCCGAGCATAATCTTTTTGAGCCACGGGAACGCGTCCATGAGCGCTCCGGCGCCGAGGAAGCAGGTGACCCCCAGAGAAATGTCCCAGAACACAACCACGAGCGACGTCGCCAGGGCCTGGCCGAGCTTATGGCTCAACGCGCTGTTGATGACGAAGAGGTTCTGCATGCCGATGGGGGCCAGAAACGCCAGGCCCAGCGATAATCCTTGAAGAAAAATGGGTAGCATGCTCGAGTGTTCCTTGTCGTTCGTGACCTGTTAAATGTTTGTAGCGTTTAACAGGTCGGCGGAGAGGTTGGGGCTTGGGCGGGCGAGTTCGCGAGCGACATAAGGGCCCTTGTTTCAGAATCGTCAACGAGAGCCCTCCCGTTCGCTCTTGGCCCGTTGGAGCTCCTTGCTCGGTCCACGATTGCTGGAGTCCTCGCTGCTAACGTCTGGTTCCGAAGAGGCCTCGAATAATCTGGTTAGCGGCAGTGCGGCCGGCGGAGCCCAAGATGTTCGTTGCCATGCGAGTCATGGCGTCGCGCTGCTTCTGGCGTTCGCGTTCAGCGGCTTTGAGCTGGCGCTCCGCTTCTTTTTCGGCGGCCTTGCGCTGTCGCTCGGCTTCCTTCTCAGCTGCTTTCTGCGCGGCTTCTTGCTGTTTGGCGAACTCCGCCTTTTGCGCTTCGAGCTCGGCGCGCTGCCGCTCGAGTTCTGCGGCGGCAGCATTCTGCTCCTGCTCGTTCAGAATTTTTTCGTAGGCGCTTTCGCGGTCGATGGCGGTTCCGTATTTTTCCATGAGCGCCGCTTGGCTTTGGAGCACTGCAGCTTTCGCCTCGTCAGACGCGGCCGCCATCAGGCACTGCGGCGGCAAGATTTTCGCATTCTCGACGATCGAAGGCCTGCCGTCTTCATCGAGGAAGCTTACGAGCGCCTCGCCTGTGCCCAACTCCAGAATGGCGTCTTCGCTCTTGAAGTTCGGATTGGTGCGAAACGCCCGTGCGGCTGCCTTAACGGCTTTCTGTTCGGCAGGCGTATATGCTCGCAGGCCATGCTGCACGCGGTTTGAGAGCTGCGCGAGCACTTCGTCAGGAATGTCGCTTGGCGATTGGGTGATGAAATACACGCCCACGCCTTTGGAGCGAATGAGCTTGACCACTTGTACGATTTTGCTTAGAAGCTCGTTCGGCATGTCGTTAAAAAGCAGATGGGCCTCATCGAAGAAGAAGACGAATTTGGGCTTGTCCGCGTCTCCGACTTCGGGCAGCTTTTCGAAGAGGTCGGAAAGCATCCACAGCAGGAACATCGCGTAAATTTGCGGGTGCTCGATGAGCCTTGCCGCGTTAAGGATGTTGACGTAGCCGCGTCCATTCGCGTCGCACGCGAGCCAATCTGAAAGTTCGAGCGCGGGTTCGCCGAAGAAAAGGTCGCCGTCTTGGTCTTCGATGGCGATGAGCGCGCGCAGAATGGCGCCCACCGATTGCGAGGAAACGTTGCCGTATGTGGTGGTGTATTCCTTGGCGTGTTCGCTTACGTAAGTGAGCATGGAGCGCAGGTCTTTGAGGTCAATAAGCAGCATCTGCTTGTCGTCGGCAATGCGGAAGACAATATTGAGCACGCCTTCCTGCACCTTCGTAAGGCCGAGCAGCCGCGAAAGCAGCACGGGTCCCATGTCTGAAATGGTAACGCGCACGGGAATGCCGTCTTCGCCGGTCATATCCCATATGCGAGTCGGGCAACCTTGATAGGTGAAATTCTCGAGGCCGAATTTCACTCGGCGTTTCTGCATGCTTTCCGAATCGACGCCCGCTTGGCACATGCCGGTCACGTCGCCTTTGACGTCTGCCATGAACACGGGCACTCCTGCTTGCGAGAAGCCCTCGGCCATGACTTTGAGCGTGACCGTTTTGCCCGTGCCCGATGCGCCGGCGATGAGGCCATGCCGGTTCGCTTGGTTGAGCAGCAAATAACAGGGGTTGTCGCCCTGGGCCATCCAGATTTTGCCGTTTTGAAGCACGAGGACCTCCTTACAAATGGCTGTAATATTGGTATTTTACCAGTGGTCACTCGTTGATATCCAACGCCGGCGCGCAAACGGGCCGACTGTTTTGCGCAGCCATTTGAAGAAAGATGAGGAGCGTCGCATGAGCTTTATAGACTTGATTACGGGAGCTACGATCAACAGGGGCGTTGGCCGGTGGCGTGCGACCGAGGGCGCGGTTTTGATTGATGTTCGCAGCGAAGAAGAGTATGGGCAGGGGCATATTCCCGGGAGCGTTAACATTCCCCTTAACGATATCGAGCGTGTGCTTCGGGAATATCCGGAAAAGGACACTCCGATTTTCGTCCATTGCCTCACGGGGTCGAGAAGCGGTCAAGCGTGCTCGTTTTTGAAACGATCGGGCTACACCAAGGTTGAGAATATCGGTGGCATTGCGGGCTACCAGGGGGAAGTGGTTCGCTAGCGTTCCTGTGCGAAAAGGGTGTGACGGATGTGCTAAACGCTACGAGCATTTAACGCACGAGCATTTAACACATCCGTTGGTTTGTTAGTTCATGCAGCCTTCGCAGAATGCGCATGCGGAAGGCGTTGCGGCAAGGCCGCCGAGCGCGCTTTCCCGAAGCTCGAAGGGAAGGGAATTGCCCACGCGACGCATGGCTTCAACGGTTTCGTCGAAGTTTGCGAGGTTGCTAATGCCTGCGAGCGCGATTTGCGCCGATACGATTGCGTTGGCAACGCCCGTGGCGTTGCGCTTTTGACAGGGCGCTTCGACCAAGCCTGCGACGGGGTCGCACACCAGGCCCATGAGCCCGCAAAGCGCATTGCTCGCCGCCGCGAAGCATTGCGCGGGCGTTCCTCCGAAAAGCTCGCATGCCGCGCTTGCGGCCATGGCGCTCGCGGCGCCAACTTCGGCTTGGCAGCCGCCTTCAGCTCCGGCAACCGTAGCATTCCTCGTGATCAAATACCCAATTGCGGCTGCGTTCGCCAGAGCGCTGATGAGTTCTTCATCGCTGAATCCATGCTTGTCTTGCGCCGCTAAAAGCATCGCAGGCACGACGCCCGAAGAGCCAGCTGTGGGTGCCGCGACAATGCGCCCCATAGACGCGTTTGTTTCGAGCACCGCCATGGCATACGTGGTTGCGCGGGCGAGCATGGGGTCGGCGATGCATGCGTTGGCCGTGTCGCTGTCCGTTTGGGCCTCGAGCTTCGAAAGCGCGGCTGCCTCGCCGCCAATGAGGCCGCCCATCGAGCGCACGGGCGATGTTATGGGCGCGGTTGCCGATTCGCGCATAACGGAAAGCACGCGTTCCAAATAGCGTCGCGTGTTGTCGACTGCGACGCCATCGGCTGCAAGCATGCATCGTTCGCGGCGGCACATTGCCTCAGAAATTGCGATGCCTTCATGTTCGCAATAGGCGAGCATTTCTGCCCCGCATGTAAAATCTAGTTCTTCAAAACGGGCGGCGGCTTCCTGCGGGGTGAATTCGGCGGCGAAACCGCCGACGTTTTCCGCATTGCCTTTCACGGGGGCGACCGCTTCGCTCGCTCGATCGCTTTTCACGATGCGCACGTCGAAGATGTCTGGGTGCTTCGCGATGCTTGCTGCTACGCGCTCGTCGATTTCGTCATCGGTTTGCATAATGGTGTAGGCGAGTTCGCCTTTTCGCTCGCGGAACAGCTTCGTGGTGGCGATATTCACGTCGAACACCGAAAGGCACGTCGCAATATGCGCGAGCACGCCTGCCACGTCGCGTTGCTTCACGACGATGCTGTGGTATTCGCCCGTCAGGCGCACGTCGATGCCGTTAATGCGCGTGATGACCGCTGCGCCTCCGCCAATGCTCTCTCCGCGCATGGAAACATGGGAACCCGTGGAATCGGTGACTTCGATGCATACGGTGTTGGGGTGGGGCATCGGCTCGTTCGGTCGGGGCTCAAAGACGAAACTCAAGTCTTGTTGTTTGGCGATTTCGAATGAATCGCGAATACGTTCGTCGTCGGCCGCCATGCCGAGCAGGCCTGCGACAAGGGCTTTGTCGGTGCCGTGCCCGCGGTAGGTGTGGGCAAAGCTGCCGTATAGATGAAAGGCCACCTGACGAGGTTCGCCCGCGAGCAAACGGCGGCACATGCTCGCGATGCGGAGCGCGCCCGCGGTGTGGCTGCTCGATGGGCCAATCATAATGGGGCCGATAATATCTCGAATGCCAAGAATCCTCATGTTTGGCCTTTCTGCTGGGAATTCTATGGGTCATTGCACACGAACGGGCTCGTGTGATTCTGCCATGGTACACTGTTTCGCTATGATTTGTATGAAGTGAAACAAGGAGGAAACCCTATGCCTTCGATTCTGGTGTTCGGCCACAAGAATCCCGATAACGACGCGATTTCGGCTGCGATTGGCTATGCCTATCTGAAGAACGAACTCGCCAAGAAGAACGGCGAAGATGTGGCGTACGAAGCTGTTCGCCTCGGCGACCTCCCGCCCGAGACCGAGTGGATTCTTTCCGAGAACGGCATCGAGACTCCGCGCCTCATCGAGGGTGTGGGCGAAGGCGATAAGGTGATTCTTGTCGACCACAGCGAGGCGCTGCAGTCTGCCGATGGCCTCGAGAACGCCGAGATCGTCGAAATCGTCGACCACCATCGCCTGGGCGGCCTTACCACTGCGCAGCCTCTTCGCTACAACGCTATGCCCGTTGGCTCGACCTGCGCGATCGTTGCTCGCGAGTTCGGCATCGAGGGCATCGAGATGCCCAAGGCTATCGCTGCCGTGCTGCTGGGTGCCATGCTCACCGACACGGTGATCATGAAGTCTCCCACCACCACGAACTTCGACCGCGACATCATCGCGAAAACGGCTGAATTCGTCGGCGTTGACCCGGTGGAGTACGGCATGAACATTTTCAAGTGCCGTTCCAACCCGGCCGAGCTGCCTGTCGAGAAAATCGTGAACGCCGATGCGAAGGAATTCGAGCTTTCGAACGGCAATAAGGTTTACATTGGCCAGTTCGAAACCGTCGACCTTCAGGCCGTGCTTGGCCGCGAGGCTGAGATTCGCGAAGCCATCAAGGCTCTCGTTTCCGAGAAGGGCTACCAGTTCGTGCTCTTCTTCGCGACCGACATTCTGGCCGAGGGCAGCCAGTTCATTTGCGAGGGCGATACCGAATTCGTGAACAAGGTCTTCGGTATCGACGTCACCGGCAAGAGCGTATGGATGCCGGGCGTTCTTTCCCGCAAGAAGCAGGTTGCTGCTCCGATTCTCGCGGCTTAATTGAAAGGCCGGCCTTTCGGGGCCGGCCTCTTGCTTTTGTGCGGTATCGTCTGCGACGCGATATTGCGGGCTATTCCGCAACCCATTCCCAAAACAATGCGAAAGAGTGTTTTGGGAATGGGCTGCAGCATTTGCTGATGAATCGCTTCCGGAGCGTTCTCCATGCGGCTTTGTGCTACGGTCCGATGTCTTCGGCACGGGCGGGAAAGCTCTGCGATGCGAGTTCGAACTTCCTCTTTTAAGGTGGGCCTCATGCATAAGATTGGTTTTGTTGGGTGCGGCAATATGGGTCGTGCCATGCTTTCTGGCGTGCTTTCTGCTGGCTTGTGCGAGCCTGGCGATGTCGTCGTTTCCGCGCGCACGCAGAAAACGCTCGATGCCGTTCATGCGGAATTCGGCGTTGATGTGGCGTCCAGCAATGCCGAGGCGGCAAAAGCCGAGATGGTTATTCTGGCCGTCAAGCCCCAAATGTATGAATCCGTCATCGCCGAAGTTGCGCCCACGCTTTCGAGCGAGGCAATCGTGGTTTCCATCGCTCCCGGCAAAACGCTTTCATGGCTTTCTGAAAAAACGGGCGCAAAAAAAATCGTGCGCTTGATGCCCAATACGCCCGCTGCCATTGGTTGCGGTATGACATCTGTTGCATATGGCGACGGTCTTGACGAGGCTGACCAAGCTCGCGTTATGGCTTTCGTTCAATCGTTTGGCGAAGGCGAGGTGCTGTCCGAGCATCTCTTCGACGCCGCAACCGCCGTCGCGGGCTGTTCCCCAGCATATGTATATATGTTCATTGAGGCCATGGCCGATGCTGGCGTCGCCGAGGGGCTGCCCAGGGCATCGGCGTATCGCATGGCCGCGGCTGCCGTTGCGGGCTCGGCCCGCATGGTGCTCGAAACGGGCCAGCATCCCGCCGCGTTGAAAGATGCTGTGTGCTCGCCAGCGGGTACGACGATCGAAGGCCTTCGCGTGCTCGAAGAAAAAGGCATGCGTTCGGCGGTCATCGAGGGTCTTTTGGCGACGGTCGAAAAAGCCAAGCGCCTTTAAGAACGTATTTTTCGATATAGAGATATAAGAAGGGTTTCGCGTGTCGGCAAACGACGGGAAGAAGCATATAGAACCACAAGACGAATCGCGCGATGCTGCGCGCGCCCGCCTTGAACGCAGGCAGAGTCAGAATGCGGATGACGCATGCGACGATGACGTTCTCGACCTTTCGGGGCGCGGAACTCGTCGTTCGAGCGAAAAGGGCTCGATGCATGGTTGTTCTTTTAATGAGGGCCATTCCAGCTCGAACCCTAGCGGCCAACCGTCGAGCTCATGCTTTCGAGATGCAAACTATATGGCGACACTATTGTCGTCGCTATCGTCGACTCCTCGATCGGTCTGGGTTTGCGTTATTGCCGTGCTGCTTGTCTTCTGCGGAATGTTCGCTGCTTCCCGTTTTGGCCATTCGCCCGAAATTGCTACGGCGAACACGTCCGAAGAAACCTATGCCGTTACTGAAGAAGACGAAGCCAATACCGAGGAATCGGAAGATGATGCCGTCGTCAAAAACGTGGAACGTGCAGATTTCTCCCAGTTGCCAGTGGGGCTCGATTCGGAAACGCTTAAAGGGCTTGAAGCAAAACAAGATGACCCTCGTGTCGTCCGTATCGTCAATGATGCTGCCGCGCTCGCTCAGACCGGAGAGCATTACCAGCGGAAAATGCTGGAACTTGCCGCCA
Source organism: uncultured Slackia sp. (assembly GCF_934630525.1). Taxonomy (GTDB): domain Bacteria; phylum Actinomycetota; class Coriobacteriia; order Coriobacteriales; family Eggerthellaceae; genus Slackia. Next base: position 9,616 of record NZ_CAKTVX010000018.1, read on the forward strand.
AAGACCCCGAGGCCCTTGATTATGTCGCTGATTTTCCCAATCGATATCCTGCAAGTTCGGGGACGGCGTATTCCGATACGGTAGCGCGGGGCTCGGTTCCCGATTTGAAGCAATGGGACCAGCGTTGGGGCTATGTTGAGTATTGCGGCGCCGCTCTTGGTTCTACGGGCTGCTGTCCTACGTCGCTTTCCATGGTCTATATGGCACTCACGGGCAAAACCGACAAAACGCCCGCCGACACGGCCGCGCTTGCAACGGCCGATGGGTATGCGGTCGATGGGGAAGGCACCATCGGCGATTTCCTCGTTGACGACGCTGGAAAGCTCGGCCTTGCGTGTGAGGAATTCTCTCCCTCGGCGGAAAGCCTCGTTCGCTATCTCAAAAATGGCTTCTTCGTAATCGTGAACGTTGGCCCTGGCGATTTCACCGATAGCGGCCACTTCCTCGTTGCGCGAGGCGTTGCGAGCGACGGTTCGATCCAGATCAATGACCCATACTCCAGCGTGAATACCGCGAAAACCTGGGATGCGAACGCAATCGCGAATCAATCAATCATGATGTACGCCTTCCACGTCGCATAGGCGCTTTGTCGGCGTGCGTCATCTTCTGGACGGCTTTCACGAACGTTTTCGTCCGTTAATCCATGAGTCCCCATACCTCGTCGTTGTGGATTGCATAACATGGTATTGTTTGCGTTTACGGGCTTGTGCCCGCATATTTGCACGGAGGTTTTCATGAAGAAGTTTTTCACCAGTCTGCCGTTTATCTTGCTCGTGGCGGTGGTCGTGGGCATTCTCGTTGGCCTTGTTGCCAACGAGGCGGTTATGAACGTGGTTGTGACGGTCAAGTACGTGCTCGGCCAGGTCATCATGTTCTGCGTTCCGCTCATTATCATCGGCTTCATTGCGCCGTCCATCACGAAGCTCGGCTCGAACGTGTCGCGCATTCTTGGCGTGGCTGTGCTTATCGCGTATTGCTCGAGCATTGGCGCCGCGCTGTTCTCGATGTTCGCCGGTTACGCGATCATTCCCAACCTGTCTATCGCCACATCGGTCGATGGGCTCAAAGAGCTGCCCGATATCGTATTCCAGCTTGATATTCCGCAAATCATGCCCGTCATGAGCGCGCTCGTGCTCTCCATTTTGCTTGGCCTTGCTGCGGTATGGACGCATGCAGACCTCATGTGCAAGCTGCTCGATGAGTTCCAGCGTATCGTTTTGGCTATTGTGACGCGCGTGGTTATTCCGATTCTGCCGCTCTTTATCGCCACCACGTTTTGCGGCCTTGCGTATGAGGGCACCATCACGCGCCAGCTGCCCGTGTTCCTCGCGGTGGTGCTTATCGTTATTGTCGGCCATTACATTTGGCTTGCCATTTTGTACGGCATCGCTGGCGCCTATTCGGGAAAGAATCCGCTCAAGGTTCTTCGCCAGTACGGCCCAGCGTATTTGACCGCTGTTGGCACCATGTCTTCCGCTGCGACGCTTGCTGTTGCGCTTCAGGGCGCCAATCGCGCTGTGCCTCCGCTGCGTCGCGACATGGTGAGCTTCGGCATTCCGCTGTTCGCCAATATCCATTTGTGTGGATCGGTGCTCACGGAGGTCTTCTTCGTTATGACCATTGGCCAAATGATTAATGGGTCTATGCCTGAGCTCTCGACCATGGTTTTGTTCTGCCTGCTGCTCGGCGTATTCGCCATTGGCGCCCCTGGCGTTCCTGGCGGTACCGTTATGGCGTCGCTCGGCCTTATCACGGGCGTGCTCGGGTTCGGCGACACTGCCACGGCGCTCGTGCTTACCGTATTCGCTCTGCAGGATAGCTTCGGCACTGCGTGCAATATCACGGGCGATGGCGCTTTGACGCTCATGCTTACGGGCTACGCCGAGCGCCATGGAATCGAGGAGTCTGACGAGCATCGCCAGCTTTTCAATACCGAAGATGAAAAGAAGATCGGTTTGGCGAAATAGCTGGCTCGCGTAATGGGGTTACGCGTCCGGTGAAGCTGTGAAGTATTTTGGAAGCCGCGTTTTGCGGCTTCCTTTGTTTATGAGGGCGATTTAGAAAAGCGGCGATCGATGGTCTCGATTTGGAAAAGCTGCTATCGGCGCGGGAAAGCGACAATCGTCGGAGCGACAATTGTCGGGCGTATATCGAAAAGCGCTGTTTCCGTCCAAGCTCCGTTCAATGGTTGCGTCAAGGCGGCATGCCGGCGTTGTTTCCGCATTGAAAAACGTGTCTTTCAGGTGCGTTCCCTCCTTGTTGAGCGCACGCGGAACGAGGCCCTGTTTCATAATGCAATATATACATTGCATTTTTGCGTTTCCTTCCACAAACCGTTGGCTGGTTCAAGATTTTTTTGCCGATTCATTCACAATTCCTCGACTAAATTATGGTCTAAAGAGCTGTGACCTGGGAAAATAGCGTAAGAGATGAATAGATACGCCCGGGTGCGTGGCGTTTGACACTCTATTTTGACGATGGTAAAGTTTCGCCTTGCGTTTCGCGAGGGACGTTTGCTTGCGCCGGCGTGCTGCCAGGCTGCAGGCAAGGCCGAACGGTTTTCGAGCTCCTGGGTTGAACATTGAGTTCGAGAAGCGCAAGGCCAGGGGAGGGGCTGACCCACTCAGCCCAGGCAAGAACGAGCTTGTGCAGGTCGCTGGAAAGTGCCGGCAAGCCGTAAGATTTGAAGGAGAAGCTTTGCCTACTATTAACCAGCTGGTCCGCAAGGGCCGCGCCAAGCAGGTCGACAAGAAGAAGACCCCGGCGCTCAAGGGCAACCCCCAGAAGCGTGGCGTGTGCACGCGTGTGTACACCACCACCCCGAAGAAGCCGAACTCTGCACTCCGTAAGGTTGCTCGTGTTCGCCTCGTCAACGGCATGGAGGTTACCGCCTACATTCCTGGCATCGGTCACAACCTGCAGGAGCACTCCATGGTGCTTATCCGCGGCGGCCGTGTTAAGGACCTCCCGGGCGTGCGTTACAAGATTATTCGCGCCGCCCTCGACTGCGCTGCTGTGAACAACCGCATGCAGGCTCGCAGCCGTTACGGTGCTAAGCGCCCGAAATAAATATGAGTAAGTCGCGCGGGTCGATAAAGGCCTAATGGGGAAGAACCCCGGAAGCGCGCACAATCACCAAGGAGCACATTTATGCCTCGTCGTGCAGCAGCAGTCCGCCGCGAAGTTCAGCCGGACGCCGTGTACAACAACCGTTTGGTCACTCAGCTGATCAACAAAGTCCTTCTCGATGGCAAGAAGTCCCTCGCCGAGCGTATCGTCTACGGTGCGTTCGACATCGTCGCCGAGAAGACCCAGCAGGACGCCCTCAGCGTCTTCAAGAAGGCTATGGACAACGTTCGCCCCACCCTTGAGGTTAAGCCCAAGCGCGTCGGCGGCGCAACCTACCAGGTGCCGATGGAAGTCAACCCCCGTCGTGCCACCACTCTGGCCATCCGTTGGATCGTCGATTTCTCCCGCAATCGCAAGGAGCACACCATGGCTCAGCGTCTTGCTGCTGAAATCATGGATGCCGCCGAGAACACCGGCGCGTCTGTCAAGAAGCGTGAAGACCTCTACAAGATGGCCGAATCCAACCGTGCGTTCTCGCACTATCGTTGGTAGGGCGTGAGAGACAATGGCAAAGGCAAACGACCTTAATCTCACCCGTAACTTCGGCATCATGGCTCACATCGATGCCGGCAAAACCACCACGACCGAGCGTATCCTGTACTACACGGGCAAGACGCACAAGATCGGCGAGGTCCACGATGGCGCTGCCACCATGGACTGGATGGTTCAGGAACAGGAGCGCGGCGTAACCATTACTGCTGCTGCTACCACCTGCTTCTGGAAGAAGGATGGCGAAACCTATCGCTTCCAGATCATTGACACCCCGGGCCACGTTGACTTCACCGCTGAGGTCGAGCGTTCCCTTCGTGTTCTCGACGGCACCGTTGCCGTTTTTGACGCCGTCGCAGGCGTTCAGCCTCAGTCTGAGACCGTTTGGCGTCAGGCCGAGCGCTATGGCGTTCCCCGCATCGCGTTCATCAACAAGTATGACCGCGTTGGCGCCGACTTCCTGCATGCGATTCAGACGATGAAAGATCGTCTGGGCGCGAATGCTGTTGCCGCTCAGCTGCCCATGGGCGCTGAGGACAACTTCTGGGGCGTTATCGACCTCGTTACCATGACCGCATGGGACTTCAAGGCCGACGACAAGGGCATGACCTACCCCGAGCCGATGGACGCCATCCCGGCCGA
>NZ_CAKTVX010000019.1 GCF_934630525.1 uncultured Slackia sp.
CCCGCCTTCGCCGAAAGTACTGCAGCGCCAGGCTGCGGGAGGACAGGGCGTCGCGCTCATGCAGGGCGCTTCCGCATTTTAATGGGGCCTATGGGGCCCTTTATTTTTATGGCTCTCTTTTGCGGCATGCCGTCTTGTAGCTCGCGCCAAGCTTTGGCTCGTTTAGGGCGTTTGAATTCTCGTAAGAAGTTTCCCTTTCTTTTGATTTATGCGCTTTGCTGCATGCTGCACATTGCATCTTGCAAGTTGTTGTTTCATGGAGAGGCTGACAGCCTTTTTGCGCTTTGCGTTTTCTTTTTAGCCCGTGCTCTGTTCTCGTTTAGGTATTATTGACGCATGGGCGTTATGGAGCCTCTATGAGGGGCGGAAAGGGGAAATCATGACGATGAACGACATTTCTGATATCGCTTGCAATGACCAGGGCTTTGATGTTGCGGTAGATTTGGGGCCCGGCTGGCGTATCGACGCTGGCGCAGAGCCTTCCATGGACGCGTGGCTCAATAAAGCGAAGCAGGATCCGAATGCTTCTATGGTGGGTATGTATCTCACCCATAATGGCATCGTTCGTGAGACGCCGCGTGCTCAGGTGCGTGCGGCAAATGCCACCGAGGCGGCCGAGGGTGCGGCTCTTGGCAAGGTTGTGTCGATTGACTTCTCGTACAATACCGATGGCCTGATTGAGGCTGTGAAAGCCGCTCGCGAGCTTCCTGGCGTTTTCTATATTCGCGTGTGGCTGAACGAAGGCACGCTGAAGGTCGGCGACTCTATTATGTATGTTCTTATCGGTGCGGATATTCGCCCGCACGCTGTCGATGCTTTGCAGCAGCTTGTCGGCACTATCAAGAATAATCTTGTTGTCGAGCACGAGAATTATGAATAAGGTTCCATTGGATGCCGCTTCGAGTGAATCATCGGCGGAGTTCGTGAAGCGCGATGGGCGCATTCATCGTCCGAGTCCCGCCGTTGCTTTCGTGGGTCGCCATAACTCGGGTAAAACAACACTGCTTGTTCGGGTAATCGCGGAGCTCGTTTCGCGAGGGTTTGATATTGGGTCGATCAAGCATCACGGTCACTGTGATTTCGATATCGACGTGCCGGGGAAAGATTCGTATCGACACCGAGAAGCCGGTTCTCGAGACGTGGTTGTGGTTTCGCCGACACGCATGGCGCGCATCACCGAGCTTGACCATGAAATTGAATGCGACGATATTGTTTCGAGCATGCCCGACCATGATTTGGTGATCGTTGAGGGCTTTCGGCAAAGCGGCCTTGATGTGATTGAAGTGCTGCGTTCGGGAAACGATCGCGACCTTCCCGCTGCCGAAGAATACTGCGAAATCGGTACGGTGCGCGGCGTGACTCCGGTTGCCGTTGTAAGCAATATGGAAAGCGTGCACGCAGCGGCAAAAAGAAGGGGCGTGCCCGCGTTCTCGTTAGAGGATATCGAGGGAATTGCCGACTTCTTACAGGCTGTCTATGTTCGTCCGAAGCTTACCGTCGCCATTCAGGCGGGCGGGGAATCTCGTCGCATGGGACAAAGCAAGGCGACGGTTCCCTTCCTGGGAGAGCCGCTTCTCACGCGAATTGTTGAGAGGGTTGCCTGTGCGGCTGACGAGCTGGTTATCACAACGAACGAGGCGTCGCGCCTTGGGTTCTTGGGCGATTTGGACATCCCATGCCCTTTGAAGCTCGTTCCTGATTCGTTTGAGAAGCGCGGGTCTCTTCGAGGGCTGGCCACGGCGTTTGGTGCGGCGTCTCATCCGCTTGTTGCCGTTATTGCATGCGATATGGTGTTCGCTTCGCCGCGGCTGGCGATTGCCGAGGCGGCAGTGGCGCATTCCGAACGCGTCGATGCCGTGGTGCCTTGCAATAAATTTGGCTATGAGCCATTTCATGCGGTGTATCGTACGAAGCCTTGCCTGGAGGCGACGCATGAGGCGCTCAGTCGCGGCTGCGTTCGTGCGAAGGACTTCTTCGATTTGGTGAACTTGCGGCCGTTTATGTCGGCCGAGGTAACCGAAGCGGTTCCTGAACGTGGATGCTTCATCAATGTGAATACCCCAGAAGAACTTGCCCATATTGAGGCAACTATCATGGCCGAAGGGGATAGGTAGTCGCGCGATTGCCGTGTAGGCGGCGGGGTCGTCCAAGCGGAAGGTTTGCTTGGGATGAACAGCAACCTGAAGTGAGGCGCTCGATTCTGCATACATGGGCAGTGGGCTCAAGCTTTCTTGGCGCAGGCGTCGCGAGCGGGGTGCCTGCTTGGGCGATCTCGCCCTTTGGCTGGGTCGGTGTAATGCGTATAAAGAAACGAGGGGGAAGGCGATTATGGCGCCTTCCCCCTCGTCGTGTTCAAAGGAATGATGTATCGGCCGCTAGAGCGTTTTAAAGATTTCGGGCAAATGACGCTCGGCGTAGGTGTTGACATCGCGTTCAAGCTGCTCGAATGCGGAAAGGAGAAGTGCTCCTTCTTTTGTGAGTGTTGATCCGTGTGCGCCGTCACGATTGATGAGGCTAAAGCCGAAAGCCTCCTCGGTTTGCTTCATGATTCGCCACGCTTTGCTGTAAGCCATGCCCATGTTCTTGGCGGCTTTGTTGAGCGAGCCATCATCGCGCACACCGCGGCAAAGCATGGCGACGCCTCGGCCGAAAACGGCATTGGCCTCGTCGTTGCCAATGCTGAGTTTGACGTGGGGAGAAATATCATCGAGCGTTACCATGGTGGTCCCTTCGACGGTGCGGTGTTGTTGGCAGGGCAGTTTATAGGTGCGAAATGCGCGTTGGCACGTACGCCTGCTTAGGCATATTGTACGCCTTTGCGCAGGTCCGAAAGAGGAAAGACTATTCTTCGGCTGAATAATCGAGGTGTGGTCGATGGGGTTTTGCGTCTTGTTGCCGTGCGGTGCATGCGACGTGGTTGCCAGGTAGAACCTTTATTTCGCTGTAAAAATAATATTTCAAACCGTGGATAACTTCTTGACATCAGAATATACACGATAGAGAATAAACTGCATGAAATACGTCACGTTATGTGCCATTTCGTACCAACGGCGGTATTTCAGAAGAAGGGCTCACTCAAGGGACGGGTGGGGCTCACATCTATCGAAGGAAGGGAATTTCATGGCTAAGGCATGGAAGAAGCTCTCCATTCTCGCGCTTGCTGCCGCTCTTGCAGCCATGGTTGCGATGGTGGGCTGCTCGTCTGAGCAGAAATCTGAAGAAGCGACCGATGAGAAGGCGGCAACTGAAACCACGGCGGAACCGGTAGAGCTGCAGGTTTTCGCGGCGAATTCGCTCTCCAAGGCGATGGAAGAAGTTCAGGCTGCCTACATCGAGGATGGCCACAGCAATGTCACGTTTGCCGACACGCAGTACAAGTCTTCGGGCGAGCTGAATGAGATGCTCGGCGCCGGCTCCTATGCCGATCTGCTGATTTCCGCTTCGAAGGGTTCCATGGACACTGCGGTCAAAGAGGGCTACGTTGACGAGGGCACGCGCGTCGACATGTTCAAGAACGACCTCGTGATTGTCTCCAAGGAGGGCAGCGGCCTTAAGGACGTCACGCTGCAGGATATTGCCGATGGCAAGTACACGTTCTGCGTCGGTGACGAATCTGTTCCGGCTGGCAACTATGCCGACCAGGCCCTTTCTACGGTTGGCGTGTATGTTCCCTCTGGCGATGACGAGGGCAAGACCGGTAAAGACATTTCTGGCAAGAATGGCGCGTTCGCCGAGGGCTACAATCCTGTTCTTGATACTTCCGTAGGCAACGTGTGCAAGCATGCCCAGTCTGGCGATGTCGACGTGGCGTTTGTGTACACTTCTGATGTGTACCGTTTTGGTGGCGTTGAAATTGTTGGTACCGTTCCTGCCGACACGCACAAGAACATCGTGTACCCCGGCGCCATCACCTCTCAGAGCAAGAACGTTGAAGCAACCCAGGAGTTCCTGGATTGGTGCCAGAACAGCGAGAAGGCTCAGGAGATTTGGCAGAAGTGGGGCTTCGAGCTGGCTTAATGACCGTTTGAAAGCTTGCGTGCCAGAAAAGCATGTGATGAGGATGGGCACATTATGTGCCCATCCTCTTTCGTAGTGGGGAATGGATATGCATAAGGCAAAGACGCTTTTCGCAAGGCTTGCTGCGGCGGCAATCGCACTTTCGGTCGCGGTTCCGTTTGGCGTCGCATTCGCCGACGACGCGCTTGGCGATGTGGATACGCCGAATGTCCCGAGCACGGCTTCGAGCGCCGTCGCGTCCGATTCTTCGGTTGATACAACGGGCGTGACCATCTCGAAGAACGGCGATGCGGCCGAAGCGGAAAACAGCAGTTTTGCGATAGTCGATTTTTCCCGGGCCCAAAAAGGCACGAATCGAGACATCGATGGCGAATACCATGGATACTCGTATTTGGTCGGGCGCGATGCGGGAACGTGCGTGCAGCTCGTCGCGGGCGACGATTACGTGGTCGCCTATGTGCCCGAAAAAATTGCGAGGGATTTGGACATCGATTTGACGTCGGCTGCCGACCAAGCGTCACTTAAGGCGATGTTTACGGCTCTCGATGCGGGGCAGGCGGCCGGGTCGAAGGCGCTCTCCAGTTTCGATACGTGGTATTTCACGAACGATAAGGTATTTGAGGAAGGCGCCGTTCGCTTCGAATTCGACCAAGAGGTTTCCGGCAAAACGTACGTGTTCGTTATCGGCGTTGACGGAAGCGACTTGACCGACAGCGAGAACGAAAATTATTTCAAGCCTTCGTTCGCCGATTTTGGTTGCCCCGCTCAGAAGGGCGACGTCGTTATTGAAGAGCAGGCGACGGGCTTCGCTGCTATTGGCGAGTTCTTGTCCAATTTGGATTGGAGCCCTTTGTGGGTGTCGCTTCGCACGACGGGCATCGCGATTGTGTTCATCTTCGTTTTGGGCCTGCTCGCAGCCTATTTCTGTCTCAATATCTCGCCGCGTGCGAAAAACATCTGCGACGTGATTTTCACGATTCCCATGGTGCTGCCTCCTACGGTATGCGGCTTTTTGCTTCTGTACCTTTGCGGTCGCAATACGGCGTTTGGCCAGTTTTGGATTGATATCGGCTTCCCTCTGATTTTCAGCCCCACGGCATGCGTTATTGCGGCTGTGGTGGTGGCATTCCCGCTCATGTATCGGAACGCTTTGGGCGCATTCGAGAGCCTGGACGCGAATATGCTCGATGCGGCACGCACATTGGGATGGAGCAACGCGAAGATTTTCGTTCGCTTGATGCTGCCGCTCTCATGGAGCAGCATTGCCGCGGGCGCCGTGCTTTCGTTCGCTCGCGCGCTGGGCGAATTCGGCGCCACCTTGTTCCTCGCCGGCAATTATCTGGGCGTTACGCGCACGATTCCTATCGCCATTTACTTTGAATGGATGAATGGCAACGATTCCGTCGCGTGGTTCTGGACCGCCGTCATTATCGCTTTCAGCTTCGTGGTGATCTTGTTTATCAACTTATGGAGCAGCCGAACGACGAAATACCGCAAACGCGAGGGGAATTAGGCGCGGCGTTTTGATGCAGCGGCGCGCGGCGTCGCATCTGCGATAATTGCGCGGCATGGTATGAGTGCGAGAAAGGCTTGGCTTTGAGTCTTGAGGTAGATATCGAGAAGAAGTTCAGGGGCTTCCAATTAAGCCAGCAGTTTTCTGCCGGCGATGAAACGCTTGGCCTTTTGGGTGCATCGGGGTGCGGCAAGTCGCTCACGATGCGATCGATTGCAGGAATCGAAAAGCCCGATGCGGGCAAGATCGTAGTGAACGACACGGTGTTTTTCGACAAGGCGTCTGGCAAAAAGGCCAAAGTCGACCTTTCTCCCCAGCAGAGAAAAACGGCGTTGCTGTTCCAGAATTACATGCTGTTCCCGAATTTGACCATTGAGCAAAATGTGGCAGCGGGCTTGCCGAAAGGCGCCACCGCGGCCGAGCGCGCAGAAGCAGTTCATGAGCAGATGCAGCGTTTTGGCCTTTTGGGAATGGAGAAGCGCTACCCCGTGCAGCTTTCGGGCGGGCAGCAGCAGCGCGTGGCGCTTGCCCGCATGCTTGCGGCGCGGCCGGGAATCCTTATGCTCGATGAGCCGTTTTCGGCGCTCGATTCGCACTTGAAAAGCTCGCTTGAACAGAATCTCATCGGTTTGTTCGAGCAATTCGAGGGAACGATTCTCTACGTGAGCCACGATATCGACGAGGCGTTTCGCTTCTGCGATCGCATTGCGGTCGTCGAGGCGGGGCATATTATGGAAATCGGGCCGAAAGAAAACGTCGTGAACGACCCGAAGAGCCTTGCTGCGATTAAGCTATCGGGCTGCAAGAATACGACGCCTGCCGAGTATGTCGACGATGCGCACGTGCACCTGCCCGATTGGGGCATCACGCTTGCTTCGACGAAGCCCGTGCCTCGCAACGTGCGGTGGTTCGGCGTGCGCGCATTCTTCCTGAAACGTGCGAGCGGCCCGGGCGAAAACGTCTTCCGCATGCGCGCCGACCGCGTAAGCGATTCGCGCTTCGAGCGATCGGTCATGCTTTCGTTTCTCGATCACGATCACAATGAGCAAATCGAGCGTGACATTGCCGAAGAAGACGAATCGATGAAATTCTTGAAGCTCCATTTGCAATGGAAGGTCGACAAGTTGGCTGTTGCTGCGAGTGATCTTCCCGAAGAGGGTGATGAGCTGCTTATCGAGATACCGACGGAAAGCATGTATCTCGTATCGCGATAGCGCGGCAGAACGCATTTCGTGACATATGAGTTTGTTTCATGCTGAAACGCCGACCGAATTGAGCCGCGGCGGCGTTTCTTTGTTCTTGCGAGGGTATAATTCCAGGAAAGATAGCCTGGGTTGCGCGTGGGGGCGCGCAAGCCGTCGAAGGGGGCCTTCATGAAAGATTCGCACGGGCGCGTGATTGACTATATGCGCATCTCGCTGACGGATAGATGCAATTATCGTTGCATCTATTGCATGCCGGCCGATGGCGTGACGTCGCTGTGCCATTCCGATATTTTGAGCCTTGAGGAAATTGAGCGCGTGGTTCGCGTTGCGGCGAGCATGGGTATTAAGCGGTTCCGTTTGACGGGCGGCGAGCCCCTGGTGCGCAAGGGCGCGGTTGACTTGGTTCGTGCCATTCATGAGACCCCTGGCGTCGATGACGTTTCCCTTACCACTAATGGCGTGCTTCTGCCGAAGTATGCTGAGGAACTCGCGGCGGCGGGCCTTTCGCGCGTGAACATTTCGCTTGACACGCTTGATCCTGAGCAGTTTCGCTATATTACGCGTCGAGGCGAGCTGCACGAGGCGATTGATGGAATCGAGGCCGCGCTCGCTGCGGGGTTTGACCCTGTGAAGGTGAACGCCGTAACGGTTCGCAGCCTGGGACAGGATTTTCTGGCGTTTGCCAAGATGACGATCGATCGCCCTTTGCATATGCGTTTTATCGAGTATATGCCCGTGGGCGAAAGCGCGGGTTCGCATGGGTGCGGATGGGGCCGCGAGGACGTGATTCCGAGTGAAGAGCTGTTTGATGTTATTAATGAGCGAGCTAAGGCTGAAGGCTTGCCGACGCTTGTGGCGGCGGGCGACGAGAGGCCGAAAGGATGGGGTCCTGCGCGCTACTTCATGTTCCCGGGCGCCCAAGGAACGGTCGGGTTCATTAGCCCGCTTTCGCGTCATTTCTGCAGCGAGTGCAATCGTTTGCGCATGACGGCCGATGGAAAGATTCGCCCGTGCCTGTTCTCGGATGTTGAATACGACATGCGTGCAGCGCTTCGCGGCGACGGTGGCGATGAAGCGATTCGCGCGGTGCTTATGGAAGCGTTGGGGGCTAAGCCCGACGACCACCACGACAGGGTGGGGACCGAGCGGGGCATGTCGCAGATTGGCGGGTAGACCTGGCCGTTCTCGGAGGAAGCCGAGGGCCCGCGAAGACCACGGTCGGCTACCGTTCGCCTTCGGCTCACTATGCGCCGCCCTGGCTGCGTTTCATCTCGGAACGAAGTGCGGAAATGAACGCAGACGACCTCGGTGAGCCCTTCGGCGCACGCGCAAGCTGCACGTTCTAATTTAGTGATGGCTGGGTCAAAGGGACTGTCCCTTTGACCCGTTGGTTTGGAGGAAAGCGATATGACGGAAGAGAAGCTTACGCATATTGACGAGAAGGGCGACGTTCGCATGGTGGACGTCTCTCAGAAGGCCGACACTGAGCGCATTGCCGTGGCGGAGGGCTTTATTTCGATGAAGCCCGAGACGCTTGAGCTTATTACGTCGGGCACGGCGGCGAAAGGCGATGTTCTGGCGTGCGCACGCGTGGCGGGTGTGATGGCGGCGAAGAAGACGAGCGAGCTTATTCCGATGTGCCACCCGCTTATGATCACGAAGGCGAAGGTGAGTTGCGAACCCGTTTTGGCTGGTGAACGTGAAGATGGGCGCGTGGGCATTCATATCACGACGACATGCGGCGTCACAGGCAAGACGGGCATCGAGATGGAGGCGCTGACCGCTGCAAGCGTGGCGTGCCTTACCGTGTATGACATGTGCAAGGCGGTCGATCGCGGCATGGAGATCATGGATGTGCGTCTGCTGAAGAAAGATGGCGGCAAGACGGGCCTGTGGGAACGCAAATAGCGCGCCTGGAACCTGCTAAATGCCTAGAGCATTTAGCAGGTTGGTCGTCGCGTGTTGAGGCGTCGGGCCCTTATTTGTCGTGGCCTTCGCCGGCCATCATGTGGCCCGCGTGGCCGAGCGCACCCACGATGCCTTCCCAGTTTTCGCGAGCGGCTTTTTCGCTGCCCGGCAGATTGATGACGAGCGTGTTGCCGCGCTGTGCGGCGATAGCGCGCGACAGCATCGCGTAAGGCGTGATTTGCAGGCTGTGATAACGCATGGCTTCAGCAATGCCGGGAACCTCGCGGTCGCATACATCGCGCGTGGCTTCAGGCGTGACATCGCGCGGCGAAAGGCCACTTCCGCCGCAGGTGAGCACGATATCGACGCCAATTTCATCGCAGGCTTCGAGAATGCTGCCCGCGATAAGCACGCGGTCGTCTTGGACGACAATGTGGCTGGCAACCTCCCATCCTTCTTTCTTGATAAGTTCTTCGAGGGCCGCGCCAGCGGTATCTTCCTTCATGGAACGCGTGTCGGAGCACGTGATAATGGCGAATTTAAGAGTCATGGGTTTGCCTTTCTTGATAATTAGATAACGGTTCCTTCGGCGATATCCAAAAGCACGCAGGAAATCTCGTCGCCTGCGTGAGCATCTTGCGCTCCTTCGGGCAAAACGGCCATGCAGTTCGTTTTCTGGATGGGACCGAAAAGACCCGAGCTCTGGTTCTTCGCGGGCGTTACGAGAAGCTCGCCCGATTCGCCATGGGAAAGCGTGGCGCGCATGAAGAGCCGGCGGGGATCCTTCTTTTTCTTATCGCAGGTGAGCTTCGCGACGACTGTTGGGTGCTCGAATGCGGTGCGGCCTTGCATTTTGAGCAGGCCTGCGCGAATGATGAGCTCGAAGCCCATATAGGCGGCAGCTGGGTTGCCGGGCAGGCCGAACACCGGCGTGCCATCGACGATGCCGAAGGTTTGGGCTTTGCCGGGACGCATGTTCACGGTGGTCATGAGCAATTCGCCTGCACGCTCCACGACGGGCTTGATGAAGTCGAAGTCGCCGTTTGAGGCGCCTCCCGAAGTGACCACGAAATCGTGCGTTGCCGCCGCTTCGCGAACGGCGGCTTCGAGGGCGGCTTCATCGTCGGGCACGATGTCGAACATGTCCGCTTCGCAACCGGCCGCTTTGGCGCATGCTGCGAGGGCGTAGCTGTTCGAGTTGCGAATGTGGCCAGGGCCAGGAATCTCGCTCGGCGCTACGAGCTCGCTGCCAATGGGAATAACCGCCACGCACGGCTTGCGATAGACCGGCACCTGCAGCACTCCGCAGCCGGCCAAAAAACCGACGCCCGCGGTCGTGATTACTTCGCCTTTGTTCACGACGGTTTCGTCGGCGCGAGCTTCTTCTCCTGCTTCGCGCACGTTGTCGCGTTCTTTGGGTTGCGCGGAAAACGCCACACGGCCGCCAGGCTTGCCGTCGCCTTCCACCACGCTCACGATTTCGTATTTCACCACGGCATCAAAGCAGCTCGGAAGGGCGGCGCCCGTCATGATACGCACGCACTGGCCAGGCTGTGCGGTGCCTTCAAATACGCCGCCCGCAGGCACCTCGTCGATGACTCCGAGCGTCACGGGCGATTCTGCCGTAGCTCCCGCGAGGTCGCATCGGCGTACGGCGTAGCCATCCATGGCCGCATGAGCGAACGGGCTTACGTCAATGTCGCTTTTCAAATCGGCGGCGGCAACGCGCCCCGCAGCGTCGAGCAGGTCAACGGTTTCCGCCTCAAGCGGCGTCACGCGCGAGAGCACGAGCTCGCGCGCCTCCTCCAAAGAAATCATTTTCGTCATGGTCAGTCCCTTCCTTGTGCGACGCGGGCGCCGTAGCGCTCGCGATATTTCTTGATGCGCGGCTACAGTTGGCCGTCTTTCGCGTTCCATGAGATGAACGCCCATGGGACGATGCGCTGATAATCGAGCGTGAGAGGTCCCTGCGGATAGCCCTTTTTATCGGGCATGCCAGCTTCGGGGTTGTTGGCGAGGTGCTCTGCGAGCCATTCGCGAAGGTTAGCCTGTGCTTGGAGCCGCTCGGCTTCGCTCAGATTTGGCGCGCCGATGTCGATCATTTGCGAGAAGTCTCCGAAAGCGTCGTCTTCCGATTCGAATGAATCTTTTCGAGAAGAATGGATGTATCGCACTTCGGGTTCGAATCCCGCTTGGGCAAGCAGGCCAAACGCGTAGATGTAATCGCGATTGAGGGCGGCGTCCACGCCGAGTTCGGCAAGCACGCGAGCGTCGACGCGCGGGGATGTGCCGGTTGTCATGGTGATGCAGCAGCGTCGCCGCGCGATAGTGGAAAGCTTGCGCAGCGCGCTTCGCAGGTCGGCGACTGCGATGGAGCGCGACGCGAATGCGACGTCCGCCACGTTTTCGCGAAGGCCGAATTGGCTCCAGTCGTCTTCCCAGCTCATGTGCAAGGGGAAAACGCTGCCCGGTGCGAGCGCGTCGAGGCTCTCGGCGACCTTGATGCCGCGAAGCGCCATGTTCTCGCGCAGCTTTGCGAGCATGCCGCTGCTGAAATCGCCCACGATGACCTTATGGCCGCGTGAGGCCATCTCTGCGGCGAGCGTGCCCGTGCCGCAGCCCATGTCGAATACGGTTTCACCTGGTTGCACGCGCGCAAGCTCGACGAATGCCTCGGCGTAGAGGTTTTTCGCATCGCGGGAATCGTAGCGTGCGGCCTTTTTGTTCCATCGCTGGCAGTCGTCGGGCGCCTTGGTCGTTTGTTGCAAATGGCGCCATGCCGCGTCGAAATCGATCACGCGATTCCTCCTGCCTGAACTGATTGTTCTTATTCGTGGATATATGATACCCGTTCGCGTTGCCGCCACGCGATTGAATTGCTCTTTTTTGGACACTACGCAGCGGGCAGGGAATGCTTCGGGGGCCAGAAAGGCGTTGAGTTCTGCCGCTCTCGCGAATTCGCCGCACTCGGAAGGTTTTCATATTTGACGTGCTACAATGATTAAGCTTATATACAAATCCAGGCGATCGAGGCTTCCGCGCACGCACGCTCTATGCTGCGCCGCGGCGAAAACCGGATGCAAAAGGGAGCGGTTTCCGCTTCGTAGACGAAAAGGAAGGCATCAATGCAACCACGCGAAGAATTGACTCAGCTTCTTACCAAGGCGTTTGAGGCTGCCCGCGAATCTGGCGCTCTGCCGATTGAGAACATTCCCGAAATTGCGCTCGAGCGTCCGCGCGACGAGGGCCATGGCGATTGGGCCTGCACCGCTGCTCTGCGTTGCGCCAAGGAAGCCAAGAAGAACCCGCGTGAAATCGCGCAGGCGATCGTTGACGGCATTCCCGCGAATGATCTTATCGAGAACATCGAAATCGCAGGCCCGGGCTTCATCAACTTCCGTCTGAAGAACGTTGCCATGCAGGACGTCGTCTCTCAGGTTCGCGAGCAGGGCGCCGATTATGGCAAGGGCACGCAGCCCGAAGGCAAGCGCAAGGTGAATATCGAGTACATCTCCGCAAACCCCACGGGTCCCATGCATGTTGGCCATGGTCGCTGGGCTGCTCTGGGCTCCGCAACCGCAAACCTTATGCGCCATGCCGGCTATGAGGTCTTCGAAGAGTTCTACATCAACGACCACGGCGTTCAGATGGACAAGTTCGGCCTGTCCATCGCCGCTCGCTACCTGCAGCAGCTCGGCCACGAAGATGCCGCTGTTCCCGAGGGCGGCTACAACGGCCTGTATGTGAACGACATCGCGAAAGAAATCATCGATCGCGACGGCAACAAGTGGGAAGACGCCGACGAGCATGAGCGCATGGTTGAGTTCCGTGAGTTCGGCTACGCCTACATCATGAAGATGTTCCACGACATCACCGATCGCTTCGGCAACCACTTCGAGCGTTGGCAGTCCGAGCGCGAAATGTACCTGCCTTCCGACGAATTCGACGGCAAGAGCCCGTTTGAGTACTGCATCGGCAACCTGAAGGACAAGGGCGACATCTACGAGAAAGATGGCGCTGTGTGGTTCAAGTCGTCCGAATATGGCGACGAGAAAGACCGCGTTGTGCGTAAGGCCGACGGCGACTACACCTACTTCGCGTCTGACGTTGCGTACCACTATTGGAAGAAAGAGCGCGGCTTCGACATCCTGATCGATATCTGGGGCGCCGACCATCATGGCTACATCGCTCGCGTCGCTGCCGTTTTGGCCGCCATGGGCTTCCCGGGAGCGCTCGAAGTTATGCTCGGCCAGCTGGTCAACCTCTTCCGCGACGGCAAGCCCGTTCGTATGTCCAAGCGTACCGGCGAAATGATCACCTTCGAAGAGCTCATCGACGAAGTCGGCATTGACGCTACGCGCTACTACATGCTGAGCCGCTCCACCGAGCAGCCGATCGACTTCGATATCGACGTCGCCAAGAAGCAGGACTCTTCCAACCCCGTGTACTACGTGCAGTACGCACATGCTCGCATCTGCAAGCTGCTGCGCGACGAGGCCGGCCATTCTGGTGAAGACAACCTCGACATGGCTGCCGTTGCCGCCGAGGCCATTCCTGCCGATGTTGACCTCTCGTTGCTCACCGCCCCCGAGGAACTGGCCCTTATGCGCAAGATGAGCGAGTTCGGCGATCTTATCGCCCTTGCCGCTCGCGACCGTGCACCGTTCCGCTTGACGCATTACGCTCAGGACCTCGCCAGCCTCTACCATCAGTTCTATACGAACTGCAAGATTCTGAAGGCCGACGACGAGGGTCTGAAGAAGGCTCGCCTTGCTCTGTGCGACGCAGTTCGCGTTGTGCTCGAGCAGACGCTCGGCATTCTGGGCATTTCTGCTCCGCAGCGCATGTAGTTGGGGGGTGCGCCGGCCTGTCGGTCGGGGCATATAGGACAAAAAGTGTGTCTCATCTAGGGGCATCGGCGCAGGTCGATGCCCCTTTCTCGTTCGTTTAAATT
>NZ_CAKTVX010000020.1 GCF_934630525.1 uncultured Slackia sp.
GCTGCGGCAGAGCCGCCCGAGGAGCCGCCCGGCACGCGCTCCAAATCCCACGGGTTGTGGGTGGGGCCGAAGGCGGAGGACTCGGTGGAGCTGCCGAAGGCGAACTCGTCCATGTTGAGCTTGCCTAAGGGGATGCAGCCCGCGTCGATTGCGCGCTGCACGCACGTGGCCGTGTAGGGGGACACGTAGTCCTCCAGCATGTGAGAGGCGCAGGTGGTGTGCGTGCCCTCCTGGTTCATGTTGTCCTTGAAGGCGCACGGAATGCCGGCGAGCGGCCCGAGTTCGTCGAAGGTGCCCGCGGCAATCGCAGCGTCGACGCGCTCGGCTGCGGCGAATGCGGCCTCTTCGGTGAGCTCGAGAAACGCGTGGATCTTTTCGTCGGCGGCCTTCACGTGCGCAAGTGCTGCCTCTGCGACCTCGCGTGCCGTGAAGTCGCCCGCGCGCAGGCCTGCCTGAATCTCGGCGATGCCCATGTCGGTGGTGAAGCCCATTAGCGATCGCCCCCTTCGCCCAAGATGGACGGGATGAGAAAGCTGCCGTCCTGTTGCTTGGGTGCGTTTTCCAGCGCGACTTCCTGCGTGAAGCTTTCGCGCTCGACGTCTTCGCGCATGACGTTCGAGAGGCTTCCAATCGGGTGGAAGGTGGGCTTAACGCCGTCGAGGTCGAATTCGGTGATGGGCTTCAAGGTGTCGATGATGTTGTTCAGGTCGGTTGTCATCTGAACAAGCTCATCGTCGGTCAGCCCGATGCGCGCGTAGGTGGCGATATCGCGCACATCGCGTTCGGTAAGATGTTGGGTCATGAAAGCGTCCTTTCGTGCATATCTCCGAAATGATAGCAAAGGACAGGCCCATTGCGGCTGTTAAGAACGCGAAGTCACCCGTTCTTAACAGCCGCGGCATTTGAGAGGCATTTGAGAATGCTCACGGTCTGACATCAGTCCATTGCGGCAAGCTTCAAAGCCCTGGTATACAATCAATAAGTATTCGCGAGATTCTTGGAATTGAGGAGCAGCAAGCATGGCAAGTAACGAGAAGCTCACGCTTTCTGAAACCGTCATTGACTATGTGAAAACATCCGACCTTGCACGCGATGCTGAGCACATTATCGTTTCGGCTCAATCTTTTTCCCGCAAGGCTGTGAATGTTGCGCTCGTTCAACGTAACTGGCTTCTAGGAAAGCGCATTGCCGAAGAAGAACTCCCCTCTTACGGGAAAGCAGAATATGGGTCGAAAATAGTACCTGAGCTGGCGGAATATTTGACCTCAAAATACGGTAAGGGATTCACGCGATCGAACCTATACCGTTATGTTCAGTTTTACAAAACCTATCCTGAGATTGTCGCGACGATGTCGCGACAATCTGGAAACGTTCTCTCGTGGTCTCATTATTTGGTGCTTCTTCGGGTGACCAGTAAGAAAGCTCGTGATTGGTACGAGCGAGAAGCTGCCGAACAGGGGTGGAGCGTGCGCACGCTCGATCGCAACGTAAGCACGCTCTATTACGATCGCCTGCTCATGTCGCAAAACAAAGAGCCGGTTGTTGCGGAAATGGAAGTGAAAACCACCGAGTACCAGGCCAATCGACTCGAATTCGTGAAGAATCCCGTTATAGCCGAATTCCTTGGCGTGCCGCAAGATAAAGACTATCTCGAGAGCGATCTGGAGGAGGCCATTATCATCAATCTGCAGAAGTTCCTAATGGAACTCGGGAAGGGGTACGCGTTCGTTGCGCGCCAGCAGCATATCAAGACCGATCTGGATGATTTTTATATTGACCTAGTTTTCTACAACTACATTTTGAAGTGTTTTGTATTGATTGACCTCAAAGCAAGCAAGATTACCCACCAAGACGTTGGCCAAATGGACATGTATGTGCGCATGTACGACGATTTGAAGCGAGGGAAGGATGACAACCCAACGCTGGGCATTGTTTTGTGTTCCGAGACGAGCGAAACAATCGCCAAGTACTCTGTCTTGCACGATAACAAGCAACTGTTTGCAACGAAGTACAAGCTTTGCCTTCCAAGCGAAGAAGAGCTGCGCGCGGAAATAGAGAACCAAAAGCTCATGTTTAAGCAACAGCATGGTTTAGACGGCGAGGCTTCCAACGAAAGCTAAAGACTTGAAATGCTCATTGCAAATGGCGGTCGAAGGCAAGCTGGTACCACAAGACGCCGCAGGGGCGCAGGTGATACATCCCGCGCGGCCGCGTCGCCGTCGGACATCGCGCGGATCTTGTTGCTGCCGCACGACGGACTTAGGTGCCGGTAGCGAATTGCCCACGCGATAAGCGGTGGGGCAACACTCTGCGACGGCGCTGCCCCACTTGGAATTCCCTATCGCTCGTAGTCCATGTCGCGGCTTTCCTTGAAGAAGAGAAGCGCTACGAGCGAGAGCACAGCCATGCCGGCGAGATAGAGGCCCACGGCGCCCAGGCCGAAGTTCATGACGAGCGCGCTTGCGATGGTCGGGGCGAACGCGCCGCCCACGATCGCGGCGAGATTGTAGGAAAGACCGGCGCCCGAGTAGCGCACGTTCGCGGGGAACAGCTCGGGCAGATACGACCCGCACGGGCCGAACACCGCGCCCATGCACACGAAGCCGACGCAGAGGAACGCCATGACGCCCGCAACGGTGCCGCTTCCGAGAAGCAGCGGGCTCACCAGGCCGAACACAAGCGTTGCCGCGGTTGCGACCACGAGCACCGGCTTGCGGCCGCGGCGGTCGGCGCAAAGGCATCCCACCACGATGAACGCGGCGAAGAAGAACACGGCGATAAGCTCGAAGCCGAGGTACTGCGGCTGAGAGAAGCCGAGCGTGGAGACGCCGTAAGAAAGCGACCAGGTGCCGAGCAGGTAGAACAGCGTGTAGGTGATGCTCACCGCGCAGGTGCCCAAAACGACGCGCTTCCAATGGTGGCGAAGGTCGAGCAGCGGGGTCTTCGAGACGCGATCTTCGGCGGCCGCCTTCTGGAAGACGGGCGTCTCGGCCATGCGCAGGCGCACGACGAGGCCGACGACGACGAGGAAGATGGAGAGCAAAAACGGGATGCGCCAGCCGAACGCGACCATCTGGTCGGTCGTGAGCACGGTGTCGAGCACGAGGTTCACGCCGTACGCGCAGAAAAACCCAATCGGCGCGCCGAGGTTCGGGAAGCTTCCGTAGAGCGCGCGCTTGCTTGCGGGCGCATTCTCGGTCGCCACGAGCGCGGCGCCCGACCACTCGCCCGCAAGGCCTACGCCCTGAAGCGCGCGGCAAACGCACAGAAGCACGACCGACGCGGGCCCGAGAACGTCATATCCCGGGAGCAGCCCCACGACAAACGTTGCGATGCCCATCATCATCAGCGCTGCGACCAGGGTTTTCTTGCGACCCAAACGATCGCCGAAGTGCCCGAACAGAAGCGAGCCGAACGGGCGCGCCAGAAAGGACACGGCGAAGGTGACGAAGGCGAGCAGCGTCGCCAGGACGGGGTTCGCCTTCGCGACGTCGGTGAAGAAGATGAGGCCGAAATAGCTCGCCGCCGCAATGGAATAGCAGTAGTTATCGTAGAACTC
>NZ_CAKTVX010000021.1 GCF_934630525.1 uncultured Slackia sp.
TTTGAGGTGGCGCGCTTCGGCGCCGAGCGCGTGGAACTCAACGTCGATTTGGCGCCCGAGTGCGAGAACATGATGGTTCCGTCGTTCCTCATTCAGCCGCTGGTGGAAAACGCCGTTCAGCACGCTATGCCCTCCGAGGGCAAGCTCACCATCACGGTGACTGGCGAGGTCGAGGGCGACGACGTGTATCTGCGCGTGAGCGACAACGGCACGGGCATGACCGAGGAGGCGCGCCAGGGCATTATGCATCCCAAGGAAACTAAGGGAATCGGCATCGCGGTGAAGAACGTGCATGACCGCATCGTTGGGTTCTTCGGGCCGAACTCGTATATGGACGTGCAAAGCGAGCTGGGCGTCGGCACCACGGTGACGCTGTTTTTGGAAGGATGCGCCGCCCAGACGAAGTCCCAGGTCGCTGCGAGTGATGCGGAAGCCCTGCGCCGGTAGGGGAGGAAGATGGATCCCGAAGAGCAGACATCCGACCTCTATGACATCATCCAGGGCGTCGTTCACGTCGAGTGGCTTTCCACTGCGCTGACGGTGGCGATTGCGCTCGCTTTCACGGCGCTCGTGGCTCGCGCTGTGACGAAGGTGCTGCGCCGCGTGCTCTCGCATGACAATTCGCCGCTGCCCTCGTCGAGCATCTTCATCAACATTGCCCGCATCGCTGTGTGGGCCATCGGCATCAGCGTGGTGCTGTCAAGCTGTTTTGGAATTGACGTTTCTGCGGCGATCACCGCGCTCGGCATTGGCGGCATCGCCATCTCGCTCGGCTTCCAGGACACGCTCTCGAACCTGATCGGCGGCGTGCAGGTCAGTATTACCGGGCTTGTGGAACCGGGTGACTACATCGAGGTCGGCGGTCAGCGCGGTATCGTGCGCGACGTTACTTGGCGCCACACCTCGCTTGAAACGCTTTCGGGCGAGCGCGTGGTGGTGCCGAACTCGGTGATCAACAAGTCGTCGCTCACGCATTTGCCGCCGCTTACGAAGGTGGTGGTACCCCTGCTTGTCACCACGGGCGGCGCAGACCTTGACGCCGTTGCCGCGAAGATTGCCAAGGCAGCAGGTCAGGCAGCGCAAAAAGTGGGTGGAGGCCTGTCGCGCGAGCCGCAGGTGCTCTTCACGGAGGCCATGGAGTACGGCTATCGCGCAAGCCTCATCGTGTGGGTCGAAGACGGCGACAAGCATTCCTTGGTGAAAGACGCCGTCGTGCGCGCCGTCGCGCCTTATACCATGGCATAGATCAGGGTTGCGCGCGTTCAGACGCGCTTTCGTGAAGGAAACCATCGTGCGCGCCGTCCCCCCTCCATCGCGGCATAGAGGTCGCGCGTTCGATTGTTCGCTCTGCGCCGGCGCGTGATTGTCGGGGCAACTCCTCGGCATCTGCCTGATTGCATCGTGCTGTTCTATCTGTTATATTACCAATAGAACAAAAATAGATACGCTGAGAAACCGGCTCGCCCAGCAAATCAAACCTATCAATTATGCGAGGAGGCACCTGTGATCATTCGAATCGATCAATCGGACGAAGCCCCCATCTACCTGCAGATTCGCGATCAAATCATCGAGGGAATCGCGCGTGGTGAGCTCTCCCCGGGCGATAGTCTGCCGAGCGTTCGCCAACTTGCGGCTGATTTGGGCATCAATCTCCACACGGTTAACAAGGCGTATGCCGTCTTGCGGGACGAGGGGTACGTTGCCATGCGGGGGCGCAAGGGCGCTTTCATCGCAAACGAGCAAAGCATCGGCGCGCCAAGCCATCAGACCATAGACGACGAACGAATGGCGAGTGGGATTTATCGTCTGGCTCTTGAGCATCGCGCGCGAGGCGGCACACCAGAAAGCTTCATAGTTATCGCGAAATCCCAGGTCAAACGTGCATTTGAAAGTGAAAGGGACTCAAGAAGCAAAGGCAGCTTGTCCCAAAAGGAGGTCGGCAATGACTGATTCCCTCACCCTGATGGTGTTTCTTATCGCAATTGTTTTACTCTCCGGAGCGATTCTCGCCGCAACGCCGTGGTTCATGAAGAAAAACGAGTGCTTCGCGGTGACCATCCCCGA